>NZ_QNUX01000015.1 GCF_003312425.1 Flavobacterium psychrolimnae | reverse complement strand
TTGAGTAGGAGTTGCAGTGAAGGCAATTGCATCAGGAGCCGCGTTGATAGTAACGGTTATAGATTTGGAACAACCGTTTGCATCAGTAGCTGTGTAGGTATAATTTCCGGCAGCTAAATTAGATGTAGCAGTTGTGTTGAAAGTGATACTTCCTGTTCCACCAGTTGGCGTGCTAAGAACCACCGATCCTTTTTCACCAAAACATTTTGGTTGCGTAGGGGTTGCAGTGAACGCAATTACATCAGGAGCCGCATTGATAGTAACGGTTATAGATTTGGAACAACCGTTTGCATCAGTGGCTGTGTAGGTATAATTTCCGGCAGCTAAATTAGTTGTAGCAGTTGTATTGAAAGTGATACTTCCTGTTCCTCCTGTTGGCGTGCTTAAAACAACCGACCCTTTTTCACCAAAACATTTTGGTTGAGTAGGAGTTGTAGTGAAGGCAATTGTGGGTGTAATAGTTAATTTAACGGCTGTTCTGGTTAAACTTGAACATGTGCCATTAGAATATTCCGCATAATAAGTTATCGAGCCTACCGTTTTTAAGGTTGGACTTGAAACAATATTTCCATTCGTTGCGGCATCATACCAAGTTATTCCAGTAGTTGATGTTAAAGCAGTATTTGCATTTAGCGTCTGTATAGGTGTTGATTCACATTCAGTAATATTCCCGTTGCTCGTTGGTTGATTTGGCGCAAATGTTATCGTTATTTTAGCTTGGTTTGATAGTAATCCAGTTAAATCTTTGATGGTATAATTAATAGGCGTTGGATTATTTTTAAAACTAGCTAACGGAACAAAAGTTACTATTCCACTTGAGTTAACAGACCAAGTTCCCTGTCCTGATACCGTTAAGGAAGTTTGAATTCCCGACTGTGTTGGGTTTAAATCTACAGTTGATTTGTCGATGTTTTGGTTAGAATCAATATCATTAGATGTAACATCTATGGTGATCGTGCCGTATGATTTGCATAAACTTGAATCATCATTTGCAATTGGTGCCTTTGGTATGGTGAAAATTACCTCTCCAAAACTAATCGAACTTTGTCTTTGACTAGATGTAGAACTATTTCCTAATCTAAAAGATATTGAATTAAGAGTTCCAAAGTTAACTGCGGCAATATACCTTGTATTAGAAATGCTAATAGGGTCAACAGAATTACTAGGTCCTTGAAATCTTGTATATATTCCTACGGAGCTTACTGTAATAAAACTATTGTTTTCTGTTGTATAACTTTCATTGTTAGGTCTGGCTACATCAAAAAATTCATTTCCGTCCAAATCAAGAGCTTCTAAAATGAAAGAGCTTAAATCAATTTTTAATTCTTGTGGAGTATTAAATGTGCCTCCTTTGTAAAAAGCAAATTGAAATTCAACATTTCCATTAGCCTTCGAGGTACTGATAACAGGTTGAAATCTATCTTTTAGACTGCCGCCCCCATTATTTGCATTGTCAACATCAACAATTGTAGCATTTGTTATACTAAGAATTGTAACGATGGCATCAACATCAGTACCGTCAACTTGTGTGACAGAAGGATAACGATATTTTGCACCTGCTGCTTTATCATTTCCAGATATTAATGTTGGTGTTGTGAATTTTGGTGTTTGTGAATATGAATTTAGGGAAACTAAAAGACATAGAAAAAGTAATAATACACTTCCTAATTTATGTTTTTTTATAGTAATTTTATTCATAGTTATATTTTTTAGTAGAAAATGCTTGATGATATTTTTTATAAACTGTCTTTTTTAATTTTTTATATAGTGAAAGACAGCTAATCAAAAAATGTTATAAGTAAATTTTCCAAGCGTTTAGATTCAGGTTTCGCTGATCTTGAATTTTGCTCAGATTTCTTCATTGATGCAATCAAAGATTTCACCTCCATAACTTGAGGCGTTTTATCATTTGATTTTGATACTTGGGCAGTTAGTAAAGTTGTCAATAAAGTGAAACACAACAAAACTAATTTTTTGAAATTTTGATTGAAAGAATTTTCAAAGAAATCACAAAAATCGGAGAAGATATTTTTTGAGGTAAAGTATTTTTTTATCATGTAGGTTCTTATTTTTAGATTTGAGCTCTTTCTGTTAAACAGGGCAATGTTTAAGATGCTAAATTAAATGTAAAAATTTAGAGTTAACTTTTTTTTCTTTAAACAACCTAAATAGTCGTTGAATTACCTTTTTTCTGTTAATTCAATCTTAAAAAATTATAAAAAAAATATTAATATTTTTAAAACATAGCTTGACTGACGTGGATATTTTTAGTTTTTTAACTTTAATTTTCAGGACGATTACAATATTATTAATCAGAAAAATTAGATTTTAAGTGAACAATATTAATAAGATTTTATAGAATAAAAAGTTAAAAAAAAAGATTGTAAGTTTTAGTTTTGTAAATTGTATCTAATAAATTTTACCAGTTGATAACAAAATTATTTTCTACTCATGAAAAACTTAATATTGGTTCGCCATGCAAAATCAAGTTGGGAAGTTCCTATGCATGATAAAGATCGCGGTTTGACCTGTCAAGGTGTAAAAGATGCTCATCTTGTCTCTGTGGAGGCTAAAGATTCGATTCCTAAAACATATATAATTTGGAGTAGTACAGCCAAAAGGGCTACTGATACTGCTTTAATTTTTGCTCAAAATATTTCATATCCTATTGAAAGTATCATTTACAAAGACGACCTTTATACCTTTGATGAAAAGAAACTGGAAAAAGTAATTAAATCTTGCAGTAATAATTTTGATAGTGTTATTCTTTTTGGACATAACGCGGCAATTACAGATTTTGTTAATAAATTTGGAGACGTTTCCATTGAAAATGTTCCTACTTCAGGTTTTGTGTCGTTTAAATTTGACACAGATGATTGGAAAAAAATAAAGAAAGGCAAAATAAAAAAAATAATATTTCCCAAAGATTTAAGATGAATAAAGTATTAGAATATAAATATATTGATAGAGAAAAAAGCTGGTTGGCTTTCAACGCCAGAGTGCTTCAAGAAGCTGGTGATCATTCCGTTCCGTTATTAGATAGGTTGCGTTTTTTAGGTATTTTTTCTAATAATTTAGATGAATTTTTCAGAGTGCGATTTGCCGCAATCAGACGTTTAAGTTTAACAGGCATATCCGGTGAAAAATATCTTGGAGGCATATCTGCTCAGCAATTAGTCAAGGATATTACCGAAATCGTTATTCAGCAACAATCTGAAAGTCTTCGAATATTAAATATTATCGAAAGCGAACTGGAAACTAAAAATATTTTTATCATAACTGAAACCGATATTACTGTTGAACAAGAAATTTTCCTAAAAGATTTTTTTATTCAAAAAGTGAGTCCTGAATTAGTTACTATAATCTTAAATGATTTAGCAGAATTCCCCGTATTGAAAGATACTTCAGGATATTTAGCGATTAAATTGGTGATGAACAAAAACTCAGAAGTTCGTTATGCAGTAATCGAAATTCCTAAAACGATTAACCGATTTGTTGTTTTACCATCCAATAATGAAAAACAATATGTTATACTTCTGGATGATGTTATTCGCCATAATCTTAGTAATATTTTTAATATTTTTGATTATAAAAGCGTTTCTGCTCACATGATAAAAATCACTAGAGATGCGCAACTTGACATCGACAGTGATTTGAGTAAAAGTATGATCGAAAAAATATCTTTGAGTGTAAAAGACCGAAGAATAGGGGAGCCGGTGCGTTTTATTTACGATCAATTAATTGAAGAAGATACTTTAAAGTTTTTTCTGGATAAAATGAAAATTGTCTCCACTGACAGTATCATTCCAGGCGGCAGATACCACAACAGGAGGGATTATATGAATTTCCCAAACCTTGGAAGATATGATTTATTATATCAAACGAATGATCCGCTTCCTATTCCTGGATTAAGTCTTGAAGGCAGTATGCTTGAAAAAATAAGCGAAAAAGATTATTTATTAAATGCGCCCTACCAATCATTTTCCTATTTGACTAAGTTTTTGCGTGAAGCTGCCTTAGATCCTAAAGTAGTTTCGATAAAAATCACGTTGTATCGATTGGCAAAAAATTCTCAAATTATAAGTTCGCTTATAAATGCGGCTAAAAACGGGAAAAAAGTTACCGTTCAAATCGAATTGCAAGCCCGCTTTGATGAAGCATCCAATATTTCCTATGCAGAACAAATGCAATTGGAAGGTATTGAACTTATTTTTGGAATAAAAGGCCTGAAAGTGCACAGTAAAATTTGTGTTATTGAAAGAATTGAAAATGAGAAAATAAAAAGATACGGCTTTATTTCAACTGGAAATTTCAATGAATCTACTGCCAAAGTATATACGGATGTTACTCTTTTTACCAGTCATCAGCAGATTCTGAAAGATATTATGAGGATTTTCGAGTTCTTTGACATCAATTACAGAGTGCATCGCTACAAACATCTTATTGTTTCTCCACATTATACCAGAACGAGATTCGTGAAGTTAATTGATAGAGAAATAACGCATGCTCTGGCCGGACGAAAAACTCACATAAAACTAAAAATGAATAGTTTATCTGATTTTGCAATGATTGATAAATTATATGAAGCAAGCAGAGCCGGAGTAAAAATTCAACTTGAAGTCAGAGGGATTTGTTCGTTGATTCCAGGAATCCCAGGGATGAGTGATAACATCGAGGCAATAAGTATTGTAGATAATTATCTAGAGCATTCTAGAATTTATATTTTTGGAAATGCCGGACAAACTGAAGTTTATATTTCTTCAGCGGATTTCATGACTAGAAATCTGGATGGAAGAGTTGAAGTGACTTGTCCTATTTACGATCAGGGAATAAAAAATGAGCTAATTGATAATTTTGATATTGGTTGGAAAGGAAATGTCAAGGCGCGTTTTCACTCTTATAAATTAGATAATAAGTATCGCCCTAGAAATCATAATCCTATTTTTAGAGCACAATTAGAGACCTATAAATACTACCAAAAAAAGCTGGACGCAGTATTAAATGAAAAGGAAAAAGTATAATTGTTTGTTGATGATTAAAGGGAAACTTTAACAAAAGAATCAAACAATAAATCAGAAATTAAACGAATATGATTAAAATAAAAAAATATGCAGCAATTGATATTGGTTCCAATGCCATGCGTTTGTTGATTGCTAATATTGTGGAACAAGAGGGTAAAGAGCCTCAGTTTAATAAAAGTTCCTTGGTTCGTGTACCTATTCGTCTTGGGCAGGACGCCTTCACCGTTGGAGAAATTTCAGAGGAGAATATCGAAAGAATGTGTGATGCAATGAAAGCTTTCAACTTGTTGATGAAGGTTCATAAAGTAGAGCGCTATATGGCTTTTGCGACATCAGCAATGCGTGAGGCCTATAATGGTAAGGAAGTTGTAGCATTAATTAAGAAAAAAGCAGATATAAAAATAGAAATTATTGATGGAAAAAAAGAAGCAGCCATAATTGCATCAACCGATTTACATCATTTGTTAAAAACAGATCAAACCTATCTTTTTGTAGATGTTGGTGGAGGAAGTACTGAGTTTACACTTTTTTCTAACGGCAAAATGATTAATTCAAGATCGTTCAAAGCCGGAACCGTTCGTTTATTGAACGATATGGTTTGCGATGTCGTTTGGGATGAAATTGAAAAATGGATAAAAGTAAATACTAAAGAATACGACGAAGTTACACTGATTGGGTCTGGTGGAAATATCAATAAAATTTTCAAAATGTCTGGAAAATTGCAAGAAAAACCACTTTCCTATATTTATATGAATTCGCAATATGCTTTTTTGAATTCTCTTACTTATGAACAAAGAATTTCTGAATTAGGTCTGAATCCGGATCGTGCCGATGTAATTATCCCAGCGACAAGAATTTATCTGAATGCGATGAAGTGGAGTGGAGCACGAAATATTTATGTTCCTAAAATAGGTCTTTCAGATGGAATTGTAAAAGCAATGTATTACGGTAAAATATAATTTTAATAATGATTATGCGTCTAAATCTAATCCAAATGTTGTGCGTAAAAGCTCAATATTTGGATTTATTTCTAATAACCTGTTGTAGCGGTCTTGGTCATTAAAGCTTCTTTTGTTTTCTATACTTTCATTTACAATAACTTCAATTGTAATGTCATGATTGTGTAAATGACCTTTTAAATGGCCTAAAAGTCCATGTATTTCCTTTTCAAAATCTAATTTTGATCCTTCGTTAGGCAATTCAATTGTGATGGCGGTTCCATTTAATTTTGGATCATTAATAAGTAACAAAGATTCCATAATTCTATAGCCTTTGTCGCCTAAACGTTGCGCATATTTATTCCATTGTAGCAACATTTCAGTCTCTGAGAAAGGCTCGGTTGGCAAATGAAGCACTTCTTTCACAAATCCTCTACTACTTTCTTCTAATGCTTTTTTTGCACGAATACTGGCTAATGAAAACGCAGAAACCTTTGGTCCATCGGATTGCAGAATGTTTATTTTTGCTGCTGGAGTAGGTAATGGAATTGATGTAACAGCATCTGTAGTTTCCGGTTCTTTTAATGGAACAGAATCTATAACTGGGATAGCAGGTTTTGAATCTTCAATTTTCGGTTGAACCGTTATCGAATAATCATTCTTTCTATAATAAGTAGGGGGAATTATATATTGTTCAACTTTTTTTTTTCTCCATCAAAAGTGATAGAGGCAAGTTGCATTAGGCAAAGTTCAACAAGAAGTCGTTGGTTTTGACTCAGTTTGTATTTCAAATCACAATCATTTGCAATCTCGATTCCTTTCAAAAGAAAGTCTTGACTACATTTCTGAGCTTGCACGCCATACATTTGTTGTGCTTGTTCGCCAACTTCTAATAAAGTCAAAGTTGCAGGCGTTTTAGAAACTAATAAATCTCTAAAATGAGAAGCCAATCCAGATACAAAATGATGTGCATCAAAACCTTTAGCAAGAATTTCGTTGAACGCCATCAATAGATCCGGGATTTTGTTTTCCAAAATCAAATCGGTGATGTTGATGTATGTTTCGTAATCCAACACATTCAAATTCTCTGTAACGGCCTGACGTGTTAAATCTTTTCCACAAAAAGAAACTACTCGGTCAAAAATAGACAAAGCGTCACGCATGGCGCCATCAGCTTTTTGAGCAATAATGTGCAAAGCGTCATCTTCAAAAACTACGCCTTGACTGGTGGCCACTTCGGCAAGATGTTCTTTGGCATCTTTTACGGTAATTCTTTTGAAATCAAATATCTGACAACGAGAAAGTATCGTTGGAATAATTTTATGTTTTTCGGTCGTAGCCAAAATAAAAATGGCGTGCTTAGGCGGTTCTTCCAGTGTTTTCAGAAAAGCATTGAAAGCTGCCGAAGACAACATGTGAACCTCATCAATAATGTATACTTTGTATTGTCCCGTTTGTGGTGGGATCCGAACTTGGTCAATAAGATTCCTAATATCATCAACAGAATTATTAGAAGCGGCATCTAATTCGAAAACATTAAAGGCAAAATCTTCATTAGGATCATCATATCCAGGCTGGTTAATTTTACGAGCCAAAATACGGGCACAAGTTGTTTTTCCAACGCCACGAGGTCCTGTAAATAATAATGCTGAAGCTAAGTGATTGCTTTCTATGGCATTCAATAAAGTATTAGTAATGGCTTTTTGTCCTACAACATCTTTAAACGTTTGAGGACGATATTTACGGGCCGATACAACAAATTGTTCCATAGAAATTTTATTCGAAAGCAAATATAGGTTTTAATTTAAAGATGCAAAAATTTAAGGATTGAAAGATTTTATAATTTTCAGAATGGTTTTTGTTTCTCAAATTCCCTAGCCCAGATAGTAGCGAAAATCCTTATGCGCCGGGGTTCGGCGTATAAGATTGTAACGGATAGCTGGAATAAGCTCCTAAAAAATAATTGATTTAAATTCTTGATTTAGTTTTAAATTATTTTAGAAAACGAGCTTACTTGTCTCTTCCTTTGATGCTAAGATCGATTAAAACTCTTGCGGCACCATTATCTGAATTTGCGGCATATCCCGCTACAAACACACCTTTTTTTCCAGAAGTTGATTTTATACCATAAACCGTTGCTTCATCATCTGGATTGGTATCTCCTTCGTAGCGGTAAATATGTTGAATTTCATAGTGGCTTGGGTTTTTTATAATGTCTTCCTCATGGAGATTGAAATCATAGGTAAATCCCATCTCATTCAAATCGTCTAAGGCTTTAGAAACGCTGGCATAATGATACATATTTGACATAATAAAGAATTTATAGTTAGTTAATAAAGGTAACTATTTTATTATGAATAGATTGTAAAAGGCTTGTTAAAGTAAGTAGCAGTAAATGAAAAAAAAGAATTAAATAGTGTAAATTTGCACCGCAGACCGCCTTATCGCCGTTTTGAGCAATCAAGAGGGAGGAAAGTCCGGACACCAAAGGGAAGCATAGCGGGTAACACCCGTCGGTCTCGTCTTTACGGACGAGATTAGGACAAGTGCAACAGAAAGTATGTACAGGTAATGCTGTAGTGAAACCAGGTAAACTCTATGCGGTGAAATATCAAGTATATCAGCATTTAAGGGCTTCTCGTCCGTTGTTGAAGGGTAGATAGCTTGAGTCTCGCAGTAATGCGGGATCTAGATAAATGATAAGGCTCTAATTTATTGGAGACAGAATCCGGCTTACAGGTCTGCTTTTTTTTAAAATTTCACTTCAGATTTTTTCTTCTAAAAACTCTTATCTTATTGTAATTGCAAAATGTTGATAGCGAAATATCTCTTTTTTTAGACTATAAATGACCTACTCAATCGTCATTGATTTCAGTTTTGTTCGATAAGCTTCAAGCGCAACAGATTTAGAAATAAAACCGTGATATTTTCCGTCTTTAAGTACCGGTAAAAATGCTTTTTTCGATTTCTCAAATTTATTCATGACCATTTCCATGCTGTCGTCCGGTGAAATTGTTTCAACAGGTTTCAGCATTATTTCCTTCACCAATGTATATTTAACGCGGTAATTATTGAATATTATTTCGCGAATATCATTAAAATGAACAATGCCCAATAAGTTCTGTTCGGTATCAACTACTGCAAATATCACTTGGTTGGAATGAGAAATGAGATCAACGAGTCTTTCTAAATTTTCATTAGGAGTTACCGTAAGAAAATCTGTTTGAATAATGGTACTTGTCTCTAGTGTAGAAAGTACATTAGTGTCTTTATTACTGGTAAAGGCATGCCCTTTTTGCACGAGATTTTTCACATCCATCGAGTGTTTTTCAAAACGCTTTGAAATAGCAAAACTGATTGATGCCACAATCATCAGCGGAATCATCAAGTTATATCCTCCTGTAATTTCAGCAATTAAGAATATCGCAGTCAAGGGAGCATGAAATAAACCGCTCAAAATACCTGCCATTCCCACCAAAGTAAAATTACTAACGGGTAATTTAGTAAGTCCTGTGAGATTTAAAAATTTGGAAAAAAAGAAACCAACATAAGATCCGAGAAACAGGGAAGGAGCAAAATTTCCACCATTACCACCACTGCCTAAAGTAATTCCTGTCGCAAAAACTTTTATCATCATCGTGCACCCTACAAAAAGTAAAAGTGCCCAACTATTATCGCGAAAACTACTGAATAATGTGTTTTCTAATAATTTTCCGGGATCGTTCTCTGATAATGTTTTGATACTTTCATATCCTTCTCCAAAAAGTGTTGGAAAAATAAAAATAAGAATGGCTAAAATTGAAGAACCAAACAACGCTTTTTTATAGGGTGATAATTTAAGTCTTGCGAAAAAATGTTCTACTTTCTGAAAATTTCGGGAGTAATAAACGGAAATGAATCCGGTAAATAAACCTAAAAGAATATAAAAAGCAATATTATGATAATCAAAACTCTGTTGCTGTTTGAAGGATAGTAAAATTTCCTCGTTCAATGCAATTACAGAAACTAAAGCTCCTGTGGCAGCAGCTATCATGATAGGTGTAAAGGCTGCAATACTAACATCTACCAACAGTACTTCGATAGCAAATAATACTCCAGCAATAGGTGCATTAAAGGCAGCAGCAATTCCGGCTGCAACTCCACAACCAATTAGTAAAGTTCGGTCTTTATAACTTAATTTATATTTTTGTGCATAGTTTGAACCAAAAGCGGCTCCTGTAATTACAATCGGACTTTCTAAACCTGCGGAACCTCCCAAACCAACCGTTAATGAACTGGTTACAATTTGGGCGTACATTTGTTTTTTTGGAATAATACTTGCTTTTTTAGCTACTGCATATAAAATTTGCGAAGTCCCTTTTTGTATTGTTCCTCCTAAAACTCTTTTGATGACAAAAACGGTGAGCACAATACCAATTATAGGTAGAATACTATTAACGAAACCCAATTTTAAAATTCCGCTGACATAAGTTGCAAAAGAAAATACCCAATGCGCAAAAGTTTTCAGAACTATTACGGCAAATGCAGAGGAGATTCCAACCAAAACGGCAGATAAAAATATAAACTGTTTTGGAGTCAATATAGACTGTGCTACGGCAATTATTACTTCTAGTTTGGCTATTATTTTTTTGAACATGATACTTTTTAAGAGGGCTACAAAACTACTATTATTTTAATCCTAACACATATTTTTTAACGCTTCTTTTTTGCTTAATGGCTTTAAAGTATTGGTTTTTACAAATTCTTGAACATCTTCAGGATTTGATTTTGCATATTCCCGTAATGCCCAACCGATTGCTTTTTGAATAAAAAATTCTTTACAATGCGAATGCTTTAAACATTCGGAAAATAATAAATCAGCACTGGTTTTTTGTTTGTACCCCAATTGAAATAAAATTGCACTTCGGTTCAACCACATATTCTCAGACCTTGAAAATCGTTCTATTACATTTTTGGTTTCCAATGGAAATTCTCTTAGATATTTACCTAAAATATATTTTGCAATGGTATCAACGCTATCCCACCAAGAGTTATTCAGTATCAGTTTTTCAATCAGTTGAATGTCCTCCTTTTTGTAATTTCCTTTAAGTTCTTTTATCAAAATTTCAATGGCACAATACTGAAATTCCCGTTCTGGTTTTGAATATAAATCCAATGCAATTTCCCTTACGTTTGCCGAAACCTCTTCTTTGTTTTCTTTCCAAATTTCCTTAAAAATGCGTCTTCGTTCCTCCGTTTTTATTCCAAAAAACGGAAAGTTATTCTTCATGTATTTTGCCATGGCAAAAGCATTTTCAGGATTCTCATTTTGCTTAAAAGTGTTTTCTAAGGCAAGTATAAAGTTCATAAATATTTAAATTTTTAGTCATCCTGAGCGCAGTCGAAGGGCTAAAATCCAACCGCTTTATCGTCTCCTCTAAAATCAGCGCCACCTTCGATTTTTTTATTTGGTAAAACCAAAATCGCATCTACTTTTCCTATTACTGGTGTTGTTTTTTCATTGATAAGATATCCTTTTGACTTCAAGGTTTCAAAGGTTTTAGTATCGAATGTATTGGGTTCAAAAGTGATTAAATCCGGTAACCATTGATGATGAAAACGAGGTGCATTTACAGCTTCCTGCATACTCAAACGATACTCATAAACATTTAATATCGTTTGCAATACCGATGTAATAATCGTAGAACCGCCGGGAGAACCCACTACCATAAATAATTTTCCGTTTTTCTCTACAATCGTTGGCGTCATAGAACTCAGCATTCTTTTTTGAGGCGCAATACTGTTGGCTTCATTCCCCACTAATCCAAACATATTCGGTTCACCTGGTTTGGAACTGAAATCATCCATTTCGTTGTTTAGGAAAAAGCCCAATTCATCACAATAATATTTAGAACCATATCCGTCGTTTAATGTTGTAGTTGACGAAACCGCATTGCCAAACTGATCTACAATCGAATAATGGGTAGTCTCCGTACTTTCATTATAAGTTACTTTTCCTTCCTTTATATCCGATGATAAAGTGGCTTTTTCAAAACTAAAATTTGACATTCTTTGTTTCAAATAGTCCTCATCCATTAAGGCTTTCAAGGGAATTTTTACAAAATCCGGATCCCCCAGATAATAACTTCTGTCGGCATACGCTCTTCTTTCGGCTTCTACAATAACTTGAATGGCTTCGGTAGAATTATGACCCATTTTAGCCAAGTCATAAGGTGCAATCATTTTGAATATTTCAGCTAGACATATTCCGCCACTGCTGGGCGGAGGCATAGAAATAACCTTTAAATCTTTATAATCAAAAGTAAGCGGCGTTCTCCATTTGGCTTCATATTTGGCCAAATCTTCCAAAGTGATTATTGCTCCTTTCTCCTGAAGGTATTTGACTAATATTTTAGCTGTTTCTCCTTTGTAAAATTCATCTCTGCCATTTTTTAAGATCTTTTTCAATGTAGCTGCCAGCGCAGGATATTTTATAACATCATTTTCTTTAAAAGCAGTAGCAAATAATGTTTTATCGCCATTTACTGTTATGATTTTGTCTCGATATGCAGCCAATCGGTCTTCTTGTTTTTTGGTAACAATAACACCTCTTACTGCCAATTCAATTACAGGTTTTAGAATTTCTTCAATTGGTAATGAGCCCAATTTTTCGTGAACTGCAAAAACGCCGGCAATCGTTCCGGGAACTCCAATAGCAAGAGGGGATTCAGTACTTTTTCCTTTTATAACATTTCCTTTTTCGTCCAGAAACATGTCTTTAGTGGCTGCTATCGGCGCTTTTTCACGGTAATCTAACGAACCAATTTCACCGTTTGATTTTCTATAGACCATAAAACCACCACCTCCAAGATTTCCTGCAAACGGATAGGCTACAGCCAAAGCCAATTCGGTACCAACCATCGCATCAAAAGCATTACCGCCTTTTTTCATGATTTCAACTCCAATTTTGGAAGCTTCTTCACGTGCCGAAACGACCATTGCTTCATTGGCAACAAGTCCAGTAGGTTGAACCATTACATTTTGGGTTTTACAACCAATTGACAAAACACTCAATAGAATAATAATCTTTTTCATTCGAAATAGTATAAATTTAAAAACCAACGGCTTTGTTATCGCCTCTTTTGTCAGCGCCACCCTCCAGTTTTCCATTTGGCAACATCAAAATCGCATCTACTTCACCAATAATTTCTTTATTTTTTTCATTAATGATATATCCTTTTTTCTTTAAACCACTCAATAATTCTTTATCGAAAGAATTGGGTTCAAAAGTAATTTCGTCTGGCAGCCATTGATGGTGAAAACGGGGTGCATTTACCGCTTCTTGCATACTCATATCAAATTCATACACATTCAATATCGTTTGCAACACCGATGTGATAATAGTGGAACCTCCCGGGGTTCCTACAACCATGAAAAGTTTGTTGTCTTTTTCTACAATCGTTGGCGTCATGGAACTCAACATTCTTTTTCCCGGCGCAATGCTGTTAGCTTCACTTCCAGTCAATCCGTATAAGTTGGGAACTCCAGGTTTGGCGCTGAAATCGTCCATTTGATTATTCAAAAAGAAACCCAATTCGTCGCAATATATTTTGGAACCATAATTATCATTTAAAGTAGTCGTTGCCGAAACTGAATTTCCTTTTGAATCCACAATAGAATAATGCGTGGTTTGGTTGCTTTCGTATCCTTTAATTTTTCCATGTGCAATATCCGAAGATTTAGAAGCTTGATCGAATGAAAAATCATTCATTCTTTTTTCTAAATAAGATGGACTTAGTAATTCTTTCGTTGGAAGTTTTACAAAATCTGGATCACCTAAAAAGTAATTCCTGTCGGCATACGCTCGTCGTTCGGCTTCTGTAATTACTTGAACGGTTTTTATACTATTGTGTCCCATTTGCGATAGGTTGAAAGGCTCAATCATTTTCATGATTTGATTCAGACAAATTCCGCCACTGCTGGGAGGAGACATCGAAGTAATTTTTAAATTTTTATACTTAAAAGTAATTGGAGTTCTCCATTTGGAATTATAACTGTTGAAATCTTCTAATGTGGCATTTCCGCCTTTTTTAGCAAGAAAAGCTACTAACTTTTGAGCTGTTTCTCCTTTGTAAAATTCATCCCGCCCGTTTTTCGCAATCCTTTTTAATGTTGCTGCTAATGCGGTATATTTTATGGTATCATTTTCTTTGTATGCTTTGGAAAACAAACTATTCTTACCATTACTTTTTATAAAGGAAGCACTGTAATAAGCCAAGCTTTCGGCTTGAAATTTAGTGACAACAACTCCTCTTTCTGCTAAGGCAATTACAGGTTCCAGAATTTCATTGATGGGTAAAGAACCATATTTTTTGTGGACTTCAAATATTCCTGCAATCGTACCCGGAATTCCCGATGCTAAAGCCGTTGCAATACTTTTCCCTTCAATTACATTTCCTTTTTCGTCCAGAAACATATCTTTAGACGCTGCCAAAGGTGCTTTTTCTCTATAATCGATAGCACCCGTTTCGCCATTGGCTTTTCTGAAAACCATGAAGCCGCCACCACCAATATTTCCTGCCTGTGGATGAGAAACTCCCAATGCGAGTTCTGTGGCAACCATTGCGTCAAAAGCGTTTCCGCCTTTTTTCATGATTTCCACCCCAATTTGCGAAGCTTCTTCACGAGCAGAAACTACCATAGCTTTTGAAGTTACTAAGCCAGTTGGTTCAACCGCTTTTTCATTCGATTTACAACCTAAAACAGCTAAGACGAGTAGGAAAATTATTTTTTTCATAAAGTGGTTATTTTAATATTTGAATGTGCGATTAATTCCTCGAAAAACTCGCTAAAATGAGCTTCGAATTCCGAGTAATATTCAGTTAGTTCCTGACTGGCAAAACGCATTTTAGATTCGTTTTTGGTGCGTTGGTCCATTTGAGTTAAAATCCGATTAATTCCTTCAATCGTTTGATAACTCACCAGCCAATTGTGTTCAATCATATAAGGCATCATTCCCTTAGTTCTCTCCGAAAGAATACTGTGATTGTCGTGCAAGGATTGGTAAAAGCGTTCTACAAATTCTTCTAATTTTTCATCGGAATACCTATTCCAGTTTTTAGCCAAAAAATGATCGTAAAAAACATCAACTATTACACCTGCGTAATGATGGTATTTTTCATGAAGGCGTTTGGTACTTTTTCTAAAAATGGGATGGGCATCGGTGAATGTGTCAATAGCACGATGCAAAATGATTCCTTTTTGAATTTCTAAAGGATAACTTTCAAAATGCTTCCCCCGAATTCCATCAGCCATAAAATTGCCAATTTTGATTAAATCATTATCACCGGAAAGATAAATATGTGCTAAGAAATTCATTGTTTAAAGTTCTGTAGTTTCAAAGATACAAAGTTTCAAAGTTGAATCCATACAATAGAAATTTAGTTTTGTAAAAAAAATAAATGAAGTCTAAGTGCCTTTAACAGTAACAACTTTTTATATTTGTGAGTAATTTAATATTTATAATTCAAAATTTAAAATAGAAATAAGATGACTTTAATAAAATCAATATCGGGAATTCGCGGAACAATAGGAGGTAAAGTAGGTGATAATCTGACGCCTGTTGATGCCGTTAAATTTGCTTCGGCGTATGGAACTTGGTTGAAAAAATATATTGGAAAAGAAAAAATCACTGTTGTTGTAGGTCGTGATGCCCGTATTTCGGGACCAATGATTCACAATTTGGTGGTAAATACTTTAATTGGTTTAGGAATTGATGTGATTGATTTGGGGCTTTCGACAACACCAACTGTTGAAGTAGCTGTCACGCTTGAAAAAGCCGAAGGTGGAATTATTCTTACCGCTTCTCACAATCCAAAACAATGGAATGCCTTGAAATTATTAAATGAAAAAGGAGAATTCTTAAACGGAGAAGAAGGCTTGAAAATCCTTGAAATTGCTGAAGCGGAAGCTTTCGATTTCTCTGATGTAGATGATTTAGGAGTTATTATGATTAACGATGCTTATATGGATATTCATATTGATGAAGTCTTGAATTTACCTTTGGTAGATGTTGATGCCGTAAAAGCAGCTAAATTTAAAGTGGTTGTTGATGGTGTAAACTCTTCAGGAGGAATTATTATCCCAAGATTATTGGAATTAATGGGCGTTGAAGTGGTAGAATTATACTGTGAACCAAACGGACATTTTCCTCATAATCCGGAACCGTTAAAAGAACATTTGACTGATATTTCAGAATTGGTAGTAAAAGAAAAAGCTGATTTAGGGATTGTTGTTGATCCTGATGTGGATCGTTTGGCTTTCATTTGCGAAGACGGTGAAATGTTTGGTGAAGAATATACTTTGGTGGCTTGCGCCGATTATGTTTTAAGCAAAACACCAGGAAATACCGTTTCGAATATGTCTTCCTCTCGTGCGTTGCGTGACGTGACTAATTTGCACAACGGAAGCTATGAAGCCAGTGCCGTGGGTGAGGTGAATGTGGTAGAATTAATGAAAAAGAATAATGCCGTAATTGGTGGTGAAGGAAACGGTGGAATCATTTATCCTGAATTGCATTACGGACGTGATAGTTTAGTAGGAGTGGCGCTGTTTTTAACGCATTTGGCAAACAAAAAAATGACGGTTTCTGCTTTGCGTGCTTCGTATCCTGAATATTATATGAGTAAAAACAAAATCGAATTGACCCCACAAATTGACGTAGATGCGATTCTTGTTGCGATGACGGAGAAATATAAAAACGAAGATATCACAACCATTGACGGTGTGAAAATTGACTTTGCTGAAAATTGGGTTCATCTTAGAAAATCAAATACGGAGCCAATCATTCGTATTTATACTGAAGCGGCATCTCAAGAAAAAGCAGATGCTTTGGCATTACGAATCATTGATGAAATAAAAGCAATTGCCGGAATATAATTTCGTATTCATATATAAAACGAACCCTTTCAAAATAACATTTGAAAGGGTTTTTTCGTTTGAAATATGATGGTATGAATTTTTGTTTAAATTATTGAAGACAATATTTTTAATCCAAAAGACGTTAGTTTTCGTAAATGACTGAGAGCATAAATCCGTGTTCGATTAAGATACTATCAAAACTACTAATTTAGAAAAACTTTGAAAAAAATATTTACATTACTCGCGCTAGGTTTGTTTCTATCAGTAACCTCCTGTTCAAATGAAGATGATCCCTTAGATAATCCAGTTGCAATAAATCCAGTAACTAATAAACAGCCAACAGGAAGTTCTGCCAACGATTTATTATCTGATAAAAAATTTAAGAGTATGGTTATTGAAGTGGTATATGTAGCTGGTTTTGAACCAAGCAGTACCTCAATTAATAATTTTATAAATTTTCTTACAGCAAGAACATACAACCCAAACGGTATTCGTGTTGTCAAACGTTCTATACCTTCGCCTGGAAATTCGCCTTACACAAATGAAGAAATTGTAAGTATTGAAGATGTGAACAGAACAAAATACAACAATGCTGATGAAATTGCAGTTTGGGCATTTTTTGCAGATGGAAAATCTTCGAAGGATACAGATACATCAGTTATTCTTGGAACGGCTTATAGAAATACTTCTTTTGTTATTTACGAACAAACTATTCGAAGTTTGAGTGACAGTCCATTTGAACCCAACAGAAGTTTGTTAGAAACAACAGTAATCACTCATGAGTTCGGTCACATACTAGGATTGACAAACCTTGGGACACCTTTGCAAAGCAATCACGAAGATGCAGAACATCCAAAACATTGTATAGAAAAAACGTGTTTGATGTATTGGTCTTCAGAAACAGGAGGCGGTATTTCTAACATGGTTTCAGGCGGTGCAGCTCCACAATTAGATGCGCAATGTATTACTGATCTTCGTGCCAATGGAGGGAAATAAAAGTAGAATTTGAATAATCAAAAACAAAAAAGATGAAAATAAAACAGATAACAATACCTTTATTCTTTTGTGTAATAACATCAATGAATGCGCAGGACAATACGATTCCTAAATCGAATGGAGGGATAAAAGGAGGTTATAATTTAGCAGCCGTAAGTTTTGACGGAGATGGAGAAACGGAGCAACGACACGGTTTTCATATAGGAGTTTATGGCGAGTCATTTATTAGCGAAAGCTTTTCTATTCAACCTGAATTAATGTATTCTCAACAAGGATATGAAATAACAAATAGCAGTGGGACTTTTACCCAAAAATTAGATTACATAAACTTACCATTAATGCTTAAAGCCTATCCTTCTAAAAATTTCTTTTTGGAAGTGGGTACACAAATTGGATTAGCAGTTTCGCACAAAGAAGAATACGATGGACTTTTTAGTAGTTCACAAGAATATGATCCTAATAATTTTGATTGGGGAATGAACTTTGGAGGAGGATTTAAAACGGATTCCGGTATTAGTTTAGGAGTGCGTTATCATTTAGGTTTAGGAGATTTATATGATGAAGGCAAAGCTCAAAATAGAGTGCTGCAATTTTCTTTAGGATTTGATTTATAGTTCTAGATTTTTTTAAGCCAAATTTGTTTCCTGTCATGGAGCGAGTTATTGGTGCTTTTCAGAAATATCGTTCCCGTTTTCCGTTGCAATCTTTTCCTTTTTAAAGAAAAAAGGAAAAGGATTTTCACTGCAACCGGGGCTAAATTTGGAAAAATGATTCTTTTTTTGGAAGTATTAAAAAATAGCATTACCGAATTTCATAACTGATCCTCAAATAAGTTTCTAATTTCAGAAATACCAAGAAAACCTATATCTTTGAACTCAAATTAGAGATACAATGATTACCAAAGAAGCGCCAACACAATTAGAGCAATACTTTCAACAGTTCCGCGATAACATAATCGGAATAGATCAAGAGTTTGAATCTCCTTACGGACATAAACAAATTATTTATACGGATTGGACGGCGAGTGGTCGTTTGTATCGTCCTATTGAAGAAAAATTAATGAATCAATTTGGTCCTTTTGTGGCCAATACGCATACTGAAACCACGGTTTCAGGAACTGCCATGACTAAAGCGTATCATCAAGCGCGTCACATTATCAAACATCATGTGAATGCAAGTGCTGATGATGTTTTAATTACCGATGGAACTGGAATGACGGGCGTAGTCAATAAATTTCAACGTATTTTAGGTTTAAAAGTACCAGAAAATTTAAAAAATTTTATCACTATTCCAGCTGAAAAGAAACCAATTGTTTTTATTTCGCACATGGAACATCATTCCAATCAAACATCTTGGTTGGAAACAATTGCCGATGTTGAGGTTATTCCTTCTTCGGAAGATGGATTGTTCAGCATAGAAAATCTGGAACTTTTATTAGAAAAATATAAAGAACGACCTTTTAAAATAGCTTCTATTACCTCATGTTCGAATGTTACGGGAATCAGAACTCCATATCATAAAGTGGCAAAAATCATGCACAAAAACAATGGACTTTGTTTTGTGGATTTTGCTTGTTCAGGGCCTTACGTGAAAATCGACATGCATCCTGAAGATGTTGAAAGTTATTTAGATGCCATTTTCTTTTCACCACATAAATTCCTTGGAGGACCTGGAACTTGCGGAGTTTTGGTCTTTAATAAAAAATTATACCAAAATTTAGTTCCTGATAATCCAGGTGGCGGAACGGTAAGTTGGACGAATCCTTGGGGAGAACACAAATACATTGATAATATTGAAGATAGAGAAGATGGTGGTACTCCGGGTTTTCTTCAGGTCATAAAAACTGCATTAGCTGTTCAGTTGAAAGAGCAAATGGGAATTGAAAATATCTTAAAAAGAGAGCACGAAATCGTAGATTATATTTTCTCGGAATTAGGGAATGTTTCCAATATTAAAATTCTTGCAGGACAGCATCATGATAGGCTAGGAGTGATTTCTTTCTTTGTGGAAGATTTACATTTTAACTTGGGCGTTAAATTATTGAATGATAAATTCGGAATTCAAACTCGTGGCGGTTGCAGTTGCGCGGGAACCTACGGACACTTTTTATTGCATGTTGACCAAGAAACTTCCCACAAATTAATTGACGAAATTACTCTTGGAGATTTAATTAGAAAACCGGGTTGGATTAGAATGTCTATTCATCCTACAACTACAAATGCTGAAATTGAATTTGTTTGTAACGGAATAAAAGCATTGGCCGAAAATCATAAAACATGGGCTTTAGATTACGCATATAATCCTTCTACAAATGAGTTTGTCAATAAGAACGCGAAACCTTTAGAGGATGAATTGGTAAAAAACTGGTTTTCATTATAACAGAATTGAACTTTTAAAAATAAAAAAAATCACTAATTCAAAAGCGTATGTTTTTGAATTAGTGATTTTTTTTTAACTGAAAACAGCGACTTAATACTATCGCCTGTGTTTCCATCTTTTATGTGTCCAGAAATAATATTCAGGAGCTTCCAGAATTTGTTTTTCTACTTCATTAATGTACGCATCAGTAATTCCAAAATTAGGGACTGAATTAGGATTATCACTAATTGGGATAATTGTAAGTTCATAATATCCTCTTTTTACCTTTTTGACTTTTGCAAAAACAACGGTCATGCCATATTTTTTGGCCAGCATTTCAGGTCCTGTGTGTACTGGAACTTCTACACCCATAAAACTTTTCCAGTGAAATATTCTGTCTGCTTTTGGAGATTGGTCACTCGCTAGTCCATACACGCAGTTAATATTGTTTTTTTTGTTAAAAGCAATCAATGGAATTGTCTTGCTAGTAGGAACTAATTCCGTGTTGTATTTAGAGCGAATATCTCTTACGAGTTTATCAAAATATTTATTTGCTAATTTTTTATAAACGGCTACTCCTCGAAAAGATATTTTTTGATTCAATGTAATCAGCCACTCCCAACTTGCATAATGCGAAGCGATAAGCATGATACTTTTGCCTTTTTCTTCGTAATCCTTCATGACCTCCAGATTTGTGATTGTAAATCTTTTGTTCATTTCTTCCGATGAAATTGTCATGGTTTTTATCATTTCCATAAACATATCGCATAAATGATGATATGATTTTTTTTCGATAATAAGACGTTCTTCTTCATTAAGATGCGGCAAAGCCAAGACTAGGTTTGTACGAACAACTTTTCTACGGTATCCTATCACGTGGTATACTAAAAAGTAAACTACATCAGATAAACCATAAAAAATACGAAATGGCAGTATAGAAACGATCCAAAGAAAGGGGTAAGCAATAATAAAAATAAGGAATTGCATGCAGAATTTTTTATGCAAATATAATGTAAAAATGATTGTTGAGATAAAATTTGACAGCTTACTATATCCGTATTTTAGAATGACTATCTTTACAATTCACAATAAATATACTTTATGAATACCGTTTTAATAGTAATAATTGTAGTAAATGTTTTAATTAGTTATAAAGGATTTAATGATCTTTCTTTTTTTAGAAAATACGAATTTCATGTTGGAAGTATTCGTTCCGGTGAACAAATCAGAATGTTAACGTCTGGTTTTCTGCATGCTGACATGACGCATTTGATTTTTAATATGTTGACACTTTGGTTTTTTGCTCCTGTCGTTATTAGTTATTTAGGTGATTTTTCGTTTTTGCTGGTCTATTTTGGAAGTTTGATTTTTGGAAGTTTATTAACAATGGTTTTTCACAAAAATGATTATGGTTATAGGGCTGTAGGAGCATCTGGAGCTGTAACAGGAGTTTTATATTCGGCAATATTGCTGCAGCCTGATATGATGTTGGGCATCTTTTTTATTATTCCAATGCCTGCTTACATTTTTGGAATCCTTTATTTGCTGTATTCTATTTACGGAATGAAAGCTAAAAATGATAATATTGGTCATACGGCACATTTTGGTGGTGCGGTGGGAGGTTATTTAATCACTTTAGTAAAAGAACCAACTTTGTTAGTAGACCACACTTTGATGGTGGTATTATTGGCAATTCCAATTATCATTCTTTTTGTGATGGAAAAGATGGGGAAACTATAATGGCACAACTTTTGAAAAGCAATTAGTACAAACAATTAAATAATAAAAAAATGAAAAAAGCACTATTTATTCTGTCCATTCTATTTATTTCTATGTCTTATGGACAAGAAGTGAAGCAAGTTCCTCAAGTTAATGTTAATGGAGAAGGGAAAGTAAAGGTTGTTCCAGATCAAGCTACTATTGCGGTAACTGTTGAAACTAAAGGAAATAATGCCAAAGATGTAAAAAAACAAAATGATGAAAAGATAGAGGCTGTTATAAAATTTATCAAAAAAATGAATTTGGCACCGGCTGATTATAAAACACAACGTGTTGCATTGAATCCACAATACGATTACGAAAAAAAGAAACACAGCTACAACGCAACTCAAACTATTGAAATTCTTTTGAGAGATTTGTCAAAATATGATGAATTGATGGAAGGATTGGTAGACCAAGGAATTAATAGAATTGATAATGTTACTTTTCAATCTTCAAAACTAGCGCAATATCAATCGGAAGCTAGAAAATTAGCAATGAAAGAGGCAAAATTAAAAGCGGAAGATTATGTGTCTGTTTTAGGACAAAAAGTAGGTCGTGCAATGACTATATCTGATAATTCACAAACGTTTTATCCGCAACCGATGTATTCAGCAATGAAAACAATGGAAAGAAGTGATGCTGATGCACCTAGAGAAACGCTTGCAGTAGGAGAAATCAATATTACAGCAAATGTAACTGTGAGTTTTATTTTAGAATAAAGAAATATTATTACGGTAATGTAGTTTAGAAATTTATAATTTCAGAATAGTTAAAATCGGAATAGGTTCGCCTATTCCGATTTTTTTTGTTTTTTTCTATCTCTATTTCAAGTTAAACGGAATAGGTTTGTTACAATAAAATATAACATAATTTGAGGTACAGCATGATGGTAAAATTTTATAAATGTTACTCAATGTTTTGTTAAGTTATTTAGTAATTCAAAATTATGAATTTCATTATATTGTGTGATTTTATGCTGTTGTTTACTCTAAATAATTACGCCTAATGGATTATTATTTTTAATAGTTTTCTGATCATAAAAAACTTTTTTATGAATCACTGGACATGATAAATGGTTATAGCGTGACAATTGTAGTATTAGCTATTTGAATATAAATAAATTGGTTTTTCATTCATTGGTATAAATTCCAAATTGTGATTGCAATTTTCTAACAAGAAGAAAGAATCAAATTAAATATAATTTTAGTTTAATAATAAAACCGAACTTTGCAGTAGTTTTAGATCAAGGAACAGATTTGATTATTAAAAAGGAAACACATGAGCAGAAATAACGAAAGAAATATCAAAAAGCATAACGATAAGTTGCACAAAGCACAAGATAAAGCCAAACAAGCCGTGCTGTTGCGCAAGGAAAAACTAAAACAAATCACTAAAAAATTCAATGAAGATAAGGCTTCAGAAGAATAAAATATAAACTCATATTATGGAAAAAAATAAATTTAACGAAGTGAAAAATGGAGTTCAGCAGATAATTGATTTTATTGCCGAAAAAAATGCAAAAGAAGCCAACAATAAATTAGTAGAAGTTAGCGAGGAGTTAGACGAACTTCTAGATTTTGCTGAGGAAGATGAAGATCTAATGGAAATAAGCCGTTATCAAGTATTATTGAATCAGCTGCATCAACGAATAGTAGGACTTAATGGTCAGGCAACAGAATCTCTTTAAACGATTATTATCAAAAAATAATGAGAAATAAGTGTTATTGCGGTTCCCATAAAATTTTTCAGGATTGTTGTGAACCAATTATAAAAGGTATTCAAAAAGCGCCGACAGCTGAATCCTTAATGCGTTCCCGATATTCGGCTTATGCAACTCATCAAGCCGATTATTTGTTGGAAACCACACATATTTCGGAACGGAAATACTATTCGAAATCCGACATTCTAAATTGGGCAACTTCAAATCAATGGCTTCAATTAGAGATTATAAGTGCTACAGAAAATACGGTTGAATTCAAAGCTTATTTTTTGGACAGCAAACTTCAAAAACAAATTCATCATGAACTTTCGACTTTCAAACTCGAAAATGGAAGGTGGTTCTATGTAGATGGACAATTTTTTAATTAGTTTCATTATATCCTTTTCACAGTATTGTTTTAACTAAAAATTAATAAACGTTTGTATTCAGTACATTTTTATTGATGTAATTTTATTGTCTATGAAAAATGATAATAAAAAAGGATTTTATTTCAAGCAATACGAAGCACCATTTCAATCTCCGTTTGATAAACTCTTTGGTATTTTCAAAGAGTTAATTACGCATACTTCTGGAGATTTTGATGAAGCAATCGATTGGTTGCGGGAATTAGATAAAGAATATAAACTGACCGATGAACACTACACAATCGATGATTTTATCGAAGATTTAAAGAAAAAAGGCTACATCCGCGACGAGCTCAAAGAGGATGGAACTTCGGGAATTGGAATAACTGCCAAGACCGAACGCGCCATTCGACAGCAAGCTTTAGATAACATTTTTGGTAATCTAAAACGTTCTGGAAGCGGGAATCACAAAACTAAACATTCCGGAAACGGTGACGAACATACCGGCGAATTTCGGGAGTTTCATTTTGGTGACGGACTCGAACGAATTTCATTGACCGAAAGTTTACGCAACGCCCAAATCAATAATGGAGTAGCGGATTTTATGTTAACTGAAAATGATTTGGTTGTCGAAGAAACACAGTATAAATCTCAGATGAGTACCGTTTTGATGATTGACATCAGTCACAGTATGATTTTGTATGGCGAAGATAGAATTACTCCTGCTAAAAAGGTGGCAATGGCTCTTGCTGAATTGATTACGACACGTTATCCAAAAGACACGTTAGATATTTTGGTTTTTGGGAATGATGCCTGGACGATTGCAATTCGGGATTTACCGTATTTAAAAGTGGGTCCTTATCACACGAATACGGTTGCAGGTTTACAACTAGCCATGGATATTTTGCGTCGTAAACGAAATACCAACAAGCAAATTTTCATGATTACCGATGGGAAACCGAGCTGTGTTCGCGAAAAAGACGGTTCCTATTACATGAACAGTAACGGGCTCGACGAATATATCGTTGATAAATGCTACAATCAGGCGCAACAAGCCCGAAAATTGCACATTCCAATCACTACTTTTATGATTGCAAATGATCCGTATCTGCAAAAATTCGTAAATAAATTCACGGAATCAAATCAGGGTAAAGCATTTTATACCGGATTAAAAGGACTGGGCGAAATGATTTTTGAGGATTATGAAACCAATCGAAAGAAGAGAATTAAATAAGTGATCAATATTCAGATTTTAGTGTTCAGTTGATCCAATAAATAACAATAAAGTAAAAAAATGAAAATAGAAAATATAAAAACACTCGGAGAATTAAAAAAATCAGGTTACGAAAGGAAAGGCATTAAAGATGAATTGCGTTCTAATCTTAGAGAAAAAATAAAATCTGGAAAACCAACATTTGATGGCGTTCATGGTTTTGAAAACACCGTAATTCCTGAATTAGAGCGAGCTATTTTATCACGTCACAACATCAATTTGTTAGGTCTTCGTGGTCAAGCCAAAACCAGATTGGCACGTAAAATGATTGAATTGTTAGACGAGTACATTCCATTTGTGACGGGTTCCGAAATTAATGATGATCCGTTGCAACCGATTTCCCGTTTTGCAAAAGACATCATTGAAACCAAAGGCGATGAAACTCCAATTTCTTGGTTGCACAGAAGCGACCGTTTTTTCGAAAAATTAGCTACGCCAGATGTTACTGTTGCGGATTTGATAGGTGATGTGGATCCAATAAAAGCAGCCAATTTAAAATTGTCTTATGCGGATGATCGTGTGATACATTTTGGGATGATTCCAAGAGCGAATCGTTGTATTTTTGTAATCAATGAATTACCGGATTTACAAGCGAGAATCCAGGTAGCATTGTTTAATATTTTGCAGGAAGGCGATATCCAAATTCGAGGTTTTAAGTTGCGAATGCCACTCGATATGCAATTTGTTTTCACGGCAAATCCAGAGGATTATACGAATCGTGGTAGTATTGTAACACCATTAAAAGATAGAATAGGTTCTCAAATATTAACTCATTATCCGGAAACCATTAAAATTGCCCGAACCATTACGGAACAAGAAGCAAAACTGGATGCAACGCAAAATGATATGGTTTACGTGCCTTCATTGGCAAGGGATTTATTGGAACAAATCAGTTTTGAAGCTAGAGAAAGCGAATATATTGATAACAAAAGCGGAGTAAGTGCGCGATTGAGCATTACTGCTTTTGAGAATTTATTAAGTACTGCAGAAAGAAGGGCTTTGAAGTCCGGAGCCGACAAAACAACTCTACGTTTATCCGATTTTATGGGAATTATTCCTGCCATAACCGGAAAAGTAGAATTGGTTTATGAAGGAGAGCAGGAGGGAGCTGCCGCTGTAGCGCAACATTTATTGGGCGATGCGATTCATACTTTTTTTCCGGCTTATTTTCCAAAGATTGAAAAATTAGAGAAAGAAGGGGTAAAAAATGTTTATACGGATATTATTGAATGGTTTTTTGCCGAAAGTGGTTTTGAATTATTAGATGATTGTTCTGATGAAGAATATGAAAGAATTTTGGGAAGTATCGTTCCGCTTGAAATTTTAATCAAAAAATACCAACCGCAACTGGAAAAAGAAGATAAATTTTTCATGAAGGAATTTATTCTTTGGGGATTGGTTGAATACAAGAAACTAAGCAAAGACCGTTTTTCTGAAGGCTATCAGTTCAAGGATATTTACGGTAGCTTTATCAGTAAACTATAAAGAACGTACTGTTTTTTACCATATAAGTCATTTAAGAAATCAATATTTTGTGGTTTCTTAAATGACTTTTCTGCTTAAAATTGATATTTTGTTTTTACTTTTCTTCTTGGTTACGAAAGAAGTTTACACTTTAATTTTTATTTATTTCAGAATCAAGCTTTAACGATTTTTATTAGTCTACCTTGTCCCGTTGGCGGTATTTTCAGTCAATGCAAATGTCATGGAAAATAGCTTTGAGGATTTAATTGCCTCTTATATTGAAAATAAAGTGGGGATATCTGAACATTTTTTGAGTACCGATTTGGCCAATAATCTAAAACAAAATTTAATTGTTTTGAACCAAAAAAGTCTCTTGATGGAAGCTGGAATTGGCAACTCAGAGAAAGTTTCTTATGATGGTGCGATACGAAGCGATTCCATTTATTGGTTGGATAAAAAACACAACAATGCATTCGAAAATGAATTCTTTGCCCAAATAGAAGCCTTTATTATTTATTTGAATCAAAGTTGTTATGCCGGAATAACGGGGTACGAATTTCATTATTCGTTGTACGAATCGGGTGATTTTTATTTAAAACATTTGGATCAATTCAAGAATAATCCCAGCCGAAAATATTCAATGATTAGCTATTTGAATAGCAATTGGCAAGAAAGTGACGGTGGTGAATTACTCATTCATCAATTGGATAACAATCAAAAAATATCGCCTACTCAGGGTAAAACTGTTTTCTTTAAGAGTGACGAATTAGTTCATGAAGTTTTGGTTACCCAAAATACTAGAATGAGTATCACAGGATGGTTGAAGAGTGATTGATATTTTAAAAAACTTCTAGTTTCCTTTCAATCGAATCACTATTTTTTGAAGAAGTCGCTTTCCGTCTCTTTTGTTTTTAGGGACTTCTACTGCTTTTAATTTATCGTTGTTTCTAATAAATTGATAACTGAATGCAAATTGCGGGTTTTTTGGGTTGTCATTTAACAATCCAAAGCGCAAATCATTGAAGTATAAAGATTGATTTTTTTGAGAAATGATATACCAGCCTTCACTGGCATTTTGGAGTTTCTCAAAATCCGAATTACCATTTAATTGCGATTCTAAAATTTTATTTTTGCTGTAAGCAGTGAACGAAATGGGTTGTGTGTCAAAAAGAGAATAGTCTCCCAATAAGTAATTTTCCTGAGTTGCAACATTAGCATTCCATAAAATGAGATTGAAAGCGGTGGGTTTAACGATAATTTCGGAATATTCTATTCCTTGTTTTAATAACGCTTTTTCAAATTGTTTCAAGGCGTATATTTTTATAAAACAGGACAAAAGCAAATAGGAACTACTGATGAATAATCCTCTGAAGATGTATTTTTTACGAAGTATGGTGTCTTTTGTTTTCCAGACCATAATCAATGAAATTACTAGTGGAATGGTGTACAGCGGATCAATTACAAAAATGGTTTTAAATGCAAACCGATAATCTAAAGGCCATAAAATTTGTGTACCCCAAGACGTAAACATATCCAATAAAACATGGGTAAATAAACACCAAAATGCCATTGCTGTTGCTTGCATGAAGTTGATTTTGGCTCTTTCTATTTTTGAAATAATCCAACCCAATAAAGGCGATAAAAACAGAAAAAGAAAAAGGGAGTGACTAATACCTCGGTGAATCAAGACTGCATCTACTGGATTTAAAAATAATCCCACAACAATATCTAAATCTGGAATTGTCCCCAGAATTGAACCGTATAAAACCGTTTTGTTTTTAAGTTTTTTGCCAGCGCAAACTTCGGCTATGGCAATTCCTAAAGCGATTTGAGTAAAAGAATCCATAATGCAAAAGTAGTGGAAATCATGGAATATCTTTATGACACGAATCTAAATGTTTGTTATTCACTGAACCGTTTAGTGCAAGCCATAATTTGGATGAAGAACGGAAGTTCATATTAAAATTTTATAAAAGCAGTATTTGAAAGGACAATATATGGTAATTTTGCACTCTAAAAATTTGCTATGTTATTTCTTATTTTAAGTATTATTTGCAGTGTTACTGTTGGAGTGTTGTTTAAAGTGGCTCGCAGATATGAAGTCAGTCCTGTTCAAATTGTTGCTTGGAATTATGTATTTGCGCTTATTCTTTGTTATTTTTTCTTCAGTCCTGATGTAACAAACTTAGTAACCTTGGCACCTTGGGGAATTTATATTCCTCTTGGGATTTTGTTGCCAGCTATCTTTCTTTTTTTGGCGGCTTCAATCAAACGGGTAGGAATTGTAAAAACTGATGCAGCTCAAAGGCTTTCGCTTTTTATACCCATTTTGGCTGCATGGTTGTTATTCAAAGAAGAATTCAATAACCTAAAAATCACAGCCCTTTTGATAGGTTTTCCTGCGTTACTGCTTATTCTAGCCAAACCTTCCGAAAAAACAGAAAATAAATGGATTTATCCAACGGTTGTTTTACTGGGCTTTGGAATTATCGATATTCTTTTCAAGCAAATTGCACTTCACACTACTTTACCATATACTACGTCATTATTTGTAGTTTTTGGAATCGCTTTATTCATTATGATTGGCGCCGTTATTTATGACTTGATAAGAACTAGAATTCCATTAAACTTCAAAAATATTTTTTTTGGAGGTTTGGTGGGGATTTTCAATTTTGGAAACATACTTTTCTATCTAAAAGCGCATAAAGCTTTCGCTGAAAATCCTTCAACGGTTTTTGCCGGTATGAATATGGGAGTAATAGTGATTGGAAGCCTTGTTGGAATTTTTGTTTTTAAGGAAAAACTAACAAAAATGAATTATGCAGGTCTCTTTTTAGCTTTGATTGCGATTGTTTTAATCGTAGTCTCGCAGACTGTTTAAAATAAAGTAAATCATATGAGCTAAAAAATTTCAGTTAAAAAAGCTTCCCTTGTATAAATTCAGGTTGCGGATTATTATTGAATGTAAAGGTATTCGTTATGAAAAACTGTTTTATAATAGGATTATACTCGCGAAGAACAATAGTATCGCATAAAAATGAAGTATTTACTGTTGTAAATAAGTGTTTTGCAATTTCAAGATTATCAGGTTTAAGTTTACGGGCAATAGATATATGAGGAGCACTACTTTTTTTTGTTTTTATGGAACGAAGCGATTTAGTAACTTTTTTCATTATCACTTTTAGCTTGATTTTGGAATCTTCATTGGGAGTAATAACAAAAGCGCCATTGGAATACGAATCAAAACCATTCAGATAAACTTCAAAAGGTTCAAAAGTATCACATAACAGGTTTAGTTTATTTTTGATAATTTCAATTGCAGCGTCGGTAGCTATGAATTCACAAATCGTAATATGAGCGATCGAATTTTTACTGTTAAACCATCTTACTTTCTCAAATAATTTTTCCTTCATAGCTTTTACTAATACTATTATGGTTTCCGAAGTATAGAAGGCTATTGAATATTTTGTTTCCATTTTGAAAAAATATAAGATGATGCAAAAAGGAAATCTGCTGAAAAGTCGATGAATTTAATTAAGATTTCAAACTACGTTACGATGTCTTAATGTTTTATTTAGTTAATACTTTACCATAAACGGGTACAATATAATTACCATTCAAAAAGGCTATCGGATTAATTTTGCTTTGGAGAATCACTCCGCTGAGAGACGATTCAAGCAAAAGTTGTGCTACTTGTGCTAATGGCGCTGCAGTTGTGGTTTGTATTGCCCGTAATTGATGTTTCCCAACAATTTGCGGAAGAATCCGCTTGGCAATTTCTCGTCTTCGTAAAATTCCTAATGCATCTTTCCCTTGTACGGCAGCATACAAAATAATTTGGTCATCCTCAATATGTGGAATTATGGCTTCCATTTTTTCTTGTAGGCTTTTAATGGTATCTGCTGTGTTATCTAAATCATTTAGTTGCGCTTGTATCCACGCATAATGTCCTGGATGACGTAATGTTTTGTAATCGAGTGAACCTACTTTTCCGGACAAAGCATCTGGCAAATCTGCAGCGCCACCGGAAGTGAGATCTTCCTCGTAGGTGATTCCGTCAATAATGATTGTGGCTCTTTCAGATAATGATGGCCGATTTGTTTTTTTGAAATCCCGAAGTACGATAGTGTCCTTTATATATTCAGTAGCCACACCCACGGGACTCCACGTAAAACCATAATAATGTGGAGCAACGGCATGATTGGTTAGCGCTCCAACTTTAAATTCCAGCTTATCTACAGCATCTACTTCAAAATCCTTGCAAAATTGTTGGAATAGCCCATTAGCGAGTAAATCGATATATCCTGGAGCTAAGCCGGTTTGAAGTACAAAACCAGTTTTGGCATCTTTTGCTAAGGCTATTATTTGTTCGGTTTCAGCAACATATTCTGTTAGGTTGGCGTAATGAAGGTTATAATCTTTTGCAAATTGCGCTATTCTTGGCGCTTGGCTGCCCGGTAAGCAGTCAAGAATAATGTCTCCTTGACTTAAGATTGCTTTCATTTCCTCGTTTAAACCATTTTCTGCAAGATGAAAATCTTGGATTAATCCATTTTTTGTTGTTCCTTCTTGAATCCATTGAGCTACTTTTTGTGCTTTTGAATGGGTTCTGTCACCAATGAAAATTGTTGGCGCTACGGTGCTCCATTCCATTAATATCAAACCAACAGCTTCGGCAATTCCGCCGGCTCCTGCAATAATAATAGTGTGATGTTTTTTCATATTTTAAAGATACTATTTTTTATTGGTTTAGAATAGTGATTTGGCAGTTAAGGAATATCGATTTCCTGTCAAGGATAGCAACAAAAAGCCCGCAAAGGAAAAAGTCCTTTTATAAAATAAACATGAAAACAGCGACCGAAGGAAGCTCGTTTGAAGTTTTATTTTATGGACTTATCCCTGCGGACTTGTAGTGAATAGCCTGCCCGGACAGCATACTTAATATGTAAATCAAGAATTTTGATACTATATTTCAATTAATTGATATTCTTTTAAAAGGCAAATAAATTGAAATGCATTTAAGGCTGCTATTTTCCAAAAAAACTTTTATTGTTTACTCTTTTTGGTTATCATCAAAGGGAGTATAACTAGACTCGAATCGTTCCTTATTCAGCTACACACTCAACCGCTGAAAACTTAAACTTCACACTTTCAAAGTCTATAGGTGAGCTTTTATCAAAATACGTGGCTCCCATAGTGTTTAGCATTTTTCCATTTCCTAAAATAAGTTGTTCTCCTCGTTTTAAAAATGCCATTGGGTTTTTAAATGTTATTTTTTTATCATTGCCCTGAATAAAGGTGTAGCTTGCAAATAGCGTGTCTCCACTGAATTCTCCAGCAATTTTTCCAATCTTTTTTGGGGTGTTAAAAAATTTCATCACCATCTCGCCGGTTATTTTTCCGTTTTTTAAAGTATTCATTTTTAAATCTATGGTATCTTTTTCATACATAGCTTTATAGCACTGGACACTTACAGGTTTTTCAACGGCGATTTTTTTAGAATTAACGACTTTTTCGTTTTCATTTTTTTTACAGCTTTGGAATCCTATACTGGCACACAGTATACATAAAAGAAGAGAGATTTTCATGGGACTAAATATTTAGTTATTAATTATTGCTAATTTAGTCAAAATTACGCTTTTATATTTTAAATAATATAAAATATTGGCTATCAGTATTTTGAATAGTTTTTTTAGTAGTTTATTCCCGTTTCAGATGTTGAGGTATGAAAAACGGAACAAATGGGAACACAATAAAACGAAACAAAAATCACAAACTTTAATTCGTAATTTCAATTGAACGATAGCAATTTTGTTCGATACGATATCCTTTTAGATGAGGAATTGTTACAGTATGCTATGCAGGCAGAAATCATTTTTGTGTGTTAGCGTTTTGGTCATGTCGTCTGATTAAAAGGCGGCGATCCATCTGTTTTGGAAGAGTAAGCGAAGAAATTGAATATGATGAAAAATTGGATTTAGAAATAGCGATTGTTCCCGGAATATCATCTACTAACGGTTTATTCCCAAAAGAAGAATGTAGAAGATGTGCCTACTTTTGGTAAAATAAATATTTGAAAACAGTACTTTTACGGGAAGGAAAATATTTAATAGTCTTAATGTCGGTTGTCGATAAGGATTGTCTTGAAACCTTAAATCTGAAACATAAAAAAATGGTTGATATCACACATAAAATAAGTACGCTCCGTTCCGCAACCGCAAAGGCAACAGTGATTGTGAGTCTTCAAGACACCATTGATGCCGTTGTGAATAATTTGGTTCCCAAAGGAAACGTACTGGAAATGGCTAAAACGGCAGGTTTATTTGCTGTGAAAAATACGCATTTATCGATTCCGGATTGCCATCCTATTCCAATTGAATTTACATCGGTGGAATATGAAATCAACGGACTGAGCATTGATATTATTTTCAATGTAAAAACGGTGTACAAAACTGGAGTAGAGGTCGAGGCGATGCACGGTGCTTCGATTGTGGCGCTTACCATGTACGACATGCTGAAACCGATTGACAAGAATATTGAGATTTCTACCATTAAATTAATCAATAAAGAAGGCGGAAAATCGTCCTTCAAAAATAGAGTTTCAACCGCCATCACAGCAGCGGTTTTCGTTTGTTCCGATTCTATTTTTGCGGGAGATAAACAAGATCGTTCGGGTAAAATAATTGTCGAGAAACTGGAAATTAGCGGAGTAGAAACGACGCATTACGAAGTCATTCCTGATGAAATTGATGTGATTCAAGAGCGAACTAAAGCTTTCGCCAAAGAAAATCAATTGATCATTTTTACAGGCGGAACCGGGCTTTCGCCAAGAGATGTTACGCCGCAGGCACTAGAACCTTTATTAGAAACCAGAATTTCAGGAATCGAGGAAGCCATACGCAATTACGGGCAGGAGCGCATGCCGTATTCCATGCTTTCCAGAACCGTTGCGGGAACTTTAGGAAATTCGTTGGTATTGGCTTTGCCGGGTTCAACCAATGGCGCAAAGGAATCCATGGATGCCATATTTCCTCATGTGCTGCATGTTTTTCATATTTTAAAAGGCAATAATCACGACACTAAATAAAGTAGTTTTAACGGATAATTTTTGATGAAAACATAACAATTTCTGTATTTTCTTAAGTGAGAAATGCAATTTGGGTTGTACGTAATTGTATGCCTGCTGTTGTCAGGAGCTTCTCCCGAAGTGTCTTTATTCGTTCTACTACCACCAGAAATAGTGGTTTTCCACCTGCATGAGTTTTCACTGCTACGGGACTAGGAATTTTGTGTAAAAAGACCTTGAATGTGGTTTCCTGTAAAGTTTACAAGTAAGAAGGAATTAGTTTTGAAAATAAGTTAATTATCAAAACTAATTTATCAGTTTTTCGGTGATTAATAGTATATTTGAAATAAGTAAAGTCTGACGATTATCTGAACTATTTATCTAATTTAAGAGTGATAAGTTTGATAGCGTCAGACTTATTACTAGTTAGGCACAATAATTAAAAAACTATATGGCAAAAGTAAACTTAGACGCAATTATACCAAGAGAAGATTTTGAAGTTACTGGAAATCAGAATTCAACGAATTTATTTAATTCCATTTCGATATCTAATTTTACAGGTGGATTTTTCTATCCTTTTTTAAGGAAACCTGATTTTCAAAGAGAAACGAATGAATGGGATGCAAAAAAAATTGTAGAGTTTGTTGAGAGTTATATAAATGGAGAATTAATACCTGCAATTATTTTATGGAGAAATAATTCAGGATTATATTTCGTAATAGATGGAGCTCACAGATTAAGTGCTTTAATAAGTTGGATAAAAGATGACTATGGTGATGGTGAAATTTCTAAAAAATTTTATGGAGATAGTATAAATGATGAGCATAAAGACATTGCTGAAAAGACAAGAAAAATTATCAATAAAAAAATTGGAAGGTATGAAGACATTATAAATGCTCCATATACTGATAAACCAAGTGAAAATTTAATTCAAAAAGCTAAAAACCTTGGTGCTTATTCAATTCAAGTACAATGGGTTGATGGTGATGCTAAAAAGGCTGAAAAATCTTTTTTTAAAATTAACCAACAGCCTTCAAAGATTGACCCTACAGAATTAAAAATTCTTGAATCTCGCAAAAAAGGTAATTGTATTGCAGCTAGAGCAATTATTCGTGGAGGTCAAGGACATAAATATTGGTCCGATTTTTCAGCGGAAATTCAAGCAGAAATTCAAAAATTATCTAAAGAAATAAATGAAATAATTTATAATCCGACATTAAAAACACCAGTTAAAACATTAGATATTCCAATCGGTGGAAAATTGGTTTCTGCTCAAAGTTTGCCTTTGATACTTGAATTTGTTAATATGGCAAATAATATCGCGGCAGACTTTTCGGAAAAGTTAAGCGACGATATTGATGGCTCAGAAACGCTAAAATATTTAAAAAACACTAGAAAATTGGCTTGGAGAATAAACAGTGTTCACCCTTCTTCATTAGGTCTACATCCAATAGTTTATTTTTATTCAATTGAAGGCAAACATAAACCAGCATCATTCTATTTCACTTTAGCTTTTGTTATTGAGTTAGAAAAGAAAAACAAATACAAAGAGTTTATAGAAATAAGAGATAAATTTGAAGATTTCTTGTTAAACTATGATTATCTGATACAACAAATATCTAGAAAATATCGAAGTGCTTTTGCAGCAATTCCTCACGTAGTTGATTTTTACTTTGAAATTCTGAATAAATTAAAAATTGAAGAAGACGTAAAAAAAGTGATTGATGAGATTATAAAAAGTGAAAAATATAAGTATTTAACACTACAAACATTACTTGAATATAAAGACATTTACAGAAACTTTACTACAGATTCGAAATCAGAAGTTTTTATTAAAGAAGCAATCAAAAACGGCATTAAATGTAGTATTTGTAATGGGTTTATCCATAAAAATTCAATCTCAATTGATCATATTGACAGAAAAGAAGATGGAGGTAAAGGAAATGCAGAAAATGGACAAATTACGCATCCCTTTTGTAATACAACATATAAAAACTAAATATTACTGTGTGCCACTGCTACCGCCCCGCTCGTGCCCGTAATTAAACCCAACATAATGAGTACAAATTTTAAATTTATAGAAGACGAAAAGGAATTGGTTCAATCAACTATTGAGTTTTTTGGTAAACCTCAATTTTGGAAAGCAACTATTGGAAATGCACCTAAATATTTTGTTCATATTCAAAATGGCAAACAACACATTTTTGGACTTTCGAAATTTTGTGCATTTAAAAATATTACTGTAGAGGATTATATTGAAAGTTATAGGTACAAAACTGATGGAGGTTATACACAGAAACATATTGCAAAACGTACTGGCAAAGAGTGGATTCCACGAAAGAGGATCCAAAACGATATACGTGAAGAGTTTGACAATTGGATTACTGAATTTCATCCAAATTACACCCTTGACAACGCGTCGTTTATTACAATATCTTTAAAGGAAAAAGTAAAATTCCCTAAAGTAAAATTTACCGACCCTAAAACTCTCGAAGAAAAATTAAAGTTACAAAGAGAAATTGGAGAAATCGGAGAACTTATAGCATTTACTTATGAAATAAATCGTTTAAATAATATTGGTATAAAAAATCCAGAAAAATATATAGAGCATACTTCTAAAATAAATTCAAGTGCTGGATTTGATATAAGTTGTTTAGTTAAAAAAGACAATAGATTTATAGAAGTAAAATCATCTTTGAATGACGATTTGGATTTTTTTATAACAGAAAATGAATATCATACACTTGAGCAACTTGGAGAACAAGCCTTTATATATTTTGTTCATATTACAGACCTCATTAAAAAGAAGGGAAAAGTATTTCGAACTTTAAGAAATCCAATTGAAGAATTAAATATAAATGGAAATTTAAAACCAATAGCATATAGAGCAACTTTAGCCAAGTCTTCTGATTATATATCCTGAGTTAGGTACGGAAACTTATCACTGTATTGTGTCAGAAAGATAGGTTTGCAAAAGTGAATAGAATAGATAAATCAATCTACTTGATTTTTTTTCTTTTGTCATTATGAAAAAATATCGTGGTCCCTAGCCCTGATGGAAGCGGCATCCTCGTAATCCCGACGCTTCGGGATTGCGAGATACAGCGGACAGCAGGAGGTTTCGTTCTTGAGAACTGCAATCGTTCTGCTCCTAATTGTAAACAAGTTCTAAAACCTTTTTATTTTAGAAACAGGCTTTACGCTTAAATGCTACTATTTTTAGTAGTTTTACTGTAACACATTTTCAATACTGCACTCTTATCTGTAGAATTTATTGTTATTAAACGTTATACTTTATGAAAAAAAATATTTTAAGTGCTGTTGTACTTTGCTCGGCTTGCATGATGCAGGCACAGTCCATCAATAAAATTATCAAAATAAAACACGTTACCAAAATAGAGAAAGTACTTTCGGCAGATGATATGCAAGGCCGAAGAGCGTTTACTCCGGGTATCGATAAGGCTTCCTCTTTTATTGAATATGAATTTAAGAAAATAGGGTTGCAAACATTTAACGGTGCAAAAGATTTTAAGCAGGAATTTTTCATGACTGAGTCTAAAAATGTTTCATTAAAGGTGTTGATTGATGGTAAAGTGATAGACAAAGCGGATGTGGTTTCTTTTTCCTACCAACCGCAAATTGCCATGACTGAAAAAAGTGATGTTCAGGTTGTAAAAATAAATGCCGGAGATAAATTTGGCCCAAAGTTTTACGAATATTACCAAAGCGGAAAAAACCTTTTGGTGCTTGTGGATGCTTCTTTTAAAGCCCGAATTCCAAATGTGAGACACATTTCGCAAATGAGCGCTAATCCTGAGGGAAATACGGTGGTATATGTTTTTGGTGCTACTGAGGCGACTCAGTTTTCAATAGAAGGCACCAATACTGTTACAAAAAAGGCACTGAATAATGTAGTAGGGGTATTGAAAGGTAAAAGTAAACCCAATGAATATGTAGTGTTTTCAGGGCATTATGACCATCTGGGTATTGGTTCTCCTGCTGAGGGGGAGCAACATGATGCAACGGATTCTATTTATAATGGTGCCAATGACGATGCAGCGGGAACTACAGCCGTAATCATGCTGGCCAAGTATTTCAAGAAACTGAACAATAATGAGCGTACGATAGTGTTTACCGCATTTGTAGCAGAAGAAATAGGCGGGTATGGTTCCCAATATTTTTCGAAACAATTAAATCCGGATCACGTTATGGCGATGTTTAATTTGGAAATGATTGGAACCGAATCAAAATGGGGTAAAAATTCGGCTTATATTACTGGTTTTGAAAAATCTAGTATGGGAGCAATTCTTCAGAAAAATTTAGAAGGATCAGCATTTAAATTTTACCCAGATCCTTATCCGGAACAACAATTATTCTATCGTTCCGATAATGCGACTTTGGCAAAACTGGGTGTTCCTGCGCATACGATTTCTACGTCTAAAATGGATAGCGAACCGAATTACCACAAAGTAAGTGATGAAATAGAAACTCTAGATATGGTGAATATGACCGAAATTATTAAAGCGATTGCCATTAGTTCTTCGACTATCATTAAAGGAAAAGATACGCCATCAAGAGTGGATAGCAGTGCTTTGAATAGAAATTAGATTGTTTCTTCGGACATTTATTGATAATTGGAGTTTTATAGTAGTAATGGGTACTTGTTTTACAATCTTATTTTGTAGAATAAGTACCCATTTTATATTTTAAAAATAGGTATAATTTATTGTAATTCTGCCTTCACATTATACTGATTTTTATTCAAAATACTTTTTATAAACTCAAAAGTAGAATAGCTTCTTTGGTTTTGCTTAATGCCGTCCCTTATGAAGTACTCCTTTGTCACATTTACCAACAATTTCATTCATTTTTGAAAGGGAAACAGATTTGTTTTCAAAAATGATTTGAACTATTACTTGATCCCCTTACTATTTTGTATGTCATTTTTTGTTTTCTAAAAAATTTAGTTTGGAATCAAAGCTGATAAAACCTATGTAGAAATTTTAGCTTTCGAGAATCAAATATTACGGAATTTTAAAGGACTCAGTTTAACATGTTTTTTAAAGAAGTTGTTAAAATGTGTAATTTCCCGAAAACCTAATACAAAGGCAATTTTGCCTACTGTCCAAACGGTCTGTTTTAATAAAATTTTAGCTTCTTGTATAAAACTTTTTCGCAATTAATTGTGGAAGTGGTTTTACAAGAAGCAACCTTAATGGCACGATTTAAATGAGTGGTATGAATATTGATTTTCACAGTTTTATTAGCATATTCAACTGTAATTTCTTCTTTTACGATTGATAACTTATAGTAATTAAATTTAATATATAAAACTGATTTACAAGTTTTTGAAATTAAATAATCTAATTTAAATATATTTAAATGACTACTTTCACTTGTGATATTTTCGGGCAAGAGGTCGTATTTTCAATTGTAAAAATCAGATGTTGTTCTGTACTTTTTATCTCTGTTTTATTTTGCTGGCACTGTCTCGTTTAAACAATTAATGGCGTTTAAAGTTCTCGGATAACCCACATACGGAATGAGGTGAGTGATTAAGTTAATGATTTTCTGTCTGTCATTTCCAACTTTTACATTCCCTGCAATATGTCCCTTTATTTGACTTTCGGTTCCACCCATTGCGATGAGGAATGAAAGCGTAACCATTTCACGCATTTGAATGTCTAAACCATCTCTTGTAATGAAATCACCAAAGCAATTGGCAGACAAATACTGCTGGATGTGTAGTAAATCTTCTGGCGAATTTCTATACATATCGTCAATGAGATCGCCAAAAATTTCTTTTTGTTTGGCCAATCCTTTTTTCCATTCGGGTTTCTGGTGTAGTGGTAGATTGACTTTCGAGAGGCAAAGCAATATTACGTTCGGTAAATATTTCGTTAGTTGCAGAAATGAAATCATTCACTTTTGAAATTCCCACATAAGGAACCGATTGGTATAAAACTTCTTTGATTTCGATGGGTGTAACATCTACATTCAAAGCTACATTCACAAATATTTTATATTCGGTTAAAGCTTGACTTCCTATGGTCGAAGCCAAAATCACTAAAGTTCTAGTTTTCAAATCCATCGCATCATGATTGATTACCTCATCAAAAGCAAAATTGTCGAATACTTCTATTAAATCCGGATCTTTTTCTTTTGTTTTAGAAATGTATTCGGGCCATAATTTTTCGTGGTTCATAATTGCTGCTGCGGATAATGTATTTTCAACTTCATATGCAGGAGCTTTGAAAGTGTTATAATCTGCATCACTTACTGGTTGCAACCATTCGGTTTTATCCTCATCCTGATTCAGTACAAGAGCAATGTGTCGCATAGAATTATGGTGTGAAGCTCCGTGCCAATGTGTTGCGTTTTTTGGAATTTTAATCACATCACCTTTTTGTATCAATTGAATGGGTTTGCCTTTTTCCTGATAGTAACCAATACCTTCTATTACAAGTAGAATTTGTCCAGATTTATGGTTGTGCCAATTGGTTCTGGCTTTAGGTTCGAATGTTACCATTGCCATATTGATGTTGTACCCTTCTTCCGGGGTTACATTCATATTTACCCAAACGGTTCCTGTGAAATAGGTTACCGGAGCAGCTATTCCTTTATCTGTAAATTTCGTCATTTTCTAATTTTTTTTTCGCTTGTGCTTATGTACTAATTGTCTCGGTTAAAAAGAATGTAGCACGTTAAAAATACATTTTGTCTATCGTACAATTTTTATTGAGTTATTTGTTTTTTTCTATGATTTTAGAAAGAATTTTTTTCCATTGCAAAGGTCTGAATATTTAAGAATGGTATTGTTATACAGATTATGGCTTCTCTAACTATTATTAAGGATTGTATAGGTTTTCCAGTTACTCCAACTCCAACTTAATTGTAACATTTCCTGAGCCTAAAGCAGCAACAAGTCCTGTTGTATTATCAATTTTACCTAGTCTCGAATAACTGTACGAAGTATTGAGGTTTTCATAGAAAAGTACCAAACAATTATTGCCATAAAGCATTAAATCTCCTACTTGAATGGATCCTCCTGGAGACGCATTGGAGGGTAAAGTGGAAGCGAAATAAAAAAACTTTTCATTTCCATTCAACTCACTCATATTGATGGTCATAGGCAAAATTGTTTGGAATGCCGCTGTGGTTTCATCGTCAGTGAGAGTGGCTGTAAAAACGCTAGTGTCAATTGTTATTTTCATTTTGCTTCCAATTGGATTAGTAGTGTTTCCGTTGGTTTGATTTGTGATTGTTTTCTCCTCTTGGTTGCAACTAGCGAGACTAACAGAGAAGGAAATAAAAACAAAAATGGTTGTTATTAAATTTTTCAATGCAATTTTATTGTGGGTTTACTTTGTTGTATTCTTCGTCAGATACAGGCTGTAACCATGTGACCTGAACGTCCTCTTTGTAATTGGTAATGGCAATATGAACCATTTTGCTTTTTGCCGATGCGCCGTGCCAATGTTCTACATTTTCTGGAATATTCACTACATCGCCTTTTTTAATCGGTTGAACTAGTTTTCCTTTTTCCTGATAAAAACCTTCTCCTTTAGTTATAATCAATACTTGTCCTTTGGGATGTGTGTGCCAATGGGTTCTTGCATTAGATTCAAAAGTGACACTTCCTACTGAAAAATCATTGTTGTTGTCTTTGGCTATTAATGGGTGCAAAAATGCGTTTCCGGTAAACCACTCATTTGGTAATTGCTGTCCTTTTGGGAATATTGCTGCTGTTTCCATTTTCTTTTCTTTTTTTATACTGCAACTTGTAATTACGATTGTCGCAAATATTAATGATATAATTTGTTTTTTGTTCATCGATTATAGAAGTTCTCTTTCTTAAATTAAATGGTTGCCGCATCAATTACATATCGGTAACGCGCATCTTTATTGACTACTTTTTTCCAAGCATCATTGATTTCTTCCGCTTTAATGATTTCTATTTGTGGATAGATTTTATGTTCTGCACAATAATCCATCACCTCTTGTGTTTCGGGAATACCACCAATTAATGAAGCGTTAAAATTGACTCTATTAAAAATCATATTGAAATTATTAATCGTCAGTTCACCGTTAATGGGTTGTCCTACTTGCGTAAAAAATCCATAAGGTTTGATACAATCGATATAAGCAGACATTTCGTAAGCATAAGGAACGGTGGAAATCATAAAGTCCAATTTTCCTTTCCAAGGTTTTAAATCTTCTCCAGAACGAACAACAATCACTTCCTTAGCTCCAAAACCTTTGATGTCATTCACTTTTGAAGGCGAAGTGGTAAACGCATATACTTCGGCACCTTTTGAAACTGCTAATTTTACCGCCATATGTCCCAATCCTCCAATGCCAACTACGCCAATTTTATCGGCTTTTTTCATTTTTACTTTCATCAATGGCGAATAGGTTGTAATCCCAGCACAAAGCAAAGGCGCTGCAAATTTCAAGTCCATATTTTTAGGAATTTTAATGGCAAAATGTTCAGTTACCACGATATTATTCGAATAGCCACCTTGAGTAATTCCTGTTGGTGATGATTTTTCGGGTGAACCATAAGTGCCTGTCATTCCTGTAGTTTCGCAATGATGTTCTTCACCGTTTTTGCAACTGTCGCATTGCATACAACTGTTTACCATACAGCCCACGCCAGCTTTATCGCCTAATTTAAACTTGGTAACGTTCTTCCCAACTGCAGTAACGATGCCCGCAATTTCGTGTCCCGGAACCTGTGGATATTGTTGTTTCCCCCAATGCCCTTTGATGGTATGAATGTCAGAATGGCAAATGCCGGAGAACTTGATGTCTATTAAAATATCATTGTCACCAATAGCTCTGCGTTCAAAATTCCATAACGTTAGTTTTCCTTCTTCGTCTTTACCTGCGTAACCTTTTGATTTAATGGTGCTCATAGTTTTTGTATTATCAGTTTGTGAAAAAAGAGCAATTGGGTTGGCAAGCACTAGACCTGCTCCTGCAATTGCGCTTTGTTGAATAAATTTTCTTCGAGAATTATTGCTATTGTTGGACATACTATTTTTTTAGTTTAATTTTCAATTGATTTAATGAATTTTGCCGGAATACCACCTACAATTGTATTAGCAGGAACATCTTTGGAAACCACCGCACCAGCAGCGACAATAGAATTTTCGCCGATGGTTACTCCGGGTAAAATAATAGCACCAGCTCCAATCCACACATTTCTTTTTATGGTCACGGATTTTGTGATTAAGGCTTTCCTATCTCTGGGATTTGAAGGATGATTTTCGGTGATGATATTGACTTTTGGGCCAATCAAAACATCATCTTCTATTACAATTCCGCCCATATCCAGAAAGGAACAAGCGTGATTGATAAAAACGTTTTTTCCTAAGCTGATGAATTTTCCAAAGTTGGTATAGAATGGTGTGAAAATGGTGGTGGTTTCATCGATTTTTGCACCAATAATTTCGCCCAAATAATATCGAATGGTTTCTAATTCGTCGGCATTGTTCATTTTCTTCGACAGTTTTAGCGTTCGGTGAACCACTTCATTTATTTTGTGATATTCTGGGTCGTTTAACCGGATGGGTTCTCCGGATTGTAACCTTTCAAAAATATCTGGATTCGTTTTTTCGGATTGCATGATGCTGTCTTTTTATATTACAAATTTAAACAAAGAGCCTCTCAACAAGATTGCTGAGAGGCTCAAATATGCTTTCTTAAAAGCTCAAAATTTTATATTTCAGTGGGCGGAATTCCGTATTGTTTTTTGAATGCTGTCGAAAAATGCGAAGGGTTTTTAAAACCTACTTCCAGATACACATCTTGCACTTTCATTCCTTCTTCTTTCAATTTATAATAAGCGGTTTCCAAACGTTTTTTAATCAACCATTTCTGCGGACTCAGGTTGCTGATTTTATTAAAATCGCGTTTGAATGTTGCTAAACTTCTGCCCGTGTACGAGGCGATTTGTTCCATCGTAAGTTCATCCTTGTAATTTTCATTCAGAAATTCCAGAATGTCGATTTTCCAAGGTTCTGTAAAGTCAAAAAGTATCGGAAAAAGGAGTTCTGAATTGTTTAACAAAGCATAAATTCCTTCTTGAATTTTCAAATGAGCAACACCTTCCGTTGGTTTTATTTTATCATCAAAATATGGAGTAAGCGACTGGAAAAGGCTTGTGATATCCGGACTGGGTTTGATTTTAAATACATTCTCTTCAGCAATGGAAACTTTTTTAGGGAAATCAGACTTTTTTATTTGACTGTAAAAATTGCGCAATACATTTCTTTTGAAGGTTAGCGAAATTCCTTTATACAATTCATCACCTTTACTGTTTTTGTACATCAGCAACCGATGGTTTCTTCTGACAAAAGCACATTCGCCAGCTTGAATAGTTATGATTTCGTCTCCGTCCTGAATTACTTGTTCACCGGAATAGAGGTAAACCATTGTATGCTCTGGTGTGGCGTGAATACATTTTTCGCTGTAATCCGAAAAGCATGACAAAAATATGCCTGAATAGTTGATGGTCTTTAGTTTTTCTGATGGTTGAATGGACATATTTAGGCTTTTCTATTGGATTGACATTCAACAAAATTACTTTTTATAACTGGTATGCGCTTTACTCTGCGGCTCATTTAACATTGTTGAGCGGCTCAACGGAAAATTATAATGTAGTATAAAATTTATTTTGTCATCACTTTATTTTGTACAACATTTCCAGAATAGGAAGTTTTAATGTGCGTTCTCGCTAAATATATTTGATTTGAGTAATAAAATGTTTAAATTTCGTAATTCTTTAATTATCCAAAGCGATACATTTACTTTCAATAGTTTTTACAGTAGTATTGACTTTAGAAAAGACGGTTTATATTTTATGTAAACAGATAATGTAAATAGGCTATTATTTTATATTTATCCTTAATTTTTAGCATAAAACAATGTAAGAATGCAGTCAGAGAATTAAAAAAAAAATAGAGTAATGAAAGAGGTCACTGATATTTTAAAATCATATGCTTTAGCAAAATCTGCAGGAAAAAAATCGGCTTTGGCAACAGTTGTCAAGGTTGAAGGCTCTTCCTATCGACAACCTGGAGCGCGAATGCTCGTTACAGATGATGGATTATTGACCGGTGCAATAAGTGGCGGATGTCTTGAAGGTGATGCATTGCGAAAAGCACTTCTTGCCATCAATCAAAAGCAAAATAAGTTGATTACTTACGATACCAGCAACGAAGATGACGTCGAATTTGGAGTGCAATTGGGCTGTAACGGCATCGTCCATATTCTGTTTGAATACATAAATGAAGAAGATGCGAATAATCCAATTGAGTTACTCAAAAAATTAGAAACTGTCCGAAAAGAAGCGGTAATTCTGATCCTTTTTTCCTTAAATAGAAATGCACCACAAATCGGGACCCAATTTTTATACAGAGAAGAAACTGATGTTTTGCCAAACAATTTTTCAATTTTACATTCCTATTTAAATCAAGTAGTACGTACTAAAACATCAATCATCAATACAATAATAATCGAAAACAACGCTCACGAAGTCTTGATGGAGTATATTGCTCCGCCAGTGTCGTTGCTAATTGCAGGTGCTGGAAATGATGTGCAGCCCCTTGCTAAAATGGCTGATTTACTGGGTTGGGAAGTAACTTTAGGCGATGGAAGGGCAACTCATTCTAAGGAAAAACGTTTTCCCAATGCAAAAAAAGTGATTGTAGCCAAGCCGCAACAACTCCTTGAAAGCGTCGTGATTGATGCTCGAACTTTTGCTGTTTTAATGACTCATAATTATAAATATGACCTCGAGATGTTGGAATTGCTTCTTAAAACCGACTGTAGTTACATTGGTGTTTTAGGTCCAAAAACAAAACTCGATCGGATGTTTGATGATTTAGCACAACAAGGAATTACGCTTACCGATGAGCAACTTGGACGTATTTACGGACCTGTCGGGCTTGATATTGGTGGGGAAACTTCTGAGGAAATTGCGCTATCAATTGTGGCAGAAATAAAAGCGGTGATGGAAGGAAAAAATGGAACTTCTTTGAAATTTAAAAAAGAAAAAATACATCAGGCTGCGAATGTGGTTTAAAAGATAGAAAATGATAAAAGATACCTTCGGACGCGTACATGATTACCTCAGGATTTCACTCACTGACAACTGTAACCTGCGCTGCTTTTATTGTATGCCAGAAGAAAAATATGCTTTTGCACCAGCGTCAAAATTGATGCAGGTTGACGAAATAGAAACCATTGCAAAATTATTTGTAGCAAATGGCGTCAAAAAAATACGCTTGACAGGAGGCGAACCTCTTGTACGCAAAGATGCTCCAAAAATTATCGAATCTTTGGGGAAATTAGGAGTTGAACTCGCCATAACCACAAACGGAATTCGAGTTCATGAAATGCTTGATGAGCTTTTGGGAGCCAATATTAGAGCGATAAACATCAGCCTTGATACTTTGCAGGCTGATAAATTTTTGAAAATTACAAGAAGAGATTTATACCATCAAGTGCGAAGTAATATCGAATTGTTATTGCAACATGATATTCGGGTGAAAATAAATGTTGTGGTTATGAAAGGCTTGAATGACAATGAAATTTTGGATTTTATTGCATTGACAAAACATAATAATATTGAAGTGCGCTTCATTGAATTCATGCCTTTTAGCGGTAATCAATGGACTAGCAACCAGGTGTTTACATCACATGAAATCTTGTTAGAAGTGGCATCTGCCTATGATGCAATTCCTTTGGAATCGGAGCCAAATGATACTTCAAAACGATATATGATTCCCGGTCACAGCGGCTCATTTGCTGTAATTAGTACGATGAGCGCTCCTTTTTGCGAAACATGCAATCGCATGCGACTGACAGCTGATGGAAAATTAAAAAATTGTCTGTTTTCTAAAAGTGAAACTGATTTGCTTGGAGCTTTGCGCAAAGGAGAAGCGATTTTGCCTTTGATTGAAGAAACGATTTTGGCAAAAGCCAAAGCTTTAGGAGGACAATTCAGCGGTGTTTTTGAAAATATCGATGCCAGTAAATTAGAAAACCGAAGTATGATAACAATTGGCGGATGATGACCGAAAAAACAGGGATACTAATATTGGCAGCTGGAAATTCTTCTCGATTGGGACAGCCAAAACAACTTTTGGAATTTAATGGCAATACGTTGTTAAATCATACTTTGGAACAAGCTCTTAAAGTGAGCAGCAGTACCATTGTGGTCACAGGTTCAAAAAAAATTGAAATCGAGAAAGAACTCCATCCGAGTATAACTTGCTACAATCCAAATTGGGAAAAAGGATTGGGCTCATCGCTAAATTTTGGCATACAGCAGCTGTTATTCACATTTCCAGATATAAGTAATTGTATAATTTCAGTTTGTGACCAGCCGTTTATCAACGCTTCCATTTTTTTTCAATTAATAGAAAAACAAAAGTTTACGGATAGAGGAATTGTTGCTTCGGCATATTCAGATACTTTGGGAATACCGGTTTTGTTTACAAAGAAGTATTTCGGTGAGTTGGTGAAACTTTCAGGAAATGAAGGTGCGAAGAAGCTATTGCTGGAATTTAAAGATGATGTTGCTGAAATAAATTTTGAAAAGGGAGCTACTGATATTGACACGATAGCCGACTATGAACAACTTATAAAACGAAGATGATTTCCGTAAAACAAGCGAAACAAATTATTATTGAGGCAGCTTTGCCAAAAAAAAGTGTGCTTTTACCGCTTTCCGAAGCTTTTGGATTGGTAACTTCAAAGGGGATAATAGCAACTACTGATATCCCTAACTTCGCGCAATCTTCTATGGACGGATATGCTTTAAAATACGAGGATAAGGGCAATTTGCTTAAAGTAATAGGTGAAATGGCAGCAGGAATTTCGGAGCAAATAAAAATAAGTAAAGGCGAAGCTACGAGAATTTTTACCGGGGCACCTTTGCCTTTAAATGCTGACACTGTGGTAATGCAGGAAAAGATTCACTTTGAAAATAATCTGTTAATTGTTCAGGATGAAAACCTAAAACAGGGTTCAAATGTTCGTTCCAAGGGAGCTGAGGTAAAGCAGGGTGATATTGCAATGGTTTCAGGAATGTATCTTTCTGCTGCGGCAATTGGTTTTTTAGCAGGAATCGGTTGTGTTGAAGTTTCAGTTTATGCTCCGCCAAAGGTGGCCATTATTCTTACCGGAAATGAGTTGCAAAAGCCGGGTAATCCTTTAGAATTTGGTCAGGTTTATGAAGCCAATTCGTTTCAATTAAAAGCTGCTTTGAATAAAATTGGAATAAAAAACAGTATGGTGCTAACGGCTGAAGATGATCCTGAAGAACTCCAGAAAGTATTGCAAAAGGCACTTGAAGTTAATGATGTCGTTTTATTAAACGGAGGCGTTAGCGTGGGTGATTATGATTTTGTTACGCAAGCTGCCCATACGTGCGGAGTTGAAGAAAAATTTCATAAAATAAAGCAAAAGCCAGGCAAGCCACTGTTTTTTGGAACAAAAGAAGACAAGTTGGTTTTTGGACTTCCCGGAAATCCGTCATCATCGTTGACTTGCTTTTATGAATATGTTCTTCCTGCTTTGGAAAGTAGTATGGGATTGCACTCCAGTTTGGTAGAAATCACAGCTTCTGTTACACACGATTATCCGAAGCCTGCTGGACTGACTCATTTTTTGAAAGCATTTTACAGCAATGGAAAAGTAACCCCTTTGCATGCGCAAGAATCTTTTCGTTTGCATTCTTTTGCGCAAGCTAACTGTTTTATTATTCTTCCGGAAGAGTCCATTGGCTGTAAAGCTGGCGCTATTGTCACGGTTCATTTGTTGCCATTGTAGGCATTATTATAATAAATATATTTAAATTCCGCCTGAAGCAATAATCCTATGTCTGTAGAACTATTTTATGTAATCCTCTTCTTTGTTGCATTTTTATATGCAGCCGTCGGGCATGGTGGAGCAAGTGGTTATTTGGCCTTGATGGCTATTTATGGTATTGCACCAGAGGAAATGAAACCAACAGCATTAGTGCTTAATCTTTTTGTTTCGATAACTTCTTTTACGCATTATTATAGAGGAGGTTACTTTAAATATAAAATTTTTATTCCTATGGCTGCTGCGTCAATTCCGTTGGCCTTTATTGGCGGAATGATGACTGTTGAAGAAAATATTTACAAGCGAATTCTCGGAGTTTTATTGCTTTTTCCAATCCTCCGTTTTTTCTTTTTCAAAAATGTGGAAGACAATGAATTGAAGTCGCACAAGGTTTTCTTTGCGATATTCATCGGCGGTATTGTTGGTTTACTCTCCGGAATGATTGGTATTGGTGGAGGAATTATTCTTTCGCCTATTTTGCTGTTATTGCATTGGACTAATCAAAAGCAGACTGCAGCTATCAGCGCTGCATTTATATTCGTAAATTCAGTTGCCGGACTCGGTGGGATGCTCACACAGGGAATTTCATTTACAAAAGATATGGTATTGTATGTTATTGTCGCTTTTATTGGCGGATTTTTGGGTGCTTATTTAGGTGCTAAAAGGTTTAATCATAATGTTTTAAAATACGTATTGGCGACAGTTTTACTTTTGGCTTCTTATAAATTAATATTCACAAGCGCATAGCACATGCAGAAATTTAAAATCAGTATTTTTATTTCAAGCAAACAGTGAATTTTAAAATATATAAGTGAATGTTAATTAGTAAAATAACAGTCTTCAGGTAAAAAATGGAAATAAAAATTATAGCCTTTGGCTCAATAGCGGAACTTACAGGAAAAGAAATTACTGTGCAAGCAAGTGATGTTGATTCTCTGAAAGTGACTTTGCAAGAACTTTTTCCCGAGCTGGCCGACAGGAAATATGCGGTTGCAGTAAATATGAAAGTAGTTCAAGAAAATTTAGAATTAAAACAAAATGACACGGTAGCTCTTATGCCACCTTATTCAGGAGGATAGTATGGAAAATTATAATGCTCGATATGCTCGCCATTATTCTCTGAAAAATTTTGGGCAGGAAGGGCAACAAAAATTGGCTGCCGCCAAAGTGCTAGTGATTGGTGCCGGTGGTTTGGGATGTCCGGTTTTGCAGTATCTCATAGCGTCGGGGATTGGTGGAGTTGGAATCGTAGATAACGACATCGTTTCTTTAAGCAACCTGCAACGTCAGGTTTTGTATACAACGGATGATATTGGTAAATTTAAAGTCGAAGTGGCCGCAGAAAAGCTCAAAAGGCTCAATCCTGAAACAAAGATCACAATTTATAATACAGCGATAAGCTCAAAAAATGCGCTTGAAATAATTGTAAATTTCGACATTGTAGTTGATTGTACCGATAATTTTGCCTCACGATACCTGATAAATGATGCCTGTGTTTTGTTAGATAAACCATTGGTTTTTGGAGCCGTTTATCAATATGAAGGTCAAGTCGCGGTTTTTAACGTAAAGGATAAAAACGGAGTCCAAGCAAACTACCGACATTTGTTTCCAAATCCTCCACAATCTGACGAAGTACAAAATTGTAATGAAGGGGGAGTCTTGGGAGTTTTACCCGGGATAATTGGAGTCATGCAAGCCACTGAAGTTATTAAATTACTTACAAAAATAGGAGAGGTGTTGCTTAATAAGTTACTGACATACAATTTGTTAAATAATGAAATTTTTATTTTGGAAATCATAGGTGGAAGTGCTGCTTATAATCTGATACCTAAAACCGAAATTGCTTTTAAAGCGATGGATTATGATTGGCTCTGCGGTATTTCAGTTACTGAAACTGGAGCACTTTCTCCAGCTGATTTTGTCCGTAAAAGTACTATTTCGGATACTATTGTAATTGACGTAAGAGAAAAGTACGAACTTCCTAAAGCGGATTTTCGTTGCATAAACATTCCTTTATCTGAATTGAGCATCAAAATGGATGCTATTAACGAAAAAAATATTCTGCTATTTTGTCAAAGTGGAAAAAGGAGCTTGAAAGCCGCAGCAATTTTAACAGAGAAATTCGGAACAACTAAAACAATTCGCCACTTAAAAGACGGCATAATGGCATTACAAGATAAATATAATGAGCAAGACAATTAAAAACATTTTTATTGAAGGAGCGATACATCCGACGTTTATTTCAGATAGTATTGCCAAGCATTCATCCAAAAAAGATATTGGAGCACACAGTATTTTCTTAGGACAAATTCGGCAAGATGTAATCGATGGTGCCACAGTGCAAGCTATTGAATATACCGCTTATGAAACAATGGCTTTAGACAAAATGCATGAAATCAGGGAAGCGGTATTTTCTAAGTACGACCTGACATGTATGCATGTTTATCATAGTCTAGGTGTTGTAAATGCAGGTGAAATTTGCCTATTCGTTTTTACCTCTTCAAAACACAGAACTGTTGCCATGGAAGCCTGCAATGAAATCGTGGAACGCATTAAAGCTGAACTCCCGATTTGGGGCAAAGAAATTTTTAATGACGAATCATATCAGTGGAAAGTAAATCGCTAGTAAGATGAATATTGCACATATTGGTGTCGAAAAAATAGCGTAATGGAAAACAATTTTCAATATGATGCAAAATTATCGATGCAATTTGCTGACTGAATTTAATTATCGTCTTAAAATTAAATCCTATACAGCAGATTTTTTTATGATTTCAATTGTTGTACTAACTTTGAAATTGTAGCAATTGTGGTTTCGATTTCTTCAAAAGTCGTAAATCGGCCCAAACTGAATCTTATGGAGCTTAAAGCATTTTCATCGGAAAGACCTAAAGCTTTTAAAACATGCGAAGGCTTTGAGATAACTGCGGAACAAGCAGAACCATTAGAAACCGAAATGTTTCCCAATGCAAGAATTAAATTTTCAGCATTTACGCCCGGAAAACAAATGTTTAAAGTATTGTACAGCCGGTTTTGAGTACATCCGTTTACAAAAGAATCCTTGATTTTAAGTAATTCGGTTTCAAGGAGGTCGCGCAGTATTGCTATCCTCTGGCTGTCGATTTCCATTTCTGATTTTGCAATTTCGCAGGCTTTTCCAATTCCAATAATTCCCGGAACATTCAAGGTGCCGCTTCTTTTGTTCTTTTGCTGGCCACCGCCTGTAATTTGCGGTTCTAGTTTTATTTTTGCTTTATTCGAAATAAATAATGCGCCAATACCTTTTGGACCGTAAAATTTATGTGCGGAAAAAGGCATCAGATCTATTCCTAAATCAGTGACATCAATTGGAATTTTACCTACTGCCTGAGTGGCATCACATAAAAAAAGTGCTCCATTTGAATGAGCAATTTCTCCAATTTTTTTAATTTCCTGAAGTGTTCCGATTTCATTATTTGCCATCATGACCAGTACCAGCAAAGTTTTTTCGGAGATGGCTTGCGCTAAAATACCTAAATCCAGCATGCCGTTTCCTTTTGTTGGAAGATAGGTAACTTCAAATCCAATGGTTTCCATAAAAATACAGGTATCCAAAATCGCTTTGTGTTCAGTGGTTACGGTTATAATTTGTTTCCGATTTTCAGTTGAAAGTCCTCTAATTGCTAGATTTATGGCTTCGGTAGCTCCTGATGTAAAAACTATTTCATGAGGTTTTGCTCCAATTAATTCTGCTGTTTGCCAACTCGCCATTTCGACCGCTTCATTCACCGATAATCCTGCGAGATGGCTGCTGTTTGCATTGGCATAAAAATCCGTGAAATACGGAAGCATTGCGTCCAATACACGATTATCAATGCGTGTTGTGGCATTATTGTCTAGATAAATTATTTCTTGAATGGGCATTGTTTACGCTATTGTTGTACATCTACTTTTTGGGGAATGTACGAATCTTGATAATTTTGAAATTTTTAGAAATCGGGTGCTGCAGAAGGATTTGAATTATTGCAATTATATGTGGCCTTCAAAAAAAAAATTAGCTAAGATCATCCAGAAATGCTGAACAATCTTAGCTAATAAAGGTCTTGATTATACCGTTGCAAGACTGAAAGGTAATTTTCGTATTCTTTTGCCAGTCAGGTCAAAAATAGCATTTGTCAGTGCAGGTGCAAAAGGAGGAAGGGCAGGTTCACCAACTCCGCCTGCATCTTCTTCATTTTCTATAATATATACTTCTATTGGTGGAATATCCGTAATGCGAGGCATTGGATAATCATAGAAATTGTTTTGTTCGACTTTACCATCTTTGAACGTGATTTCATGTATCGTAGCCGCACCAAGTCCCATGACTATAGAACCTTCGACTTGTGCGCGAATGATATCAGGATTTACATACCATCCACAATCCATAACAGCCCAAACTTTGTCAATTTTGACACCGCCAGAGATATTTTTTGATACTTTTACGATGTGACCTACTGTTGATTTGAAACATTCTGTAATGGCTACACCGTAACCTTCATTTTTATTTCTTTTTTTCCAGCCGGAAACTTCTTCCATTTTATCGATTAGTTTTTGGCATCTTTTGTCTTGAAGATGAGTTCTTCTAAAATCGAGAGGATCTTTGCCAGCTTCTACTGCCATTTCGTCCATAAAACTCTCATAGGCAAATCCATTGGTGGATGCATATACGGAACGCCACCACATTGTTGGCAGCGGTGTTTCAAATGGAACATCTGAAATACTTAAATTTTTGATGCTTGCGTAGTAGGGTTCTAAGAATCCCTCGCTTGTGCTATCATTTGGCACGTCTTTTTTTCCTCCACTCCAGTGGTCGTTATTTTGGCCCGCCATTCTAAATTTAAGTGCCTCAATTTTCCCTTCTGAAACCACTCCTTCACAGCGGTAAGAGATTCCTGGTCGATAAGGTCCTTGTTTTAAATCATCTTCCCTTGACCAAACTACTTGAACCGGAGCACCAATTTCTTTTGAAATCAGGACAGCTTCATGTGGATAATCCGTAAAGGCTTTTCTTCCGAAACCACCACCAAGAAAAGTCATGTTGACAATTACCTTGTCTTTTGCAATTCCCATTTGGGTACTTATAAAATCCTGAACCCACCCAGGCGCTTGAATCGGACCCCAAATTTCTATCTTATCTCCTTGGAAATGGGCAATGCAATTCAGAGGTTCCATACAACTATGGGATTGATAAGGTGTCTGATAAATTACGTCAACTTTCTTTTTTGATTTTTCTATGATTGCAGTCGGATTACCTTGAGATTTAAGTGGCAATCCTTCTTTTATTTTTAAAAAATCTTCCTGACGCTTGAAAATTTCAAGACTATTTACATGTTCAAATCCGGTATCATCCCATGTTACTCGCAAAGCTTTTTTTCCTTCTAACGCTGCCCAGGTAGAATCAGCGACAACGGCTATACCTTCCCGAATGGTATTGTGTACCATCATTTTTACGACGAAAATATTTTTTACTCCGGGTATCTTTTTTGCTTCGGAATCGTCAAAGCTTTTTACTTTTCCGCGTAGTCTTGGGTTTCTTTCCACGGCAGCATATAGCATTCCGGGAATTTTTTTATCCAAACCAAAGATGGCACTTCCATTAAGTTTCATGGGCGTATCCAAACGGTGTAATGGCTGACGAATCAGCTTATATTCGGATATTTTTTTAAGTTTTGGATTTTTTGGTGCTTCTAGTTTTGAAGCTTGCAGTACGAGTTCTCCGTAGTGCATTTTTTTGGCAGATGGTCGGTGTATGACATGTCCAGCTTCTGCATAACAATCATTCACGGATACTTTCCATTGCAAAGCTGCTGCTGTTATCAGCATTTCACGTGCCGTGGCACTCAGCTGAAGTAACCTCTTGTAAGAAGATCTGATGGTTGAACTGCCTCCAGTTATTTGATTTCCGTATTTTTTTTCATTTCCTTGCGCAAAAATAACGTCGATGTCTTTTAAATTAACTTCCAGTTCCTCAGCGATAATTTGCGGAATTGAATGATATGCTCCCTGACCCATTTCGGCACGGTGGCTTACTAAGGTCACTTTACCAGATGTATTAATGAGTATCCATGCGCACATTTCAATATCGGCTGCAGTTAAATCCGAGGGTTTTATTAAAGTTACCGCTGCATCACTTGGTAAATAAAAACCCATGCAAAGCGCAGCACCGCCCAAGCCAGTAAGTTTAAGGAAGCTTCTTCTTGTATTATCTATATTGTTTTTTGAATCCATCATACTTTAGAAATTATTTATTTTGACAACATAATCCATTAGAAACTATTTGGCTGGGGCATAGGCGCCATTGTTCAGCCATGTGAGCCATTCTTTTTTAAACTCGGCATGACTCATTGGTGGGAGAGTACGTCCTTCGCCGGGATTCCAGCCAGCCAAAACTAATGCATCGTCAGCGTGTTCCTTGAGTTTTTTGATATTCTTATTTCCGTTTTGCGCTGGATCTACTAATTGTTTAGCAAGCTCATGTGCGGTTCTGCCTTCAAAAACCATTTTCATATCAGCAGGAGGTAAGTGCCAGTCCGGATTTCCAGGAGGTGTATGTTGTCCTGGAGTATTTTTAGGTTGGTGACAATTTGTGCATTTCATTGCATATACGCCTTTTCCGTCCAACCCTCTCTTAGGAGCCATAACATGCAAATGGCTGTCATCACCTTGAAGCGGTACATCCCCTTTTGGATGGCAATTCACGCAACGCGGACTCATTAAAACCTTATAAACATTTTTGAATGCCATTACTGAGGCGATACTATCTTTTTTGAGCGCTGCTTTATCTAGTTTTATATAATTCGTTTCATCATCCTGTTTTAAAGTCCAACCCAGTGCAACCATACTAGCGAGAGAAAGAAAGATAACAGAAATCGTTTTGTTTTTTAGGAATGTAGCCATAGCAAATATATTATTTTAGGAGATGAGTTTCCTCCAAGAAGTTGATTCAGTATATCGAAATACCTTTTATTTTTTATCTTTTTCTTGCATTTCTGCTGCCAAATGAATGGCTTTTCTTACACGTGGATAAGTTCCACATCTACAAATATTTCCGGACATCGCATCATCTATATCTTTATCTGTAGGTTTTGGATTTTCTCTTAATAAAACTGCGGCAGACATAATTTGTCCTGAATGACAATATCCGCATTGAGGGACATCAATTTCCTCCCATGCCAGCTGCGCCGGATGGTCGTTGTTTGCAGATAATCCTTCAATCGTAATGATTTTTTTTCCTTCTGCTCTGCTAACTTTTGTCACGCAAGATCGTACTGCTTCACCGTCAAGATGCAAAACGCATGCGCCACATTGGGCCACACCGCAACCGAATTTTGTTCCAGTGAGTCCCAGTGTATCTCTTACAACCCATAGTAATGGCATGTCTGGACTTACATCGACCTGGTAGGTTTTATTGTTTACGTTTAATGTAATCATAGGAATAAAAATTAGATTGAATATTAAAAGTGGGCCTGATGAAACAGGTTGAAAATTTGCGAAAGATTAAATTTACTAAAAAAAAATAAAAGTAGTCAGATATTAACAATGAATATAACGAAAATCAAATAATTGATTATAATTTTCAAACATCTTCAGGTTTTTAATCTAATTTCTATCATTAGGATGAAGCAATATTAGACTAAAAAAGCTTTTTTGATTCCTTCAATAATTTGATTTCACATGAAACCAATCTTTATGTTTTTTGAGGAAGTTCCTCTAAAGTTGATAAAAAAATATTGAATGATAAAAAAGGTTCAAAATTCAGGAAAAAAGTTCTAATGAGAAAAAAGCAATCTAATTTAGTTATTAAAGAATAAGAATGTCATAACTGGCCAGAAGGCTTGTAATAACAGCATCAAATTTGTACAAATCGAGCAAAGCGTCCGAGGAGTTCGAAAACGAATGGTTTTCTGGAAAATTAAAATTAATTATTGAGTAAAAAAAGATTCGTCGATTGGAGAAAATACTGAAAGATGCTGATTTATAGTATAATATTTTAAAAAAAAAGCAATAGGTCGTTTTTCCTAAGAAGCGTTGCTGGTTTATAATTTCTTTAAAAATAATGACCAAGTATTCCCCTTCAAATAATGTACAAATTTTTACAAGTGGGCAATAAAAGTTATTTCAGATTAAAAAACAAGCACTCACTGCACGACTGAGACTAAAAATTACCAAAAAAGAAAATATTAATAATTTATTTTGTGGATGCTTAACGGATAAGGAAGTCATAAAATAATTTTATAACTTCGGATTTCTTTAGTCGCCATCAAAAAAAAAATAGAACTGTAATAATCATTCCATATAGTATTTCTCAAATTATTGATGCGAGAAATATTGTGGTTTTATAAAAGGTAAAAGTAGGTACTTACGAAAGTTTTTATGATTTGAAAGGTGCCTATTTTCAAATATTTACAGCTATGGCTAATAGCTTGAATATTGAAAAAATCAACCAAACTATCGAGTAGAAATGAATTTTAAAATGCAGTTTTTTAAATTTTATTTCCAAAATTATAGCCGAATATTCAGCTAATTCAATGTTGATTTTTCTGATTATAAATGCTTTTTTTTGACATTTAATGATTTCTAAATTTGAACTTTATAAGTAAATAAAAAGATTCTAAACTTCCAAAATTGCTGGCAGTTTAGAATCTTTTAATTTCTCTATTTTACAGGTTGTTATTGAGGCATTTTTGGAGTTGCAATTCGGCTGTTTGGTGTGCTTAGTGTTTCAATAAAAGCTAAAAGTGCATTGATTTCGGTTCTGTTTAAATCTAATTTTTTAAGAATTGGAGAAGTTACAGGAATCAAAGAATCGCGTGCTGTTCCTAAATATTTTTTTTGAATAGCAGCAGGATTTCCTAAATTATAAAATTCAACAACATCCAGTAAACTAGGAAAATGTCCGTGATGCATCCAAGGTCTTGTATTGGCAACCTCTCTTAAAGTTGGCGTCCTAAATTTTCCAAGATCTTTTTTGTCTCCCGTAACATTGTATCGACCAAAATCTTCATCCTTGGTCCCGAACAATGATTGTCCGTCATTATGGAATTGATTGTCGCTAAAATACGGCGTATTGTGACAGTTAATGCATTGCGCTTTAGTTCTGAACAAATGTAATCCGGTTACTAGCTGATCCGTAAATGCTTCCGATTTTCCGCTAACAAAATTGTCAAATTTACTTTTCGGGCTTTTTATAGTACGTTCAAAAGTAGCAATCGCATATTGAATTCTTTGTAAAGTAACTTTTTCGTCACCAAAAGCTTCTGTAAACAATTTGCCATAGCCTTTTACAGCAACAATTTTATCTACAGCAATGGTCAACTTTTCATTCATTTCTAAAGGATCTGCAATAGGAAACTGCGCTTGATCTTCTAAGCTGGAAGCACGCCCATCCCAAAATAATGTTTTGGCATAACCTGAATTCAAAATGGTCATGGAGTTTCGTTTTCCGTTTTGTCTATTGTGACCAAAAGAGCGCGTTAGATTATCGGTCCAACCCAATTCCGGATTGTGGCAGGAAGCACATGCTATTTGTCCGCTTACCGATAATCTGGGATCAAAAAATAATGTTTTACCTAAAAACGCTTTTTCTTTTGAGTATTTATTGTACTCCGGATAAGTCATTTCCGGCAGTGGTCCAATATCTTGAAAAGTGGTTTTATCTACATTCTTGTCCAAAGTAGGTTTTGGCCATGACGACGGATTTCCACTAGAATACAGTTTCCTTAAATCCTGTATGTCAATATATTCGTTTTCATCGTCTGTTTTGTAAGCGGATAAAAAAATCAGCAAGGCGATTGGCAGTATGATGTGTTTTATTTTCATTTGTGACTTGTATTACTAATTTATAAACTAATTTCTTTGAGACAGCTCTCGGTTATCGGAGCCGGTTTTGGATACACTCTGTTATTAAAAATTCTGTATTGTGAGGAAACAGTTCCGCCAAAAAGAGCCGAATTTGTTGCTTTTAATTCGAATGAAATTTCAAATAAACCGGCACTAATTTCTCTATATGTTCCGCTACCGGAAATACCTATGCTGTAACTTTTACCGTTTGTTCCTGCAATGGTAATGTATTGCGGAATCACTAAAACAGCACCTTTTGTTTTACTATTTCCGTTTTCAGGGAAAAATTCAAGCGCCGAAGTAATATTAAATCCCGGAGAATTTGCGGCCGAAATACTTTCATTAGAAAACCATCGTTTCAAACCGAAAGAATTCGTTGTATTAGTCCCCGTAGTAACATTAAACCCAATTTTGAAAGCATGATGGTACACATCATCAGAAGTGCTAGGAGTTCCTTTATCACTGTATAAAATGGCGTTTTCTGAACCAGCAGGAACAACCACAGGAAATGTAAATGCATTAAAAGTCTGCCACGCACACACGCCGTTTCTATCAAACCAATTCTCTCCATAAGTCAGGTAAAAAGGATTGGATAAATCATAGAATTTACCCGCAGTATTTGCCGCCGTATCTCGGATTGATTTAATAGGTTTTACAATTTGAAGAATCGCATTTCCCGTTGTAGAGTAGGTATCAGTATTGACTAATGCAATATTAGTTTGATAAAAAACATCATCGTTTTTTATATTTTCCAAAAGTTTCAAACGATAGGTTACGCTGTTTCTATTTTCTCCAAAATCATCGTGCGTTAACGAATAATTAAACCCATTTAAAAACTCAAACATTGTATTATCATTAATTTCCGAAGGTATAAAACCATTTGGAAAATCAACTTTAAAAACAATTTCTTCACCTATTTCGCCTTTTATTTCAAACCTGTTTATCGGAAAAGTGTAGGTTGTTTTTACCTCATCCAGATTCACTTCGAAACTATTATTAGGAGCTACAGTATTCAAATTTCCAAGAGTAATCGCGGGATCTGAACTTTCTTCAAGTTTTAAAGTAATCTTTTGTTTTGTATTCCATCTTTTGTCGAAAGACAAATATATAGTATCCGTAAGTTGATTACCCAAAAATGAGATTTGGTCCAATGGTTTAACACTAAAACTATCGCTATCTCCTGTTCCTGTTATGCTATAGGTTACAAAAACAGGTTTTTTCAATGTAGGCGACGTTAATGTTACTGGAATTTTCAATGTTTTCACGGATGTGTTCTTGTAACTGCTCACAGGAACTAATGCGCTGTTCACCGCAGGATATTGTAGCGGTACGTTGTTGCTACTCACCAATACATTGAACCGTACAAATGGATCTACAGCATTTGAACTTAATTGATAATCATCCTTTGAGCAAGCGGTAAACAGGCTTAGGATCAAAACGGCTATCGATATAATTTTAATAGGATTCATTTTGCTGTAAGTTTGAATTAAGATTAATATTCTTTCTTGGAATTGGCAATACAAATTTTGGAGATGGATAATCCAAACTACAGTTTAGCGACAAACATCCGTCGTTTCTTGATACGGACTTATTTCTTCTGGCCAAATCAAAAAATAAATGTCCTTCAAAGCAAAGTTCTTTTCTTCGTTCCAATAACAGGGCTTGTTCTAAATTATCAGTTGTGGTTAACAGAGTCGCTTTTGCTCTAGCTCTAATAGTATTGATATCGTTTTTGGCAGTTTCTAAATTTCCAAGTTCCAAGGCTGCTTCAGCACGAATTAAATAGAGTTCACTTAATCTAATGGCGGAATATCCGGGATTGTCTTGCAACTTTTTGGTAAAAGAATAATTCACATTTACAAATACTCCATTGATCAACGTAGGAAGTGCTTTTTCTAAAAACAATTGCTTTCTAATATCAGTAGATTCATAAAGTCCTAATAAATCCTGGGAAGCCACGTATTTATTGTAATTTGTATTGGAGAAATACCCAAAATAACTGGATAAAGAACCTCCAACTTCGCCACCACTATCTCTGGGAATAGAAAACTCCAACAGATTTTCAGCAATTGGAACATTAGTTTGTTCCCATTGTGAGATGTAATTTTCAGTTGGCGTTAATGAAACTCCCGAATTCAAAATAACATCGTTTGCAGTTGCAAAAGCATTCTGCCAATCGTTTTTAGATAGATATACTCGCGCCAATAATGCTTTCGCATTTATACTGTTGAAAAAGGAATATGATGGTCCTGTTAACAGCGATTTATCCGAAAAATTATCCAAAGCCGCGTTGATGTCCTCAATAATTAGAGAATAAGTGGTTGTCAAAGTTTCTCTTTTGGGATACGTAATGCCACCCGATAAACTTGTTTTGTTATAGACAATTCCCAATTGTGTATCTGGAGAAGTGTTTCCTACAGCCTGACTGTAAATTAAAGTTAACAAATAATGAGAATAGGCTCTTATTACTAAAGCTTCGGCCTTGATTTGTTTTTTTTCAACATCAGATGCGTCTGGTAAAGCATCAACGTATTCTAAGATTAAATTGGTTTGATTTATTACATCATAACTTTCGTCATAAAAAGTAGTGAAATCACTATCAAGCGCCTGGTCTTGGAACGAATACACATTTTCAAGATTTATTGGTATAGTAATCTGGCCTCTGCTGTTACCAGTTATCGTAGGTGTAAACTTGAGATTCCCACCTTGTAAATCAGCATAAACTGCAAATCGTTCGCCTCTTACATTTGCTTCAAGCGATCCATAAGTGCCGTTTAAAGCGCTTAATATTCCTTTTTTTGTGGATAACTGTTCGGTAATCGAGGTTTGGGAACCGGGTTCTTGTTCTAAAAAATCACTGCAACTCTGCAATGCAAAAAGAACAAATAAAACCATTACTAATTGATACTTATATGTTGTTTTATAGTAGTTCATCATGTTAAAATTTAGTGTTAAACCCTAAAGAAATTGTTCGTGCTTGTGGATAGGTAAAGTTAAATTCACGTATACCGTTCCTTCCGGCCGGACTTTTGTCTTTGTACCAATATACCACATTCGAAACATCCACAAAAACAGATAATGCGTCTAAAAAAGTCTTTTTGATAGGAACATTATAGCTTAAATTAATATTGCTGATTTTTAAATAAGTAGCGTCATATAAAAATTTGCTCAAATTTGGAATTAGCGTTGTATTACTGATTACCAAAGGCTGTGAAACTACATCTCCTTGATTTCTCCAATAATCATACGCATTTACCGAAAGGTTTCTATTAGAGGTAATGTTATATTTTGAGATCAGACTGTTATCCACTAAATAATCTCCCCCCAATTGAAAGGCTCCTCTTATGGATAAAACAATCGCATTATTGATGGTGAAATTATTATTAAAACCACCGTAAGCTTTAGGTTGGTTATTTCCAATAGGCACCCAATCAGCCGCAGTAAATAAGCTTGTATAAGTAGCCGCATCGTATATTTGCCCGTCTTTCTCTACCAAATCTCTACCGGTTGCAGGATCAACACCTGCCCATTTTATTCCCCAAATTGTTGAGGTGCTGTATCCTACTTTTTGAGCAAGAGCAACTTCTGAAGTAGAAAACTCACTTCCTAAACCTACAAGTTGCGTTACTTTATTTTCAACGGTAGAAATATTAAAGGATGTTGTCCATTTAAAACTATCGCTCTGCAACCATTTAATACGAGTTGAAAATTCCACTCCTTTATTGTACATACTGGCTGCATTTAATTGAATAGAACTATAACCAGTTTCGGTTGGAATATCTCTACTGGTGATCAAATCTTTTAAATCGTCATAAAAATATTCCAAGGACAACTCTACTCTTCCTAAGAAATTAAAATCGACACCCGCGTTAAACTTTGTATTTTTCTCCCAACTCAGTTGCCCGTTTGGCGCTTCACTTGGAAAGGAACCTTCAGCACCATTATACCCGTTTTGGCTCAAAATGTAAAGCCCTTTTGAACGATACGATCCTATTCTTGAATTCCCGGTTGTTCCATAACTGATTTTAAATTTTAATAAATCAATACCTTTGCTCGATTTCATAAAATCTTCATTACTGACAATCCAGCTCAATCCCGCTCCACCATTTAAAGCAACATTAGTATCATCACCAAAAACGGAACTTTCATCTCTCCTGAAATTCCCTAAAAAGTAATACCTCTTTTTGTAATTGTAGTTAAACTGTGAAAAGAAAGAAACTCTTGAACTATAACTGATATCATCGCCAAACGTCTGATTAGCTAATGTTTCATCAACGGTTGTCAACGGATCATCATCTCGAATCGCATCTTGAACATTATTTATCCCATTTGGATTAACAAAACCTCTACCGGAGGAATAACTGAAATTCGCTTTGTCATTAGACAATTCAAAACCCAAAATCCCATCAATGTTATGGTCTAAATTCAATGTTTTATTGAATAAAGCTTGTCCTTGCCAGTTCCATTTAGTAGAGTTCCTTTCGTTCAAAAGACGTCTTCCCCAGTTTGGGTATTGCATTCCTCCTAAGGTAAATGAACCGTTGTATTGTCCGCTTTCATTGGCACCGGAAAAGTACCTGTCCTGCGTTTTGTCTTTGTAATCTATTCCAAAAAGCGTAGAAAAGCTTAAAAAATCGCTGAATTTATAAGAGGCATTCAAACTTCCTAAAAGACCGTAACTATCGGTAATATTTTTATTTTGTTCGATGGCTGCCAATGGATTTCCTAAACCTAAAACACCCACAGTTGCAAACGTTCCATCCGCATTGTAAGGCGAAATAGTAGGAACAAAAGCATAACTGTAATAAATATTTGGTGCATCCTTCTGAATAAAACTAGGGTTCAATGACAAACTGAAATCAAATTTATCCAAGCGGTAACCCAGATTTATTCCAGCGTTAAGTTGTTTTGTTTTATTCCCTTTTTGCGGCTCATCTATTGCAAGATAACTCAAACTGCTGCGATATGAAAACTTAGAGTTAGCTCCTGAAACATTAAAGTTATATTTGTTATAAATTCCTGCAACATTTAGCAAATCAAACCAATCCGTATGTAATTTGTTTGACTGTTTTTTAAGTATTCATTCCTCAAATCATTGTATTGGGAACCACTTAAATATTTAATAGGATTAATGGCTGAGGAAATTCCCAGTTGGTTAGAAAATCCGAATTTTGCTTTTCCTTTTTTTCCTTTTTTGGTTGTGATAAGAATGACACCATTTGCACCGTCAGCACCATAAATACTAACTGCAGCAGCATCTTTCAATACCGTAAAACTTTCAATATTCTCTGGTGAAATTTGGGCAAGGGGATTCGATAAGTTTTCAGAAAAAGTACCGTTTGCATCAAAAAACTGACTATCAATACCTACTTCTTCACTCATTATTACTCCATCAACAATGATTAAAGGTTGTGTAGAAGTTCCTAAATTTGAATTGGTCAGCGAACTCAAACTTCCTTGTCCACGGATATTAATTTTAACAGGACCTCCAATCCCGGAAGTATTTTCAATCAATACCCCTGCAATTTGACCGCCCACAATTTTATCGATGCTTTCAGAGGCTTGCTCCACGGCAATATCTTTAGCATTTAAAGTAGAAATACTTCCTACGATTTCCTCTTTTAATTTTTTAGTTCCGTAAGAGGAAGTAATCACAACTTGCTCTAATTCATCTGTGACTTGCTCCATATTAAAAACAAAATCAAATGAGTTTCCTACACGAACGGACTGCGCTTTCATTCCTAAAAACGACACTTCTAAAAACGTATTTTGAATATCATTTCCTTTCAATAAATAAACAAATTTACCGTTGCTGTCACTAATAGCTCCAGTAGAAGTTCCTTTTATCAAAATAGTGGCACCAGGAACAGGGTTTTTGTCTTTGCTGTCTAAGACTACGCCTTTTATGAATCGTTCTTTTTCCTGTGAAACCGTTTTGTCTGAAATCTCCAGTAATAATATTTGTTCTTTTTGTATAAAAAACGATATTTTCCTGTCTTTTAAGAGTTTGGTCAACGCATTTTCCAGTGTACTGTTTTTAAGAGATAAAGTAACTTTTTGATTTACATCAATTTTATTAGCATTGTAAATAATTCGGAAATTGGTTTGTTGTTCTATAGATTTTAATACTTGACTTAGTGGTTGTTCTCTAAAACTTAAAGTAATCGTTTTATCTTTTGACTGGGAAAAAGTATTTATACTCAATAAGAATATCCCAAAAGTCAGTAAGAGTTTTTGCCAATAGGGGTGTTCTGTAAACGTCATTTAATTTTGGTTTTTGGTTGGTTAGTGTTAGTTGTTTATTAATTTGTAATTTTTATAATGCCATCTTTTTTGGAATATTTAAAAGGAGTATCCAGCTTTAGTAAGTCCAGAATATCTTCTACCTTAGACTCTTTAATTTTAATTGTTCCTGAGAATTTTTGTGCGACCAAATTGCTATTTGAGTTTACAATCGTGACATCGAAGGCGCGTTCCATTCTTTTGCAAATGGATCCAAAAGAAGCATCCTTGAAAATAAGTTCGCCTTGAACCCAGTCAGTAAATAAATCGACATCTACTGTTTCAGTTGCAAATTTTTTGGAGGAATCACTCCACGTTGCTAAATAGTTTGGTGATAAGATTGTATTGTTTTTGGGATTCGCATTTTCGGACAATCGCACGCTGCCTTCTACTAAAACAGTTTGAATTTGTTTTTCATCCGGATATGCCGAAAGGTTAAACTTTGTGCCAAGAACTTCGACACTTACCTGATTAGACTCCACTATAAATGGATGCAATTTATCTTTGGTAACATCAAAAAAAGCTTCTCCGGTCAAATACACTTTTCTAGAGGTATTTAATCCAAATTGTTGTGGATATTTCAGTGTACTTCCCGCATTCAAATGAACCATCGTACCATCTGAAAGAGTTACTTTGAATGTTTTGCCATAAGGTACCTTAAGTGTATTGTAAACCAATTCATTATTGGTTGCATGACCGTAATAAACGATGGAATCCTGACTTTGTTTTGCTATTGCATTGCCTTTCTCATCGATAACGTTTTTCGTTTGATCCTTAGAAATATATTCTATAGTACCATTGCTTAACTCCAGAACGATTTCTTTGGAAGGATTTGAATTTGGCACAAACAACTGTGTAGCTGTTTTTCCCAAGCCGATAAATACAAGAATAATAGCTGCATAACGTAACAATTTATACCATTTACCCCTACTTTTGTTTTGTTTTTTCTTGTAAAATTCCTGAAGCGCCATTGCCGGAGAGTCGCTTGAATTTTCAGTGAAAGCCCATGCTTTTTTTAAAGCTATAAATTGTTTTTTATTCTCTTCAGAACTTTCAATCCATTTAAAGACAACAAGAACCTCTTCTTCAGAGGCTTCATTATCTAGATATTTATAAATCAATTCAGAAATCATATTTTTTTTATTTAATCAAATACTACTATAAGTAACTATTAGAAACTTCGAAAATTATTATTGTGGAGAAAAGAATCAAAAAAATCCGCAAGCAATACTCCAATCGTCTAAGTAAGTACACTTAACAATTGAAATACCCTATGTTAAAATTTAATTATTTTTTAACTATTTAGTAAAGTGATAATAAGTATAGAAGGTAAATAGTCTGACAATTGTTCTTTAAGAATCTTCAAAGCCTTTGTCATGTGGGCTTCAACTGCTTTTTGCGTTACACCCATTTCAATGGCAATTTCTTCATTTTTTTTATTCTCAAAACGTTTTTTCAGGTAAACTTGTTTTGTTTTTTCAGGAAGTTCAGCGATTACTTTATTAATCAACACTTCTAATTCGGTTAATTCTAAAGAATCAAAATGCATTGAATTCAAAATTTGAGTGTCTAATTGTCTCTCTTTTTGATTTAATAAGTCATTTTTAAATTTGTCTTTTACTTTATTATGCCTTAAAAGGTTTAAGCATATTGATTTTGCATACGTGTATAAAAAAGGTTGGATACCAGTTTCAGTCTGGATTTTATCTTTATTAATCCATAATTTCAAAAAAGCTTCTTGGGTTACATTTTTAGCTTCGTCCTTATCGTATAAAAATTGGATACTAAAACCTATAACGCGATTATAGTACTTGTTGAAATAAAAATTGAAAGCAACATCATTCCCTTCCTTAAAGGCTTTGAAGTGGCTTAATTCATTATGATTTATTTCTTTCATTAAATAAAATGACTCGCTGTTTTGGAAAAAGCTAAATTAAAAAAATAAATGAACTAATTGTAACTGTTCAGCCTGTAATGCAGTAATTGATTCAATTATTTTATTAAAATAATAATGACCTTTAAAGTATTTAATTTGTTTTAAGATAGAAAAACGGAGTTTCATATTTAAGAAGCGATTGTCATTTTTTCGAATCAATTTGGTTAATTTCGCTATGGAAAATACTATTACAAATTAAAGGATTCATATATAAACTGATGGCATTCTGATTGGAAATTCGTTGTGATTTTGCTCCGAAAAAGATATTCAATTTGCGTGTTTTTTTAATCTTGAATATTGCAAAATAATTTTTTACGATTTCTATGAGTCTGATTTTTAATTCCTCTCTTTTTATTGTTAAAAGGATTTAAATATTATTTTTACATCTTCAATTACTACTAAACATTTGATTAGTCCTGTTTTTGATTTAAAAGAACAACTTTTCATCTTAAATAATTTCAATATTTGTAATTTGTGTATGGATTTATGAGTTACCAAATAGTGGACCTGTCGCAACCGATTTAAACTTTAAAATGAAATTAGTTTCCATCAAATAATTCTATTAGGTTTAATACTTAGGTGCTGTAAAATAAGGGATTTTGTAAATAAAGGAAAGTATTGAAAGGTAAAAAGCCTGACTATGAAGATGCCCCAAAAAGTTAGACACTATTTGGGGCATTTTTTATGGAAAAAAAAGTAAACCCTCAAAGAAATCTTTATGGTAAATAGCTGCTTTTACATTTATATTATTTGTTGGTTATGGCTAATTCTCTTGAATTGACCAAAGCCAGAGTATGGCCAAACATTTTGAGTACCTGATTAACCTTTTCCAGATTTAGATTTTTATTTGCCGATACAGAAAATTGCAAAAAAACTCTCGGCAAAAATTACAAAATACTATCGCTGAAGGTTTTCTTCAACCCGAGGATGATTCGTTTGCTTAAGGCTCGTTTTTGAAAGTATTTTTGAAGTAGCCTTTACTATAGATTAATTGCCAAGAGTTGATGAACAGACAATCATAGCCAAGAATCTCCTTTTAAAGCCGAAGATTGATTATTTCTGTATCATTCTAATAATTTAGTAGTTGTACCGATTAAAAAAAAGAAATCAAAAAAGCAGAATTTATTTTTTGGTAAATGAAAATATGCAACAGTCAAATTTTTAAAAAAATGTTATGGAAGAAATTATAACAAAAGAAGATTTAAGGCAGTTTGGTCTGCAATTATTAGATAAAATGCGCATTATAGTTCAAGAGACCACTCCTACGCAAACGGAATTAGTACAGCCAGAATGGCTCAAAAGTAAGGCTGTCAAAAAGCTGCTGGATATCTCTGCAGGTTCAGTGCAGAATCTCAGAGTGACACAGAAAGTCCGATTTAAAAAAGTTCTGGGCTCGTATTATTACAATAAAGAAGATCTTCAGAAACTTTTTAATGATGAATCAGACAAATAAACCAAGTGAAGACCAAATCATGAACTATTTATCCATTTGTATGGACGATCCAAGGCTTAATGTTTGGCATCTGGCCATTTTAGCGGCAATTCTAAATTTAGGTTACAGGCAGAGACAATGGCAGAGAATCAAAGTTAGTCGTAGTAAAATAATGGCATTGTCGCACATAAATACACTGCCAACATACCATAAATACTTTAAACAGCTTCAAGATTTTGGATATTTCAAGTACAGCCCCTCATACCATCCAGACTATAGGAGTGAAGTTGAATTACATGAAAAAAGGTTATCTCATAACTAGTGAGATAACCTCTTTGTTTTACTATTTATTTTTTTTCCAAATATGAATTAAGATGAGGGTATATTGTATTTTTCCTTAATTGTTTTTATATCTTTTTCTAATCTTGAAAGTACAGCCAGATCTACTTTGGACATCTTAAAGGACGTTTTAGACAGTCTTTTATTGAGCAGTGACATTTCGCGTCCAATGGTTGCCTGTTCTGTAATGGCATAGGCTTCCGTCTGTTTAACAGACGCATGGCCTAGCATTTCTTTAACTACATTAATGGGGACATTATTGTTTAATGTAACTGTACTTCCAAAGGTTCGACGTGCCATATGTGTATTTAATGTGAAGGGAAAACCGCATAGAGTCGCAATCTCTTTAAGATACTCGTTCATTTTCTGGTTGGAAGAAACTGGTAAAACTGTGCCACGCTGTAAGCACAGAGGGTGTTCTTTATATTTTTTAATTATTTTGAGTGCTTGAGGCAATAGTGGGACATTGGTAGGAGAACCCGTTTTTTGTCTTTCAGACATTATCCAAGAATTCCCGTCAATACCATCTTTGATATCGGTTTTTTTTAATTGATATGCGTCGATATAAGCCAATCCCGTGTAACATTGGAATACAAATACATCTCTGACAACATTAAGTCTTTCTGTGGTAAAATAATGCCGTTCCAATTCATACAGTTCTTGTGTGGAAAGAGGTTTCTTAACTATTTTGGTTTTTCGGCTTTTAAAGTTTTTAAAAGGGTCTTTTAGGATGACTTCCTTATCGATTGCACGAATGACAATTTTTTTGAAATTAGCAATGTATTTAAGCGTGGTATTGTTGCTGCAATTTCGAACTGTTCTCAGGTAAAACTCAAAGTCCTTAATAAATTCAAGATTTAGATCTGTAAATTCAATATCATCAGCATTAAATTTAAATCTAATAAATGACCTTAAATGATTTATCGTAATAGTAAAACGATCAAGAGTTCCTTTAGCATATCCTTTTCCCAGTAAGGCAGTCATTTCATCATTATGTTTTTGAAATTCTTCCAGTACTTTAACCCTTGGAGTAACGTTTCCTAATATGTAATCCATGATCTTTTGGGAAGTTATTGGTTTTCCGCTGTACATGATGTCGGTCTTGTATTCATTGATTTTTAAAATCAGTGAATCCAGAAAAAAGTTAAGGGATCTCGCATCTTCTTTGGTGCCGATAGCCCTTTCGGTTTTCTGGTCCCAGCGGGCGCTGTCCCATTTTCGTTTGGTGGATGTTTCCTTAGGGATTCCATCTACAGTTATTCTAAGATAAACTGTTCTAATTTTACTTTCATTGCGGGGGATTTTCAAAAAGAAAACCAACCCAAAGCTGCTCTCTAACATAATTCAACTTTTTAGATTAATAAATGTAGAATTATAGCATCAAAAAAACAAGTCGTTAACCTCGTTAACCTCTGTATTTACTAGTGTTTAAGTGGTATTCTGTGGCACATTTTGTGAACACGGTAATGTGCCACGATTTTGCCATAGAAACTTTGAGCGTTTTTATAAATATTGAAAAGTGCTTTAAAATAAAAAAACCTGCGAATCCTTGGATTTGCAGGTTTTACCACGTTTTTTGCGGGTTTTTGAAAAGATTGAAAAAGTTGCCTTTTTGCTTCTTTTACCCTTTTGGTGGGGAGAGCAGGATTCGAACCTGCGAAGTTTGCACAGCAGATTTACAGTCTGCCCTCGTTGGCCGCTTGAGTATCTCCCCAAGAGTTAACAAGCATTGCTTGTTGTGCTAACCGGGTGCAAATATAAAAACTGTTTTGATGTTTCCAAACTAAATTTGCACTTAATTTCACTATTATTTTTAATACCTTGGTATTGAATAAAATAAAAAAATCTCCACTAGGGAGATTTTTTTATTTTGTATCGAAGTACATCTTTATTTTGCTAAAAGCTCTAGAATTTTAGCTCTAAGCGCTTCACCTCGTAAATCTTTTGCGACTACATTTCCTGCAGCATCAAGAATAAAAGTTGCCGGAATAGATTCTACTTTATACTGTGCTGCGATTGGCTCATCCCAAAATTTTAAATTTGAAACTTGATTCCAGGTCAGTTTATCTTTTGCAATGGCGTCTTTCCAAGCTTTAGCATCTTTATCTAAAGATACTCCAATAATATTAAGCCCTTTTCCGTGTAACTCTTTGTAAAGAGCAACAACATTCGGGTTTTCTTGACGACATGGTCCACACCACGAAGCCCAAAAATCAACTATTGTTACTTTACCTAAACTTTCTTTCAGAGAAATTATTTTCCCTTGAGGATTAGGACCTGAAAAATCTGCTCTTCATTTAGCTTCTCCAGCAGGAGCAGGAGCAGCGCCTACAGCAGCAGGAGCTTTCATTTCAGCAAGTTTAGTTTTAATTGCTATACCTGGCTTAGTTTTTTTCAATGACTCATCTAAACCGTTGTACAGTTTTTCAGATTTTGCTATGTCAGCCGTTGGATCGTTTAACATACCTTGAATAATCAAAGCAGTAATAAATGATTTTGGGTGTGTTTCAGCATAAGCAACGTATTTTGCTTTCGAAGCTACACCAACTTCTTCTTGAATTTTAGAAAATTCTTGCATCAATCCATTGATTACAACAGTATCTTTAGCCTGTTGAGCAGCATTCATTGCTTGCATGTTTTTAGTTTGGAAATCCATAAGTTTCTTTTGAACTTTAGTAATTTCTGCATTGAAAGTTGCATACTCATCATTATTATAAGTACCTGAAACTTTTGATTTTTGAATGCTATCTTTATCAATGGCAATAGTTACCTCACCATTTTCTAATATGAAAGGTATTTTAGCTTGTGCTCCTTCTAATTGAATGGTGTAGAAAGCAGGCTCTGTAATATTTCCTTTCATTTCAAATTTACCGTTTTCAACTTTTACAGTATCTTTTGGTAACATCATTCCGGTTGCATCTTGTGTTTCTAAGATAATCGTTTTACCATTGTCAATTCCTGTTGCAGTACCTGAAATAAGGTATTCATCTTTGCCAACTTTGTTACAAGAAATTAAAACAACAGCAGCCGAAAGTAATAAAATTATTTTTTTCATTATTAATTAGTTAATTGAGTTAAGTCTGCAAAAGTATTTAAAAAATATAAAATACAAATAATTTTAGAACCTAAATTTTTGTTATAATTTGGTAATAATTATGTATTGTTTTGAGTTGATTATGAAACAAATTCCCTTCATTATTAGAAGCTTTGGCTGATAGCGAAATTTAATACTATTTAAAAAGTCAAGAGGTTTATGGATTACACCAAACAAGACTCGGAAAAGCGATTTTTGAATCGTATTCGAAATAGGATTTTAATTTCAAAAAAAACGAAACTTATTATGTACTGTAGCGGAATTGTTTTTTACTTATAAAAGTGAATTTGCAGCTCAAGGATGTAAAGTATTTTTAATACCAAGAAATGATTTACAGCTAAATAACGCTGTTTTGGTTGTGTCTAATGATAACGGATTCAGCATGTTCCATTTCATTTTCTGTAATTCTAATGTCTAAGTTTATATCCCTAAGTTCTTTGTGTAGAATTGCGCAAGATGCATTTGATTGTAAATTAAAATCAATTTGGTTTCTTTGCTTTTGAAGAATATCAAGTGTTTCTTTTGCCTTTTTATATTGAGATTTGTACCGAACGCAAAAGTCTTCCATGATTTATATTGGTTTGTGAATTTTAGGTTTGCTAAAGTACACAAAACAAGTTTAGTACACAACATGACTTATCTAATTAATGACTTTGATTCTTTTAAATACAGACTTAATAAATGCTATTAAACAAAAAAAAGCATCCTTATTAGGATGCTTAAGTATTTTATCTGTTGAAAATTAATCTTGATTGATAGTTTTTCTCCAAGTAAATGAATTCAAAATGTGTCTTTTTGCAAATCTTCCAGGAGAATCAGCATTGACCATTTTTACATACGTTGCTTTAGGAACACTGATGTATTCGTAAACGCTACCGTTAGAAAAATTGATAATTAATCTTCCTTCAACAAATTTATAATCTGTAATTGTTGACGTAGAAATTGTTTCAGTATATTCTGGTAAGTTTGCTTTTATAGTCTCAGGATTGATGCTCACTAAAAAGTGGTAAGCTTCAATAATTTTTTTACTATTTTCTTCTGCAGCTTTCAATCCAGCTTCATCACCTGAAAATTTATCAGGATGTGATTCTTTCATCGCATTGCGATAAATTGTTTTCAAATCTTTTAGCTCTGCAGTTTTGTCTACATTTAGCAGTTTGCGGTATTCAACTATTTTTTTCATAAATAAGGTAACTACTTGTCTTTTACTATAAAATCAATATAATTTGATTTCAAAATCGACAATTTTTTGCAAAGGTACACTTTTTTTTATTTTATTGGTTTCAGACCAATAAATTTTCATAAAAAAGTACTTTATAGTGTTCTTATTTGAATATTTTAGAAGTTAAAAACAGCTATTGTTGTGGCTTATTATTCGCTTTATCGAAGTTTTTCGATTTTTTTGGATATTTGTTATAGCTGATATCGCTTGGATTTTCTATGATTGATTTAATAGTAATCCAATCTCCAACTGCGTGTTTTTGAGCCATTTTATAGTCTAAAAGATATACACCACAAAAAAAGTTGTTATTTTCATCTTTTTCCATAATTCCGGTGAAAACACCTTTTTGTAACATTCTTTCTTCAGAAGCTTTAGTCATAATCCGTTTATTTTAATAATTCCAGTTGGCAAAGTTAATCAAATATTGTTTGTCTTGCTACGAATTGGGCTTTCTCATTACCTTTGTAGCATGGAAAAAAATTTTCGACCAAACCCCAATTCGTTCAAGAATACGTTCTGTGTTTTTAATGAAGTGGCTATTGAGTCTATAAATGGATTGAAAATCCAGTACGACAGTAAATCTGGAAGTAAATATTACTACACTAAAACTGGTATGTATCGCTTGTCAAATCATTGGGGCCGCTTGGCAAATAGTAAATGGCGTTTAGAACCTTTAGAACCTGAAACTATTTCTAAAATTAAACTGGGTTTTGCCTCGTGGGAAAATTTTTATCCTGATAATGCTGTTGAAGAACTATATTATTTAGAAGCAAATTTCCAAAATAGAACGGTCAATTACCAACACAAGAATAATCCAAACTACGATAAAAAGGCAATACTAAGAACGAGCTTTGAAACCACTAAACGCATCAAACAAATTCGGAATCTATTCAGTCTTACTTCTTGGGCCAAGTATTTTGAATATGATGAAATAGATAATTTGAGGAAAAAAATCATCCATGAACTAATTTTCACCAATAAAACTTTGGAGGAAATAAAAAAAGAATTCATCTGAGATTTCTAATTTCTGTCTCTTTGCGATTCAAAATTCAGCTTAAACTTTTAATCATTAGAAGCAATTAATACCAAATCGTTTACTGTAACTGGTTTAGATAAATAGCCTAAAATATTTTCGTACGATTTTGATTTGTTTTTATCTTCTATCGCAATGGAGGAACTGACAATATAAACGACTATTTCTTTTGGAAACTTAGGTTTGATCATTCCCATTTCTTCCATGAATTCCCAGCCGTCCATTATTGGCATATTGATATCCAATAAAATTATATCCGGAAGGTGTTGGTTATTTTCTAAAGCATTATGCAAGTCATCAATAGCGTCTTTTCCATTTTTGAAAGAGGAAATCGCTGAAAACATTTCGGATCTTTGAATTATTTTATTAACGATGATTTGGTAAATTGCATCATCGTCTACTATCCAGATTGCTTTTTTTGTCATTGAATATAGATTTTAAATGTAGTGCCAATATTGGGTTCACTTTCTACAGTAATATTTCCTCCCATTGCATCAATTTGATTTTTGGTAATAAATAATCCAATTCCTTTTGAGTCGGAATTGTTTGTAAATGTTTTATACATACCAAAAATTTTATCCGCATTTCTGACAAGGTCAATTCCTATGCCGTTATCCGAAATTTGTAGAACTTTCATATCGTTTTCTACAAGTAATTTAATTTTTATAATTGGTTTGCGTGACGGATGTCTGTATCTGATAGAATTTGAAATGATATTATAAAGGATGCTTTCCAGATAAGCAGGATTGTAATTAATCATTGCTTCATCAGGTATTTCTGTTAAAATAGTTACTTCATTGGTTGTGATTTGTTCCGAAAGTACGTTTCTTACCGTAGTAATGTAATCCTCTAAATTTAAAGGTTCCGATACTAAACCAATATTTGTTCTAATGTTGATAACTTCGTTTAAATGAAGCATGGTTTCGTTTAGCGAACAGGAAACAGTTTTCAATAATTCCATCATTTGTTCTCTTTCTTCTTCCGTTTCCGAGGATTCTATCAAAGCTACAATAGAGGCAATGTTACTGGTGTGTGATCTTAAATTATGAGAAACGATGTAGGAGAAATTTAACAGTCTTTTGTTTTGTTCGGTAACCAGGTTGAAAGAGTTATGCAATTCCTTTTCAGCTTCTTTTGTTTTAGTGATATCAATCATTATACCTCGTAAACTTTTTGCTTTGCCGTTTTCAATTACAATATTTACAATATCTCTTAGCCAAACAATCGAACCGTTTTTTGCAACCATTCGGTATTCAAAATCATGATCTAAAACATCATTTGTTTTTATTTTGCAATAATTCTGAACCCATGTGCTATCTTCGGAATAGATATGATCACGCCAAAATGTTGGGTTTCCAAGCCATTCTTCAGGAGTGTATCCCAAAATATTTTCTACTTTTTGACTTATAAAATTAAAATTAAAAGTAGCTGCGTCACATTCCCAAACAATTCCGTCAATAGTATTTATAAGCGATTCGATTCTTTGTTGCGAATTGAAAATTATTTTTTCTGAGTATTTACGTTCTGTAATATCTTCAGTGGAAATGATGATTCGTTCTAATGATTTTTCGTAACCACGAATTACATTCCACCTTAAATTCACATCTCGGAATTCGCCTTCTTTATTTTTTATTTTGGTGTCTACAATCAATTTTTTTTCACCTTGCGTTATGGCAATTAGTTGTTTTGTGAAATCAGGAATAGAATTTTTATCAATTATTTGCGCAAGACCTAAAATTAATTCATTTTTTGTTTTGACTTTATGAAGGTCCAAGCACATCGTATTAACATCAATAATTTTTACCAAGGAGATGCATTTTTCAACAACATCAGGATGCATTTTGAAATATAGAGCAACAGTTTCAAGACTTTCACCGATAAGTTTTAAGTCTTGCAAATAATTTTTTACTTCTGAGAAATCTTCTTCCCATAAAGGAATAGGAGAGTCCTCAAATAAGCTTTTGAATCTAATTTCACTTTTTTTGATTAATTTTTCACTTTCTTTTTTTGCTGAAATATCTTCAACAATTGAAATATGAGTAGTTACTTTTTTGTCTTTTTTAAATAGCGGTGATACGGTAAGATTTACCCAAACAATACCGCCTGATTTTGTATAATACCGTTTCTCCATAGAATACTCATTGATTTTTCCATCCCTAAGTTTTTCTAAGTTCATTAAATCCTCCTCTAAATCCTCTGGGTGCGTCACGGATTGAAAATTCCTCTCTTTCATTTCTTGTTGAGAGTATCCTAGTAATTGACAATATTGATTATTGATTTCAATAAAATTACCTGTAAACGAGTTTATGTGTGCAATTCCAACTGCTGCCTGATCAAATATGGCTTGGAATTTTATTTCAGAATTCAATAATTTAGTGGCTTGAGTATTTACTAAAGATTGTAACTCTTCGGGTATTTTTAAAAGTGTAAATATCAAAACACCAAAAAGTGCCGCAAGAATAATTCCTATAATTCCAGGAATTACAATTTGAGAATACAGATAATTTTTGTTTTTTGATATTAAATATAACTTCCAGTTGCCATCGGGTATTGTTCTGTTAATACTGTAATTTTTAGAGAAATCAGTTTTATTAGAAATATAGAAAATCTCTTTTTGTTTTTCAATATCAAATTTTGAAAACTTTAAATAGTACTTTGAATCATCTACATTATTGATCCCTGAAGCTTTTAAAAAAGTTTCTAATTTGATGATTACAGCAGAAAATCCCCAAAATTTATTGTTTTGAAAAACAGGAAATCTTCCTACAATTCCCACTCCACCTTGCTTTAATTCTAGTGGTCCTGCGAAATACATCTTTTTGTCAGCGATTGACTTTAAAGCTTCTTTTCTTAGATTCGGAGCAGTTAAAATATTTAAATTTAAAGCCGGTTCATTACCATTTAATGGATAAATATATTTAATTACCCCACCTGGAACCAATTGGACAGCACTAATATTGGAATTTGATTCCATTAGTTTTTCACTTACATAGTCAAAATTTTCAGGAATGCCTTTATCGTTGATAGTTAGTGCCAGTGTTAAAGTGGTCGTGTAACAGTTTTTAAGGGCTTGTTCTATATTCTGATGAACAACATTCAAGATGTTATTCATTTCCCGTTGTTCATCTTCTTTTATTAGTTTGTACTGCTGTGAGACTATAAAGGCAGCTACATAACTTAAGAATAAAAATGTTATGAAGCCTGTTGTCTTTGGCCTTTCTAAGAACCATCTGATGAATGTAGTTTGTTTTTTTTCAGACTTCATGTATTGTTTTAGTAGGTTTGGGAAAGGCATGATTAATAAAATAAATATATAAAAAAATATAATAGGAGCATAATATTTTATTAATTTTAGTATTATTCTTAGTTATTGCCTCTTAAATGCTTTTTTTTGACAAATTTCACTCTAACTAATCGGATGTTTTGAGCCTTTTCTTTATTTCGAGAATTTTTTTAATATTAGGTTTAGTTTTGAATTCTTTTTTTTATGAAAATTTCACTCTATAAAATCATCTAAAGTTGATTTCACTCAATCCTTTGTTTAATATCTTTCTCAGCACTTCATTATTTAGTACAAAAAAACCGTTTCTGAAATAGAAACGGCTCATTTTATATCTTTTATTCTTATTTATTTATTGGTATTCAATTTACTGTTTTTGTATCCGTAAATAAAGTAAAACACTAATCCGATTAGCAACCAAACACCGAACCATTTCCAGTTAGAAACTGCCATTCCGGTCAGCAAATAACAACAAGAGATTAATCCCAATAACGGAATCAAAGAAAGGTTTTTTAGGAATGATAGAACCGCCATCACAATACACAATATAAAGAAAATGATCATCGTGCTATTTGTTGTCATGTTATCTGCTGAGAAATCGAAAGTATCAGCAAAGAAAGTCGGAAATAAATACTGAATTAACAATGCTGAAACCACAACCAATAGAGGAAAAATAAACTTAGAATTTATATACGGGATTTTGAATTTTCCATTGATCTTACGCTCTGCAATTTCAGCTTCGCTTTGAGGAGATAACATTAAAACCCCTCCACAAACCAATACGAAAGCAAATAAAGTCCCAATACTGGTAAAGTCTAATACAAAGTTTTCATCGGTGAAAAAAATTGGAATTCCAACCACTAAACCAGTTACGATAGTTGCAAATCCAGGTGTTTTATATTTTGGATGAATCTCAGAAAATTTCTTTGGCATCAGTCCATCACGACTCATTGTCATCCAAATTCTCGGTTGTCCCATTTGAAAAACTAACATTACACTAGTCATAGCCACCACAGCCGCAATGGAAACAATAAATAACATCCATTTTACGCCTTTCAAAGCAAATATTTCAGCTAGAGGATCGCTAACGCCGAGTAATGTATAGGAAACCATCCCTGTAATTACCAATGCTAAAATAATATAGACAACGGTACAAACCAGTAGGGAATAAATCATACCGCGAGGTAAATCACGTTGTGGATTTTTACTTTCTTCTGCCAATGTTGAAACGGCATCAAATCCAATATAAGCAAAGAAAACTGCCGAAACACCACCCATAACTCCTTTGAAACCATTAGGCATAAACGGAGTCCAATTATCAATATCTACATAAAACGCACCAACTACAATGACTAAAACTATAATCACCAACTTAATCATTACCATGAAGTTGCTTATATTTCTGGACTCTTTTGTACCTCTGTAAACTAAATAAGTGATTAGTAAATTGATCACAACCGCAGGCATATCAAAAATTATTTTCAAGTTCCCCACCATCGGAGCAGTTTGCCAAGCATTAAATCCTTCTCCTGCTTTATTTTCTAAAAAGGCAGAATGTGCCGATTGATAATTTATCGTGAGCCACTCAGGCAAATGAATTTGAAAAGTTTCCAACAAATTCGTAAAATAGCCACTCCAAGAAAAAGCAATATAAATGTTCCCGATAGAATATTCCATTATCAAAGCCCATCCGATAATCCATGCAAATAATTCCCCAAAAGAGACATAAGCATAGGTATATGCACTTCCAGAAATTGGGACACGTGAGGCAAATTCAGCATAGCACATAGCGGTAAATCCACAGGCGATAGCACAAATGATATAAAGTATTACTACTCCTGGGCCTCCAGAAAAACACGCATTTCCTATCGCACTAAAAGTTCCGCCACCAATGATTGCGGCAATCCCAAAAAAAGTAAGATCCCTAACTGTCAAAACCTTGTGAAGTTCAGTGTGATCTCCATCACCACCTTGCTGTAGTATTGTTGTTGTTGATTTTCTTCTAAATAAACTTGAAAATGCCATATCTAAATTTTATAATTAAAAATTAATCTATTTGTACGCCTTTTTACTTGCAATTTGCAATAATATAAATTTTGTTCGGATATAATAATATAAAAGAATTTTATTATTTTTATTTTTAAAAAAGTGTTCGGTTGTTTTTGGCAAACTAAATTAAATACCAATTTTTCTATTTGTAAAGAAATAGGTTCTATTTCAAACAATTCCTTAAAATTGTCACCGGATGCAATGCTTTTCTGCTCGTTCCATCAAAAATCTGGTGGCGACAACTGGTTCCTGCTGCAGCAATAGTTGTTGTTGGATCAGTTGTTCTAATTTTTGGAAACAATGTATCTTCACCCATTTGCATGCTGATTTCATAATGTTCTTTTTCATATCCGAAAGAACCTGCCATACCACAACAACCTGAATTATAAATGGTAACCGAACTATTTTTTGGTACATTCAACATTGCAAAAGTCGCTTCCATCGTGCTCAATGACTTTTGATGGCAATGTCCGTGAATTTTTATTGTTTTTTCCTCTTCAGAAAATTGTTCTGCATGAATTTTACCTTTTGAAATCTCATTTTTGAAAAACTCTTCAATCGTAAATACATTTTTGGCTAATTTTTCGGCACCTTCTTTATCGTCAGCCAGCCGAATGTATTCGTCCCTAAAGGTCAATATCGCCGAAGGTTCGATTCCTATCAAAGGAAAATCTGCAGTAACGTAATTGGAAAAAATTTCAACATTTATATTCGCAATTGCTTTTGCTTCTTCGAGAAAACCTTTCGAAATAAAAGCTCTTCCGCTTTCTTCATGGTCCACCAGAATTACTTCGTATCCTAACGCTGTTAATAATTCATACGCATCAATTCCAACTGAAACATCATAAAAATTAGTGAACTCGTCACAAAACAGACATACTTTTCCGTTGACAAAAGAATCACTTGGCGCCTGATTCCAGTTTTTCTCATACCATTTTCGAAATGTCTTTGGAGCCAAAAGCGGTACTTCTCTTTTGGATGCAATTCCCATACTTTTTTTCACCAAAGGCAAATTCACCATAAAATTCGTAAACTTTGGAGTGATACTTCCCAGCCCGTTAAGTTTTGCATTAAAAGCAAACACTTTATTGCGCCATGAAAATCCATTTGCTTTTTGGTATTGGTACAAAAACTCCGATTTTAAAGCCGCTACATCCACATTACTGGGACATTCGCTGGCGCAAGCTTTACAACTCACACACAATTCAAATACTTTATATAATTCTTCGTGATCGAATTTATTATCTTTTTCTGAATGCGTAAGATATTCTCTCAACGCATTTGCTCTGGCGCGAGTCGTATCTTTTTCATTTAGGGTAGCGCGATAACTTGGACACAAAGTCCCGCCAGCAGAAGGTAATTTTCTGCAATCACCAGAACCATTGCATTTCTCTGCGGCACGCAAAATCCCCATACTATCCGAGAAATCCTGAATAGTTTGTATTTCCGGTTCCACTCTGCCCGCTTCCACCCGAAGGTTTTCATCCATTTTGAAAGCATTTACGATTTTACCCACGTTTAAGATAGTGTTAGGGTCAAAAGCATGTTTGATTCGTTTCAACAATTCATAATTCTGGTCTCCAATCATGAATGGCAAAAACTCCCCACGCACAATTCCGTCTCCATGTTCTCCGCTCAGCGAACCTCTGTATTTTTTGACTAAAATTGCGACTTCGGTTGCAATGTTTCTAAATTGATGCAGCCCTTCTTTTGTTTTTAAATTTAAAACTGGTCGCAAATGCAACTCTCCGGCACCGGCATGTGCATAATAAATAGCACTCTGACCGTGGCGCTCCATCATGGCGGAGAATTCGGCAATATAATTGGGTAAATCACTCAACTCAACTGCGGTATCTTCAATAGAATCTGCCGCTTTATTATCGCCTACAATACTTCCTAAAAGCCCGAGACCTGCTTTTCGCAACTCATTTATTTTATCAATATCAGCTCCGTAAATTTTTGGCAAAGCATACCCGAAATTATTTCTTTCCAAATCAGCGATTAAAGCATTTGCTTGCGATTCGGCATCTTCCATACTGTGATGCGACGCCACTTCGAGCATGATAACCGCTTTTGGTTCGCCTTGAATAAAAAATCTGTTTTTGGCTTGTTCGCGGTTGGTTTTGGTACAATCCAATATCGTGTCATCCATCATTTCACACGTAAACAAATGATGTTTCATCGCCGTAACCACAGCTTCTAAACTTTCCTGAATGGTATGAAAATGAGCTACTACCATAACATTATTCGTTGGTGGTAAATCATCAACTTTCAATGTGATTTCTGTAGTAAAAGCCAATGTTCCCTCGCTTCCGCAAAGGAGTTTCCCTAAATTTATAGTATTTTCTGTTCCTCCAAAAAGTTCCGATTTCAATAATAAATCAATCGCATATCCGGTATTTCGTCTATGAATTTCAGGTTTCGGAAATTCTTTTATAATCTCTTTTTGATTTTCTGTATTCGAAAGCTCCTCATAAATCGTTTTGTAAATAGAATTTTCGAGCGTGTTTCCTTTTGTTTTTTCAATGAATTCAGCAGAAGTTATTTCCTTAAACACTGCCGAACTTCCGTCACTCAAAATCGCTTTAATTTCCACTATTTTATCTCGGGTAACTCCGTATCGAATTGACGTGGTTCCTGATGAATTATTACCTACCATTCCACCAATCATACATCGATTTGAGGTTGAAGTATTGGGTCCAAAAAACAATCCGTGTTCTTTTAAATATAAATTCAGTTCGTCCCGAATTACTCCCGGCTGCACGGTAATTGTTTTTTTATCATTATCAAAAGAGACAATCTTGGTAAAATGTTTCGAAACATCCACAATTATTCCATTACCTACTGTTTGACCTGCCAGTGAAGTTCCGGCAGTTCTGGGCGTAATTGAAATTTTATTTTTTGCTGCAAAGCGAATAATTTTGACTATATCTTTCTCAGTTTTTGGAATCGCTACAGCAATTGGCATAATCCGATAAGCAGAAGCATCTGTGGCATACAGTGTTTTATGAAGATCATCATGTAAAAGTGTTCCTTCTAATGACTGAGATAATTCTTGTAATTGAGGCGTAATTGACATGTGGTGGCGTAAATTGCTATTATTTTCACAAATATAAATATATAGCGGTTTATACTTTAAAAACTGATAAGAAATATTCAAATCCTTTTATTATTAAAGACAAAGTATTCTTTAATTTCATTTTGAAAAAATTGGCAAAGAAATTGAGCTGTTAAAATAAGTCAAATTTTAAAACCATTTTAACTGGTAAATTTCACTAAAAAAACTATTTTTGAATACTTTATAAACATTACTCTGATGAAAAATTTCAAGCACACTCTTTTGCTTATTACTTTCCTGTTACTTTCTTTTTGGAATGGTAATGCACAGGTATTGGCTACAAATCCAAAAAATGAATTTAGAGCCGTTTGGATTGCTACCGTGGTAAATATTGACTGGCCGAAAATGAGTACTGATAATGTTGCCAAACAAAAAGCGGATTATATAGAAATTTTAGACGCTTATAAAAAACTAAATTATAATGCTGTAATTGTGCAAATCAGAAGCGTTGGGGATGCTTTTTATCCAACAGAATTAGCACCATGGTCCCGTTTTTTGACCGGAAAAGAAGGTCAGGCTCCAAAACCTTATTTTGACACATTAGCTTGGATGATTGCTGAAACGCATGCCAGAGGTTTTGAGTTTCATGCTTGGATGAATCCATACAGAGCTACGATGGATTATAATACTTCGCTTTTGAGTCCAAATCATGATTTTTTCAAGCATCCAGATTGGATGATTAAATACGGTGGAAAATATTATTACAATCCGGCATTACCAGAAGTTCAGAACCATTTATTGGCTATTGTAGAGGAAGTTGTGGAAAAATACGATATCGATGCGATACATTTTGACGATTATTTTTATCCATACAGAATAAAAGGAGAGCTATTTAATGATACTGCTTCGTACATAAAATACGGAGATGGACTAAGTATTGAAGATTGGAGACGCTCGAATGTAAATAATTTTGTGCGATGTGTTTCTTTATCTATAAAAAGTATTAAACCATGGGTGCAATTCGGTATTAGCCCATTTGGAGTATGGAGAAATAAATCAGTAGATCCCAGAGGTTCTGAAACTGAAGCAGGACAAACAAATTACGATGATTTATTCGCTGATCCTTTAGCGTGGATGGAGAACAAATGGATTGATTATTTAGTTCCTCAATTGTATTGGAGTATGGATCACCCTAAAGCTTCTTATTCAAAACTATTGCGTTGGTGGTCTGAAAACTCAACAAATACCGCAATTTACATTGGAAACGGAACCTATAAAATTAATGCGGATTCTGATAAAAGATGGAATAATCCACAAGAAATTCCAAATCAAATAGATATTACCAGATCCTACAAAAACATTCAGGGAAATGCTTTTTTTAGTGCCAAATCATTTTTGAACAGAAATCAAACTGTGACTAAATTACTAACAGAAAACCAATACAAATATCCTGCTCTTCCAACTGTAGTGCCCGGTTCCGTAAAAAAAATGGCTATAGTACCAACTGCAAATAACATTTTGATAGATCCAATTGCATCACGATTTAATGTGACCTATCCTATGTACAGCAAAGTGCGTTATGTTATGGTTTATGGAGCAAAATTGAATTCAAAAATTGACATCAACGATCCGAGTCAAATTATTGATAAAATAGCATTCAAAGACGATAATGATACGGTTGAAGTAGTGATTCCAACTTATAAATTAGACAAAAACACCACGTGCGCGATTACATTCATTGATTTTTATGGTAATGAAAGTGACCCAACTTTAGTAAACTTTACGCTATAAAATTTAATCGATTATAATTTGCCTTTCATGAAAACAGACAATAGACCTTGGTATTGGATTCCCGTTTTAAACTTTGCTTCCGGCTTGCCTTACGCCATCATTATTTCGGTTTCGGTGATTATGTACAAAAACCTCGGAATCAATAATGAAGACATTGGAATTTATACCAGCTTACTCTATTTGCCTTGGGTGATTAAACCGTTGTGGAGTCCGTTTATTGATCTCTATTCGACTAAAAGAAAATGGTTTTTGAGCATGCAATTGCTTATTTCTCTTGCTTTTTTGATTGTGGGTTTAACGATTCCTTTGAGTAATTTTTTCGTTATCAGTTTAGCCGTTTTTTGGGTTGCTGCATTTGCATCGGCCTCAAATGATGTAGCCAGCGATGGATTTTACATGTTGGCTTTAGAAAAAGACCAACAATCTTTTTTTCTTGGAATCAGAAGTACTTTTTATAGACTTTCGATGCTTACCGGAAATGGATTAATGGTATTTATTGCTGGTTATTTAGAACAAGAATTTGGCGATAAGCAAAAAGCATGGTCCTATACAATGATAGTTGTAGGATTAATCATGACCGTAATTACAATTTACAATTATTTTTCGACTCCAAAAATGGAAGCAAAAATCGTAGAAACAACAACGGAATCGGTTGCAAATAAAAGTTTTGCTGCTGTTTTCGCTACTTTTTTTCAAAAGAAACAAATTGGTTTAGTTCTGGCTTTCATTCTATTATTCAGATTAGGGGAATCGCAATTGTTAAAAATGCTGACTCCTTTTTTAATTGATCCTGTAACAGCAGGAGGAATGGGTTTAACCACTCAGGATGTTGGAGTTATTTATGGAACTTTTGGCGTGATTGCACTTACTGTTGGTGGAATTTTAGGCGGAATCGTAATTTCACGAGACGGATTAGGAAAATGGATGTTGCCAATGATTTTGGCCATGCACTTACCTATAATTGGGTTCATTTTACTTTCACATTTTCATCCTGGTTCCGTTTTGTATGTTTATGCAACCGTTATCGCAGAGCAATTTGGCTACGGATTTGGTTTTGCCGCTTTCATGATGTACTTGATTTATGTCGCTGATGGCGAATCAAAAACGTCTCATTACTCGATTGCAACTGGATTTATGGCTTTAGGAATGATGCTTCCGGGAATGATAAGTGGTTATATCCAAGAATATCTTGGCTATGGAAATTTCTTTATTTGGGTATTTCTAGCAACGATTCCGGGACTAATTTTGTCGCGCTTTTTGATTTTTCCAGCCGATTTCGGCAAGAAATCATAACAAGAATAAATAAATTAGCTTTTTTTTTAACACATAAGTTTATTTAAGTAATTAAGTCTCTTGTAAAACAACTTTTTTGCAACTACTCTTCTTTATTATTTATTCTGTATAGTTTGTCTTACATGACTTACATGTTGAAAATTATTACCATATCCATTTCAAAATGACATTAGAACAAAAAATAGGACAATTTTTCTTTCCAGCCGTTTTTATCAATGATACTAAAGAAAATATTCAGGCTACCGAACGATTAATCAAAGAACACAACATAGGCGGATTGACTTTTTTTCACAGCCGAGCCAGTGCGGCAACGAACTATGAAACGAAGAAAAAAATAGTTCTGAATGACGATAGTTTTCAGCGTTTAAAAGAACTGATTGTACGTTATCAAAATTGCGCAACTACTCCTTTATTAATGAGCATTGATGCCGAATGGGGATTAGCCATGCGCGTCGAAAAAACACCTCAATATCCATATGCAATTACGCTTGGTGCTTTACCTGAAAGTGAAAAACATTTGGTTTACGAAGTGGGGAAACAAATAGGTTTAGACTTAAAATCTGTTGGGATTCATTATAATTTAGCGCCGTTAGCGGATATTAACAACAATCCGAACAATCCTGTAATTGGATACCGTTCTTTTGGGCAAAACAAAGATAAAGTAGCTGATTTTGCTTTGGAATATCTAAGAGGAATGAATGACGTTGGGGTTTTGGGATGTCTTAAACATTTTCCCGGACACGGAAATACCAATGTCGATTCACATTTAGGATTACCGGTTTTAAAAGAAACATTGGAAGAATTATTAGCAAATGAATTAGTTCCTTTTATAAAAGGAATCGAACATAATGTGGATTCGATTATGATTGGTCATTTGGCTGTTCCTGCTTTGAATGACGGAAAAGATACTTCGGCAACATTATCAAAATCCGTGATTGAAACACTTTTGCGAAAGCAATTAGGATACGATGGTTTAGTAATTTCGGATGCGTTGAACATGCACAGCGTTTCTAAATTATACGATCAAAAAGGGCAATTGGAATGGGAAGCTTTTAATGCTGGAAATGATGTGTTATGCTTTGCCGAAAATGTTCCTGAAGGAATCCAGGAAATCTTAAAAAATGCAACTCCGGAGCGAATTGAAGCTAGTTTTCAACGCATCTGGAAATGCAAACAAAAAGCAGGAATTTTGGATGGAAAACTAAGTTTGCCAAACCTCTCCAAAAGTAATTTTGATTTTGAAACCACTTCAAAATTAAACCTAAAAATTGCTCAAAACTGCATCACAAAAATAAAAGACAATCATAATACTGTGACTGTTTTTGATGCAAAAAACAGAGAAGATTTCGCCAAAATTAGCCTTTACAAAAATATTGATAATGTATTTTTTAAAAGCTTGACACATGCTTTGCCTTCTCCAGAATTTAGTTACGAAACTGGAGGCGCATCTGTTCTGAATGAATTAGAGGAAAATTTAAATAGATTTGACACGTTAGTTATTTCTTTATTTGTTCCAAAGGCAAAACCTTTAAACAATTTTGATATTGAAGATTCTGTACTTCAATTTTTAGGCAACTTATTGACTACTAAAAAGTGTATTTTATATGTTTTTGGGAATCCGTACGCACTTCAAGTGATCCCAAATCTGAAAAAAGCTTCAGGGATTATAATGGTCTACCAAGATTTTATTGAATTCCAAGAAGCCGCTGCAGAGCAACTCCTGGAAAACACAAACTGCAAAGGAACTCTTCCTGTGCAGGTTAACATGTTATAATTAGTAAATTAAATCTTTCAAAAAGTAGAGTATAGTAATTCCCTATTTTGAAATAAATTTTTATAATCATTTGGTATTTTATTTAACTTTTAGACTAACTACTTTTGCACCATCAAAAAAATAACTAAAAAAGTAAATAAAATGTCATTAGTAGGTAAAAAATTTCCAAGTATTGCAGTAGACGCTATCTCTGAAATGGGTGATAATTTGAAAATCAACATTTTCGATGAAGCTGTAAATAACAACAAAAAAGTACTTTTGTTTTGGTACCCAAAAGATTTTACATTCGTTTGTCCAACTGAATTGCATGCTTTTCAAGCTGCTTTACCGGAATTCGAAAAAAGAAATACAATTGTTATTGGTGCTTCTTGTGATACTAACGAAGTACACTTTGCTTGGTTAAATACACCAAAAAATAACGGTGGAATTGAAGGTGTTACTTACCCAATTCTTGCTGATACTAACAGAAATTTATCTAATATCTTAGGAATTCTTGATATTGATTCAACGGAATATTCTGAAGAAACTGATTCTGTAATTGTTGAAGGTTCTAATGTAACTTTTAGAGCGACTTACTTAATTGATGAAACTGGAAAAATTTTCCACGAAAGTGTTAACGATATGCCACTTGGTCGTAACGTAAATGAGTATTTACGTATGGTTGATGCTTACACGCACATTCAGGAAAAAGGAGAAGTTTGTCCTGCAAACTGGGAAGCTGGAAAAGAAGCGATGAGCGCTGATAGAATCAGTACTGCTGAATACTTGACTTTAAACTAATTAAAATAAAGATACAAAGGTTCAGAGGTCCTGAGCAACAAAGGTTTTTTGTTGTGTAAATTCACGAAGTTCTAAAAACTTGGTCCCCTTGAACCTTTGCCTCTTTCAACCTTAAAAAACAAACTTATGTTAATCGAATTAACTGAAGATACGTTGCAGGATTTAATTGCAAAAGACGAAAAAGTAGTCGTTCAATTTTCGGCATCATGGTGCGGAAATTGCCGAATTATGAAGCCAAAATTCAAAAAATTAGCTTCAGAAAACGAAACAATCACTTTTGCTCTTGTTGATGCTGAGAATTTTCCAGAATCGAGAAAATTAGCAAATGTTAGCAATTTACCAACTTTTGCCACTTTTGTAAATGGAAAACTGGTAAACGAAACACAAACCAATAAACAAGAAGTTTTAATTGAATTAGTGAACGAAATAGTTTAATGATTTCTTAGTTTAAAGTTTAAAGTTACCTGACTTTATCAATAAGTTTAATGTAACAGCAGTTCAAACCTTAAACTTTTAAAACCTTAAACTTTAAACTTAAAAAATAAAATGAAATTACCCGTAATTAAGCATTTAACGCAGTTTATAGAAGAAAATGATGAAGATTACATCATAGAAACAATCGAAGTTCTGGAAGCAATGACTGAAATTTCATCATTGAAAGATGAAGAATTAGATGTGATTGGGGAATTAATTTCTAATATGTATGGCGCTTTAGAAGTCAACAAATTAGTAAAAACCGGAACTGACAAAAAAGAAGCTTTAAACAGTTTTATGAAACGTGTTTTGGGTTCTATTGACAAATAAAAGAATTTTTAATTCTTTATTTCAAAAACGCACTCCGCAACGAGTGTGTTTTTTTTATTTAAAATTCAAAAGATATTGTAGCCATGCAGTTTAAAAATTGAACCAAAACGCTAAACTTATCGCGACATATGAGGACTTATTCTTAAATAATTTTCATACTTTTGAACCTCACAAAAAAACAAACATTATGGCTTCAATAACATTAGGAGGAAATCCGATTCACACTTCAGGAGAATTACCAAAAATAGGTACGAAAATAGCTGATTTCAAATTAGTTAAAACTGACCTTTCTATAGCTTCACTAAGTGATTTTGCTGGAAAAAAATTAGTTTTAAATATTTTCCCAAGTGTTGACACCGGAACATGTGCAGCATCAGTTCGTAAATTTAACGAAAGTGCCAGTACTTTAGAAAACACAACGGTTTTATGCGTTTCAAGAGATTTACCTTTTGCACAAAAACGTTTTTGTGGAGCGGAAGGACTTGAAAATGTTGTTATTTTATCTGATTTTCCAGAAGGAAGTTTTGGTAAAGCAAATGGTTTAGAAATTACTGACGGACCATTGGCCGGATTGCATTCAAGAGTTATTATTGTTGTTGACGAAAACGGAATAATCACTCACACGGAACAAGTTGCTGAAATTGCAGATGAACCAAACTACGAAGCTGCATTAGCAGTACTATAATCCAAACTTGATGGAGTTTCAAAAAGACAATACTTTCTTTACCGGAAGATTAAAAAGCGTCTCTTATGCATTTAAGGGCGCTTTGAAATTAATCTCGACGGAACACAGTGTTATGGTTCAATTTTCCATTGGGATTTTGATGAGCATTGCTGGATTTTATTTTGGTATCTCTAAAACAGAATGGCTTTTTCAGACTTTAGCTATCGGTTTAGTCATGAGCATCGAAGGTCTAAATACTGCTGTTGAGAAAATAGCCGATTTTATTCATCCAAATTACCATGAAAGAATTGGATTCATCAAAGATATTGCTGCGGGAGCGGTATTTTTTGCTGCTTTGACAGCAGTAGCAATTGGTTTAATCATATATGTACCTTTATTTCTTTAGGTATTATTTCAAATTAAGAATGGCAAAAACAACAAAAACAGCTCCTTTAAATAAAAAAAACGATACTAAATCAGTAGATAAAACTCCATTACAGCTAACCAAACAGCACAAAATTGTTTTTGGTTCCCTATTGGTTTTATTTTCTGTTGCTTTATTGTTTGCCTTTGTGTCCTTTTTCATTTACGGACAACAAGACCAAAGTGCTGTTCAGGAATTGACAAATCGTTCAGAAACCGTTCAGAACTGGCTTGGAAAATTTGGTGCCTTTTTAGCAGATTTACTAGTTTATAAAGGTTTCGGAATTGCCGCGTTTATATTTGTACGTTTGTTTTTCCTTTCAGGGATTTATTTAGTACTCGGAATTCCGGCGAGGAAATTAAAAAATATATGGTTTTGGGATTTATTCGTAATCATTATTTTATCTGTTTTGTTTGGGTTCTTTGCTACTTCAGCACCAGAATTAGGCGGAACAATTGGATATGAATTAAATTTATTTCTGCAAGATTATATTGGAAAACCCGGAACTTTGTTGATTTTGTTCTTCGGATTAATAATCTACGTCATTTTTAAAATCAAACTTTCTCCTGAAAGTATTCAGTCCTTTTTTGACACTACCAAAAAAGAAATAAAAGCAGTTTCAATCACTAATCCGCTTAACAATGGCAAAAGTGGTTATAACCTAGAAGAATTTGCAGTTGTAGAAGAAGAGATTGATGACATCCATTTAAAAACGAATGGTTCGCAATTCGAAATTAATAAAGAAGCACTGAAACCTACCATCAGTAATTCTTCTGATATTAGTAGAGATCCAATTGCAAAACCGCTTGCAATGCAAATTACGCCAATAGCTATTCCAGATGTTATAGCGAATGTTGACGAATCTTTTGTTATAGAAACTGCTCCGGAAGAAGATATTATCGAAGAAAATTTAGCTTCAAGATTGGTGGCTGATTTTGGATTATTTGATCCAACTTTGGATTTATCGAATTATAAATTCCCTACTATTGATTTATTGAAAGAATATTCAACTGGCGGAATTACCATCAACCAAGAAGAATTAGAAGAAAATAAAAACCGAATAGTAGATACGCTTCGCAATTATAAAATAGAAATTGCACAAATAAAAGCGACCGTTGGACCATCGGTAACATTATACGAAATTGTTCCGGAAGCTGGAATTCGTATTTCAAAAATCAAGAGTTTAGAAGATGATATTGCATTATCACTATCAGCATTAGGAATTCGTATTATTGCCCCTATTCCTGGAAAAGGAACGATAGGAATCGAGGTTCCGAATAAGAATCCAACGATGGTTTCAATGAAAAGTGTTATTGGCTCTGCCAAATTTCAAGAAGCCGAAATGGAATTACCAATCGCACTTGGAAAAACAATTTCAAACGAAACATTTGTCGTGGATTTAGCCAAAATGCCTCACTTATTGATGGCGGGTGCTACCGGACAAGGAAAATCTGTTGGTTTGAATGCCGTACTGACTTCGCTTTTGTACAAAAAACATCCAGCGGAAGTTAAGTTTGTTTTGGTTGACCCAAAGAAAGTGGAGCTTACACTTTTTAATAAAATTGAAAGACATTATTTAGCGAAACTTCCAGATATGGATGATGCTATTATTACGGATAATGCAAAAGTGGTGAATACGTTGAATTCGCTTTGTGTGGAAATGGACAACCGCTATTCGTTATTGAAAGACGCAATGGTGCGTAACATCAAAGAATACAACGATAAATTTAAGGCTCGAAAACTAAATCCTGAAAACGGCCACCGATTTTTACCCTATATCGTTCTTGTTGTCGATGAGTTTGCCGATTTAATTATGACCGCTGGAAAAGAAGTTGAAGTTCCTATTGCACGATTGGCGCAACTGGCGCGAGCAATTGGAATCCACTTAATTATAGCGACACAAAGACCGTCAGTAAATGTAATTACAGGTTTGATAAAAGCCAATTTCCCTGCGAGGATAGCTTTTAGAGTGACCTCAAAAATTGATTCCAGAACTATTTTGGACACACAAGGTGCGGATCAATTAATAGGTCGTGGTGATATGCTTTACACTAATGGAAATGATGTCGTGCGAGTACAATGTGCATTTATAGATACGCCAGAAGTAGAAAAAATTACTGATTTTATTGGTTCACAAAAAGCGTATGCGACTGCTTATTTACTTCCTGAGTTCGTTGGGGAGGAAAGTGGCATTAATCTTGATATGGATATTTCCGACAGAGATACTTTGTTTAGAGAAGCCGCCGAGATAATTGTAAATGCACAACAAGGATCAGCTTCCTTGTTACAAAGAAAACTTAAATTAGGCTACAACAGAGCAGGTCGATTAATCGATCAACTCGAAGCTGCCGGAATTGTAGGTCCTTTTGAAGGAAGTAAAGCACGAAGCGTAAACATTCTAGATATGAGTTCTCTTGATCAATTTTTCAACAATGAACAAAACAAATAATACGATGAAATCAAAAATTCAAGATTCTAAAAAAAACAATACTAAAAGCATTGGTAAAAAACTATTTTTATTAACTGCAATGTTTCTGTTTACTTTTTCGATTCAAGCACAAGACAAAAAAGCAAAAGACCTTTTAGACCAAGTTACTGCCAAGGTTAAAAGTTATAATAATATTGCCATTGATTTTAAATACTCCTTGAATAATGCAAAAGAAAACATTAATCAGGACAGTAAAGGAAATGTAACGATGAAAGGCAATCAATATGTATTGAATTTCATGGGAGTCACTAAAATTTTTGATGGAAAAAAAACATACACTATCGTTCCGGAAGATGAAGAAATTACCATTTCTACAGTTAACGAAAAGGACGATAATGCAATTACGCCTTCTAAAATGTTGACTTTTTTCAATACCGGTTATAAATACAATATGGATATTTTGCAAAATGTAAAAGGCAGAAAAATCCAATATATTAAATTAGTTCCTTTGAATGCTAAAGATCAAAGAAAAGAGGTGTTATTGGGAATTGATGTACAAACAAAACACATCTATAATTTGATAGAAGTGGGCAAAAAAGGAACAAAAACAACATTAACGGTTAATTCTTTCAAAACCAACCAACCTTTGTCAAAAAATCAATTTACATTTGCGGGAAGTAAATATCCAAATTACTACATCAACAAATTAGATTAATGCACTAGGTGAAAATTCTTGACAAATACTTATTAAAAACCTTTTTGACTACATTTACTACGGTATTTGTAATCCTATTTTTTATATTTATACTTCAAACCGTTTGGTTATTCATATCCGAATTGGCCGGGAAAGATTTAGATCTATTAATGATCATTAAATTCCTGGCCTTTTCTATGCCTAGAATTGTACCATTAGTTCTACCACTTTCAATACTATTATCTTCGATAATGACTTTTGGAAACTTAGCTGAAAATTATGAATTTGCAGCGATGAAATCTTCTGGAATTTCGCTTCAACGAGCCATGCGAAGTTTAACTGTATTTATAATCTTATTGAGTATTGTTGCTTTTTTCTTTTCGAACAATGTCATTCCATATGCCGAATACAAGTTTATTAATTTCAGAAAAAACATTGCACAAGTTAAACCGGCATTGGCAATAGCCGAAGGACAGTTTAATGATGTTGGTTTCTATAATATTAAAGTCAACAAAAAAAGCGGTGCAGAAGGCAATACGCTTACTGGAATAACCATTCATAAAAAATCAAAGATTGGTGACGGAAGCAAAACTGTTATCAAAGCAAAAGACGGAGAATTAATCAGTAGTGAAGAATCCAGTATTCTACAATTAGTGCTTAATAATGGGTATTATTACGAAGATATTGTACCAAAAAAATACGAAGACCGCAGTAAAATGCCTTTTGCAAAAAGTTCCTTTAAAAAGCAAATCATTAATATTGATTTGTCAGAACTAAATAAAGTTGACGTGAATGACGAATCGGTTGCCAATACCAATACGATGCTTACAGTTAATGAACTGAATTACACTTTAGATTCTTTAAGGAAAAATATGAAAACGGATATCATTTCGTTTACAGAAAATAGTAATTCCCGAATTGGATTTCCTGCAAAAAAAGTAATGGTTGCAGCCAAAGCAGATAAAAGAAAACCACTTCCAAATGATATTTTGTCTTTATATACGAACCAAGAAAAATCAGATATTTTAAAAATCGCGAGCAGTAATGTAACCAGTACTTCCTATGCTATTGATACTTCCAGAACTGAATTGTTTAATAAGCAAAAAAACATAAACAGGCATTTATTAGCTTTTTACGATAAATTTGTAATTGTATTCGCCTGCTTTCTTATGTTTTTTATAGGAGCGCCATTGGGAGCAATTATCAGAAAAGGCGGATTAGGACTTCCGATAGTTTTTGCCGTATTGATATTTATTACTTTTCACTTTATAAATACTTTTGGAAAAAGGATTGCTCAGGAAAACGGAATGACTCCTTTTATGGGAGCTTGGTTATCGTCATTTATATTAACACCATTAGCCGTTTTACTGACTTACAGAGCTACAAACGACATTGGATTAATAAATATGGATGTTATTTTAACACCCTTCCAAAAAGTAATAAAAAAATTATTCCCAACACAAAACTAAACCCTAAATGGACTTAAATAAAATACAACTTAACACAATTGAAGAAGCAATAGAAGACATCCGTCAAGGAAAAATTATTATAGTTGTTGATGATGAAGATCGTGAAAATGAAGGCGATTTTTTGGCTGCAGCCGAAAAAGTGACACCAGAAATGATCAATTTTATGGCAACACATGGCCGTGGATTAATTTGTGCTCCACTAACAGAAAGCCGTTGTAAAGAATTAGGATTACATGTAATGGTGACCAACAATACGGATCCTATGGAAACTGCTTTTACAGTTTCGGTAGATTTAAGAGGAAATGGTGTAACCACAGGAATATCTGCTGCGGATAGAGCAAAAACAGTTTTAGCGCTCGTTAATCCCGAAACAAAACCACATGATTTAGCAAGACCAGGACATATTTTCCCTTTGATTGCTAAACAAGGAGGTGTTTTAAGAAGAACTGGTCACACAGAAGCTGCAATTGATTTCGCTCGTTTAGCTGGATTTAAATCAGCCGGTGTAATTGTGGAAATCATGAATGAAGACGGAACAATGGCGAGACTTCCACAATTGGTTGAAGTGGCTAAAAAATTCGATTTAAAATTAGTTTCCATTGAAGCCTTAGTTGCGTATCGAATGCAACACGACAGTTTGATTGTCAAAAAAGAAGATTTTGATATTGAAACGCGTTACGGGACTTTCAGATTGAGAGCGTACCAACAAACTACCAACAAACAAATACATATTGCCTTAACCAAAGGTACGTGGAATATTGGCGAATCTGTTTTAACGAGAATTAATTCGACATTAGTCAATAATGATATTTTAGGTACATTGACAAACGATGTCAACAAAAAATTAGATGATATGTTTGAAATCATCAATCAACAAGGAAAAGGTGCCGTTTTATTTATCAATCAGGAAGCACAATCAGTGGAATTACTGAATCGAATTGTAGAATTGAAAGGATTGCAAGCCAAAGGAGAATTTAAAGCGCCACAAATCAAGATGGACAACAAAGATTTTGGTATTGGAGCACAAATTTTACATGATATAGACATTTCAAAAATTCGTTTACTGTCCAATACCGAGCAAACAAAACGAGTTGGAATGATAGGATACGGCCTAGAAATCACAGAATATGTTAAGTATTAAATTTTTTTTCTAATTTTTTTTAAAATATTTTTTGTCTAAAGTATACAAAATGAAACCTTTAAAAATTAGTATAAAAAATAGATGTTTTTTTTCTAAAAATAGATTTGCATAACCAAAAAAGGTTCTTATATTTGCACTCGCAATCAGGTAATGAAAGCGACATACTGGAGAAATGGCAGAGCGGTCGAATGCGGCAGTCTTGAAAACTGTTGACTGTAACAGGTCCGGGGGTTCGAATCCCTCTTTCTCCGCGGAAAGCCCCTCAGTGAGGGGCTTTTTATATTTCAATACTTTCCTGTATTTAAAAAATCTGGTTTAAGTTTGAAAGTTGGAGATTTTCCTAAAAGATTAGTTACTCTAAATAGAAAAAAGTCAATTTTACAAACCCCTCTAAACTTACTTCTAAATGCTTTAATCTTTTGCGTTAAAATCTTTTGCAGATGTTTTTACTTCGATTATCAAAGTAGTTTAAAATTGATTGATAATTAAAGAATATGGTATTTAAGAACGATACTAAAGTTTTTAAAACCTGATTCCTCCACTTTTCTACTTTTAATATAGCCACATTGTTATCTTTATTAGTATTGTAGATTGTTCGTAGTTGCTGTGATAGAGTCTATGCTTTTTTAATATTAGGTTACAATTCAAATAATAGTTTCGCTCTTTCTTCTTGGCTGTAGGTTCATCTTTGTCTTGATTTATGAAGTAAATATCGACTTCTGGCTAATAATTGTTTTACGGTATCATAGTTGATTAAAAGTTGGGGTGTATGAGTATTGTTTTAAGTCATAGCTATTCATGATATTGAAGTTTGTTTGACCACAAATGAATATCCAAATATATTAACAAATAAATGTTTTGAAGTAGAGATTATCAATAATGACTTTATTTTCACTACATATTGCGTGACGGAATTTGTGAAAAATGAAGTACTATATTCTTAATGAAAAAAATGGGAGTGATTTAATTAGTATTCAGTGTTCAGTTTGTCTTTGCAAGGAACGAAGCAAACACACTATAACGAGCAGTTATCATAATCATTTAAACGAAATATCAAAGAGATTCCTTATTCGGTATTGACAAAAATGCAAAATGAATTAAAGCAAAAAACCGTCCCGATAAATCGAGACGGTTTTTTAAATATAAAAATGGTTTGGTTAATAGCGTATTTTAATCTAGCTGTTCAGCATTACTGGCATTACAAGCATAGTAACTGTTTCACCTTCTTCTAATCCATCAACAGGAGTTAGGATTCCGGCTCTGTTTGGCAATGACATTTCAAGCATAATCATATCCGATTGCAAGTTAGTCAACATTTCAGTCAAGAAACGAGAATTGTAGCCTATTTGCATATCATCACCTTGATAATCACATGTCAATCTTTCTTCCGCCTTGTTTGAATAGTCAATATCTTCAGCGGAAACATTCAATTCAGCACCCGCGATTTTCAAACGAATTTGGTGAGTTGTTTTATTAGAAAAGATCGCAACACGACGCACAGAACTCAAAAATTGAGAACGGTCAATCATTAATTTATTTGGATTCTCTTTTGGAATTACCGCTTCGTAATTTGGATATTTTCCATCAATCAAACGACACATTAAAACATAATTGTCGAAAGAAAAAGTAGCATTCGAATCGTTATATTCAATTTTCACTTCAGCATCTGAACTACCAAGAATATTTTTTAAAATGTTCAAAGGTTTCTTTGGCATAATAAAATCAGCGACTTGAGAAGCCGTTACATCTGTACGCGCATATTTTACTAATTTGTGCGCATCAGTTGCTACAAATGTTAATCCCTGTGGCGAAAACTGGAAGAATACACCTGACATTACTGGACGCAAATCATCATTTCCTGCAGCAAATATTGTTTTGCTTATGGCTGTTGCCAAAACATCAGCAGGAACAAGTGTTACAGATGGATCGTCTAAGTTTACCGATTTTGGAAATTCGTCTCCAAGAGCATAAGCCAAAGCATATTTTCCAGAATTAGAACTGATTTCTATCGTACTATTTTCTTCAACGGTAAAAGTTAAAGGCTGTTCTGGGAATGTTTTAAGGATTTCCAAAAGTAATTTTGCAGGTACAGCAACGCTTCCTTTACTTTCTGAATCAATTCCTAAAGTAGCAGACATTGTTGTCTCTAAATCAGAAGCGGAAACCGTTAGTACATTATGGTCTAAATCAAATAAAAAGTTATCTAAAATAGGCAAAGTATTACTGCTGTTGATAACGTTACCTAAAACTTGTAATTGCTTCAATAAGTACGAACTCGATACTATAAATTTCATCTGTTTTGTTTTATTTTTTAAGGTATTTCTTTAATTCCGAAATACGATACATTTTACAAATGTATCGTAAACTATTCTAGTTTGGAAACTTTTTTATTAACATCTATTTGCTATATTTTCTTTTTCGAAGGAAAGTAAATACGACACCAAAAAGTACCAAAATAAGAATTGGAAGCCCGATAGTTAGGATTTGTGTTCGGGTATAGTTTTCATAAACTTTTTCTTTATCCAATAAAGGTAAATCAAGATCTTTGCTTCGAATGTTAATAAGTCCAGTATCATCTAATAGATAATTGACGCAATTTATCAGGAAATCTTTATTATCATACAAATTACCAGACCTTTGGTCATAACCCAATTCTACGGGTTGAAAGTTTTTATCCAATTGGTTTTTTATCAAATCCCCATCTGAAATCACAATCATCTTGTTCTTTTGTCCTGTGGCTTGAAATGTTTTTTGTTCAAATGGTAATACGCGATTTTCAAACATGGAATGAAATGAACCTTCCAATAAAACCGAAAGCGGAATCTTTCCTTTGTTCAAGTAATCGTTTGGTGAAGTTTCTTCGGCAACAATGTTTAAATTTATCTCTGTTGGAGTTCCTATTTTTTTCGAATATTGTGATGATTGTAACAAAATGGTTTTCTTGATTCCGTTTTTCAAGGTATCGATAGGATTCGCAAAATCAAATTTGATTCCCCCTAAATTTTTCACAATCGGATGCAAACTGTTTGGATACACCTGTGGTGCAAATTTCCAGTTGAATTCCTGAAATTGAGTGGCGCTTCCTTGTTCTCCGGTGGCTAGTTTTATGGGACTTCCTTGTTCGTCTTTTACTAAATCAGGATTGATTCGGATGCCGTATTTAAAGAACATATCATTCAAATTCAAATCTTTTGGATACGCCAAAGTTGCTCCTGAAGCATTATATAAACTATCCATTTCTGCTGTAACTTGGTCAATCAACCACAATGTTTTTCCTCCGTTGATGATAAATTGATCCAAAACTTGTTTCTCAGCATCGGTAAATGTTTCAGTAGGTTTAGCAATAACAGCCAAGTCATATTTTTCTAAAGCTTCTAAACTTCCAACAGGATTTTTTACAACAGAATCTAATGTAAACGGACCAATAAAATAACTTTCGCGCACTTGCAAAAGAAATTTAGCCATCAAAATATCTTGCAATTCACCGTTTCCTTTAATGACGGCGATTTTCTTTTGTTTGGCTTTGGTAATCTTATTCAACCCTTCCGCAATTGAGTATTCTAAATGCTGCACAGATCCAATTACTTTTTGGGTAGTTGAAGCTCCCATAATATTTTTCAACAATGGAATATTTACTTCCTTGTTGTCATAAACGGCAATCGCCCACGGAAAAACCATCGCTTGAGATTGCTTTCCTTTGTTGTCAACGGTTATGTTTATTGGCGTAAGCCCTTTTCGATACAAGTCTTTAATATTGTCCATGCTTGCGACTTCGTTTTCCAAAGGATCTACGAATTCAAAAATGATATTTTTGTTGTACGCCTGAAATTCTTCCAGTAATTGTTTCGTTTCTTGCTGTAAACGTTTGAATTCGGCAGGTAAATCGCCTTGCATATATACTTTTATGGACAACGGGTTTTGAACTTGCTTGATGATATTCAAAGAAGTAGGGGAAAGCGTGTATCTTTTATCTTTGGTTAAATCAAAACGATGAAAAAAGGAACTTCCTATCACATTCGCAAGCACTACAATAGCAAGTATAATCAATACTGATTTTAGGTTATTTTTCTTAGAAGTAGTCATTACGATTTGAAAGATTTTAGATTGTAAACAGTAAAGGAAAGAAAGACAACGGTTATGCTTGTAAAATATAGGATATCTCTTGTGTCTAATACGCCTCGGCTCATGCTTTTGAAATGATCTTGCATTCCTAATGATGCGATTATGGAAGATACATTTGGAACAACAGATGCTAATCCTTCAAAACCAAAATAGAAGAAGAAACATAAAAATACGGCAACAATAAAAGCTACTATTTGGTTATCAGATAGCGTTGAAGTAAATATTCCGATGGCAGAATACGCTGCAATCAGGAACAATAATCCAAAATAAGAACCAATCGTACTTCCCATATCGATATTGCCTTCCGGCATTCCTAAATTATAAATAACGAATACATAAATGAATGTTGGGATAATTGCCATTACAATCAAAAGCAAAGCTCCAAGAAATTTTCCGTTTACGATTTGCCAAATACTCAATGGTTTTGTCAGTAATAATTCTAATGTTCCTTGTTTTTTTTCATCCGAAAAACTACGCATGGTTACCGCAGGAATCAAGAATATCAAAATCCAGGGCGCCAAGGTGAAAAACGGCGTCAAATCAGAAAAACCGGTATTCAGAATATTATACTCTCCCTCGAAAACCCAAAGAAACAATCCGTTAATAATTAGAAAAATGGCAATTACTAAGTAACCTATGGGCGAACCGAAAAAGGATTTTATCTCTCGTAATACTATTGATTTCATTTATTTTTTTGTTTAAAGTTTCAAATGTTTAAGGTTTAAAGTTCCCAATCCAGCAACTTTAAACCTTAAAATTTAAACTATTTTTTATTCTAAACTAACTAATTTATCAACGCTCCACGCTTCTGGTTTGTCATTGAATAATTTCTTGGTGAATGTCCAAACATCGTAAAAAAGTTCGGAATTCCTGTAATTTTCTAAATCAGCTTCGGTTTCCCAATAACTGTAAGTAAAGAAAATGCTTTTGTTGTTTTTATCTTGATACAATTCTAAGAAACGATTTCCGGGCGCATTTCGTATTTTATATTTCATCAACTCGAAGTTTTCTAAAAATGCAGGAATATGTTCCTCGTGAAAACTCAATTTTACTATTCGTACAAACATTTAGATTTATGATTTTAGATTAACGATTTATGATTTCAGATTTTGCAATTAGTTAAGAACAAATCTTATATCTTCTCTTAAAGAAAACTTTCCTTTAATTTTGGATGTAATTAAATCTCCCATTGTTAAATCAATTTTATCTGATTTGTATTCTTTTAAAAAGAAATTGAATTTATCAATCTTATATGAATACTTATTTGATAAAAAATTAAGAAGATAAGACAAAATACCTTTAGTAATGAACAGAGGAAGCAATAAAACAGATAAAATAGACCAAATACTGATGGTTAATTCACCCTCACTTTCGAAATGTTTATCATATTTAAAATCTGAAAAATCTAAATTGTATTTTGTAATAAAATCTTCTAACATATCATAATTATCATCTCCCCAAAGACTTAAATCATTTGCTACTTTTGATTTGCTATAAATATTTTTTTCTCCAGATTCTTTTTGAAGAAATTGTTGCACTTCAAGATAATTTTGTTTTAAATTTTTAAAACTTATTTTTATAACTGTTTTCATATTGTCTTGCTTTAAATCATAAATCGTTAGTCTTCAATCAAAAATCAAAAAAAAAAATTAACTGAACATTATATTTATAACATCCCTATAATTCAATCCTAATAAACTATTGGCAGAACCCACTTTAGAAGGATTACTTCTAAAAATAGCAATTTCCAGAAAACCGGCTTCGTTGAAAATCGCTAATTTTTCGCCTTCATACGATTTGATAGGATATTTTTCAGAATTTGCAATGGCAGAATAGTTGGGCAAAATGGTTTTGATATTTTTAGTTTTCAATACAATTTCATACGGTCTTCCTTTGGCAACTTCGATAAAATATTTTTTAGAAATATTAGTAATTACATTTCCAAAATGGTCAATATAAATCACGTGTCCTTTCAGCGAATTTCCATCAGCGGAAAGAACAGCTTGTAAGTCGGTGACTTGTTTAATCGTGTTTATTTCTTTCCCAATAACGTTCATCAAGCCGCCTTTAGCGAGATGACAAGCCACCGTTACAAACACATCTAAATCTGCGGCATCACTGGGTAAACGATCATGAATATTAATAGCGACCATTTTTTGCGGAACAATTTTTTGCGAAAGCATGCTTAAAATACCATTATCGGCAGCAATGAAATAATGATCGTTCCATTGCATCACAATATGTTGGTTTTCCTTATTGTGTTCCATATCCACACCAATAAGGTGAACAGTTCCTTTTGGGAAGCTTGAATACGAAGCGCTAATAATGTAACTTGCTTCTACCGTGTTGAATGGGTCAATTTCGTGTGAAATGTCAATGATTTTTGCTTCGGAATACTCAGATAAAATCTTCCCTTTTAGCGCACCTACAAAGTGGTCTTTCAAGCCATAATCGGAAGTAAGGGTAATTATTGACATAAATTTGTTTATAACTATTGGTGTTTTGTAAACCTAATTTTCATTAAATTTGAGAAACGCAAAGCTAAAGTATTTTCGGCTTTAATTAATTAGAATTTTAATTTCAATTTAAACTAACACATGATTAAACCTCTATTTTTTCTTCTTCTTTTCTTTTGTAGCTTACAATCGCATTCACAAAAATTAGTTTACAAGTCCAACGGAACTATTTTAGATTCTGAAAGCCAAAAAATTTCACCCAATCAAGTAAGGGAATTGTTAAAAGATAATCAACAATTACTAGAGGATTACAATGATGGTAGATCTAAAAAAACACTTGGAAACATTTTAATTATTAGTGGTCTTGGATTTTTGACTGCTGATTTAGTTCAGGGAGTTACTGCTTCTGGAATATCAGCAACACCAATTGGAGGTGGGCAATATGCTCTTCAAGACGAGGAAAACAATTATCCATCATTAATGACTTATATTGGTATTGCAGCAGTCATAATAGCCATTCCTATCAAGATTGGTTTTTCTAATAAAATTAAAAATGTAGTTACTGAATATAACAATCAAAATGCTACAGGATACAAACAATTCAATCAACCAAGACTGGATTTAATTACCAATTCAAGCGGAATTGGATTGCGAATGACCTTAAATTAATAACCTAAAAACAACCGCATTTGAACGAAAGAATAATCGAGCTCATAGACATCGCTCCAAAAGACTTTTGGGGCGCTCAAGACACTCATCTTGAAACAATTAAAAAATATTATCCAAAATTGAAAATTGTCGCTCGGGGAACAACTTTAAAAGCTTTTGGTGAAAAAGAAGTTTTAGACGAGTTCGAAAAACGTTTTCAACGATTAATGGTGCACTTTTCAAGATACAATAACATTGATAATAATGTAATCGAACGCGTTATTCTAGGCGATGTTCAGGAAGACAGAAAATTTCAAGGTCAGGATAAAATATTAGTGCATGGAGTAGGAGGGAAAATCATAAAGGCCATGACTCCCAATCAGCAATTGCTGGTAGATACCATGGAAAAAAATGATATGGTTTTTGCTGTTGGACCAGCCGGAACCGGAAAAACATATACAGGTGTTGCCATGGCAATTAAAGCGCTGAAAGAAAAACAAGTTAAACGGATTATTCTGACTAGACCAGCAGTTGAAGCAGGGGAGAACCTTGGTTTTCTTCCGGGTGATATGAAGGAAAAACTGGATCCTTACATGCAACCTTTATATGATGCTTTGCGCGATATGTTACCCAATGAAAAGCTCGAAGATTATATTTTAAAGGGAGTTATCCAAATTGCGCCTTTGGCATTTATGCGAGGTAGAACACTGGATAATGCTTTTGTAATTTTGGATGAAGCCCAAAATACTACTCATTCCCAAATGAAAATGTTTCTTACCCGTATGGGGAAAAGTGCTAAATTTATGATTACTGGTGATCCAGGTCAGGTCGATTTACCACGAAGAACTATTTCCGGACTAAAAGAAGCCTTATTGGTTTTGAAAGATATTGATGGAATTGGAATCATTTATCTGGATGACAAAGACATTGTACGACACCGATTAGTCAAAAAAGTAATTGATGCTTATAAAATGATTGAAAACAACGATTAGTAAATAAACGAAATTTTTTTAAGCGGAAAGAAAGTTCATTTTCAGTAGAGAATGGATTTACTTTCCGCTTTGTTATTTAAAAAAAAGCTACCAGTTTATCCGTAAAGCTTTAAATAAAATCCGATCGATTCCTTTTGTATGTCTTATAAATGCAATAAATTTGGAATTAATAAAATTTCAGTTGAAAGAAATGATTTTAAAAGATAAAATTAAAGTAGTAATTAGTGATTTAGATGGAACTCTACTCAATTCAGATCACAAAATTTCCAAATATACCAAAACTGTTTTTCAAGAACTTCACAATCAAAATTATTTAATTATTGTAGCAACAGGCCGTCATCACTTGGATGCAATGCCTATTGTTGCAGGATTGGATATTCCTCTGTATTTAGTTACTTCAAATGGAGCGCGCATACATTCTCCTGAAAAAGAACTTCTTTTTTCTTTTAATATGGAAAGCGACGCTGTTAAATCTGTTTTGTCTTTAGATATTGATCCTGAAATAACAACCGTATTGTTCAGAGAAAATGTTTGGCAAACCAACAAGCACAATGAAAAACTAAACGAATTTCAACCTGAAGTAAATTATCATCCTGAACTGGTAGATTTTTCCAGTTTAGAAGATTTGAGTGCTATAAAAGTTTTTTTTACACATCCTAAACATTCAAAATTAATTGAATTACGCGATAAGATTTTAGAAAATCATATCGGACTTTTTAGCCATGCGTTTAGTTTGCCTTTTTGTTTGGAATTTATGGACAAGTCTGTAGACAAAAGTGTTGCGATTGCTAAAATTCTGGAAAAAGAGAATTTTGTTTTCGAGCAAACAATTTCCTTTGGTGATGGATATAACGATGAAAATATGCTCAAATCCTCAGGTAAAGGTTTAGTTATGGGAAATGCACCCGACAGTTTGAAGGCGAAGCTGTCCCATTTAGATGTAATTTCAACTAATGATAAAGAAGGAGTTGCGAAATATATCGCTCAGCAACTACTGAATAATTAATTTTTTTAACTAACCACATTTACCAATTTACACATAAAATTAAAACCAAATGAATAAAAAAATAATCCTTGCCATCTCTGTTTTGTTTTCCATAACAATGCAAAGTCAAACGCTACAATTGGAAGAAATCATGAAAGGTAACGCTTTCATTGGTGCGCAACCAGAAAATGAAAGATGGTCTTTAGATGGACAGAAAGTTTATTTTGATTGGAATCCAAATAATGAATTGGGTACGAGTACTTATTTTTGGAAAAATGGATTATCAAAACCAGAAATAGCGTCTCCAAATGAAGCCGTTTTTTCAAAATTTGATTTCAAAAAAACAGCCAATCCGGATTTGTATTATTACATTGATAAAGGAAGATTGTTTTCATATTCCTTGAAAAGTAAAACTACAAAAAAACTATACCAACAAAGCAGTCCGATTGCTAATTTGCAAATGGGCGCTATGCCGGGAGTGCTTTATTTCAGACAAAATGAAAATCTTTTTCAGTTTAATACCAATGAAGGTTCTATTATTCAAATTACGAACTTTCGTAAAGGAAAATCAGATGAGAAAGTCGCTGATAAAGAATCTTTTTTGAAAAGCCAACAAGAGGAATTATTTCAATTCGTCAGAGATCAGGAAGAACTGAAAAAATGGAATTTGGCAAAATCAAAAACTACAAAATCGGATTTTCCAAAACCGTATTATTATGGAAAAAACACTTTTGGAAGCTTGAAAGTGGATCCAAAAGGAAATTTCGCCACCTTTAGATTAATAGAGGAATCAGAACGAAAAAGTGAAAAAATGGAACTTTTCATAACTGCAGATGGGTATAACCAAATTGAAGATACGAAGGAAAAAGTTTCTGTAGACAATTTATTGGCAACCAAATTCGGGATTTACAACATCGCCAAAGATTCTGTTTATTTCATGAATTTTTCATCGTTGAGTCATATTCAGGATGTTCCTAAATATTTTGAGTCCTATGAAAAATCAAAAACTGCAGTAAAGAAGGATAAACTAATTGTTGTTCAAGAACCTGTTTACAATGAAAATGGTTCTTACGCCATTGCTGAAATAAGAAGTCAGGATAACAAAGACCGATGGATTATCAGTTTAAATCTTGAGAAAGGAACCTTTCAAGAATTAGATCATCAACATGATGAAGCTTGGATTGGCGGACCTGGAATTCCTTCTAATTCTTATGGAAGAGGAACGCTTGGATTTTTGGGAGATAATGAAACAGTTTATTTTCAATCCGAAGAAACGGGTTATTCTCATTTGTATACCTATAATTTAAAATCAAAAAAGAAAACACAACTGACCAAAGGAAATTGGGAAGTGCGCAATGTGAATTTGTCAAAAGATAAAAAGTCTTTTTATTTAACCACAACAACGACACACCCGGGAAACAGAAATTTTTATAAATTGGAAGTGGCAGATCTTGTTTTACAACCTATTTTAACTAAAGATGGCGCTCATGAAGTGAGTTTGTCTCCCGACGAAAGCACCTTATTGGTTCGATATTCCTATAAAAATAAACCTTGGGAATTGTATGTAGCGCCTAATAAAAAGAATACCATCTTAAATCAGATAACGACTTCAACATCGGAAAGTTTCAGAGGGTATTCATGGCGTGAACCGGAAGTAATCACTTTCAAAGCTCAGGATGGAACTCCGGTAAATGCCAGATTGTACAAGCCACAAACTGCAAATGCTAACAAAGCAGCAATCTTGTTTGTTCATGGTGCCGGTTATTTGCAAAACGCACATAACTACTGGAGTACATACCATAGAGAATACATGTTTCATAATTTATTGGTCGATTTAGGCTATACTGTTTTAGATATTGATTATAGAGGAAGCGATGGATACGGACGTGATTTTAGAACAGGTATTTACCGTTTTATGGGCGGAAAAGATTTAACAGATCAAATTGATGGCAAAAAATATCTAGTCGAAAAATACGGAATTGATGCGTCAAAAGTTGGGATTTATGGTGGTTCTTATGGAGGTTTCATAACGTTGATGGGAATGCTGACTACTCCAAAGGAGTTTGCTTCGGGTGCTGCATTACGTTCCGTAACGGATTGGGCACATTACAATCAAGGCTACACCGGAAACATTCTTAATTTCCCGGAAACAGATCCGGATGCCTACAAAAAAAGTTCTCCAATCTATTTTGCCGATAATTTACAAGGGGATTTATTGATGCTTCACGGTATGGTAGATGATAATGTAGAATACAAAGATATTGTTCGTTTGTCTCAACGTTTTATCGAATTAGGCAAGAAAAAATGGAGTTTATCCAGTTTTCCAGTGGAAGCTCACGGTTTTAAAGAAACCTATTCTTGGGTTGACGAATACAGCCGAATCTTCAATTTATTTAATGAAACGTTGCTTAAAAAATAACTTTAAATATAAAAATGAAATTTAAGAGTTCTGTTCTTTGCGAAACTGTATGAAATAGTTTTAAATTTGCAGGAACTAAAAATAAACACACACAACTAGTATAATGAGCAACACCATCACAACTACTGATTTTAATTTTCCAAACCAGAAATCTGTTTACCGCGGTAAAGTAAGAGAAGTGTATAATATCAATGATGAACTTTTGGTTATGGTAGCTACAGACAGGCTTTCGGCTTTTGATGTAGTTTTGCCAAAAGGAATTCCATATAAAGGTCAAATTCTAAACCAGATTGCAACAAAATTCATGGAATTGACGGAGGATATTGTTCCTAACTGGTTAATTGCAACTCCTGATCCTAATGTTGCTGTTGGGCATTTATGTGAGCCTTTCAAAGTAGAAATGGTGATTCGTGGATATCTTTCAGGTCATGCTGCTCGTGAATACGCTCTTGGCAAAAGAGAAATTTGCGGAGTTTCAATGCCTAACTATTTGAAAGAAAATGATAAATTTCCAGAACCTATTATTACGCCGACTACAAAAGCGGATAACGGAGAACATGATGCGGATATTTCACGTGAGGATATTTTGTCGAAAGGAATTGTTACGGAAGAAGATTATATCGTTTTAGAAAAATTCACGAGAGATTTATTTCAAAGAGGAACTGAAATTGCTGCTAGTCGTGGTTTGATTTTAGTGGACACCAAATATGAATTTGGTAAAACTAAAGAAGGAGTAATTGTCTTGATTGATGAAATCCATACACCGGATTCTTCTCGTTATTTTTATGCAGAAGGATACCAAGAACGTCAAAACAGCGGTGAAGAACAAAAACAATTATCGAAAGAGTTTGTTCGTCGTTGGTTAATCGAAAATGGTTTTCAAGGTCTGGAAGGGCAACAAATTCCAAATATGACTGACGAATACATAGAAACTGTTTCTGAAAGATATATTGAATTATACGAAAATATCTTAGGAGAGAAATTTGTAAAAGCAGATATTGCAAATATAGAGGAGCGAATAGAGAAAAATGTTTTGGAATATCTAGCTAATATATAAAAACATTAGCTTTTATTTAAAACATATAGTTACCTTTAGTTGATAAAAAAAACATTAATTATGAAAAATTTAATTTACAGTATTAGTCTTGTTATGATATCGATTTCCATTTATCTACTTATTGAGTATCCAAACTCTGGAAGAGCAGGTCTAATCGCTGGAGGTTTAATTTTTATTGGGTTTGTACTTAATATTGTTGGATTTTCTTTAAATGCTAAAGCAATACTTGAAAAATAGATAATTATACAACACAGTTTATTAAAAGCCGCAATTCATAAATTTTGAATTGCGGTTTTTTTATTTTTTAAATGATGATTCATAACAAGTAATCCATTCTTGCACTGTTATTTTTTGCACGAGTTCAGCAATTAAGTCAAACGGAATTTGGTCTATCTTCTTAAATCGGATGCAACTTTTTCCCATGTCTAGTTTTTGTTTACTGTGTTTTGGATATTCGGTAACAAACCAATTCAGTAATTCGGGTTTAGCATAAATTCCCATGTGGTAAAGCGCAATGAAATTTTTTTGAGAAGCGATGTTAATAAAAGGTAACGGGAGTTTTGGTTCGCAATGATAGCCACTAGGATAAATAGAATGTGGCACTACATAACCAATCATGCCGTAGGACATTTGTTCAACAAATACTTTTGGAATATTTTCTAGAATTGTTTCTCGGAGTTTTGTTAAAGCTATTTTTCTTTCCTCTGGAATTTCTTCTAAATACGCTTGTATTGATGTGGCGGTTGATTGCATTTTTATGAATTGTTTAAGTAAATTTAATAAAAAAACCGCAATTCATAATTTGAACTGCGGTTTTTAGCCCCGATTACTTCACCTTGCTTCTGCTTTCAGCGGAGTTCAGTGAACTTCGTTTGAAGAGGAAATCCTTTTCCTTTTTGCTGTCAAAAAGGGAAAGATTGCAATCTCGTTTTTAGAACGAGACGGGATTAGCTCCTAAAAACTATTTGAAATAAGAGAATGTTTCTTCGTTCTCTAATTTCAATAAGGTTTCATAAATTAATTTGATCACGTTTTCAACGTCATCACGGTGCACCATTTCAACCGTGGTATGCATATAACGCAACGGCAAGGATATCAAAGCCGAAGCTACGCCGCCATTACTGTAAGCAAAAGCATCGGTATCTGTGCCGGTAACGCGAGAAGAAGCCAATCTTTGGAACGGAATTTCTTTCGCCATAGCAGTTTCTAAAATCAATTCTCTCAAATTATTTTGAACTGCAGGAGCATAAGTAACTACAGGTCCTTTACCAATTTTTGTATCACCTTCAATTTTCTTTTCAATCATTGGAGTAGTGGAGTCATGACAAACATCAGTAACAATGGCGACATTTGGTTTGATTGTTTTGGTAATCATTTCAGCACCACGAAGACCTACTTCCTCTTGAACCGAATTAGTGATATACAGTCCAAAAGGAAGTTTTATTTTGTTTTCGTGTAATAAACGTGCCACTTCGGCAATCATAAATCCGCCCATACGGTTGTCAATCGCGCGACAAACAAATTTGTTTTCGTTCAAAATCATGAATTCATCAGGATACGTAATCACGCAACCTACATGAACACCCATTTTATCTACCTGTTCTTTAGTTTCACAACCAATATCAATAAACAAATTATCAACTTTTGCTACTTCTTCTTTTCCTCTATTGCGGGTATGAATAGCCGGCCAGCCAAAAACACCTTTTACAATTCCTGCTTTAGTATGAATGTTAACGCGTTTTGAAGGTGCAATTTGGTGATCTGAACCACCATTTCTAATCACGTAGATTAACCCATCATCCGTAATATAATTGACATACCATGAAATTTCGTCAGCATGACCTTCAATCACTACTTTATAAGGTGCATCCGGATTTATAATTCCAACAGCAGAACCGTAAGTGTCCGTTATAAAAGTATCTACATAAGGTTTCAGGTATTCCATCCATAATTTTTGCCCGCCACTTTCATATCCTGTGGGTGATGCATTATTAAGATAGTTTTCTAAAAACTCAAGTGATGACTTGTTTAATATTGATTTAGTGCTCATAAAATTATTTTTTTGCTAAATTATAAATTTGGCATTACAGTTGTGTATATAATGTATAATTTTGGCAATTAAATTTCCCTGTATGAAGCTAATTAAATTTTTGTTGTTTTGTTTATTTACTACTCTGTCTGTTAATGCACAGGTAATACCTCAGGATACCACAAAGATGGGATATGAATTAGGAGAAGATGAATATATTCTTAATGATACCATTCAATTACCCGAAGTTCTGATATATAAGGGAAATACAGATCCTGAAGCAAGAAAGCAGTTTTTATTACTTCAAAGTCGGGTATATAAAACTTATCCTTATGCAAAACTAGCTTCGGAGCGATTAATTATTCTTAATAAAGGAATGGAAAAACTTAAAACTAATAAGGAGAAAAAAAGATACTTTAAAATAGTAGAAAGTTATTTGAGTGATGAGTTTGAAGCTAAACTTAAAAAGCTTTCCCGTAAACAAGGTCAAATATTAGTCAAATTAATTCATCGTCAAACTGGCACTACAACTTATGAATTGGTTAAAAACCTGAAAAGTGGTTGGAAGGCATTTTGGTCGAATACTGCGGCAAGCATGTTTGATATTAATTTAAAAACAAAATATGCACCTTTCGATGTTAATGAAGACTATCTGATAGAAACTATATTAGTGAGGGCATTTGATTCCGGAAGATTACAAAATCAAAATCCGGCCAAACCAGTTGATTATGATAGTCTAACTGATTCCTGGGAATCCAGAGCTGAAAATCTCAATAAATAAAATTCATTTGGGCGTTCCTCATTATATAAAGAAAGGCGATTATCAAAAAAAGATAATCGCCTTTCTTTATATAATGAGTCGGGCTATTCACTACAAGTCCTCGTCCCGCCATAAAAAGGCGGGGCTGTGGGCTTTCCGCTGCTATCCCTAACGCGACCCTGGAATTATTAGGATATCTAGTTTAATCAAGAGCAAAAGAACTCACACCAATACAAAACCCAGTAAGCTTATATATAGGAGATATTAGAAAAGCAATGTCATATATAAGGTAGAGGATAAAGTCATTTTATTGATACAACAGTTTTTTCTCCATAGAAAATAGGCAAGACAAACTTTTAATAGGAGTAGATACGAAGAGACGAACCAAGAAATAGGCAACAAATGATAAATTGAACAAGATTGTATGGGTAAATCAAGTCGCTATTAAACTGGTTAAGACTATAGAAACTACCATTTTTACACACAAATTTATCTTTTCTTTCGGAGAGGGTCGGAGAGAGGCAAAAACTTTTACTTTCAAAATTCACGGTTTCAGCGAGTTAAAGATTAGGTTAAGAAAACATCAAAAAAAAGCGTTGAAAAAGCTTGAATAACT
>NZ_QNUX01000014.1 GCF_003312425.1 Flavobacterium psychrolimnae | reverse complement strand
AACTTTACGATAACTCCATAGTTCCTGCCAGTGAACGGTTCCGTTCAACCGGAGTTTCATTGTTCGTGCTGCGCACGCAACGAATCTCTAGCTGTTAGCGGATGTCTTATTTACTACTTGTTATCTCAAAACTATTTGGAAAATTTTCTTTTTTTACGAAAAGCAATGAAATAAATGGAATAAATATTAAAGGCAATATTACTTTTTTAGCAATAATTAATTGAACAATTAAACCTGTAATTGCAATTCCTATAATAATTCCCAAACCTAATTTATAAGTAACACTTGCATTAATAGTTATAGTTATGTCTTGAGCATATTTTATATTTATCTCTTTTACAATAGTGGTATTTTCATTTTTAATCTGAATAATATTTTTTCCGCTTTCTGCAATAAATATTTGTCTGTTATTTACATAGTCAAGTTCAGCTTTAGATTCATTATTAATGAGTATTTCGTACTTGTTACTTTTATTATAAATCCCAGTACTTTTAGACATTCTTACTATAATATTACTTTCTGCCATATTTACAACATTTAGGGTTTATTGTTTTTTGAATAGTTTCTTTATTTCACATTGTTTTTTAATTAACGAATTTTCCGAAGTTATACGCTAACTTGTATATAGGTCTGACAAAATCATCCCAATTTACCCTTATTTGGGTGGCTTTGTCTGACAAACGTCATCCCTTTTGCTTTTGCTAAAATAGAAATAAATTCGCACAAATCATTAAAAGGATTATAATTTACAATATCCCTTAGGCTGTCACAGAATAATGCTAAGAAGTCAGGACACTAGTATCAAAAAATAAAAAACATCTAATCATCTTTTCCTCCTTACCCCTACTCGTCCAACTATCATTATAATTACAAGTATTACTTATCACTATAAAAAAAAAAAAAGACACCTCATCAGCATCTTTTTCATCCATAAACAAAGTATCTACTTCTTCCTCCTACTCTTCCAGCTATCATTCTTTACGATTTTCCGTGAATACATTTAAATTATAATATAATTAGTTTAAATGCTCAATCTTTACCACCTCCGAACTCAAAACTTTAGTACCGCTTTCATTCATAGTTTGCTTTACGGTTACTTTAATTTTATCATATTGAGGAGTAGGGAACTTCATCAGGTCTGAAATATTTTTATACCCAAAAGCCTTTGCCAATAATGCAATATGACGCGTAGAATATTTGTGTCGTTGAGTAAATGATTCAACATTTCCAACAAATGTTTTTGTTACACCCATCGCCAGGCTTAAATCTTCCTTAGTAAAACCTTTTGATTTTCTCAAAGTTCTAATGTGATTTATTAACTCAAAATCGAATTGAGTAGTTTGAAATGCAAATGTTTTTTCCATTTAAAGCAAAATATAATATCCAACTTGTTGGATAATTAAATATTATTATTATATTTGTTCTAGCGAATTGACAATTAGCCTTTATTGGCATAATTAAAACGATGTTTTCTCGAACCGAAACGGCCAATTTTACCTCGAGAGTATCGTGAAGTCGCTCCATGTCAAAAAGTTTCTTACTTTTGCAACGGCATGCGAGCGGTTCTCACGTTAGCTTTAGGAGGTAACTTTTCAATCGAAAGATTTAAAAGACGGGTTTGGTCGCCCACGGTCCTGAAGTGTGAAACCGCTCCTTGCTTTTTTTGCAAGTACTCTTCATACCCGAAATACATCGTTCCATAACCATAAACCTATAAATTATGAGAACGATTTTTTTATGTACAACCGTCACCAAACCACCTTAACTACCTGCTAAAAGCAAGCTGCCTTTTGTTTCCCAAAACTGAAACAAACATTGTGTTAGGATAGGAAAACACCTAGAAGTACTCTTAATTAGAGACACTTCCTCCATCAGGATTTTAATACTGATTTGTTTAACTCTACCTTGATATATAAAAAGGGAATTATATAAAATAATAATCCTCTATATATCTAATCTCAAACCTAAAATGCTTTTGGCACTTAGATTTAAGCTTTTTCTATTTTTAAACTCGCACTTTAAAAGTATTGTCTTTATTTCTATTTTCCAAATGGTATGTTGTAATTTTTAGACTTTGTTTCAGAAAGGGTAACAAAAGGAGTTTTTTTAACTGAAAAACAAAGTGTAAATTTTAAAAAAATCTTAGTTGGAAGTTAGCATTTATATCTAAGTTCAACGAAAAAATGACCATAATCTTTAAATACCTGCACCGAAAAAACCTTTTGAATACAAATGGACATAATTTAATTTGAGTTAGTTACTAAAAGGTGCAGGTTATTTAGCCGCAACAGCAACTCATAACTCAGAACCCTTAACTAATAATTAAAAAAATGCCTATGAAATACTATAAACAAATACAAATAGGAATAATTATACTTTTTATAGCAACGATGTGCCTGTGGTTTTATGGTTGATATAAAGGTTATTTAGCAACAACCATTAACCCATAACTAAAAAACGCCTATGATATAGTAAAAAACACAATCCCTAAAGACATTCGACTTTAGACTTTGAGACTAAAGAAAAAGGCCCTCTAACTCGCCGGCAAGCTACACTAGAGGACCATCGCTAACAAAACTATCGTTTCATTTAACTATACCAATATTATGAAAAATATTTCATTTTACAAGGGTGGTTCGGCTTTTTGGTACCTGATTCTTTTTGGGTTCTCACTATCCTACACCCCTGCTCCAGCAAAAACCATACTGAGGCAATTGCAGTCGCAACCACAGCAAAGCCAAATAAGCGGTACCATTACTGATGCTACAAGCCCATTACCTGGCGTAACCATTTCCATAAAAGGAAAAGCTACATCTGGAGCTATCTCTGACGTGAATGGGAAATATACCCTGACCGCATCGCCCAACGACATTGTTGTTTTTTCTTTCATGGGCTTTAAAACCATAACAATACCACTTAATGGTCGCTCCGTTTTAGATATTCAGATGCAAGAGGATGCCACTGCGTTGCAAGAAGTCAAAATTAATGCTGGTTATTATTCCGTGAAAGAAAGCGAACGAACGGGAAGTATTGCCCGAATAACAGCCTCAGCTATCGAAACCCAACCGGTTACTAATGTGTTGGCCGCCATGCAAGGTCGTATGGCTGGAGTGAGTATAATACAAACCACTGGCGTACCAGGTGGTGGATTTGATATTAAAATACGAGGGCAAAACAGTATTCGAACCGATGGAAATTCGCCCTTATATATTATTGATGGTGTTCCTTACGCCACTGACCCTATTGGTTACAATCAAACAGCCTCTACATTCCCATCAGTTACCAGTCCTTTAAACAGTATTAATCCTGCAAGTATTGAAAGCATTGAGGTACTAAAAGATGCGGATGCTACTGCCATTTATGGTTCCAAGGGTGCGAATGGTGTAGTGCTCATTACCACTAAACGAGGAAAGTCGGGAAAAACGACCGTCAACGTTAAATCGACGACCGGCGTTGGAACGGTGACTAAATTCATGAAACTAATGAATACCGAGGAGTATTTAGCTATGCGCCGTCAGGCTTTCAGTAACGACCGTATCACAACCTATCCTCAATCTGCCTATGATGTAAACGGTACATGGGATCAAAACCGGTATACCGACTGGCAAAAAGAATTTATTGGAGGTACAGCACAATTTAACGATGTGCAAGGTGTGCTTTCTGGAGGCTCTAATAAAACGCAGTTTTTACTGAGCAGTACCTATCATACAGAAACTACTGTGTTCCCGAGCGATTTTATCTATAAAAAAGGTGGTGCTCAATTTAATATGAACCATAGCTCTGAGGACAATAAATTCAAATTCACTTTTTCGACGGGATATAATCTCCAGAATAACGACCAGCCGGCTTTCGATCTTACCGCAAGCTCTCGTTCTCTAGCCCCAAATGCACCAGCACTTTATAATGAAGACGGCAAACTCAATTGGGAAAATGGCACATGGCAAAATCCTTTGCGCTTTATGGTCGCTAAATTTAAATCCAAAACGAATGACTTGGTATCGAATGCCGTAATATCCTATGAAATTTTTCCAGCTGTTGTTTTAAAAAGCAATTTTGGATTTACAGACTTAAGACATACCGAAACCCGAACCTCACCCTCCACTATTTACAATCCATCCTTTAATTTAACAAGCAGCAATTCAAGTATCTACTTCAACACTACCAATCGACAGTCTTGGATTATAGAACCTCAACTAAATTGGGAAAAGGAATTAGGCACAAGTAAAATTGGAGTGCTTTTAGGAGGAACTTTCCAAAACCAAAACACAACCCGTCTTTACCAATTTGGTAGTGGTTTTACATCCAACAGTCTCCTTTATGATTTGGCCTCAGCAACAACTGCTCGTGTTCTTTTTAGCGACGATGCACAATACAAATACCAAGCTTTTTTTGGAAGAATAAATTACAATTGGAACGAACGCTATCTTTTCAATTTTACAGGAAGACGCGATGGCTCCAGTCGTTTTGGTCCCGGCAAACAGTTTGCTACTTTTGGTGCCATTGGTATGGCTTGGCTATTTTCGAAAGAAAATTTTCTAAAAGAAAACAGCTGGCTTAGCTTTGGAAAGCTTCGGGCCAGTTACGGTACTACCGGAAACGATCAAATTGGGGATTACCAGTTCTTAAACACTTATACTTCCACAGGTATTCTTTATGATTCCAATGTAGGATTGCAACCTTCAAGACTCTTTAATCCCAACTTTGGATGGGAGATTAACAAAAAATTGGAAGCTGCTATAGAGGCGGGATTTTTCAATGATCGACTATTTCTAACAGCGGCCTGGTACCAAAATCGATCTTCCAATCAACTTGTAGGTATACCATTGCCTGGTACAACAGGATTCCAGACCCTACAGGCCAATCTAGACGCTACCGTAGAAAATGCAGGTTGGGAATTTACTTTACGGACGGTTAATTTTAGTACTAAAAATTTTAACTGGACAACCAATTTGAATCTTACATTTGCTCAGAATAAACTCTTACGCTACCCCGGTTTAGAAACATCTACAAACAGTCAAAAGTATCGTATTGGTCAACCTTTGAACATTGAATTACTTTACGAATACACTGGTATTGATCCACAAAAAGGAGTTTATCAATTTAAAGACATTAATAGCGATGGTGCTATCACCTTCCCGAACGATAAACAAACTGCTGTAGATCTAAATCCTCAGTATTTTGGAGGAATCCAAAACCAATTGAGTTACAAAAACTGGAAATTAGACTTTCTTTTCCAATTTGTAAAACAGGAAAAACGCAATTACACCATCGGATTTGCAGGACAAATGACCAATCAGCCTGCCCGAATGGCTGACAGTTGGCAACAACTGGGAGACGATGCCACTGAACAAATCTATACAACCGGAGCAAATAGTGCAGCAGTGACTGCGAGTTCGCTGTACAATCAAAGTACTGGTATACTTACTGATGCCTCTTTTATACGGCTGAAAAACATTGCATTATCTTATGATTTGCCCCTCGTTATCCAAAATACAAAATGTCAAATCATTTTTCAGGGTCAAAACCTGCTGACTTTGAGTAGCTATAAAGATGGAGATCCCGAATTTATAACTGCTGGCTTTTTACCTCCTTTAAAAATTATAACTGCAGGAATTCAACTCACTTTCTAACTGTACACTTATGAAAACAATAAAACTAACACCGACTTCTAAACATCGCAACTGGCTGGTATTTCCAGTAGCGTTAGTATTACTTTGTATAACGTCATGTGATTCTTTTGTGGAAGTGGAACTGCCAAAATCACAACTAACAACCGTTACAGTATTCGATGAATATGCCACGGCCGAAGGTGCCTTAACTGATGTTTATTCAAAGATTAGAGACCAAGGTCTATTGACTGGCACTTCAGCAGGTCTTTCCTATCAATTAGCAAATTATACTGACGAATTTACTTGCTACTCTGCTCCGGGGGGACCTGCTCTGCCATTTTACTTCAATACGCTCCTGCCGGCTAACACTTCAATTTCTAGCTATTGGAATAGTTCGTATAATCAAATTTTCTCTGCCAATGCTGTAATGGAGGGTGTTCAGAAGAGTGCTAAACTATCTGTTAAACAAAAAGAGCAGCTTACGGGGGAGGCTCTCTTCATAAGGGCGCTGCTGCATTTTTATCTCACAAATCTTTATGGTGAAATTCCTTATATCCTAACTACAGATTATCAAAGTAATACTACAGTTAAAAAAAATACTGTAAATGAAGTTTATACACAGGTAATTTCAGACTTAGATACAGCAATAAATCTATTGTCACAACAATATGACGGTCCTGAGAGGATTCGTCCAAATCAATTTGTAGCTAAATCACTTTTAGCAAGGGTATATCTTTACGATGGAGCCTGGGCGGAAGCTGCCAATGCCTCGTCTGCAGTTTTAAATGCCACAAATTTCTATTTTCTTGAAAATGCGATCAGTACTGTTTTCCTTAAAAATTCAAAAGAAGCCATTTGGCAACTGCAACCTGCCACAGCTGGTAAAAATACCGATGAAGCTGCCTCATTTATCTTCCTTTCGGGTCCTCCGACGATGGTGGCGTTATCTGATAACCTGATAAACTCGTTCACTAGTTCTGACTTAAGAAAGAGTAACTGGACTAAAGCTGTATCAAAAGGCAGCGATATATGGCATCATCCATATAAATACAAAGCATTTAATCCAACGGCCGCTTCCGTAGAATATTCGATTGTGTTTCGTTTATCCGAGCAATATTTGATCCGAGCGGAAGCAAGAGCACAACAGGGCGATTTGATTGGGGCAAAAGAAGATCTTAACAAGATTAGAAAACGTGCAGGATTAAATGAAACAACTGCTGTTACACAACCAGAAATTTTAAATGCAGTACTGCAGGAAAGAAGATGGGAATTATTTACCGAATATGGACATCGATTTTTTGATTTGAAACGCTTTGGAAAAATTGATTCCGTGTTGTCTGCTACCAAAGCTGGTTGGAATTCAACCGATGTTTTATTTCCGTTGCCTCAAAATGAACTGAGTGTAAATCCTAACCTACGTCCTCAAAATAATGGCTATTAAAATTTATAGTATGATAATCCAAACTATTTCCGTTCGAGAGAAACTCAAAATAGGAAAACACTTCCAGCTGAATTTAAAACTCATTTTACTTTTAGTATTGATTTTTGCATTTTCAACCTGTCCTATTTGGGGGCAGGTGGTGCAAAAAAAACAGCTCATGGAATCTGACTATCATTTATGGGGAAAATTAAATCTTGATAAGGTAGCATCAAATGGAAAATGGTCCAGTTATAGCATGCGCTATGAAAAAGGTGCTGATACTTTGTTTGTGAGCAATACAGAAACGAGTAAAAAATTCGATTTCCCATCTGGAAAAAATTCGCTTTTCGCCGGAACAAATCATTTTGTTTGTATGGATGACAAAGGAGCTTTACGAATTTTAAATTTAGTCACTGGAAAACAGCGGATTTATCCTCCAGTAAGCCACTACGATTATTCTATAGAAACGAACCAGATTGTCCTACTCAGTAAAGAAGAACAGGTACTGAAAATTATAAATCTGAAGACCGACGCAACTGACACTATTAATGATGTTCAAAATTTTAAGATGGATCCTAGTAAAAAGGAACTCGTTTTTACGAAAATGAAAAATTTAAAGCACTCCATTGGTTTACTCCACTTGGGAAACCGCAATGCAATAAACTGGATTGTCGAAAACAGTTCGAATCATTTCCGTTATTTTACCTGGCATGAACTCGGCAAATCAATCGCCTTTTATACCTTTAATCTTTCAGATTCTGATGATACTAAACTGTATTTCTATAATGTAAAATATAATGCTTTACAGGAATTGAATCCTACAACTCAGAAGGATTTTCCAACGGATAAAATCTTGGATAGAAAAATGGTGTACCCTTTAACAATATCCTCTGATGGACTAAGTGTCTTTTTTGGGCTCTGTCCCCAATCGGAACAAGAACAAAAAAAAACGGCTGATAATGTCGAAGTTTGGAATGGCAATGCTAAATGGATTTATCCTTTTGAGAAAATAAAAAGCCAACCAAACGCAAAGGTTACATTAGCGTTATGGTATCCACATCTTAAACGTATAAAATCAATTTCGTCTCCTGCATTACCAAAAGTGATGCTGTCAGGTAATCAGGATTTTGCCATTCTATCCAACCCAAAAGAATATGAGCCTCAATTTGAATACGAAGGCCCAAGGGATTTTTATATCATGAACTTAAAAACCGGAGAAACAGAAATTCTACTTCAAAAACACAAATCCTTCAGTAAATATCTTTTACCCTCACCTTCTGGAAAATACATTGCCTATTTTAAGGACGCTCATTGGTGGGTGTATGATATTGCAAAAAGAACACATCAAAACGTAACTAAAAACAGCAATACGTCCTTTTCTGGAAAAATTCATATCCTTGACGGAACCGCTGCGTATGGAACTGTGGGATGGAGTAAAAATGATGAAAACTTAATTGTTTACGATCAATATGATTTATGGTCCATAAAATCCGATGGCACCGCTAGTAAGAGGCTTACACATGGGAGGGAAAAGCAAATAACCTTCAGAATTGCGTCACTCGCCGATAATGATCTTTTTAAATCTAATTTTGACGGAAATAAAAGTAAAACTATCGATCTCGACCATGAGCTAATTTTAAGTGCGGCAGGTGCTGATCAAAAAACAGGCTACTTCAAGTGGAACAGTAATTTTGGAGAAAAGCCAATTGTTTATAAAGACAGCTACATTGATCAAATGCACTATATCAAGGATCAGCAGGTATATGTCTATCAGGAACAGCAATCAGACCTCTCGCCTCGCTTGATGTTTCAAAAAAAAACCGAAATACCAAAACCTTTTTTCGAAAGTAATCCGCAACAGTCAAAATACCACTGGGGAACCTTAAAGCTAATTTCCTTTCGCAATTCCAATGGACAGGAACTAAAAGCAGTTTTATATTATCCGGCTAATTATGATCCCCAAAAAAAATATCCAATGATTGTTAATGTCTATGAGAAGCAATCCGATAAAATTCACTTTTACCACAATCCTAGCCTATTGATGCAAGCCGGATATAACCGAACTGTTTTTACGTCAAAAGACTATTTTGTGCTTTGTCCTGATATTGTACATGAGCAAGGAAAAGTAGGATTCAATGCTGTAGATTGTACGGTATCTGCAACCAAAGAAATAATCAAACTCGGTTTAGTGGACCCAAAAAAAATTGGACTAATTGGACACTCTTTTGGGGGTTATGAAAGTGCCTTTATTATTACTCAAACCAATATATTTGCAACTGCAGTTGCTGGAGCTACGGCAACGGATTTAACTAGTTTCTATTTGACTGTTGGCTGGGATACAGGAAGACCTGACATGTATCGTTTTCAAAGTGAGCAATGGCGGTTAGGAAAAACTCCTTTCGAAGACCCTTCAATGTACACAAGAAATTCACCAGTTGCGAATGCGAGTTCTATTGAAACTCCATTATTATTATGGACAGGAAAAGAAGACCAACATGTGGACTGGCATCAAAGTGTGGCATTTCATTTAGCCCTGCGCAGACTGGGGAAAAAGAATATTATGCTACTGTACCCCGATGAAAAGCACGTCATATTAAAACCTAATAACCAGAAAGATCTCAGCCACAAAATAGAGGAATGGTTTGATTATTACCTCAAGGAGAGAAAAGATAAATCCTGGATTAAAGAAGGCGTAAAGTAATTATTTTATAAAAAAACAGTGCAGTTCCTTATCGGAACTGCACTGCTCTTTTTGCTCGGCTGATAATTAGTTTGAAGGACGATATAGAATCTCACTACAATTATTATCTTTTCCGAAAGCCTGAACACCGTTTACCTCGCAAATTAGACCAGGATTGGTATCACAATTTACCTCGACACTACAAGGCCCTTCTGGCCCATCCATGTACCCTTGTTTCGGAGTAGCTAAATTAGAACCACTTTGCATCGACGTGGTCAAAAAGGCTCCTGAAATGCCTAGAATTGCAACTGCTGCAAAAGGCACGATCGTTTTAAAAAATGTCGTTTTCATAATAAAAAGTATTAAAATTAAACTTAAAATTGATCTACTTTTTTCTACAGGTTTTCGATCTTTTTTCCTGATACTGGCCGGTATTTTTTTATAAATGAGAATGTGAACACATTCCATTTATCATTTCTTTTCTAAGAATGTCTTTCAATTCGTAAATTTTTAAATTGGTACCAAGAATCACATACAAATGGGTTTTCGTAACAAATAGAGATTGTAATTTATTCTCCTTGACACCAAAAATTGGAAAGCTTAAAACATAGGTGTTCTTTTTTAGATTGTAGACGTCAATAATAGCGGCTTGTTTCCACATGGCATCATCCTCATATAATCCGGGAACCTTCGATTCAACAAATAAAAGGTTACTTTTTGTAGCAGTGTTTGCATTTACGATAGCGGGTGGGGCAGACATTTTTCGTTGCGAACCTTCTTTCAGATAAGCTACTTTAATCTTAGCATTTGATATGGTGTCAATCGTATGTTGCCTTTGTTGTAAGGTTCCATTTTTATCCGCTAAAATAATTTCATTACGATAGAAATAAACATAAACTATTCGACCTAATTCAGCATTAAAAAGCAACATCCCATCGGTATCAAAAATACCATCTATTTGTTTTTGCAATAGAGTAGGCAAATACTCAACTTTAGAAGATTGATTCGAGTTAAAAATACCAAGAATATGGGCGGCTCCTAACCCCGTATTATTTCGAAAAACTATGCTAGTACTATCGATAGGTTCTGCTAGTGTAAAATTAGGAACTCCTTTTAACTCCTCTGTAATTTTCCAATCTTCAATGCTGCCCTTAAAAATTCTGGGCACACTTCCATCTATTAGAAAAAAGTAGTTACCTCTGACTAAAACTTTTACCGAGCGAAAAGGAAGATTCCTATTTTTAAAATCAATTTCAATTCCTTTTACTGCTTTAAAACTAGAATCTATTGATAGTATGCGAAGTGGGTCTGTATAATTACCAAGATACATAGTGCCTTGGTTGTACCCTGAAAAATAGTAGGAATTAAATTTTAAATCTACCGAATGAACCAGCTCAATAGAGCGTCGGATATACCGCCTAACGAAAGGATTTTTTCGTTGCATTAAATCCTCTGAGGACAAAAAAAGAATAGTCATAATACCTACACTCGATACTATCGCGATAGAAATACTTTTAACAAGAGGCTGTATTATTTTAAATCGTGTATTTTCAATACTTATTTGATTTTGCCAAACCAAAGCTACAACAGCTAATCCAACAAATGCAACGTTAAAGACAAGATGGGTATTCCAACTCATTTTTTCCAATATACCGCCGCAAGAACAAGGAACAAAAGCACTAAAATTCAGCACAATAAAAATATAGCTTGTAAACAAGGTCATTAAACTTAGCGAGGCAAAAAGACCTAAAATACGCCACTTTGGAATTGCCAGTACTACCACTATTCCAAGTTCCATTATCGGAACTAATCCAGATACCCACCAAGCAAAAGCACTTAATAACGGAGACTGTCCCAATTGAACTTGAAAATTTTCAAAATCAAGTAATTTACTGACCGCTGCGTATATAAATAACAGAACGTATAAAAGACAAATTAATTCAACGGCAACACGCTTGATTTTGTTTAGTTGTTTCATAATTCTATAGTTTTTTAGTATACTGCTATTTTAATTAAATCCGTTACATTAGCTACATCCAAAACAAATTTAGGTACGTTATTTTAAAGATAGCGTGTCTGAAACAAGCCAATAGTTTTCAGAAATAAGCCATTTTATCCTTTTAGAAGAACAATAAAAAAAAGTGCTTACCACTATTTTGTTTGGTAAGCACTTCATTTTACTTTGAGCCGCTTATGCTATTTACAAGCTGCACTTAAAGTAGTAAGCTTTTGATTCAATTCTACAATTCCAGCTTTTTGAAGACACTCTTCAGCTACATTCTTAAGCTCTGATAACCCTTCTTTCGACAGGCTACCTAATACTCCTGAAACATCATTTTCCACTGTCATTCCCCGCTCAATAACATGATGCAACAACAGTACATTTTTTCGTGAAATTTTCAAGTCAATTTTCACCATCTCATTCATCCCAGGCGTGCTCAATATCGTATCAAACACTTTAGCCACATCATTTGTTGTCAGCATAATTTTCACATTTTAATTAATAATTTACTGTTACAAAGGTATAAAGGGACGTATTAACTTTGATAGGCGAAATATACATATGATAGGTAAGATTGCTACCGCTTACTTAACTTCGTATCTGATTCAAATTTTCAACTTAAAATTTATGGTACCAGATGCTGTTTTTTCTTTAAGACAAGAGCCAAAAACCTTCCTAAAAATAGTCAGGACTTTGTCTCTTTTAAGTCGAAATATTGCTTTGAAAAAGCACTTTCTAAATCAAAAATTTTGAATAAAACCGATTTGGATTTCGGAGGTCCAAAAGTTCAAAATTTTGCTTAGCGTGCCTTTTCCTTGAGTATTATAAATAAAGACAATACATAGACTTTGCAAAAACTGTAACATTTCAAAAATTATAGCAGTAGGCTTTTACACGCTCCGAAATACTGTTTTTACTATCTCTGATTTTAAAAAGTTGCTGTAAATAAGAAATCAGCTTTTTGAGCATTTTAGAACTATTTAAAATTCTAATAGACATTAAAGTCTCCGAAAGATTGCCACGTTCCTGCAATCGGCAAGATGTCCGGTTGTATCACAACCGATATCTTGCTGCCTATTCACTCGGGACTCGTGGGCAGTGACACTTAAAGATTAAAAGAGTTTGAAACACAAAAATGATAGATGATGGAAGAGCAAAAGAACCGAACAAAGTGGCTTCATCTGCGGTTAACCCCTGATGAATATCAAAAGATAATGAAGGAGTTTAATAAATCAACCTGTCGAAAAATAAGCGATTACGCAAGAAAAAATCTTTTACACAAACCTATCGTCAATACCTATCGAAATCAATCCTTAGACGATTTTATGGCGGAAATGATTCGTTTAAGAGGAGAACTTAATGCTATAGGAAACAACTTTAATCAGGCTGTAAAAAAACTTCATACGTTACATCAGATTATAGATTTTAAGCACTGGCTCATTAGCTACGAATTGGAAAAAAAGATTCTTTTTAATAAGGTGGATGAAATCAAAAAACACATTCAAAAATTTGCAGAATCATGGTTGCAATAATCAAAACTGGTCATTCCATAAATCGCATTTTGAACTACAATGAAAATAAAGTTCAGCAGGGTGTAGCAGAATGTATTGGCGCTGGAAATTATCCAGTCGATATTGAAAAAATGGTCTTTACAATCAAACTAAACCGGTTCGTGAAACAAGCGGATTTAAATGAAAATGTGAAACGGAACAGCGTACATATTTCGCTCAATTTTGATGGGACTGAAAAAGGAATTCCAAAAGAGAAACTAATGGAAATAGCGGATACTTATATGGCGAAAATTGGTTTTAGAGAACAACCCTATCTGGTGTATCAGCACCATGATGCGGGACACCCTCACATTCATATCATTTCCCTAAAAGTCAGGGAGGACGGTAGTAGAATTGACATGCAGAATATTGGTCGGAATCAATCTGAAAAAGCACGAAAAGAAATTGAAACAGCGTATGGATTGGTTCCAGCGGAGAAGCATAAACGAGAAAAAGAATTAGGAATAAAACCTGTTGATACCAACAAAGTGGAATACGGATGTACTGAATCCAAACGGGCCATAACCAACGTCTTGGATAAAGTGATTCAGAATTATAAATACACCAGCCTGCCAGAATTAAATGCCGTTTTGAAACAGTATAACGTTGCAGCGGACAGGGGAAGCGAAAATTCAAGGATTTTTCAAAACAAAGGGTTAGTGTATCGCATACTAGATCAAGGTGGTAATAAGGTTGGCGTCCCAATTAAAGCGAGTGACTTTTACAGCAAACCAACACTTAAATTTTTAGAAGATCGCTTTATTGAAAATGAAAAAGGGAGAGCACCCCATAAATCAAGAATAAAAAATACTGTTGATATTGCATTATTGAAGAACAAAAAAATTTCAATTCAGGAATTGGCAAAAATTGTAGAAGCGTCTGGAATCAAAATGGTTATTCGGCAAAATAAAGAAGGTTTAATTTACGGTATTACGTATGTGGATCACCAAACTCAATCTGTTTTTAATGGAAGTGCTTTGGGGAAATTATACAGTGCAAAAGCCATTCAGGAGCGTTGCAATTTGAATGAATTTGTTAATCAAAATACAACTGTTTCCACCGTTAAAAAATCCGATGAAAATTCCTTGAAATCAGACTCTAAAGAAGTTGGGCATATTTCTGTTGATCAAGATTCTAAAAAAAGTATAACGGGTGATGATGGTAACGTGATGTCAAAATTTGTTAACGCACTTACACAGTCGGAACACGATTCCTCCTACTTGCCCAATCAACTAAAAGGCAAGAAGAAAAAAAAGAAACGAAAAGGACAATCTGATAATCAATAAACGAAACCATTATGGCTATGCAAACAGGCGAAAACGAACAGGCATTACGAAAAATTCTCGATATGACCCGACTCATAAGTATTGTACTTTTACTCCTCCATTTTTATTATTACTGTTATAGCGCCTTCAAAGAGTGGGGCTTTGTTAGTGCCTTTAGTGATTCTATTTTAGGTAACATAAAGCGTACGGGATTGTTTTATTATTTTCATAAATCCAAGATTTTTACTTTGGGATTATTGTTGATTTCCTTACTTGGAGCAAAGGGCCGCAAAGACGAAAAACTAAATCATAAAACAGCTATTGCCTATATCATAACAGGTGCATTAATTTACTTTATGAGCTACCTGTCGCTATTGGTAAAAACAGATAATACTGCAAAATCAATTGTTTATATCGGTAGTACGACTATCGGATTTTTAGTAATGCTTTCGGGAGGTACCTTACTCTCACGGATTATAAAAAACCGGTTGAATAGCAACGATATTTTCAATAAAGAAAATGAAACCTTTCCGCAGGAAGAACGATTGCTGGAAAATGAATATTCCATCAATCTTCCGGCGCGGTATCATTTGAAAGATAAAGTCCGAAAAAGCTGGATTAACATCATCAATCCCTTTCGTGCGATGATGGTTTTGGGAACTCCAGGATCAGGTAAATCCTATTTTGTTATTCGACATGTGATTACCCAGCACATTCGCAAAGGGTTTACCATGTTTATTTATGATTTTAAATTTGACGACCTTTCAAAAATAACTTATAACACCTGGCTTAAATACAAACACCTCTATCCTATTCCACCACAGTTTTATGTGATTAATTTTGATGACCTGACCCGCACACACCGATGCAATCCATTGGAGCCTTCTGCTATGACCGACATCACTGATGCAGCAGAGTCAGCGCGAACTATACTATTGGGTTTAAATAAGGAATGGATTAAGAGACAGGGAGACTTTTTTGTCGAATCACCAATCAATTTTCTGACTGCGATTATCTGGTATTTAAGGAAGTACAAGGAGGGCCAATTCTGTACACTGCCCCATGTTATTGAGCTCATGCAGCTCGACTATGAGAGCCTGTTTACGATATTGCGGACGGAGAAAGAAATTGAGGTACTTATCAATCCCTTTATCACTGCCTATCTAAACGATGCCATGGAACAATTGGAGGGACAAATTGCTTCCGCTAAGATAGCCATGGCCCGACTTTCTTCTCCCCAGTTGTATTATGTACTATCGGGAAATGACTTTACATTAGATATTAATAATCCGGCTGAACCAAAGATTGTCTGCATGGGTAATAACCCTCAGAAAATACAAATTTATGGTGCAGTATTGTCCTTGTATGTCTCACGCTTGGTAAAATTGGTGAATCAAAAAGGTAAACTCAAAAGTAGCCTGATCTTCGATGAATTCCCGACCATCTATCTCAACAATATGGATAGCCTAATTGCCACTGCACGAAGCAATAAAGTAGCCACTTGTTTGGGGATTCAGGACTTCAGTCAGTTGCGTAAAGATTATGGTCGCGAACAGGCAGATGTGATTATGAACATCACCGGAAATATTGTGAGCGGTCAAGTTACTGGTGACACCGCCAAGCAATTGTCAGAGCGTTTTGGAAAAATTATGCAGGACAGAGAATCGCTATCTATAAATAGCGGCGACACTTCCATCAGCCGTTCTAAACAATTAGAGTCAGCCGTCCCTCCTTCTAAAATTTCCTCTTTAAGTTCCGGTGAATTTGTTGGCATGGTTGCCGATGATCCTAACTGCAAAATTGATCTAAAAACGTTTCATTGTGAAATTGTCAACGACCATGAACGGCTAAAAAAGGAAGAAGAAAATTATACAGATATTGCCATTATTAGGAAGATTGACAACACTATAGTGCAACGAAATTATTTACAAATTAAGCAGGATATTCAAGAGATTATGCAATCTGAAATTGAGCGTCTTTTAAATGATCCGAGTCTGGCCTATTTGGTATTGAAGAATTGAGATTGTCTATTTCCAATGAAAATAATATTTTTTATAGTGGTTTCAAAAACACTGTTAAACACCTATTCAATTCTTTTATTAGCTTCTTCCATGAGATGAGACTAAAAGCCTACGAACTCACTTTTTTACCGTTGGAGTATCATGAAGTATCACATAAGTTCGGCATAGTAGTATTTAAAAAAAACGACAATTTGTATTGTGATACCAAGACGTTGCAACAAGCAATTTTCATTATCATGCAAGACATTGTAGGAGAAAAATCGCTGTACCAAAACATCAATTTTGCGCAGTTGGAACAAGTACCGGATAACAAGGACGGGGTGATTAAATTGTACGATTTCCAATTGTTTCTAAGCAGTCTAAATGGTGCTGAATTAAATAATTATTTTCTCAAAATGTGGGAAACCGTAAGATAACTGAAATTTTATACTATAGATTTGACGGGATATTTTTAATCTAAACCTCACTAACAAATGAAAAAATTTACTATTGCTTTAATTATTACCCTATCATTAATACCAAAACAAGCACAAGCACAAAATAATGGTGGAGCAGCAGCTGCGGTGGCCGGTGGTCTGTTAGCCATAGGAGCAGGAATTGCTGCCGTAGAGGATATGAAAGAAAGAGCAGAATTGACTGCTACCCAATATGTTTTAGCGAATCATCCGGAATTAAATAGTTTTTCATTAAAAACACTTGATTTTAATGGAAAAAAAACAAAAGATATGTCAGCTACCTCTGTTATTTCTTTTAAAATACAAGAATTTAGTCCATCCGACAATCCAAAACTGGATGGTAAAAAGCTGGTATTACTTGCTTTTACCAGCTACGGTTGGATTAGCGATCAAGGTATTGATTTTAATAAGGTAGAATGGTACTTGATTGACAATAGCGAATGGATAAATATGATGGTAGCCTATGCTAAAGTAGCTTCAAAAGAAAAAAGTGATGCAGTACTAAAGGATGCGTTAGCTAACGGCGTTGTAGTTAATAAAGGAATAAAAGCAAAAGGTAAATCTGAGATTCCTTTTTTTAAATTAGAAGGTGATATGTATTTGGTAACCGATTATTCTTCGGAAATGAAATTGATTTATAATGAAAAAACACTCGGAATATTTTTAAAAAAAACTCGTAATTTAGTTCAGATGGGAAGAGCTGCCGTCATCGATACACACGAGTTCTTATTTCAACAAAATTAAGGCTAGAAATATCTAGCGGTCAACAAATGCAGCGGACTACCCTTTACACCAAATTAAAAAATAAACGATAACAAAAGGCACATGCAGCCTCTCCAATAAAAAGAAGCTGCAAGAGTCAATAAAGAGTTAGGTTGCTCCTGTTAAATAGTAAAGTAAAGGAGAACAGGCAACTTAAATATCACTAAAAGTGGGTATGGTAAAATTCTATAATACTTCGTTTATTTACACAATTACAATCAAAAGAAACAAACGGTATGGAATTATTGTAATTTAAAAATCACTTTAGAGGTTTCCTCTTTTGCCTTAATGAATTATTCAATACTTTAGCGGAAATTGCAAATCTTTCAAAACAATCATCGCTTAATGGCAGCCGAACAAAAACAAAAATTAGAACAACAACTCTGGAACATCGCAAACACTCTTCGTGGGAAAATGGATGCCGATGATTTTAGAGACTACATATTAGGTTTCATTTTCTACAAGTACCTTAGTACTAAAATGGATTTGTACGCCAACACCATCCTACAACCCGACGGTTTGACTTTTCAAGAAGTGATAGGAAATCCTGACGAAGCACTCTTGATGCAAGAAATAAAACAATTGGCTATTGACAAATTAGGCTATTTCTTAGAGCCTGCCGATTTATTCTCAGAACTAGCACGCAGAGGCAACGCAGGCGGAAAAAACAATTTCATTCTGGGCGATCTCGCCAAAGTACTAACGCACATTGAGCAAAGTACGATGGGATCAGAAAGCGAAGAAGATTTTGGAAACCTGTTCTCTGATCTAGATTTAACGTCACACAAACTAGGAAAGTCCGAAGCGGATAAAAACGAATTGATCGTAAAAGTCTTGATTCACTTAGACGAAATCGACTTTGATTTAGAAAATACCGACAGCGATGTTTTGGGCGATGCTTACGAATATTTAATAGGACAGTTTGCCAGTGGTGCCGGCAAAAAAGCAGGTGAGTTTTATACACCACAACAAGTCAGTAGTATTCTAGCACAACTTGTAACCGTGGGTAAAGACAAACTGAAAAGTGTGTATGACCCAACGTGTGGTTCGGGTTCCTTGCTGTTGCGCGTAGCCAAAGAAGTAAAAGATGTAAGTGCTTTTTACGGTCAGGAAATGAATCCTACCACCTACAATTTGTGCCGCATGAACATGATCATGCACGATGTACACTACAAACGTTTTGATATTAAAAACGAAGATACTCTAGAACGCCCACAACATTACGATTTGCGTTTTGAAGCCATCGTTGCCAATCCACCATTCTCAGCCAACTGGTCTGCGAGTCCGCTACACATGACGGATGATCGTTTTTCGGCTTACGGGAAACTCGCCCCAAGTTCTAAAGCTGATTTTGCTTTTGTGCAACACATGGTGCACCAGCTAGATGATAACGGAACCATGGCTATTGTTTTGCCACATGGCGTTTTGTTTCGTGGCGGTGCCGAAGGACACATTCGCCAATATTTAATACAAGAGAAAAACTACCTTGATGCCGTAATAGGTTTACCCGCCAATATTTTTTACGGAACGAGTATTCCGACTTGTATTTTGGTCCTAAAGAAAAAACGCAACAATCCAGATAACATTTTGTTTATTGATGCCAGCCAACATTTTGAAAAAGTAAAAACCCAAAACGTATTGCGTACCGAGGATATTGATAAAATCATTAGTACCTACGAAAACCGTTTGCCCGAAGATAAATACAGCCATTTGGCGAAGCTAAGCGAATTAGAAACCAACGATTACAACCTGAACATTCCGCGTTATGTAGATACGTTTGAAGAGGAAGATGCCATAGATTTAAAAGCAATAACGACCGAATTACGGGAATTAGCTTCACAATCTAAAACGACCGATGCTACCATTGCAGATTTTTGTATAGAATTAGGAATCGAAACCCCATTTTAATGAATACAGCAACTTTAAAAAACGGTTCTAAAAAAGGAATAGTACCACAATTACGATTTTCTGGGTTTGATGGGGAATGGGAAGTGAAAAAGGTAGGTGATTTGTGCGATAGTATTGTCCCGGGTAGAAATAAACCAACAAATTTTGAAGGTGACATTCCCTGGATTACTACGCCTGATATCGAACACAATGGAATCATAAATTATTCGAAAAAAGGATTAAATATTTCAAGACAAGAAGCTAAAAAAGTTGGATCAAAAATAGTTCCAATCAACTCAATTATTATTTCCTGTGTTGGTGAACTAGGTTTGTCAGCTATTGCTGGAAAGGAAATTATTATTAATCAACAATTACATGCTTTTATTCCCAAAGAAAGAATTGATTATAGATTTCTACTTTATCAACTAAATTTGAAGAAGAAATATATGGATAAAGTTGCCACTAAAACGGCTGTTCCATACATGAATAAGGATAATTGTAATTCTATTCCAATTGATTTTCCTACCATCCCCGAACAACATAAAATAGCTTCTTTTTTAAGTGCAGTCGATGAAAAAATACAGCAACTTTCCCGTAAAAAGCAATTGTTATCCCAATACAAAAAAGGTGTAATGCAACAATTGTTCTCAGGTAAATTGCGGTTTAAAGATGAGAATGGAGTGGATTATGCGGATTGGGAAGAGAAATTTTTTGGTGACATCTTCACATTCTATACTACTAATTCTCTATCAAGAGAAAAATTAAATTATGAATATGGTGAAGTAAAAAATATACATTACGGAGACATTCACACAAAGTTTAAAACTCTATTCGATATTAAAAATGAATTAATTCCTTTTGTAAATTCAGATTTTGATGTTTCTAAAATAAAAAAGGAATGCTATTGTCAAGAGGGAGATTTAGTAATTACAGATGCTTCAGAAGATTATGCAAATATTGGAAAATCTATTGAAATTATAAATCTAAAGAATGAAAAAGTTCTTGCAGGTCTCCATACTTTTCTAGCAAGGCCCAATAAAACGAGAATGTATATTGGTTTTTCAGGATATATAGTTCGTTCAGATAATTTTCGAAAACAAATTATGACAATTGCTCAAGGCAGTAAGATTCTAAGTATTTCAACAGGAAGGTTAGCAATGGTAGCAATGAAAATCCCATCCCTACCCGAACAACAAAAAATCGCCAATTTTTTATCGGGCATCGATGGTAAAATAGAACAGGTCAATGGGGAATTGGTAAAAACGCAAGAATTTAAAAAAGGATTGTTGCAGCAAATGTTTGTATAGTTATGAATAGGAAAATTATAGATTATATTGTTGTAGAGGTTAGAAAAGATCCAAATGAATATAACCAACATTATTCTCCAACAAATAAAGGGGAAGCCCTTAATATAAGCTTAAATATAAAAAATATTGAGAATGAAATATTAATTCAGGAGAACAAAAAAATACTTTCCCAGGAAGTAATTAAATACATTGATAAACTTTTGAATATAGTTGAAGATTTTTCAACTTATAAAGTATCTGAGAGTGATGATTTATTTTATCAAAATAAATACACTGATTTACACCCGTTAATAAGAATAACATCTTATGCTTTTTTAGATGAAAAGGAGGATGAATATTATAGAGTAGAACTTAAAAAAGAAACTCGAAAAAAGGAGAATGAAATTGCTGCTATTGATAAAAAAAATGAGAGGGCAACAAGTGAAATTCAGAAGCTGAAAATTAAAGAAAGCGCAATTGTAGAAAATAATCACAATCTCGATTTTGAAACTTTTCGCACTGATTTTGAAAAGAGTGTCATCTATTATTTGAAAAAAGGATATGAACTTCAAGGTGGGGTTTCAATGTCAAAAAGAGACTCTTTTGATTTTATATATTGTCAGGCGATGGTTAAATACGAGGATTAATAATTTCGGTATATAAAAGGATAAAGTATGAAAATTCTAGGCTATTCGGAACGTGGTATAATCAATTCTTTGATATTCTCTATAGGTGAGGATAAAGAGTTAATGGGAGAATTTATCAATAAAATAACATTAAACGAACCTTTTAATTTAGGAAAACCGGATAGGTACACTGTACTTTTAGAACAATCCTTTTCAGATTTTGGTGATGCAGATTTGGTAATTATCATTCATTACAAAGATGAAAAAATCGAAAAGGCAGACGACAAAATAGTATTATTTATTGAAGGAAAAGTTAAAACATCGGGTAGTAACTGGATTATAAAAACTCAATTTGATAAGTACTTTCAAAAGAAAGAATATAAAGGTTATTCATCCAACTTATTCTATCAGCTTTACTTTAAAAAACAACTAATTGACAATTGGCCAGAAATAAAAAAACAGATTGAAAAAGATAAAATAGATAAAAAAGGTGAAAAGCTTGAAATCAAATCCTTTTTTAGAAATAGGAAAATAGGAAACAATCCTATTGTTGAGAAAGCTTTTAATTTAATTGAATGTAAAGAAGCCTACTATATTGGTATTATTCCGACACTTCAAGAAGATATTAATAAATTTAATGATAAGATAGATTTTGAAATGAGTTTTCTTTCTTGGGAAAAAGTTGAGGAATTTTGTGAAGAAAATAAATCAAAACACCCTAGTTTAGAAAAAGTAATAGAAATATTTGATTACAATGATAAACAGATATATAATCGAATAAAAAAGGATTAATAATTTAATAGTCATGAGCCACCAATCCGAAGCCACATTAGAAAACAACTTAATCAAGCAATTGCGGGGTTTAAGCTATTCATCTGTCAAAATTCAGGATGGAGACGCTTTAGTTTCCAACCTTAAAAGTCAGTTGGAGCTTTTCAATGAAACCACATTTACAACCAAAGAGTTTGATGCCGTTTTGAATCACTTGGCCAAAGGCAATGTGTTTGAAAAAGCCAAAACACTTAGGGATCGCTTTCATTTAACTAAGGAAGATGGGACTTCGTTTTATGTTCGGTTTTTTAATGCAGAGAATAACAGCAAGAATTTATATCAAGTTACCAATCAAATCAGTCTGGAAGGCAGTTACAAAAACCGTTTTGATGTTACACTTTTGGTCAATGGTTTGCCATTGGTACAAATAGAATTGAAACGTTCCGGCATTGAAATCAAAGAAGCGTTCAACCAAATCAATCGCTACCAAATGCACTCGTTTTGGAGCAACCATGGTTTGTTTCAATACGTGCAATTGTTTGTGATAAGCAATGGCGTCAATACGAAATATTTGGCCAACAATAAATTACAATCGGTCAAACAAACCTTCTTTTGGGCTGATGCCAATAATAAAAACATCACCGAGTTACCAGAGTTTACAGCTGCTTTCCTAAACCCAAACCAATTGGGTAAAATGATTGCGCATTACATCGTGATCAACGAAACCCATAAAGTGATGATGGTGTTGCGTCCATATCAATTTTTTGCTACCGAGGCGATTATCTACCAAGTCAAAAACTCGAATGACAACGCATACATTTGGCACACTACAGGATCGGGTAAAACCTTAACTTCGTTCAAGGCCAGCCAAATTTTGATGGAATTGCCTGAAGTTTATAAAGTCGTTTTTGTAGTCGACAGAAAAGATTTGGATTATCAAACCATGAATGAGTTCAACGCTTTCAAAAAAGATAGTGTTGATGTCACTAATAATACCCAATCGTTAGTTAGGCAATTGACCGATAATACCAAGCTTGTCTTGACTACGATTCAAAAATTGAACAATGCCATTTCGGAAAGGTTTTCGGGCAAAATAGAAGCTTTACGACATAAGAAAATCGTTTTTATATTTGATGAGTGCCACCGTTCCCAATTTGGAGAAACACACGACCGCATTACCAAATTCTTTGAAAAAAGTCAGCTAATAGGTTTTACAGGAACACCAATTTTTGCCGAAAATGCTTCCAAGAATGATTTAGGAAAACGTACCACCAAAGATTTGTTTGGCAACTGCTTACACAAATACGTCATTACAGATGCGATTCGGGATCAAAATGTTTTGCGTTTTGGAATTGAATATGTTGGGAAATACAAGAACAAGAGCAATGCTTTTATAGATATAGAAGTAGAAGATATTGACAAACAAGAAGTGCTGGATTCCGAAAAGAGAATCAATAAAATTGTAGATTATATCATTGCGTATCACGATCAAAAGACGTTCAATAAAGACTACTCTGCACTGTTAGCAGTAAGCAGTATTGATAATGTGATTCAGTATTACGACCTTTTTCAACAAAAGAAAGAAGCTGGAGCACACGACTTGCGCATTGCTACTATTTTTACGTATGGCACCAATGAAGATTCAGAAGAAGCGCAAGATTATTTACCAAGTGACGAGGTTGACTTTGATGTTTTAGCGGAAAAGCCAACGACCTATCAATCCAAGCACACCAGAGACAAGCTAGAAAAATACATTAGTGATTACAACAAAATGTACAATACCAGTTTTTCGACAAAGGACAGCCAACAGTTTGAGAATTACTTCAAAAATATAAGCCAGCGATTAAAAGATCGCGAAAAAGAAAACTTCAATCACGAGAAAGACCGATTGGATATTGTGATTGTCGTGAATATGATGCTTACCGGTTTCGATGCTAAAAAAGTAAATACACTTTATGTAGATAAAAACTTGAAACAACACGGTTTGATTCAGGCCTATTCCAGAACCAACAGGATATTAGGAGAACAGAAGTCACAAGGAAACATTTTGGCTTTTAGAAACCTTAAAAAAGCTACTGATGAGGCTATTACTTTGTTTTCGAACAAAGAGGCCATTGAAGTCGTTACCATGCCCGATTATGAGGCCATTGCTGAAAAGTTTGATGAGGCCTTGAAACTTTTAAGAGAAATTACACCCACGTATCAAAGTGTAAATGATTTAAAAAGCGAAGATGAAGATGCTCAATTTGTGCAAGCGTTCAGAAAATTGATGCGAGCCATGAATGTATTGCAATCCTACACTGATTTTGATTGGGAGGATTTAGGAATTGATGAGCAAGAATACGAGGACTACAAAGCCAAGTATTTAGACATCTACCAAAAGGTGAAGCAGGATAATGAAAAACAAAAGACATCGATTCTGGATGACATCGATTTTGAATTAGAATTAATCCATACCGACCAAATCAACGTAGCGTGCATCTTGAAATTGTTAGCTCAATTGAAAGGCGAAAAAACGCCAACGGCAGCGGCAGCGCAAAAGAAAGCTATCATTGATTTATTGGGAGGAGACATTCAGCTACGAAGCAAAAGGGATTTAATCCAAAAATTCATTGATGAGAACATGCCCAACATCAAAGACGGTGATTCTATTGAAGATGAATTTGAAAAATACTGGCAAGATCAAAAAGTCTTGGCATTAGGCAAACTATGCGAGGAAGAGCACCTGGACAAAGCACAATTCAAATCCTTAATCGACGCGTACATCTATAGCGGTCGAGAGCCCATAAAAGATGAAGTTTTTCAATGCTTAGACAACAGGCCCAGCATCCTGCAAGCCAGATCCATTGGTGACCGAATTATTGCTAAAATGAAAGAGTTTGTGGAGGTTTTTGTGAAGGGGATGATGGCTTAGAATTTATAAATAATATCAAAGACTTAAGTACCAAAGTTAATGTTTTAAAGTAAAATATTTTAAATCAAAAATAAACTTATGAATTCCAGCCCTATATTCTCTTTCTTTAAAAAAAGTAAAAATGTAATTGATGATGTAACTTCTATCTCTTCTCTTGCTCCAAAAGTTTTAACATTAGATAATGATCTTGCCAAAGTACAACCCTATTTAGATAAATTAAAAGATACTCTAAATGCGAAGGGAATAAATAATATTGCTTTAACAGGTGGATATGGTTCTGGTAAAAGTACTCTGCTAAAAACGTTTCAACATTTGCATAAGAATGATTTTAAATTTTTAAATATTTCATTAGCTGCTTTTAATCAAACTAAGAGAAAAGACAACTTTAAAGATATTTATGAAATAAAAATTAAAAATGGGAAGTCGGAAAAAGAAGCTGAAAGAGAGATTGTAAAGGAATTTAAAGAAACTATAATTAGTAATACTGAAATTGAAAAACAACTTGAAATAAGTATTTTACAACAAATAATTTACAAAGTAAAGCCCGCAAATCTTCCGGAATCTCGTTTTAAAAGAATCGTAAATATTCCAAATTGGAAACTATGGGGATTAATTCCTTTTTCTTTTGTCTTATGGTTGTCAAGTTTAATATTACTTTTCAAATATGATTATCTAAAAAATATAAATCCCAATGCTTGGATTTATAAACATGATTTAGATTGGAGTTCCGTTTGTGTTTTCTTAATTTCTTTTTTTGGAATTGGATATTTTTCAAAATTAGTAGTTGAATTGTTTAGTAATTCAAAAATTAATAAGGTTAATTTAAAAGGTGAAATTGAAATCGGTGATGATTCTAGTAAGTCAATACTAAATGAGCATTACGACGAAATACTCTATTATTTCGAAAAAAACGATTTCAATGTAGTAGTTATTGAAGATTTAGATCGATTTGATAATACCAATATATTTACCAAATTAAGAGAACTTAACATATTACTAAATAATGCTGATACAATCCGAAATAAACCTGCTTATAAGAATTTTGGAATTAAGTTTTTATACGCAGTTGGAGATGATTTATTTAATGATAAAAAAGAAAGGGTAAAATTTTTCGAATATATTATTCCAGTAATTCCTTTTATTAACTCATCAAATGCGAATGATCAATTAAAGACACTAATAAAAGATTCAGACTTAGAAGAAAATGTATTCCCTAAAGAATTTATTTCAGACATAACTACTTTTATTGATGATATTGATATGCGGTTATTAATCAATATTTTTCATGAATTCGTTATTTATAGAAATATTTTAAAACCTGATGTTTTAGATGGTCATGAAGCTGAATTATTTGCAATGATTACTTATAAAAATATTGATCCCGAAGACTTCAATAAATTAAATTGTAAAGAAGGAAAATTATTCAAATTGATCAATAATAAAAGGACATATGTTCAAAAATTAATTTCTACTATATCCGCAAAAATAATCGTTAACGAAACTGAAATTGAAAACATTAAGGCTGAAAACATTTCTGATCTTGAAGAATTAAAGCCAATATATTTAATTAAAATTTCAGAAAAAATTGATAACGCAACAGATTTGTATATAAATAATAGAAGGCTCCGATTTAGTGATTTAATGCCGGATGATATATTTAATGTAATTATCAACTCGACAAGTTTTAAATATTATCAAAATGGAAATGGTGCATATACAAGTAATGTATCTTTTAAAGATGTAGAAGATGAAGTAAATCCAGATTTGACATACAAACAAAGAGTAGAACTAATTGAAAATAAACATAGCAACCGAATTACTTTATTACAAAGGGAAATCGAAAACTTAAGACATGAGAAATCAGAAATTCAAAATTGGGATTTAAAGCAAATTTTCAAAGAAGTAGATATAAATCAATACCTAAGCGATTTTTCTAATAATGGATTGTTAAGAAACCTAATCTTAGAAGGATATATTAGCGAAAATTACAACGATTATATTTCATTATTTCACGAAGTCTCACTAACCAGAGAAGATAAAAAATTTGAAAGAAATGTAAAAAGTGGGATTAATGAAGGTTTTGAATACAAACTAACACACATTGATAATCTTATTACTAATCATATTGATCTGAAGTATTTCGAAAGGGAAACAATTTTAAATTTTGATTTATTAGATTTTATGGGAAATAACTATAATGAATATTCAAAACAATATGATTTGTTTATTAAGTTATTGTCAAATGGAAAGGAGAAATCCATTGAATTTATTGATAGTTATATTTCAGATGAAAATCGACAATTAAATATATTCATTCAAAAAGTAGTAGAGAACTGGAAAGGTTTTTGGGAATATTTTTATAATAATCATTATTATACAGACGAAAAAATTTATACATATTTAAGTTTAATTATTAAATTTTCAAGATTTGAAACCATAATAAAAAATCAAAACAATAACTTATTAAAAAAAGCGATTGAGATTAATCCTCAATTTTTATCTTTAATTAAAAATGCGGATGGACTAAATTATTTTGGAAAAATTACAAAGCTTTTTGAACTTTTAAAAGTTAAATTCGAAAAATTGGATAATCCTACAGAGGAGACCAAAGAACTTTTTGATTTTGTGTACAATAACAATCACTATGAGATTAACGTTGGTAACATTATTCAAATGTTTGAACTAAATCGAGAAGATGAAGGTCTTTTTGATTCTTCAAATTATTCAACCATTCAAAAATCCAACTGTAAACCTTTAATCAATTATATCAATATTGAAATTAATACTTATGTAAAAAATATCTATTTGAAGTTAGATCCGAATAAATTTGAAGAAGAAGAAAGTTTAATCAACTTATTAAATCACAAAGAATTAGATTTCAAATTAAAATGTGACATTATTGAAAAAGTAGAAACAAAAATCTTTGATATAAGCGATATAAAAAGTAAGACCTTAAAAGGTGTACTATTGGATGAAAATAAGGTTTCTCCTAAATGGAGCAATGTTGTTGATTATTATATAGATTGTGATAAAACAATTGATGAAGATTTAATTCGTTTTTTAAATTTTGAAAATGTTTACAATGAATTATCTAATGAAAAAATGATTTTTAAAAGTGAATCTATTGATTACGCTTCATTTAGAGAAAATTTACTTTTGTGTAATGGGCTTTCATATGAAAGCTATAGTATTATTCTAAAAAGCAGTATTTATAGTCGTGGTATTTTACCTTTTGAGAACCTTAATGAAGATAAAGTTATATACTTAACAGAGTTCGTTCTGAATACAACAAAATCAAATTATGATTTGTTAAGAGAACATTTTCCAGGTAATCATATAACATTAATCGAAAGGGATTTTAAAAAAATAATTGAAAAAACCACTGAATTTGAAACTGATGAAGATGATATATTAATTTTATTGAAATCTGAAAAAATCAATATTAACTATAAATTTGAATATATCTCAAAATTGAGTAAACAAATAATTATAGACAATGACGATATAGCAAAAAAAGTTGGAGAAATTATCGTAAGTAAATGTGAAATAATTGAATTCGAATTCAATACAATTGAAAGCATTGTAAAAAGCTTTGATTCTACTGAAGATAAGGTGTGTCTAATTAATCTGTATTTTACAGAATTGAGTAATGAAAGTATTATTTCTTTAGTAAAAGGTATAGCATATTATTACAGTGAATTATTTGTAAAGCAGCATAGACCAATATTTAGAGATAACTCTTACAATAAAGAATTGCTAACAAAATTAGAATCAAAAGGTCTCATCAAAAGTTTTGATATAGACAAGAAAGATAAAACTTTAATTAGAGCTGTTGCTAACTACTAAAAATAATTTCAATGAAATTCACAAATACATTACGGCTTGAATTTGAACATGTTTTTCCAGAGGAGAGTCAGAATGAAGTTATTGAATATCTGAAATTAATTTCTAAAGAAACTCTTTTAAATATTATAGGTTTTGCAAATACATACCCACAACCTAATTTTGATAATTTTGCGTCTAATTTAGATATTAGAACAGACATTATTAATCGTGTAATTTATTATTGTCGTAAAAATAACATTAAAGGTAAGCCACAATTAGTATCAAGAGAATCGAGTTTAAAATTAGCTGAGATAATATTTTCAAATAAAGAAGTATTAATCGTTGGCAATAATAATCCAAATAAAATTGATTCAGACGAAATTAATTTGTTTAAATCATTTTTAGTAATCAATAAAGAAGTAAACGGTAAACAAAAATTAACTTCATCAGAAAACAAAGAAAGTCGAGAATCACTTGCTCAGATGATGATTGCTATGACATTTTCTGCCTCTGATTTAGGTATTTTTGAAGATAGCACATTTGAATTTGGAAAATTAGTCTATTGTGCTATAGATAGATTTGAAATATTAATAGAGTTTTTTAATTCGGATCCTGAATATCAATATTTAACCGACAGTATTTGTTCGTACTTTAAAGTAGAATCTATTGATGAGTTAAGAAAACACGTTAAATATTTGTTTTCTCAGTTACTGATATTAAAAACTAAAAACAGCTATAAATTTTATGTAAAAAATGATGATGATGAATCTAAGTTATTTTTAAATACTTTAATCTCGAATAAAATTGATATTGATGATGATTTTACAATTTTAAAGAATTACCCACTTTATAAAATAGATAGTGAAATATATTCTATAATTGATCACTTTTTTGTTGTAGATAAATTTTATAAAAGTGTTCGGTTCATTTTGAAGGAATCATTTAATAAAAAAAATAATTTATCAGATAAGGATAGAACATTCTTTAGTTTCTTCAATACTAAATTTTCAGAAGATTTTTTGATGAAAAAGGTTTTAGATAAAATATTTAATAGACCTCATTATGTTAAAAAATATCAGAATATAAATAAACCTCATGAACCTGATTATTATATTAGAGATGGTAAAGCGGTTTTTATTTTTGAAAACAAAGATGTTTTAATAAGAAAAGATATAAAAAGTTCGGGGGATATTGATGAAATATTAAATGTTTTTAAAGATAAATTCTTAGAGACTAAAGGAAAACCTATTGGTATTGGACAGTTAGTAAATTCGGTTTTTCAAATAGTTGAAAATAATTTTGACTATGATAATTATGTAAATACTAGAAAGAATTTCACTATATATCCTATTTTATTAGTTAATGATAGAATATTGGAAATCCCAGGAATTAATTATATTTTAAATAAATGGTTTTTGAAATCTATTAAAGAGAAACTAAAAGAAAAGTATAATTCAAAGTTCATCAAAGATTTAACAATAATTGATATAGACACATTGATTTTTGGTACAAACTATTTTAGAAAAAAAAATAATAATTTCAGACATTTTATAGAAAATCATTTAAAAGAAATAATCACAGTAAGAAGGCCTGGGGGTGAAACTTTGGAAGAAGTAGAAGAATCTAATAATAAAAATTTAATGAAACAGTTTTCTCCAATTAGTTTCAGACTTTCTAAAGATAAATTTGATACTAATTTGTTTATTGAAAAATTCAAGGAAATAATTACGGATTATCCAAAGTAGTGTTGTAGTAACTGTGTTAGTTAAAAACATTTTAACTTTAAATAGTTCTACCCTAAAACATATACGCTAAAAAATGCGGTGAATAGATAATCTTTTCACCGCATTTTTTTGTTGAGATTATTGAAACATTTGTATCTTAGTTTTAAGTTGATTCCAATGTTTTTCTTTCATATCCTTTGACAGAAAAGAAATTTCAAGCAATTTCTTCCATTTTGGAGTTTTTTTTCATTTGCTGCATAATAGTAGCGATTGCCTTTTCATTTAGTTACAGTCTTTCTTTGGCATAATAATCTACAAAAGCAGCTGCTTTTAAATTACTTTTTTTCCCTTTCAATGTCAGTGCTATTTCCTCTTCTGCATTTTTAATTGCTATAGTAGAATTTAAGAAACTATAAGTACAAATCTTCAGTTGATGCGGTGAATAATTAACTTATTCACCGCATTTTTGCGGTTTATTAAAATTGTTTACACCGCAAAATTACTTTCATGCCGTAATTAAACACTATATTTACCGCAAAAATGCGGTACTATGTATATTTATGAAAAGAAAGAGTGGCCAAATTTCACTTGGGATGCAGCTATAATTACGCCATTACTCGGGAAAGTAAGGCATCAGCAGGGAATAATACTAGGTGTTATGCAAGGGCTAGGTTTTCGGTTACAAGAAGAAACTGTACTTCAAACACTGACTCTTGATGTAATTAAATCAAGCGAAATTGAAGGCGAACAACTCAATCATGATCAAGTACGATCTTCGATAGCAAAACGACTCGGCATTGAGATCGCTGCTGCCGTGCCAGCTGATCGCAATGTAGAGGGTGTTGTCGAAATGTTGCTAGATGCCACACAACGCTATGAAGAACCACTAGACGAGGAGCGTTTATTTGGGTGGCATGCAGCGCTTTTTCCAACAGGTAGAAGCGGAATGTATAAAATCAAAACTGCAGACTGGCGCGATGGAGTGATGCAAGTAACATCGGGTGCAATGGGGAGAGAAATAGTTCATTTTGAAGCACCTGTAGCAGATAAAGTACCCCATGAAATGGATGTCTTTTTTAATTGGTTTAATACTGAGCAATCACTTGATCCTGTATTGAAAGCGGCTTTTGCACATTTATGGTTTGTTACCATACATCCTTTTGACGACGGAAACGGTCGTATTGCTAGAGCAATTACGGATATGCAGTTAGCACGAGCCGATCAAAGTAAAAAGCGATTTTACTCTATGTCAGCACAAATTCAAATTGAGCGTAAAACATATTACAGCATATTAGAAAAAACGCAAAAAGGGGATCTCGATATAACAGATTGGTTGGACTGGTTTTTGAATTGTTTGTTGCGTTCTATGAAGCAAACAGACCAGACTATTGCCATGACTTTAAAGCGTGCTCAATTTTGGGAAATTAATCACAATATTGATTTTAATAATCGCCAACAGAAAGTTACTCAAATGTTGCTAGATACTTTTTTTGGAAAACTGACCGTTTCTAAATACGCAAAGATAACTGGCGTTTCTACTGATACTGCGCTAAGGGATTTACAAGATTTAATATCTAAAGGTATTTTAGCACAAGAAGGTGCAGGAAGAGGTACTAGTTATAAATTAATTGATATAGCGTAAATCTATGTTATTAAGGCGATTATCTAATAATAAACTTGATACTTTTTGAGTGCAATTTTTGAAAGAAAGAAATTATTAATTGATGTTGATGTCAAGTTATTTGCTCAAAAAACTTGACATTTTAAATTGAATTATTTCATGGATTTATTTGCCCAAGTAACTTATGTCTTCGGTTTTTAATTTTTTGTGGTCATTTTTTCATCTAGTAAAAGAGGAAATAGATAAGAATTCATGGATTTTTGGCTGTAAACTTCTAATATCTTGAGCGATTGATCCCGCAGCTTAAAATCCAAATGTACCCCACTGCTGCACGAATCCTTTCGTGTAGTTCGTGAATAAAGAACAAAGATTTGAGGATAAAAAATATAATGCATTGAAATTATAAATTTAAAAAGACATTCGCGCGGAATTGAATTCCGTGTCCATTACATGTTGTAAAAACTAACTTCTCATAAATCCCACGTTAATAACTATTTCTTCACATTTCCTAACAACCAATTTCAACCTTCTCAAATTTTGTAAAATGAAACTACGAAGCCTGCATAAAACTCCAACACTGTAATTTTACTTCCATGACTATTCTTCAGCTTTAAATTGCTCTCTCTTAAGCTTCCTGACTTCGGTAGTCCTTTCTAACAATAACCTAAATTTAAAGCTTAATTTTCAAATCATTAATATCTCTTTTTAACTCTAAAAACATGTCTTTTACACTTGCTGTTTCCGTTACTTGCTGTTTTTCGTCGGTGAGTCCAATGTTACATACGTATTCCCAAATTTCGAGAACGTCAGAAACCTTAACTTCATAAACTGGGTAAAAACTGTTGTCTGATTCCACAAACAGTACATTTTTTTTGTTTTTATTCAAGCGCTTATAGACCATACCTTCACTTTTGGTTATCAGTATGTAAGTCTTGCCATCCTTGACATCTCCCAACTTTTCAATGTACTTCCCTACGATAATACTGCCATCCTCATGCGGTGGCATAGAATCTCCTTCCACCGGAAATCCCCTGTGCTTGCCCGAGCCCAAAAACGGTAATGAAATTTGCTGCAGACTTTCTATATATTCCGGATCGGAATACCCATTCAAATACCCGGCTTTTACTTTCTGTGTAACAACTTCTATAAAATTTTCTCCCTTATTATCTACAGTAATTGGTAACACCAATCTGTTATTTTCCAATTGTAACAAATCATCTACCGGTATTTTTCGAACATCCACAGATAGCAACAAGTCTATACTGATATGGTAATAATACGCAATTTTCTTTAATATTTCATACGGGGCTTCCGAGGTTCCGTCTTCGTATTTGACGTACCTACCTCTCGTTATCCCTAAGGATTCCGCCAGCTTTTCTTGCGAAATTTTATGTTGCACCCTAAGGTTCCTGATGTTGTCGGAAAATAAAGACATAGGTATTTTGTTATAATTTGTAACAACAAATATAATAAAATTTGTTAGTATCTGTACTAATTTTGTAACGTATAAAAAAGAAAAGAAGATGGAAAGAGCAATTGTACACATGGATTTAGATACTTTTTTTGTGTCCTGTGAAAGACTGGGGAATTCAAAACTGGAGGGAATTCCTTTGATTATTGGTGGCGGAGATCGTGGTGTCGTGGCTTCTTGTTCTTATGAAGCCCGAACTTTCGGAGTGCGTTCCGCCATGCCTATAAAAATGGCACTCCGCCTCTGCCCGCAAGCTAAAGTGATGAAAGGCGATATGGAATTGTATTCCAAATTATCGCATGATGTAACCGAAGTGATCCAAGATAAAGCACCAATTGTTGAAAAAGCCAGCATCGATGAATTTTACCTCGATATTACCGGAATGGATAAATTTTATGGGGGGTACAAATGGACCAACGAACTAGCACATTCCGTTACTAAAGAAACTGGTCTACCAATAAGCTTTGCTTTATCGGTTAACAAAACGGTTTCCAAAATTGGTACCGGCGAAGCCAAGCCGAAAGGAAACTTAGAAATACCCGAAAATATGGTGCGGTCTTTCTTAAATCCGCTTTCGATTCAAAAAATTCCTATGGTGGGCGATGTGACGTTTCAACTGTTATCCCGAATTGGAATCCGTACTATTCAGACCCTTTCAGAAATGCCTGCCGAAGTATTACAGCGAATGATAGGCAAGAATGGTATCGACATTTGGAAGAAAGCCAATGGCATCGACAACAATCCGGTGGAACCCTATACGGAACGAAAATCCATTTCAACCGAACATACGTTTACTCAGGATACTATTGACATTCCAAAATTAAAATCAATACTGGTCGGAATGGTGGAAAAATTGGCTTTTCAGTTGCGTTCCGAAGAATGGCTGACTTCCACGGTGGTGATCAAAATTAGATATTCCAATTTTGACACCGAAACCAAACAATGCAAAGTAGCCTATACCTCAGCCGATCATACGCTGACCAAAACAGTTACCGATTTATTTGATAAAGTATACCAACGTCGCATGCGGCTCCGTTTAATCGGAATTCGTTTCAGTGGGTTGGTTCGTGGAACCTATCAGATCAACTTGTTTGAAGATACCGAAGAAATGTTGTCTTTGTATCAAGCCATGGACAAAATGAAAACACGCTATGGATTTGATGCGGTGATGCGATGTGCCGGGGCCACCTTTAAACCCAACAACAAATCGGAAATTTTAAAACGTAAATCATAATCCATGTACCTTAACTGCCATTCTTTTCATTCCCTGCGCTACGGCACCATTCCGCTGTTGGATATAATACAGCAAGCTGTTGTTTGTGGGGTAAAAGCAATGGCATTAACGGACATCAACACGGTTACTGGCATCTATGATTTTACAAAAGCCTGTCACGAGGTTGGGATAAAATCAATCGTCGGAATAGAATTTCGCTGCAACCATCAATTGCGGTATATCGGTTTGGCTAAAAATGCAGATGGGCTCGCCGAAATGAACCGTTTTCTGACCCAACATAATTTTGAAGGCACTTCTTTGCCTTTGACTGCTCCTTCATTTAATAACGTCTGTATTATTTATCCTTTCGAAAATAGGCCAACAGAATTAAAAGAACATGAATTTATAGGGATTACTCCCGATCAGCTTCCCAAATTATTTCTACCGGAATGGAATTCTTGGCTTAGCAAAATGGTGATTTTACAATCTGTTACCTTTCGAACTAAAAGAGAATTCAACCTGCATAAAATTCTTCGAGCTATTGATACCAATGTGATTTTGTCCAAATTGACTGTGTACGATTATTGCAAGAACTCAGAAGTAATGATTCCTTTGGAGGAACTGCTTTCTAAATTTGAGGAGTATCCACAGATCATCGAAAACACGCAGAAACTGATGGATCAGTGTCATTTTGAATTTGACTTCAAAACGCCCAAAAACAAAAAATACTATTCTGGAAGTAGGGAAAGCGACATGCAGCTTTTGACGAACTTGGCTCACGAAGGGCTATTCAAAAAGTACGGTTCCGATAATTCGCAAGCTTTAGCAAGAGTAGAAAAAGAATTAAAGGTGATTGACCAATTGGAATTCAGCGGCTATTTCCTCATCACTTGGGACATCATCCAATACAGCATGAGTCAGGGCTTTTTGCACATTGGTCGGGGTAGCGGTGCCAACAGTATCGTGAGTTATTGTCTGGGTATCACGGACATCTGCCCTATTGAACTCGATTTGTATTTTGAAAGGTTCCTGAATGTGAACCGCAAGAGTCCGCCCGATTTTGACATTGACTGGTCCTGGAAAGAACGCGATACCATTCTCCGATACATTTTTGATACTTACGGTGCCGATCATGTCGCTTTTTGTGGTACCAATGTGGAATTTAAATACCGCTCCATTTTCAGGGAAGTCGGTAAGGTTTTTGGACTGCCAAAAGAGGAATTAGATGCATTGGCCAAAAATCCAATGGCATTACATGATAGCAATCAAATCGTGAAGCTAGTCCAGGAATATGGCATGTTGCTCGAGAAATACCCCAACCAACGCAGCATGCATTCCTGTGGTATCTTGATTTCCGAAGAACCCATTACCAATTACACGCCTTTGGAAATGCCTCCGAAAGGATTTCCAATAGTGTTGTTCGACATGCACATTGCAGAGGACATTGGTTTTGAAAAGTTTGATATCCTGAGCCAGCGCGGGATTGGCCATATCGATGACAGTGTGAAGTTGATTGAAAAAAATCAGGGGATTAAAGTCGATATCCGAGATACTGCTATATCAAAAAATGAGACGAAGGCGAATCATTTTCTAAGCCACGGAAAAACCATTGGATGTTTCTACATCGAAAGTCCGGCCATGCGCGGTTTGTTGCGCCGACTCAAATGCGATAATTACAAAATCCTTGTTGCGGCTTCCTCGATAATACGTCCGGGTGTCGCCCAATCCGGTATGATGAAAGAATACATTTTCCGACACAACCATCCGGATCGTTTTGAATATTTTCATGACGTTTTTAAGGAACAACTCGGAGAAACGTATGGTGTGATGGTCTATCAGGAAGACGTAATCAAGATTGCTTTGCATTATGCAGGACTTCCCGCAGCCGATGGCGACATTCTGCGTCGGGCCATGAGTGGTAAAGGACGCTCCAAAGCCGCATTGCAAAAAGTGAAAGACAATTACTTTGCCTGCTGTGCCCAAAAAGGACATCCGGTAAAATTGAGTGAAGAAATATACCGACAAATTGAATCTTTTGCTGGCTATTCCTTCTGTAAGGCGCACTCCGCTTCTTACGCTGTGGAGAGTTACCAAAGCTTATATTTAAAGGTCTACTACCCTATTGAATTTATGGTAGCGGTAATCAATAACCAAGGTGGATTTTACCGTACCGAAGTATATGTTCATGAAGCTAAAATGTCGGGTGCTACCATTCAGAATCCCTGTGTCAACAAGAGCGACTTTGAAACTACGGTATATGGTACCGATGTCTATTTGGGTTTCATGCATCTGGAAGGTTTGGAAAGTAGACTAGCGCATTTTATAGTTAAACAACGTCAGGAACGGGGCAAATTCATCTCTTTGGAAGATTTTATCAATCGCATTCCAATAGGTATTGAAGGGATACAAATTTTGATTTTTATTGGAGCGTTCCGTTTTACCGGTAAAACAAAAAATCAATTGCTGGTCATTGCCAGACTTATTCTGGTCAACTTCAAACCCGAAAACAGAAACCTAATGCTGCTGCAGGAGCCAATAAAAGACTATGAACTTCCAGTACTCGAACGCTCTCCTTTTGAAGATGCTTTTGATGAAATCGAACTGCTGAGTTTTCCGGTTTCCTGTACTCCTTTTTATTTATTGCAGACTAAATATCGTGGCGACGTAATGGCGAAAGATTTATTAAAACACCATAAAAAAACGGTGAAGATGCTCGCCTATCTCATTTCCAGAAAACATGTACCCACCAAAATGGGTGCCATGTATTTTGGAACTTGGGTAGACATAGAGGGCGAATATTTCGACACGGCGCATTTTACTAAAAGTTTGGAAAAATATCCGTTCCAAGGCGGTGGCTGTTATCTGCTCTTAGGAACTGTAGAAGTGGATTACCACTTTCCTACTATTACTATTTCCAAAATGGCAAAAATGCCGTTCATCCCAGATCCAAGATATTCAAACACTTCTGATAGGCAATATAAAGTGCACGAACAGATTCGGGAAGATGTCAGCATGACCCAACGGGCACCGTATCCTCAGGAACATGAAATTAATTTGCCGAGGCATAAAATGGAGGTGGGTCCAAAAAAAGTGTCAGTTTGACTATTTGACGGTTGGAGACTAGAGCACTTTGAACTTTTACACAAGATTATCAATATCATTCACGTTAAATATTAGATGAAAAAACAGGAATACGCAATAGTTGACATAGAAACCACAGGCGGCAATGCCAGTGGCAGCCGCATTACAGAAATTGCCATTATTATCCATAACGGAACTAGCATTATCGACCGTTGGGAAACGCTCGTCAACCCAGAAAAGGAAATACCGCTTGCCATTTTTTCGCTAACCGGAATTAATAATGAAATGGTACGGGACGCACCCATTTTTGATGCCGTTTCTGAAAAAGTTTTAGAAATGCTTACCGGACGCATTTTTGTTGCCCATAATGTGAACTTTGATTATTCCTTTGTTCGGCACCAACTCGAAGCAAGCGGATTCAAATGGACTGCGCCAAAATTGTGTACCGTTCGCGCCGCTAGAAAGATTAAGTCGGGACTGGCTTCGTACAGTTTGGGTAGACTTTGTAATTCGCTAGATATTCCTTTGACAAACCAACACCGGGCTGGCGGTGATGCAGATGCCACAGCCATCCTATTTTCTCGTTTGCTGGAATGGGACGTTGAAGGAGTAATCGAAAAAATGATAAAAAAAACTTCTCAAGACCAGCGCTTACCTCCCAACCTACCGCCTGCTGATTTTGAGCAGTTACCTGAAAAAGCAGGTGTATATTATTTTTACGATCAGACAAGAAAAGTCATTTACGTAGGAAAGGCAATCAACTTAAAGAAACGGGTCGCTTCTCATTTCAGTGGTCATAATATCACGCCTCAAAGGCAAAACTTTCTGCGGGACATATATGGTATTTCCTTTGAAGTTTGTGCTACCGAATTAATGGCGCTACTACTGGAGTGTACCGAAATCAAAAAGCTTTGGCCAATCTATAACAGAGCACTCAAACGTTTTGACCCAAACTATGGACTGTATGAGTATGAAGCCCGCAATGGGTATCGATATTTGTCCATTGGAAAGCTAGGCAAATTTCAGACGTGCATTGAATCTTTCAATAGTTTATACAAAGGCATCAATGTATTGCGCAGCTTATCCGAACAATTTGGCATTGATAATCGATTCTGCAATTACGGCATGGACGACCATGGAGAATTTATCCCAAAACCGGACCGGAACGATTTACCTGAAGTAGAACTACACAACGAACAAGTCGAAAATGCTATTGATTTTTTAGTAAAAAACAGACCTAGCTTTGCCATTATAGACAAAGGAAGATCTCCCGAAGAACGCAGTTGCATTTGGATTGATAACGGTCACTTTTATGGCATGGGATATATTGCTTCGGATATTGGTTTTACGGATCCCTCTGAAATTAAAGATCACGTCACACACTACAAAAGCAACCAATACAGTGTGGATTTAATTCTTGCTTATGCTGAGAAATATCCCGGTAAAGTTCTTTTTAAACAGCACCAGGAGGAATCATAGTTTATCTCAACTGCATCTAAATATTTACGAGAAGTGGTGGTAGCGGAAAGAAATTTATTGACATTCCAGAAACGAAACTTGCACTGTTTTTTACTCAACATATTGTATCTTTAATTGTAATTTTTAAAGAAGTATATTTTATGGAAACAATCGAATTAACTAGAAAAGAATTATACGATATAGTACGGTCAACATCACTTACAAAGTTGACATAGACCCCTATATACTCGAATGAAGGAATAAAGAAATGTGCAGGCAATTTCAAATCTGTTTGCGTGAAATTACATTTTGAGTTAATTCCAATTAGCAAAACAAGAATTAACCTCATTTCATCGATTGCTTATAGAAAATGAAACTCCTTTCAATAAAACAGTGCCCCTCCTGAACATAATTCCAATCATAATATAATACAGACTAAATAGGAAAAATTACCCTTTACTTCACAATAAAAAGGAATGATATTATATCCATACAATTATGCTAGTGTAATAAAGTTCTATATATTTGAGATATACAAAAGTGAATCAACCCATAGTCAAGCTAACAATTTTGGCTGTTTAGAAAAAGGTTTGTTTCACCTTTAAACTAATTTACAGCAAGCGTAGAACAACATCTAAAGAAAAAGATCAAATGACAAAACTTTTAATTATACTTTCAGTTTTTGCTTTTTCTACAATTAGTAGCCATGCACAATCTAAGACCAAAATAGAGAAAGTTTTCCTTGATAAAACAGACACAACAAAAAATTGTTATACAATAATTTATCCTTCAATACTTCCTTGGAAAGGATATTTGTTTTTAATTCCAGGTTTCGGAGAAACGGCAGAAATAGTTTTACAACAAACCGACTTACCAAATAAAGTAGCTGAAAATGGAATATTGACTATTATTCCAACTTTCCAAGATGGAGTTTTATCATTTGGTGTCGACAGTTTAAGCCAACAAACTTTTAAAAGAATTTTAAAAGATATAACTTCTAAACACAAATTAACTGACCTAAAATTTTTTGTGGGCGGGTTTTCAATTGGTGGCAGCTGTGCTATAAAATATGTTGAAAATCCAACAATAAAACCAACAGCGGTTTTTGCTATTGATCCACCACTTGACTTTGAAAGATTTTATAATTCCGCAAAAAGAGATATTAGACTTTCAAAAGACAACGAAGCCAATCCAGAGAACATTTATATGATAGAAAGACTTGAAAAAGAAACTGGGGGAAATCCGACCACAAATCTTGCCGCATATTACAAGCTTTCCCCTTACTCATTTTCAGACACTACTCAAAACGCTATTAAAAAGTTGACAAATATGCCTTTGAGAATTTACACAGAACCTGATTTTGATTGGTGGTTAAAAGAACGAAATGCTGATTTTACAAATATGAACGCATCGGAATGTTCTGCAATGATTTATGAACTAAACAGACTTGGAAATGAAAAAGCTAAATTGATAACTACACAAAATAAAGGTTTTAGAAAACCTGACAATAATAGACATCCGCATTCTTGGAGTATTGTGGACAATGATGAATTAATAGTATGGCTACTAAATCAGAAATAAATTCAGATGCTACCAGCGGTTTTCCGAAACTGCTATTTTTTCGCTTGAAATACGCTCTTTTTCAAGACTTCGCTCATTCCAGCTGAGAGTACTCAGTTCCAATTTTCGCAATTGTACCACAGACACATAGCATTGGCTCCGAATCAAAACCTGTATCCATTGTAATCAATTATATAATGACGATTTTTAGTCCATTTCTAACTTCTCTAATCTATTTTTTACCTTACAGACCTAACTAATATTCAACAACCAAGAAAAGAAAGATAAAACTGCTTTATCTTTGAGGTAAAGTATAAAAATAATCCCTCTTATACGTAAATCTAAAAATAGTATGCCTGAAAAAATCAATGATAAGACTATTTTTTCGCTTCTGGAGGTGACAAACAGTATCAAAAAAACGCTGGAAGAAAGGTATAAAAGTGCGTTTTGGATTAAAGCTGAAATGAACAAACTCAACCATTACAGTCAATCCGGTCATTGCTTCCCCGAAATAATAGAAAAAAAAGATGGAAAAATAATTGCGGAAATAAAAGCAACGTTATGGCGTGATGATTACCAAAACATAAATCGCAATTTTCTACGAATACTAAAAGAACCACTCAAAGATGGAATCAAAATTCTATTCCTAGCTAAAATATCTTTTGATCCAGCTTTTGGACTTTCACTTCAAATAATTGATATTGATCCCCAATACACGTTAGGAGATTTGGAAAATGAAAAGCGCGAAACAATCAAAAAACTGCAGCTGGAAGGTATTTATGATAAAAACAAAAAATTAGAACTCTCTTTTCTACCCCAACGAATTGCGATAATTTCAGTAGAAACCAGCAAAGGTTTTGGTGATTTTATAGATGTAATTGATAAAAATTCCTGGAATTATAAATTCTTTTATCTTTTATTTCCATCCATTCTGCAAGGAGACAAAGCAGTACCCGGCATCATTACACAATTAGAAAGAATTAGAAAAGTAATCCATCATTTTGATGCAGTCGCCATTATCAGGGGTGGTGGCGGTGATGTGGGACTATCTTGTTATAACAATTATGAATTGGCCAAAGCAATCACCCTATTCCCTATTCCTATTATCACAGGCATCGGCCATGTCACAAATGAAACGGTATGCGAAATGATTGCACATACCAATGCCATAACACCAACAAAACTAGCGGAATTCCTATTACAAAAATTCCATAATTTTTCGGTCCCTATTCAAAAAGCCAAAGAAAAAATAGCAGACAAATCCAGACGATTACTTAGCGAGGAAAATACAAAACTAGAATCCGAACTTAAATTATTTCGCTCTATAACGGTTTCTATTCTCAACAATAATGAAAATCGAATTAAAAATGCCAGTTATGCCATTCAGCAGCAATCACAATTTATAGTAAAAAACAACTACGGAAAGTTAAATGTACTACAAGCCAAAACACGCATTGCAACTAAATTCAATCTGAATCAATTAAAAGTAGCGGTAATTCAATTGCAGGAAAAATTAGAATTGCACCCCATACTGTATCTTAAAAATTCCGAACTTGCATTGGAAAATATTGAAAAAAATATTCAAATTATGGATCCTATAAATGTTTTAAAAAGAGGTTTTAGCATCACATATTTAAATGGAAAAGCTGTCAAAGATGTTTCCCAATTGGAAGAAGGCGCAGCAATAAATACAATGCTATTTAGCGGTACAATAGACAGTACAATCACAAAAATCAAAGAATAAAATGGAAGAACAATTGAACTATACAAATGCTTTTGAGGAGCTACAACAAATTGTGACAGAAATAGAGCATGGAGAAATCTCTGTTGATGAACTATCTGCAAAAGTAAAAAGAGCAACAGCATTAATTAAATTTTGCAAATTAAAATTAACCACAACTGAAGAGGATGTGAATGCAATTTTAAAAGAACTCGAAAATTAATTATCATAGAAAATAGTATGTGTTTTCACACCAAACAAACCAAACTAGCGTTAGAAGTACAAAGCAGGTTCAATGCAACTATTGACAATCCAATGGAATTCAAGCCAAGTGCTACTATCAATGGTTTTGCATATCCTAAAACTCCTGTAATTATTGATGAAAAACCAAACGTCATCACCCATTACAATTGGGGTTTAATTCCACCATGGACTATGGACGAGGAAATTAAAAAATACACGCTAAACGCAAAAATAGAAACAGTTCACCAAAAACCGTCCTTCAAAAATTCAGTGGATAAAAGATGCTTGGTGATTGCTAATGGCTATTACGAATGGCAATGGTTGGATCCAAAGGGGAAAGAAAAACAAAAGTACGAATTGTGTTTACCTAACGAAGAATTGTTTGCTTTTGCGGGTTTATATTCCCATTGGATAGATAAAGAAACCGGAGAAGTCAAAAACACCTGCACGATACTCACCACCGAAGCTAATCCTCTTTTGGCGGAAATACACAATCATAAAAGAAGAATGCCGGTAGTTTTAAAACGGGAAGAGGAATCTAAATGGTTGAATCATGAGCCAATACAACACTTTGCATTTCCCTACTCTGCCGATTTGATTGCTGTTAAACTATAAATGATAATATTCAAAAACGACTGTAGTTTCTACTTTGGTTTCACCACGCTCTTCAATAACAGAATTCCCAGAAGGATTATGTTTCTCCACAACATTCAAAAATGCTTTTCGCACTAAATGCGGTTCCGCATCCACATCAATACCCAAAAAAGTTTGGGGAACATCAAAACGGAATAAAACACCATCAAAAAGCAGTTCATCAATACCGTCAGCACCATTGTCTGGAACTAAACCAAAATAGTTAATCGCTTCGCTATCATTCTGCAACAATTCAATAATTTTAAATTGAAAGATAGAAAATAATTGTTCCTCCGGAACTTCACATGGCAAACTAGTAACCGGTGCATCAATAATTAACGAAAGCATTACGGCATCATGTATCATCCTGATATTTTTTTATAAAATTACAAAAAACTTTTTTATCAAAAATAGTAGTTAAAAAAAAACTTTATCATTTTCAATTCCACAATACAGCCATGCTTAGGCGATTTCAATCATCCTGTCTTTGGTCGTTCCCTTTTTCGAGTGGGGTAGCACCAATCAATTCACCCTAAACATGTTTCAGGGTCTAAATAGTGTTTTCTTTTTCGTGACCGTCTTTTCCACAAACACTTCACAGCACTAAAAAAACAGCACTCCCTCTAAAAGAAAAGGCGGGACAGCTATTTTTTTTTCACTATTAATTTCCGCATCTTGATGTATTGGCTTTTTCCTTTTGACAGGTTATTACATCCATAATTCCGGTTCATTGCATTACACTCCGCAGGCTCCGTTCCACTGCATTCCAGCAGCATCATGTCTGATGCTATTTATTTGGTTTATGCGTGGTGAATTACCGCGAATATCAATAGTTTAAATTCCTATCTCACAAAGCAAAGAGGCTTGCTAAAATTTTGTAAACTGCTGTTAAATGGAGATTATACATATGGATGACTACAGTGGCAAGTGTCAGTTGTATCGGTTCGCTGTTTCAATTGAATTTTTTTACATGATTTTATCCAATAGTAAAGAAACTTTCAGCAACCCAACTGGAAAAGAAAATTAGATCTAGAATAGATAAGACTTTAAACAAAATAGTATACCGTCTCTTCTTACTGCAGGTACTATTAAATTTTAAATCAATGCGGTTTGCTGCTGGTTGCTGTTTTCATTTCAAACGGACTAAAAGGCAGCTAAGATAGTGTCTCATGGATGCTGCGAGCGCATAATGGCTGTGCTGCACTGGCCACCCTTCGGGACTTATAGCTCTCCACATCCATAAGCCCCTTTTTTCTTGCTTTCTTTTTTTCCGTTTTTTCTTTGGAAAACATTTTTTGGAATGGGAAGGATACAGAGGAAAGAAATCAAAAATTAATAGTACTAATCTAAATCACAACATCATGGCACACAATCTTAATTTCAACGAGCAGACAGCAAAACACAGCTTTTTCAGTGTTAAAGAAAAAGCATGGCACAATTTAGGACAAATTATTCAAGACTATCCCACAAGTGCTGAGGCAATACTACACGCAGGCTTGGACTACGAAGTGGAAAAAAGGAAACTTTTCACTCCCATACAAGATGGTACAATTGAAATACCGAATTATTTCAGTACCGTACGCACTGATCATGATGCCGTTTTAGGCGTAGTCGGTAAAGATTATCAAATTGTACAAAACAGGGATGCCTTTTCATTCTTTGATGCTATTGTAGGTGGTGACGGTATGCTATACGAAACCGCAGGGGCTTTAGGAAAAGGGGAACGCATTTTTATAACTGCTAAACTTCCTAACTATATCCGAGTAGGTAAAGATGACCTTATCGAAAAGTATCTTTTTCTAACGACCTCACACGATGGAAGTGGAAGCATTACAGCCGCTTTTACCCCTATACGCATTGTATGCTCCAACACCCTGAACGCTGCCCTGCGCAACCAAAGCAATACCGTTCGCATTCGCCATACTGCCAATGCCAAACAACGCTTGGAGCAGGCGCACAAAGTAATGGGAATTACCGATGTTTTATCAATACAAATGGAAGCCATTTTCAACAATTGGTCTAAAGTACGCATCGCAGACAATGAGGTAAAAAAACTCATCCAGTCCGCCCTTGCACCAAGTAAAGAGGTTCTGAAAAACCTGCAAGATGGCAGAGCGGACGAACTTTCATCCTATTTTGTCAATATGGTAGACTGTGCATTTGAGTACGCCATGAGCCACCCGACTCAATTACTAGACACCACCAGAGGCACCGTATTTGGGGCCTATAATGCCATTACTGGCTATTTCCAAAATGTCCGATCCTACAAGGATGAGGAAGCCAAACTGGCTTCTCTCTTAATGGGAGGTACAGGGCAACTTCGAGCACAATCAGCATTTAATCTTTGCACCGATTTTGCAACGAATGGTGCCGATGCACTACTTCTTAATTAAACGATGAGGACAGGCAATTTATACTGCCTGTCCTCATTTTTATCAAACTGCTTTTAATTATTATGTCATATCGTATTCTAATTTCTAACGCTGCATTGTTAAAAACAACCGACCACGACAATATCATCCTAGAAGAAACCGCTGGATAGCTCCCCTTCTGCACCACCCTGCACAAATGGCTCCGCGGTAAGGAATGCTTTTATGGTTCTACCTGGGAAAAATTTCAAAAGACTTCAATCGAGGTGCTACCCTATAACACCATTGGATGAACAGGTAATATACAGCAGCGCGATACTAGCCAATATAGAAGCATCACTATTAACGGATGTATTGCTTAAAATAGCAGACGCCGATATAGCCCCGCCGCCCCGAAATCGCACCGTACTGCGTCGGACTCTTTTCGGGGCGCTTTGGATTGAATCAATTTCTATTATAGCGTAGATTATTGTATTATAAGCTGCAGACTGCTTCAATATATACACTTCTAATTATCCGATTTTTTTCATCGACTATTTACTTTTTATAATTACAATATTTAATGGAACGTCTGAAGCTTTAAAGTGAAGACCAGCAAAAAGTTGCTATGGGGTTTTTACTATATTGATGCTTATTAGAACTACATAAGAATTTTAAAGAAATGACACTATTAAATTGCTTCGAAAAATCCAAAAACTTATTTTAAAAATTTATATTGGGTATTAAAATAAGTATTGCCCCCCTTACTATGATGCAAAATCAATATAGAATCCCTACTACAATAGATTAATTGTGAGTATAAAAGAAAGATAAATCAGCGATGTTAAAAAGCATTTTTTCGAGAAAACAACAGGAAAAAAAAGATGAAATTTATACCTAAATTCTACAAGAATCCAAATGCTGTTTTATAAAAAAACACCGCAAAAAAGAACTAAATTTGAAAAACTTTAGTAAAAAATACTGTTATGAAATTTTTTTTGATACTCTTAATTTCAATTTTCTTTTTTTCTTGTCATCTTAAAGAAAAGGAGAATGCTCCCGCTACTGCCCCATATCCAACTGCAACAGAGATAAAGAAAGAAGAGAACATACAGATAGGCGACAACATTCAAATGAATTTTAAGAATGAAGAAGGTTTCTATACTGGTGAAGGTTCCTTAGATTCGATTCATTCAAGAGTATACATCACATTTAAAAGTGAAGATTTAGGCACGTTGCACGCTATGATTGTTCCAACAACAGGTAAAGGAAACATCCGTTTCAACCAAATTATTTTTCCAGATAAATCTTCAGATGGCCCCTTTGGAATGGATTTAAAAATCCCACTCAAGCAAAAAGGAGATTATATTTTAGTGATTGGACACTCTCTAATGGCGGATAATCCGTATTTCGGGAAATTCAAGGTACAGCTTGAGAATAAAAAAGAATAATTTTTGACGCTAACTAATAGTCAAAACCATAAATTACAGGCTAATTAGTTATTAATTTGTTGAGTAAACTGATCAAATCAAAGCTCCGTAAAATCAAAAGTGCTATCCTACTAGGTTAAATACTGCTATTCACTAATAGTAATTTATAATTATTATGTGAATGAAAAACCATTGTATAAATATGAATATTTAATCGATAAAATACCTGTTAAACACTTTTAAAATCATAATAAAAAAATGTATTTCAATGAATGGATACTCGATATAATACCGAGTATCTATTTATAATTTTACAAATTTTCTTATTATGGATTTCAGCAGATTATTATCTTCGTTTAAAAGATTAGTAATAAAACTCATAATTATTACATATCAACATTATAGTGTCTCAATAATGATCTAATTTTAACACCAGATTCTTTCAAATCATTCTTTTTCCATTTCCCTTCCGATTTAGCAGATTTTTTTAGAATAGAGCACGTTTCATCTTTGTCCGATACTGACCAAGTAATCCAACTCAATTTTCTACTTTCCATCCAATCGATGTATTGCTGCCAAGATTCATAGTCGAGTGGACCGTCCCCCGTAGCCTCCATTCCAGCAGATTCTGAGACAAAAACAGGTAGTCCACTTTTTATTGCGTCATCCGTTCTGTCACGCAACCATTTTCCGTGGGTTCCTGCGTAGAAATGCATGGTATACATTAAATTATCGAATCCTTTTATAGGATTTGCAGCTGGTAAATGAATATCCTGATCCCATTTGGGACAACCTACAAGAATAATATTATCTGAATCATTCTCGCGAATAACTTTTATAACCTCTTCCGAATAGGCCTTTATTTCTTCCCAAGATTCATAATCAGGCTCATTAAAAATTTCATAAATTACATTGGGGTACCTACCATATGTTTTCGACATTTCTGCAAAAAATTCTTTAGCTTCTTCTAAATTTATGTTGTGGCTGTGCCAATCTATTATTACATAAATATCCGCTTGAATTGCGCCTTCAACAACAGCTTTAACTTTTGCTTTCGAAAATTCACGTTCTTTCAAATATGGTTTGTCCCCTACTTCAATTCCCATTGCAGCGCGAACTACATTACATTTAAAATCTTTTTTGAGCCATTTAACCGCTTTTTCATTATAAAATCTTGGCCAGAAACTATGCCAGCCAAAACTCAATCCACGAAGCACAACATCTTCTCCGTTAGTATCTACAAGCTGCGTTCCTTCAAGTTTCAATTGCCCATGATTTTTCACAAATTGAGCGTTAGAAAAGCAGCAGCAGAGCAAAAAGAGCAATCCCGTAATTTTAGATTTTACTTCCATTTTTAAATTTTATTTAATTTCAAAGTAATTACATCATGCGAGGATAAATCAGAAATAAATATTTTTTTTGTATTTCCAACCTCTTTGTTTTTCCAAAGGTCAATAATTTTATAATTTGTCGTACTAAAATTAGTTTCTAGATTGAAATCGACATCTCGTATCACCTCTTTTATCCAATCGAAATATATCTTCTTTGTAACATCACTTCGATTCAAAAAAGTTATTACCCAATTTCCATCAGATAAGGGTTTAACCCAAATTTCCAGTCCATCCTTAGCAGAATATTTAAACCCTTGAATCCCCAATTTATCTTGATTTACAGCAATTAGCTCCTTGTTTGATAAAATTGCCAATGTTTCTTTAGACATTTTTCTGAAATCATTTCCAGCTATTAACGGTGAAGACATCATAGACCACATTGTGAAATGTGCTTTATCTTCGTTATTTGTCATGCCATTACCCACCTCCAACATATCGAAATCATTCCAATGATCCGGTCCGGAGAACTTACGAATGTTTTTACGCATTTCGATAATTTTCATAAATCCCCAGGACGACCAATTTCCTTGTTCGTGTTTAAATTCACAATCAAAACACGGATAAATATCTCCGGAGATTCTCCAAAGGTTACCAACAGGTTTTCCCCAATCCCAAGGCTGATTGTCACCCCATTCACATAAACTGAAAACGATTGGTTTACCTGCTGTTTGCAATGCGTTACTCATTGTGGTGTAGGCTTCTTTTGCATTGATTCCTTCAGTATTGCACCAATCATATTTTAAAAAATCAATATTTAAGTCTGCATAAAACCGGGCATCTTGATATTCATACCCACGAGTTCCAGGATATCCGGCACAAGTGTGCGTGCCTGCACAATTATACAAACCAAATTTCAGTCCTTTGGCATGAATATATTCGACTAATGATTTCATTCCGCTAGGAAATTTTATTGGATCTGGGACTAAATTACCTTTAGCATCGCGCTCTTTCGCCATCCAGCCATCATCAAGTACAATATAAGTGTAACCTGCAGCCGCCATGCCAGAAGCTACCATTATATCAGCAGTTTCTTTTACCAAATTTTCATCGATATTTGTTTCAAAAGTGTTCCATGAATTCCATCCCATAGGCGGAGTTAAGGCTAAATCATTGTATTTGGTACTTTTTTGTGCTATTACATTTCCTTGGCTATGGGCGGACAAAGAAAAAGCAATCATAAAAAAAGAACAGATTATTTTTTTCATCTTAATATTTTTATATTTAAAAACTATTTCTAAAAAGAATTCCCTAATTGTTGAATTAGGGAATTTCTTAAACAAACTCAAACAAAACCAAATATTTACTTTAGAACAAAACCTACATCATCAATAAAAATTTTATCCCCATTATCATTTCCAAATTCTTGAAAAACAATTTCATTAATTTCTGCAGGTGCACCACCTAGATCGCTAAATGGTATCACTACGCTAGTCCATTTATTATCAAATGAAACCTCTTTTCCAGCACCAAAATTTCCATTTAATACCACTTTAAATTTACCCGTTGCCTTCGTGCTTTTAAATGAAACTCTAAGCGCTTTGTAAGAAGCTGTTGAAACTGGAGCGGCGAACATTGGGAATTTGAAACCCGTATATCCGGTAAATGTGGTTTCTATCGAATTTTGACCTTGTACTTTTTCTGTAGTATTGACTTTATAACCACTTCCATCCCACGGTCCTAAATAATTTTCAACAAAAGAAGCCGGAGCATCATCATAAATTGCTGTCCCTATAGCTTGAGTAGAGGTTGCGAAACCAGATATATTTGTAACCGTAACGTACTTATATTGTGTGAGACCAGCGGGAACTGTTACCTTAATTTCTGTCAATGATGATGAAATTACAGTAGCGTTAATATCACCAATTTTAACGGAAGGGTTTAAGAAATATTTACCACTAATTGTTATAATATCGCCTGCAACTGCATTAATAGGATTGTAACTTCCAAAAGTAGGAGCTGGTGGAGCAATTATAAATGGATAAATTACAGTACCAAATTTTGTAACTATTTTTAATTCATTCGATGCATTTGCGTACGGAGTACTTTCATCAATCGTAACAAATATGGCTTTATCGGTAACTAAAGTTGGATTAAAATACGTATCCACATCATTAAAATAAATTTTTTCAAGGGTGGCAAAACCAGAACCTTGAATTACATATACATTTTTAGGTGATCCAAACGTAGTTGGAACCAGTTCTCCTTCTCCAGCTTTACTCACACTGTCAATTGTCAATGTTCCTGAAGAACCCTCATTGTCATCTGATGAACAGGAAAACAACATACTTGCCACTAAAAACAAGGTAAGAAAGGGGTATATATATTTTGCTTTAAGATTTTTCATAATAGTATATTTTTTTAGTTATTTAAAAACATAAGGAACTGCAGGTTCTCTTAATTTTGGATTTTGCAACAGCTCATTTGCAGGATAAGGATATATAAGTGTCGTAATGGGTAACGAAGAAATTTTAGTTGGTGCAATTTTTGTACCTCTGTCTTGAGCTTCCAATTTAGCCTTTGCAACAGCAAAATCAAGCCTGCCCAAATCAAACCAATAGTCATTTTCCGCAGCCAATTCAGCTCTTCTTTCTTTGAAAATGTCTTCAAAAGTTATCACAGTTTTAGGCGCTAAGCCAGCTCTAACCCTAACTTTATTGTAGGAGGCCAATGCCGCACCGTTTGAAGTACTACCAGATTGAGAACCTAAAATTGCCTCGGCATGGATCAATAATAATTCAGCATATCGCATCACATATGTATTTTGCTTAGTAAATCCATTTGCAAGAGCATTATACACTCCTGTAATGTCAGCATTACTTCTACCACATACATATTTTTTCATTGCAGCACCAGAACCTTGTGCGAAATTAGTTTGCCCATCTTGATCTAAATCTGGCATCGTATATCCCAATGTTATTGCCCCAGTTCCGTCATAATTTGCTGATGCTGATAATTTAGGGTAATTATCTCCAGGTTTCATAAATGTTTCTTTTCTACGCAAATCTCCTGGCTCAAAAGCATTATTAATCAAGTCTTGAGAGGGACCTACAACTCCAGCATAACTAGCTTCTGTTAGATTTCTATTACTTGCAAATTGTGTATTCAATGAATTCCCATAAAAGTAAATACCAGGCATCCATTGAAAAGCAATGATTGATTCTTCATTGTTGTTATATTTCGGAAGAAATAAATCTCCGTAATTAGTTGCTGGCACATCTGTACCAAATAGTTTAAATTCTCCGCTGTTGATTACTTCTTCTGCTAGAGCTCTAGCCTCGGCATATTTCTTTTGATATAAATAGACCTTTGCCAGAAGTGCTTTTGCTGAGCCTGAAGAAACTCTCGCATTATCCTGATAACTACCTCCTCTGACTTTAACTTTCAAATTATCTTTAGCAAATATCAAATCGTTTTCGATAAACTTATAAACATCCGAAACAAGATTAGTATTAATTTGAGGATTAGCAGCAAAATCTGCTGCATTCTCAACAATTGGTACAGGTCCAAAAAATCGTACCAAATTGAAATAAGCTAAAGCTCTCATCAAATGCGCTTCACCTAGAGAATTATTGATGGCTGTTTCGCTTACATTTGGATTATTAATATTAGGTAAAGCCAAAATTAAGGTGTTTGCATTTGCAACCACTCCAAAACAGGAAGACCAAGCTCCAAGTAAATTCTCATCACTTGTTTGAAACAACAATGTATTAAACTGATTAAATTCAGAAGATGTGTTCACTAAATTTCCAGATGCCATGTCAGTTAAAGCAAAATACGGCTTTACCGTTAATTCAAACCAAGCTTTTCCATAAAGTATATTAGTACTTGAAGCTACTTTCTCATCAGAATCATAATATGTCGCAGCGTCATAAGAATCCTTAGGAACTACATCTATAAACTCGTCTGAGCAAGATGATATGACCAAAATCGAACATAAAACAACTAATGTTTTATAATTTATTAAATATTTTTTCATTTTTTTAAGTATTAGAATTCAACATTTACTCCCACTGAAATAACTCTTGGAGTTGGATAACGACCATTATCAACACCGGACAATAAAGCGTCTTGATTGAACGATCCAACTTCCGGATCATAACCAGTATATTTTGTGAAAGTGTACAAGTTTTGCACACTTGCATATAATTTAAGTCTAGTCAACTTAGCTTGCGAGATAATATCCGTTGGTAATGTGTATCCAACTGTAATATTTTGTACTCTTAGGTAAGAACCGTCTTCAACGAAACGATCAGAAAAAATTAAATTAGGATGATCATAAGATGTAGGTCTTGGTAAACTTGCATCGAGGTTAGAAGGAGAATAAAAATCCAAAGCAGAAGCAAACTGATTCTGATATAAATTGGAATTTGATGTTCCAGCTCTCCTTGTAAGATTAAATAAATCATTTCCAACAGAGCCTTGCAAAAATACTGAAAAATCAAAATTTTTGTATGCAAAATTGTTAGTAAAACCAAATGTGAAATCGGGATTTGGATCCCCAATCGTCGTATAATCTAATTCATTTATCACACCATCATTATTATTATCTGCATATTTCATATCACCAGCAATAAAATCAACCGGGCTGGCACCAAAACCGTTTTTAGGCCCTGCGCTGGCATCGGCATCCGAGGTATAAATTCCTAATGAATTCAATCCATAAAAAGTACCTATAGGGCCTCCGACTAGTGTTTTAGTAATTGGTTTTCTTGTATAATCATTTATAAGAGCATATTTAATAAGCAATGAACTGTTAGAAATCTCAACTAACTTATTTACATACTTAGACACGACTAATGTAGAATTCCAAGAAAAACCACTATCTAATTTGGTACTATAGTTCACAGACATTTCAATTCCTTTATTTTCCAATGTTCCAATATTTCCAAAAGCTGAGGCTACTCCACCACCATCGGCACTTCCAGTAAGAAATAATGGCAAAGGAATTTGATACAAGAAATCTTTAGAAGTCTTTTTATAAACATCTATCGAAGCATTTAATCCCGAGTTAAAAAGTGAGAAGTCTAAACCAATATTTATTTGTTTTTGTGACTCCCAAGTTAAATCAGGATTTGGAGATCTGGAAAGTTGGAAACCAGCACCTAAAGGAGATTGTACCAAAGTCAATGCCGGAGCATATAAATTATTTGCAATTTGCTGATTTCCAGTCTCACCATAACCAGCTCTAATTTTTATATTTTTAACAGCATTAAAGTCCTGCATGAACTCCTCATTAGATAATTTCCATGAACCCGAAATAGCAGGAAAATAGCCCCATTTATTTCCTTTTGCGAACTTTGATGAACCATCTGCCCGAATAGAACCAGAAATACTGTAGCGTCCGCCATAATCATAAACTGCTTTTCCAAAAAGTGAATACAATCTTTGTGAACCACTGTAGGCGAAACCTGGTTCAACTTTTTGCAGTTCTGCAGCCACAGGTAATTCAGGTAACGAATTATCGAAAAATCCAATTCCAGTTACAGCCAAACCTTTCCAATTGCCTTCATTAGCCTCTTGGCCTGCTAAAATATTAAAACTATGCTTTCCTATTTCAGTTTTATAGGTTAGTAAATTTTTAATGTTTATCGAATAAAAACTATTTGTTCTTGAAGTAAGCGAAGCTGTATTATTGCTTGCAGCTCCCCAATTATAAGTTGGACGGAATTCGTTTCCTTCACTAAATTCTGCATATCCGCCTATCTCAAAACGATACTCTAAACCCTTCATTAATCGCGCTTCAGTAAAAACATTTCCAGAAAAATTCTTTCTGACCAATTTATTTGTGTTAGATAAAGCTTCAGCGATTGGGTTTCTAAAATATATTCCTTGAGAATTTGTTGGAGGGCCAGCATAAGTTCCATCTGCATTATACACTACTACATCAGGTGTACTCAACAATGAAGTACTAACTATTCCGTTTTGACTTCCATTTAATGTAATATTTTCGTTTGTAATTCCAGTATTTACAAATGCACCCACCTTCAACCAATCCTTCACTTTAGCATCCACATTAGTTCGAAAAGTATATTTTTTAAATCCAGATCCAATCACAGTACCTTCCTGATCAATATACCCTCCAGATACATAATAACTCACTCCTTCTTTTCCTCCAGAAATAGACAATTGATGCGATTTCATGATGGCAATTCTGTAGATTTCATCTTGCCAATTAGTTCCTTTGCCTAATAACTCCGGATGTGAAAAATTATCATTTTTTAATGCTGTTGGGGTTAAAGCATCAATCAATCCATTTTGTAATCTGGCGTACCCTTGTAAATCCAGAACATCGATTAAATTTGTTTGCTCTTGAATAGAGTAACTATGATCATAAGTCAATTTACCCGAACCTTTTTTTCCTGATTTTGTAGTTATAATTACCACACCATTAGCGCCACGAGATCCATATATTGCTGTTGCTGAAGCGTCTTTCAGAATATCCATCGACTCAATATCATTGGGATTTAAAAAAGCAATTGGGCTTACAGAACTATTCCCTGTCGATGTACTACCCTCACTAAAATCATTTCCTACCAGCGGTTTACCTGTAGTTGACTTACTGGTTGCATCACCAGAAATTGGTACACCATCCACAACATATAATGGCTCATTTGTACCACCAAGGGAAGAAATACCTCTAATTTTCACAGAAGTGTTGCTCCCGGGTTGACCAGAATTACTAGTCACTGTAACTCCTGCTGCTTTACCCTGTAACATCTGATCTACAGACACCTGCTTTAAATTTTCAAGATCCTTAGCTTTTACAGAAGATATTGCACTAGTTACATCGCCCCTTTTTTGAGTACCATAACCTATAACCACAACTTCTTGAAGGTTTTGCGAAGTTGACTTTAATGACACATTGATTTTAGATTTCCCTTTTACTGCAATATTTTGGGTTTCAAATCCAATAAAAGAAAATGACAAAGTAGCATCCACGGGAGCATCAATTTCATATTTACCATCAATATCTGTCGATGCAGATTTGCTTGACCCGATGACTAATACATTCACACCAGGTATGGTAAGACCCTTTTCATCAGTTACAACACCTTGAACTTTTGTTTGGGCTGTAATAAAATTGCTTGTAAGCAGTAAAAATAATACCAAAGGAATTGCTCTGTGATTGCCGTTCCAATGAATTAAATTAGACAATAGTTTTTTCATAATAAATGTTTAGTTAGTTAAGATTGTTTATTTCTGAAAAGCATATTTCAGAAATAAAATGCATATTAATTATTTTGATTTATAATTAACAAATCTATAACACATGTAAACATTAAATTAATAGTATTATATCATTTAATGATAATATTTTTACTTTAGAGACAAATAGTAAAACATATCAAAATAATAACCCAAATAAATTATACATAACGTAATTTTATTGACTAAAAAATGACATAAAAGAAATTAATAGATGAGCAACAGTAACATATATTTCAATTTCAAACGAAGTAGTAATAGGAAAACAAGAACAAATTACTTATAGAATTCTTTTCAAACCAGAAAAATCCTCTCTATACTGACTTGGAGTACATTTTTTTATAGACTTAAAGCTTCTATTGAAATTTGCAATATTATTAAAGCCTGATTTAAAAGCTATTTCTGAAATACTAAGATCTTTTTCTACCAACCATCTGGCAGCATAACCAATTCGAATATCATTGATGTAATTAACAAACGTTTTTCCAGTTCTCTTCTTAATAAATCGATTGAACGATATACTAGTCATACTCGCTACATTCGATACATCATCCAGAGATATTTTCTCCGCAAAGTTTTTTTGAACATACTCATACACTAATTTCATTTTATCATAATCGTCGAAAGTGTCGTAATCGACAGTAAATGTTGACAATAACCTTTGATTTCTTGAATTTGCTAAATCATAAAGTATTGATGTGATTTCAAGAAAATAATCCATACCATCTAACTTTGAAATTTTAATCAATCTTGAAGAAAGCTCTTCTGCAGTTTTTTTTGAAAATAAAATACCATGAATAGATCGATTAAACATGTCTTTTATGGGATTCATTATACGTCTTGACAATAAAGTCTCATCAAACAAATCATTATGAAATTGTATGGTAATTTCATGAATTTGCTTGTTTGTACACTTATGTAATTCCCATCCATGGTATAAATTGGGGCCAATTAATACCAATTCAATATTATCAATTTCTTCTATATTATCACCCACAACTCTTTTAACTCCTTTACCATTTTGTATGAAATTTATCTCAAATTCAGGATGATAATGAACCGGAAAGTCAAAATTGTCTTTTACTCTGTCAAATACCAAAAAACTATCGCCTGACGATAATGGTGGAATTTCTCGGTAAAAATTCTTTAAATTGCTCATATCGTTCTTTTTTACCTGCAATAATATGATATATAATTGATAAAATAATATTAATTAAATGCGAGTCTTGCAATTATCTTTGAAAATACAATTATCATTTTTTTTAAAAGAATATGAATATTAAATATGAATCATTTTTATTACACACTATTTTTATAGTTTTAGCAGTTAAAGTACTAAAAATAATTTTTACATATTTTAGCGCTGATTGTATTGTAAAAAACCAAGTATCTAAAAAAACAACCCTCCCAACTGACTACTAATGAAAAAAATATTTTATTTGATTCTTATCTGCACTAGCATTGCGACATCCTGTTCTTCAAAAGTGCAAAATATTGATACAAAATCGTCTCTCACTGATAGAAATGCGACAGCAGAAACCAAAATACTATACAAAAAATTGATATTAAATGTAGAAAAAGGAATTCTTTTTGGGCATCAAGACGACCTAGCTTATGGAGTAAACTGGAAATACAAAACGAAAAGAAGTGATGTAAAAGATGTTACCGGAGATTATCCTGCAGTTTACGGATGGGATCTGGGCGGCTTGGAAAAAAAATCTACAACTAATATTGACGGTGTTCCTTTTGACAAAATGAGGCAATTTATAAAAGATGCTCACACAAGAGGCGGCGTTGTAACACTAAGTTGGCATTTAGACAATCCTTTAACTGGAAATAACGCATGGGATACCACTCCAAAATCCTTAGTCTCTGCTTTACCAGGAGGAGAAAGCCATGAAAAATTCAAATCTTGGCTTGATGAAGCTGCAAAATACATTTTAACGTTAAAAGATAGGAAGGGTAAACAAATTCCAATCTTGTATCGTCCTTACCATGAATTAACAGGAAATTGGTTTTGGTGGTGTAAGAACAACGGGAATCCTGATGAATTCAAACTTTTATGGAGATTCACCATTGATTATTTACAAAAAAAAGGAGTACATAATTTAATTTATGTCTACAATACTGCTGATTTTAAAACGAAGGATGAATTTTTAGAATATTATCCAGGTTCTAATTATGCCGATATCTTGAGCTTTGACAAATACCAATACACTAATCCTAACAGAGATAACTCCTTTGTTGAAAATTGTCAAAATCAATTTAAAATAATGAATGAAGTTGCGAAAGAGCAAAATAAAATAATGGCATTTGCTGAAACTGGTTATGAAGCGATTCCTTATGATAAGTGGTGGACTAATACGCTCATGAAAGCCATAGGTGACTACAAAATTTCCTATGTCTTAGTATGGAGAAACCACGGATGGCAGGAAAAAGAACAAAAAATGCACTACTATGCACCTTATAAAGGACAGATTAGCGAAAAAGACTTCGTAGATTTTTATAATCTTGATCGAACTTTCTTTGAAAAAGAAGCTGCAAAACAAAACCTGTATCAAAAATAAATTATTAAAACTAGACCTATAAACCCTAAAAAATGCACAATAAAATTAGTATAAAAGAAAAAGTTGGTTACGGCTTAGGAGATGCTGCTTCCTCCATGTTCTGGAAAATATTCAGTATGTATCTCATGTTTTTTTACACTGATGTTTTTGGTTTGGCACCAGCAGTTGTAGGAACTATGTTTCTGATAACTAGAATATGGGATTCTTGTTTTGATCCACTAGTAGGAATAATTGCTGACCGTACAAAAACGCGATGGGGAAAATTCAGACCCTATCTTTTATGGACTGCAATCCCTTTTGCAGTAATCGGAGTTCTAACTTTTTATACACCTGATTTTGATGAAAAAGGAAAAATAATCTACGCCTACATTACCTATTCACTAATGATGATGGTTTATTCTATTATAAATGTACCATATGCCTCATTACTTGGAGTACTTTCATCCGATAGAAAAGAACGAACTACTCTTTCATCGTATAGAATGGTTTTTGCTTTCGCAGGAAGTTTATTAGCGTTATGGCTCATCGAACCTTTGGTGAATTATTTTGGTGGCAACATGAATTCAGAAAAAGGGTGGTTGTACACCATTATAATCTTTGGAATTATCACTACTTTCTTTTTCTGGGGTTGCTTTTTTTTAACCAAAGAAAGAGTCCAACCAATTTCAGATGAAAAAACTGACTTAAAAGAAGACCTAAGAGATCTTTGGAAAAATAAACCTTGGTGGATTCTTCTTGGTGCAGGAATTGGGGCATTAATCTTTAATTCTATCCGTGATGGTGCAGCAGTTTATTATTTCAAATACTATGTCAGCAATACGGTAAATTATAGTTTTAATCTCTTTGGAGAAACCTTTGCGATGACACCAACTTCTCTTTACTTGGTTTTGGGACAAGCAGCAAATATAATTGGAGTAATTGCAGCAACGCCAATTGCTAATAGAATTGGCAAAAAGAACACCTTTTTGGGAGCAATGTCTTTGGCTGCGATTTTGAGTGTGATTTTTTACTTTTTTGGAAAAGAAGAAGTTTTACTAATTATGATTTTCCAAGTATTAATAAGCATTTGTGCGGGCTGTATCTTTCCTTTGATATGGTCAATGTATGCCGATAGTGCTGATTATTCAGAATGGAAACAAGGAAGACGCGCTACAGGACTTGTATTTTCAGCTTCTTCGATGTCTCAAAAATTTGGATGGACCATCGGAGGTGCAGCGACAGGATGGCTACTGGCATACTACGGATTCCAAGCAAATATTGAACAAACTGCGGTTACACAAAACGGAATCCAACTCATGCTTAGTATACTTCCAGCGTTAGCCGCTGTGATTTCAGTACTATTTATTGTGTTTTACCCACTAACAGAAAAAAAATTACAGATTATTGAACAGGAACTTAACAGCAAAAGAAATTTAACTAATTAATACTTTATTCTAGCACTTTCAACTATGAATACAAAAACAGTAATTACCCGTTTCCAAAAAAGAAAAGCTGAAATTGAAAATGAATTTCAGCAGCTTATCGAGCAAAAAAACGAATCTCAGTCATCTGTTGGCAACGGTATATTCGTTCGTTATAAAAATCCCATCATTACAGCAAGCCATACTCCTATTGAATGGCGATATGATTTAAATGAGAATACAAATCCATTATTACTAGAACGAATTGGCATTAATGCTGCGTTCAATTCTGGTGCTATAAAATGGGAAAATAAATTTATTCTTGCCGTTCGCGTAGAAGGTTTCGATCGAAAATCTTTTATTGCAATCGCCGAAAGTCCAAACGGATTAGATAATTTTAAATTCTGGGAGAAACCATGTGTTTTACCCCAAACCGAGGAACCAGATACTAATGTGTACGATATGCGTTTGGTCAACCATGAAGATGGTTGGATTTACGGCATTTTTTGTACTGAGAGAAAAGATCCAAAAGCCCCCGCTGGAGATACTAGTTCCGCTATTGCCAATGCAGGAATTGTTCGCACCAAAGATTTAATTAATTTTGAAAGATTACCAGATCTAATTTCAAATACAGGACAACAACGAAATGTAGTTTTACATCCTGAGTTTGTCAATGGAAAGTATGCTTTATACACACGTCCACAAGACGGTTTTATTGACATAGGAAACGGTGGCGGTGTAGGATTAGGATATGTTGACGATATGACAAATCCAATTGTACAAAACGAAGCTATCATCTACGGAAAACAATACCATACTGTTTATGAACTTAAAAATGGCTTAGGACCAGCTCCAATAAAAACAGAAAAAGGTTGGTTGCATTTAGCACATGGCGTAAGAAATACTGCTGCAGGATTGCGTTATACACTATATATGTTCATGACAGATTTAAATGATATTTCAAAAGTAATCTATAAACCTGCAGGACACTTTATGGCTCCTGAAGGAATAGAAAGAATTGGCGATGTCTCAAATGTAGTGTTTTCTAATGGTTGGATTGAAGACAGCGACGGAACTGTATATATCTATTATGCCTCTTCAGATACAAGAATGCATGTTGCCGTTTCATCCGTTGATAAATTGATTGATTATGTCATAAACACGCCCGAAGATACTTTTACATCAGCAGGTTCTGTGAATACTATTATTCGACTAGTAGATAAAAACAAAGCAATTTCATAAACGTGTCGACACCTATAAATCAATTACAGTCAGAACTTACTACTGAACTCGATTCTATCCTTTGGTATTGGTCGAAGTTTACTATGGATACCAAAAATGGAGGTTTCATTGGTCAAATTGATTCTAATGAAATTATTAATATCGATGCCGAAAAAGGCTCTGTTTTAAATGCACGAATCCTATGGACATTTTCATCAGCTTTTAAAATAACCAAAAACGAAGAACATAAAATAATAGCAAAAAGAGCTTTTGATTATATATTATCACATTTTTATGATACGGAATTTGGTGGAACTTTTTGGAGTCTTCATTCCGATGGAACTCCAAAAGACACCAAAAACCAAATCTATGCAATAGCATTTGTTATCTATGGTATGACTGAATATTATGCTGTTTCCAAAGAGGAGAAAGCACTAGAAGTAGCCATTGATTTGTACAAAAAGATTCAAGAGCACAGTTATGATCCAATAAACAAAGGATATCTAGAAGCTTTTACACGGGATTGGAAAATCATTACTGATTTACGCTTGAGCGATAAAGATGCTAACGAAAAGAAAACAATGAACACCCATTTGCATATCGTCGAAGCATATGCTAATTTGTACAAAGTGTGGAAAGATGAGACCTTACAAAAAGATATCATCGAAATATTACAGGTTATCGACACTCATTTTATAAACGAAGAAACGGGGCATTTAAAGCTATTTTTTGATGAAAACTGGATAGAAAAACCCGATGTAATTTCTTATGGCCATGACATTGAAGCTGCCTGGCTCCTATTACAATGTGCCGAGATTTCAGAAGACGCTACAATGATTGCACGTTACAAAATACACGCTATTCAACTCACTAACAGTACAAAAGAAGGAATTGATGTAGATGGCGGTTTATGGTATGAATTAGACCCAGAAAGCAATCAATTAATTGCCGAAAAACACTGGTGGCCACAAGCAGAACTGATGATAGGTTTTTTTAATACTTATCAATTAACAAGTGATAAAGCCTATTTAGATATTGTATTAAAAAATTGGGATTTTGTTAAAACATACATTCTTGATACCCTAAATGGAGAATGGTATTGGGGGATTAATGCTGATTATTCAGTAATAAAAAAAGACAAAGCTGGTTTCTGGAAATGCCCGTATCACAATGGTCGTGCTTGCATAGAAATCATTAACCGCATTAAAACAATTAAAAATGAATAAATTATATCTTTTAATCCCAGTACTTTGCTTTACATTCTTTATTTCAGGCTGCTCTTCAGGTCTTGATACTCCTGATACGATTGTATCGCCACCAGTCAATACACCAGTTTCTGATACAGATGCTTTAACTACCGTGAATGTAAAAACATATATGGTTGATGCTAGCGCTACAGCAGAAACGATTGCTTTATTTTACAATCTAAAGAAACTTGCTAAAACTAAATTTGCCATTGGACAACAAGATGCATTCAATTCTTTTTACAACAATGGCTCATCGTCAATGTCCGACATCAAAAAAACAACCGGAAATGATCCTGCACTATTAGGTTCTGACTTCATGTTTATTACCGACAAAAATAATACGGGTCAAAACGACAACTGGTTTTACCAACAAGAAAAAATGATTACGGAAGATGCCAAACAAGCTTACGCAAAAGGTATGATTAATGTTTTCTGCTGGCATTTGAGAGAGCCAAACAAAGAGGACAGTTTCTATGCTAATGACATGAGTGCAGCCGAAAAAGCTACTGCTTTCAAAAGTATTTTGCCGGGAGGCTCAAAGCATGATTGGTATAAATTAAAACTCGATAAAATAGCATCGGTAATTTCTAATTTAAAAGGAAGCAATGGTGAGTTAATCCCTGTCATCTTTAGACCTTTTCATGAGTTTGACGGAAATTGGTTTTGGTGGGGTGCTGATTATTGCTCACCCGAGGATTACAAAACTGGTTTTCAGTTTACTGTCAATTATCTTAAAAACAGTAAAGGCCTGCACAATGTATTGTATGCATTTTCTCCTGACAATACATACACAACATCAGCTAATTATTTGAGTCGCTATCCAGGCGATGCTTTTGTTGATGTTTTAGGTATGGATAATTATGGTGATTTTAACAATCAAGGACAACCCGGTTCAGACAGAGCCAATTCAAAATTGAAAATGGTCTCCGATTTAGCTAAAAGCAAGGTAAAAATTGCCGCATTGACCGAAACTGGTTACCAAGTAACAACTACAAATACTCCTATATCTGGATGGTTCTCTAATTATTTATATAATGCTCTAACTGTAAACAATGTCGAGATTAGTTTTGTAATGTTTTGGAACAATACTCGAGATGGTTATTATGTGCCAACTCCTTCTTTGTCAAATGCACCTGACTTCACAAGTTTTACCAGTAAACCAAAGTCGGTATTAGTAAATACATTGCCTAAAATGTATGTATTACCAAATTAGGCATACAAAGGAACCTATAAATATTTGACGACAACAATTGCCCTAGCCCAGATAGCAGTGTAAATCCTTTTATTTTTTTCTTTAAAAAATAAAAGATTAAAAAGTATAGCTGGAAATATCCCCTAAATAAAAAAATATGAGGAATTTAGTTTTAAAAATAATGCTACTCGCTATTTGTGCTTCTGCAACTGTTTGTTCAGCACAAAAACAAGCGCCAATAACCGTAAAAGGGACGCAATTTTTCAAAGGTGACAAACCGTATTCGTATGTGGGTGCTAATTATTGGTATGGCAGTTTACTAGGTTCCAAAAAAGTGGGTGATCGTAAACGATTACTTCGCGAACTGGATTTAATGAAGAAAAATGGTATTGACAATTTAAGAATCTTAGTGGGTGCTGATGGTGGAACCTATGATTATACCGTTAGTCCGGCTTTGCAATACGAACAAGGAAAATACAATGCCGATTTGCTGGATGGTTTGGATTTCCTGATTGCTGAAATGGGAAAACGCAACATGTATGCGGTTTTATACCTCAACAACAACTGGGAATGGTCAGGTGGTATGTCGCAATATTTAGAATGGAACGGCTTCGGCAAAATTCCGAATCCAAACATTAAACCCAACTCTTGGCCTCAATTCATGGATTATGTGAAACAGTACCACAGTTGTGAGCCTTGTATGGTGGCTTTTGAAAATCATATAAAATATATTTTGGGCCGAATAAATGCCTATACTAACAAGAAATATACTGAAGACAATGCGATTATGGCTTGGCAAATAGGCAATGAACCCCGTGTTCTTAGTATCGAAAACGAAAAAAAATTTACTGCTTGGTTGAACAAAACTGTTGATTTGATTGATAGTTTAGATTTCAATCATTTGATTTCGACAGGTTCTGAAGGTAAAGCGGGATCAAATGATGATTTGGCTACCTATGAACGCACGCATATGAATCCGAAAATTGATTATTTAACTATGCATATCTGGCCAAAAAACTGGGGTTGGTTCAACGCTGAAGACGCAAAAACTACTTTGCCAATTGCGATTGAAAAAGCTACAGCATACATAAACGAGCATGTCGAAGTAGCCAAAAAATTAGGTCGCCCCATTGTTATTGAAGAATTTGGATTACCAAGAGCCAATGAAAGCCTACTAACAAATTCCTCGGTATTGGATAGAAACGCATTTTACAATGCTTTATTTGAAAAATTAGTTTTAAGTCGCAGCAATAATGAGACTTTGCAGGGTGTTAATTTTTGGGGTTTTGGCGGCGAAGGAAAAGCTGTTAATACTTCAGGAAAATGGAATGTTGGTGACCCTTTTACTACTGATCCACCGCAAGAACCACAAGGTTTGAATACTGTTTTCTCGACAGACAAATTAACACTGGAATTGGTAAAAGAATATAATTTGAAACTTAAATAGAAAGGTAGCCCACTATTTTAAATTCATAAAATAAAAACATAGGTTTTAATGTCGTCCTTCTTATTTTTTAGCACTTCCGATTTTTAATGAAACTATAAATTATCGACCGCTATTGGCAAAAACACCTATTGCTTTTTTTAATATCTCTCGCTCCAACTCAACATTTTGAGTCTTTTCCAGTTCATGAATTTTTTATTGTTCCGGACATAGTTTTAAATTTACTTTTGCAGCAAGAATTCTTTCTCCAAAATCATTAATAAAAAGAAATATTTTTCGAATTATGACCAATGGGTTAATTTTAAAATCAAAATAAGAACTTATAACACAAAAAAACAGTAGTTAACGTTGGTTTACTACTGTTTAAAAAATTATGCTTTTTATTTTTTATTAGTCCACTATCCCTCTTTCAGCTCTGGACAGTGTATTTTGAAAAATTAGAATATTCCTAAAAATTTACGCTTGTATATTTTCTTTAAATCTTTTTCAAAAATAGTAAAGGGGTCATTATAAAATTTCAAGAAATCAGGAGCACTATCTTGCCCGGGAAATGGCGCATAATAATGTGTTGGACTTTGTGTATCATTTCTCCAAACTAACACATATGACAATTGCATGTTTTCAGACTTCAATACTTTTAGCAAAGTTTCTGTCCACCATATTGGATTTGGAATCGATTCTAATCCAGTTTCTGTTAACGCCGCTAATTTATTATTCTTAATACCGTAGTCTGAAACTATTTTAAGCTTCTTTATAGCTCTTTCAATATTATAATTCCCATCTCTTCCAAAATCACCATAATTATCCATCCCTACCATATCCACATAATCATTACCAGGAAAACGCTCTAAAAACTCCTCTTCCGTATTAAATTTGTTATCGGGTGAAAATGCGTATATGAAATTATGAATCTTTAAAGTATCTCTTAAGTAAGAAACTGTGAACTGCCAGACGGCGATAAAATCTTCACGAGAGGTATACGGTTTTCCCCACCAAAACCATTCTCCGTCAAATTCATGATAAGGCCTAAAGATTATAGGAGCCAACTTGCCATTACTCCCTTTTACAGAATTAGCAAAATCTGCAATATTCTTTAGAATTTTTTTATACTCTTCGTGTTTTGAACCTCCAGGCTTGATCAATGACATTGAAGCTAAAGATACCCCCTCTTTCCAATAAAACCCATCTTTAGAAGCTGGATTTGAAAAATGCCATGCAGCTGTAGTTACACCACCTCTATTGTAGGTATCTACAACATTTTTTCTTAAGTCTTCTTTAGTTTTTTCGATATCTGCTTCTGATCTCCCAGATAATCCGCTAAAATCGATACCTACCATTGCAGGAAATGATCCCGTAACCGATTTTACATCAGAGCGATTGGCATCACCACTCCAACCATGGCCATATTCAGTAGCATGTTGATGTGCAAAAAGTATGCTCCTTTTAGAGATATCTTTCAGGTTTTTGTATAAGGCTTTGGTTTCTTTAGTTGCATCTTTGTCGATCTGACCAGAAACAAAATTTCCTACCAATAAAAAGGTTACTGTGCATAGAATATTATAAAATACTTTTTTATTCATAATTATAAATATTTATTTGAATTGTGAAAATTAAGCTTATAAACATAAATATAATGATACTTTTTTTATCAATTGATTCTCAGATAATATCACACCTGTGGATATTATTTTTCATCTAGAATTTTTACCAATCTTACAAGCATATTACTCAAGTTAACAAGCCTGTGATACAGTCAAAAAATACAAATTTTTGGCTTTTATTTGTTTTATTTTTACTCCATTTATAAATGAGTGATAGGTAACCAAAGAAGCAATCACCGCCCCTAAATCGACAACATATTTAACTCAACTCCATACGAGGTGAAAAAAGAAAAAAACATTTAAAAACCAATCCATAATTTTTAAAACCAACTCTAATTCACATTTAAAATAAATTACCAAAATGCACTTTTTTAAAGACTAATTTTCAACTAATACAGTTGATTAGACATTAACTCAAAATTAGGTATCGTTTTAAATCAATTTACCCTAAAATTTAAAAAAGGCTCCAATTCTAAAAAACGGAGCCTTAGTTTTTGATCTTACATCTGGTAATTACGGGATAGCGTTTGTTTATTTTAAAATTTGCTCAATTTCATTCAACTCATCTGGAGTAAAAGCAAGATTTTGCAAACTATCAATATTGTTGTTTAACTGCCCTACTGAACTCGCTCCAATTAGGACCGAAGTGATTCGGTTATCTTTTAACAACCAAGCCAAAGCCATTTGTGCCAAAGATTGATTTCTGTTTTTTGCAATTTCATTCAAAGCCACTATTTTGAAAACTTTCGCATCAGATACTTCATCTAATTGTAAATGACCATTAGGATTAAAAGCACGAGAATTTTCTGGAATTCCTTTCAAATACTTATCGGTCAGTAATCCTTGTGCCAATGGTGAAAAAGCAATACATCCTACTCCTTTATCTTCTAAAACGTCCAGTAAACCTTCCTCACAGGTACGCACAAACATGGAGTATTTTTCTTGATGAATTAAACAAGGTGTCCCTAATTGTTGCAAAATTTCAGTAGCTTGTTTCGTTTGTTCTGCTGGATAATTAGAAATCCCCGCATACAACGCTTTTCCGCTTCGTACTGCATAGTCTAATGCATTCATAGTCTCTTCTAAAGGCGTATTTGGGTCATAACGATGCGAATAAAAGATATCTACATAATCGAGGTTCATTCGCTTTAAACTTTGATTCAAACTCGTTACTAAGTATTTTCTTGATCCCCATTCTCCATAAGGACCTTCCCACATTTTATAGCCTGCCTTTGTAGCAATCACCATTTCATCACGCAAATTGCCTTGGAAATTATTCTTTAAAATTTTACCAAAATTAGTCTCTGCTGAACCTGGTATTGGTCCGTAATTGTTGGCTAAATCAAAATGTGTTATTCCTTTATCAAAAGCTTCTTTGACAATATTTTCCCCATTTTCAAAATTATCTACTGAACCGAAGTTATGCCATAATCCTAAAGAAATTTGTGGCAATAATAATCCACTTTTTCCGCATCTATTGTATTCCATTGTATTAATTTAAAGATTTGCTTTTCAATTTTCTCATTCGTAAAATTCGCATTCATAAGTTTATAATACAAATAAACCCGACCTGTTTCTTAAGCTGTCGGGTTTAAATATTAAATTATATAAAATTATTTTATCTCAAAACGACTTTCTAAACCTTTGTCTGAGCTTCCACCTACCATGATTTTAAAAGTCCCTGGTTCTACAAGGTAATTTCCATTATTATCAAAGAATCCTAATTCTTTGTCTGTCAATGTTAATGTTATCGTTTTAGTTTCCCCTTTTTTCAATTCAACTAATTCAAAACCTTTCAGTTCTTTTACCGGACGAGCTAAACTTGCTACCTCATCATGAATATATAATTGAACGACCTCTTTACCATCATACTTTCCTGTATTAGTAACATCTACAGATGCTTTTACCGCTTCTCCCAAAGCAATAGCAGTTTTATCTAATTTTAAGTTTTTGTACTCAAAAGTTGTATAGCTTAATCCAAAACCAAAAGGAAATTGTGGCGTTTTCTCAACATCCGTATAGTGAGACCAAAACACATTTCCTTCTCCATTAGTTGGCCTTCCTGTACTGTAATTGTTATAGTAAATTGGTACTTGCCCTACATTTCTTGGGAATGACATTGGTAATTTACCACTTGGATTATAATCCCCATATAAAACTTGAGCTACCGCATTTCCAGTTTGAGTCCCTAAGTGCCAAGCTTCAACAATAGTAGGGATATGCGCTGCTGCCCAAGGTAAAGCTAAGGGTCTTCCGTTGTTTAAAACCAAAACAATATTTGGATTTACTTTATAAATTTCTTCTAATAATTCTTGTTGCAAACCTGGTAAATCAAGATTTGTTCTACTTCGTCCCTCCCCTGATTGAAATCCATGTTCTCCTAATACCATAACTACCACATCAGCACTAGCTGCCGCTTTTTTAGCTGAAGCAAAACCAGTTCTATCAGTTGTATTGAAAACCAATTCTTCGATAAATGCAGTTTTACCTATAGTCAAATCAGCTCCTTTTTCAAAAGTCAACTGATTCCCTTTGTATTTTTGCATTCCTTCTAATACCGAAACTGCAGTATTATCATCAGAAGCAATTCTCCAGCTTCCTAATGGACTGTTTTTATCATTTGCCAAAGGACCAATTAAAGCAATTTTTTGTCCTGATTTTTTTAACGGAAGTAAATTAGACTCATTCTTCAATAACACGATCGATTTTTTGGCCATGTCCAAAACTCCTTCATTATTGGCTTTATTACCAATTGTAGCTTTTTCACGTTTCTCGTCACAATATTTATACGGATCATCAAATAATCCCAATTCAAATTTCACTCTTAAAATTCTACGAACGGCATCATCAACTAATGATTCTTTTACTTTTCCTTCTTGAACTAATTTTGCCAATTCAACTACATACATAGAGGATTCCATATCCATATCAGATCCTGCTGTTACGGCTTTTTGTGTGGCATCTGCACCATCTTTTGCATAACCATGAATTATCATTTCACGAACCGAAGCCCAATCTGAAACCACAAATCCGTCAAAGTTCCATTTTACTTTTAAAATATCTCTTTGCAAAAAAGCATTTCCTGTAGCAGGAACCCCGTTTAAGATATTAAATGAGTTCATAAAAGTACGAACACCTGCTTCCTTAGCAGCATAAAATGGAGGCAATACTTCATTATACAATCTAGAATTACTAATATCCACAGTATTATATTCCTTCCCTGCTTCGGCAAAACCGTAAGCTGCAAAGTGTTTGGCACATGCCACAATCGTATTTACTTTTAGCAAATCAGCTCGAGTATCACCTTGAAAACCGGTAACCCTAGCTATTGCAACTTTACTTCCTAAATACGCATCTTCACCCGCTCCTTCCATTACTCGACCCCAACGTGCATCATGTGATACATCAACATTAGGTCCAAAAGTCCAGTTAATTCCCACTGCCGATGCTTCGGCTGCAGCAACCTGAGCCGATTTCTTAATCGCTTCCATATCCCAACTCGCTGCTTCGGCAAGCGGAATTGGACTCAAGGTTTTATAGCCGTGAATTACGTCAAACCCTATGATTAATGGAATCCCTAAACGGGTTTCTTCTACAGCAATTTTTTGTACCGCTTTTACTTCCTTCACTCCACGAACAGATAACATGGATCCAACTAATCCAGCGCGCAATTGTTTGTATTTCAATTCAGTATTTCCTCCCGTTGGAGCCGGTCCAGTTACTTCCCAAAAACCGTTGTATTGATTCATTTGCCCCACTTTTTCTTCTAAGGTCATTTGTTTCATCAACAAATCGATACGTTCTTCAGTAGGCTTTGTTTTATCTAAATAAGATTTATTCTGTGCATTCATAGTTCCAATGGTAATCAGGGTAAAAATCCCCGTGGTAATTAATTTTTTTGTGTTCATTATTTATTTTAGTTTGGTTTGGTTTTTTTATTGGCGTGACCCTTCGTGAAAACTTCGGGTCGGGCTATACAGCTTTATCTCTTCACTCCGTTACGGGGATATCGCCTAATATCCCTCACGCACTCATAATTTCCTATTACTATTCTGTTATAAAAGACGATGCAGGCAAATTTGCTTTATTGAATAAATCAGATTGTGCTTTGTTCTTCCATGAAAAACGAACTTTTAATGGATTTGGAACTTTGTTAGAGTTCAATAAAACAGCATTGTTTTTTATACTTGCATCTGCAACATAAAAGACATTATCAGCACCTGCAATTTCAAATTGATTTGATTTTCTATTTGAAAAATGCAATCCCTCAGCATAATCAAAAGCAATAATTACTTTATTCTTTTCTATTTTAATGCCTTTATAGAGTGGTCCATTAACTAAGTCTGAGTTGGTTTTGTATATTTTTACTAACGCTAAATTAGCCAATCGAGTTCCTACCGTTTTCTTATCTTTAGGATGTATGTCATCAATTGGTGAAATATCAGTAGTAAGTACCATTCCGGTATTAGGAATTTCTTGCAACACTTTACGTTGTGCATTTCTAATTTCTACTCCGCCAAAATGATCATCACCATATTGATAAGGAGCAATTTGTACATAATAAAAAGGAAACTCGTAATTCCATAATTTTCTCCACGAAGCAATTAAAGCCGAAAATGTTTTATCGTAAACTACAGATCCAACATTTGATTCCCCTTGATACCAAATCACACCTGCAATTTTATACCCTATTAGCGGATAAATCATTGCATTAAAAGCGCGTCCCGGTTGGTTGGGACCATAAGTTTCTTCTTTTCTTGTTTTGGCACTTTCTAGTAAAACAGCATCATTTTGAATTACTTCTTCTGGTGTCCAAATCTCTGCCGGCGTTCCTCCCCAGTTGGATGATATCAAACCAATTGGTACATTTTTTAATTCTTCTTGTAATCGCGTTGCAAAAAAGTAACCAGCAGCACTAAAATTTCTCATGGTTTCAGGAGTACTTTCGGTCCAACTTCCTGGCACATTATTTTGTGGTGATGTTGCTGTTAATTTTGGAACCGTAAAAAATCGGATGTTGGGATTCATTGCCATTTTTACTGCTTCATCTCCATTCTCAATTCCCCAAGCTGCTGACATCTCCATATTAGATTGTCCTGAACAGATCCATACTTCACCAATTAGGATGTTTTTTAATATGATTTCGTTATACCCTTTTACAATTAGAGTGTAAGGCCCTCCTTCTTTTGGAGTTGGAATTTTAATTTCCCATTTGGCTTGATTGTTGGCTTTAATTTTATATTCTTGATAATTCCAACTTGGCGTGACCACCACCTCTTCCTGTGGATTTGCCCAACCCCAAATAGTAACTTCGGTATTGCGCTGTAACACCATATTATCTGAAAACACATTTGGAAGCGTCACATTTGAGAAAACAGTATTTGACAACAGTACTATAAGAGTTAGGGCAAGAAGATTATTTTTCATCAAGTAATTTTTTAAAGTAAGGAATTAATTGGTCGGCCATTATTTTGTCATCGGCAATATCAGGATGAAAGCCACAACCGTTTGGTTTCATCGATTGAAATTCAAATAATGCAATCGTTTTATGCTGTGTGTCATGCTCAAAAGCCTCAATTACTTTTTTCAAACAACGTACTAAAACTACATTTCTATCTCCAGAAACCATAGGACTATTCAATAGAACAATTCTAGCTCTAGGTGCATGTTTGTATACCGTTTTGATAAAAGCAATATAATTTGATACGTATTTTTCTTCATTAAAAGGCAATCTTTCTTTTTTTCCATCTCCATCAGAAAGGTCATTTGTTCCCAAACAAATGCTCACTAAATCCGGCTGAAAAGCAAAATTGTACGGTTTAGAATTGTCTTTATTTAAATATAAATTTTCATAAACATCAGGAATAATAGCTTCGTCGTTATGCTCATCATTCCAGTTGCGATACATCCCAAATCCTGATACAGCACTCAATACATAATCAACATCTAAACTTCGTGACGCTATAGGTCCGTATGCCCAATACCCATTATGTTGATCATACCATTCCCCAGTTCCACATGGAATTTCAGCCGTATCATTGCCAAAACCACAAGTAATAGAATCACCTATAAATTCAATTTTCTTTTTCTTTGGCGCTATACTTTCTACTAATTTAGCGGTAGTTCCAATGAATAATACGGCTCCATTTGCCGCTTCAGTAGCTTTATATATGGTTAAATGATGCTTTTTATTTTTGTTTGTAATAGTTATAGGAATTTTTTGGGCTGTCCCTTTTTCAATTCGAACTCTTCCTATATATTCACCATCTAATTCTAATGAAACAAAATTATGATGCTCATAAGTATCGACACTTTGCAAGTTTATAATACAAGTACTTCCTTCAAATTCAAAAGAAACTGAGGAAGCAGAAGCTATTAATAATACTTTGTTATTCTCTTGTAACTCTACTCTTCCAGCATAATGAAAAGTATCGTTTATATTATCTTTTTGGGAAGAGCAGGATAAACCAAAGTATAGAAAAAAAAGTAACAAAAAATTTTTTAGTATCATTCAAAAAAAATTAAATTAAAATAAAGTAAAAATAACTTTTTAATATTTTTAGAATTGATAGTATAATAACAATTTACAATCTAATAATTGCGTATAAGTATATTAAATTCTTTCTATTTAAAACATAGCAACCACTGATACAGGCTCGCCGCCCCGAAATCGCACCGTACTGCGTCGGACTCTTTTCGAGGCGCTTTTGCTTGAATCAATTTCTATTATAACGAATATTTTTGTAAAATAATACGCAGACTGCTTCAATACATACACTTCTAATTATCCGATTTTTTTCACCGACTATTTACTTTTTATAATTACAATATTTAATGGAACGTCTGAAGCTTTAAAGTGAAGACCAGCCAAAAGTTTAAAACCGTGCAAAAGATTGCTATCGAATTTACTATACAGATCTGTAAAATGCTAGAGTGTTATTCGTCTTTATTTTTTATTTGACAAACTAAAAGCGATCATAATAATTGACACCTCGCAAATATTTCCCCTTAAGTCTTAAGAATAAAAAGTTTGAAATCAAGCAACTGCACAACGATGATTGAATAAATTTCCCATAATTAAGTTCCTAAATTCTTATACCTATTGTAGAATCAAAAATTTAAATATAGTCCAAAAAAAACTAGACTAATTAATTCAACTTCTTAGCTCACAAAATTACTCTTGCTTCTTTTAATGAAGGTGTGGCTTATGTAAAAACATAAAAAAAATTTGCGATACAATAGCCATACTAAAAATAGTATTGACTATTTATTTAAATCTCTTAATGCAAATAAATTTTCGCCTCTGAATCAAAGATCTTATTTAATACCTATATGCCTTGTACGAACACTAGTTAAAAGGATTTAAAGTTATAAAAGTCAAAAAAAAATCTATCAATAGAGTATGAAAACCCAAAACAAGAGATTGTGCATCTACCCTAAAGATCTAAAATCTATAACCAGGAAAAATTATCGTCAATGCATTAGACTACTCCAAATAATAAGAAAGGACCTAAATAAGCTGCAAAATGAGTTTGTGTCAATCGAGGAATTTTGTCAATACACTTGCCTAAAAATCAAACAGGTTAAACCATTGATAATTGGATGAAAATTGTTTTAAACCAGTCAAAAATAATTAGTTTTAATAGCTATTGCAACTAATAAATAAATGCGAGAAGCCTCTCTTTCAACTAAGCTTCTCACCTTATGGCTAGTGAATCTTTAAAAAAACTGACAAGAATTTATTAATCCATTTTATTACTCGGTTGCTGAAATCCACTGATTCTCTTTTCCCCACTTTTCATTTGGTAATGCTCCCGTTTCAATGACTAGGGTTCCACCATTGCTGATTTCTTCCTGCGTCAACCAATTTCTATTTAAAGACTGACCGTTTAATTGAACCGATTGAACATAGAAATGTTCTTTATTGTAATTGCTCACTCGAATATGAAATGATTTTCCGTTTTCCCAATTTAATTGTACAGACTCAAAGACCGGAGCTGTCAAATAGTAAATCGGGCTTCCTATGTTTGCCGGAGACAGCCCTATACTTCGAAGTACAAACCAAGAGGACATGGTTCCAGCATCATCATCCATAGTGCGGACATAAGCTTGAGACTCATTTTTATAGATCCTTCCAATATAGGAATCTATGCCTTTGCTATTGTCATTAAAATAAGTCTGAACCACGGTGTCCAACATAATATTCCGAAATAATTTTTGTGATTTCCAAGGTTGGGAACTTGCATTATATAATCCGGGAACTTGTAAATCCGGCTGATTCGCATGGTTGTAATTGTCCTCGGCAAAAAATTGATCCAATTGTTTTAAAAAAGAAACTTCTCCGCCTGTTAATTTTTTCAGTCCTAATACATCAAAAGGAACAAACCAGCGATATTGCCAAACCGTACCCTGATACATCCCGCGAGCGGGCATTTTATCAATATCTTTTTGGGATAAATCGGCAAAATCTTTTTCCCAATAGCGCTTATAGTCTTTTGCTTTATTCAAATATTTGGTACTCAATACAGAGTCTTTGGTAATTTTCAGTATTTCCGAAAGTGCCCAACTGTCATACGAAGACTCCAAAGCCTTATCAGGTGAGGTGTATTCCAGTCGGTCCACTTCTGCTATTAAGGAATCTTTGATGGTATTAAAATCTACAGGATATCCTTTTTTATAGCCGTCCAATAAAACGACAATCGCATGTTCCGTTCGCACAGTGGGTGAGGATTCGTATTTTGTGGCCCAATTATTTTTCCCATAAGGATATAAATTAGCAATAGATTTTACAATGGGACCAAAACGCTCCGGATAAGCCAGCGAAAGCATGGGTAATTGCTCGCGATAATTATCCCAAATGGCCCAACCGTTGTATATAGGACTTGTAGCTTTTTGAATGGAACCATCAATAGCTTTGTAAGTTCCATCAGTTTCCGAAACTAAAAACGGAGCTTGTAATCCTCGATATAAGAGCGAATAGAATAAATCTTCCCGATCTTTTTCGCCATTAACTTCAATTCTGTTCAAATGGTGATTCCATGCTGCAGTGGTTTGCACAGACAAGTCGTTTATGGATATCGTTTCTATTTTTGCTTTGGCTAAATCCGTACTCACGGAAGAAAAACCAACACGAACTTCCATTTCAGTTGCATCTTCAATGGCTGCAATACGATACTGATGATCTGCAGTTTTTGTTATTGTTGCTAAATTAGAGAATTCCAACTCATAATAAATACGGTATACTCCCTTATCACAAGTAGTTTGGGTATCAATCCAACCGCTGATGCTTTTGGTGCCAATTTCGTGCGCTTCGGCAACAAATCGATTGACGAAAGCGTGGGATAAATCAATATGAAGGCCTGCTCCTTTTCTTGGAAATTTGTACTGATGAATGCCAAAATTATGTTTGACACTCATTTGAGCCTGAATTCCATTTTCGAATGCAACCTGATAAAAACCTGGGCTAGCTGATTCTTGTTTTTTGAGCAATAGCGTTTCGGCATCGCTGTCCAAAATAGGTTTGATCAACAGATTGCCTCCACTTCCCATACAGCCCACTCCTTCAATACGGCTGTGGGTAAACCCCAGGAATTTCTTTGCCAGATACTCGTAACCCGAATGAATGTGAGGATAAGTTTGTGGCCCAATACTCATCATATTGAAGGGTGAAGATGCAGATGGGGACATTTGGCCATGATCGCCAGAAGTACCCAAAAAGACATTCACTTTTTCCACTGCCGACCTTTCATTGGCAACATTATTTTTTAAAGTCTGGCAGGCTGCAGCTAAGATTGCAAGTCCCAAAATAAATATTTTTTTCATGGTACACATTTACGGATCTAAGGGATCAATTGGATTTTGATGCAAGGAATTCACATTGGGAAGGAATTCTAATGCTGTCGAATTTAGTCTTTTTAAAATAATTGCTGGCAAATAACCCAATTCCTCCATACAACGCGCATTAAAATTTGGATTTCCTACATAGTCGCTATGGCTCACATTCGTAACGACTATACTTTTTTTGTCAAGTGGCATTTTATACTCAATCATCAATCTGGTTGCATTGCGCAAATTGGTTGTGGTATGCCGGGCAAAAGGATCAATCAGGATATTTTCTTCAGGAATATTGTAGATGTTCATTAATTCTTTTTTCATTTCAATAGCCTCACAATACGCCGCTCTAAAAGGATGGGCATGACCTCCAGAAACAATAATTAACGGGGCTTTCTTAGCTTCATATTCCAATACTCCCAATTGTAAGTTTAATTTTCCAATAGCGGACAATCGGTCTTGATAATTTTCCGGACCGTTACCCAAAATTAGAATAGACGCATACTCAAAAGCATTAAAATTGATTTTTTTTATAAGGGCAATTGCTTTTTTATTCTCCTTTTCCTCCAAAGGTTCATAGCGAGCCACCTCATCGCGATGGTTCATGTACAAAAGCGATAAACTGAAATCCAGGCTTTCCTGAAAAAACAACGCATTTATTTTAGGCTTTTTATTATGTAAAAAATCTGACCACATAAAAACAGAACCTTTATAAAACTGAGACTGAACATCATAAGAAACAGAATCTATTGTTGCATATTGGGCCCTTTCGCCAAGACCATAAACCTTCATAATGCGATTCATTCCTTGAGCACAAAGTTGCCATGCTTTTACGAGCAATTCGGTATCGGTACTGTTTTTAAAATTCTCGTATTTTCCAGACGGACGCAAATTGTTTTTTACAAAATTTTGCAACTCCTTTTTATCTTTCATCAAAATCCGAAGTTCCTCTTCAATACTAACGAGTTCATTTTCCTTAAATTGATACCCATTAACCAAGCAGGAAAGACTGTCTTTGCAAGACTTTAGTTTGGAACCAATCTCTTGTTGCTGATTCTTAAAAATGGTTTTGAAAACAACATTGTTCTCCATTAATTCAGTGACGGCTTTTTCATTTTGAATAGCCGTCAACAAATAAAAATTCTTGTCCTGAATCAACGAACCTGATTTAGAAGAGGAATAATCCAGTTCAAACCCATTCCCTTTTTGGCTATAGCTTGAAACAAATACAAGCGCAATTAGTATGTAAATTATTCTTTTCATCTTTTTTTAATAAAAAATTGGGCAACCATTTCGATTGCCCAATTTAGTTTAATTTCTAAAAGCCACTGTTTTGGGTTACTGTACCCGCCGGCAAAGCGTCAATATAACGTTGTGGTATTGGAAAATATTCGTTTTTGCCTTTGGTAAATACGGCATTGGTTAAGTGGGTTCTTCTCGTTTTTTCTGTGTTGAGATAGGTATTGATGACTGTATCTGCTTCTCCCCATCGAACTAAATTAAAGAAACGGTGACCTTCCATAGCCAATTCCAGACGGGTTTCTAAATGCACCGCTGCTTTTGCAGCAGTTTTATCAGTCCAAATAGCAGTATATGGTTTAATATTGTAATTCGCTGCATTTGCGCTTCCATCTAGCGTTTTTACATAAAGAGAGTTTGCGGCACGGTTCCTAATTTGGTTCACTAACGTTCGAGCTTCATCAATTTTTCCAATTTCGACTGCTGCTTCTGCTCTCCATAAAACAACCTCAGCATATCGAATAATATAATAATTTAGAGCATTTACATACGGCCAAACGGTAACATGGAAAGCAGATTTAGCGGAAACAATTCGCTTTTTAGGAGCAAAGGCGCCATAAGTTGCCAAATCTCGCGCCCAGCTGTCTTGGTATAAAATACCTAAATCTTTATAAGGAATTCCGGGACGGCCTATCGTGATATCAATACGTGGATCTACATTATCACTGGATACAACATTGATGTTATTTTCTAACGGCAAACCGTTAGCGTCAGTTTTAAAGGCATTTACAAGATTCTGTGTCGGACGATGGAAACCATATTGAGAATAAAATGGGCCTCCAGGTGCTGACAAACGATCTCCTATACTACCGTTGTAGGAACTAGGTTGGCCATCTTTTACAGATAGTTGTATTGCAAAAATCACTTCCTTATTGTTGTCATTTTCCGGTAAAAATATTTGTTGAAAATCAGCCAATAAGCCATAATTACTATTCATTATTTCAGTCGTAGCATCATAAGCCAATTGCCATTTGTTTTGAAAAACATAACATTTAGCCAAATAGGATTTAGCTGCAATCTTGGTTGGTCGTCCTAATTCTGATTGTGTAGCCGGCAAATCAGCATACGCCAATTGAAAATCAGCTTCGATTTTTGTCCACAATTCGTCTGAGCTTAAAGTCGTATTTGATTTAGCATAATCAGCCACTGTAGCTGCCGTTTCATCAATATACGGAATACGATTGTATATCTTTTTCAACTCAAAATAAAAATGACCTCTCAAAAATCGTAATTCTGCCATTCGTTTGGATTTTAAACTGGCTTCAAAATCTGCAGAGGCATTTAATAATCGCATAGCTTCATTTGCACGTTTCACGCCTTCATAAAGTGCCACCCATTTGCGTTCTATATCAAGCGTCGTTGAGTTCGCATTGTAAATTTCCATTTGGTGAATGTTGTTCTGATCTCCAGTTCCGCCTCCGCCTTTGTAACTATCGTCCGAGGTGACATCTCCAAAACTCCAATTCGAACTTGGAGAATTAAGAGCGTTTGTGGCTCCGTCAATTTGTCCGTTTAAAACGCTGTAAGCGGATATAATGGCGCGTTCTACATTAGCTGGCTTTGTCATCTCAGATGGATCCACCTCGCCATAGGTAACCTCCTCTAGAAATGTATCAGAACATGAACTTATTTGAAGTCCTAAAGCTAAAAAAGCTACTATTTTTATTGTGTTTTTTATTCGCATCATTTTTAAATTTAAAAGTTTAAATTACAACCAAAAGTAAATGTTCGTGAAGTGGGATAAATTCCTCTATCGATACCTATGTCAAGATTTCGGTTGCTTGAAGTGTAACTCTGTAATCCTATTTGGGGTGTTAAACCACTATATTTAGTAATAGTAAATACATTACTCGCTTGTCCATACAAACGCAATTTCATTCCAGCGAGAATATCTGGATTAAAAGTATACCCCAACTGTAAATTATTTAATTTAAAATAAGAACCATCTTCAACATAATAGGATGAAGGTCGGATATTATTATTTCTATCATCTAAGGACAATCTTGGAATAGAAGAATTAGGATTATCAACCGTCCAAGCACCTAATAATGTACTGTCTTTATTGTAAGCCGCTTGATTGAAGAAATTAGTTTTGTATTTTGTCAGATTGTAAATATCGTTTCCAAAACTTCCATTAAAAAACATTCCCATATCAAACTGTTTGTATTTCAAATTGATATTAAAACCTAACATAACATCTGGATGCGGAGAACCTATAAAGGTTCTGTCACTACTATTGATTACTCCGTCACCGTTAATGTCTTTAAATTTGAGATCTCCAGCTTGCGCACTGGGCTGCATTCCATAATCCGTAACTTCTTGTTGACTTCGAAACAGACCTTCCGAAACAAATCCATAAAAAGATCCAATAGGCTGTCCAACGGCACTTCTGGATATTTCCTGACCAAAATTGACAGTATGCAAGGACGAACTAGGAATTCCTAAATAAGCCACACTATTCAAAGCAGTCAATTCATTTTTGTATCCCGTCAAATTTAAAGCAAGATCATAAGAGAAATCACTGATTTTATCGGCATAATTTAAATCCAATTCAAATCCACGGTTTTTCATTTGTCCGTCATTAATCCACTGTCCGTCATTTGTACCTCCATAGGTTAATGGAATAACATTATAGACCAGAATATCATTGGTCTCTTTGTTGTAATATTCTGCCGTTACATTCAATTTATTATTGAAAAAACCAAGATCCAAGCCAATTGTTTGCTGAGTAGTAGTCTCCCAAGATAAATTTGCATTCGAAACTCGCGTTTGTGTTAATCCTGTTGAAATCACATTCTGACCTCCAATGGCATAATCAGAGTAATTATTGTTGTTGGAATAACTATCAACTGTAGAATACGAAGGTAATTGTTGGTTTCCTGTTTGTCCCCAACTGGCACGAAGTAAAAAGGAAGTAAACGTATTTCCAAAATCAAAAAATTCTTCCTTATCTACTCTCCATCCTGCAGAAACTGCTGGAAAAGTGCCCCAGTTATTATTGGCTAATCTTGAAGTTCCATCTCTTCTCACCGTAGCACTTAGAATATATTTCTGATTGAAATTGTAATTTACTCTACCAAAATAGGAGTTTAAAGCCCATTCATTTGCAGTCCCCGTGTTTAATTGATTTTCAGTTCCGTAACTTAAATATCTGAAATTGGGATCTTCATAAAGGAAATTTTGACGAGAAGCACCAAAACCTTCGTAATAATATTTAATGGCTTCTTGTCCTAAAAGCAGATCCAGATTGTGTTGACCTAATTGCTTTTGATAATTTAAAGTATTAGAGATCGTAAGCTGATAATTAAAATTGTTGCTAGTAGTTAACGCATTTTTTACGTTTTGCGAAAGAATCTCATTATAAACAGGTGAGAAATCTCTGAAATTAAAACTTTGAAAGTCCAATCCTAAAGAAGTTTTAAAAGTAAAATCACTAATTTTTGCACTGGCAAATACATTTCCTAAAGCCTGAATCCGTTTTTGTATATTGTCTTTGGCACGCGTTAAACTTCCTAATGGATTCGAAATATCATTGATTGGGTTTCCCGCAAAATTTCCGTTTATATCATACACCGGAACAATCGAAGGAAATTGTAGGGCATTGTAAACAATACTTCCCAGAGAGCTATTAGTTCCAGTTGCAACTTGCTCCGAATAAGAAGCCGTAAAGTTTTCGCCAATAGTCAGAAAATCTTTTATCTTGTAACTAGAATTAAATCGTGCCGAATAACGCTCAAATCCAGTGTGTTTTATAATTCCTTCCTGATTAAAATAGCCAAGTGTAAAAGCATGTTGACTATTTTCATCTCCTTTTGACAAGGACAAATTATAAGAATGAACCGCTGCAGGTCGCATAATTTCATCAATCCATTTTACATCACCACTAGGAATTGTATTGCCAGCATTAAGAAACGCAGGAATTGTAGGGGAATCGGGGTTATTGCCATAAATACCACTCGATGGAACTTTACCATCATTCTTTGTGGCTTGCCAAAGTAAATCTCCATATTGCTGTGCATTCAACATTGTAGGTAAATTAAAGGCTGATTGAACACCGGAATACCCATCAAATTGCATTTCAGTTTTACCACTTTTGCCTCCTTTTTTAGTAGTTATAACAACAACTCCATTTGCGGCTCGTGAACCATAAATTGAAGACGAAGCAGCATCCTTTAACACTTGAAGAGTTTCTATGTCAGATGGATTGATCCCATTTAAACCATTCGACGCAGGAACTCCATCAATAATCACTAACGGATCATTGTTGTTAATTGTACTAAAACCGCGTACACGAATTGAAGATCCACCTCCCGGGCTGTTATCACTCATGATTTGAACCCCTGGCAAACGACCTTCCAGCATTTCGGTCACATTTGCTTTAGGTTGTGACACAATCTCTTTCATTTTTACCGACGATACAGAACCGGTAACATTTCGTCTTTGCTCAGTTCCATAACCCACAACTACAACTTCGTCTAATTGAGAAGCGGATTCAGAAAGCATTACTTTAATTTCAGTCTGGTTTTCAATGTTGATTATTTTAGTCTCAAATCCGATATAACTCACTGATAAAACCATTGTATTTTCAGGAACATTAATCGTAAATTTTCCTTCAAAATCAGTTGTTGCAGCTATCGTGGTACCTGCTACAAAAACGGAAGCCCCAGGAATAGGCAAATTAGATTCGTCTAAAACTACACCAGTGATTTTTCGATTTTGTTGATCCTTTTTAACACCGCTTTTTGTAGTAACCCCAATCAGTTCTTTTACTAAAACTCCATTTTTAGTAATCTTAAAATCAAGACTCACTTTAGTTTTCAAAACGGCTAGTACTTGATTTAACTCTTGGTTATTTATTGTAATAGAAATTTTCTTTTGAAGAAAATTTTGGTCCGACCTATAGATAAATTTGCTGTTTATTTGTCGTTCTATAAACGTAAAGGTTTGCTTAATGGAAACGTCTTTTAGGTTTAAATTGATTTTCTCTTTTTTAGCAACATTTACTTCAACAGCAGTCATTTTTGAAGGATTCGAATACGATATCCCATTACCTAACAGGAGCAAGAGGGACGCCGTTAACATGATTTTTTGTTTCATTTTATGTGTGTTTATTTATTGATTGTTTTAACAAACTAAAGCTGATTTTAAAAAAGTTGATTTTTTCTACAACTATTTAAATAGAGTTAAGAACTCCTTCTTTTTTATAGGATTCCAGAGCTTTACTAATATACTTGAGTGCGAGTGCTATGTGGTTTTCCACTGTTTTAGGTGTGACGTTTAAAATTTCTGCAATTTCTTTGTATTTTAATCCGTCAATTCTGCTGAGTTCAAAAGCTTGACGTGATTTTTTAGGAATAATATCTAATATTTCACGGATCAAATTGGTTTTCATTTCTTTTTGTTCATTTTCAATAATTTCTTGTTCTCGACTCGGCGAAAACATAAAATTTATAGGTTTAGTTTCATCAATTTGTTGGTAAAACTGTTCTGATTTACGTGCTGTTTTTAAACTGTTTTTCACTATTACATAGATATAAGATTTAGGGTTTTTAATTTTATCAAGAATATTTCTATTGGTCCACAACTGAATAAAAATATCAGCCACTTTTTCTTCGACAAGACAAGAGTTCGATTCATAACTCATTCCAAAACGACACAAAGGCGTATAATACCTATTAAAGAAAAGTTCCATTGCCTCGTATTGTCCATTTCGAATTTGCTGAAATAAATAATCGTCTGAAAAACAATCACTACTGCCCATTTTTGTTTGGTTAATTTTCATGATACTTGGTTATTTCGATGTTATTTAGAATGGTTTTTCTTATACTTACATCTGAAATAAACTCTAAAGAAGTTATAAATTCATCAATTGTCTGGCTTTTAAAAGCACCTTTTATACGCTGATTAGCAATGGCAGAATCCTTGATAATAAAATTCACTCCATAAAATTGATTAATCTTTGGAAGTACATCTTGAAATTTCTCATCATCTAAAAGGAGAATATTATCTTTCCATGCAGATACCTTATTCACATCAAAATTTCGCTTGATCACTAAATTGGTTTTAGAATTCCATACTAACTCTTCATTTGGCACCAGATTTATTTCATCCTTACTCTCTTTAAGCAATACATTTACTTTTCCTTTTGCTAAAGAAACAGTTTGATTGATAGTAGTACTATTAACATTAAATTCTGTTCCTAATACCTTTACATCAAAATCATTAGTCTGGACAACAAAAGGAGAATTGATATTTTTCGTAACTTTAAAAAAAGCTTCTCCTTTCAACCAAATACTTCTTTGTTCTCCAAAATCACTTGAATATTTAACTTCGCTGCCCGCATTTAAAGTAACAGTACTACTATCCGGTAAAATGAAAGTAAGCCGCTGTCCTTTTGGTGCAATTCTATGATTGGTGTATTCAGATTGTGTGTTTCCGATGAAATAAAAACCTAAACAAAAAACCACTAGGAATGCTGTAGAAAGAACTGCCTTTCTTTTTATGGAAAATTTTACAGATTTAACTCTCTCTGATTTCCTCGATCTAGCAAGAATTTCTTCAAAACAAATAGTTTGATTTGGTAATTCATTATTGGGATAACTAATCCAAATTTTTTGAAAATTTTCAAAAGCAGCAAATAAATTATCGTCTAAAGACAATTCGATTTCAAATACAGATCGTTCTGCTTTTGTCATTTCATTGGCAAGGTACCTCACACATTTTTTTTCCTTCTGACTTACATTAGACATAAAAATTCTCTTTACTAATAGGAGTCAAAATAATAGAAATACCCCTAGTTTTCAATACCATCAAATCGACACGATATTGTTATAGAATTGTTAATAGACATTTTTATGGAAATTGAATATGCTAAGTTGAAGTGGATCTAGGGTTAAGAATAAACTTAATGGGATAGTTAGTTTGAATCAACAAATGATAACATTCTCAAAAGCTTCAAATCATCTAAAAAGTGGTTCGAAAATTGTTTCGGAAGGGTCACTTTTAAAGCCTTTTTTAACACTTAACAAAGGTATTAGCATACCAACTTGAAAAATTGAAGATTAAAACCTTTTTTTTTCGAAATTATTAGAACTAAAAAGAATAAATTCAGATCAATATTAAATCTGTGAAGTGATAAAATTAAGTAGTAAAAAAAGGAGATTTATATTTCTAGTAATTGTTTATTTGTTTCCAAATTTTTTGGAAAAAATTATCTTTATACAGAAGTATGTTAGTTCGAGAAGGATTTACACGATTGGTAAGAATAATCAAAAACTTATTGTTATTGGAATCCAAAAAGAAAAAAGTCCCTGTATAACCCGTATGCCCAAAATCACTTTTTTTATAAAAGGCATCAGGTTTTCGTTTATCAAAACCAAGCCCACGATAAATTCCTTTTTTGGCAAGGGGTGATTTTGTAAACGCTGCAACAACCTTTGCTTTTAGAATTTGTTTTCCCTGATACTTCCCATTGTTTAGTAACAACTGACAAATTACCGAGATGGATGCTGCGTTAGCAAATAAGCCAGCGTTTCCAGAAACTCCTCCTAAAATGGCAGCAGCCTCATCGTGTACAAATCCCTTAATGGTATCTTTTCTAAAAAAATTGTCAATTTCGGTGGGTATTACATTTTCCTCAGAAGTCCATTTCAACGGATTGTATCCAATTTTTGAAATGCCTAATTCGCTATAAATTTCTTTCGCCAGTTGATCCAGTGTTATACCAGTTTTTGCCTCCATCATTTGTTGTACAAGAATCAAATTCAAATCACTATACAAGTAGTTGCCACGAGGATTGGTATTAGCCAAAGCTACTCTTCCATAAACCGTTTTATAAAACTCAGGATTTAACCACATATTTTTATAAATCTGAACATAATTCTCCTTTGGTTCAAAAACAAGGTATTTTGTATCGTAAACAATGTTTTTATTTACATACATAACATCAAATGAATTAGGATAACCAGCCGATTGTTGATTGCTTAACAAAGGTGACCCATCGGTTGTAGACAGCAAGCTTTGATAAAAAGAAATCCCAGATTTTAGTCCACTAGTATGGGTTAGTAATTCAAAAAGGGTTAAATCGGCAATAGCCGTATTTTTGTAAACAGCGACTACCTCTCCTAATTTATCTTTCAAATTTATTTTATCCTCGGCAACCAAACGCATTGCTACAAGGGTGGCTCCTAAAACTTTAGACATAGAAGCCAAATCATATACATTATCTGTTTTTACTAATTGCTTTTTTGAGGTGTCATGATAGCCATAATTTTTTAATATAAAAACAGAATCTTTACTCCCCACTACAATCTGAGCTCCCGGAAAAAATCCTTTTTCCAGCGCATTATTCATCATTGAATCGATGTAAACTTCCTTTTCTTTTGTATCGAAATATTTGTTTTTATTCTTTAGGGAGCGACAACCGATTCCCAAAGAAATCAAAAAAACAAGTGTGAGTCTAACTGTTATCTTTTTCATTATTTTTTAAGGATTAATTCTCAAATCCTGGGCAGCCATAAGAGATTCGTTGTTTGTCCCTGTGATCATGATCCTAACTGCCTTTACTGGTTGTTTTGGATAAATTGATGCATTTCCGTAATCAAAAACATCTCCTTTTTCAAAATCTAAACCGTTATATGAATATTCAACATGACCATCATTAACAATAAATCTTGGGTGGTACGGAATTCCAGTTAACACATCAATTTTAGAAGAAGCAACAGGTTTTGTGAAAGTGTATAAAATCCAGTCACCACTTACACATGGAACATCGGTACGCAAATAAGTCTCTATGTTATAATCCTCTAATCTTGAAAGTGGAAATTTAGGATTTTCAGCCATTGAGGAAGTAACTTTTACCTCTGGTTCCTGATACGGTGAACAATTGAAATTTACCGTAGCAGAAGACTCCTTTGCTACTTTATTATCAATAATAAAATCCAAACGATAGTTATTTGTTTCGTTGTAATTTTCAATCAAAAACCGCAGGCGTGGTTTTGATTTCACTGTTTTTTCTTCTGGATATGTTTGTATCAATTTATCATTTTCAAAAAGTGAAACTGTTCTAACGATCCCACTAGTGGCTGCGTCAGTTGTAGGATTAAAAGTTAGGTACCAAATCCCATTTTTATCAACATTTTCGGAAATATTCTCCGAAATAGTCAAAGTTTCAACTTGAGATGTATTCCAGCTTGCAACTGGTAGTTTCTCTACTTTTACAGCAGGACTTGCTGAATCTTCATTAAAAAAAGTACGAAACCTGTATTTCTCGTAACTCTTTGTTTGAATTGGGTTTGTATATAACGGTGAAAGTATTGTAGGTTCGTTTCCTCCCGCATCATAGCGTACAACAGCCCTTTCATAAGGCTGTGTCACAGTAATGATCCCGCTTTTATAAGTTGCGGAAGGTGGAAAATCCCTAAAAGCAATTCCCATATTAACCAAACGTTGTAAATGACTATTTGTTAATCTTCCATAAAAATCTTCCCAGTTTTTATCTTCTTTTTTAGACCAAGCAATTTCTGATAAAGCACTAATTCTTGGATAACTCTGGTATTCCATAAATCGTGTCGGACGGTCTAGATACTCACTCCACAAAGCACCTTGAACTCCTTTTATCAATTTTTGCTGCTCGGATGTTAAATCGTTTTCAGGAATGGGTTCAAACGAGTAGACTCTTTTTGTATCTATAATGGCAGCCCAGCGGTGACCACGTTCATTTTCAGATTGGGCCATGTCAAAATATGTGTATTGTCCCGGAATCATGACTGTTGGATGTCCTTTTTTAGCAGATTCTATTCCGTAACTCACGCCTTGCCATGCAAAAACTTGTGTATTCGGATTCATTTCTCCACCTTTAAGAATTTCGTTCCAACCCGCTGTTTTTCTTTTGTATTTTTCTACAATTTTTTCAACACGCTTAAAGAAATAATTCTGAAGTTGAAAAGTATCTGTATATCCTTCTTTTCCCATCAAAGCTTTACATTTTTCACATTGTTCCCAATTAGCTCTGTTAACCTCGTCTCCTGCAACATGGATGTATTCAAAAGGAAACATTTCCGTAAATTCTCTAATAATAGAATCTAAAATTTGATAGTTTTCTTCACGACCTACACACCATACATTTTTCACTTCTCCTTGAACACTTTTTGTTTCCTGAGTTGTAACACAACCAATTTCTGGATAAGCGGCCGTTACTGCACGAGAATGTCCCGGGATTTCAATTTCGGGCATAATAGAAACTCCACGATCTGAGGCATAGGCCACCACTTCTTTGATGTCGTCTTGAGTATAATAACCACCATACCGCTTATTTCCGGAACCGTATGATGGTAACAATACTTCTCCTGTGCCTCTCCAAGCTCCTTTTAGAGTCAAATCTGGCATTGATTTGATTTCAGCCCTCCAACCATTATCATCTGTAAGATGCCAATGAAAAATATTCATTTTATGTGCTGCCAGCCAGTCAATATAATTTTTGACCGTTTGTTTATCAAAAAACTGTCTTGAAACGTCAAGCATCATTCCACGCCATTCAAAACGAGGATAATCCTCTATTTTTACGACTGGAATTGTTCCTTTTTGCACCCCTTTTGCGGAGCAGATTTGTAATAAGGTTTGAAAACCATTCAGAACTCCGTTTGGAGATTTCCCTTTTAGACGAACTCCTTTTTTAGTTACGATCAATTCATAACCATCATTTGGAATATCTATTTTTTCATCTACCCCAAATACTATTGCATTTTTTTTATGCTTGTTTCCAATAGAGACTATCGGAACAATACCTGTATTTTTTAAAAAATTGCTTACTATATAATCGGTACTTTTCTGTAATTTTTTATCAACAATAATTTGCACCGATGGAGGAATTACAAACACTTCTTCTTTTTGTTCTATTTTTACGGGCTTTGGAATTATATCCAGTTTCTGAGCTTGTAACGCATTCAAGGAACTCAAGAAAACTGCAAGTAGTAGCATACTTTTTTTCATCTTTTTAACTTTATTATTTTGTTATAAATTCTACTGCGATGCTTTCGGTTTGTGTTTGACTCAAAGCTGTAATGTCATAAATGCTATTTTTAAATTTGCCTGTAAAAGAAACTAATTCATCGATTGTATACCTTTCATATTTAAAATTCGTATCGATTATACTAACAAATTACGAACCTGTATAATTTCTGTCAATACTACTCTCTGTAAAACTATATTTATCAACCAGTTCTCAAACCCCTCTAAAAATTTTTATCCCAGTTGAATAATTTCCGCTAGAACCAAGAATGAAATAAACTACTAATGTTTTTCTTGCCTTGTATATTTATCGGGAACTATTAAACACTCCTATATTTTTTTTTTAAAAAACGTAGCATGGCTCACGTAAAACACTTAAAAAAACCACACAAAATAGTCAAGACAAAATCAAATTAAATTCGAAAAACTTATTTCAAAAAACTCCTTAAAATGGTCACTGGATGCAATGCTTTTCTGCTCGTTCCATCAAAAATCTGGTGGCGACAACTGGTTCCTGCTGCGGCAATAGCTACGGATGGATCAGTTGTTCTAATTTTTGGAAACAAAGTATCTTCTCCCATTTGCATGCTGATTTCATAATGTTCTTTTTCATATCCAAAAGAACCTGCCATACCACAACAACCCGAATTATAAATGGTAACCGAACTGTTTTTTGGCACATTCAACATCGCAAAAGTCGCTCCCATTGTACTTAATGATTTTTGATGGCAATGTCCGTGAATTTTTATTATTTTTTCCTTTTCAGAAAATTGTTCTGCATGAATTTTTCCTTTTGTAATCTCATTTTTGAAAAACTCTTCAACCGTAAATACATTTTTGGCTAATTTTTCGGCACCTTCTTTATCATCTGCCAATCGAATGTATTCATCTCTAAAAGTCAATATTGCTGAGGGTTCGATTCCTATCAAAGGAAAATCTGCAGTAACGTAATTCGAAAAAATTTCAACATTTATATTCGCAATTGCTTTTGCTTCTTCGAGAAAACCTTTCGAAATAAAAGCTCTTCCACTTTCTTCATGATCCACCAGAATCACTTCGTATCCTAACGCTGTCAACAATTCATACGCATCAATTCCAACCGAAACATCATAGAAATTAGTGAATTCATCACAAAACAAACATACTTTTCCGTTTACAAAAGAATCACTTGGCGCCTGATTCCAGTTTTTCTCATACCATTTTCGAAATGTCTTTGGAGCCAAAAGCGGTACTTCTCTTTTGGGAGCAATTCCCATACTTTTTTTCACCAAAGGCAAATTCACCATGAAGTTCGTAAACTTTGGTGTAATACTTCCCAGTCCATTCAATTTCGCATTAAAAGCAAACACTTTATTACGCCATGAAAATCCATTTGCTTTTTGGTATTGGTACAAAAACTCCGATTTCAAAGCGGCTACATCCACATTACTGGGGCATTCGCTGGCACAAGCCTTGCAACTCACACACAACTCAAATACTTTATACAATTCTTCGTGGTCGAACTTATTGTTTTTCTCTGAATGTGTCAAATATTCTCTCAGCGCATTAGCTCTGGCACGCGTAGTGTCTTTTTCATTCCGGGTAGCTCGGTAACTTGGACATAAAGTCCCGCCTGCCGAAGGTAATTTTCTGCAATCACCCGAGCCATTGCATTTTTCGGCGGCACGCAAAATCCCCATACTATCCGAGAAATCCTGAATTGTTTGTATATTTGGTTCCACTCTGCCCGCTTCTACCCTCAGATTTTCATCCATTTTGAAAGCATTCACAATTTTCCCCACATTTAAGATTGTATTGGGATCAAAAGCATGTTTGATTCGTTTCAACAATTCATAATTCTGGTCTCCAATCATGAATGGCAAAAACTCGCCACGTACAATTCCATCTCCATGTTCCCCGCTTAGCGATCCTCTGTATTTTTTGACCAAAATAGCCACTTCGGTTGCGATGTTTCTAAATTGATATAATCCTTCTTTTGTTTTTAAATTTAAAACTGGACGCAAATGCAATTCTCCGGCACCGGCATGTGCATAATAAATAGCGCTCTGACCGTGGCGCTCCATCATGGCGGAGAATTCTGCAATATAATTGGGTAAATCACTCAACTCAACTGCGGTATCTTCAATAGAATCCGCCGCTTTATTATCACCCACAATACTTCCTAAAAGTCCGAGACCTGCTTTTCGCAACTCATTTATTTTATCAATATCAGCTCCATAAATTTTTGGCAAAGCATACCCAAAATTATTTCTTTCCAAATCGGCTATTAAATCATTGGCTTGCGATTCAGCGTCTTCCATACTTATATGTGAAGCTACTTCGAGCATGATAACTGCTTTTGGTTCGCCTTGAATGAAAAATCTGTTTTTGGCTTGTTCTCGGTTGGTTTTGGTACAATCCAATATTGTGTCATCCATCATTTCACAGGTGTACAAATGATGTTTCATCGCCGTAACCACAGCTTCTAAACTTTCCTGAATGGTATGAAAATGCGCCACTACCATAACATTATTCGTTGGTGGTAAATCATCAACTTTCAATGTGATTTCGGTAGTAAAAGCTAATGTTCCTTCGCTTCCGCAGAGGAGTACTCCTAAATTTATGGTATTTTCTGTTCCTCCAAAAAGTTCCGATTTCAATAATAAATCAATCGCATATCCGGTATTTCTTCTGTGGATTTCAGGTTTGGGAAATTCTTTTATGATCTCTTTTTGGTTTTCTGTATTCGAAAGTTCCTCGTAAATGGTCTTGTAAATAGAACTTTCGAGCGTGTTTCCTTTGGTTTTCTCAATGAATTCAGCCGAAGTCAGTTCTTTAAATACTGCCAAAGTGCCATCACTCAAGACCGCTTTAATTTCCACTATTTTATCGCGGGTCACTCCGTACCTAATCGAGGTAGTTCCAGATGAATTATTGCCTACCATCCCTCCTATCATACAACGATTTGAGGTCGAAGTATTGGGTCCAAAAAACAAACCGTGTTCTTTTAAATATAAATTCAGTTCATCCCGAATTACTCCCGGCTGTACTGTAACCGTTTTTTTTACGGAATCAAAAGAGACAATCTTGGTGAAATGTTTCGAAACATCTACAATTATTCCGTTACCCACTGTTTGACCGGCTAACGAAGTTCCAGCAGTTCTGGGCGTAATTGAAATTTTATTTTTTGCTCCAAAGCGAATAATTTTCACAATATCGTCCTCTGATTTTGGAATCGCTACAGCAACCGGCATAATTCGATACGCTGAAGCATCTGTGGCATACAGTGTTTTATAAAGATCATCATGTAAAAGTGTTCCTTCTAATGACTGAGATAATTCTTGTAATTGAGGCGTAATTGACATGTGGTGGCGTAAATTGCTGTTGTTTATAAAGAATAAAATATCACACATTCTGATTGACACTTTTCGCAAGAGTCTTCAGTCTACTAAAAATTTACTTAAACTGAAGACTCCTGCAAAAAATGAATACCAAATTTAAATCCATCATTGTAAAATTTAGAATATTCAAATTTTCTAATAATCAAAACGTTTAAATGCCTCAATTGCCTCATACTCGGCTAGACCTAAATCATCATAAAGTTTTGCGGTATTTTTATTACGCTCTTCTGCTCTTACCCAAAATTCTCTGGAATCGTTTCCTTGAAACATCACTCTGTCTTTTTGAGATTGATGGTACAAAATAGCATGTCTTTTAATCGTTACTTCGTCTGGACTCAAAGGTACAGCCATGTCTATCTGGTGAATATCCCATTCATGCCAAGCACCTCTATACAACCACAACCAACAATCATTCATGTAAGATTCTGATTTTAACTGTTTCATTGCCTCGAATATAGCATTCAAACACACTTCATGAGTACCGTGTGGATCTGCCAAATCTCCAGCAGCAAAAACTTGATGAGGCTTTATTTTGGCAATAATATCTTTGACGATAGCAATATCATCCAGACTTAAAGGGTTTTTCTTTATTTGCCCGGTTTCATAAAAAGGTAGGTCTAAAAAATGCGTTTTTTCATCTTTTAAACCTATGTATCTGGTAGCAGCATACGATTCACGTCGTCTTATAAGCCCTTTTAATTTTCGAACTTCCAAAGAATCAATTTGGTTTTCAGTCTTATTATTTAGAAAATTGATAACCGATGAGAAATTAATTTCACTGTTCTCTTTTCCGATAAAATCACGGCATACTTCAGCAAATTTCAATGCTTCATCATCCGTAACTGCAATGTTTCCAGAAGTTTGATACACAACATGTACGTCATGTCCTTGCTTTATTAATTTAGAAAATGTCCCTCCCATAGAAATTACATCATCATCAGGATGTGGACTAAAAAGAATAACTCTTTTTTTTGCAGGATTAGCTCTTTCGGGTCTGTAAGAATCATCAGTATTGGGTTTTCCTCCGGGCCAACCGGTTATGGTATGCTGTAAAACATTAAACATATTAATATTCAAATCATAAGCAGAACCTTCTTGAGCTAAAAGATCTGACATACCATTATTATTATAATCTCTATCGGTAAGTTTTAATATGGATTGTTTTGTTTCTTTGCAAAGCCAAATAATTGCTTTACTTTTTAATTCTTGTGTCCAAACACATTCACCAACGAGCCAAGGCGTTTCAAATCGTGTTAATTCAGAAGCCGCAAATTGGTCTAAAACAAAAGTAGCATTGGAATGATTCTGTAAAAAAGTAGCAGGAACTTCTGATGTGATTTCGCCTTGGATTGTCTTTTTAATAACAGCTGCTTTATTTTGACCCCAAGCCATTAAAACAATTCTTTTAGACTTAAGAATAGTTGAAACTCCCATGGTAATCGCTCTTTTAGGAACATTATCAATACCATTAAAATCAGAAGAAGCATCAACTCTGGTTATGTGGTCTAATGTTATAATTCTGGTTCCGGAATTAATATGAGAACCAGGTTCATTAAAACCAACGTGTCCAGTACGACCAATTCCTAAAAGCTGAAAATCAATTCCTCCTGCATTTTTTATTTTTGCTTCGTAATCAATGCAATATTGATTCAGTTCCTCTAATACAACTGTTCCATCCGGAATGTTGATATTTTCAGGTTTAATATCAACATGATTAAACAAATGCTGATGCATAAAGTAATGATAGCTCTGGCGGTTTTCTTTAGTCATCGGATAATACTCGTCCAGATTAAAAGTGATAACATTATGAAAACTGAGGCCATCCTCTTTGTGCATCCGAACCAATTCCTCATATACTTTAATAGGTGAAGAACCTGTAGCCAATCCAAGCACGCAAGGTTGATTTTGGGTTTGTTTCGATTTGATTAATGCTGCTATTTCATGAGCAACGACTTTTGAAGCTTCAATAGCGCTATTAAAAATCACATTATGATTTTTTTCAAAGCGCGTTTCTTCAAATTTTCCAGGTATGTCGTAAATCAAAGAAGTATTTGTTTTCATACTATATTTTTTGGTTAAATAATTAGTTTAACAAATATAACTAAAAAACAAAACGAAATATTTTATTTTGCGTTATTTAATAAAATTAAATTAAAATAACGCAAAATAACGCATTTTTAAGTTGCGATTAAAATTACAATATAGAAACTCCTAGTTTTCTATATTCTTCCAAGCTTGCATCTTCTGGATCTAAGTCCGTAACAATGGTATCTAACTGATTGATATCACATACAATGTGTGGCATTTTAGTATTTAATTTATTAGAAGAAAACATAGAAACCACTTTGTCAGAGGAATCAATCATTGCCTTTTTGACGATAGAAACCTCATAGCCCACTTCTGTCAAACCCTGTTTTACATTAATACTACTAGCGCCAATAAAGCAAATGTCTGCTTTTATCTTTGACAAAACTTGAATCACATCCATTCCTATGGTAACCATTGCATTTTTTTGCATTTTTCCACCAATAAATATTAAATCTATATTAGGATGCTGCGATAATTGCATTGCTATAGGTAAACTATAGGTATATATAGTAGCTTTTAACTCCGAAGGAATCAATTTAGCGAAAACCAAATTCGTACTTCCTCCACTCATTATAATTACCTGTCCATCATGTAACAAAGACAATGCTTTAGAAACAATTTTTCTCTTTTCTTCCTCAGCCGTTATGACAATATCGAAAACATCACTAGGTTTTTCGACTGTCTGTATCGCCCCTCCATAAACCTTCTTGAGTAAATTCTTGTCATCTAAATCATTTAAATCTCTTCGTATGGTATCTTCTGACAAATCTAGATCTAAAGCCAAATCAGCCGTAATGACCTTCTGATCTTCAATAAGTTTAGTCATTATGTATTTATGTCGTTCGGCTTTCAGCATCTTTTTAAATTAAAAATTCAGGGCAAATATATCAATTAATTCCATTTAAAAGTACAGCAACACCACCAACTGCAATTGAGCACCTCATCAAAATCATTAATTTATAAACATATAGCCTGTTTTTAAACAAAATATGCATTTTTTTGCGTCATTTAGTTTATTTTAAAAAAAAATAAGACTAAATATTGCATTTATATGCATTAAATAAATATATTTGTTCAACAACCATAAAACCAAAATAATTATGAAGAAATTATTCCTTATTTCATTATTGGTTTTGTTCGTTCAAGTTACATTTGGACAAACGAAAACAATTACAGGAACTGTTAAAAACAAAGCGGACGGAATTCCTATACCCGGAGCTACAGTACTCATTAAAGGTACTACTAAAAGTAGCACCACTGACTTTGATGGTAATTTCAGTATTGCTGCATCATCAGAACAAATACTGAGCTTCAGTTATATTGGTTTTGAAACCAAAGAAATACAGGTAACAGGCTCGTCAATGAATGTAGCTTTAACTGAAAGTGTTGAAAGCTTAAAAGAAGTCGTAATAATAGGATCGCTGGGTAGAACTTTAGATAAGTCTTCCTTAGGATATTCCGCACAAGCGGTTAAAGGTCAGGAAATCGCAGATACACAACGTGCGAATTTTGCCAACGCACTGCAAGGTCGTATTGCTGGTCTTACAGTGACAAGCACTACTGGAGCTCCTGGAGCTTCTGCTGCTATCCAATTAAGAGGTGTAAACTCCTTAAGTGGTAACAATTCACCTTTATATATTGTAGACGGTTTGCCGGTAAGTAATGAAACTTTGGACCAAGGTTTGATGATCTCAAATGCTCCCAATAGAAATCAAGACTACACTAATAGAGGTGCTGATATCAATCCTGAAGATATTGAATCAATAACGATTCTTAAAGGTCCGGAAGCTGCTGCGCTTTATGGTATGCAAGCAGGTAACGGGGCTATCGTAATTACAACTAAAAAAGGGAAAAAAGGAGTGGGAAGAGTTACTTACTCCACCAATACAAGACTAGATCAAGTCTACCGATTCCCTGAAACTCAGTCAGTATATCAAAGAGGTGCTGACGGAATAACAAATACTGATTACAGAAGACAACTAGGAGAAGCATTTGCCCCAGACACGAAGTTTTATGACAATGTGGCTAATTTTTTCAGAGTAGGAACATCTACAACACATAACTTGTCGCTTGAAGCAGGTTCAGAAACTACTTCCTACAGATTGTCGTTGAGTAATTTAGATCAAGAAGGCGTTACACCTAACACGTCATATAACCGATTAAACGCTAGCTTAAATGCTACAGCAAAAATTTCACCTAAATTTAAATCAGAAGGTACCTTTAGTTTTACAAAATCGGAAAATCAAAAAGCATCCAAAGGTGGGTCAGGTTCACTAACTGGTAGTAATGGGTATTTATTAACACTATTGGGTTGGCCTCAAAATGATGATGTACGTAATTATTTGAATACTGATGGATCAAGAAGGAAAATTACTTCCGGAGCATTGGATACTGAAACTGACAACCCATTTTGGGACGTAAACAAGAACTTGGCTGAAGATTTCAACAACCGTTTTGTTACCAATGTTGGATTAATATATGATCCAACAGAATGGTTAAATTTTACAGCTCGTGCAGGTTGGGATGTAAATTCAGGTCAAGGATACAGAGCAATTCATCCAGAATCAGCTGGTGGAATAGCAACAGGAGGTTTCATAGAAACGTACTATAACAGCACTAGTAACTTGAATACGACTTTCTTGGCAACTGCCCAAAAATCTTTCGGAAAATTCAATACTAAAATTTTGCTTGGTAATGCTATTAATGATAACTATTTTAGAATTTTATCTACATCCGGAAATAAGTATTTTGATCCAAATTTTAATTCTATTAATAATACCGAAGCTACAACACAAAGATCACAAGAAAGAATCATTCAAAGTCGAATCGTAGGTTTCTTTACAGAGGTAAATTTTGATTATGACAAGATTTTATATTTATCGTTGACAGGACGTAAAGACTGGGTTTCTGTCTTGCCTGATCCTTTCTTTTATCCTTCTGCCTCAACTAGTTTTATGTTCTCTAATTTGCCGGGCTTAAAAGATAAAGGAATATTGTCTTATGGAAAAATAAGAGCCTCGTATGCTGAGGCAGCAAACATCCCTTCTCCTTATTCTGCAGTACCTATTTATCAACCACAGTTAACTACAAATGGCGGATATGCATACGGAGTAACAGGTGCTAATCCAAATTTAGTTCCTGAGTTTCGCAAGTCTGTTGAGTTTGGTACAGAAATTAAATTTTTTGACGATCGTATAGGGCTAGACGTAACCGTATATAGCACCAAAACAGTTGATCCAATCTTGAAAAATATGCGTTTGAGTTACGGTACAGGGTTCGTTTTAACATCTGCTAATTTTGGAGACTTAAGAAATGAAGGTTTAGAAATCACCTTGAACGCCACTCCAGTAAAAACATCCAATTTTTCTTGGGATTTGAATGCCAATTTTAATAAAACGCGTTCAGAACTACTGAATCTTCCGACAGTAGTGACAGAATATTATTTATCTGATACTTGGCTTTATGGAAATGTTCGAGGTGGTGTAAAAGTAGGTGGTCCATTAACTACAATAACAGCTGTAGATTATTTAAGAAATAATGCAGGACAAATACTAATAGATCCAAGCACAGGTTATCCTCTTAAAAATCCAAACTTTGTTATCGCGGGTGATAGAAATCCGGATTTTGTACTTGGTTTTCAAAACACTTTCAAATACAAGAATTTAAGTTTATCAATGTTACTAGACCTTCGTAAAGGAGGAGATATTTTCAATGGAACCGAATTTTGGATGTACCAAAATGGAATCTCCACAAGAACTTTAGACAGAGAACAACCTCGCGTTGTACAAGGTATATTGAGAGATGGACTAGAGAACTCAGCTACTCCTACACAGAATAACGTGATGGTAACGCCATATTATCAAAATGAATATTACCGATCTGGTGCCGTTGATGCTGACTTTATTGAAAAAAATATTAACTGGTTGCGCATGAGAGACATTACCATTAGTTACAGAATGTCTCCCGAAAAATTAGAAAAAACAGCTATAAAATCGCTGTCTTTAAACTTAACCTTAACAGACGCTTTTATGATAACTAATTATACCGGGGCAGATCCTGCAGTTAATGGATTAAATGCCTCGTCTGGAGGAGCCGGAGGAGCTGGTTTTGACTTTGGGACGCTTTCCACACCACGAGGTTTGAACATGGGAGTAAAATTAGGATTTTAATACTTATAGAAAATGAAAAATATAAAAAAATTTATAGCTGCGATAGGTCTGTTGACCATTGTAGTTTCGTGTGACAACTTGCAAGATTTGAATGAAAACCCAAGTTTCCCAGTTGATGTTTCTGCCCAAGCTTTAATGCCGCCAATTGAGCAACAAATGGCTGTGGGTTTGCAGTTTGACAATCGCTATTTAGGAAGATACGTGCAATATTTCAGTAATGCGACCACTGGAAACGATTGGGATAGATACGGCTATACAGCAAATAATGATGCAGGTGGTGAAATTTGGAAGATGGCTTATTTTTCTATCGGCTTAAATTTGACCCGAATGCAAGAAAAAGCAGTTGCAGAAGAACGTCATGACATTACCGGTATTTCAAAAGTGATTAGAGCTTGGTCCTGGCAAGTTGCCACAGATTATCATTCAGAATTGATTGATTTTGATCAAGCATTTACGCAGCGTATGTCTTTTGACTATGTAGGACAAGAACAAGTGTATGCTGAAGTGTTGCGTTTGATAAACGAAGGTGTTGTTGACTTAGCTCGCACAGATGGTAAAGTCTCTAGTACCTACACAGCCGTGGGAGATAAAATGTATAACGGCGATAGAGCTAAATGGACCAAATTTGCTTGGGGTGTAGTAGCGCGTAATTTGAATAACCAAATAAATAAAGCTAGTTACAACCCAACAGCTGTGATTGAAGCCTGCGACAAATCTTTGGCATCAAATGCAGATAATGCCTTAATTAGTTACAACGGCTCCGTGTCAGCTGATAGCAATTTCAATGGGCCGGGTAGAAACAACATTTCAACATTCCGCCAAACTGATTTTATGGTCAGAGTAATGAACGGATCTGTATTCACAGGCGCAGTAGACCCCCGCATGTCAAGAATTTTAGCTCCTTCCATTGGAACATCTGAAACAGCTCCGGCATCAGCGGCAAATCCAGACCCGACCAAATATACTTTTATAGGTAATCCATTAAATACTACGGCTTCTTCGACTGCGGGACCAAGTAGAATACCTAACCTTTGGGGTACATTCTTGGCAGGAAGTATTACAACACCCGGCAGATATATTTTTAGAGATAAAGCACCGTTTCCTATCATGACTTATGCTGAAATTCAATTTATCAAGGCAGAAGCGGCTTTCATTAAAGGAGATAAAGTTATGGCTTTAGCAGCATACAAAAAAGGAATAGAAGCTAGTATCGATTTTGTAAATGCAAATACTATTAGTAGTACAACATATCCAATCACAACTGCTATATCTACGTCAGAAAAATCAGTTTTTCTTGCTAATGCAAATGTAGTTCCTGCGGAAGCTGACTTGACGATGAGTCACATAATCCTGCAAAAATATATCTCTCTTTTTGGTTTCGGTAATTTAGAAGCGTGGACAGATATGCGAAAATACCGCTATGACAACGTAAATATTTACAAAACCATGGCTTTCCCAACTAGCTTATTTGTTGATAATAATGGAAAATTGCCATACCGAGTTCGTCCAAGATTCAACTCAGAGTATGTATGGAATTTTACGGCTTTACAAGCAATTGGCGCAGACAAAGTAGATTACCATACTGTAGAAATGTGGTTCTCTAAACCGTAATTTATCAAACCTATAAAACTTATTAAATGAAAAATATATTTAACACAATTGTAAAATCCATAGTACCGATTCTAGGAATGGTAATGTTCGCCTCTTGTGGAGAGGAACACGATTTTACTCCTTATGCAACAAGTGCGTCTGAAAACACTTCAAATGTGAAATTTATTCACGCCGCTGTTGGTGCAAACGGAACAAATTTTCAAGTGAATTATTTTTTGGGAGCAGAGAAAATCTCCTCTGTTGGGATTAGTGTTGGTCTTCCTGTTGGAACTTCTTACGGATTGCAATATCCGGGATCTATCAATTATGCTTTGGTAAAATCAGGTGACCAGACCATAAGCGCGGTATCTCCAATAATTGCCGCCACTGCAACAGTTCCTCAAATTCCGGCAGTAGAACGTTTTGTGGGTAAACTAGTAACCGAAAAAGGTAAATCCTATACCAATTTCCTAATTGGCTCACTCCCAACTGTTGCACCTGTTACGTATTCAATGTTTCAAGTCAATGATGATTTATCAGTAGCCGATCTTGACAAAACAAAAGCTTATATTCGTTTTATAAATGTTATTTCGAACGCTCCTGTAGTTGGTTACGACTTAGGCGTTATCAAAACAACTTCAATAAGTGGAATTACTCCTGTAATTACAAAAGAGATTCAAACCTACAAGAATATAACTTTCAAAGGTGGAGACGAAAAATTCATTCCTATAGAGCCACAAGATCCTACTGATACCAGAGGTTATCAATTGCAATTGCGTGTTGCAGGATCCGCATCAAACAACCCAACTCTAACCGCTCCAGCTCTTGTAGCTAATCAAGCTAATTCAGGAACTGGTATTTTTGTTCCAAGAGCAGGTAGAATTTATACCGTTTATTGCAGAGGTTATGCTGGAGGATTATCTGCAGGAGCACCTAGTACAACTATCAACATTCCTGTAATAACATTTTACACCAATAAATAAGATTTACCAAAAACCACTTCAGAAAATTCTAAAGTGGTTTTTGTTTACCAATTTCAGTCGGCCTATAGTGCAAATATGTTTTTACCTTTAAATAATAGATTTTCTATTTAAACTAAAAAGCTATTTCATTTATGGCACACTTCCTTATGTACTTAAATCAACAGCAATTTTATTAATTCGTCACTTTTAAAGAACACTACAATGTATTTTATTTTAAAAAAAAATATTTATTTTTTAATGCTAATGGTTACTATCAGTTGCTATTCTCATTCAGAAGATAACAGTGCAAAGAAAAGAATCGCAAGTGATTCTGTAAAAATTAAAACAGGTGCTGATAATTATATAAAATACCTCCCTTTGTTACAAAACAAAAAGGTTGGAATTGTTACCAATCAGACTGGGATTCTGACAAACAAAATACATCTGGTAGATTTTTTATTAGAAAAAAAAATAGCCATCAAAACCATTTTTGCTCCTGAACACGGGTTTAGAGGAACTGCTGATGCCGGTGAACATGTCGTTGATGGAAAAGATGCCAAAACCGGACTCTCAATTATTTCTCTTTATGGTGATAATAAAAAGCCAAAAGCAGCACAATTAGTTGGAATTGACATCATGTTATTTGATTTACAAGATGTTGGAGCACGTTTCTACACCTACATTTCATCTTTGCATTATGTCATGGAAGCCTGCGCAGAAAACGGAATTCCTCTTGTAATTCTAGACAGACCAAACCCTAATGGGAGTATCATAGATGGTCCACTTTTAGAAAAAGAATTTACCAGTTTTGTAGGCATGCACCCTATTCCACTCCTTCACGGAATGACAATCGGGGAATATGCGCAAATGATAAATGGAGAAAAATGGCTTAAAAACGCTGCACAATGCAAATTAACCGTTATTCCTTGCCTTGATTATAATCGAACAATGGAATATAGTTTACCCCTAAAACCATCTCCAAATTTACCAAATGACCAATCCATAAATCTGTACGCGAGTTTGTGCTTGTTTGAAGGGACTAATGTGAGTGTGGGCCGCGGAACCGAAAAACAATTTCAAATTTATGGTTCTCCTTTTTTAACGATAAGCACTTTTACTTTTACTCCAAAACCAAATTTCGGAGCAAAAGACCCACTTTATAATGGAAAAGAGTGTTTTGGTGAAGATTTAGCGGCTTACCCTAAACTAACTCGATTAGAACTAAAATGGTTAATTAAAGCCTATCAAAATACCAGTGACAAAACTAAATTCTTCAATCCTTTTTTTACAAAACTTGCTGGGACAAAAAAATTACAGCAGCAAATTGAAAGCGGAATTTCAGAAAATAAAATAAGAAAAAGTTGGAAAAATGGATTAACAGCATTTAAAAAAATGCGCATGAAGTATGTAATCTATTAAATACTTGTTTATTGTCAAATAAAACTAGGACCCTGTTTTAATAAAATACAAACATTGAATCTGGCCTACAAAAAAAAATCCCTAATCAGTAAAAAATAAGAAATGGTAAAAATTAATCCCGATACAGAACAGGAATCGCTCTATTCGAACTTAGATAAAATGAGTACTAATGAACTACTCTGTAGCATAAATAATGAAGATAAAAAAGTAGCAGATATAATAGAAAAACAAATTCCCAATATTGAAAAATTAGTTGATATTATTGTGTCTAAAATGAAACTTGGTGGAAGACTATTTTATATCGGCGCGGGTACATCCGGCAGAATAGGTATTCTTGATGCTTCAGAATGTCCGCCAACTTTTGGAGTTCCGGACAATTGGATTATTGGCATCATTGCAGGTGGCGACTCCGCTATTAGAAAAGCAGTAGAAAATGCCGAGGATGACATTGATCAAGCCTGGAGAGATTTATCAGCCTACGACATTTCGAGTTTAGATGTGGTTATAGGAATTGCTGCTTCGGGAAATACTCCTTATGTTATTGGCGGATTAAAAAAAGCGAAAGAAAACAATATCGTAACTGGAAGTATTTCCTGTAATAGTGATAGTCTAATTTCGAAACAAGCCGACTACCCTATTGAATTGATAGTAGGTCCAGAATTCCTTACCGGAAGTACGAGGATGAAAGCTGGAACATCTCAAAAATTAGTATTAAACATGATATCAACATCTGTTATGATTAAACTAGGGCGTATTTATGGCAACAAAATGATTGACATGCAATTGTCTAATAAAAAACTAGTACAAAGAGGTGTTGAAATGATTATAGAAGAACTGCACATTGACGAGAAATTAGCTTCTGAATTACTAAAAAAACACAAAAGTGTCAGAGCTGTTTTACTGGCTGAAAATAAAAATCTAGAAATTTAATCAACAAACTATTTTAAAGTCTGTTACAGATTCATAAAAAACAATAAACCTATAAAGATACAAAATGACTCCAAGTGCAATTCTAATCCTTATCATAGTTTATTTCGCTACATTATTCTACATCTCACATAGAGTCAGCAAAAAGGATGATGGGAATGATGCTTTTTTCACCGCCAATAAAAATTCAAAATGGTATTTAGTTGCTTTTGGGATGATAGGAACCGCTCTTTCGGGAGTAACTTTTATATCTGTTCCAGGAGAAGTAGGCGCCGCGAGTGGCGAACAATTCAAATATTTTCAGTTTGTGTTGGGTAATGCTATCGGATTTATAATAATTACAAAGTTATTATTACCACTGTATTATAGAATGAATCTAACCTCGATTTATGGTTATATAGAACAGAGAATGGGGCTTTACAGCTACAAAACAGCAGCCACTATTTTCTTGATTAGCAGAACGGTAAGCTCTGCATTCAGACTCTATTTAGTGGTAATAGTATTACAGCGTTTTGTATTTGATTATTATAATATTCCGTTTGCATTAACTGTATTAATCTCCTTGCTGCTCATTTTTTCTTACACCTACAGAGGTGGATTGAAAACAATTATTATTACGGATACCTTACAGACTTTTTTCCTTGTGACATCGGTTTTCCTTACGATCTATTTTATTTGCGACAGTATGAATTTAAGTGCCGTTAGTGCTTTCAATGAAGTTAAAAATAGTAATTATTCACAAATATTTTTCTTTGATGATTTCCTAGGAAGTAAATTTCATTTTGTAAAACAAATATTAGGAGGAATGTTTGTAACTATAGCCATGACTGGGCTGGATCAAGATTTAATGCAAAAAAATCTGAGCTGCAAAAACATTGGTGATGCACAAAAAAACATGTTTACCTTTACGGGAATCTTCGTTATTATCAATATTTTCTTTTTAAGTGTTGGTGCCTTACTATATATTTATGCTGATAAAAACGGAATTGCAATCCCTGTCGATTTAATTACAGGCAAACCAAGAACCGATTTGCTTTTTCCTGAAATCGCATTGAATCATTTATCAACAATTCCGGCAATTGTATTTTTATTGGGAATTATTGCTGCCACTTTCGCCACTACCGATTCAGCTCTGACGGCTTTAACTACCTCTTTTTGCGTCGATTTTTTGGGAATGGGTAAAGCCGAAAATAGCCATAAACAAAATACCGTCCGTAAAAGGCATATCGTTCATATCAGTTTTTCAGCATTAATCTTCTTAGTAATACTCATTTTTAATTCAATCAATGATAGTTCTGTTGTTGGGATGATATTCAAGGTTGCTTCTTATACTTATGGCCCATTATTAGGATTATATGCTTTTGGTCTGTTTCAAAAATCAAGAAACGTAAATGATAAATTAGTCCCCTTTATCTGTCTATTAGCTCCTTTCTTCACGTATATAATAAATGAAAACTCTAAAATATTGTTTTCGGGTTATGTATTTGATAATGAATTAATAGTACTAAACGGACTCTTAACTTACTTAGGATTGTTCCTGACAAGTTCCCATAGCATTAAAAAAATTAGTTTTTAAATCACATTAAAAACACAAATAATTGACCAATCAATTGTCCCAAAAAATAATTAGATGAAAAATTACTTTATAAAGATTAGCCTCTACGCCGCATTTATATTTTTGATTACCAATTGTGCTGTTTCTAAAAAAACCAATACAATTACCGCTTTAAAAAAAGCTTCCTTTTCAGAAGAAATAGACATTTATGTTCCTAAAAGTAAATCAGAAAGAAAGACTTTTTTTAAAAATTCTGAAAGTGAAACGAATTGGGTTGACAGTATTTACAACAAAATGTCTAGTCGAGAAAAAATAGGCCAATTGTATATGATTTCAGCTTATTCTAATAAAGATTCTGTTCACGAAAATGAAGTTAAAGCCCTAATCGAAGAATACAAAGTTGGTGGAATCCTTTTTTTTCAAGGTGGACCAATGCGTCAAGCGAAATTAACTAATGCGTATCAGTCTAAATCTGATGTCCCATTATTTATTGCAATAGATGCCGAATGGGGATTGAGCATGCGATTAGATTCTACCTATCGGTATCCTTGGAACATGACTTTGGGAGCGATCGAAGATCTAAGTTTAATTGAGAAAGTTGGTAAAAACATGGGGAATGAAAACAAGCGAATGGGAATCCATTTTAATTTTGCTCCAGTTCTTGACATCAACACCAATCCAAAAAACCCAATTATTGGCAACCGTTCTTTTGGTGAAGATAAAACTAATGTTAGCAATAAAGCCATCGCCTACATGAAAGGCGTTCAAGGTCAAGGTGTTTTCAGTACCGGAAAACATTTTCCAGGACACGGAGATACGGCTGCCGATTCGCATCATACATTGCCTTTGGTTGATTTTTCAAAAGAACGAATCGATTTGGTGGAACTGTTTCCTTACAAAAGAATATTCGATGAAGGTTTGGTCTCCGTTATGGTTGGACACCTTGAAATTCCAAGCTTAGATCCTAGAAAAAATCTTCCTTCTTCCGCTTCGTATAATGTAGTAACCAACTTGCTTCAAAAGCAACTGGGTTTTGAAGGATTAATTTTTACAGATGGTTTAGCCATGAAAGGCGCCACAGATTTCCTAGGTCCTGGTGATCTTGAATTAGCTGTAATTCTTGCTGGAAATGACATTTTACTTGGTCCAGTAGACGTACAGGCAGGTTTCGAAAAACTAGAAACAGCCTACAAAAATGGAACTCTTACCGAAGAACGTTTGGCTTATTCGGTAAAAAAAATATTGCGTTATAAGTACAAAGCGGGATTGAATAAATATAAGCCTATTGCTTTAGAAAACTTAGTTCAAGACATCAATCCTTCAGAAAATGATGCTTTACATTATAAATTGTATGAAAATGCAATCACTGTTTTAAAAAATGAAAAGAAAATACTTCCTATCAAAAATTTAGATCAGAAAATTGCATACGTAAAACTGGGAGATGATGTCAACAGCACTTTTGTCACTACATTAAAAAAATATACCGAAGTAACGGAAATATCTAACACCAATATTGATAGTCTAAACACCGAATTAAAAAAATACAATACTGTTATCATTAGTTTCCATAAATTAAACAAAACTTGGGAAAAACAGAATTTTACGGAAACTGAATTGCTATGGTTACAAAAAATTGCAAAGCACAACAAAGTGATTTTGGATATTTTTACAAAGCCTTATTCCCTATTGCCAATCACTAATTTTGATGATATTGAAGGATTAGTAGTTTCCTACCAAAACTCTGATATAAGTCAGGTGGTTTCAGCAGAATTACTATTTGGAGCTATAGAGGCCAAAGGAAAATTACCCGTATCCATTAATTCATCCTTCCATATAAATGAGGGCTTATCAACCAAAAAATTAAACCGTTTGGGTTTTACAACCCCAGAAAATGAAGGAATGAATCCACTCATTTTATCTAAAATCGATGCTATAGTTCAAAAAGCAATTGAAGGTAAAATGACTCCTGGAATGCAAGTGCTTGTTGCTCGAAAAGGAAATGTAATTTTCCAGAAATCCTATGGTTATCACACTTATGACAATACCACGAAAGTTTCCAATTCAGACTTATACGATGTAGCCTCGATTTCAAAAATGATTTCGACTCTGCCTAACGTGATGCAATTATACGATCAAAATAAAGTGAACCTGGATACCAAATTAAAAAAAATGGTTCCCCTTTTTTCTAAAACAAATAAAGAAAACATCAGCTTCAAGGATTTACTGACTCACTATGCTGGTCTTCAGGCTTGGATTCCATTTTACAAAGCAACTTTAGACACTGAAAACAAACCTTTGGAAAAATACTATCATAAAATAGCTGACTCGCAATTTTCCACAAAAGTAGCCGACGGTCTTTTTATTAGAAATGATTATCACGATACCATAATGAAAATCATTGCCAATAGCCCATTGTCAATTAAAAGAGAATACAAATACAGCGATTTCACCTTCATTATCCTGAAAGAATACCTCGAAAGAAAAACTAAAAAGAAATTAGAAGTTTTAAGTCAGAAAAATTTTTATAGTTCACTTGGAATGAATAATACTCTCTACAATCCCTTAGAAAAATTTGATAAAAATAAAATTGCACCGACTGAAGTTGATAATTATTTTAGACACCAAGTTGTTCAGGGATACGTTCATGATATGGCAGCGGCAATGGAAGGTGGAATAGCCGGTCATGCCGGAATTTTTTCTAACGCTATGGATGTTGCCAAAATGATGCAGCTGTTTTTACAAAAAGGAAATTACGGCAATAAGCAATATTTTTCCGAAAAAACATTCGATGCCTTCAACACTTCCTATTACAGTTCTGAAGGAGTTCATAGAGGTTTAGGTTTTGATAAAAGAATAGGGAAAGACGGATCTACCTGCGCATGCGTTTCTGAATCCAGTTTTGGTCATACCGGCTTCACGGGAAACATAGCTTGGGTCGATCCCAAAACAGAAATTGTATATGTTTTCCTATCCAATAGAACCTATCCCGAAGTATCCAATGAAGGAAATAAATTATCTAAAGAAAAAATTCGAGAAGACATTCAGCAAATAATTCAGGAAGCTATTATCAAATAAAAGTGTTGACAACATTTTCATAAGACTGAAAAAAGTAGGTTAAAATAATTGAATTCAGCAATGAAAGAATCTAAATTTAAAAAAATGACAAAAGAGCGTTTAATTTCACTAGATGTATTTCGAGGATTAACCATTTTATTAATGACTATTGTCAACAACCCTGGAAGTTGGGCTGCGATTTATCCGCCTTTGGCACATGCAGAATGGCACGGCTGTACTCCTACCGATTTAGTTTTTCCCTTTTTTATTTTTATAATGGGTAGCGCAATCCCTTTTGCAATGCCAACGAAACAATTTGACTCTGTAGTTTTTAATAAAATTATTGTCCGATCCTTACGAATTTTCTGTTTAGGATTATTTTTAAATTATTTCAGTAGAATTGAATTATTAGACTTAGAGGGGATCTCCTTGTTACTTCTCAGGCTAATTATAACCTTTGCAGTCGCTTATGCACTTTTAGGAAACTTTAGTTTAAAAATTAAAACCTATCTCGTTATTGGAATTTTAGCGATATTACTAATCTTAGCATACAGTCAAATTGAAGCATTTAAGGATGTACGAATGCCAGGAGTTTTACAGCGAATAGGAATTGTATATTTTTTGGTCTCTCTTTTATATTTAAAAACAAATCTGAAAACACAACTTATGGTTGCTGCATCAATTTTATTGGGTTACTGGATTGTAATGGCTTTTGTTCCAGTTCCGGGATTTGGTGCCGCAAATTTTGAAAAAGGGACCAACTTAGCTGCGTGGTTGGATAATTTAGTACTAAAAGGACATCTATGGAGCTATTCCAAAACTTGGGATCCAGAAGGAATTTTGAGCACTGTTCCGGCTGTAGCTACAGGAATTCTTGGAATGTTCATAGGCCAAATATTAAATTTAAAAATCCAACAAACTGAAATTCTAAAAAAAATAGCAGTCATTGGATTTGGTTTAATAATTGCAGGCTTACTTTGGAGTATCCTATTTCCTATAAACAAATCACTTTGGACAAGTTCCTATGTACTATATTCTGCTGGCATCGCCACCTTATGCCTAACATTATTATACTTCCTAATAGATGTTGCAAACTATAAAAAATTTACAAAATTATTTTTAATTTGGGGTGTGAATCCTATGATTGTGTTTTTCTTTTCGGGAATTATTCCAAGAGTTTTGAGCTCAATTACAATTCAAAACCCAGAGAAAAGTACTGAACAAATCAATCTTCAGAGTTATTTTTATAAATTTTGTATTGTTCCTATTTTCAGTAATCCTATGAATGCTTCATTAACTTTTGCGGTCATCTATGCTATTTTTTGGTCTCTAATCTTGTGGGTGTTCTATAAAAATAAATTAATATTTAAAGTATAGCCCCTAAAAATTATCGTAATAAGTTTCTCTATTTTTTGTTTGCACATCCAAGATTCTTATAGATGAAAAAATTGGGTTTTGGTTAGTTGTTATAAGATGTTTGCAAGTCAAAAGTTTGTTGGATTTAAATACGTTTATCCTTGATTTGAAAACTTTTAAAATCTGTATGCCTTGTAATTTTGTAAAAAAATAAAATTATGCGTACAGAAAAAGTTTGGCTTATTACAGGAGCCTCTAAAGGAATGGGACTTGAAATTACAAAAGCAGTTTTGAGCAATGGCGATAAAGTCATTGCAATGTCTAGAAATACGGACACGCTTCTGGAAAAAATTCAAGAACACAAGGGAAATTTGCTTCCAATAAAATTAGACATCACCAATGAGAAAGAGGTTAAAAATGCTATCTTACTTGGTATAGAAAATTTCGGTAAAATAGACGTTATAGTCAATAATGCAGGCTATAACCTTTTGGGAAATATTGAAGAGTTAAGTGATGATGAATTTAGAAAAACAATGGATGTAAATGTTTTTGCAATTGCCAATATCGTCAGAAATGTCTTGCCGCACCTACGCAAACAAAATTCAGGACATATCATCAACACTGCATCTATGATGGGTTATATGAGCTATTCTGGTAATGGAAGCTACAGCGCTTCGAAATACGCAGTGATAGGGTTGTCGGAAGCATTGGCACAAGAAGTTACGCCATTTGGAATTAAAGTAACTATTTTGGCTCCAGGAACTTTCCGAACAAATTTTATGAATGAGGAAACGCTCAGTGTTGCAAAAAATAAAATTGACGTCTATAATTTAGATGCACAGATAGCGCAGTTTACTGGATTCGATGGCAAACAGTTAGGTAATCCTGAAAAATTAGCAGAGGTTGTACTTAAGCTTGCAGAAATGCCAAGTCCGCCCTTACACCTTCCTTTGGGTTCAGATAGCTATAATGCCATTTTGGGGGCTCGAAAAAATGAAAAAAAAGAATTGGAACAATGGAAAACTTTATCTTTATTTACTGATTTTTAGAAAATTACCATGAAAAAAACTGCTCCATATAAAATTGAGTCGATATCTGAACTTCACAGGTTATTAAATTTGCCAAAACCAATTCATCCTTTGATAAGCGTGATTGATTTTGAGCATTTAAAATTTGATTCTAATGAAATTTGGAGCAGCTTTTATTATGACTTCTTTTGTGTGGCGATTAAAAAAGCTGCCTCAGGCAAGTTTAGGTACGGACAAGGTCGATATGATTTTGATGAAGGAGTAATGAGTTTTACCAAACCAGGTCAAATTTTTTCTGTCACACATCCTATCGATAACCCTGTGTCAGGATTTATGATGGTTTTTAAACCAGACCTTATACGGCATTATGAATTAGGGAAGATTATTGGTGATTTTGGATTCTTCTCTTATTCTACAGCAGAAGCACTTCACCTTTCTGAAAAAGAGGATAATATCATTATGTCTCTGATGCATCAAATGCAAGATGAATTAAAAAATAATATTGATCATTATAGTCAGGATTTAATAGTTTCGCATATTGACCTGCTTCTCAATTATGCAAAACGTTTTCACAATAGGCAATTTATAACGCGAAGTTCTGTGAATAATGACATAGTCGCAAAAGTGGAAGAATTAATGGATGCATACCTAAAAAGTGATGCTAAACTAGCTGGTATTCCAACGGTCAACTACTTTGCAGGAAAACTCAATATCTCTCCCAATTATTTAAGTGATTTATTGAAAAATGCTACAGGCAGAAATGCGCAAACACATATTCAAGAATCCATGGTTGAAAGAGCAAAAGAACTGCTTTCTACAACTAATTTGAGCATAAAGGAAATCGCTTATGATTTGGGATTTGAATATCCCCAATCATTCAGTACCATGTTTAAAAAAAACACACAGCAAACACCTTTGCAATTCAGAACATCATTTAATTGAATAATTACAACTGCCAATATCATTTATACATTGGTTTGACCTTAGTTAATTTTTGTAAATACTTGTCGCATTTTTAACTATTTGTTTTATATTCGTTGTAGACATTTATTGATCTCAAGATACTACTGGATATGCAAATAAAAACTGCACATTAAGTTAAGCTACATTTTTATAATTAATTTGATTGTTAAATTCTTCAATGGTTGCATAATTCAAAGCAGAATGTCTGCGTTTTCTGTTGTACCAAATTTAAATGTATTCAAAAATTTCGGGTTTCATTTGTTCTTTAGTAATCAGTTTGTTTCCGTAAATCAATTCGGTTTTCAAGGATTTAAAAAAGCTTTCCGCCACTGCATTGTCCCAACAATTTCCTTTACGACTCATACTGCGAGTTATTTTTTTATAGGAATCAAGAACACTGACAAACTTTTTGCTTGCATATTGAACACCTCCGTCAGAATGAAAAATCAAACCCTTTTCAATATTTCGGTTTTTAACTGCCATTTTCAATGCTAGAAGAGTAGTTTCATCAGTACTCATTCCGTCACTCAAACTCCAACCTATAATTTTACTGTCATGTAAATCCATAATGGTAGTGAGGTAGATAAATACCTCTTTAGTTTGGATATAGGTGATATCTGAAACCCAAACTTTTGAAGGCATTTTAACAATAAACTCTCTGTTTAATATATTTTCGAAGATTAAATAATTATGATTCAAGTTGGTTGTTACCTTGAATTTCTTGCTTAATTTACTACGCAAACCTAGCTCTTTCATATATTTTGCTACAGCAATTCTTGAAATTTTATATCCAAAACTCTGAAGTTCTAACGTTATTCTAGGACTGCCATATCGTTGCTTGGATTCAAAATAAATCAATGTTATCTGTTCTTTTATAGCAATTTTTAGTTGCTGCCTTGCGGTGATTATTAGTTTTTTCCATCGGTAATAACTTCCACTTCTCACTTGTAGAACTTTGCACATTTTTTCAATCGGGAATAGTTGTTCATTGTTTTTAATGAAACCATAAATCATCGACAGCTCTTGGAAAAAATGCCGATTGCTTTTTTTAATATGTCTCGCTCTAACTCGGCATCTTTGAGTCTTTTCTCCAGTTCGTGGATTTTTTCTTGCTCGGAAGTTAGTTTTAATTTTCCTTTCCCAGGAAAGCTTTTTTCTCCAAACTCTTCGAACTCTTTTCTCCATTTATACAACTGTGGTGCTGTTATTCCTAACTCTCTGGCGAACTCTGAAATGTTGGTTCTATCATAACTCAATTGGACTGCTTTCTCTTTAAAAGCTTTGTCATAAATTTTTTGCGGACTTGTTTCATAAGCTAAAAATAAGTTTATTTCTTAACTTTCTGTGATGGCTAAGTTAGCATATCCAGTTCAAGAATTGTCCCGACAGTGTCAATTAAAATATAAAACAATTATTGGTCCATAAGGGGTTCGAACCATATTGCCTATGGACTTAAAAATATCTTATAAAACCATTAAAAAATATTATAAATGAATACAAAATTTTATACTTTTGTAATAACCACTGGATTAATGTGTTCTTAGAAATTTAGTACTTCAAAATCTACAAAGCTATATTTTATTTGAAATTTGATAAAGGTTTGTTTGTTGTTTTTGACTCGTTATTTTGTTCAGATTAGTACCTTATTTGTACCTCGAGATCTGTAACCCCCAGTAAATACAGGGCTGTTAATTTCTGCATCGGAAAATAGGTTTCACAAAACATCACAAAATAAAACAAAGAATCCCAGTTAAAATGTCATAAAACGGCATTTTAACTGGGATTCTTCTTTCTGTTTATTTAGCTTTATTTGCAGATAGTTTGTTCCTTTTTGTACCATTATTGTACCACGAAAATAATTTTCCTTGTTGGATTTTTTTTTGGCGAAATTATGACACACAGTGCAAATTCCAGTGATATTGACCACCCAATTCCAATTTAAAGTGAGCACCTGATTCCAATTCAAAATGACCACCCAATTCCGGGGCAAAATGACCACCC
>NZ_QNUX01000013.1 GCF_003312425.1 Flavobacterium psychrolimnae | reverse complement strand
ATCAGGATGCTTTTTTTTGTAGTCATAATATTCTATTTTAGTTATCTTCGTAAGATAATCAAAATCAACAATGGTGCTACCGAAGGTTTAGTTCAACCGCCGTTTGGCAATATGGCGGGTTTAGGCTTAATTTGAAGTTGGTTTTGTACTTGGAAAATTAGTCATTAACCGAAAGTTTAGGCTTCCTTAATCCGCCACATCGCCAAGCGGCCAAACGTTACCTGCAACCATAAATAACGACATTGCAAAAATTAAACAATATGAAACTAACAATAAAATGGGACAACTTTTTAAATCAACTTGATACTTTTGTAAGTGAGGGAAAGGTTTTATTGGAATTTGAAAATTCAATCCAAACAGAGCAAGAATTTGAAAAGACAAAAACTGAAATTAAAACTTGGAAAGAAAGCTGTTTTGAATTTCTGAAATCATCATTTGACAAAAATGAATTTGCAATTTCTTTTCATAATGCTAGACAAGAACGATTTCATATAGGAAACCAGAAAAAAGATTATCGTCAAATTAAAACAGAAACATTTCAAGACTTAAAAGAAAAAATCAATATGTTGGTTTACTTCAAACGAATTTTATCTATTTCGGACGCAATAATAAAACCAGAAATTGTTGAACTTATAGACAGAAATTTATATACCACAGAACAAACTTTAGAACTAATTCTTGATAAACTTTATGACCTTTATGACAACAGTTATCATTCTATTTCAACCATACTAGAAGGCAACGGAGTAACTCAAAAAAGACACGGAGAAGACAGAGAGTTATTAAAAATGCTTGAAGATAATGGTTATGTTTCTGCTATGCATATGCGAGACTCGGCAGGACAACTAACTTTAAGAGGTAAGTTATATGTTGAAGAGAAGAGAAAAGCTCACAAAGAGAATTACAACGACATTAACAAAAGTCAAGAAGAAATTAATGAAAGAGTTGATGAAATAATTGAGAAACTAACAAAACTTGGTTATGGTCAAGAAATAATATTTGACGAAATCCAAGAACTAAAAGAACTATATACAACTTTGAACAAGAAGAATTGGGGACAACTAGTTAAAGGAAAAGTTGTTGACCTCGCATTGTCAAAACTTGTAGAAAATGATACTTTAAGTTATATTTATGAAAAGTTGACAGACCATACTTTACGATTACCTTAACAACGAAATATCTAAATAGTAATGAAATCAAAACAAGTAGTAATAACAATTAACGGACAAGCAAACGCATTTTTTGTAGGTGCTGTTCCTGGACATAATCGAACAACAAACGAATCAGGTTTTTTGGCACATTGGTTCCCTGCTAAAGATGGAACGCCATCGGATATGAGTCAAGGCAAATCACTTGCAGACATTTTATTTGCCACAGAAGACAATGCAATTACAGAAGGAGAGAGAATTCTGAAAGCAAAAATTAAAGCCGACTTTGCAAGGGTGAAACAACAGAAAGCTGCAGAACAAAAGGCAAACAAAAGAAAAAAGTAAATGGCAGCAGGTAAAAGCCGTTTGGCAAGATTGCGAATTTTGTGGTAAATTCAATTTTACGTTCCGCAAGAAATTTTATCTTAGCCGAAAGAACTCGGTTACGAAGTTCGCAACCTCGCCAAGCGAAGGAACGTCAGGCTGTGAAAAAACCTCTTCAAATTTAGAAAGTATTCGGAGGGCTACCAAAGAAAAATCTCAAATATGCGATTCTCAAGAGGTTGATTTTAGTTTTTTCACAGACTGACGTTAGTGGCAATGCTAGTGACGACCCGATTAAAAACTTAATTGCAACAAACGAATGGACAAATGACAGGTGAAAAAGTAAAATATATTTGGTATGCAAGCTATGGTTCAAACATTCTTGAAGAACGATTTCTCTGTTATATTAAAGGTGGACAACCAAAAGGTTCAGCAAAAAATTATGGCGGTTGCTCAGATAAATCGTTGCCAATTGATAAAGTAGAAATTTATATAAATAGTGAACTGTATTTCGCAAAGAAGACGAAGTCTTGGAACAAGGGTGGTGTTGGTTTCATCAAGACTAGTTTCGACCCAAAACATCAGACACTTGCAAAAATGTATTTAATTACAAAAGAACAATTTATTGACATTGTTAAACAAGAAACTGACAATAATGGAGAACTAACAATCAACTTTGACAAGGCTATAATTGACGGTTCATTGGTTTTTAATGAAGGTTCCTGGTATGGCAATCTAATTTGTATTGAGACTCAATATGACTATCCAATATTTACTTTTACGAACCAAGAAAACTTAACAACAGTAACAAGACCAAATGAAAATTATTTAAAGACAATTATTAAAGGTATCCAGGAAACATACGACCATTTAAATAAAGAAGAGATTACTGAATATTTAATAACAAAACAAGGAATTGAAAATAATTACAGCCGAGAAAATTTGATTAAACTTTTTGACCTTTAAAATAACTTTAACTGAAGAATGACAGTTCAAATAAATACTGACAATTCTAGACCTGACAGAGGAACAGCAACTAACAGGCGTTTGGCAAAAAAGCGGGTTCAGTGCTTAAATGAAGTTTTGTGCTTCGTATCAAGTTCAGTGCTAGCCGACAGTTTAATGCTTTGAAATCCGCTTCTTCGCCGAGCACCAAACCGTTAGAAATTTGTCGAGACTTCTAAATTAAATTACACAAATGAGTGATAAAAAAAAAATCAATAGCTATTGTGCTAATTGCGACAATGAAAACAAACATTCTGTTTTATCAGAGAAGGATATAAATAGAAATAGCGACGATTATCATTACTTGATCAAATATATGATTCTCGAATGTGATGGTTGCGGAAGAATATCATTTAGAGATGAATTTGTAGATTTTGAAAACGCTTATCCGAATGACATTGGAGATTGGGAACCAGACATAACAATAACAACGTATCCGAAAAAAGAACGGGTAAAAAACTCATTAGAATATTCATTTGTTCTGCCAGAAAAGATAAGAACTGTTTATAATGAAGCAATAAACGCATTTAATGCAAATTGTTTACTTTTAACAGGAGTAGCTTTTAGAGCAGTAATAGAGGCCGTGTGCATAGAAAACAATATTACTGGTAAAGACTTAGCAAAGAAAATTGACAACTTGGTCAGACAGAAATTTATTACTGAAAAAGAAGCACAAAGAATGCACTCGATTAGATTTTTAGGGAATGATTCTGTTCATGAAATGAGCGTTCCGAGCGAAGAAAAACTATTACTTGTATTGTCAATTGTGGAACATCTGTTGAACAATTTATACATAATTGATTATAAATTACAAAATAAGCTAGAAACAATAATAGGTCAATTTGATGAGTTTGAAGTATTACTGAATTCTAAAATAAAAAAACTTGAAAAAGGAAACGAACTTCCACTTGCTAAATTTTTGGAGAAAAGCATAAGACGCTTAAATGGAAACATTTCCGATTTTGAAGAAAAACTAAAAGAAGAAATTGGCAATGGAAATTACAAAAAGTTGTCTATTGGCAAAATAGATACATTTGGAAATTCACCTATTAAAGTTCAACATTTTAAAATAATATAAACTGCTACCAACGGCTACTGCAACGGATTTGGGCAATTGGCTTAATAGAAAGTTGGTTTTGTATTTGAGATGATTTGGCTAAAGCGAAAAATAATGCTACTTTAGTACTAAAGCTCTTATAACAAGAAAACGTTCGCGACAATATTAAAAAAAAAGATGCATAAAACAACCTTTTTTGATAAATATGAAATAATAAGTTCTACAGAAAACTTCAAAGGAAAGTTTAATATTGCAATTGATAAGATTTGTAAATTCTGTCGAAAAACTTCAAAAGAAAATACTTTTAAAAATATACCTCACGTTATTCCAGAGCTTTTAGGCAAAAACAATTATACAAGCAACGATGAATGTGATAATTGCAATAAATTATTCGGTGAATACGAGACAGATTTGGCAAATTATATTAGTCCATATCAAACATTAATTGGACAAAAAACTAAAAACAAAATCCCTAATTTTCAAAGTCGAAAAGATATAAATGAAAAATCTACAACAATTAAATACATTAATGGAAATCCAAATATAAATTTTCATGACAATCTTTCGGATCTCCATCATGATTTCCTGAACAAACAAATAAGTATTAACTTAAAAAAGAAAAAGTTTATACCAATAAATGTTTATAAAAGTTTAGTGAAAATTGGTCTTTCATTATGTCCAACTAATGAATTAAAAGAATATACAAAAACTATAGAGTGGTTAGCTCAAAAAGATAATTACGAGGAGATTATCTATGACATTCCATTAAATTTGTTTAGGACAAGATTTACAAATAAACACTATGAAAAACCATTTGCAACTTTATATAAAAGAAAATTAGAAATAACTAATAATATTTATGAACCAAAACTTTGTTTGGTAGTTTGTTCAGGAGTTTTAGTTTTTCAATTATTTATACCATTTTGTTATGAAACAGAAAACATGAATCCAGAAAAATATAATTTAGTAAATGAAATTTACCCAGCTTTTTTACATAATTTAGATTTCAAAGGCAAAGAAAAAATTAATATTAAACCATCTGAATTACCAATCATAAAATATGATATGAAATATTATAAACAAGTTGAGGAAGATGAATTGATAAAATTTAGTTACGAAAAAATTGAGTAAACATAAAAACACTGTCGCTAACACACGTCTCTATCCATTTGCAAATTTAGTGGAATTACCGTTTTAATTCGTATTTTAGTTTAACCCCGACCTCGCAGATATCCCCAATGGTTAGCGCAGTTTTCTAAACTGTGCCCATCACAGTGAGGATTTTTTACCCTACAATCTGCAATAGATTTTTAATTTAATGATCAAAATCTAGTAAAATAGTACTGTCATAAAGTATTGTTTATGTTTTCTAACAGTGAGATTTAACGCTTTTTACGGTTCAATTTCTTTTAATAGGCAACAAATCACTTTTTCTCAAAAGAATTTCAATTGTAGTTCAAATCGCATATATTTACGTCTAAAATAAAGTTAGTTTGAAGGTTTTTAGACGAACTGAATTTAGAGGTAAAAACAAAAAAACTTATGGATACGATAATAAGATTAGGATTAGTAAGTGCATTAATCGGAATAATCGGCTTCTTTTTTCATGTTGAATGGAAAAGTAAAGCTTAGATAAAACTAGTTTTTACAATAATTTTCGTGATTTTATCTGCTTGGATAGTTTATCAAAATTCTAAAATTAATAAAATCGAAAGAGTTTCAAAATCAGCTCATTTATTAATTGAACAAAAATCAATGGAATTTACATCTGAAGGTTTCACTTTAGCAGCATTAAGCTTTTTAGAACAGAATAAGAATGATTTTCCTGATTCTTATGAAAGAGCTAATAAAATATTTGAAACTTATGACAAAAGCGAGGAGCGAAATTCGAATAGTGTATCTACTGCGTCAGAAATGGAAGGTCTTATTAAAGGTATTGGAATCCTTTCAACTGTTGATGATAAATAGTTACTACCGTTAATAGCTAGGGTTTTGTTGCGTGCTTAGCACGAACAATGAAAGCGTCTTGAACAAAACTAGGGGTAGTTTTAGAAGTGCTGTTTTTAAGCTTCGGGCTTTGAGGACCAGAACAGTAATACTTAGGAAAAAATACTGATGAGGTGACTTTTTTTGTTTTGCATATCATATCAAATATCACTAAAAGTGGGTATTGCTATATCAACTTAAAAAACTTTTATTTGCGAGCAAGATAAATAGCGCAATCGAGTTGGGATTTTATAAAGGATCATAATAATTTTGTTAGTTAGCAATGAATTAACTAGACAAAAAAAGAATGGCTATTTAAAAAATAAAATATTTTCACTGACAAAGTAATTGAAGCAACTCTAATTAATCCTATTTCCTTTAATTTAAATATTCGAATGAATAACAATTTGATTAACTGTCTGGGTTCTATGTGTCCCGAATAATGTTTTTAATTATTTTTTTGTTTTTACTGTGTTTAATTTTAATTTTTTATAATAATCTAAAATTATACACTAAAAAACTCTATAAATTTCGTTAATTTGTTCGGTATACATTTTTTATACAAAATAGAAATATCCAATCAATAGAGAATAAATATGTCGTTAGACTTAAATCATTTAGAGAATGAAATAATTGATCAATTTTTGTTTGATGATTCTAAAAGACCTTGGATTATAGGATTCAGTGGCGGAAAAGATAGTACAATGTTGTTACAAGTTGTCTGGCGATCACTTTTAAAAATAGATCCTATCTTAAGACAGACGAGAAGGATTTATGTAGTGTGTAATGATACGTTAGTAGAAAATCCCAGAATAGTAAAATTCATAAATGCCACTTTAGATAAAATACAAGAAGCTGCAATACAATATGAGCTACCAATAACGGTCCATCAGACTACTCCGCAATTAGAGGAAAGTTTTTGGGTTAAACTTATTGGCTTAGGTTATCCAGCGCCAAATAAATTTTATAGATGGTGTACCGAACGGTTGAAAATTAATCCAACTACTAAATTTATAACTGAAAAAATCAATGAAAATGGGGAAGCTATAATTCTTTTAGGAACTAGAAGTGCTGAAAGTGCCAATAGAGCCGCATCAATAAAAAAACACGAGATAAAAGGGCAACGTTTAAGAAAACATCAATTGCCTAATTCGTATGTATTTGCTCCAATAAAAGACGTAACAACGAATGAACTTTGGCAATACTTGAATCAAGTCTCACCGCCGTGGGGAGGTACGAATAAAGAGTTAATTACTCTTTACAGAAATGCTAATGCTGGCGATTGCCCTTTAGTAATAGATGAAACAACACCTAGCTGTGGGAACAGCCGATTTGGCTGCTGGACATGCACTGTTGTTAGTAAAGATAAGAGTATGGAAGGGTTAATTGAGAATGGTGAAGAGTGGATGACTCCATTGATGGACATAAGGAATTTTTTAGTAGTTACAAGGGATAATCCAGAAAAATACAGACAAAAAGAGAGAAGAAACAAAACTATAACAGAAAATTTATGGGGACCTTATACTTTTGATACTAGAGTGAAAATTTTAACTCGAATTTTAAGAGCGCAAAGAGACATTCAACGTGAAGAAGGTATAGAATTAATAACGCATCAAGAGTTAGTTATGATTCAATATTATTGGTTTAGAGATTGTTATTTTAAAACAAAAGTTTCGGATATTTATAACTCCATATATAAAACTAAAATCGATATGAGTAAGCAAGAAGAAAAATTCAAGCAAGAATCTGACTTGTTAAAGCAGTCTTGTAAAGACAATACTAATGATGTCGAATTAATCCATGATCTTTTGGCTCTTCAAAAAACAAAAACCTTAATGATTAGGAAAAGAGGATTACAAGCTGATATTGAAAATCGTCTTGACCAATATATTGATGCAGCTAAAAAAAGCAAATAATTACAGATGACAATTAAAGAAATAGAATTATATAATTTTAGAATTTACAAAAATTCTAATTACATTGATTTTTCAAACCAGGAAGATAAAAATATTTTTGTTGTTAGTGGTAGAAATGGTTTTGGGAAAACAACATTTTTAATGTCTCTTGTTTGGTGTTTGTATGGAAGACAAATGCAAGATGTAGATGATATTTACAAAAAAGAAATTGACGATCAAGGTGGTTATAGTAAATATATTGCAAACTCATTAAATAGACTATCAAAATCCGAAGGAGATTATAACTTTCATGTATCTATTACATTTCATAATCTTAATATTCCAGAAGTACCTTGCAAAGAAATAGTTATTAAAAGAAGTTATAATGCGAAAACAAGTACATCTGAGGAAGTAGAAGTTTTAATTGATGGACATCCAAGTGAATTAGCGAAAGAAGTTGGACAAGAAATATTCATTCGTGAATTTATTATGCCGATCGAAATTGCTAAATTTTTCTTCTTTGATGCCGAAAAAATAGTGAGCCTTGCAGAGGTAAATACTCCTGAACAAAAAAGAAGATTAAGCAAAGCTTATTCAGAAGTTTTAGGGATAAAAAAATATGAAGATATAAAAGGTGAACTCGAAGGTTTACAATTAAAAATAAGACAGGATTCTGCTAGCGCTTCTGAAAAAAGTCAGCTAAGACTATTAGAGGCTGAATTTGACAATTGTGATGATAAGATTAAAGACAATGAATCATTAATTCAAGATTTAAGAGAAAAGAGAAGTGAAAAAAACAAAGGGTCTAGAGATATTCAGGAAAAACTTATTAAATCAGGTAGTTTAATAACTGTTGAAGAACTTCAAATAATAAGAACACAAGAAGAAGATTTAACGAAAAAACTGTCAGATCTTCAAAATGAGTTGAAAGATTCTTATGATATTATTCCATTTGCTATTGCAGGTGAGAAATTTTTAGAAGTTAGCAATCAACTTGAAAATGAAGCTAATTTTAAAGCTGCAAAATTTAAAGACGAAAATGTAAAAGGTGTAACCAATAAAATATTAACGGATTTAATTAAAGAGCCAAAACCTTCAGATTTGGTAATTGACTATCAGATTGAAAAGCATTTTGCTGAAACATTTGAAAAATTAATTCGGAAACATTTCTTTTCAGATGCCCCAGAATTACCAGAAGATTTTAAGATGCTTCAAGAATTTTCTGATTCTGAGCAAAATGAACTTCTAGCTTTGTTTAATAACATTAGATACTCATTTAAAGAATCGTTTAAGCGAATTACTTCTGAATATAATTTAGCAAGAAATGAACTCAACTCTATAAGAAAGAAAATTAGAGATGCTGAGACCAATCAAGAAAGTCCAATGATTGCTGAGTTTAGAAAACAAAAAGAAGATTTAGATAAAGAAATTATTAGAATTGATGAAACAATAGATTCTTTAAATCGAGAAATTGGAGAGTTTATAAATGAAAAAACTCAAAAAGGGAAGCGTATAGAAGAACTTTCTAAAAAGCTTCATGTTTCTGAAAAAAATAAAGTTAAAGACGAAATTATAACTAGAAACATTGGGAATCTTAGGGACTTTATTGAAAAATTTAAGATTAAAAAGAAAGAGTCTTTAGAAGAACAAATCCTTGAAGGATTGGAAACATTGCTTCATAAAAAAGGTTTTGTGAAGAAAGTAGAAGTCGAAATTATAGGAGAAACTATTGATATAATTTTGAAAAATGTTCGCGGGGAAGAAATCAAAAAAGAATCATTAAGTAAAGGAGAACAGCAGATGTATGCTACTGCCTTACTTCGTGCTTTGGTAGAAGGAAGCGATATTCAATTTCCAGTGTTTATTGATTCGCCAATGCAAAAGTTTGACGAACAACATGCTGAAAATATTGTCAAATATTTCTATCCAAATATTTCAGATCAAGTTGTAATTTTTCCTTTAATTAATAAAGAGTTAACAGAAAGAGAATATAATATTTTGTCAAATAACATTGCTAAAACATTCTTGATTAACAATATTCACGAGGATAAAAGCGAATTCTTGCCACTAGAACCAAAAGATTTTATTTCAACATACAACAAAATGTATAACAATGCTGATTAATATTAGAACATCGGAGGCAAACAAACCTATTGTCCAAGAATTAACAAGACGTTTAAATTTAGGAGCCGAAAATGTCGTTTCAAGAATTGCATTTTCATTCTCATTATCAAAAAATATTAAACTTGACTTAGAAAAAGATTTGCTTGATAGTAAAGGTAAAGAGTATAAAGATGATATTTTATTTGGAAAATATCGTGATTATTATATTGCACTGATTTGCCAGCATTATGGTCTTTACAAAACAGATAAAGACATAGGTAAATATATAAAAATGCACATAGACCATGGTTTAACCATAATGAATAAAATATTTGAGGAAAATAAGAATTATTCTGGTCTTGACTTTCTTCTAGAAAATATTGAAACTGGTATTGAGAAACTTGAAGAAAATGAAGTTTCTAATGATCCAATAATCTATGATGAACATACAAGAAAAAATAGAATAGTTAATAAAAACTACTTTGCTGAAAGCATCAAATTATTGGTAGGTAAATCATTTGAAAATGAAGATATTTATTTTAAACTTAATGATACTTCAATTCACAATAATGCACATATTGCTGTTGCTGGGAATTCAGGAACCGGAAAAACTTTCTTTGCTAATAGTATCTTAAAACAAGTTGTTAAGGAAAGTAAAGGTCAAGTAAATTTTATCTTTTTAGATTTTAAAGGGATTACTGAAGAAGATGAAAAGAAAAATAGTGAGTTTTTTAATGCTACAAGTTGTGAATTAATCAAAGCCCCTTATAAGCCATTTCCTGTAAATCCACTTTCTTTTATTGATAATATCAATGAGAAAAACAAAATTATGGGTATCAATAAGTTTGTAGATATCATTACCAGTTATAGTAATATTGGTAAAAATCAACAACAAACTTTAAAAGACGCTACTAAAGATGTTTTTGCTGGAATGAAAGGCGGACAATATCCTTCGTTCAAGCAGATTTATGAAAAAGTATTAGAGTACGAAGGAGATAAAGCTAGCACTTTAAGAGAGATTTTAGAAAGCTTAAGTGAACTGGATTTATTTGAAACGACTGTTGATCTTAAAAATAATTTTTTGAATAGTAATTACTATTTAAGTCTGTCAGGGGATTTACCTAAGAGCGTTCGCTTTACATCGGTATTTTTAATAATTAACTATATTTATAATACATTTATGAATATGGATAATGCACCAATTGAAGGTGATTATCAAGGAATGCGTTATGTATTATTAATTGATGAAGCTCATACAATATTCAAAGAAAAAAAATCACAAGATTTATTAGAGAAAATACTTCGAGAAATTCGTTCTAAGGGTGTTTCAGTAATATTATTGTCTCAGGGAATAGAAGAATTTAATCAACCCTCTTTTGATTTTAGCAGTATGTGCGAAACGGCATTTTTGTTTGATATTAAAGATAAAACAAACTTAAAAATGATGCAAAAGTTCATGGGTATTGGTGAAAAAGAAGCAACAAAGCTGAAAACCAGTATGGAAAAAATTCAAAAATATCAATTAGTTTCTAATCTTAAAGAATTTAAGGTTGGTGAATTGTTTAAGGCTTAATTTGAAAAAATGAGAAATACAGGTTATAAAATTACGGAATGGGTTTTCTTTTTTGAAGAAAAGAACAAAGAAGATTTAAAAAAAATCTTACACGACAATAAAAACAAAGATCTTTTAAACGAGTTCGTTACTTGGAAATTAATCACGGTCTTTCTTCCATTAGTAACTTTTTTACTTGTTTTAGTATTAAATATAATTACGAACTTATATGAGACAGAAAAATATTTTTCATTCTTAAACAATGGTTCATTACCTATTATCTCTTTCGGTGTTTTAACATCAGGAATGCCATATCTGTTAGAGCAACTTGAAAGTTTTCCTGAATATCATGTTGTTAGAAGAAGGGTAATGTCTGTTGCTTTGTTTTTTCTTTTCTTAAGCGCCTCATTGTATATCTTACAAACATTATCTGTAATTTCAAATAATTTATCATGCTTAATGAATTTCATTTTATTGATACTTTCAATTTATGTGTTTTTCTTTTCAAGTTCTATTGGATACAAAATGTTTATTCTTCAAACCAAGAATATTAAAGACTTTGGGGTAAACATGGTAGACAAAGTTGAAGGATTACAGAACGCATTATCTGATCTATAGTAGAAATGGAGAATATAATTAAAACCAGAAAAGTTACTCAAAATAACCAAGAATTCCTTCTTGGAGTTTTTAAGATAAGCCAAGTTTTAAATTTTACAAAATATACAGAACGATTAATAGTTGGTTTTAAGGAAACTACTAGTAATGATGAAACATTTGAAGGGCAATCTCAAATAATGCCAGAATATAATCCACAAATCCAAAGAAAAACAAATAATGCTAAAGTAGAGAGAATTGCTGACTTTTTAATTTATGATCGAGCTTCGATGTTTCCAACTAATATTGTAGTCGCAATTCCTCAGGAAGTCATAGATCTTAAAGAATTAGATACAGAAGGAAATGAAAGTATAACTTTAAACAAGATTGTTAAAGAAGAACTTCAAAAAGATAATGGAGATGTATATCTCACAATAATAGATGGGCAACATAGAATTAAAGGCATAGAGCGAGCATTAGAAAGAACCTTTGATTCAATTGAGGACCCTAAGGAATTAGAAAATATAGAAATTCATAAAAAAACACTTGAAAGATTACTCAATCTTGAACTTGTAGTAACTTTTTTTATTGATCCAATTTTAGAGTATCAAGCCATGATTTTTTCTACAATTAATAAAACTCAAACTAAAGTACCTGAAAATCTTGTTTTTAGCTTATTTGGTTTAACTAATGATGACACACCTCAGAAAACATCACTAGAAGTTGTTTTAGCGCTTAATGGCCTGGAAAAATCACCTTTTTTTAATAGAATAAAACTTGTTGGAGGCAATTACAAAAGAGGAGAAAACATACCGCTTTCTCAAGCAACTATGGTTAAGTCAATTTTATTCAATATATGTAGGAATCAAAGAGAATCTGAAATTGAAAGAACTAAAGAAAGAAAAGAACTTACTTTAAATCCTTATAATTTAATTTTTAGAAATTATTATTCATCGAATAATGACAAAATGATTGTTAGGATTATGTACACGTTTTTTTCAGCAGTAAAGGAAATTTTTTTAAATACAGAAGGAGTGTCATACTGGAATTTAGAGAGTACTACTGAAACGAATGTATTGCAAACGAATGTAGGATATCAAGCATTAATGAAACTATTAGCCGATATTCTAAAAAATATTCCTGAAGAATTGAGAGATAAAAAAGACACCTATATAACTTACCTAGAAAAAGCGAAGGATATAAATTGGGAGGATAATGATACAGAAAAGAGATATCCGTTTACAAGCAAATCAATCAATGTTCTTTATCAAGACCTAAAAGAAAAGATACAGTTGTAGTGTAATATTATGAAGAAACGTACCATCCATGAAGCCGTCATTGAAACTCTAAAAAGAGTTGGGAAATCATTATCCGTTAGAGATATATATGATTACATAATTCTCAACGACCTATATAGATTTAATGCTGAGAGGCCTCAGGATATTGTAAAAGCGATTATAAGAAAGCATTGTATAGGTATAGATTTCCCAACAGCAAGAAAAGAAAAATATTTTCAAGCTTTAAAAGATGGAACTTACTGGATTAAAGATGTATCCATACCAGGTCAATCACAAATTGATTTGAAAGCTGAAATTATAGTCCGTAAAGACACTGAAAACTTAAAATCAAAAGTCAAAGAATTAAAAGATATACATTCAAAACATACTGAGGCTTTTAAACAACAAATTTTAAATCAATTGAAACAAATTGAACCAGTTTCTTTTGAAGTATTTGCAAAACATTTATTAGACATTTATGGGTTTAAAAAAATGACTGTAACTAATTATGTTAAAGATGGTGGTATTGATGGATTTGGACAATTAAAAGTAGGCATCACGCATCTTAATGTTGCTTTTCAATGTAAAAGATGGAAGAACAATTCAGTAAGTAGAGTTGAAATTGACAAATTTAGAGGAGCGATTCAAGGAGAGTTTGAACAAGGGATAATCTTCACGACATCAAAATTTACTAAAGAAGCTTTAGGGGCAACAAGAAAACCTGGCGCTGTTCCGATTATTCTTATCGATGGTAATTCCTTAGTTGATATAATGATCGAAAAGAAATTTGGTGTCGAGACAGAAAACATTCCAGTTTACATAAACGCTTTAGATAATGTTTTAAATGAAATGGAATAATTATGGATTATATTAAATCAAATCCTGAAATTTCATTTGAAGATTTTTTCAGACAATCAAAATTATTACTAAAATTTAAAAGTTTAAGAGGTCATGAATATGAAATAAAAAAGTGGAATGAAACTCAAATGATTTTCGAAAGACTAACTACTAATAAAATTTGGAAAATGGATTTGAAAGATGTTCACAGAGCTTTTTTAGAATTAAATACCTTTAAAACGTCACATTTTAACCTTATCTTAACCGAACTTAATCCCCTGTTTTGGGATTATTAATTACTTTAAAATTATTATCAAAAGAATGAACCGTCACTTAAATTTATTCCATTTTTACAACGAAAGTCCCTCTCTAGAATTTTTAGAAAACAATTTAAGTCGTGCTTTTTCATTAACATTGTTGAATTCATCTATATTTTTTAACGAGTTTGTAAAGTCAATAATTTCTGAGGATGATTATAATTATCTTTTCTCGACGTATTCAAAAGATAGCTCTTTTTTCGATATTGACCTTCAGATTGATACAGCTCAAATAGGAAATGAAAGTTATAAAAAAGTCTATGCAGTCGCACTAACTTCTAATAAAAGAATAGACTTATCTGATTTTTTCGAACAGAAATTATATTCAGGCAAAAACATAACAGATATCATTATTACAATAAAAGATATCGTTTTGATTATTGAAGTGAAAAAGAACGGTGAAGATTGTAAAAGACAGCTGTTTAATCAAGTTCACCCTTTTATTAAAAGAAAAAGTGAAGGTATTGATGTTGAACCTATCTGCATAACCTGGCATAAAATAGTAACTTTGATGGAGAAAGTTCACAATTTAGAGAAAGTTACTTCATTTGGCTCTTCATTTTTGCGAGACTTTTTAAAATTGGCCGAAATAAAACGACCAAATTGGTTTCAGCCAAAACCATTTAATTCACTAAGGTTTTCCACAAAATGGGGAAGTCCTGAGCATCATCACTTAATGCAAAGAATGAAACAAGCCCTGTCTAATTGTAAAGAATATTCATTATTAGATTATTCAGACAGATTAGGTCTTGCAGTTCCTTTTAATTGGGCAAGTGAAATCATCCCTTATTTTCATCATTATGAAAGAGAAGAGATTAAAGATTATATAGGATTTTACATTTGGCCTGGAAATACTAAAACTCAAGGATATCACATTTATAATAAGCCAATGGATTGGATGAATGAATCAACAATAAGCATTGATGAAAAGATATATGAGTTAGATATTTTATACAACATAAAAATATGTCATTTCAACAAATATTTGACTGGATTAAATTATGGTTTGACAGATTTAAATATAAATACTCATACAAAAGACAATTTTTATAATAAATCGGGAAAATGGAACATTAACTCTTGGCAAGATTTTGAGTTTTTTATGGATGAACATTTTAAACCTGAATATAACTGGAGAGAAAAATGCAGATGGAATGATTTTATAATAAATACTGACAGGACTTATTTCACTATGTCATTGGGTTTTGAAGTGTGTGCACTAATTCCCTACAAAGAATTTTGTGATATTGATAGAAAAGAAGATGATGTTATAAAAGTTGCAGATAAAATTGATCATATAGTGGCGGCCTTTAAAAAAATGATAATTTAATTTTAAAATACCATTGCTTTTAGATTTGCTACTACATCATTTATATTTTTAACAACAATGTCTAACTCGTCTTTAGTATTGTATTTTCCTAAGGAAATACGAATACTATTGAATGCTTTGTTTTCATCTAGTCCCATAGCAATTAAGACATGAGAAGGGTTAATACTAGCAGATGTACACGCGCTTCCATTGCTGACGGCAATTAACGGTAAGTTGTTTTCGTAATTGCTTAGTCCCATGATTACAGCTTCACTATCAGCTCCTACAAAACAAATATTAGTAACATTGTATAAACGCTTTGATGTATTCCCATTTACAAAAGTATCAGGTATAGCAAGTAATTGTAACTCTATATAATCTCTTAATGTTTTTATGTGATCAGAATTTTGCTTCATTTCTTTTAATGATAATTCGCATGCTTTTCCTAGAGCTACAATGCCGGGTACATTTAATGTCCCACTTCTTAGCCCTCTCTCATGTCCACCACCATGAAATAATGCAGGTATTTTTATTCTATTTTGGCGTTGTCTTACATAAAGTGCTCCAACTCCTTTTGGAGCATAAATTTTGTGACCACTAAAACAAAGTAAATCAATTTCTAAATCATCAACATTTACTCCAATTTTACCAACAGCTTGAGTGGCATCAGTCATAAAAAAAGCATCTACAGAATGAGATAAATTTGATATTTCTTTTATTGGTTGAATAACTCCTGTTTCATTATTTACAAACATTACAGAAACTAGAATTGTATCTTCTCTTAAAGCATCTTTTAGTTCGTTTAAATCAATTAAGCCATCAGATTTAACGTTTAGATAAGTTACCTCATAACCTTTTGTTTCAAGATGTTTGCAAGTGTCTAAAACTGCGCTATGTTCTGTAACTACAGTAATTATATGCTTCCCTTTATCTGAATAGTTTTCAGCAACTCCTTTTATAGCCAAATTTATGGCTTCGGTTGCGCCACTTGTAAAAATAATTTCATTAGTTTCAGCCCCAATTAATTCAGCTACTTGTTTTCGCGCCTCTTTGACTGCATTGTAAGCCCCAACTCCAAATTGATGAGTACTGTTTGCATTTGCAAAATTGGTGGTGAAAAATGGCATCATTGTATCTAGAACTCTTTGGTCAACCAGTGTAGTTGAATTGTTATCTAGGTAGATTAATCTTTTTTCAGTTTTCATATTGTATTTGAAGATTTTATAGAGAACACAAATTTAATCTATTTAGGGAGAAACTTATACTGTTTAAAAGTAATCAAAAATAAAATATTAAATAATTAAGCCTAATACTAAGGAGAGCCTTATTTTGGGCTACCTAATTATTCTTCGAGCTTATCTTAGGATTAGGATTTAAAAAGATTAAAAAGCGATAGCTTTGCTATTTACGGCAGCCAAACAAAGACAGTAAGTTTTTAATCACGCAAAGAAATTGTCTATTCAAGGAGTTTAAATAAAATTAAATTCTATAATCTTAGTTGTGGATCAACAGTTTGAAATTGTAGATTAGTTTTTCAACTATATTATAAAACTTCAAAAGGATATTTTTCCAGAATTGCCCGAAAATGAAAATGTAACTATGAAAAACCCGTTGTATAATATGTTCAGGACTAAGGCTTATATAAAAGGATTAATTTAATAACTTGTATCGTTATTTTAGGATGGTTCATATAGTTAAAAGTGGATTTTAAATCCCATTTTTTTTTTAGGTAAGAATATGTAAATAGGACAGTGTGTAATTCGCGAATTACACACTGTCCTATTTGCTTTTAAAAAAAAGATAAAGGATAGAGGGATCTTTGGATTTAAACTGGTTTAAGAGTGAATTTGGAGTATTCAATTCGCGAATTAAACACTGTCCTCGTTGCTTTTTACAAAAAAAGATAAGTGAAGTGAGAACTAGTGACGCACAGTGGTATAATACTGATTTTAAGTATTCAATTCCAGAATTGCACACTGTATTAGAGGAATTATAGTTTATTGTTTTCTAATAAAAGAAAAAGAGAATACTTAAAAAAATAATTGAGTTCCTGTTCAGAAAACCACTAATCAATTACAAAATCTGAAATATACAATAACCGTTTATGCACTAGTGCAAACTTTGCTTTTAACACGAACAATTTCTATTGATTTTTAGCTGAACTACAACCATTTTTGGATTAAATGCCCTAAAAAACTAAATGGAATTTTTACCCGATAGTGATCTTGTAATCCACGAATGAATAGCACTATGCTTTGAAGATATTTCACATTCTAATTTTACATTTTAGTTAAGTAACAATATAGAGCAGGGTGTGCAATTCGCGAATTGTACACCTTGCTATTTGCTTTTTAGAAAAAAAGATAAATGATTGTGAGAGCTTGGGATACGGATTGGTGCGCTGCTGATTTTTAAGTATTCAATTCCAGAATTGCACACTATACTCTTTGTTGCTGAGGCCTGCTACTAATAATTATCCATCTGATGATTTGTAAGAATAAAACAATATATTTGATTTTATGTAAAGTATGATTGTGGTCTGACCTATCGACCCAAAAATAGAGTGAAAGGTCTGATTTTGTCTAACTTATTTTCAAGTTGTATACATTGCTATTGAAGACTGTCCAAAATAAATTTTTTATACTAATCAAAAATGAAAACCAACTTTTCTTCCAACTTATATCTTTGGTTATTAGTAATAACTTTACCACTAACTGTATTTTCGCAATCGACTGATTTTACTATTCAAGATGTAAAGTTTAAAAGCCAGGGAATCATTCTTGCAGGCTCAATTTTAATGCCTAAAAATCCAATTGCTGCTGCTGTAATTGTTCATGGGTCAGATCCTGTAAAAAGAGAAATGGAGTTCGCTAAACGTCTAGCCAAGGAAGGTATTGCTGTTTTAACTTATGACAAACGTGGAGTTGGAGAATCTGCTGGTGTGTACATAGGGCCATCAGTTGGTACGAATAATATTGACACTGGTAATCTTAATTTATTATCAGATGATGCAAGCGCAGCAGTAAATACATTTCGAACCTATTTAACAGATAAAAAAACACCAATTGGATTAGTTGGCTTCAGTCAAGCAGGATGGATAATTCCAATTGCTGCAAGCAAAAATCCGCAAATAGAATTTATGGTTTTATTTAGTTGCCCTACCATTACTACCTTAGAACAGCTTCGATTTCAATTTTATACTAATGGGAATACTACTTTTTGGGAAAATCATTCAGAATCAGATGCTCGTGAGCATATAAAAAATGACCCGGATAGGTATCAATTTACAGCTACTGACCCTAAAATTTCCTTGAATACTCTTTTGATTCCTGGACTTTGGCTTTTTGGTGAGAAAGACATCCAAATTCCGGTTAAGTTGTGCATCGAGCAATTAAATACATTGAAAGCGCTAGGCAATCCTTTCGAATATACATTGTTTTCTAAATTAGGACACAATACATCTTCTGACAATGATAGAGAACCTGTGGACATTTCATTACAATGGATAAAACAGAAAGCTTTGAGCATTAAGAACTCTAAAAAATAAAAATAAAGCATTGCTTACAAAATGAGTTTTAGGGCAGGCGGGTTGAAGCGCTAAATTTAATGGCAGATTTTCAATTAAACTTTATTAGTGATATCAACTTTCTTGGTGCTTATGGTATCGAGGGGCTGATTAATTTGTTTGTTGAATCGGAGCGTTTGTAACGCATCTAATTACAAAAAATGGCCTTTTATAATTGGGCAGTTAGTGGTGTAAGGTACTTGTCTAACTGTAATCGGAAGCATTCGAAAGAGTTTGAATTATAGTTCAAAGTACATACCTTTACTATCTAGTTATTAAAATAAAGTTCGTTCAAGGCTTTTATCCTGATGATTGAAGTGAAATTAAGCTAGAGGTAGAATGCCCTTCAAACAAAAATATAAAATGGAAAAATACATACGTCAATTAATTACAATACAATTTGAAGACAAAAAAGAAAATTTTAGTGGTTTTCTTATTGATTGGACGGAAGATTGGATTTTACTGAAAAATAATCCGGTCGATTTTATAATTGATGGCTACACGATCTTGAAAAATAAAAATGTGAAGGCCATTATTCAGGACAAAGATCATGAATTCACAGAAAGGGTAATTAAATTGAAAGGGTTAAAAACAAGTGCCGAAGAAATAATTCCGCTACAGGATTTGTCCTCCATCATCCACTTTTTAGCCAGTAAGTATACTATTTTTCAAATTGCGACTAAGTCTGACAAAGCGGTTTATTTAGGTAAACTCATAGAGCTAAATGAAGAAGAACTTGTCATCGATTTTTTAGGAACAGAAGGACAGTTTGACGGTGAAATGAGTTTCAAGCCCAAGAAAATTAGAGTGATTGAATTTGATACGGATTACATCAATTCGTTGAAACTAATTGTTGACGAAGACAAGTAAAAGTGAGTACTTGTGACTTACGTATTACTTTCATTGAACTTTAGGCAAAAAAATAGTTCAGGGGAGTTATGCAGCTGCGAAGTAAATAGGGGAGGCCAGCTTTTTTTGATAATAGCAGAGACCCGAAGAACGTACATTATTTATCTAATTCTATTTTGTAGTCTCGAAAAATCTATAGTACCTCAGCAATTAAATCTGACGAGTAGGATATAGCAAAAAAAGGAGGCCTTTTAAAGGGCCTCCGATTGTAGATTTTGATTCACCATTTATCAAATCATGCCGTTAAGTATGAAATAACTATTTGAATAAGCTTCTCTTCTCAGATGGTTTTACTCAAGTGATCAATCAAAACCACACTCAAAGATATAACTAATAAAACAACAATAAATTGATAATAAGTATTTTAACTTTTATTTAGACTATTGTTTTTGATGGGTAGAGACTTTAAATTTTTGACTTTACCTTTTGGATTTATTATGGGTTTCCTATTCGAAAATTATCAATACCGGGCTAATAGGTCCCTATCGTCAGCGTATATTATGATTAAACTTTGCCCTTAGCGTTGAGAAAAATAGTGATTGATTTTTTTAGCCTACAAGCTGCAATCGATTTTTACCTTGGTGGATGAAAATCTAGTAAAACAGTATGTGGAGAAGTTTGGCTTGTCATTTGGTAGCTCTAAAAGCGGTTTTTAACGCATTTCAGTAATTGCCTTTTTTTTAAGAGCCATTAACCAATTTTTTACAAAGAATTTTAATTGTAAGTTTAAATCCCATATATTTACTCGTTGCTTAACGGTAAATGGGAAGTTTGAACGCTTTTATACCAACACTGTGGGAGCAACAAATAGCAAATTTTAAAAACAAGAAGTAAAAAAATAGCCTATCCAATTAGGGTTGCTACCTTATACAAAATGAAGATTTATCCTTTGCAATTCCGACGAATAGGTTAGAAAAGAATACTGTCTGTTAAAAACAAAATACTTTAGTTTTCAATAAAAGAATCTGTCTTTTACAAACAAACGATAAAAACGGAGTACTAACCTAGTAAGAGATTAAAGTAAAAAAATAAAATAATTTCAATAATAGGGTGACTTAAAACATCACTTACGCATTAAAAAATTAAAAAATGATGAGAATACTACAAACAGCCTTGTTCTTTCTGACCTTTTCCTGCTACAGTCAGTTTGTTGAAGACAATGAAATTAAAATGATTTCAGCTTATGATCATGCAGCATTTGGTTCAAAAGAATTTGTAATGGAGACTTTTCAAGGAATTGAAAAATTAAATATTAGTTTTTCAAATGCTACACAATTAAGGGATAAAAACTTCAAGATTATAATACGCAAGTATAAGAACGGGAAAATTGAAAAAGATAAAGTTGTGATTGATACTAGAGTGGAAGGACTTCCCAAAATTGGAAAAGAATTTAAATTTTCTATTATTACACAGCACATTTTGAATAAGGAGAAAATTGCCTTTTTCTTTTCAAATTTTTTTAACAAGCAGATTTTTGAAATAAACAAAAGTTTTGATGACGGTACATTTTTACTTCGTGAAGTAACTGGCGGTGACGGAAAAATTGATTTTCAGATTGGTAAAGAGACGCAGATTGGGTTAATAACACCACCAAATAATGATCCTGGAAAAGGTGATTTAGGATATTGCGAAGTTTCAAAAGGTACTATTGATGTGAAAGAATGGTATAAGACCTATAAAATTTCTGAATTTTTTTTAGTGTATCTATTAGTTGAAAATAAATAAGCTTTATGAATACGCGATTAGTTGCTTTTAAAGCTTGAAAATCAACAATAGTTTCCAGCATTACTGTTGTGGCTAGTAATTTTGATAAAGTAAAGAGATGATAGCAATGCTTAACGGAATCAAAGGCAACGTTTGTCAAGGTTTTTTAGTTGTAATAAGACCACCTCTCAGTTAACCCAACACGTACAATTGGAGATTTCCATCTTTTAAATAAATATGGAACGAAAGTTCAAATAGTTAAACATAATACACTTTCGTTATCAAAGATAAAAGACCAAAAAATACCATGAAATACTTATTTATCTGTTACTTATTATTGGGAATGATTAGTTTTACTAGCAAGGCTCAAACTATTAACCCTGATATTTCCGCTAGAGTTGATACTTCGAAAGTTGCTGTGAAAGCCGTATACCAACTGTACAAAAATTATTTGAATTCAAGGCCCGACAGTATTTACAAAAATCCAAATTGGAAAGAAGAGGAAACGGAACATTATTTAAAAAGTAAGATTTTAAGAGTTGATAGAGCAGCTAATCTAATGTTCAACTATTACAAGTCAAATCAATACTTGGGATATTACATTCCTAAAATACTGCAGATAGACAGTATTGCAGTAAACAGATACCAGATAAAAACAATTTTTGCAGTAGCCAATCCAGATCAGGAATATAAAAAATTTACACCGGATTGCATTACAAAATTGTATGCAGTCAGAAACTCACAAGGTGAATTTAAATTAGAAAATGTAATTTCGTATGACACTCGAAACTGGAAAAAATACCGTCATAAATTTATAAATTACATTGTGCATCCAGACTGTAATTTTAATAAAAAAGAAGCGGAAAAAGCCATTGCTTTCTGTGAAAAAATTGCAAAACAATTTAAGATTAAAATACAGCCATTTACTTATTATTTAGTACCAAATTCTGACGAGATGGGTAGACTTTATAATTTTGAGTATTGGATGTCATACATGGGAGGGCAGACCATGACGCCTTTAAATGAAATTTTCACCTCTTACGGTTCTGAAAATTTTCCGCATGAATTTGTACACATGTTGTTCCCGTATCAAAAAGATCCGCGCCTTTATTGTCCTATGATTATAAATGAGGGGCTGGCTACCTGGCTTGCCGGTCCTAGTGCAAATGAAACTTTTGAGGAAGCTTTACAAAGTGTATCTAAATCATTTCAAAAGAAAGAAAGAATTACTTTTGAAGATATAATGACGTTTCAATTTAAAAATGAGTTTGATAATAGTATCTTATATGTTACTGGAGGGGTAATTTGTAAATTTGTGTTTGAAAAACACGGTCAAAAAGGAATATGGGAACTATACAATTGCAACAAAGATAATTTTCAATCAGTCGTAGAAAGAGTCTTTGGAATGAGTTACAACGAGGTGGAGAGATTAATTATAGCTTACATCAAAAATTATTCCCGAGTGTAACTTTTAAATTGTCATAGAAAGCATATCAATTGAATCTTTTCACTTTTGCATAATTGAATTGTAAAGGATTTGGTCGGTTTTCTAAAAAGTCAGTTGAAAATTAAATAACGCTATCTTTTAAAACGATTATTCATTACGGTACGGTATTTAATATTGCAACGATAATCAAAGCTACTTTTATAATTACTTGAAATAGTTGAAAAGTAATGGAACAGTGTTTGGGAATTTTGCTCCAAATCATACTTTCACTATCGGCCTAAAAAAGCCCGCTAGAAAAATCCAGAGGGCTAATAATTAAATAAAAGTTTATTTTTTTGATTCTTCTATAGAAACCTTTCTAAACTCTTTTAATAGTTTTTCCAGCTCCAAAGTCGATTTACGAGCTCTCGCTCCAGCTGCTTTCACACCTTTTTCAGTCAGTGATTCAGATTCTGTTTTGAACGTTTCGAATTCAGCATTGATTTTTGCAACTAAATCTTTCATAATAGTATCGTATTAAATTAGGGCGTAAAAATAAAATTTTGGTTTTTATACCGGCATGTTTTCATGTTAAACTTACTACTTTACAATCTAAATTTTTCGCTAAGGGGCAAAAAACACATTTTATACTTGATGCTTAATAAATTACGTATTACCTTTCTTTAGCTGTTCAATAAAAAAGGACGTAGGCATACCTGTTTTTGTCAAGAAAGCATTTGCAAATCTTTGGGTACTGCTAAATCCTGCTTCTTCAGCCAGAGCTTTATTGGTATAGTTTCGTATTCTTTTGTCCTCTTGTAACAAATTTATCAAATAATCAATTTTAAGGGCATTAATATACTCCACAAATCCTTTTTCCTTATAATGTGCGATAATTTTGGACAGGTATTTATTGTTAGAATTAAAGGCAGCTGCTAATTTTACGAGTGTTATGTCTTTTTCTAAGAACTTCTTTTCGCGTTCGAATTTATCCAATTGTTTTAAAACATTGTTCACTGTATCCGCATTGATATCTAGTATTTCAGATTTGTCATTTTTAAGTTTTGTTTTGTTTCTGTTTTCATCCTTAATTTGAACCATTAGCTCATTAAATTTTTGCTTGTATACCGCACGATTCTTAAAATGCCGGTACGTCATGAATAGTAACCCTGCAAAAAATACTACAATGATGCTGATAAAAATAGTGTCGTTATACTTTTGACTGAGTAGCTCTGCCTTCATTTTGTCTTTTTCTGTCACTATAACTTTCGTGTCATATTCCTTATGAACTTTGCCTATCAAATACTTGTTGGTTTCTTTTAAGGTTTTAACCGCTGCGAGTAATTGGTCAATGTAAAACAATTGCGCTTTCAGATTATCCTTTGTTTTGTAATAGGCAATCAATAATTGATATACTTCCAGTAGGTCTGGTCTAATATATCCTTTATCCTGGAAAGTTCTGTCTACCTTTTTGAAATACGATACTGCTTTATCTGATTTTTCTAGTTGCCAAAAGCTCTTTCCAATGTAAAAATTTCCTACTGCCACATTCGCATAATCTTTCTTTTGGTTTATTTCTATCAGCGACGATTCAATCTTTTTGATGGCTACATCATAATTTTTCATGAAATATTCATTGATGCCATCCGAATGAATGAAATAGGGAGTCATTTCGAGTGTTTTTAATCTTTTGCTTTCAGAAATACCAATTTTATTGGTTTCTGTGCATAAGCCATAATTTCCTATTTTATTGTAACAAAGACCTAAAGAATGTAGTGAATTTAAGTAAGGTCTTGGGTTTTCATTTTTATAATACGCGACACATTCTGTTAACAAAGAAATTGCTTCATCATAAAATCCTAAGTAATATTTGACTTGACCCATATTGTACTTCACTTTGTGAATCAGGTAGGCATCATTAGTTTTAGCGATATAATTGTTGGCAATAATGTAATTATCTAGTGCATTACTTAGTTTTTTCTGGCTGTAAAATACAATACCTTTTGAAAGGTAAGCTGATCCAATAAGGGCTGCATCTTTCCTTTTTTTTGCAGCATAAATCATACTATCTGCATATTGTAACCTAATATTATTAGGAGATTGATGCAGTGCATTCTGGTATCCATTTACCAATTCTTTCCAGTTTTCCTCGTTCTTCGCTTTCTTTATGTAAATATTTATATAAAAAAAAGCTTTAGCAGTATCTTTTGTTAGCGAGTAGCTCCTGTCTTCCAAGTAAACATAGCTTTTGTTTTCAAGCGAATCTGGTATTTTGAATACCTTTTTTTGACTAGTAACGCAATGTGCTGTAAGTAGCAATGTCAGTAATACATAATTTTGTTTCATAGTACGTAGTAGGTTAGGGATAAATTACTGTGTTCTATAATGAATATAATAGGTGTGATGATAAATAGTACAAATCAGTACTTATTATCGGGTGTTTCAAAAATAAGATAAACAATTGTTAAATAGGTGTTTATTTGATAAAAATATGGTGTGGATTTCCATGAAATCAATACGCTAATTCGTGGAAACCCATAGGGATTGTGTTGCAGGGAAGTTGATGAGCGAATAGATTTGCTTCGAATTCAAAAGCAAAAAGTTTAGCAAAGTGCTAAATAAAAGTTCTGCTTACCCGGGTGAAATGAACTGAGAAGAAATTCTCGGTCCCATTTTAAAAACATTAATCATGAAAAATTATCTATTATGCGCTATTTTATCAATCGCTACTATTTCCTGTTCCACTGAAGCTGAAGTTGATCCTTCTGTAACTTCCGATTCTAATCCAAGTATATTACACACTAATTCACAGGTGCCGCACAATAATGCGAATCCTTTTGAGGGAAGAGGTAAGGAGTATTTTGATTTGCTTACTACTTATTTGGACACTAACAAAGTTCCAAATTCAGCTACTGAAATGACAGCGCAAATACAGTTTATGATACAAAATTACAATACTAAACGGTATGCGAGTCGAAGTACAGCATCATTGACCTCTAAACACGTTACGATGGTGCTTAGTGAACCCGAAAAACAATTGATAGCTATTCTTGAAAGTTGCTCTTCAAGTTCGGAGGTCAAAGAGGAGTTGATCCATTTTGTACAAGCTTTACTAGCACAACAAGATAGTGAATACGTGGAGCAGTACAACTATATTGTTTCCTATGAAACTAAGATTTTAGAAAATACAACTTTGAGTGCGGATGAAAAAGAAACTATTCTTTCTGTAGCATCGGTTTCTAGGTATGCTCTTTATGCCAATTCTAAACATAGAGATAGAGATTGGGAGATTTCTGTAGCCAATCGTAAAGCGCAGCCAGCTTTCAATTCGTATCAAGCTACTCTTATCTCTGTTATCCTATTATCAAAATAGCTTTTACAAAACTGTAATTCGATTGCAAACAATCCATTTACGAGAATGAAATTAAAAATCATTTTTTACTACACATTGGTTCTTTTAAACCTTGTTAGCCTCTATTTCATCATCGTTCTTTTTAGCTATGATGAAATGGTTGGTTATCTTATAGGTGGCGTTAAACAAGTTGATAGTCCAAGGAAATTTGCCTATATATTTTTTATAACATCACTGTCCAATCTCTATTTTGTGGTTTTAGGTTTACTGGAATATTTTTTCAATAATCAAAAATAATGCACCTCGACTATACCTATCGAACATGTAAACTGTCACCAGCATGATAAATGAATTAATAAATAGTGAATTAAATGAAAGTCCTTACCATGGACTGCAACTCTGCATCATCAAAAAGTATGTGATAAAAACGGCTTCCCATGAGTCTTTTATTGTCAATAATTTTTGCATTTTACTAATAAAATCTGGTGCTTTTAAAATTCAGTTAAAAGATACCGTTCATGGTTTATCAGCCCAAGATCTAATTGTGATTCCAAAAAATACGTTTTTAACTTTATTGGATGCAGAAGACAAACTGAAGTTATATCTAGTAGCATTTACCGATGACTTTGCCACTCAGAATTGTTTCAAGAAAGAGTTAGTTGATGCGTTTTATTTTTTTATCGCAAGGCCTTCCCTGAAAATTACATTGGATCAAAAAGATTTTTTAGTTCTTTCACTCATATACAAACTTATTTATTTTGTAAGGAAGGAGAGTAAACTTAACAGCATAGAAGCGGAATTGCAACGCATTAGTTTTAATTTACTGTTGTACGAATTGCGATCAATTCACGCTAAATATACTTCACAAGCCGCCTTGAATTTCAACAGAAAAGAAAGGATATTGATACAATTTTTTACCATCTTATCCATTCACTGTAAAAAACAGCATAGCGTTAAATTTTATGCCGGATCGTTGTTTATTACTGCTGGATATTTGAGTAAAATTGTAAAACAGATCACCGGAAAACCGGTTAAAATTTTAATAGCAGAATCTATTATTGCAGAGGCGAAAAATTTACTGGAAGATTCCCAGTTATCAGTAGCCGATATAGCTGAAGAGCTATCTTTCAGTAATTCTTCCACTTTTTGTGTTTTTTTTAAAAGACATACATCCATTGCACCATCGAGATATCGCACAAATGCTATCGAAAGGTTGAAGAACCAGTAGTTTTCGTTGCATTTAAATGTAAATTAAAACAATAGCATAATGATAAAAACCCACCCATTAGAATGGTTAGATTCTTTGATTTTGCAAACCTTTGACCCAAAGAATACAACTAGCAGTTCAATATCAGAAAGTACTTTGTCGTTAACGTCCGAAAATATTGCCAAAGAATCTCAAAAGATTCAGATCCAACTCAAGAATGAAGTGTTTTCCTTAAGGAAGAAAAGGCAAATTCGACTTTTAATTCGAAAATATCATTCTACACTTATCTTTTTGCTGGATAATGTTATTGAAAATCGAAAAAATATAATTTTTAATGCACCAAATTTATCAACTAGCATCGACACTATAATCAGTGCTTTAGAGGAACTACTATCTTATATAGAAATCCGTTTTGCTACTTATCTGAGTTTGGACGAACGCGTACCGATCACTTATCTTATTGTTTCCAGAAATGAATTGCATTTAAAACTGGAGAAGCTTCAAAGAAAAAAATGGCAGAATGAAATTCATCAAAATATCATGGAGTCTGTCATCTCCGTTCTTTACCAACTAATCCAATCTAACAGAGGTTATAAAATTACATACAGACAGATTCTCTATCAAAAAGAACTCTTTAAAAGTATCGATGATTTCGATGAATCTGAAAAAAGTGTAGACATTTATACCTCTTTGGATGAATTGCTTATTCGTTTGAATTTTAATGCTCAAGTTTACATCACTTGTTTGATTAATAGAATTGTCAGCAATTTAGATATGCAAACTACTTTAACTGATAGGATGAGTAAGCTACTTTTTATTTTTAAGGAATTTCGTCAGTTATATTCTAACGAGAGCATTATGTTTGAGCCCAGCCAGCAAAATATTAAAAGTGTTTTACATAATTGGTTCAAGCATGAAGTAGCCTATTTAGAGAGAGAAATCGAATTAAACGCAAGTTCGAGAATTGGTGTGCAAACCAAGCACATTGATGCAACGGTAGCTTTAGATAATAAAATTGAGTGCATATTATCGACCGATCAAATGGGATTAATTCTGAGAGCTACCGATGAATCCCGGATTTTGAAAGCCAGATCGATGAGCCAAATATTTAAAACCATCGTACCATATCTTTCTACCCCTTTTAAAAAGGATTTATCCTATCAATCCGTTAGAAGCAAGTCTTATAATGCAGAAGAAAGAGACAAAGAGATTGCTATTCAGACTTTAGAAAAAATCATAAAAAAGATAAAGTCGTATTAGCAATACTACTACTAAATCCTAGACCACACAAGACTTAATATTATTGCTAACTACTTTAATTAAAGGGTACAGAAGGGTACAGATTAAAGTTGTACTTGTAGTATCGACTTTCAAATTGTTCCTTTGAAATATAAAATAAATCATTGCCTAGGGTTAATGTTTTTATTACTATCAAGGAAGTTAAACATTTAATAAAGAACGTATGTTAACAAACATTTCATGGGTCAATTATTTACTTGTAATTGTCCTGCTTACAGCAAGCTGGTACTTATTTGTAGGCTTTCGATTTTATTTTACAGAACTGAAAGATCTAATAACGGGGAAAAAAAAGTTTTCAATTCGAAGTTTTCCTCAAGTTCAATCAAAGGTAGGTTATCTGGAATCTCCGAATGGTATTCCTTCAGCAATCAATGAAACTCAGACCGACCAAACATTTCAAGATGTAGAGGATTTGGTAGAAAAATTGAAAAATCTTGTTGCAGATGCATTGCAAAGAAAACTCCCCAAAAAGGAATTTATGTATTATCTGAGTTTGGTTCTCCATGAATTTCCGACTGTAAAGAACTCGCCCTTTCGATCTTCAATCTGCGAATTAGTAGCGTCTGAATGTGATAAACTCGAGATGATTCATGTAACGCAACAGGAAGTGCATGTGTTATGGGATGCATAAATTAAAATTCTATTGCGGAGGAATTATCCCTGTTTGCTCTTATGCGGTATGGCTTAATGTGACAGGAAAAAGAGTGTAGTAACAGCGGTATTCCTCTGCTTTTTAGTACTTAAAACAAAACTTTAAAAATGATGTATTATGAAAAATCGCGGGAGGGAATTACAGAAGTTTACAGTAACAAAAATTCGATTTGTTTTAGCTGTGCTGCTATTATTTGTTGGCTATGTCACGGCTCATGCGCAAGACGGGGTTGCTGGAATTAACGAAGCCAATCAAAAGGTAAGAAGCTATTTTGATGCAGGTACAGAGCTTATGTATGCCGTAGGTGCAATACTGGGTTTGATTGGAGCTGTAAAGGTTTATCAAAAATGGAATGCTGGTGATCCTGATACCGGAAAAGTAGCGGCGGCTTGGTTTGGCAGTTGCGTTTTTTTAGTGGTGGTCGCTACGGTGATCAAATCTTTCTTTGGGGTTTAAATGTGTTACAGGTCACAGTTTTTAATATTTAAAGTAACAATAGTATCCATGGCAAATAGTGTATATCAAATCAATAATGGTATTAATCAGAGTATTGAATTTAAAGGTCTTAAAGCACAATATATCTGGTATTTAGGTGGTGGCGTTATAGTTCTTCTATTCCTGTTTTCAGCACTGTATATCATTGGTTTGCCATCACTGGTTTGCGTTGGAGTGGTCGGTGGATCAGGAACTATTTTAGTTGTAAAAGTATATAAGATGAGTCGTAAATATGGGGAACATGGCATGATGAAAGCTTTAGCGAAAAGACAAGTTCCTGAAGCCATAAGAATTCACAGCCGTCAGATTTTCAAAATGGAAAAATAGCAATCTCCAAAAATTATAAACAGGTAAAAGCGATGAAGATGGAAAAGATGATAGATGATATTTTACCGATTATGGATGTGGAGCATGATTGTATTCTCTCGAAACAAGGTGATGTGACTGTAGTATTCAAGGCAGAATTGCCGGAAATATTTACGTTGTCAGACCAAGAGTATGAAGCATTCCACCAAGCCTGGCTCAAGGCTATAAAATTACTACCAAAGTTTAGCGTGTTTCACAAACAAGATTGGTTTATTGACAGCAAGTTTGAAGCGGATTTCAGAAATGAGGATACCAGTTTCCTAACGCGCAGCAGTGAACGGTTTTTTAACGAGCGTCCTTTTTTGGATCATTCCTGCTACATTTTATTAACCAAAAAACCAGGCGGCAGGAAAAAATCAAGTTCCTTGTTTTCCAATTTACTTCGAAGTTCAATAGTTCCAGAAGAAACATTACAAGCACAACTGCGTCAGGAATTTATAGACAGTACGGGTCAGTTCAGACGAATTTTGGAAGATAGCGGTTTTGTAAAATTAACGCGCTTAACAAATGATGAACTGAGAAGTCAAAGCCGAAAGATAGGAATTATAGAGCGTTACTGTTCCCTTTCTGAAAAGGAAGAATCTATTGTGTATCAAGATATTGGATTCAGTGATGGATTGCAGGTGGGCGATAAACACTGTCAAATTTACACGCTGGGCGATGCAGCGGATCTTCCCGCTCTTTGCGGTTCCAGAATAAATTTTGATCGATACTCCACTGATAAGACCAAATTCAGCATCGGATTCGCCTCTACGTTAGGACAACTCCTTTCTTGCAATCACATTTACAACCAATATATTTTCATTGAAGATCCCCAAAAAACACTGCAAAAGCTGGAGAGTAAAAGATTGCGCTTGCAGTCCTTATCGGCGTACAGCAGGGAGAATTTAATTGCCCGTGATGCTACCAATGATTTTCTAAATGAAGCAATTGGTCAGCAACGCTTACCCGTTAAGGCTCACTTTAATGTTTTGGCATGGGCAACGGATAAAGAAGAGCTGAAGACTATAAAAAATAAGGTTTCATCAGCGTTGGCGCAAATGGACGCAGCCGCAAAGCAGGAAACCGTTGGAGCCGCTCAAATATATTGGGCAGGAATTCCCGGTAATGCAGCTGATTTCCCCATGAATGACACTTTTGATACGTTTGCGGAACAGGCGGTGTGCTTCCTGAATATGGAAACCGGATACCGTTCCTCTCTTAGCCCTACTGGAATACGTTTGGGCGATCGTTTGACTGGGAAGCCAGTGCATGTTGACATCAGTGATGAACCCATACAAATGGGAATCTGCACCAATCGGAACAAATTTATATTAGGACCTTCGGGAAGTGGAAAATCATTTTTCACCAACCATATGGTGAGAAGCTATTACGAACAAGGAACGCATATTGTGATAGTGGATGTCGGGCACAGTTATAAAGGGTTGTGTGACATGGTGGGTGGGTATTATTTTACTTATGATGAAAAGAATCCAATCCGCTTTAATCCTTTTTACATCAGTGAAGGAGATACATTGGATACAGAGAAAAAGGAAAGTATTAAAACCTTATTGCTGGCCTTGTGGAAAAAAGACAACGAAACCTTCAATCGAAGTGAGTACGTAGCATTATCCAATGCGTTACAATTATACTATGAAAAATTGGAGGCAAATAAATCGTTGTTTCCTTGTTTTGATAGTTTTTACGAATTCTTAAAAACTGATTTTGTCCAGGTGCTTGAAGGAGATAAGGTAAAGGAAAAGGATTTTGATGTAACTAATTTTCTCTACGTGTTGCGCCCGTATTACGAAGGCGGAGAATTTGACTATTTGCTCAATGCAACTGAAAATTTGGAGCTCATGAAAGAGCGTTTTATTGTGTTCGAATTAGATAACATTAAGGATCATCCGATACTTTTTCCAGTGGTTACCATAATTATCATGGAGGTATTTATTAGTAAAATGCGCAAGCTTAAGGGTATTCGAAAAATGATATTAATTGAAGAAGCTTGGAAAGCTATTGCTAAGGAAGGTATGGCTGAATATATCAAGTATTTATTTAAGACTGTTCGAAAATTTTACGGAGAAGCTATAGTGGTTACACAGGAAGTAGAGGACATTATATCATCGCCAGTTGTCAAGCAGGCAATCATCAATAATAGCGATTGTAAAATATTGCTGGACCAAAGTAAATACCAGAATAAATTCGACCAAATTCAGGAATTGCTAGGTCTAACGGAAAAGGAAAAAGCATTGGTGCTATCGGTTAATAAATCAAATGATCCAGATAAAAAATACAAAGAAGTTTTTATTTCATTGGGAGGCATGCTCTCTAAAGTCTATCGCACAGAAGTATCCCTTGAAGAGTATTTAGCGTATACAACTGAAGAAACAGAAAAAATGAAAGTAGAGGCTTACGCCAAGAAATTCGATGGTGATATTAAAAAAGGGATTGCGGCACTTGCGAATGATTTGCGTCAAAAATAATGACAGTAAAAAAGAAGTTGCAGTTTTAAATACTTGATAAACAAAAAATTACTACTTATGAAAGCAAAGAAAAACATGATGGTGGGTCTACTTTGTCTATTACTGCTCAGTATCCCTGCCAGACCAGCAACAACAGTGGCAGCTGTTCCTCTAATTGGGTTAATAAAAGATGCCGTTGCTGCGGTCATAAAAGCAATTGATCTTCGCATCCAGCGCTTGCAAAATAAAACGATTTGGTTGCAGAATGCCCAAAAGAAATTGGAAAATGTCTTGTCCAAAGTGAAACTAGATGAGATATCCAACTGGACGCAAAAACAAAAAGAGTTGTATAAAGGATACTATGATGAACTCGCAAAGGTCAAATCCATTATAACTTATTATCAGCGAATAAGGGATATCACCCAAAAGCAAGTTCGGCTTGTTGCTGAATATGAAAGAGCTTGGAAACTGTTTCAGCGGGACGACCATTTTAAGGCCGATGAATTGGCATACATGCAAAAAGTGTATTCAGGGATATTAAATGAAAGTATGAATAATATTGATCAGATATTTTCAGTCGTAGAATCCTTTACCATGCAAATGAGTGATGCTAAACGGCTTGAAATTATCAATACTGCAGCCGATCAAATTGATGCTACTTATGATGATCTTTCTCAGTTTAACAGGCAAAACATACAATTGAGCCTTCAAAGAGCAAAATCAAATAACGATGTGAATGCCATAAAGAAATTCTACGGTATTCCCAATTAAAAAACTAAAGTCATGAAAAAGATAGCAGTTTTGATACTCCTTATAGGACTTTTCAATGTAAACATGCGCGCACAGGCAAAACAAAGAGAAGAACTCTTAAAGCAAATTGCAGCTTTTCAAGTGTATATCGGATATGCTCAAAAAGGATATTCCTTCGCAAAGAAAGGGCTTAGCGTGATAGGTGATTTTAAACGAGGGGAATTGGATCTTCATCTTGATTATTTCAACTCTCTGATCAATATTAATCCAAAGATAAAAAACTATTCCAGAGTTGCTCAGATCATTGCACTTCAAGTAAAGATTCTGAAGAGTTATAGTCGCACCATGCGCTATGTGAAGCAAAACGATTTATTTCATGGTGACGAAGTGGCTTATGTTAAAAGGGTTTTGGATCGACTGCTTAAAGATTGTGATGGAACAGTAGATGAACTTACTGCAGTACTGACAAAAGGGAAGTTGGAGCTCAAAGATGATGAACGATTAGAAAAAATTGATGCACTCTATCAAAATATGCTGGAGAGTGAAAGTTTTTGTGAGGATTTTAGCAATCAAACCAGAATGATGGGTTTCTCCAGGAGCGCTGAATCCAAAGATGTACAAACCAGCCATGCGTTGCAGGGCTTAAAAGACCGTATACCATGAAACGACTACTGATTGTACTTATCATGCTGGTGGGACTATTGTTTCCTAGTCAAGCTGCTGCTCAATCTCAAGAAATGCAGCAGCTAATTCTGAATATCGAAAAGCTAGCTCAATTCAAACAGATTCTGACTGATATGAAAAAAGGCTATCAAATTCTCAACGGAGGCTACAATGTTGTTAAAGATCTGTCCAAAGGAAATTTTAGTCTGCATGAAACATTTCTTGATGCGCTGATGCAGGTCAGTCCAACTGTTAGAAAGTATAAGCGAGTGGGTGAAATCATCCACTATCAAGTACTTTTAGTAAAAGAATACAAAGCTGCATTTAATCGATTCAGGAACAGTGGCAATTTCAATCCAGAGGAAATTGCTTATCTCGAAAAGGTCTATTCTAAGCTATTTAAAGAGAGCATAAGAAATCTGGATGAGTTGACCTCGGTCATTTCTGCCAATACCCTGCGAATGTCAGATGATGAAAGACTTGCCGCCATTGACAAGGTATACGCTGACATGCAGGACAAGCTCTCTTTTCTTCGGAATTTTAACAACAATACTTCCGTATTAGGCATTCAACGAACTAAAGAACGCAATGACATCAATGCAATGCGTAGCATCTACCAAGTAAATAATTAAATACAAATTGCTATGATGAAAAGGAGTAAGGCTATAGTATCTATTGCCGCAGGGATGTTGTTGCCTGTAACTAGCCATGCCCAAGGAATGGCGAATGACATGAATAGCTTACATAGCGTACTGGACCAATTGTATGACGAAATGATGCCTCTGTGCAGCAACCTTATCGGAGTTGGGCAGGGAATCGCGGGATTTGGAGCCATCTGGTACATCGCCTCTCGGGTTTGGAGGCATATTGCAAGTGCTGAACCCATCGATTTTTATCCGCTGTTCCGTCCATTTGTAATCGGATTCTGCATTATGATTTTTCCTTCGGTGCTGGATTTAATTAATGGAGTGATGAAACCCACGGTTACAGCAACCGCATCAATGGTGGAAGGCTCTAATAAGGCTATTGGACTGCTGCTTAGAAAAAAAGAAGAGGCGATCAAAGAAACGGATTCCTGGAAGATGTATGTGGGAGCAGATGGCAGTGGCGATCGAGACAAATGGTATAAATACACCCATGATGATGCCAATCCATCTGAAGAAGGAATTATGGAAGGAATCGGAAATGATGTGAAATTTGCAATGTCTAAGGCCTCATTCAATTTTCGTAATTCAGTAAAAGAATGGATGAGTGAAGTATTGATGGTACTATTTGAAGCTGCTTCACTTTGCATTGATACCCTTAGGACCTTTCAGCTTGTCGTACTCTCTATTTTGGGACCGCTAGTTTTTGGTATATCCGTTTTTGATGGTTTTCAGCACACACTGACGGTCTGGCTCGCGCGGTATATAAATATCTATTTGTGGCTTCCCGTAGCGAATATTTTTGGCAGTATCATAGGAAAAATTCAAGAAAAGATGCTTCAACTGGACATCGCACAAGCGAGCGAATACGGAGATACCTTTTTTAGTAAAACAGATATGGCCTATTTGGTGTTTATGATTATTGGCATCATCGGGTATTTCACCGTTCCCTCCGTCGCTAATTATATAGTTCATGCAGGTGGTGCAGGGGCGTTGGGTCAAAAAGTGACCAGTATGTTCAACAACTCGGCAAATTCTGCGGTCAACAGCGCATCTTCAGGTGCGGGAATGGTGGTGGATGCTATGGGCAATGCTGCTGGACGAATGTCTCAAAGTCTATCTGGATCTAGTGGCTCCTCGCCGTATTTCAAAGATAAAGACAGTTATATGGGCGATAAATTAAAAGGCAATTCCTAACCTCTAAAAAACGGATTATGTTTAGCAAAATGAAAAATATTGATACCGCCTTTCGGCATGTTCGAAGCTTTACAACTGTGGTTGTTGTCGGAAGTATTATACTGAGCTGTTTTGCTATGTACAAAAGTTTTGCTTTGGTAGCGCAGATGCAGGATAAAGTTTACATACTGGCTAATGGTAAAGCATTAGAAGCGTATGCTTCAGACAGAAAAGACAATATCCCGGTAGAGGCAAGAGACCATGTTATGACTTTTCATAAATTATTTTTCACTCTCGATCCCGATGATAAGGTTATAAAAACCAATATTACGAAGGCATTATACCTCGCAGATGACAGTGCAAAACGTATTTACGATGACTTAAAAGAGAATGGGTATTATTCCGGTATTATTTCCGGTAATATCAGTCAGACGCTAGAAGTGGATAGTGTAGCTATTGATATCAATAAATATCCATATCATTTCCGGTGCTATGCCACTCAGAATATCATCAGAACGACCAGCATTGCGCACCGGAGCCTCATAACAGAAGGGAATCTTCGTAATGTTTCCAGAAGTGATAATAACCCGCATGGCTTTTTAGTCGAGCGATGGAATACAGTAGAGAATCGAGATTTGAGTACTGAGAACCGTAAATAAAAACACTACTGCTATGCGCTACAAATTTAAAAATGGCATCACGCAAGACTCTGCAGGAAAAGATCGCATTAAAAGCAAACTATTGCAACAGTTTGAAGAAGCTAACCTTCGGTTGCAATACAAATGTGCACATTGGCTGGAACGCAAGACGGCACATTGGTCCCGTGGAAGTTGGACATTAATTTTAATCGTTTTTACGCTTGGGACTAGCGCCTATAGCATTTATGTGATGGTAAATAGCTTTTCTGAACCTGGAGTCAGTTCCATACCGATTACACCAATTGTAAAGACAACGAATGCTATTCAAATCTCTAAAGCAATGAATCATTTAAAAGTAGCAGTCAGTAAAGGGGAATATGAAAAAACGGTCCGATTTCGCAGGTATATTGACAGTTTAGGGCGCAGTCCGACGGGAAAAAAAATAAAGGACAGTATTAATCAAAACCGCTCAAGATTACTGGACAGCCTGACAATAGTGGAAAAGTATTACCATTCACAATTTAAAAAATAATATCATGGAAGCAAAATCGAAATCACCAAAAATGTTAAGACAGCGCAAAATACTTTTAGTCATGCCGTTACTAGTACTGCCTTTTCTCACTATTATATTTTGGGTTTTGGGAGGCGGCAAAATGGATGCTGCGAACTCCTCACTCACCGAGAAAAAAGGGTTTAATAGCACGCTTCCGGATGCAAATTTGAAAGAAGGGCTGGATTTAGATAAAATGCATTATTACGATCAGGCAGCACTTGATTCCTCAAAGCTAGAAGAGCTTATTAGCAAAGATCCCAATTACCTCAGTAGAAATTTTCTTGAAGATTCCACAAAAACCGGTCGCACATCTCATTATCAAATACCTTCCGGAAATAGCTCACGAGCACTAAATGCTTTAAAGTACCGAGACCCAAACGAAGCAAAAGTGCATGAAAAGTTGGAGGCACTTCAAAGAGTTATTAATACGCCAGTTGCTCCAACATCAAGGCGAAACGATCTCCATTATGCAGAAAGTAGCGAAAGCGCGCTGCATTCCGAAGACGTTAACAAGTTGGAAGAAATGATGCAGTCGATGAATACTCAAAATAATGAACCGGACCCTGAATTGAAACAACTTAGTAGCATGCTGGAAAGTATACTGGATATACAACATCCTGACAGAGTTCAGCAAAAATTAAGGAAGGTTTCTGAATCCCAAAGAGGACAAGTATTTTCAATTGCCAGCTCGGAAGGGGACACTAGTATTTCTTCGCTGCAAGTTACCCCACCTGGCAGTACCACATTTAATGGGAGGAATAAAGAGAACGCATTTTATTCTTTGGATGAACCAGTAGTTGTGGAGACCCTTCAAAATGCAGTAGCAGCGGTAATTCATGAAACACAAACTATAGTAAATGGTTCCACAATAAAGTTAAGGCTGAGTACTGCTGTCTTTGTTAATGGAGTAGAAATTCCAAAGAATAATTTCCTGTTCGGAATAGCCTCTTTACAAGGAGAAAGGCTTATCATAAAAATTAATAGTATTCGGTATAAGAATGCTTTGTTTCCAGTTGAACTTACTGTCTACGATTTGGATGGACTTCACGGCATTTACATGCCTGGTGCAATCAATAGAGAAGTAGCTAAAGCATCAGCAGACCGCTCTGTTCAGACTCTTGGTGTTCCATCTCTTGACGATTCATGGGGAGCACAAGCAGCTGGTGTTGGTATTGAGGCGGCGAAAACCCTATTCAGTAAAAAAGCCAAGCTTGTCAAAGTAGTAGTGAAGGCAGGCTATCAGGTTTTATTACGAGACGAAAAGCAAAAACAAAACGAATCCAATTAAAAACTAAAAATCAGTAATTATGAAAAAGATCAATGTAATGCTAATGGTGTGTGCAGTACTCATTACCATCGGTGCTTTTGCCCAGCAAAGCAGTAAAAACAGTCTATCGGAGATTACGCCCGATTCTTTGTCCATTGGGTATTCCAAAACGACCAATATTGTATTCCCTTACGCCATTAAAAGTGTCGATCGTGGTAGCGCGGATATCTTGGTTCAAAAAGCCAAAGGCCTTGAAAATATAATACAGATTAAGGCTGCTAAGATGGACTTTATCCCAACCAATCTAACGGTAGTGACAGCTGATGGGAAATTGTATTCTTTCCTTCTACGATATGATGAACAAAATGCCAATTTAAATCTCTCTATGAATACGACTGAACCGTTCGAACAGAACGTTTTATTTTCTGTAGGGATTGGCAACGAACAGGAATTACAGCTTTATTCCAAGCTGGCCTTGTATGACAAAAGTAAGATTGAAGGTGGTAAAGAGAGCAGATATGGTTTGAAATTACACCTCAATGGAATTTTTATCCAAAATGATATAATGTATTACAGGATAGTAGTGGCGAACCACTCCAAAATAAAGTATGATGTTGACCAGTTTCGATTTTTTATTCGAGATAGTAAAAAAGTAAAACGAACCTCCTCTCAGGAAATCGAAATTTCACCACTTTATATTCTTAACAACTATGAAACAATTGACGAAGAATCTGAAAATACATTTGTATTTGCGGTGACAAAATTCACTATTCCGGAGAAGAAATATTTAGTGCTACAGCTGATGGAAAAGAATGGTGGCAGACATTTGGTAATTCAGGTAAAAAACAAAAAATTGGTACAGGTTTCTGTACTGCCTAAACTGTAACTAATTATTAATCATTTAAATTAAAAAGTCATGAACGATAAAAATTTTGAATACCTACGCGATCAGTTAAAGTACACCGGTTTCGGTGAAGGATTAGAAAGTGAGTTAAAGGAAAAAATGCAACAGCAAAAACCAAGCTTTACTTTGACACACAATTCTCAATATGGCAACGATAGTGCGACAGCAACATTGAATTTTAAGAAGTCGGATCAGAGTGATATGTATTTCTTTAACTCCTATAAAGTGGATTTGCAAAAAGAAAATTCTAAAGAAGCATTAGAACAGACTTTTTATATCAATAAGGGCAGCAATATTACCATGAAGGAAGCCTACAACCTCATGGAAGGAAGAGCAGTGAATAAAGATTTAACCAGTAAAGAAGGTCAGGTCTATAACACATGGGTACAAATGGATTTTAAGGAATCTGACAGTGCGGGCAATTTCAAACTGAATCAATATCATCAAAATTATGGGTATGATTTAGAGGCAGCGCTGTCCAAACATCCAATCAAGGAACTGGATACTGCTAAGTTTAAAGAAGATTTAATGGATTCCCTGAAAAAAGGAAACTTACAATCGGCCACTTTCTTGAAAGACGGTAAAGAAGTCAAGCATTATATTGAAGCTAATCCACAGTTTAAAACTATCAATGCCTACGATGGAAATCTTAAACGCATTGACAACCGCCAGACGAAAGAGGAAAAGCAATCAGAAGGACAAAATACCTCACAGAAGCAGGATAATAAAAAACAGAGTCAAAATACTAATGACGATGGACCTGCTGCTCCCCAGGAAGCCAAAAAGAGAAAAAGAAAACAGTCTAATTCAATGTAGATTTTGATGGAAGTACTAAAGCCCTTATCCGATTTCTTTAAAGCAATAGAGAATGATTACCGTATTAGCATTACGCATATTGGTATTTATGTCGCACTCTTGCAGTTTAGAGCGGGTAAGGGTTTTGGTAATCCAATACAAGCGTACCGATATGAAATTATGGATTTAGCGAAGATTGCTTCACCAAAAACATATTATAAATGCATGCGGGAACTCAACGAGTATGGTTATATTATTTACAAATCCACCCGCAAGCGAAATCAAGGGAGTACTATCTTTTTCGTCGATCAGTAACTTATATATCGTATTCCTTTATACTCTAAATAGTAGTATTATGAAACAGTTTACTTTTGATGACTTGCCAAATATTATTGGAAAATTGTTTGTCAAGCTTGACAAGATAGAAAAGCTTCTCAAAGAAAGGAAAATACATGATTCAGATAAAAATGAAGAGCTGTTAACAATTGAAGGTGCTGCTGAACTGTTGAAGTTATCAGTAGCCACTATCTATACTAAGGTTTGCAAAAATGAAATCCCCGTCAATAAGCAAGGTAAAAGACTTTATTTTTATAGAGGAGAACTATTGGATTGGATTAAATCAGGAAGAATTAAAACTACCGTAGAAATTCAACAAGAAGTGGAATTGAAATTCAATTCCACTAAATATAAGTAACATCCTTTTTTCTAAACGCTAAGTCTTTTTAAACTTATCTTAGCAGTTGTTTCCCTCTTTTTTGAATCAATAACTTTCGCGTAAATTTGGGTTGTTTTAACATTTTTATGTCCTAGCATTTTTGAAATAGTATAAATATCTGTTCCGAATGATAACTGAAGGGTAGCATAAGTATGTCTAAAGCAATGAAAAGTTATGTGCTTCGTTATACCAGACCTTGCAATCCAAACTGGTAATATCCTGTCTACATCCCATTTCTTCAGACCTGCAAAAACTTTATCATTTTCATTTACTTTAGGTCTCAAAAGTTCAAAAGCTTCATGAGGTATTGGAAGTGTTTCCATTCCTCCAGTTTTCTTTTGCTTAAATCGGATGTAATAACCATCATTTTCGATGTATTCTATTTCTGACCACAAAAGTTTTGCAATATCAGAATATCGAACACCTGTTAAAATTGAAAACATGGAAATTTGATATACTAAGTCATTAGAGCAAGGAGTATCAAATAGTTTTTTTGCCTCTTCAAGAGTAAGGAAGTTGCGGTGAGCTTCTTGTTCTTTAATAGAATCTATACCAGCATTAATATCAGTTTTGAGTTTGCCTTCTTTGTATGCTTTTTTCAATGTGGTTCTGAGTTTGTTTTGATATGATAAGCCTGTGTTACTGGATAACTTTTTCCCTGTATCTCTTAAACTCTTTGCATTTAGCAAGTATTCTTTGTAATCTTCCATTAAAGAAATAGAAATATCCTTAAAACAAATATCTTTTCCTTCCAAGAAAGACTCAAAATGTGTAATTGCAGATTTCCAAATACTTCGATTATTGCCGATTTTCTTCTGTGCCAGTTTATTAAAATATTCGAGAAATGACTCGCGACCAGTAGCCTGAATATGTAATTGGTCTTTTTCAAATGAAGTATATATGTTTTTTTTACTTATCTCATTTTGTCGTTTCATCTGAATTAATTCTGCTATATGACGGTTTTCAATATTTGAATTTTTTTGAAGTTGATTTTTTGGCTTTTTGAAAAGATATATTTTCAAAAACTCGCGTCTAGTATACCTGTTATTGTTATTCAAGATTGGGGGATAAAAATCCAAATAAAGGGATATTCTTTCGTTTGAAATATCTTTTTGCCTCAACGTTACATTACTCTTTTCCATGGCTTTTTGTATTAAATATTATATCTATATCATTCTTGGCTACATAATTATATTTGCCTACTGCATACTTTACTATACCTTGTCTTTGAATAAGCATGTACAATGCAGCAGCAGAAATTCCATACTTTTGCTGTATTTGCGTTATTGTATAGCAATTCTCCAAACCAGGAAATTCTTGAGTTGGGCGAAGAACAGATTGATCCAGCGGAAGGGAAAAAAATGAATCAACATCGCACCTTCTAATGACTGTTCTGGTACCAAATTTTGCTACATCAAGTTCTCCTCTAGAAATAATTCTGTAGAATGTTCTTCGACTAATTCCAAATAAAATGCTCGCTTGGCTTATGCTAAGGAAATCTTTAACTCGTATTTTCTCAAGTTCAGGATTTTTGGCAATCTCTGTCTGCTTATTACTTTGGTTGATTTTCGACTGCCTTATGATCGATTTGTAACCTTTGCTATTGCAGCCTAATGAGCAGTAGCGCGTTCTTGTTGTGCGTGCCGTAAATTCATTTTTGCAGAATTCACAGATGCGCGTAATCTTAATGTTAGTTCTCATAGAAATGTGACTTTAGGTGTCCCACTGTGACTATGTGTGTCTCTGTGTGCCATAAATTGGCCAAAAAAAAAATTTTTTTGTACCTCAGATTTTGAGGTACAAATAAGGTACAAATCTAATCAAAATAAAACATAATATATAAAAGATAATATAAATAAAAACGAGTTAAAATATTGTTTATCAATACTTTAACTCGTTTATTTGTTGTTGTTTTGTGATTCTTTGTTCTGTTACTTTCCGATACAGAAAATAACTTTCCTTACTTTAATAGGGTTTTAAACTTAGATGGTACAATTATGGTACAATTTAAAGCAAACTATCGCAAAACAAAACAAAGTATCCTTAATCAAGATAACATAACTCATGGGAGTTGTTTATGCAAAAATAGTTATAAACTTTGAATGTTGATTATATCACTAACATAAAAAAGTTAAGTCTTGTATGATGGGAATACTTCGAGATTAGGGGTAAAAAGTAAGGAGGTCAAAAATCTAGTATTAACCCTAGATTTTTGACCTCTTTTCAATATCATTTTTGATTTCTAAATAAGTTTTTACACGACCGGACTTAATCCATTTCATTAACTCATGTCTATAAAAATAAATGCGTTTACCTTGTTTATTGACGGGGATTTCCCTTTTACATACTTTACTATAGATTGTTGATACCGATAGATTTAAAAGTTTTGATGCTTCTTGAATGTTTAGAATTTCGTTCTCATTTTCCTCTACAATAGAGATTCTTAGAATAAGTTTTTCCAAATGCTCCAATTTATCATGAATTTTGTTCATCATTACAGGTATTTGGTCAAAAGTAAATGGCTTCATGGTGATCGGTTATTTAAATCTCATGTAAAAGTATTTATTACCGACTTTGGAGATGAAAGATGTCCTTAAAAGGGAGAGTTTGGCTTTTAATTTCTAATTATTGTCGTTTATAAGACATAAGAATCCATTGAGGATAAATGTTGGTTAGAACTGTCGGTCTAGTAACCCTGTCCGAACAGAAAATCCCAAGAGAAAAATATCAAAGGGCTAGAAGGGATTGATTGTCAATCCCTAGATGTGATGAAACGGGTGCAAGATACGAAGACTTAAATATTTTAGGTGTGCTAGTAATTTTCTAATTGGATAATTGGTAGTAAGGAAGAGTGTAAAAAATCAAAGGGCATGACAAAATGTTCCTTGTTGAAAAACCTAAACTCGTTCTCTTCGAAGAAAAGACACTGATTACTAATACAGGAAAACCTGTCTTAGTAATGTTATAAGGCGTCAGGTGCTTATCTCACGCTATTTTAAAAATGTACGATTCCATAAAGATGATGAAGCCAAACTAACTTCTCCTTTGACGGGTGACACAAGACAATTGCGAATACAATCGGCATTCAATCTTAGAGGTGAATTTGCTAATAAACCGATTTTAGAAAATAAATGGGAGCAGGAAACGGCTATTTTGATTTTTCTTTTATCCTTTTACACTTAAGAATTGGGTTTTTATACAAAGTTGGGAAGGTTTTAGTAATGGTTTGCTTTATTTTTTCGTACTATATTTTCATGCACAGCTCAATCGCGTTTTTCTGCTTCCAATTTTATAAAAAAAAATATCAACCGGTTTTATATATAATTTTAGCTGTTGGGTTAATAGCATTGTTTATGGTCTTTTTTATATGAAATTTCAACCGAGTTTATTTATAAAAATTGCTTTTTATACATATCATTCCATCAAGAAATGTATCAGTTTCAGTTTGCTACCTTGTCTGGAAGGTTTGTTTGTAAATTGGGAACCATACAGATTTTAGAACACTACCGAGCACAAAAAAAAGAAGCCAACAAAGTATTGTTGATCAATCAGGTTCACATACTAGGACAAATCAGATTTTTGCTGATTTGTCCCTATTTTTTACTATATAAATCCTTGTATAGCATTACCGTCTTAAAGATAAAATTTCAATTAGTATATAATTAACGATTAATTTCGTACACATACTTAATATAAATATGCCCTTAATCGGCAGATTAATACATTTCGTCTAAAAAAATGTAATTACCAGAAAATCAGGTGTTTGTGATTAAAAAAAACCAAAAAAAAAACTAATTTTGAATCATAAAACAATTAAGTATTAACCTATATTTTATAACACTTAATTGTTGCATCAATACCTCCAAATCTTTATATAATCAATTTGTATTTATAACCAATTAAATATATTTATTATGAAAAGAATACTTTTTTCAATCGCATTAGTAGTCTTAGTAGCTACTGTAGGTTCAAGTCAAATTCAAGATCAAGATCAGGATCGTAATCAGGACCGAATCATGCTCGTAGATGGTGATGTATTACAAATAAGAGACCGAGATCAGGTACGTCTAAAAGATAAGGTAACGCTTACTGATGGTACAACTATAAATCCAAATGGCAGTTATCAAACAAGTGATGGGAAAAAATTGCGTCTTCGAGATGGAGAATGTCTGGATATGAACGGAGTAAAATACACCAATGAATACCAATACAGACAAAGAATACAAAATGAAAACAAAAACCTTTCGGAAGCACAAATACGAGAAAAAAATCAGAACAGAACTCAATTTATGCTCTTAAACGGAACTGTATTTCAAGTACGAAATGAATCTCAAAATAGAATTCAAGAAAAACTTAATTTGGGTAACGGTGTAGTTATAAAGCCTGACGGAAGTTACCAAACTCGTAGCCAAAATAAATTACGTCTCAAAGAAGGGGAATGTTTAAATATGGATGGGCAAAAATTTCAAAATGCATACACGCATCGAAAAATGACTATTCAAAAACAAATGGATGCAAACAAAGTTAGGATGAACAAAAAAATCCAAAGTAAACCAAACATCCAAAAAAGAGGTAGAGTACAATAAATAACAAAAGCAACTTTGGTTTTAAAAATCAAAGTTGCTTTAATTTTTTAATTCACAAATCTATTAAAATGAAAAACTTACCACTCTTATTTTATTTGCTTTTAGTAGCACTCCCAATTTCATTAATGGGACAAAACCTAAAAAACAAAGATAAAAATTCCTACGTCTTATTTAGTTTAAACTATGAAAGCGATGCCGTATTTATGGGAAGAAACGATTCTGTCCGTGCGCCATACTTAGTACCTTCATTAGGATTTTATGACAGATCGGGTTTTTTTGCAGATGCGTCATTATCCTATTTAACTAAATCGGAAGAAAGCAGAATAGACCTGTTTTTATTAACTGCAGGATACCAATTTAATTCTAAAAAATTAAGTGGCTTACTCTCAGGCACAAAATATTTTTTTAGTAAAGACAGTTACAGCATACAATCGGAAATTGAAGGTGATCTTACAGCCACTCTTGGTTATGACTTAAGCCTTTTTAAAATTTCATTAACTGCAAGCAGCTATTTCAGCAGTAATAGTTCTACTGATTTCTTCGGAGGAATACAATTAGATAAATCAATATACGCATTAGATGATAATTTTGAAATAACTCCAACATTTAATATTTTTGGAGGATCACAATACTTTTATCAGGAGTACTACACATACAATCGTTTGGGAAACCGAAAAGGGAAGAGTAATCTGCAAAATCCATCCATTAACAATTCTATTGCTATAAAGGAAGTAAACCAATTTAATGTTTTAAATCTTGAAATTAGTTTACCCATTCAATTTCAAAGTAATTCATTTCTATTTTCAATTACTCCTCATTGGGCATTTCCCCATAGCAATGCAACCATTACTACTAATGAAATAATATTAAAAGAAGACCTCAAAAATATATTTTACTGGTCAGGGGGCATTAGTTATTGGCTCAATACCAAAAAAAGGAAATAAACAATAATTGTATAACAAAAATAGCTTTTAGACTTACCCAGTTGCGACTAATATTACTTACTGATTGCAAAATAGATTTGACCAAATTTTGAAAAAATTAAATGATTCACCATGTCAAAAATTGTAATATTTGGAGCAGGAATTGCCGGTCAAACCGCAGCAGCTCATTTGAGACAAAAACTTTCAAAAAATCACGATGTTCTCGTAGTTTCTCCTAATAGAAATTACCAATGGGTTCCTTCTAACATTTGGGTAGGCATCAGACGTATGTGAGTCAAAGAGGTTATTTTCCCTTTAGAGCCTTTGTACAAAAAAATGACATCGGCTACAAAAAAGCACAAGTCATTTCGTTTCATCCCGAAGGCGATCCTTCCGAAGCCAAACCATATGTGCTCGTCGAATATGTTTTTGCAGAACGAAAAGGCATTCGAGAAAAATTACCCTTTGATTTCCTCATCAATGAAACGGGTCTAAAATTAGCGTTTTACATGACCGAAGGTTTGATTACTGGAACTAATATAACCTTCTCTGCTTGTACTTATTACCATGCTTCACACGCATCAACAGGACCACATGATTTAATTAGAGAAATAAAAACAACTAATTAATCTCAAGCATCTTTAAAATCATTTAAAGATGCTTTTTTTATTTTATCGGACGAGTGTGACATTAGTTACTGTTTACGTATTTTCTGATATTTACCTTTACTGCATTAATTTAGAAAAAACCATTATGAAGCAAATAAACACATTACTACTCTTTGGAATTCTTTCCTTTTCTGCTGTAGGATTCAGTCAGGATACCTTGACTATTTCTAAAAAAGAAATTTGGCAAAAGGCTTCCGATAAAAACCTGCAAATCAAAATCCTTAATCAGGACTTCAAATCGGCACAAGCAGATTACAGACAATCTAATTCGTTATTCTTACCCAGTATTTCGGCATCACATACAGCGATTTCAACAACAAATCCTTTGATGGCTTTTGGTTCCAAATTGAATCAGGAAATTTTAACGCAATCTGATTTTAATCCCGCTCTATTAAACAATCCTGCAAGAACGAAAAATTTTGCTACTAAAATTGAGGTTTTACAACCCTTAATCAATGTAGATGGATTGTACGGAAGACAAGCTGCCAAAGCAAAAATGCAAGCTTTTCAATTGCAAACAGAGCGTACCAAAGAATATCTTGAACTAGAAGTCAATAAAGCTTTCATGGAATTGCAATTGGGTTACAAAGCGGTAAAAGTTTTGGAAAAAGCCAACACAACTGCTGCAGCGAATTTGAAATTGATAGAAAATTATTTTAAACAAGGGATTCTTCAAAAAACCGATTTGCTTTCGGTACAGGTTCGTGTAAATGAAATTAAAAATCAGTTGCAATATGCAAAAAGCAATGTACAAAATGCTTCCGATTATTTGGGATTTCTTTTAAATGAAGATACTGGCACTAAAGTATATAAACCTATCGAGGAATTGGAAAATGCGATAGCTATTCAAACCATCAACACGACGCTTTCCAGCAATAGGAAAGACATTCAAGCAATGGATAAATCATCTGAAGCCTACGCAAAAATGGTACAATCGAGCAAAATGAATTTCTTGCCGAGATTGAATGCTTTTGGAAGTTATGAACTTTATGATGATAAACTTTTTGGAACCAATGCCAAAGGATATTTAATTGGTGCACAAGTATCATGGAATGTTTTTGACGGTTATAAATCTATTGGAAAAATGGAAAAAGCCAAAGCAGATTTCCAAAAGTCAGAAATGGAAAACCAGCAATATAAATCCAAAAGTCAATTGGAATTAAACAAAACCAACCGTCAGTTAAAAGATGCTGAGAACAAGGTTAATCTTTCCAAATTAGCATTAGAACAATCACAAGAAGCCTACAGAATCCGTAGTAATCGTTTTACGCAGGGATTGGAAAAAACAACTGATTTATTACAAGCAGAAACCCAAATGTCTCAAAAAGAACTGGAATTCCTGCAAGCCGTTTTCGAATATAATTTTACTCAAGAATATTTACAATTTTTGACCAAGTAAGAGTTAAGAAATAGAAGAAAAAACAAAGAAGAAAGACATAAAATAATCAATAAAAAAATCATGAAAAAAATAATAGCAATCCTTTCAATAGCTGCAGTTTTCTTAACCTCATGCGGAGGCGACAAAAAAGAACCAATTAAGACAGAACCAGCAATTGCAGTGAAAGTAAGCGGAATTTCAGCTGATGGCAACAGTCCGTTTGTAACGGCCAGCGGTAAAATTGAAGCAGAAAACAGCGCCAACCTCAGCACGAGAATGATGGGTTATGTCACTAAACTTCATGTACAAGTAGGCCAAAAAGTAGGTGCCGGACAATTATTGGTCAGCATTAATAACACTGATTTGCAAGCCAAAAAAGCACAGGTCGATGCCAGTATTCTTCAAGCGACTGCGGGTTACAACAATGCTAAAAAAGATTACGATCGTTTTGTGAATTTATTCAAACAACAAAGTGCTTCGCAAAAAGAATTAGATGATATGACGGCGCGTTACGAAATGGCAAAAGCAGGATTGGAAGGAGCTAGACAAATGCGAAACGAAATTTTAGCTCAATTTTCCTATTCGAATATTAGGGCTCCGTTTTCAGGAACAGTGACTAATACTTTCGTAAAAGAAGGTGATATGGCAAATCCCGGAATGCCTTTGGTAAGTATTGAAGGTGCTTCAAGATTACAAGTAACGGCCATGGTGTCTGAAAATGATATTGCAGAAATCAAAAAAGGAATGCCTGTACATGTTTTGGTAAAATCATCAAATGCAAAACTAACTGGAAAAGTAAGCGAAGTGAGTATTTCGGCTACGAATACCGGAGGACAATATTTGGTAAAGGTAAATTTAGATAAAACCGATAATTCCGTATTATCAGGAATGTTTGTAAATGTGCAATTTCCTGTTGCAAACAAAACGCAAACTGTTGCGTCTGATCGAATTTTAATTCCCGAAAGTGCTTTGGTAAAACAAGGACAATTAAGCGGAATCTATACGATTGGAACTGGAAATATTGCCATTCTGAGATGGTTACGAATAGGGAAAACGTTTGGGAATCAAGTAGAAGTGTTATCTGGTTTATCAGCGAACGAGCAATATATCGTTTCGGCAGATGGGAAGTTGTATAACGGAGCTTTGGTTCATATTCAGTAAAAAAAGTTGAAAGTTTAAGGTTTAAAGTAGAAAACGGAAGACCAAAAACTGAAAATGTATAAAATAAATGTCATTGTTAATTCCGCGTGAGGGATTGAGGCGGCATCATTTTGTGAAGCGTAGCGGAACAAAAGATACTGCTGAAAGTCCCGCCCGACCTTTTTGAGAGGGTCACGCCCAAAAAAATAAAAGAAAATGCAAGAAGGTATTTCAGGTAAAATAGCCCAATTTTTCATCAACTCAAAACTGACTATTTTGCTTATGGTGGGTTTGATGATTATTGGAGTTTATAGTTCGTTTCTGATTCCTAGGGAAGAAGAACCGCAAATTAATGTTCCAATGGCCGACGTGATGGTGGGTTATCCGGGAGCAAGTCCTACAGAAGTAGAAAGTCGTGTGGCAAAACCATTGGAGAAAATAATCTCGAATATCAAAGGGGTTGAACATGTGCATACGATGGCGATGAACGGTCAGGCGATGCTGATTGTACAGTTTTATGTAGGTCAGGATGTGGAGCGTTCGTATGTAAAATTGTACGACGAATTAGCAAAACACGAAGATATGTTTCCAAAAGGCGTGTATAAACCGATGGTAAAAACACGTTCTATTGATGATGTTCCTATGTTGGGGATTACGCTTTGGAGTGATAAACAAGATAGTTTTCAGTTGCGACAAGTTACCGAAGAAGTAACATCGGAAATTGAAAAAATAAAAGATGTAGCGATAACCAAAGAAATAGGTGGAAGCAATCGCGAACTGAAAGTGATTCTCGACAAAGATAAAATGGCCGAAAATGGCGTGGATGCTTTGGGAATTATGCAAATGATTCAAGCCAATAACGGAAGTTCACAATCGGGGAGTTTTGTACAAAATGACCAAGAATATTTGATTACAACAGGGCAGTTTTTATCGAATGCCGATGATGTCGAAAACTTGGTAGTTGGCGTGAATAAAAATATGCCCGTGTATTTGAAGCAAGTAGCGAAAGTACAAGATGGACCGGCTACACCCAGAAGTTATGTGGCTTTTGGTTATGGCAAAGCCAATGAAAAATTTAAAACCGCAAAATCGGAATATCCTGCCGTAACCATATCTGTTGGTAAAGTGAAAGGTGCCGATGCGATGAAAATTTCGGAAAAAATTATTGCTAAAGTAGAGCAACTAAAGAAAAATATAATTCCAAATGATGTTCACGTCGAAGTAACGAGAAACTACGGTGAAACGGCATCCGACAAAGTAGGTGAATTATTGTTACACTTAGGTGTCGCAATAGTTGCGGTGACTATTTTAGTGATGTTAGCCATGGGATGGCGTGGTGGATTGGTTGTATTTTTCTCGGTTCCGTTGACATTTGCACTGACCTTATTCGCTTACTATTTATTGGATTATACGTTGAATAGGATTACACTTTTTGCTTTGGTTTTTGTGGTGGGAATTGTTGTGGATGACAGTATAATTATTGCCGAAAACATGCATAGGCATTTTAAGATGAAGCGACTGCCCTTTAAACAAGCGGCTATTTATGCGATAAACGAAGTAGGAAATCCAACAATTTTGGCAACATTTACAGTTATTGCGGCTATTTTGCCAATGGCTTTCGTATCTGGAATGATGGGGCCTTATATGAGTCCAATGCCGATTGGCGCTTCGATTGCGATGATTTTGTCTCTATTTGTGGCTTTGACAGTGACCCCTTATTTGGGATATCATTTGCTTCAGGAAAAAGACGATCAAAAACATAAAGAAGCTGAAGGATTAGAAACTAGTCGTATTTACAAAATATACAACAAACTGGAACGACCGTTCTTAGAAAGCAGTATAAAAAGAAGAGTGCTACTTGCCGTAACTGTTGTGTTATTATTTGGTTCTGTTTTGATGTTTTTCACGAAATCAGTAGTAGTAAAAATGCTGCCTTTCGATAACAAAAATGAGTTTCAAGTGGTAATTGATATGCCCGAAGGTACAACACTCGAACGAACTGCAGCGGTTACCAAAGAAATTGCCCAGTATTTATCAAATAAACCAGAAGTGGTCAATTATCAAAATTATATAGGAACATCTGCTCCCATTACTTTCAACGGATTGGTACGTCATTACGATATGCGTGGCGGAAGCAACATGGCAGACATTCAGGTGAATCTATTGCACAAAGAAGACCGAGATATACAAAGTCATGCTATTGCCAGAGCGATGCGTCCCGATATTCAGAAGATTGCCAAGAAATATGGGGCAAACGTAAAATTAATTGAAGTACCGCCAGGACCGCCAGTTTTGTCAACCTTGGTCGCTGAGATTTATGGACCCAATTATAAAGACCAAATAAAAGTAGCCCAACAGGTGAAAACTATTTTGGAAACAACTTCCGATGTTGTGGATATCGATTGGATGGTAGAAGACAATCAAACGGAATACAAACTGGAAGTAGATAAAGAGAAAGCCATGCTGAACGGAATTGCACCGCAACAAGTAGTTGGGAATTTGACTTATTTACTCAAAGAATACCCAGTTTCTAATTTGTATGATGAAAATTCAAATGATAACGTGGCAATTGTCCTTTCGCTTGACGATAAAGACAAAACCAGTTTGCAAGACATTCAAAACCTAAAAATCAAAGGAAGTCAGGGAAATATGATTCCGGTGAGTGATTTGGTAAAAGTAAAAACAGATACATTACAAAAAACCATTTACAGAAAAGACCAGAAACGTGTGGTTTATGTAACGGCTGATATGGCTGGAGCATTAGAAAGTCCGGTTTATGCAATCTTAGGAATGAGTGAAAAACTGACTGAAATGAAAGTCCCAAAAGGGTACAAAGTCAATGAATTGTATATGGAGCAACCCACAGATGAAAGTGATTTTACCGTAAAATGGGATGGTGAATGGCAAATTACTTTGGAAGTATTCCGTGATTTAGGTGTTGCCTTTATGGTCGCAATTGTAATCATTTATATGTTGATCGTGGGATGGTTCCAGAACTTTAAAACCCCGATTGTGATGATGCTTGCTATACCGCTTTCCTTAATCGGGATTGTGTTTGGCCACTGGTTATTGGGCGCTTATTTTACAGCAACTTCTTTCATCGGAATGATTGCATTGGCTGGAGTCATGGTGAGAAACTCGGTTCTGCTGATTGACTTTATAGAAATCCGATTGAATGATGGCATTCCACTAAAACAAGCGATTATCGAGGCAGGTGCAGTGAGAACCTCTCCTATTTTATTGACAACTGGTGCTGTGGTTATTGGAGCTTCTATTATACTGTTTGATCCTTTGTTTCAAGGATTAGCTATTTCATTGGTATTTGGAGCAATAGTTTCTACTATTCTAACATTGATTGTAGTGCCACTGATTTATTACATAACGGAGAGAAAGAAATGGGAAAAATAAAAAAATGGTGTAAAGTTTAAGGTTTTGAAACCAGAATCTTAAACTTGGAACTTTAAACAACAAAACAAAAATGAAACTACTGATTATAACTGCAGTCATAGCATTTGAAAAAGACATCAAACAAATGCTGAAACAGGCCAATGTAAAAACCTTCACGTATAAAGAGGTTAAAGGCTTTAATGATATTTCTGAAGAAGCTATAGAAAGCAATTGGTTTTCGGCAGAATTAAATGAAACCGAATCGATATTATTTTATGCTTTTGTAAAAAAAGATAACGTAGACAAACTATTTGATTTGATTACCGAATTTAATGAAAAGCAAGAAACGTTATCAAAAATACATGTTGCTGTTCTAAATATCGAAAAATCAATTTAAAAATAAAGAATAATGAAAAACAGAATTGTAAGAGCCGTAGCCGGGAGTTATATATTAATCAGTTTACTTTTGGCAATCTATGTCAACCAGAACTGGTTGTGGTTTGCCACTTTTGTAGGAGCCAATTTATTGCAGTCTTCTATCAGCAAATGGTGTTTGATGGATACTATATTAGAAAAACTAGGAGTAAAAGATTAATAAGCAATTCAATCACTGTATAAAATGGAATGCTAATATGAAGGAAACCTAAAGTCTGGAAAAATTTGCAATTAATTTAAACAAAATGAGCTCGATATTGCATCGGGCTCATTTTGTTTATAATTGGACGGGTTCAAAGATAATGGATGTGATTTTTCAATTATTACAAATTTATTTTTGATTACTTTACCGCCGTACCGTCTTTCATTTCTTCTGAAGCTACTTTTACCAGTATCGAATTTTCAGGAATATTTCCAAAAATTTCAACGCGTTTTTCCAATTCTCGGCCTTTCTGAACGGCTGTTCTTTTCATTTTATTATTCTCTACTATAAATACATAGACACCATCACTGGAAGTCACCACAGCTGATTTGGGTACTACATAATTGTTGTCTTTTGATTGTAAGGGCATGAGTACTTCGGCGACCATTCCTGGCAACAGTTTTTTAGAGGTATTCACAACATCCAGTTCCACACGTTCGGATCGAAGCCTGCTGTCTAAAGCGCCGGACATACGAGCTATTTTGGCACGAAAGGTCTCGTTGTTGATTGATTTTACGCTAAAAATTAGTTCGTCATCAACTGTCAGATACCCGGTATACATCTCAGGTACAAAGACCGACAAACGCAATTTACTTTGTTGCTGAAGCTTAAACAAAGGGGATTCCGATCCTTTTCCGGAAGATCCAACAAAGGTACCCGGATTTACATTCCTGGCCGAGATGACTCCGTCAAAAGGCGCGCGGATTAACAGATAGCTTTTCATAATCGCAATTTCTTTATAAGCGGCTTGGGTTGCCTGATATTGGGCATAATCTGAATTTTTGCGGGCTGCAGCCTGTTCCAGATCATTTTTGGAAATCGTTCCTTCTATTTTGCTGGTTTCAAAAAGCCTGTCGAAAGTGCTTTTGCTTGCCGTATAAATGGCTTTTTGCGAAAGTTGTCTGGATTGAGCTGCCGCCAATTGTGAACTAATTTCAGGCGCTTCTAAAATTAGTAATAACTGCCCTTTCTTAACCTGCGAGCCAATATCAACTTTCAGTTCTTTGACAAAACTGCTCACTTTGGCATAAATATCCACTTGTTGGAAACCGGTCAGTTCTGCCGGAATGCGGAGTTCGGTAGCTAATTTTTCTCTACTGATGGTAAAGGTTTCGATAACCGGAGCGGTTTCTACAGCGGCAATTTCTTTCTTTTCAGAAGTATTGCAGGCAGTTAAAACAGTGGTCAGGACTACAAACAGAAACGATATTTTAAATAAATTATTTTTCATTTTGAGGGTGTAAAGATGAGATATAATGTTGGCTTTCCTTGTCTTCTGGATCTAAGGATAAAGAGTGTACCGGAGTTTTACCCATTGCCCAGGCGAAAATGAGCGGTAAAATAAGAAGTACTGTAAAGGTGGAAAATACCAATCCGCCAATCACGGCTCTTCCTAGCGGGGAAATCTGATCGCCGCCTTCACCGTGTCCAATGGCCATCGGGAGCATTCCGGCAATCATGGCAATACTGGTCATGATAATGGGACGGAGCCTTAACGAAGCAGCTTCACGTGCCGATTGTAACGCATTGCCATTGTGTTTTCGCAGCTGTTCTGCATTGGTGATGATTAGAACGGCATTGGCAATAGAAACACCCACCGACATAATAATTCCCATGTACGATTGTAAATTCAAAGTAGAACCTGTAATCACAAGTAGCAACAAAGAACCTAAAACAACGGCAGGAACCGTAGTTAAGATGACCAATGAAATTTTGAAAGACTGAAAATTTGCAGCAAGCATCAGGAAAATTACCATAATGGCAATCAATAAACCAGTCTGCAGACTGCTCATGGTTTCCTTTAAAACCGTGCTTAAACCAATTTGCTCTATGAACAATCCTCTGGGAAGTTCCCCAAGTGATTCAATGCTTTGCTGAACAGCTTTGGAAGCGGTTCCCAAATCAACATGATCCATATTTGCGGTCACTGAAATATAAGGCATGGCACCAATATTGTCGTTTTCCCCATATGTAAAAGAGGGGGTAATCGTGGCTACATCACTTAAAACCGGACGGGATTCATTTTTAAGCAACGGAATTTCTTTCAGATCATTTTCACTTTTCATTTTGTTTAAAGGTACCTGAACCTGAACGTTATAGGAGAACCCAGCTTTTTCATCTACCCAGATATTCTTTTCGGTATATTGGGACGAAGAAGTGGAAGCAATCAGGGAACGCGAAATGTCGTTCATGTCAATTCCTAATTGAGCGGCACGAGTTCTGTCAATAGTAATGTCCAGCGCTGGATATTTGATGGGTTGGGCAATCTGAATGTCTCTCAAATAGTCAATTTTATTCAGTTTTGCGATGAGTTTCTTGGCATAGGCTTCATTTCGCTTTTTATTTTTTCCAGCTATCCTGATTTCAATTGGAGTAGGGGAACCCTGGCTCAGCACTTTGTCCGTCAGTTCGATAGGTTCGAAAGAAATTTTGACATCGGGTAATATTTTTTTAATGCGCTGACGGAATTCATCTTTGAAAACATCCATATCCACATGATAGTCTTTCAAACCAATTTGGAAAACCGCCTCGTGAGGTCCGGCAGTAAACAAATAGATCGGTGAAACGGAAAATATGGCGGGATGTTGACCCACATAAACCGAGGATATCGCGACGTGTTCTTTGCCAATCATTTTTTCCAACTCGTTGAGCACCATTATGGCTTTATCTTCGGTACTTTCCAAACGGGTTCCATCCGGCGCCCGCAGTCTCAATTGGAATTGACTTGAATTGACTTTAGGAAACACATCCTGGCCGATAGTGTTCAACAGCAGTAACACTAAACCGGCCGATAGGAAAAGATATACCAGTGTAACCGGTTTTTTATAGTCAAAAAGCCGATTGATGAATCGCATGTATCGGTTTCTGAATCGTTCAAAAAAATTGATTTTGCCATCATTGTTAAAATCGGCTCTTTGAACAAGGATTTTTTTCTGGTCAAAAGTGTCTTTTTCGGATTCTATCGTCAGTCCTGACGCATTAAACTCCGCTTCATCATCTGTAATATTCGACGGATGCTCTTTTTTTGGATGTGCTTTCATCAGCCAGTTGGCCATCACCGGAACAAAGGTTTGCGAAAGTAAAAAAGACACAATCATCGAAAATCCAATCGCTAATGCCAATGGCAGAAACAACGCACCGGGAATTCCGGTCATCGTAAATGCAGGTGCAAAGACGGCCAAAATACACAGCAGGATTAACAACTTGGGCAAAGCTATTTCTTTACAGGCATCCCAAATAGCCAAGGCTTTGGGTTTGCCCATATCCAAATGTTGATGGATATTCTCGATGGTTACCGTACTTTCATCGACGAGGATTCCAATCGCAAGAGCCAGGCCGCTTAAGGACATCAGATTGATTGTTTGCCCGAATAGTTTTAAGAATAACACACCCGAAATAATCGCAATGGGTATAGTAAGTATGACAATCAATGCTGCTCTTCGATCTCCAAGGAACAATAAAACCATCAGCCCTGTAAGAACGGCACCAATTATTCCTTCGATAATTAAACTTTTCAGGGAATTAATCACATGAACCGACTGGTCAAATTCATACGATAGTGTGACATCATCAGGTAATGTACTCTGGATTTTTGGGAGTTGTGATTTTAATTTTTGAACAACATCCCAAGTCGATGCATCACCGGCTTTGGCAATACTGATATAAACGGAACGCTTTCCATTGACCAAAGCGTATCCTGCAGTAATATCGGCGCCATCTTTTACCTGAGCCACATCGCCAAGATATAAATTCTGGACACCGCCTTTGAACAACGGTATTTTTTCAAAATCCTTGACTTCTTTAATGGTATTGTTTGTAGGGATAATGTAGTTGATATCTCCAATTCTCAGGTTTCCCGAAGGAGCCGTTTGATTGTTGGTACGGATGGCTTCCACAATTTGGTCTGCTGTTAATTGATGCGAACGGAGCAAATCGGGGTCTACATTAATTTCAATAGTTCTGGGGCTTCCGCCAAAAGGTGGAGGGGACAACAATCCCGGAATAGCCGTGAACGAAGCCCTAACATACACGTTTGCCAAATCCTGAAGTTCATTATTAGAACGGGTTTTACTGCTCAAAACCAATTGACCGATGGGCAAGGAAGATGCATCAAACCGAATAATAAACGGAGGCTGGGAACCGGGAGGAAATCTGGACTGTATTCTGTTGGACAGCGCACTGATTTCAGAAGCGGCCTGAGCCATATTTGTGCCTTCATAATAAGTCACTTTCATCAGTGTGAGTCCCTGAATATTCTTGGTCTCGATATCTTTTACACCATTGGCTAAAATCATTACATTGACATAATTTTTGGCGAAATAGGATTCCATCTGATTGGGCGTGTAGCCCGCAAACGAGTGGGCCAAATAGATAACAGGAAGATTCATTTCGGGCAGAATATCCACTTTAATATCACGGACGGCACCAATTCCGAAAAAGAATAATCCGGCAACTAGCACCATTATTGAAATGGGTTTGCGAAGGGCAAAACGTATTAAATTCATTGTTTTAAATAATTAAAATTCATTCATAAATAAGTCAAAATCTCCGTTGGCTGCCGCTTTCATCAAAAGTGATTGCCAGACATTGGTATAAATAATATCACGGTCAGTTTCTGCGCGGTTCAATGTGTATAAAGTCTGTGTAACATCGAGGAGATTGGTCATTCCGTTTTTATACAAAGTAGTTTTCTGCAAATAGGCCTGTTGTGCTGCCTGAACCTGTTTTGGAGCTTCAACATAATTTTCCAAAGCATATTGCATTTTGGCATCAGCCGCATCCGACTGAATTTTTAATTGGTGGTCGATTACTTTGTATTCTTCTTGTAAACCTTCGGAAATCAATTTCTGGGCACTTACTTTTTTGCTCACCCGAGCAATAGTGGTCAGGTTCCAAGTAACACCAACTCCGAACAGATAATTTTGTCTTGAAGGATTAATGCCGTCTACATAATTTTGGGAAAAAGAATTCTGATTTGCGGCATAATCGGAGTTAAAACCGGAAGCCCGGGCCTGATATATCCCAAATAAACTGAAGGTGGGATAGTATTCCTTTTTAAAAAGACGAAGCTGTTGTTCGCTGAAAGCTACCCTACTTTTATGATATTCCAATATCGGATTCAAACTTTCTTTTGTGGTTTCCTGCGACAGTATTACTTTTGGTATTGTTGTGACAAAAGTAGTGTCGAGCACAAAATCCTGAATGGAAACGCCCATCAGTGCGATGAGTTTGTTGTTTTGTTCTTTAACCTGGTCTTTCACCTGATTCAGTGTGATTTTGGATCGGGAAACTTCGGCGGAAGCCAGTGTAGAATCTACGCCGGCCAAGAGTCCGTTTTTTACTCTGACTGCTGCGATATTCTGAAAGACCAGGGCGCGTTCCAGATTTTTTCTTTGGGAAATTAACAATCGCTGACTCGCCAATAAGTTGAGGTAAGCGGCTGCAATTTTAATTTTATGCTGGAATTTTTCCTGATCAAGATCTGTTTGAAAACGATGGGAATCCGCTTTGGACAGATTGATTTTTTGTTTCATTCTTCCAAAAGTGAAAAAATCCCAATTGACATTGACCAGATACAAGGCACCAAACGCTGCATTCCAATTTTGCTTTTCCAACGGAAGTCCTGAGGAAGCCACTCCGAGTCCGCCAAAACCATAAAGTGGTCCGTTTTGTCCGTTAACGGTTCCGTAATCCTGCTGTCCCGAGAGCGTAACATTGGGCAGATAGTCTCTGCGAACCTGTTTAATAGTTTCTTTGGAAGCATCGGCATAATTGCTTTTTGCTTTTATTGTTCCGAAATTGGAAATTCCGGTTTCCAAAGCTTCTTTTAACGGAAGCGTCTGAGAAAAACCCTGAGAAAAGAAAATCACAAATAGAAAAAGGGTTAGTTTTTTTGTTTTCATTATTAAATTAGGAATAAATTTGAATTGCAAAACTAGCCGGAGTACTTCTTTTTGTGCGGTTATAAATGACGAACACTTTTTATAAATGACGAATTGAATTGGTCACTCAATCGGTGCCTATTCAAATTATATGTCGTTCCTTTGATACTTTAATTAAAGAGTAATGAAATGGAGATTTAAGCCAATTTTAGAAAATAAATGGGAACAGGAAACAGCTATTTTAGTTTTTTCTTTTATCCTTTTTACACTCAACGACTGGGTTTTTATACAAAGTTGGAAAGGTTTTAGTAACGGTTTACTTTATTTTTTCGTGCTGTATTTCCACGCTCAGCTAAATCGTGTTTTTCTGCTTCCTGTTTTATTAAAAAAACACCAACCGGTTTTATATATAATTCTTACCGTTGGGTTAATAGCATTATTTACGGTCTTTTTATATCAAGTTTCAACCGATTTTATTTATAAAAATTGCTTTTTATATAAATCATCCCATCAAAAAACGTATCAGTTTCAGTTTGCCACCTTGTCTGGAACGCTGGTTTGTATTTTGGGAACCATGCAGATTTTAGAACATTATAGAGCACAAAAAAAGGAAGCTAACAAAGTATTGTTGTCCAATCAGGTGCAGCTTAATGCACTGAAGAACCAGTTTAATCCCCATTTTTTGTTCAATACGATGAATACACTTTACGGAATTAGCCTTCGATATCCGGAACGCACTTCGGAAATGATTATGGAAGTTTCGCAACTAATGCGGTATCAGGTGGAGCAGGGTAACAAAGAATTCGTTACATTAGAAAATGAAATTGCCTTTATTTCCAGTTACATACAATTGGAAAAAGAAAGAGTAGGTTACCGCTGCCGTATTGATTTTGATTACGAATGCCATCAGGAAGGACGGTATGAAATTGCACCGATGGTACTAATAACTTTTATTGAAAATGCTTTTAAGCATGGGACCGCTACCATCGAAAAGTGTTTTGTAAACATTGATATAAAGGTCATCAAAGGCAAATTGCATCTGAAGGTATCTAATTCAGTTCCTCAGCATAAAAAAGAAGTGGTTTCTACCAAAATTGGTCTGAAAAATACGAGAGAAAGATTGGAAATTGTATATCCGAAAAAACACCAACTTGAAATTACTCATAGCGACCAAGAGTATAACGTTAATTTAGTAATTGAACTCCGCCAAACATGACCGTAAGAAAATGTATTATTGTTGATGATGAACCTGCTGCGCATTATGTGTTGGTGAACTATATCAGCCAAAACCCGCAGTTGGAGCTGGTGCAGCAGTGTTACAACAGTATTGAAGCTTTAAATTATCTTCGGTCGAATCCAGTTAATCTGATGTTTTTGGATATTGATATGCCTGAGATTAGCGGACTGGAACTTTTACGAACCTTGACTGATCCACCCAAAACAATTTTGACCACAGCATATTCAGAATTTGCATTAGAGAGTTATGAATTCGGCGTGTTTGATTACCTGTTAAAGCCTATTTATTTCCCGCGTTTTTTAAAATCGATGGAACGCTTCTTTTCCTCTTTCAATGATGAAAAAACCGAAATAATGAACCCAATTATTTCAGTGAAAATTGACGGATTCTTATTTGATTTGAATGTAAATGACATTCTTTTTGCCCAAAGTTGCGGTAATTATGTCAAAATTTTCACCTTAAAAAAAGTGTATCTTGCCTCAATGACTACTAATGAACTGGAAAATAGTCTTTCTTCGGAACTTTTCATGCGAGTTCATAAATCCTACATAGTAGCCATTGCTAAAATTAAGGATTGGGAGCGGAATATGGTCATCATCAATAACGAGAAAATCCCGGTGGGTATTACTTATAGAAGGGCATTGACGGAGCGATTAAATCTAAAATAGTCTACAGACTAGAAATTGAAATTGAGTATGAAATTGATATTACTCATATTTGTTTTATTGAAAATATAATTTTTATTCCCGTAAGTTTCTCCCACATTGAACTTGTGTACATACAATAATTGCGCATCAAACCCTTTTAGAATTCCTTGAAATTGGTAGCGAACATCAGCATTAGTCTGCACATAAGAAGGTAATCCGTATTTATTCATTGCTACGTTTTTTACATCAGGTAAATCAAAATAACCTACCGCCAGATGCGATTTGAATGTCTTTTTAGGATTCGTATATTGTATTTTGGTCATTACCGCATGTACATCTCCAAAACCTTCATTTCGTTCTCTGGCCATAAAGGTATAAAACGGGTCTCGTCCCCATTCTCGGGGCATTAAATACCTTCCCTTAGCCGTTATTCGGTTGTAATTTAAAGTAATTTCTATTTTTTTATTTTGCCATCCTAATCTTCCTCCAAAAGTTTGAGAATTTGCGTTTTTTTCAAAATAGGTTTTGCTTGGATCTTCATTACCTCCAAAATTCAGGGCATTTTGGTAGACTGTTTGAAAACCGAAAAGTAACTTTGAGTTTGTATTTAAATCGTATCTATAGTCCATTTGGAACAATGCCGAATTGAATATATTTTCTGCGTACTGATTCCATAAAAGTGTTTTTAAATTTTTTATCGATTCATTTTGTATCCCAACAATGTAAATTCCATCACTGTCTAAATTTCCTGCATAACCGGATTTTGTTCCATCAGGATTCACACCAGTTGGATAAATCCCTATGGATTCACCAACTCTGAAGTATTTCATGGTGCTTCGTGGCGAAATTCCGTAGAGGTAACCCACATTAATTTTAGTTTTTTTTATTTCATTATAATCGATCCAAATTCCATCCACTTCTGTCGGCCGCATTCTGCCATCCTGTAGGTTTATGAAAGAAGTATTCAATAACTGTTTTCCCAGGGTTACATTAGAATTTTTGTAGTTGTATTTTAAATACAATTCTTCTAACCTGCTTAAATTACCTTTACTTGACGCGTTTTGAAAATCAAACAGCGCCACTTCGTATCTGTTGGATAAATTGGTTACGGGGTCTTTTTTAGAAAAATCAGAGGAACCGATATCATAAATGTAATAGCCGCTGACACCAAATTGAAAATTATGAAATTTGGCCGTTTCAAACTTCACACCGCCACCAAGGGCATTGGCATAATAATCAGATAAGCCACTTTCATTGTTAGTCGCCATGAAAAAATAGCGAAAATGACCACTGAAGTTTCCGTTTTTGAAAGCATTTAGAATCGATGTGGAATCAATTTTTTCATCACTTTTTTCTTTCCAAACAGTTGGTTTATCGGAAATTTCTTGATGTTGTGCCGAGGATTGGATGCTTACTAAAAGTAAAAAAGATGAAATTAATATAGAGAAAAAATATTTCATTTGTAAGTCTTTAATTTTTGTCAAAAGTAAACCCAACTGTGATAAATAAATGTAACATTTATCACAGTTGGGCAAATTATATAAAAACTAAATGGTCAGAATACTATCTGAAGGTATAATTAACACCAGTAACTTGAGTTAATAGGGTTTCAGGAGCATCCAGAATTATCGCATTTTTTTGCGGAGTAGGGGTAACGGGAGAGTTTTGTTTTAAATATTCTTTCATTACCGAATGCAAGGTTGCATTTGTGTTTTTGGCATCCATAACACCTTTCATTCTGCAGAGCATGTCCAAAGGGTCGCCGTCACGTTCACAGGCCATTATGGAATACATTTTTTCAGGATCTATTGGCGTGTTTTTTACAGTAATACTTTGCACTCTTTTCCCCATTTCGGCAAAAGCATTAAATTGCACCTCCATTCCCTTGAACTTCACTACCCAACCACCAAAACGTTTAGATGCGTCTTCGGCAAAAACATTGTTTAATTCTTTTTCTAACCAGTTTTTCAATTGTTTTCCGGTTACTTTTGCTGTTCTTACCGTGCTATCCACGGGCAACATATCAAAAATAAATCCGTTTGTGATGGGGATATTTCCGGTTCGATCCGGAGTTGTTTTGGGCGGACAAAAACGAAATCCATTAGAAAGATTAATATCAATTTCCGGAAATTTCCAGTTCAAGGCATTGAGAATCATTGTGTCAATAGGATTTTCCACCACAAAATAGCGGTACAAAGGAATTGTGCTGTATCCAATAACCTGATTGATTTGTTCTTGATAAACAGACTCTTTTTCTATTAATAATTTTTCAATTGCAGCATCTGGTTTTATTTTTGGTGAATCAACTTCGAGTAGTTCATAGCTATCATCAATTACTTTTCCGTTTACAACGGTCAAATCTAATTTTCCAATAAATGAACCAAATGCTCCTGGTTCTACTACTTTTGAATATTTACAAACTATAGGTTTGCGGACTCTTTCGTGTGTATCACCTCCTAAAATATAATTGACACCCTCACATTCAGGGTGGTTTGCTAATGCTATTTGTTGCGATAAACCAAGGTGTGCAATCATAATTACATAGCTGCATTGTTCCTGATTTTTAAGGACATCCACGTAATGAGCCAGATTTTCTTCGGGATTGGTATAGATGATTCCTTTGCTGTAATTTGGGCTCTGTCTCAAGGGTACCAAAGGATCTGTGTAGCCTAAAAAACCAATTTTTGCTCCAGCTATATTCCAAATCGTATAGGGTTGAAAAATAAGTTCGCCTCGTTTTCCGTCGCCTAAATCGTGGTACATATTGGTACAAATTTTTGGTGCATCCAGAGAACCCAAAAGGGTTTGCATTCTTTTTTTGCCGTAAATTACTTCCCAGTTTCCGGGTAAGTACAAATCGTAATCTAACGCATTTAAAATAGGTACAAAAGCCTCACCTGTTGTTTCTACACTTAATTCGCTGCCCTGAAACATATCACCAGTATCGATGATGTAGGTATTTGGGTTATTCTTTTTTAACTTTTTAAGCATCGTTGCCATATAAGCATAACCCCCCGTTTTTCTAAAAACAGCTTTTCCATTTTCCCAAAACAATTCGTCGTGCGGATGAATTTGGCAATGGACATCGGTAGTTTGAAGAATAGAAATTGTTTGAGGTTTGCTTTGGTCGATTGCTGCATCCAGTTTTATTCCCTCGGTTTCATTTGTATTTGCAATAGCAGAAAGGGGCGAAATAATCGCCGCTCCCAGACTTAATGTTCCTACTGATTTCAGGAAATTTCTTCTGTTGTTATTTGATTCCATTTTAGGTGTTTAAAATGATTATTATTTAAAACTATATTTTGTATGAAATGCCTAACATTAGCATACTTGTGTCCATCTTATAAGAAACTTTACTGTTAGGAACTGTGCCTAACGAATCAGTTTGCCCAGCTAACATTGGGTTGTAAATAGGGCCTTCGGTACTGCCGTCACTTTTGGCATTGTGATATACCGCATTTAAGATTAATTTTTCAGAAAATTCATACCCGAAACCAAATTGATAGGCATTTTGAATTACTGCGGTCGCAGAAGTTGAGAAAAATGCTAATTCCGGTTTAATAGGATTGGTATTGTAGGTATAACCTACTCTTAAAGGTAATTTTTTGATTCCTTTATATTGTGCTCCTAAAGATAAAACTTGCATGTCTTTCCAACCAAATCCTTTTACAGCACCTGTTGCAGACCATCCATAGTCTTCAAAACCTTCTGTTTTTGAGTATTCTACTTGTCTGAAATCAAATGCTAAATCTACTTTACTGTTTGAATATCCAACTCCTAATGAATAAACTGCGGGGAAATTCATTTTAAAAGAGTTTTCTGAACTGGAATTGTCTAAATAGGTATTTTCAAATTCAAAATTAGAGAACTGTTGTTCTGTTTTGTAACTTGCTCCTAATTTAAAACCTTCTTCATTTTGGTAAAAAATACCGATTTGTCCTCCAAATCCTGTTGCCATAGCATTATTAGTTGTTGGATAACCAGCCATTGTCGGACTAGAGGTAGGATTTGGTTTTAATTCTAATGTAGCAATATTGAAGTTTGGACTTACGCCAATGGAAACCGATTTAGACAGTTTATAAGCGTAACTTAAACCAGTTTGAAGCATCATATAATTGGAAGTTAAATTTCCAAAACCGCCCATAGATTGAGGCATATTTAACGGGTTTGTCGTGCTTTCAGGAAAATCAACACCGAAACCACTTACTCCAAATGCAAATGCACCAAAGGTATGTTTACTATCTTTTTTTCCATACACAAAACCAAAGGAAGGCATGATTGAATTGCTTTTTACATCCGTAGAGGTACCGCTCATAGGTCCATTAGGTGTAGGTATAGTCGACGAAAGCTCCGGATTCGCCATAAATAAACCTACATTTAAGGAAATAGTGCTGCCTTCAAATACGGATATTGCTGCGGGATTCCATTTTAAAGCACCGCTAATATCAATTGGTTGGGCTGTTGAAGCACCGCCCATAGACATATTCACGGCTCCAACTCCCTGCATCAAATGTCCGGATTGTGCAAAAAGGTTTGTAATAAATAAAAGCGAAATGATGGTTAGTCTGTTTTTCATTGTTTTTTTGGTTTGTTTGGGGTGGTTAATAGGTTTGTTTTTTTATATTTTATATACTTTATTGGTTTAAAGTTAAAGGACGCTTAAAACTTAAACTAACAGCGCCTTATGCTGATTTATACTATTATGATTACCAATTGAATCCATCCATTATAGTGCTTATTTTCTTTTACTATTTACGCAATCGATTTAGTAATTTTGACGCAATTTCCCTATATATTTTCCGGACACTCTTGAAAAAAAAGCCTATTGAACTCTCTGTAATTTACTGGAAATGAGAAAATGTCGCGTAGCAGTTGTCATGTAAATTAGTATACACATTTAAAATAAAAGATAAACTTTGAATACGCTGATATACCTGACAACTGCTAAGCGAAATTGAATTTGTAGATGTATAATGGGAATTAATTAAAATCCTCCTATGATATAACTCCAACCTTGTTCCTGTTTTTCAACAATTTCGGCAATTCCGGCGGGTACATATTCTACTTCTGGGATTAATTGCTCTTTGGTTATTTTTCGATTTTTCATAGTGTTTTCGCAAACTACAAAACGGACTCCTTTTGCATAAAGTGCTTTAATTGCTGCTATATGCTTTGATTTTGTAGCCATAACAAATTCTAATCCCATGTTGTAAACCACTACTTCATATTTTGCTTTAGGCCAATGGTCCGTTAAATTTTTCAGTTGGTTAGCAAATGCTTTTTGTTGTAAAGTATCGATAGCATTTGTAAACTGAAAAACTATTTTATGATTGTTCGGCCTTTTTTGGGCAAAGGCACTAACTGTAAATAATCCAAGAAGAATGAGAGCTGTTAGTTTTAAATTTTTCATTTGTTTTATGTCTTAGATTTCAATTTTCCCTCAGCTTCTTCCATTTTCTTTTTTTCCATTTTTATGGGTTTAAATGGCCCATATTTATGTTGTGTTTCGGTGTATTTATCGGAATAAGGCCCAAATGGATGATCTACTGGTTTTTTGGAAATATTGGGCCAATCCTGACTTAAATCTTTCGATGGTCTGTCCAGACTTTCCACATATGCCGCAATATCCCAGGATTCTTCATCTGATAATTGAGGGTTTTCGTACGTTACACCCAGCGGCATATTGTATTTTATGTACCCTGCGAACCGACTAATTCTAAACAATCCCGCACCGCTATTGTAGGAGTTTTTGCCCCAAAGTGGCGGGTAGGTGTATTCTTTTTTATCCGCTGCCAGAATCCCTTCACCATTTATTTGATGGCAACTGGCACATTTGGCATTATATAATGCTTTGCCTTTTACAGGATCAGCAGCGCGATCTAAATATTCCAAATCATAGATTCCAGCCGCATTTGCTTCTTTTCCTTTGGGAACATTGCTGCCAATGTATTCAATATATGCAATCATGGCTTTCATTTCTTTATCGTCTTCTTTGAGAGGCTGACCGTTTAAGCTTCTTTCCATACAATCGTTAACTCTTTTGTATAAGTTTTCCACTTGCCCGCTTCTGGCTCTCATTTTTGGATACATCGAATAAACGGAACCATAATTGTTTCCCCAAGGTTTTGTGCCGGCATCCAGATGGCAATTGTTGCAATTCATCCCGTTGGTGATTTGTTTCACACTGCCATTTGGACCCAAATATTTTGCCGTATGCGCAATTAAATCTTTGCCATATTCTACTTCTTGTTTTAAAGTGGCATCTGTAATCAAATTGATATCAGCTGGCTTCCAGAATTTTGCCGTTTCATTTTGCACCATCACTTTTTTCTTAGCATCGATATAAAGAGAATCGAGGTTTGAATCACTATTTTGAAACCAATAAGTGATGGATGAATTGAAAAACACTAGCAAGAACAACCCCATGACTAAGAAAATAATAGTCATAAAGAGATAAATCAGTCTTTTTACAAGCGATTTAAATTGGACGATATTTTGTTTTTCTGGAATCATAAATGTATTAATGAGGCAGTTTATCTCTAAAATATCCATAAACCCAAGTTCCTACTATTGCAAAAAATAGGGTTACAATCATCACGGTTGCACCCGTTCCAATTTGTGCAAACAACGGTCCAGGACAAGCTCCGGTTACTGCCCAGCCCAATCCAAAGATGAGTCCACCATAAATCTGACCTTTGTTAAAGGTTTTGTCGTGGAACTCAATTTTTTCTCCATAAATGGTTTTAATATTGAATTTTTTTATCAGGAAAACGGAAATTATTCCCACAACAACGGCGCTTCCAATTACTCCGTACATGTGGAAAGATTGAAAACGAAACATTTCCTGAATGCGATACCAACTGATAATTTCTGCTTTTATGAAAACAATACCGAATAAAATACCAATGACTAAGTATTTTAAATTGTGGTACCATTTATGTTCCAATTGACTCTCGTTGATACAAACCGTATCCAAGGAACGCGTTTCGAAATCTGTATTTTGATCTTTAATGTTCATAATTCGTAATTTAAAGTGAAAGAATAAATGGTAAAATAATGTTTGCCATAATCAATCCACCTATGAAGAAGCAACATGTTGCAATCAGTGACGGCAATTGTAAATTAGACAAACCGGAAATCGCATGACCACTAGTACAACCTCCCGCATAACGAGAACCAAAACCAATGAAAAAGCCACCAACGACCATCATAAAAAATCCTTTGAGTGTAAACAAACTTTCCCAAGAGAATAATTGTTCTGGCAACATTCCGTAAATTTCAGTTATGCCGTAGCCTGCCAATTCGGTTTGTAGATTTCCATCAATGATAATCGGATTAGGATTTGACAAAAAGCTATATGCAATTACACCACCCAATAAAATACCGAAAACGAAAAACATATTCCAGATTTCTTTTTTCCAATCGTATTTAAAAAACTTAATGTTTGCCGGTAAGCACATGGCGCAAGTATGACGCAATGATGCACTAATACCAAATGCTTTGTTTCCAATGATTAACAAAGCCGGAACTGTGAGTCCAACTAATGGGCCTGCAATGTACCAAGGCCAAGGTTCTCTGATTAATTCTAAAATTTCCATATGTTTTTTTTATTCTTGTAAAATTCACTTTTAAAAAAGATAATTTGTGTAACTTATGTCACACAAGAAAAAAAAAATTGTAAAAAATGACATATATAAGAGAAATTATCCTATTTCATTTTTACTTAAATAGTTATTAATCTTGATGTATTAATATAAATAAGTGTTTTATTGAAATGGTGTCAAATAAAAAAGTGCTTGATTTCTCAAACACTTTTTAACAAATTAAAACTAGAATTTATGATTTTTTTTCGGCTTTTTTAGATGAACAACATCCATCTTTTTTACCTTTACCTTGCTCTTTTGTATCACTACCACAAGACTTCTTTTCTTCAGTAGAACATGATTTTTCTGTTCTTACTTTTTTCTTTTGTTTAGGTTCTTGCTCTTGAGCATTTATATTCATTGTAAATAATACTGTTGCTATTACTAATGATGAAACTATTTTTTTCATTTTATTATGTTTTATTTATTGAATTTGTAAAATTTTATTTTTTGTAAGTAAGAGTTAATCTCCGGAGGCTGCCAAATAGTATTAATGTAATTTGAAATTAGTTCTTTTTCGAAAAATAATTTTTGTTCACTTACAACCTCAAAATTATAGTTTTTTTTAAATATAAATTCTATTTGATTGATTATGAATTGCCCTATGTTAAAATTTAAAATACATCTCTCTTTTTGACAGCCATATGGCATACTGTTATTTTCAGCATTATTCTTTTGACAAGCCGATTCAGATTTTAGAGCATAATACATTTTCACAAGTTTAACAGTTGGCAACACTGTCAGCATTATGATATAAAAGCACAATGTAGTTATCAAAAATTTCATCGTTATAAAAAGTTATAAAATATTTTTTTGTACTATTTTTTGAAATGATTTAAAATTTATATCGGCTTGTCTTCGGGTTTAAGCAGCTTTTCTATTCTGATTAATTATTTCCGCAGCCACCACTTGGAGTATTTATGATACTATTATATTCTTCTAAAGAAATAAATTGTGGTTCATAGCTTACCTCATTATTGCTCAGTTCAGTTGTAAAAGAACGAATGTGATTTTTTGAGCCACAGGTTAGATTATTATATACAGTTAATAAATCTGATTTTGAAGTATTTATTATAAAGTCATCAATATCATTTATATCTAAATCTTCAATAGTTGCACCAACTTTTAATGCTTCAATCAATGAAATATTAGATTGTGAAATTAAATTATTATATAACACTTGCAAATCCTGATTTACAAAAATGCCCATTTGAACAGAGGAAGGATCTGGAATTCTATATTTATTTAATAATGATAAAACACTATTCATGTGTGTTTGTTCACTTTGAGAAATGCTGTTAAAAATAGCCAATTTGTATTTATTGTAGGAATAAATATAAACATCACGAGCTAGTTTTTCTTCCTCTCTTAAAAATTTAAGATCGTATATTTCATTTTGTGTCAATGTAACTTCAGTATCGGTGTTAACATTGTCATTCGTACAGTTGCTAAACAGTAATCCTGTTATAAAAGCAACAAATATTTTCATTTTCATAATTATATTTTTTGAATTAATATGAAGTAAATTTATTAAAAGAACTCTTTTTTAAATGTAACAATAGTCACTTAAAGAATTTAAAAAAGAGTCTTAAGTAAATATTAATTTTAATCACTTTTGATTAGCAGCAAACCTATTGTAAAATAATTAGGAGAGGAAGAGAACTTTCTTTCCCTTTTTTGCTTTTAAAAGAATTAACTGTGCCATGATTAGATGGAAAAATAATATTTAAAGATGCTTGATAGTTTTTTATAAAGTCTTAAGAAAATTGATTAAGTCGATTTTATCTGTTTCTTTCATTACATACACCACGCCAGTATTTGCATGAGTATCATCGCTCTTGGTTTCGCTATCAATAAAGCGTTTAATCAAATCATCATTATAAACGGGAGTATAAATGGAAGTGTTTGTCAAGTCATAGTAGGTAATTGAGCCTGTTTGTTTGTCTCCGCCACCTCTAAATTTACCTTTACCGTTATCTCCATGACAATTTGCACATCCATGTACTTTTTTTATTTCAGATTGCGAAATATCTTGTAAAACAGCACCATGTATATTTACTCCTGTTCTAAAAATTGTTTCTCCATTAGTAGCGTACGTTTCATTATCATTTGAACAAGAGGTAAAACCTATAAGTGTAAATAATGCTATTATATATTTGAAATTTTTCATTTTTGTGTTTTTATATTAAAGAGGAATTAATTTACTAGTACTTTTTGTGAAACATAAAATTTGTGATCGAAAATAAATGTAAGTAGTACCATTTGCGTATTTGCATTTTCTAAACTAAAGTTCATGGTATTATTCCCAATTTTTACTCCTTCAATTTCACCGTCATCCAATATTTTTCCGTCTAGCGATGAAATGAAATAATCTAAAGTGGCTAGGTAAGGTAGATTAAATTGAATTTTAACGATTTTATTAGCGGTAGGATTTGGTGAAACAGTAAAAGTAAAGGGGTTTTTTCCGTCGATTGTAACTACGCTCAAGTTCGTATTCTTAATTAGCTTAACTTCATAAATAGTGGGGTCAGCAGAAGTAACAGTAGTTTCATTATCCGTAAAAGCGCTAATAGTCGGACTTTGAATTCCCCCATAGATATGACCAATTACAAATTCATCATCCGATATTTCACTCAACTTAATTACCTCATTTTCATAATGTGGTAGATTGGTGTTTGGAATAAATTCTGCGCCTGCACCTTTAAGATTAGGCATTTCTATCGGTAGATTGTGTTCTGTTAAAGTACCATCTGCAAGTCGGGTAACTCTACTGATTGTTTTTACAAATGGGACATTATTATCTTGGATTAAAGTTGTTCCATTATAATAATATTGGCTAATTCCTCCAAAAAAAACAGTATGCATTTGGTTTTCTGTTTGGTCGTATAAACCTACTTTTCCGGAGTGATAGTTGCTTAAATATTGGTTAAATTGTGTTTGTGGAAAATAGCCGCTACTTTTAATGTCTACAGGATAGAGAAAAGGTAAATCAGCATTGATTTGAAAAACCCCTGAAGAAATAGTGTAGCCTTCTTCTCCGTTTGGAAAGACTTGAGGAACTAAGTTATAATCTCTTCGATGCAAGTTAACAGCATCAGTAACCGATGAATAATTATCATAACTTAATTGTTTTCCAGAATTGTCAATGGTAAATTTTTGAATTTGACTTAAATAGGATTGTACAAAAGAACCTCCATTATTTGGGTTATATCTACCTGTAAAAACCTGTCCACCTACTAAATAAAAATCAGTGCCGATTTTACCTAATTGTCCACCAGTATTCTGAAAAATCGGATCAGAAATTTGTTTAAAATAGGGTGTAATTGGAGTTCCTGCAATTACTGCTGTAATTAGGTTAGGAACATCGACTGAAGTTAGTTTGTCAAATGTAATATGATCATTTGCAGTTGCTGAAAAAGCATAACCACCAATAATATACAATGTATTTCCATCTTGGTGAAAATTCATATTGGTAGACTGTAATTGTTCTGCAATTCCAGCTGTTAGTGAATTTAAAGAAGCTGACCACAATTGTTTTGTATTTACATCAATCACATAAATATCGGTATTGTTTTGTGTTTGAGCAAATGCATTGAAAGGTTGTCTGGCATGAATGCCATCTTTTCGTCCTCCAATTACAAGCCATTTACCATTATGTTGTGCAAAAACATAAGAATGTAATCCAGGTAGATTAGCTATAGCAATGGGGGTAAGTTGCACATCATAAGAAAACGAATTTTGTGCTACTGTTGCTTTGAAGGAAAGCAGCAGTATGACTATAAAAATGTATTTTTTCATTTTACTTGCGTTTTTAAATTATCCGTATTTTGAACATCGTTCAAATTAGTTTTTTCGATGTTGACTTGTTTGGTTTGAGTTTGAGTTTTTGAAACCTGAATTGATTTTTCTTTAAAATTTTCAGAATAATCTTGTATACTAATTCTGGTACTATCTTGAACAATCGGATTCTCGTTTTGACAATCGTGACACTTTGCGCAACTCACCATTGCTTGTGAAAAATAGGATTTGTGCTTTTTTAAATCAAAATTTTTGTTTGTATTTTTTATGATACTCTTATAATTTTGACTGTTGTCTATAAGTTGAAAGCTTGAAAAAGCAAATAATGCTATCATGCTTGTAATTATTATTTTAGTTTTCATTTAGGTATATATTATAGTATTACCTCATAACTAGCAAACTGTTATGGGCTTTGTTCTTTCTTATTTAGAGGGGTATTAAACTAAAGAAATAATCTTTGGCGGTTGCCAAATGGAGTTGAAATATTGGGAGATAAAAATCTTTTCGTAATTGGATTTTTCTTTTTTTATCGTTTCAAATAAAGGTGTAACTGAAATAAATGGTATGAATTGCTCCTTAATGCATTGTGTGGGACTAAAGTTTAAATTCATTATAAAATTTCCCTTTTCACAACTTGATTGGGAATTATCAACTGTATTAGTTGTAGAACATGCGGATTGATTTCTTTCAATAAATTGCATCTTTAATACTCTAACAGATGGGAGTGCAGTTAGAGTAGTTAAATAAAAACATAATATATACGCAAAAAATTTCATGGTATAAATTTATTGTTCTAAACAATTAAATCAATTTTTTTTATAAAAAATCAACTAAAAATCATAAAGAGTGCCATTAAAATCATAACTAGATCTTCAATAATAGTTATGGTACTCATAGGCAAATTAAATACGGAACCCAAACAAGCACATTTTATTTTTCGTTTATTTAGATTACTTTCTATAACACCTATTATGCTAATAGTTAATACAATTAAAGTAATGGTATTGATTATTTTTGGGTTGTAGTTGATGAGATAGGCGAGTCCTAAACCCAATTCAATAAATGGGTAAATAAATCCATAAACAGGAATTTTCTTAGCCAAAATATCATACATAGCATAACTACTGGCAAAACCTTTCAAGTTTAATAATTTGAAAAATGAAAAAACAATAAAAAAACCAGCCATAAAACTATTCATAAATGACATCCATTTTATAGTTTCATTTTGATATGAAGTGATAAGTGAAATTCCACTGATAAATGCTACAATGAGCAGTAATGGAAAATAAGTAGCTAACCAAGATTTTTTAATTTCAGGGTTTTCCATTAGTGGAACTATAGTTTCTTTCTTTAAAATTGTAAATTTTGGTTTTTGAGCTAAGGCTCTTACTAATTCATCCAATTTTATTTCATTATTGGAATGTATCGTTGCTGTTTCAGTTTCTAAAATTACAATTGCTTGTGAAACCCCTTCCACTTTGGAAAGTATTTCCTCGACAGTAGTTCTGCAGCCATTGCAAGTCATTCCATTTATAGTAAATTCTGTAGTCATTCTTGTTTTATAATTCATTCAATTCCTCCGAAAAGTTAATTTACATTGAAATTCAATCATTCTGTTTTATTAGTTTAATGTTTTTTTACTTGTTAATTTTTAATTTTTTTTCAGCAAACTATCTAATTTTTTTCTAAACAAATCACTATTCCAATCAGCAGCACCAATTTTTGCTAAAACTAAATTGTTTTGTTTATCAATAAGATAAGTAGCGGGTATCGTTGACGAGTCCATTTCGGAAGGAGGGTCTGATAAAGATTGATATACCGGAAGGTTTAAACTTTCTTTGATTAAAAAAGTATTTGCTTTTTCGAAGGAATCAGTCGTGACGAACAAAAAAACAATCTTGTCTTGGTAGTCCGCATATAACTTCTGCATGCTTGGCATTTCGGCAATACATGGAGGACACCATGTGGCCCAAAAATTGATAAAAATTATTTTTCCTTTAAAATCTTCTAACGATACATTTTTTCCCTCGGCATCAATTAATTTCCATTGGTAATTTGAAAGTTTTTTTTGATCAGTTTCAGTAATCGTTGAAGGCGAAAAAGCAAATATACGATTTAGTTGTACTTTTATTATGGTGCCAAGAGGACTGAATAGTAGTAGCGCTAAAAATGCTATTAAAGCAATATTTTGAAGTGTTGATTTTTTTTGTACTTTCCCGTTCATTTCTTTCTTTATAAATTGCTGAATCTTTATTGAGTATCTTTTTATTAATTATTTCTTATTTTTTTAACCCAAATATTATAGACTTACTGCCAACTAATGTTTTTAGTATTTCTTGAGTAAAAAAGGGAACATTTTTTTTAATTATTATTTTTATAAATATTTATAAGGTTAAAAAAAAATGGGATAGAATTACTTATAATATTCTAGATGGTAATCTCCAATATGTTTTTTATTTTCTGAAATTGATATTTTATGTTTGAAATAGTTGATTGTTCCAAATACAAAAATCACAAAAGAAGTGATAAAAAGTAAAATCTCTATAATTAGACTATTTTCAATTTTCAATAAATTTCTCAAACTCAAACCTGCTATCAAGAAGTACATTGATGTTCTTAAAAATGCCAAGAAAGTAGATTGATTAGCTAAAATAGTTCGTTGTAATGCTAACCTTTCCCTTAAGATTAAATCTTTATTAAGTGCGTTAGCGGTTTTCATTTTTTTCGTGTATTTATTCCAAATGGCAAATACAAAGGGCAAAAACTGGCAAACGATGTTAGAATGAAAATACCCGCAAAAGCGCCAAGTACAATTGCTAATGTGCCATTAATTACTCCAGTATAGTATAGTACTCCAACAAGAATAGCACATGCAGAACGAATTATTTTATCAACAGTACCCATATTTTTTTTCATAGTAATCTATTTTAGATTTATAAAAATAGTTTTTAAAAATAAAAAGCTATGTAACAAAAGTCACATCGTTTCAAATAATAACAATAATAATTTTTGTTATTACATTATGAAGTGATCTCCAATAATTTCAGATAAGGGCATGCCCTTATGTAATTTTTTGATAATCGGTATTTATCCTTTATTAATCGTTAATCGTCAACGAATGGTATTCTTTCAAGGAAAAGATAGACATCCAAGTTTATAAAAATAATTTTTAATTCAGCTTCTAAAGTACTTCCATTCTGAAACCCAATTTATTTTTTATAGATGCGTTTTATTCCTTAAGTATTGTTTTTGCCACAGATTTGAGTTAATAAAAGAAACAGTTGTTGATTAATATATTTTTCAAATAAATTGTAACCCGACTAAAACCAATATAATTTGTATCAAAAATATAATTAATCCAAAAAATAATCCCTTTTTACCGGATTGAATTAGTGATTTAATGCTAACATTAAGTCCAATTGCAGTCATAGCTATTGTTAAAACAATCTTTACCATCGTATTCATAATATCAAGTAAAGATTTATCAAAGTCTACTAACGAAACTAAAATGGTAATTGCTAAAAAGCTCCATAAATACCATGGCAATTGTAAGTGTTGCTTCCAATTTTTTGTTGTTTTGTGTTCTGATATATAATTGAAAAGTATCAATGCAGGCGATAATAATGCAATTCTTGCTAATTTTATGGTTATTGCATCTTCACCTATTAGTTGTGACATTGAGAAACCGGCACCAGCTACGTTGCCCACAGAATGAAGCGTTCCTCCTATAAGGATGCTACTATCAAATGAGGTAATATTAAAAGTTGTTAAAACAAATGGTAAAAGTAACATACCTACTGTTCCATATAAATTAACTACTGCCAAAGCAATACCTACATCTTCTTTATTTTTTTGTAGGGAGGGCGATAATGCAGCAATTGCACTTGATCCACAAATTGCAGTTCCAAAACCTACTAACAAACCTGCTGAACTAGGACATTTTATTTTTTTAGAGAGATAAATGGTAAGTAATAATACAAGTAAAACCACAACAGTTATTAAAATAAAACTTTGCAAACCTAATTTTGCAATATGTGTATAATTGATACCAAATGCTAAAAAAATAACTGAATATTCTAACATTTTTGAACTTGTAAGGTTTATTCCTGAATGAAATTCTGATGGAATTTTAATAAAATTTCCAATTGCCATCCCAACTAATAAACCCAAAAGAATACTATTAAAAAAAGTAAAATAATTAGAAACTACTAATACAAATAGTCCTAAACCTACAGAAAAAATTATTCCTAGGGGATTTGTTTTTATTTTTTTCATAATTTTTTTTAGATGATACTATTTTTAGTTTTTTGTATTTTTAAAGCTTTTACGGTCATATTTAACAATAGAAATTCTGTTAATCCAGTATTTAAAGTTGAATTAACAGTTTTTGTGTAGAGAATAAGTTGTAGGAATACAGTCTATATCTAGTTAGAATACATATGTGAAATAATTTTGATTACTATTTCAATTTCAGTAATGATGACTACTATTTATATTATTTAATTACTTTTTTCTAAAATGACATTTATTATTTCATCGGTTGATAAAACACCGGATTGTCTCCACAATTGTTTTCCATTTTGAAATAGTAGTAATGTAGGAACGCCACGAACTTTATATTTTGCTGCTATTTTAACATTTTTATCAACATCTATTTTGATTATGGTAACGCGTTTTCCCAGACGGTCTTTCACTTGCTGTAAAACAGGAGTTAACATTTGGCAAGGACCACACCAGGTGGCAAAGAAATCAACTAGAACTGGGTTTTCTGAATGAATAGTATCTTTAAAATTACTCTTTTCCATAGCCCTGTTTTTTTGATTTTGAAATAGCACAACCATTGCTTCCACAACATCCTGTGTTGAAAAGGGCCATGCCTGTAAATAAAACACCCGGGATGACTAATAAATAATTTTTGGTAAATATAGCTTGAGAGATTACTATTATACCCAGAATCAGTCGAATGGCTCTAATGAAACTCCAATTGGTGAACATTGTATTTAGCATACTTTTGAATTAAATAAATTTTTTGATATTTATCATAAAACCAAGGTGAATTGCCTCATGATAATTGTTGAAACTTATCGCTTCTTCTATTGAAGACAAATGAAAACCTATTGATGTCACATACTCCTTAAAGTTTAGAAATTTTCCGTCCTCATAATCGTCTCTTGTTTGTTGAATATGAGATAGTAACAGACTTTTTATTTCATCTATTTCTTCTTGTGTTGCTGGTTTTGTAGGGAATGTTCCAATTTTATATTTGTTATGAAATTCTTTTGAAATTGTTACAGGTAAACCGGATAATCTGTAAACTAAACCTTGTTGAGTAGCTATAATATGTCCAATGTTCCAGATAAGATTATTTGTGAAACCAGTGGGGGTTTTATTGAGTTGTTCTAATGAAAATTGTTCTAAAAATTCGATATGTAGTTTTCTGTTAGTTTCCCAAATTTTGAATGTTGATTTCATACATCGTTGTATTTAATAAAAATAGTCCAATTAAAAAAACAGGCATTAATCTGTTTCAAACTGAACTATTTTCGCGTGGTATTTGCTATTTATTTGTTTATAATTGCATTTACATCTTGCCAGGTACCACCATTGGTAATATTAGTAAAACCATTTTGCTCTAAAATTGCTTTAGCCTGAGTACTACGATTACCAGTTCTACAGAAAACAACGATGTTTTTTTTACCTTTAAACTTTGATAATTGGTTTTGTATTTGATCCAAAGGAATATTAACTGCACCTTTTACAGTGCCTTGAGCAAATTCTTCAGGAGTTCGAACGTCTACTAAGAAAGGTCTTTTTTTCAACACTCTCTTTAGTTCTGTTGTTTTTGCTTTTTGGGATAAAGTTTGAGTTAATACATTTGGAGTATTTTGTGCAGCTATAAAATTGCTTATAAAAATTATTATAAAAAATAATATTCCTTTTTTTACTAAATTCATCTTTTATTTATTAGGTTGTTAACATCTTGCCAAGTGCCACCATTGGTAATATTATTAAAGCCATTTTGTTCTAAAATAGCTTTAGCTTGAGCACTACGGTTTCCACTTCTACAAAAAACAATAATATATTTTTTCCCTTTAAATCGGTCAATTTTATTTGCTACTTGATCTAAAGGAATATTTATGGAACCTTTTACATTCCCTTCAGCAAACTCTGCTGGTGTGCGAACATCTACAAGTAAGGCACCTTCTTTAATCAAGTTTTCCATTTGAGAGTTATCTGATTTTGAAAACATTTTTTTTAATATTCTGAACATAATGATTGTAAGGTGTGTTTGTTTTTATTATTTTAAAACTTTGCTTTGGCAAACGAAATCGGTTTTAGGAATATTTGTTTTAGATATGGCCCCAAAACCACCCTCAATTTCAGAAAAATTCCTGTACCCTCTAGCTTGTAATATTGACGCAGCCATCATGCTTCGGTATCCACCGGCACAATGCATGTAGAAATGTTCTTTTGGGTTAATATCTTTTATCCATTCGTTTATGGATGCTAATGGACGACTATAAGCTTCATTGACGTGTTCTGCTTCGTATTCACTTTTTTTGCGTACATCTATGACTTTACTTTCTCCAATTTTCACTTCTTTTTCAAATTTTTCTGCAGTTATTCTGTTGATGCTATCAACTTCATAACCTGATTGTTTCCATGCTTGAAATCCATATTTTAAGTGGCCAAGTAAGTTGTCAAAACCTACACGGCTTAAACGTGTAACTGTTTCTTCTTCAAAACCTATTTCAGTAACTAAGACAATCGGTTGTTTTACATCGGCAATTAAAGAACCTACCCAAGGAGCAAAATCACCATTAATACCGATGTTTATCGATTGTGGTACATATCCTTTTGCAAAATCACTATTGTCTCTTGTGTCTAAAATTAAAGCTCCGGTTTTTTCAACTACACTTTCAAATTCTATTGCATTAATACCTCTCATACCATTATTGAATACTTCTTCAAAACTTTCAATCCCCGTTTTATTCATAGCTACATTCATACCAAAATAGGCAGGGGGAGGTAACAAACCTTCAGTAACTTCTTGTACAAATTCGGTTTCCGTCATATTAGCGCGTAAAGCATAATTTGTAGCTTTTTGTTCGCCAATTGTTGAAACAGTTTCTTTACTCATGTTTTTTCCACAGGCAGAACCGGCACCGTGAGCTGGATATACAATTACATCATCAGCTAGCGTCATTACTTTATCTCGTAAGGAATGGAATAAGACTGCAGCTAATTCTTCTTGCGTCATGTGTGCCACTTTTTGAGCTAAATCAGGACGGCCTACATCACCAATAAATAAAGTATCGCCAGAGAAAATAGCGTGGTCTTTTCCATTTTCATCAATCAGTAAGTAGGTCGTACTCTCCATAGTGTGACCTGGGGTGTGCAATACTTTTATTTTGATAGTACCAATTGTAAATTCCTGATTGTCTTTGGCCGAAATGAATTCAAATTCTGGCTTTGCATTGGGACCATATACAATTTTCGCACCTGTTTTTTTACTCAAATCTAAATGTCCAGAAACAAAATCCGCATGAAAATGGGTTTCAAAAATGTACTTTAATTTTACTCCGTCTTTTTCTAACCTTTCCATATAAGGTTCTGTTTCACGTAGCGGATCTATAATTGCTGCTTCACCATTTGAGGTAATATAATACGCTCCTTGTGCTAAGCACCCTGTATATATTTGTTCTATTTTCATCTTATTTCTAATTTGAATGTACTGCTATTAATTATGCTATTACCGGATTGCCTTCATTCACCCATTCATTCATTCCTGGGGAATAATTTAAAACATTCGTATACCCATTTTTTATTAATAGGGAATAACCAATTGAAGCTCTATCACCGCCTTGGCAATGGATTACAACTTTTTTGTCTTTGCTTATTTTATCTAAATTATTTACCATAGTCCCTACAAAAACATTGTCTGCTCCTTCTATATGACCGGCATTAAATTCAGCAGCACCACGAAGGTCTACGATCTGAACATTTGGATCCCCTTTTAATGCTTTTAGTTCTTCAAGAGAAATGAAATGGGATTGATCCAAATTCCCGGTATAAGTCTCGGTAGAAGGGATGTAGCCATAAATGTTATCAAGGCCAATTCGCATTAATTTTCTGGTGAGATCATCTAATTGGGACTCAGGAGCAAGTATCATAAAAGGTTCCTCGTAAGTTAAAAACCATCCTGCCCAAGTGGCAAAAGAATTATTACCTTGAATGTTGATGCTTCCCGGTATAAATCCTTTTGAAAATTCAGATTTGTCTCTGGCGTCAATCAATTTGATTCCTTTTGCTAATGCTTCTGTTAATTCTATTTGATTTAACTTTCTTAATTTAGGAACCGCTGTCAAAAGTGGACGATCAACTTTATTTAAGTGCTTCATCATCGCAAAATATTTTGGTGGTTCGGGCTGATCCGTCAATAAATATTTTACAAAACCTTTTTCATCATGCTTGTATTGAAATGCCCAATTTCTCACTTTCTCGTATCCCACTGTTGTGCTTGGAACTGATCCTAAAGATTTGCCACAAGCAGAGCCCGCACCGTGCCCAGGCCATACTTGAATGAAATCTGGAAGTTTATTAAATTTTTGTACAGATTGGTACATTTGTAAAGCACCAGCATCAGCTGTACCAACAACACCAGCAGCTTTCTCTAGTAAATCTGGTCTTCCAATATCACCCACAAATACAAAATCCCCTGTGAAAAGCATTACTGGCTCATCGCTCGCAGGAGTATCTGTAAGAAGGAAACTGATACTTTCAGGAGTATGTCCCGGTGTATGTACAACTTCTAATATAAGATTTCCAAGTTTTATTTTTTGACCATCTTTTAATCCAATATGAGGGAATTCATATTCCCAACCTTCTCCACCTTCATCTGAAAGATACATATCTGCTCCAGTTAAAGCGGCTAATTCTCTTGATCCTGCAAGAAAATCTGCATGAATGTGTGTTTCAAGAATGTGAGTAATTTTCATGTTATTTTGCTTTGCAATTTCGAGGTAGGTATCTACATCTCTTTTTGCATCAATTACAGCTGCTACTCCTGCTTTTTGACAGCCAATAAAATAACTGGCTTGTGCTAAACTTTTATCGTAAACGTGTTGAAAAAACATATCTTTTATTTTTAGATTAATTACTAATTAGGAATCAAAATTACGTATTGCATTTATTAAAAACTGTGACATAAGTTACACAAGCTTTTTATAACTATAATTGTACTATTTTACCAGTATGAACATCGTAGCGCATGGATACAATTTTTGGATGCTTCTCTTTTACAATAGGATTTTGTTTGATTAAATTTGTTGAATGTGCAATGTTAGCATTTATTGAGCCTAATAAATTTTTATCCTTCGGCATTTTTTTTTCTTCTTCTTGTTCTTCTTGTTCCTGAGCAAGAGTTTCTACAATATCATCAATGTGACTTAAATGTTTTTTATATAAATTATCTTTATCAGCTATATAGGCTTTAATGGCACCACATTCTGTATGTCCCAAAACAACAATTAATTTTACATCAAGATGTTCTACGGCATACTCAATACTTCCCATGTCAATATCTGAAATTAAGTTTCCTGCATTTCTAATGACAAACAAATCACCTAATCCTTGGTCAAATAATACTTCAGGAGAAACCCTGCTGTCAGAACAAGTAAGTACTACAGCAAAAGGATGTTGTTCATTTTGGTTTTTTAGCACTGTTTTTTTGTCTTGATGCGGATGAATAGATTTTTCGTTTATAAAACGTTGATTTCCAGAAATTAGTTGCTCTATTGGTTCTTGATTTTCAGCAATCGGGTTTGCTATTTCTTCTTTCTTGCAACCTATTGTAATACTTAAAATTGCAATTGCTAGGATTGTTTTTCTCATTTTACTTTCTAATATTTCTTCAAAAGTAGCTTGTGAATTTTGTATTTATTGTAACTTATATCACATAGCAAAAAAAGAGATTGCCTTTTTTAGACAATCTCTCGATAATAAAAAACAATGAATTATTTACAACAGCGTTGTTGGACAAACATAGTCTGATTTTAAAAGATTGGTATTTTTGATTTCGGCAAATCCACCAATAACGTCAACAAAGTTATCCCATCCGCGTTGTTTTAAAATTGAGGCAGCAATCATACTACGATATCCACCGGCACAATGCAAAATAAATTTTTTCTCTTTTGGAAATTCTGCCAAGTGATTGTTGATTTCGTTTAAGGGAACATTAATTGCTCCGATAAGATGTTCCGATAAAAATTCGCTTTTCTTTCTGACATCAAAAATTAGTGTTGCATCAAAATCAATAGTGTCTTCAAGTTGTTTGGCCGTAATTCTGTTTACGGTATCCAATTCAAAACCTGCCTTTTTCCAAGCAGTAATTCCACCGTTCAAGTAGCCAATAGTATGATCGTACCCAATACGCGAAAGGCGTACCATACTTTCTTCTTCCTTACCAATTTCACTAACTAATAAGATTTCTTGTTTGATATCAGCAATCATTTCTCCCACCCACATCGCAAAACTTCCGTCTAAACCAATGTTAATACTGTTCGGAATAAATCCTTTAGCAAATTCAGATGCGTCACGTGTATCTAATACTAAAGCTCTGGTTTCATTGGCCACAACTTCAAATTCGGTTGGATTTAATGGTGTTTTAGCTTTTTTTAGTATCGCATCTAAACTATCATAACCATTTATATTCAGCAACACATTGGCAGGGAAGTAGGCAGGAGGATTCGTTAATCCGGTCAATACAGCGGTAACAAACTCATCTTCGGTCATTTTTGGATTTAGGGCATAATTGGTTTTCTTTTGGTTGCCCAAAGTATCCGTAGTTTCTTTGCTCATCATTTTCCCGCAAGCTGAACCCGCACCGTGGTTAGGATAAACGATTAAATCATCTGATAAAGGCATTATTTTAGTTCGCAACGAATGATATAAATGACGTGCTAATTTATCTTGTGTTAGATCAGCAACAACATGTTGCGCTAAATCCGGGCGCCCTACATCCCCAATAAACAGCGTATCTCCGGTTATGATTCCGTGTTCTTTTCCGTTTTCATCAATCAATAGAAAAGTAGTACTTTCCATGGTGTGTCCCGGTGTATGAATCACTTTTACTTTGTAATTTCCAATTTCAAAAATCTGTCCATCTACAGCAGAAATAATTTCATACGCTGGTTTAGCCGTTGGTCCGTATACGATTTTCGCATTCGTTTTGTTCGCTAAATCCAAATGCCCTGAAACGAAATCAGCGTGAAAATGAGTCAAAAATACATATTTGATTTTGGCGTTGTCTTTAAATGCTCTATCAATATACGGTTGCACTTCGCGTAAAGGATCAAAAATGGCGGCTTCTCCATTATTTTCAATATAATAAGCTGCGTGTGCAATACATCCGGTATAAATTTGTTCGATTTTCATAATCAAGGTTTTTGAATTAATAATAGTTTCAGATCAATAAGATTGTGGCAAATTTAGAAGACACTTTTAATTTCCAAAGTGATAATTATCATACTAAAATAACTATTTTATCAGTAAATATAGTATGTGACAAAAGTCACAGAAGGAAATACAACTGCTGTTTTTTATTTATTACGAATAAAAAAACCATCACAAGGATGGTTTTAATTAATGAAAGATTAGAGTTATTTAAAGTGATTTTTTGGCTAAATACCAGTCCACCATTTCTAGATTACTTTTCTTTCTTTCTGCTAAAGCTTCCACAGTTTTAGGCGCTGGGATAATTACTTTATCGCCCGGTTGCCAATCAAGAGGCATGGCCACTTTATGCTCATCTGAAGTTTGTAAAGCCAGTAGAGAGCGTTTAATCTCTGCCATATTTCTACCTACATTTAATGGGTAGTACATGATCAAACGTACCTTTCCTTCTGGATCCATAATGAAAACTGCTCTAACAGCGGCAGTTTCACTTTCTCCTGGTTGTAGCATTCCGTATAATTTTGAAACCTCCATACTAATATCGGCAACTATCGGGAATTCAAATAAAACGCCTGTTTTTTCATGAACTGCATTTACCCAAGCAATATGCGAGTGGATACTGTCAATACTAAGACCCATCAGTTTGGTATTATGTGCTGCAAAAAAATCTTTTTCTAAAGCAAAACCACTCATTTCTGTTGTACAAACTGGTGTAAAATCCGCAGGATGAGAGAAAAATACAACCCAACTACCTTTATTGTATTCTGAAAATTTTAACTTTCCTGTTGTTGTTACCGCTTCAAAATCTGGGGCCATGTCGCCAATTCTTGGCATTAAAAATACTTTTTCTTCCATGATACTATTATTTTTGATTATTAATTTACTGATGCAAATATAATTTAGATAAATGTTACTAAAGGTGACATTAGTCACATTAAATAGGAAAAAATTATTATATTTTTATTAATGATAGATTTTTATTATTCGTTAATTTTTTAAATTTATGGAAGTTTTAAATGGAGCATTAGAAATGCAAGTGTGATCCGCTAAATACTATTTAAAAATAATATTCAATCAATAATAAATTGTATTAGGTAATTTAGGGTTTAAAAAATAAAATTCTAAATTTGGTTGTTTATAGCAAGTTTAGGTTTTGAATCTAATGTAATTTAGAATTAAAAAAAACATTTTTTAGAAATATAAAAATATTTTAAAATGAAAGTCAGGTATTTTATTCTAGTTATATTGATCAGTTTTTCAAGTATACTAAAAGCTCAAACGGATACATTGTATGTTTATGGCCCTGGAGGACCAGCAGCTGCAATAGAGGAATGTGCAAAAATATTTTCAAGTAAAACCTCTATCCCTGTAAAAGTAAAAGCAGGCCCCGAAGTAGAATGGATTCAAGGTGCTAAACAGAATGCAGATTTAATTTTTGGAGGTTCAGAGTATATGCTTACACAATTTACCATGCAGCATGAAGGTTTAATTGATACCGCTACACGAACGGAATTATATAAAAGAGGCGCAGCAATTTTAGTACGTCCAAATAATCCTAAAAATATTACTTCCTTAAAAGACTTGACTAAAGGAGGTATTCGAATTTTAGATGTGAATGGTGCAGGGCAATTAGGTATGTGGGAAGATTTAGCGGGCAGACAAAATCTGATAGGAGGAATTCAAAAAAATATTTACAAATCTTTCCCTAATACAGCAATGGCTATTAAAGCATGGAAAGAAGATAATACCTATGATGCATTTATTAGTTATACATCATGGTATTTTAGATTAAAAGATGTCTCAACGTTAGTTACGATTCCTACCAGAAATACGGTTTATAGAGGTACTCCTATTGCAATAACTACTGTTACTATACAAAATTCAGAGGCACAGTTATTTATTGAGTTTATGCTTTCAAAGGAAGGGCATGCTATATTTAAAAAATGGGGATGGGAATAATTAGCTAGAATTATAAAAGAATTGACAACTCTTTATCTACTGTTCACCTAACTATTTGGCAAGTTCTGATAGGTATGTTAAATAATAACTTAATTGAACCGCTTTCTTTTTATGAGTTTTCCCATAAATTTTATGCATTTGTTTTAGAAGCTGAAATTAAGTTTTATTTTTTAACTTCCTTTGATGGGTAGGTTAGCATGCCCAGTTTATAAACTAAAATAATTTTGGAGTACCATTAGCAATAATTTTTAGTGGAGCAGAAAAAAAAAGTACTATTTTTTAGCGTAAATCTTAATTTAAATTAATCATATTGAATGATAGAATTAGTTGCAAGTAAGCAAAGCAAATAAATTCAGTGATTAGATAATTTTAAATAATTTTTAGCCAATTTTATTCCGTTTTAAGGCGGTTATTCCAATAAAACATAAGTAGCATCGTAACAATTACTGAAGATGCTATACCTTCAATAAGTGTACAAATTATACAGACATTTATGGATGAATTTCCACCTAACCAAAAATTTTTGGGTAATGCTTCCATATAAGCATCGCCTCCTTTTATATAGCTGTAGATTACTAATCCTATTACGCTTAAGAGCACTCCTATTAATCCTGTACTTAATGCTGAAATGGAATCAGATGCAAAATTTATTTTGCCTTCTGCCAGTTTCATTTTTAGAGTTCTATTAATTCCGTAAAAAATAAAAAATACATTAAAGTACCGTAAATACATTATATCAGAAAAACCAAATATATTAATTAGTAAAAAATATACTCCTATTCCAATGAAAATAATAATTCCATTTAATAATTCTTTTGAGAGTTTCATTTATTTAATTTTTAAATTAATATTTGTTATTGACTTGATAATCAAAATAATAATAATTAAAATTACAAAATAAAATTATGTTTTACTAATGATTGATAATTAATTCAAGTTATAGCTTTTATCATATTATTTGAGTTAATCATAGAATTAAAACTAATTATTTTTTTGAAGGAATTATTTCTACGATATCGTTACCAATTTCCTGTTTTGTAAGAGGTTCTTAATTTTTTTTAATAAAAAGGGTAAGCAGGTTGAATTTTTTTTTGTTTTTTAATTTAAAAAGGTAGAGTAGCTCATTTTGAGAGCGACTCTACCTTTTAGGATTTTACTTTTCTAAAGTATTCAGCGCATAAAGGTCCGTTTTAGGCGTTGGATTTTGCTAAAACGTATAATTCACAAAAACGGTAAAATTTCTTCCTATTTCGGTTATTGGAGTTCTTGAAAATCCAGTTTGGCCGTTGAAAGCATAACTTAAATGATTGTTGTACTGCTTGTCAAAAAGATTCAAAATTCCCATTCCTAGATTTAGGTCTTTTATAGGAGTAACACCCGCTTTTATGTCCATGATTTCATATCCTGAAGTTGGAATTTCATCATAGGATTTTGATATTTTATTTTGCTCAGCAGTCAATGTATAATGAATTGCTGCCCAAAAAATGTCCTTTTCAAAACCAAGTTTCAATCGGGTTACCAAAGGCGGTGTAAGGGGTAAACTCTCCTTATAATCTTTATTCTCTGTGTAAACATAAGCGACTTCCGTCAGGAAATTAAAATGCGTTGCAAATTTTATATCTCCAAAGATTTCGAATCCTGTTTTGAAAGCATTTTCAATATTTCTAAAAACTTTTGGATGGATAGGTGGAGTAGTAGGGTTGTATTTTCTAATTAAGGTTTCATCAACCACTCCCATAATGTAATTTTCATAGATTGAATAGTAAATGGAACTTCCGAATTTTATTTGTTCAAAAAAACCGGAAATAGTTTCTTTTCCTGTCAAACCTAATTCAAACTGATTATTGGTTTCCGCTTTTAGATTTGGATTTCCAATGTATTCGTAAGGGTCACGACCGATATTGAAATAGGAAATATAACGCTCCTCAATATTGGCAGCACGAGTTCCTCTCCCGTAGGCAATTTCCAAAGTATAATCTGGAGAAAGTAATCTTTTATACGAAATGGTTCCGCTGAAGTTAGCCTCATTTCTTTGTTCTAAATTTGGATACAATGCAGCAAAATTAGGATCTAGATCCCTTGCTTCAGAAGTAACAAAATCTATTCTTGCCCCTATATTGAAAATTGATTTTTCAGAAGCAAACCACTTAGCTTCCGCAAAGGTTCCAAAAGTATTATTGTAACTGTCTTGCCACACTTTGTCATAATAAGCCATTGGAGTTGGTAATACCATGCCCGCCATATTTCTTTTGACCAGTCGATCTCGTCCGCCTTCACGAGAAATGTTAACCATATCAAGACCAGTGAAAAGTTTCCAACGTTCAGTAAAATTCCATTCTGCTTCCAGTTTTCCTCCATAAGTCGTGGCATTTACTGCAGAAGACGCTTCGGTACTGGCATAAGCAGCTCTTCTTGTATTACTCATCAAGTGATCTACAAAAGAATAATAGACTTTAGCAGATAATCCTTTGAATGTTTTACTGTCGCTTATCCATTTGTAATCTAAACTTCCAATGGAGCTGTCATCAATGTCAGTATCCATAGACAATCCGGCATGAAGAACATCTCTTCCAAAATTCTGACGAAAATTGGCTTGTAATCTTTGATTATCAGTAAAATTATAGCCTACTTTTAGTCCATAGCTGGTACTTTTAAAAGAAGAGGGGATTTCAGTACCGTCACCATCTTTATAATTCCCATAATCTCGATAACTCAGATTTCCTGATATATCAAATTTGCCAAAGTTTCCGGCTAAATGTAGCATGTTTACTAATGAATTGCCATTGCTTTCATAACCAGAAGATAAGGAACCGGATACTTTTTTATCACTATCCTTAGCGTTTCTAGTCACTAGATTTACAACTCCTCCAAAAGTATTTCCATAGCGAACCGAAAAGGGACCTTTGATAATTTCTATTTTGCTGACTTCCTCAGGATTTACTAATGTGGTAATCGGATCCATTCGGTTGGGGCAGGCGTGCGATGCTTTGGTTCCACCATCGAACTGGACATTTAACTGTTCGTACTGACTTGCTCTAAAAGCGGGATCTACGGCATAGCTTCCTCTTTTAATCAAAGAAAAACCGTTGATATCACTGAATAATTCCCCTGCATTTTTTGGTTGGACTACTTTTTCCTTGTAATCTTGTTTTACGATAGTAAGTGTTGGGTCCGTTTTTGTGTTTCCGGTAACGATAACCTCATTTAATAATATCGTTTTTTTGTTTACTGTATCTTGCTTGTTTGTAGTTTCTTTGGTTTGTCCAAAAGATACAACAGAACACCATAGCAAAGCCACAATGAATGTATTTTTCATTTTAAAGTTTTAAAATTGATAGGATTTTTTTAATTTACGAAAATGAAAAAAAGTTTTGTGGAGGGTGAAAATTATTTCCAAAACTATTGAAATTATGCAGCTTACATTTTGTTTGGATGTTATTTTTTATTGCAATAAACAATTTGAATTCAATAATTTCGATGGGTTGAAAAAAGAGTACTATTTCTTTTTCAATACTAATATCTTTATCAGGATTTTGGTTTTCAGTTGCTTTCGCTATTTTTGCCAAAGCACACTTTCCATTACATTTCAAGATTGGTTTATCCTTGTTTTCGCAATATTTTTCGGTAAAGTCAGTATTATTTAATGAAAAATCAAGAATAGAATAAGTCATTCTTAAATTATAAAATAAAATAGATATTAAAAATACCGTTAAAAATATATATTTCAGTACTGTTTTCAAAAGAGAAGTGAGTTAACAAGAGATTTTTGTAATCTTGAACAAATTTAAAGTATAATTTTTGTGTGTAAGGTGATAAAAGTCACGTTCAGTTATTATTGGTTCTTTATTTTTTGGTTCCAACAAATCGAATGATATCGGCTTTGCCCTTATGAAATTCACCTTCATTTAATGCTACACTTTGTATTTCGCTGATATCACAATTTAATTCTTCAAAATCTTCAAGTATCATTTCTTTTGTGTAAAGCATCGCCAAATCTTTAGGTCCACCAGAGTTATTTTGCAATTGATTCGGATTAAAGGCTTCTATTATAATTTTGCCGCCGGGCTTCAACCAAGTGATTGCTTTTTGGTGTATTTTTTTTCGAATTGACGCAGGGAAATGCGCATAGACAAAAGCAACTGCATCAATAGTATTTTTTTCATAAGTTACCGTGACAGCATCTTCAATAGTATAATTTATGGAAACCTCTTTACGAGTAGCTAATTGAATTGCTTTTGATTTTCCTATTATACTGGTATCAAAAGCATGTACTTCCCATCCATTGGCGGCAGCATAAACGGCATTTCTTCCTTCGCCTTCACAGGGTAGAATGATTTTTCCGGGAGCTAACTGTTGGAGTTGTTCAGCGAAAAAAACATTAGGTTTTTCTCCATAAACATATTCTCTTTCGCTGTATCGTTCATTCCAAAAATTTTTCATATTTGTGTATTCTTTATTTTTTTACGGATTAAAATAAAATGCTATTTCGAATTAATAACTTGTATCATCTAGTTTCACTTTTCCGTTGAATGTGCGGTATAAAAAGATAAAATAAGCTGCAAGGAGGGGTGTGCCAATCACCACAATAGTCAACATGATTCCTAATGATTTTTGTGACGATGCGGCATTGTAAATGGTTACGCTATACTTTGGATCGATAGTAGAAATTAATAATGTTGGATACAATTGTAAAGCAACCAAAACAAGCAAAAACGCCATTGTCAGAGAGGAAAAAACCAGTGCGAGCATATATCTTTTTTTTGATGCTAAACGCGGAACATTGGCTACAGCCAAGAAAGAAATTAACGGAACAACGAAATAAAGTGGATTTGCTCTGAAATTTGCGGTAACTTCCGGTATAAAAACTAAAGTGTAAAGTGTGGTAATACCGAAGCTTATAATGAAAAATATCATTCCTTTTTTCAATAAGAAAGTAAGTCTTGCATGAAGTCTTCCTTCTGTTTTTAGTAATAAATAAATAGCGCCTTGGGTCATAAATAGCGATAAAGTGGTCAACCCAACCATTATTGCGTAAGGACTTAAGAAAGAGAAAAACATATCGCCTTTGTATGCGAAATTGGGTCCCAGTGCAAAGCCTTGTAAAATATTACCTAAAACTACACCAAGCAAAAATGAAATCATAATACTGGAAATACTGTATACGTAATCCCAAGTCTTTCTCCACCAAAGCATTTCTTCGTCACTTCTGAATTTGATAGCTACTGCACGAAGTACATTAAACATTAGAAAGAGCATAAAGGGAACATACATTGCCGATAACATTGTGGCGTACATTACCGGAAACCCAGCAAATAAAGCACCACCACCAATAACGAGCCATACTTGATTAGCATCCCAAACAGGAGCAATTGCATTGATAGCAATTCTGCGACTTAAATCTTTTTTTAAAAATAGATGCCAGGCACCGGCTCCAAAATCAAACCCTTCTAAAATGGCGTAACCTGAAAATAAAAGCCCTATGACTAAATACCATAAAGTAGGATAATCAACTCCTAAAAAATATTCCATAATTGATAATTTTTAAGTTTTTTAAATGGTTGTGAAATTTACCGGTTTCTGAGCTTCTTCATAAGGTCCGTGTTTGATTTTTTTGTTGACCATATAGATGAATAAAACAAAAAGGATCGTATAAACCACTAAAAATAAGATTAAAGAAAAGAGGATGTGACTAGAAGTAACTTCTTGTGAAAAAGCTTTATCGGTTCGTAACAGACCATAAACTACCCAAGGTTGTCTTCCCATTTCGGCTGCAAACCATCCTACTTGGTTGGCTATTTGTGGTAAAATTACAGCGAACGAAAAAATCCACAACAGCCATTTAGTTTCAAATAATTTTCCACGCCACCACATAAAACAAGCAAACAATGATAATCCAATTAAAGCCATCCCAATAGCAATCATAATATGATAAAACTGAAAAACAGCATTAATCTGGCTTGGTCGGTCTTCCACCGGAAAACTATTCAACCCCGTAATCGGCGCTTTAAAATCTTGGTGCACTAAAAACGATAGCCCGCCAGGAATACCAATCCCGGTAACTTTTTGTTTTTCTTTATCAACCCAACCCAAAAGATACAAGTCCGCTGGTGCTGATTTTTCGAAATGCCCTTCCATTGCCGCTAATTTTGCGGGTTGGTTTACTGCAACGCCATCTGCTGAACTGTGTCCAGACACTAACTGTCCTAAAGAAAAGATAGTTGCTACAACAAGCGCTATTTTAAATGCTTTTTTAGAAATTTCGACAAAACGACCTTTTCTGATATAATAAGCATGTACACTTAAGACCAAAAATGCTCCCGCCAAAATCGCTCCTTGCCAAGTATGGATGATTCGGTCTACGCTTGAGGGATTGAACACCATGGCCCAAAAATCAGTTACTTCGGCACGTGCCATTAATCCTTCACCCACGATGTGGAATCCTGCGGGTGTTTGTTGCCACGAATTAGCGACTACAATCCAAACTGCCGAAAACATCGAACCTAAAAAAACACCTAATGTAGAGACAAAATGAACCCAAGGCTTTACTCTGTTCCATCCAAAAAGCAAGACACCAAGAAAGGTGCTTTCTAAACCAAAAGCAAATAAACCCTCGGCGGCTAAAGCACTACCAAAAATATCACCTACAAATCTTGAATATACGGCCCAGTTGGTACCAAATTCAAATTCCATGATAATGCCGGTAGCCACACCAATACCAAATGTTAAGGCAAATATTTTAATCCAAAAGCGCGTTAAAATTTCATATTCTTTATTTCCGGTTTTAAGGTAAAGTCCTTCCATAAGAACCATAATCAAACCGATTCCAATGCTTAAAGGGGGATAGATATAATGAAAAGCAATGGTGAAAGCAAACTGAATTCGAGCAAGAATCTCTACGTCCATAAGTAATTATTTTTTAGTATTATTGGGGTGAAATTTATCATCACCATGAAAAAACATTGTCAACCACAACACTCTTGATAAACGCATTAACCACGGTTGAAGTGCGATAAGCAGTATTACATTTAGAGGAAACCACAACAGCACTTCTTTATTTTTGAAGCCGTAACCTGTAGCAGCAATCCATGCGATAAAAGTTACTATTGATATGCCAACTGTTAATCCATAACTGACATAGCCGGTGCCTTGATAAAACCCAGGTTCTAATTCAGTGCGCTGACTGCAGAGGGAACATTTTTCGACCATTTTATTGCCATCGGTGATATTATACCATTTGTTTATGAACAAGTTTCCTTTATGGCATCGGGGACATTTGAATGAAAATATATTTTTTAAGAATTGAAGCATATTTAATATTTTAATCAAAAATAGTTTTTAAAGACAAGGTAGTGTGTGATAATTGTTACTTAACAAGAACTTGTTTGTTTTAAATTTGGTAGAACTGACTTGTATTTATAAATTTCCGTTTGAATGCATCAGGGGTTATGTTTTCATACTTCTTGAAGAAGCGACCAAAATAGGAATTGTCTTCAAAGCCTAATTCATAAGCAATTTCAGCAACTGTTTTTTGTTCGTGGATAAGTAAGCGCTTGGCTTCTAGCAGGATTCTATTTCTAATTAATTCCCCGGCTGCTATATTTACAACATCGTTGCAAACGGAATTGAGGTAATTGGGACGAATATACATTATGGAAGCATACTCTTTTACAAAGTGTTTTTGTTTATAATGTTTGTCTATCAGTTCTTCAAAATGATGAACAAGTTGCAAGGATTGACTGAATTCAGTGTTTTTAGGTATAGGTTCAAACAATCGGTTTAAATCTATTAATAATAAATTAAGCAGGGAACGTAAACTTTTCTCATAATCAGCTTCATTGTTTTTATATTCATTTAACATCCATATTGCAATAGATTTTAAGCGTTCAAATTTTTCTACAGCAATTTTTAAATAGGGCTGCTTATGACGATAGGTGAGAAATGAAAATTCACTTAATTGGTAGTTTTGATATCGAAGTGCAAAAAAATCACTTTCGAATACTAATATATACCCCTCAATTTTATCAAAATCCAGCCATTGGTGAATTTGTCCATTATACATGCATGTTACAGATAGCGGTTCAATGGGAGATTCTTTAAAATCAATCAATTGTGATCCTGTATTTTTTTCATTAAGCAAAATCATGTAATAATTATGGCGGTGCGGAATATTTAATTTTTGCATAAAAGGTAAAAAATCCGAAGTATGGTACACCGCAAACTTTAGTTCATTTTGTGTTACTTCACTACATTTGATATTTTTAATTTCATTCATAAATTAATTATCCTAAAGAAGTTATTATATAATAAATTGCCCAAGCAACAAAAACAATTATAGCAGCCCACAACCAAGACGGTACATTTTTAGGCGTCTCGCTTCCGAAAATTAAAAATTGTTTTTGATTTCCTTTTCCATAGGCATTAATCATCATAGGTAAAATTCCATCAACAACATCATTGTCTTTTAATCCATCTAGGGTTATAGCGGGACCGTTTCGAACGGTAAAAGGAATTATTCTGATGCCTTCTTTACCAGATGGATCCTTACTAATTATTTTTAGTTGATGTAAGCCATCAGTCAGTTTTCGAGTATCTAACTCAAAATTTACAGGGGCATCAAATTCTCCGATGGGTTGAATTTCATCATCTACAAATATAATTATTTTGCTTTTACTGTCCATTTTATTCGAAATTTATAACGGTTCTTTTTATATGATTTACATCGGTTTCTTTTGGTTTTACCAAATATTTTATGGCAAAAAATAAGGTAACAAAAACGGTAGCCACCATAGTCCATACAATAACATAGTCCAAGTTACTTTCGGGACCTGCACCATGTGCTATACCTCTTAAAATTTTGGGCTGTTGCTTTTCACACATCGGACAGGCATAAGTTGCTATTGATAGTATTGAAAACAGAATAGAAAATAGTGACTTTTTCATCTTACTTATTGTTTAGGTGCACTTAATTTTGCGAGATCCATTAATTTTTGTACTTGTTCCGGTGTTACCTTTTTAGCTGTGTTTCCCCAACTTGTTTTCTCATGGTTCATTATGGCTGCAACTTCTTCCGCTTTTAAATTTCCGTTAGTTCCTACTGCGGGCATTACTCCATAATCTTCTCTTGCGTCGTAACCATTCATAATGATACCTACCATAATTTCAGGATTGTCATCTAATACTATTTTACTTCCTTTTAAAGGAGGAAAAGCACCTTTTAGACCTTCACCATTTTGTTGATGACAACTCATACATTGGGCAGCATATAATTCGGCACCATCTAATTCCTTTGCACCAGCACCTGTCGTATCATCTGTTTCTTTTTTCTTTTTTTTATAAAGAAAATCTGGATTAGGTGTGCCATCTGGTAATTTTACTTGTTTTAATGATTGAAGATACGCTACTAAATTTAATGCCTCTTCAGTAGCTACTACATCTCCAATTTTACCATGCATAAATTCACTAGGTACATTCACTTTTATATCCCCTTTTTCTGCTTTTGATTTAATTTCAAATAACCAGGGATAAGGTGCCATAATGGATTGAGGCATGACAGTCCTGGGGTTATATAAGTGAACCAAATGCCAATCCTGGCTCGGTTGCCTTACACCAATATTGGTTAAATCCGGACCGGTTCGTTCTGTACCCATTAAAGTTCCAGCATTTTGCCAGATACTTTTTCGCGTACTTAGAGCATAGTCAGCCGCTATTCCGGGTCTGTCACCCCAAGTTTTATCCATATCTACATTTCGAACTTGTTGCGAGTGACACCCGACACATCCCTCTCGAATGTAAATTTGTCGTCCGGCTTCTTGCTCCTTGGTAAGTGGAATACTTCCATATAATGGGGCATTATTTTCTTGATTGTACTGTGATGGAAGAACGGCAACAAAAAGCGTTAGTGTCCCAAAAAGAATTGTAGCAAGTGAAAAGAGTTTCTTATGTTCGTGAAATAGACTCATCGTTATTTATATTTTAGTTTCAACTGCATTCGTGTCAATATTTTGATTGATCAATTCAAATGCTTTTTCTTTTATATCAATCTCAATTGTAGGTTTCATCATTTTATACATATTGTAAGCTAAAACAATATGAGAAAGCCACATTAACGTTCCTCCAATAGCTCTCCACAACCAATACGGGCCCATCATTACCACACTATCAATAAATGGTTTTCCTTCTGCCCACATCAATCCTTTGAGTGTGCCACCAATCATAAGTGGTATGGTGTAAAATTGTAAGCCTATTAAAGCCAACCAAAAATGAGCACCAACACCCAGCTGTGGTGGTTCTTTGCCAGTAAGTCTTGGCACAATGGCATAAATACTTCCAAACAATAAAAAGGTAATGATACCATACATGGTTATATGAGAGTGGGCAATAGTAAAATCAGTAAAATGCCATATTAGATTAGTAGATCTGAAGGCTTCCGCAGTACCTTGGAAAGAACCTGTAAAATAATAGATAACACCTACAAAGAAGAATGGAAGGGAATAACTATTACTTATTTTCCCCCAAGAACCTCTAAATGTCATTAGATAATTTATGGTACCAGCGGTAACTGGAATAAGCATACCAACGCTTCCAACAATAGCAACAGTTTGCAGCCACCAAGGTAACGCACTAAAAACAAAATGATGAGTTCCAATTACAGTATAAAAAAGAATTTGTGACCAAAAGGCTAGCACTCCTAAACTGTAGGAATAGATAGGTTTGTTAAGTTGTTGTGGCAGCAGGTAATATAAGACCCCAAGCATAGAAAACATAAACCACATTCCAACGGCCTGATGCATATAATATCCTTGCACTATGGTTTCACCAATACCATCTTGCCCCATTGGGATATATGCAATTATAGCAACAATAAGGATGAAAATGTACGAAGCAATAATGAACCAGTTAGAGATGTATATTTCATGTGTGGTTCTTTTTGCTACAGTTTTAATAAAGTTAATCACGGTAAGCATCAAACCATAAGCCCATACTGCCATTATTGGCCAAATAATTTCACGATATTCACCACCACCATTATTAATTCCAGCCATTAAAGATATGCCACCAACCAACATCGCTACATTCACACATATCAAAGCCGTCCAGCCATTTTTTATACTGTGCAAAGGGGCATTACTCACCATTGGAACGATATAATAACCCAGTCCCATGATTCCGATAGTTGCCCAAGCCCAAAAAACTAAATTGGTATGAACTGCTCTAAGTCTTCCTATGCTCAACCAACTGAAGGTATCTGCATCCGGTGCAATAAATTTAATACCTACATATTCACCAACACTACTTCCTATAAACAACCAAAATACAGCTGTGCCCAAAAACCATAAAATCAATTTAGTCAGTTGTGGATCAATTTTAGGGCGTTTTATTGGGGGACGTTTTACAGCAAAATAACGATAGTTTGTTTCTGAACTAATGCTTTTCAGTAATCCTTTTTTGTCTTCAGCTATTTCAGTGCCGGATAATTCAGTTGATGATAGGCTATAATCTAGTTTTTGTTTCAGTTCTTCTAATTTTTCAATTGGAGGAATGTTTTCTGGACTAGAAAGATATGCTGCTAATTCTTCAGCTTCTTTTATTTTTTGTGAGTTGAAGAACTGATTAAATCCCTTGTTTACTTTTATCGCTAAATATAAAAGAGCGAAAAATAAAGGAATAAAGACCAAAACTAAAGTAATGATAACTCCCGGTTCAGAAAATAAATGTGCTCTATTTGCAGGTGCAGTTTGTGCAAAAGTTATTTGCGGCAGCAGTGAAATAACACCGATAATCAGAATCGATATGATTTTATTGGATTGCTTTTGTTTCTTTTTTAAAATTTCAATTTCAGAAGTACTTAAGTTATTGAAGTATTTTTTAAATTTATCTTTTTTAGTCAAATTTTTATCATTGAGAAAATGAGCAGTAACGGTATTTAGTTTTAGGACTAAAAGGAAAACCAGCCCCACAATTATTATAATTAAGCTTGTCATTAATCCTAAAAAACCTATTGATTTATTTGGAAAAAAACTTACTCCATTATCCGTTTGAGCACTTGTTGCAAATGGTAGAAGGAAAGTCAATGCTACAAAAAGGATCTGCTTTGAAAAGGCATGTTTCATTTGAAAAGCCATAATTATTTGTTTTAAATTATATTGTAGAATTCTTTTAAAGATAATTAAAAAAAGAGTTAATAGTGGTGCTTTATATTTTTAAAAAGATATCTATTACGCTGTTCCTTTCAATATTTTATTCCAATATAGCCAGGGTAAAACTTTTGTTTTTAAGATCCACATTGACCATCTTGGTTTTGCTTGATCAATAGGAAAAGACATTTTTGGAGTATTGCTGTAATCAAACTCAGCCAACATTAATTTTCCATATTGAGTAGGAATTGGGCAAGCTGCATAACCATCGTATTTTGCTGTAGGTTGTTTATTGTCTAGTATCGAAAGTATATTTGCAACAACTACAGGAGCTTGTTTGCGTATGGCTGCACCTGATTTTCCACAAGGGGCGCTTGAGCTGTCTCCCAATGAAAATACATTTAAAAACTTATTGTGTTGCATTGTATATTTGTCAACATCAACATATCCTAATGGGATTGTCAGATTCGTGAGTGGGCTTTTTTTAATAAAGTCTGGTGCTGATTGTGGTGGTACAGCATGGCATAAATCAAATGGAATTGATTTTCGTTCTACTTGACCGCTACTAGTTTCCTGTTCGTAAAACGCAATTTTTTTATCCCCGTCAATTTCAGTAACATCAACTTTAAAATGAGTTTTTATATTTCCTCTTTTTACTACTTCATCCAAAGTTTTCGCGTATTCTTTTATTCCAAAAATGATACTTCCACCAGAAAGGTAATGAACATCACATTTATCGAGGATTCCTTTTTTACGCCAATAATCGACAGCTAAATACATAACTTTATGCGGTGCTCCACCACATTTTATAGCGCCCTTCGGATTGGTAAAAATTGCGGTTCCTCCTTCGAAGTTTTTTATGAACTCCCATGTTTTCGGTGCAAATTCAAAAGAATAATTACTGCTTACATTATTTTTTCCTAACGTTTCTTTCAGACCTTTAATTTTTCCCCAATCTAATTGTATGCCTGGACATACAATTAAAAAATCATAACTAATTTTTTTGCCATTAGTACAAACGACTGTATTCAGTTGCGGTTCAAATTTAGTTACTGCTTCTTTTATCCAAGTAGTTCCTTTTGGTATAAAATCCTTTTCCTTCTTTACTGTTTTATTGATATCATAAACTCCTGCACCCACTAAAGTCCAAGCTGGCTGATAATAATGTTTCTCGGAAGGTTCAATAATTGCAATATCTAAATTGCTTCTTTTTCGAAGTAATTGCGAAGCTACTGAAAGACCAGCATTTCCTCCACCTATGATTACTATTTGATAATGACTTGACATTTTGTTATAAATTTTAATTATACAAATTAAATCAAATTCAAGAATTGGTGTGTGGTGCTTTAATGGGTTTTAATGGTACTTTTTACTTTAAATAAAAAACACTGATAAATGTCATTGTTTACAAAATAATTCCATCGGCCATTTCAATAATTTTATCACTGGCTTTTGCAAAATCATTGTCGTGGGTCACTGCAAGTACCGTTTGGTTGAATTCGGTCGTCAGATGTTTGAACAAATCAAAAACAATTGCTGCATTTTTACTGTCTAAATTTCCCGTTGGTTCGTCGCCCATAATGATTTTTGGATCGTTTATTAAGGCTCTGGCAATGGCAACGCGCTGTTGTTGTCCACCCGAAAGTTTGGAAGCCGATTTTAATGCTTGGTCTTTCAAATCTAATTTTTCTAAAATGGAATACGCTCTCGATTCAATTTCTTCTTTGGAATATTTTCCTAATTTGAGTGCTGGTATCATTACGTTTTTTAAACTCGAAAATTCAGGTAATAAATAATGGAACTGAAAAACAAAACCTATTTTTTCATTGCGAATAGCTGCTAACTGTTCTTTTGTTTTTTGGGTTAAATTTTCACCGTCCAAAATAATATTTCCTTCATAATCCGTATCCATTGTTGAGAGAAGGTATAACAAAGTCGATTTTCCCGAACCTGATTTCCCTACCATAGTTACAAATTCTCCTTTGTGAATGTCAAAAGAAATATCATTCAATACCTTAAATTTTTCGGGTTCGTAAAAATATTTACTAACTCCTTTTGCTTGTAATAATAGTTCTGATTGTATCATTTTCTAAAAATTGTTATAGGATCTAATTTCGCTGCTTTTCTGGCCGGAATATAACCCGCCAATGTGGTTACAATTAACCCGAATCCGATTCCTAAAGCAAAGAATTTTGGGAAAAACCGAATCGGGAAAAAACCAATATCGCCGCCAACCCACATATTACCCATTACTTTCACTAGAATCATCGCTAACACCAAACCAAATGCAATCCCGATTAATCCAATAACAATAGCTTCTTTTACAAAAATTCGGATGACATCTTTGCCTGAAAATCCAATGGCTTTGAGAATCGCAATATCATTCAGTTTTTCCATGATAGTCATATTCAAAATATTGTAAATGCCAAAAGCCGCTACCAGCATTATCGAAAATGAAATAGACATGGCCATCATTTTTCTGATTTTATTCGCTGCCGCTGCTGAAGCATTGGCTGTTTCCCAATCTTCAACTTCATATCCACTTAACTGTTTGAATTTTGGAATTAGCTTTTTAGCCGTTTCATAATCATTGATATTCACATAAATATCGGTTATGAAACTTGCGCCCTGTTTGTTGAGTTGTTGCGCTGCGGAAATGTTGGTATACGATAGTGTTTTGTCGGTATTTGTAACTCCTGTTTTCAATAGCGCGACCACTTTCATGACTTTAGAAACGCCATAAGCTGTAGTCACCGAAATATTATCAGCCAACCGAACATTCAGTTTTTCAGCAATTCCAACCCCTAAAATGATTCCGTTTTGATTGGCTTTTAAGTCGGAATATTTACCTTCAACAATGTATTGTTCCAATTGAAACATCGTGTTTTGCTCCTCGATATTCACTCCGGATGTTCTTCCTGTAACTTGTGCTTCTCCATTATTGTAAAACACATTTGCCGAAACATTTGGCGTTACGCCAATTACCTCAGGTTGTTTTTTTAGCGCTTCGATGAGTAAATTCGGATTGATTAATTTTTTGCTTTCTTTGGTAATTTTAGGATTAGTAAGCAAAGCTAAATCGGTTTTGCTGGTTTTAATTAAGGGCTGACTGATGTGTTCTTCTTTATAAATGCGTAAATGTGGCGTCGATTTAAATAAACTTTCAACAGAATATACTTCAAAACCATACATCAGCGAATTCATAAAAATAAAAATGGCAATCCCAACCGTAACTCCTAATGCAGCGACCATCGTCTGTTTCTTTTTGGAAATCAAATGGATAAAAGCAATTTCAGAATTGATATTGTGTTTGTAATTTTTCATCAGTACAATTCTTTTAATACGATTTGATTTTCTTTTAAACCCGCTAGTATTTCAACATAATCAGAGGAAACAATCCCTGTTTTTACTGATATTGATTTTCTGTCTTCATCCAAAACTTTGTTGCCATAACCCAAAAAACTTCTTGGAATGACTAAAGCATTTTGCTTTTTATTCACAAAAATGTTTGCTTCTAATTGAGTTCCAGAAATAGCAAAATCCATAGGTTCTGTAAAAATGGCTTTTATGATAAAAGATTGCGACTGCTCATCAAAAGTGGGCAGTATTTCTGAAATAACGCCTTGGTAGGTTTTGTCACTGTTTACGTTCAGTTTTACCACGATTTGCTGGTTCAATTTTATCTTTCCCATATTGCTTTCGTCGATATTCAAATTGGCGTAGATTTTCTGGTTATTGGCAATCACCGCAATAATATCACCCTTGCGGACATAGTCGCCCACTTGCTTTTTCTGTTTGTAAATTTTTCCGTTTACCAATGCTTTTACTTCATTAAAATCCTGAAGTACCAGACTGTTTTCCAGTTGTTGGTTTTGAACAATCACTTGCTGATTGGCTTGAACCAAAAGATTTTGATATTGTTGTTCCAATGCCGAAACTGAAGCTCTCGAATTGCTCACGGCAATCAATATATTTTCGTACTCAACCTTAGCAATGCTGTTACTTTCAACGAGTTTTTTATATCGAACAGCTAATAATTCATCTTGTTGAAGTTTTGATTTTGCTGCGTTCAGATTGGCTTTTGATTGTTGTAAAAGTGGTGCATTGGAGCCGGTATTTGCTTTTGCGATTTGCAACAATTTGGAACCACTTTTAGTATTGATACTACTTTGCGGATTGTCGATTACGGCCAAAATTTTTCCAACAGCCACTTCATCGCCTTCATTAAAATTGATTTTGGTGATGTATCCTTCGGTTTGTGCCATCAAATTGTATTCGTCATCGGCTTTTAAAGTTCCCGATGCAAAGACCATTTCAGTGATGTTTTTGCGTTCTACTTTGCTTTCTTCCGTTTTTTTACCACAGGAAAAAAGCAGTGCAAGTGATGCTAAAATTAGTGTACTTTTTATTATTGTTTTCATTATTGAATGGTGTTGTTGAGATTTATTTTAGTGGTCAAATAGGAAATATTGGTGGCTATCACTTGTAAGTTGAGTTCTGCGTTTAATTTATCATTAAAAGAGATCATTAAATTATCAAGCGAAATCAAATCCTGATGGTATATTTCTAAATTTTTAGTGTAAGTGTCAATTTTCAGTGCAGCAATTTTTTGGTTAATCACATAACTGTCAACTGCTTTCTGATACTCTAATTTCAACTGTTGGTTTTGATTGTTTTCCTGAAGCAAATTGTGTTTTGCATTTTCTTTGGCAATCGCAGCACTTGTTTTTAAATTTCTTTTTTGCAGATATTTAGAAGCGTCGGGCAGTGCATAATTCAATCGAAGTCCTACATAAGAGGCTTGAAACGTATTTGAATTTGGATTAAAAAATCCGGCATTACTATTGTCTTGATAGATCCAGTTTCCCACTAATGAAAGTGTCGGAAAAAAGGAAGAATTAAAACTTTTCAACTCTTGATTGGAAACCTCTTGGAGCAACTTGCTCTGTTGACTCAATAAAGTATTGGTAACATCCAAAACAGTATTTTCCGTTGCATTTTCTTGTGTATCACTTATTTCTAAAACAGTTATAATTGGAATATCGCATGCTGTTTTCAAAATGTTATTCTGTTGTAGTAGGACATTAGCCAGTTGAGTTTCTTTATCTTCAATCTGCAATACATTTGCAGTCGCTTGATTCAAATCTTGTTGTCTGGCCAGACCTTCTTTTTGTTTGTTGGAAACAATCTTCTCAATCTTTTTAGTATTTGAATAATTGGCATGCAGTATTTCAATTTGTTTTTGAATGGAAACGATGTTGTAATAGGCGGTTGCTATAGTTTCAAAAAGATTTTTATTGACTAATAAAGTCGTTGTGACGGCATAGTTTTCATTGATTTTGGACGTTTTTATTTTCTGCCAAGCGGGAATATTTATCAGATCAATTTGCGGAGTAATAGCAATGGTACTGACGTATTGTTGTCCAAATTGTGTTTCTTTGAAAGTACCGGGAACCCCGCCAAAGATTTGTGCCGGCAAATAATTTGTTGGCAGTTGTAAATTATCAGTAGCCGAGGCTGTAGTATTTACTCGTGGATTAAACGCATTTATTTTTGAAATTAAAGTTTGGTACTTTGACAATGCCACTTGTTCGTTAGAAATTTTAAGTATTGCCGCATTTTTTTCGGCATAATGTAAAACTTGATCAATGGAGTTAAATGAAACCACATCTTGGGCTTTTGATTGAAAACCAAGCAAAATGAGTAGTAGTAGTTGAAATATATTTTTCATTATAATTTATTTAATGAGTAGTAAATTGCTGTCCATTTTTGCGTTTATCCAATGTTTTACATTTGCTTCAATAATTATATAGTCACCTGTGAGGAGTATTTCTTTTTTATGATTTTCATTCTCAAAAATTACATTCCCATCAATACATACTAATAATGCTGGTGTTTTTGTACTATGTTCTTTGAGTTGCTCATTCTTTAAAATTTTAAGCGCAATAACATTTCCTTCCATTGCTTTAAATAATTGCAATGTTGAAACAGCTTTGTCACTAATATGTAGATTGTTTAGTTTCATTTTAATTTTATTTTATATGGATTAAAGTAAGTATAGATTGTATCATCTTATTTCCTTCGATTTCAATATCAAATTGGAATTCTGCCATGCGCCATTTGTACATTTGGAGTCGAAAAGTTCCCATTACGATATGCGTTAAATCATCAGCAGAAATGGCAGTGGTGAAAACACCTGAGTACTGCCCTTCAATCAGCAGTGGTTTTAGATGTTTGATTTTGACACTCATTATTTTATAAATCATTTCGTTGATGCGTTGGCTTTCTTTCATTAAGCCATCAGAAAAAACGGCTACAACAAAGTGTGGATTTTGTTTAAAAAATGAATATTGATTTTGAAATAATTTTACAAACTGCTCTTTTTGATTTTCATTTATAGAATGCGATGCTGTTAATCTTTCATCCATATTTGTAGCTAAAAAATCAAGTAAGGCAATGATGATTTCCTCTTTGCTTTCGAAATGTCTGTAAATAGCACTTTCAGAAAATTGCATTTCTTTGGCAAGCTCTTTTATGGTCAAACCACTAACGCCCGATGCAGTTAGAATTCTTCCGGCCGCCTTAATTATCTCCAGTTGTTTTGCTGAAATTTCCATTTTAAATTGATTTAGAAACAAGTAAGTGAATGTTCACTCTGTAAATTTCCGAATATTAATTCCTTTGTAGTGTGATAATTGTCACATACGCCAAAAAAATCCCTTTCAATTTTACTCAAAAGGGATAACAAACAAAAAAATAAATGGGTAATAATTATTATGCAGTTCCTTTTAAAATTTTATTCCAATATAACCAAGGTAATACTTTTGTTTTAAGGATCCACATGGCCCAATTTGGTTTTGCCTGATTTATAGGAAAAGTCATTTTTGGCGTATTAGTATAGTCAAATTCGGCTAACATTAATTTTCCGTATTGAGTAGGAATAGGGCAGGCGCTATAGCCATCGTATTGTGCTGTCATTTTTTGATTATCCATAATTGCCAAAAGATTTTCTACCACAACCGGAGCTTGTTTTCTAATTGCCGCACCCGTTTTACTACACGGCGCATTGGTGCAATCTCCAAGAGCAAATACATTTGAAAAACGAGTATGCTGCATTGTGTTCTTGTCAATTTCCACATATCCTAATGGATTTGCGGAGTCGCGCAATGGACTGTTTTTTATAAAATCAGGAGCTGATTGTGGTGGAACTGTATGGCATAAATCGAAATTCAATGTTACTTTTTTAAGTTCTTTATCAGCGCTATTTTCTATTATACCGTAGCAGCCGGCATTTTTAGAAGATAATTTCTGGTTTAGGTTTTCATCAATTTCTTTAGTTTCAAATTCAACTGTTTTCTTTTCACCATCTATCGCCGTAACATTAGCACCATAATGAACGTGAATATTATATTTAGCCACAACTTTTTTTAATGTATCGGCATATTCTTTGACACCAAATATTACGCCTGCTCCAGAAATATAATGAACATCACATTTGTCCAAAATTCCTTTTTTACGCCAATAATCGCAAGCCAAATACATAATTTTGTGAGGTGCTCCACCACATTTGATAGGTGTTGTTGGGTTTGTGAAAACTGCCGTACCGCCTTTAAAATTTTCAATCATTTCCCATGTGTAAGGTGCGTGTTGAAAGGAGTAGTTGCTGCTGACATTATTTTTTCCAAGCGTTTCCTTAAGTCCTTTTATTTTATTCCAATCCAATTGAATCCCGGGACAAACCACTAAGTAATCATAAGTGAATTCATCACCTGTAAGGCATTTTACTCTGTTTTCATCAGGCATAAATTCAGCTACAGCCTCTTTGATCCAAGTTGTATTCTTTGGAATTACATCTTTTTCATTACGAACGGTTTTATTAATATCAAATATACCGGCACCAACCAATGTCCATGCAGGTTGATAATAATGTTTTTCAGATGGATCAATGATTCCGATGTTTAGATTACTTCTTTTGATAAGTAATTGGGAAGCGACAGAAAGTCCTGCATTTCCTCCACCGATGATTAGTATTTGATAATGATTAGCCATTTTTTTTGATTTTTTTATTGTGAATATAAACGTAAAGAATTTACAAACAGACTATTGTGACTTTTGTCACATACGTGTGTTATTTTAGGAATAACTCTTTGGTGATGATATAAATACCCATTACCAAAACAAACCAACCAAAAGCAGGTTTTAGTTTTGCACCATCAATCTTTTTGGATAATGCAGTTCCAATAAAAATTCCAACAATTGCAAAACCTGAAATGGTAAATAAGAACTGCCAATCAATAATACTTTCTCCACCTTCTCCAAAAAAGCCTATTAATGATTTGGCTGCAATAATTACAAGCGATGTTCCAACCGCTTCTTTCATGGGTAATTTACTCAGAATAACTAACGCGGGAATTATTAAAAATCCTCCACCTGCACCAACTAAACCTGTAATAATTCCAACAATTGCTCCTTCAATAAGTATCAATGGATAATTGAATTTTTGTTCTCCGGCTTCTTCTATTGTATTTTTTTTATCTTTTTTAATCATTGTGTAAGATGCAATAACCATGATTACAGCAAAAAGTAACATTAAAAAAAGATCTTTAGTCAATGTGAAACTTCCTGTCGAAAAGATCTCTTTAGGTATAGCGGGAACGATAAAAGCTCTTGTAGTAAAAACGGCAATTATGGATGGGATACCAAAAACAATGGCTGTTTTTATGTTTACCAACCCTTTTTTGAAATAACCAACAGTTCCTACTGCACTGGTTAGACCAACAATAAACAACGAATAAGCAGTTGCTAGTACCGGTTCAACTGCAAATAAATAAACTAAAACGGGTACAGTAAGAATGGAGCCACCGCCACCTATCAGTCCTAAAGCAACGCCAATCAGAATTGACGCAAAATAACCTATATATTCCATAATTATAAATTTTATACTGCAAATATTGCTAGTTAAAATTTTATAATCTGTAACATTTATCACATAGGAAGATTTATTTTAAAAGTTCAATATTATTGCGATGCATTTTTAGTACCCCTCGTTGCTCTAGTTTTTTGAGTAATCGAGATATAACTTCTCTAGAAGTATTCAATTCACTTGCAATTTCTTGATGCGACAATTTTAAATCATCACAATCACAAGCATCTCTATGCCTTTTTAAGTAAAATTCCAAGCGTTCGTCCATTGCTCTAAAAGCAATACTGTCAATCACATCAAGGACTTCTTCAAACCTACTTCGATACGTATCAATTACAAATTCATACCAACTGCGATGTTGCATCATCCATTTATCCATCAATTGCAATGGTACCATAATTAATTCAACATCCTCAACTACTTTTGCCATAATTTGGCTTTTTTGATTTTTTGTTGCGCATATCATTGAAATAGCACAGGCTTGACCTGGCTGTAAATAATACATGAAAAATTCGCTGCCTTCTTCATCTTCTCGATAGATTTTTATTTTACCACTCAAAACGAGCACTGTATTTTTTATGTACTGACCTGTTCGCATAATCACATCTCCAGCAGCAAAAGATTGCTGTAGAGCATTTGTATTAATGTCTATTAGAAGAGCATTTGAGAAGGATGGGAATTTTTTTTTAAGGATATCGTTCATTTATTTGTTTTTTGAAAGTTCATAAAAGTAGTCAAAAATAGATTTTAGAATTTATTTTTTTTAAATAGTTTAATTATTTTAGCTAATACATTTATTTTAATAACTTCAGTTTAGTAGTATAGTAGGCGTGTTGTAAACGCTTCGACTTGTTTTTATAAGGTAAGTATGCACTCATTTCAAACGAGAACCAGTTAGCTAGGATGCCGAAATGTAAAACTATTACCGCAAACATCAAGGCAAGAACGTAAAGAACGTCATTATTAAAATAGCCCATAAATTGGCACGAAGAATACTTTCGATGATTAAAACCGAAACACCCTATAAAATTAATAGAAATTTAGTGTTAGAAAAATAAAAATAACATTCTTAAAAAACTCAACCATATCAGAGAATAGAGTGCAAAACAGCTAGGGTGGTTCTTTAAAAGAAGCCGCATTTTGTAGTAGGCAGCTATTTTTATTCTTACAATCAAACCGATGCTGGTGGTCTCGTTCTCATAACGAGAACCACATATAGGAGTGTGAGCTTTAAGATTATAAAAAGAAATAATATGAAGTAAAAGAGAAATGAATTCTTGGCATCATTGAAAAAGTTAGAATAACTTTTTCAGTCCAAAGCTTTCAGCGGACAAAAAGTTGTTTCCGACTTTTCCAACAAGCCGCTGGAACGGAATTCCATACTCGAAAAACACCCTACATATCACCCTCTTAAAAGTTGTTAATAACTTAATGATGCTTTACATAGGAATGGCTGTTAGACACTGGCTTTTCTTGTGGGTTTTATTAAAATTAGGTAGAAATCGGTTAAATTCCGCATTGTTAAAAGCATAATATGTAAAATTAAAAACACTAAAATTGAGAATCCAGCATATTTAATATTTGCATCTATTTTAATATTGTCAATAATTAAAGGATAGATTAAACAGACAATTATAAGTGCAACTTCAATTATTACAGAATAAGTAAAATTTATAAGTAAAAGTCTAAATAATGTTATTGTATCATTGCTGATTTTTATTGTAGTTTTTGTCTTTTTAATTTCATCTAAATTTTGGCCTTGACCTGTTGTAAGTATAGTAATAACTGTTATTGAAAAACCAACCAAAATCCCTAAAAGATTTATTGCATTATCTTTAAAAATAACAGTTGCGGAAGTTGATGAACCAAATAATAAAAGTAAAAAAATTCCAATCCCAATAATTAACGGAAATAACCATTCAAAATAGAAAATTCTTCTTGAAACGGTTCTGAAATAATCAGCGATTAATAATAAAAATTCTAAATACATTTTTAGTTAAAGTTGCTTAAAACTGTTTCCATTTCTTCAAAAAGGTCTTCTGTACTAATTTCGCCTGTCACTTCATTTCTTCTCGGTTTTACATATTCTTGTCTTTCAATAAAATCAGTATTTATTTTAACCACGTTGTTGTCAGTATTTCGACCTACAACTCTTAATCTTTGTATTTCATTATGCCCACCATTCAATTTAGCATATACATCTCGTGTAAAATCAAAGATATTATCTTTGTTTTTAGCTTTTACTGAAATTATTACTTCGTGCTTTACTGTATTTGTTCTTTCTGAAAAATCAAGTACTTCACTACCCAATAATTGTTTATCAACGTATACATCAGCACTTATAATTCTTGACATACTTTCTATTTCTTCTAAAAAATTATCTTTGGCAATAGCTTCAAAATCAAATCTAACTGGAACATCGGAATCTACAGAAAAAGCAAAACTATTTAAATAATGTTTTACCTGTTGAATAGTTAAGCCTGCTTGGTGTTTTTCTAAGATTACTATAACATCTCCGTTAATAGCTTTTGTAATCAAATGGGTTTTTTGAGTTTCTCCTTCTTCCATACTTTTTGGACTTTCACGTTCTATAATTGTATTTCGATGAATTAATGGAGGTCTAAAACTATGAGAAGCACTTTTAAGAATAATTTTATGTATTGTATTTTGAGTATTTGAATTTATGCTTTCTAAAAAAACCAAATTTTGGATTTTTGATTGTTATATTTCTTTCAAGTTTAGGAAGACTATTAATATGATTTAATGTTTCGTTGAAGGCATTTTCTACATTGTTATCTCCTGAAACTAATGTTAAGTAGTAAAATCCTATTCTTCTTGGTTTTGATGTCATTATATGTTGTTTTTCTTACTGTTTTTTTTTAAGATTGTGCCTAACGTCAGTCTGTGAAAAAACGTCCGTTGTATTATGATCAAATATAACAAAAATACTTGTGTAAAAAGAAGATTTTTCGTATTTTTAAAGATACAACATTTCACAGGTATTTCCCGTCAGCAAATGCGTTTTTCAAGTTTAGAAGATACTATAAGTCCCGATAATCAGGTGCGATTTATAGATTCTTTTGTAGAGTTTACTGACCTCTCTAAGCTCGATTTTGCTGTAAAAGCGCTCAAGATTGAAGGTCGCCCAAGTTTCAAAAATAAAGTATTTCTAAAGATCTATTTATACGGTTACCTCAATGGGTCTGAAGTGGTCGAGATTTACAAAAGGAATCTTTGAGAAACGTGGCAATACAACGGTTTTTAGAAGATATTCGTCCCAATTACGAAAGCATTACAGATTTCAGAAAGAATAACCCAATCGCATCAAAGAACACTTTCAAACTATTTGTTTCGTTATTGAAAGATGCTGATTTGATAAGTGGCGAAACCATATCTACCGATGGTTTTTTAGAGGAAGCCAAAACACAATTTCCTGTGAAAACTAATTTTATGGGTAAGGAAACTTGTGTGCAAAAGTGATGGAAAATACGAAACTAAACCCAAAATGCTTCTCAAAAAAAGAGGACACTAAATCCTCTTGAAATTCTCTCTCAAAACTTTACGATAACTCTATAGTTCCTGCCAGTGACCGGTTCCGTTCAACCGGAGTTTCATTGTTCGTGCTGCGCACGCAACGAATCTCTAGCTGTTGGCAGATAGAGCATTTTTCACTTAATATATTCGTCAATGTTTATACTTCTATTTTCATTATTCGCTTCTTCCATTGCTTTCAGAATAGTTGCGATTTGAACTTTATCAATCATATTTTTGTCAAAGAAAACATATTCAATTGTTTTTGTGTTTTTCAAATCCTCTAATGGGTTTTTTGAAAGTAGCACTAAATCTGAATTATATCCAACTTTTATTTTTCCAGTATTTCTTTTCATCCAATTGCTCGGCTCTACTGTTGCGGAATAAAGTGTTTGTGAGTTTGTCAATCCTAATTTTGATAAAGATTGTAACTCATCGTGAAGTGAAAATCCCGGAACAACTGTTGCTACATTGGCATCTGTTCCAGCCATAATTGTAACTTTATTATCAACCAATGCTTTTGTCATAATATGAATTGCTTCTGCATAAGTTTTCCAGTAAATTAATGATATTTTTTTTGTGTCTAGATTATCTTCTCCATCATATTCATACCCATTTTTAGTTGGTAACCAACCTAATTTGTAAATTGGTGTTCCTTCAATAATTTTTGGATTGACATATTTTAGTTCTATTTCTTTAAGTTTCAATTTTAAGTCAAATCTTTGATTTAAAAAACTCTCACATAACCAAACAGTTGAAGTTACGCTAATATTATTTTTTTTTAGTTTTTTTGCAATTTGGACTGAACGTATTTTTAAATAGGCTAGAAATTCTTTTGAATTTTTAGAAATTGATTTTCCAAAATCATCAATAGTTTTTACCGTTAATTCTTCAACGTGAGCAACCTCTTTTTGACCTGAAGTATAAAACACATCTAAATTAACTAAAGGAATATGTCCAATAACAGGAATATTATATTTTTGGGAAATGTCGATTGTAGTTTTAAACATTTCAGGATTAACAAAACCGTACATTTTAACTGCATCATAACCTTGTTCTTTAATCTTTTTTATTTCTTTTTCAGCATCATCTTTTGTCGAATAATTAATTGATTGTCTAGTCCAACTATAGTAATACCCTGTTAATCCACTTTCACTACTGAATATTACAGGCGATGCGACAAACATTCGTGGTCCAAACCCATTTTTTTGTATTGCTTTTCTCCATTCTAAAGTAATTGGTCTTCCAGCCATTTCTCTAATAGAAGTTACTCCATTAACTAAATATAAAAATAAATCGTTTTTGCTTTCTTTTAAATGAACGTGAGAATCAATAAGACCTGGAATTAAATATTTATCTGTTCCATCAATTATTAAAGCATTATTTTCGACAGGTTGATTTTCTCCTAAACGAATTATTTTGCCATTTTTAATAATTACATCTTGATTTTTAATGAAGTGGCTACAATCGTCTGAAAGTACGTTTGTATTTTTTATTTGAATTATTTCGGTTGGTTTAACAATTGAAGAAATATCAATAACTTTTGTCGATTTACCTAAAACCTTATTTAATTCATTATCCGACCACAAAAATACACAAACAGAAATGCTTAATAGTCCCATAACAACGTATAGCAATTTCCTAAATCTCATTTTTTTCATAAATTATTATTTTAATTATGTTGTAAAAATAAGGTTGTGAAGATATGATTTCTACCGTGAATAGTTATTAGGTATGAAATACGCTATTTTAGGTATGAAAATTATAAAGACAATAATTGTTCTTTATAATTTTTAGAAACTGGTAATTCAATTTGAGTCAGAAAAACGGTTTCTTGATTTTTCCAAGATTTAAAATGGATTGGATTTATTAAATGGGAGCGATGGATTTGAATTAAAAAGTCGAAATCTTTATGGATTTTTTTAAGTGAACTTCGAATTAGTTTTGCTTTTAATTGATTTCCCTCCAAAAAGAAAATTTCGACATAATTTTGCGAATTAGAAACGCATACCAAGTCACTTTTTTTTATTTTTAAAACATCTAACTTATTTTCTCCTCTAATAACAATATTTTCGTCTTGTATTGGAATTAACTTAACAGAATATATCCTTGCTAAAACTATAATTGGTGTTGAAATCAAAGCAGACTTGAGAATTATTACTTGCAAAAATTCTAAAAAACCAAATCCTCCATTTAAAATAGGAGATTTATAATAAAAATATGTCATTACTAAAAAAAGCAAATGGAAAAGTAAAAGGATATTTATTTCATAAAGAATATTCCATTTTAATACTTTTTGATAAAAACTTTTTTGAATTACTGCAATTAAGCCATAACATAGAAACGCAATAAGACTAAATCCAGTACTTATCAGTATCCATTGTTTTGAACTTATTGTTCCATCATCAAATGGTTTGATAAAATAAGCAAAAATGAAAAACCAAAAACAGATAAAAATTCCGATTAGTAAATGATGCTTTATCGATGGATTTATTTTTATCATTTTTAAAAAAGTGGCAATTAAATATTTGGTAGTTGTTAGTTTTTTCGTGTTTTTTGGTTGCATTTCTGCCAACGTCTTGCTAGTAGGCGATGGTCGGGCTAAATAAAGCAATTATTTTCGGATTGTCACTAGTTTTCCAAACACAAAACAATCTTCCCATTAAGCCTGATTCCCGACTATTGCTTACTAGCTGTAACCAGCAGTATTTTCTATTCAGCAAGCAATTCCTGTATCATTTTACCAATGTAAGATACTTCTAATTTTAAAGATGAATTACTAGCACCATGCATTGCTTCACCTGATGAATAAATAGCATCCATTAAACCTGCGCCAAGCAAATCTCCACCTTCTTCCATTCCCATATTTTTCCATTTTTCATTTATAAATCTTTTTAAATCGCCTAAATATGTTAATTCGATACTTCTTGACGCACGAAGGAAATTTTCATATTCTATTTTTTCTTCAATAAAACATTGAAAAAGTTTTCCAATATATTTAGCTTTCTCATGATCTTCACATTTGTCAATTATATAAAGTAATTTTTCTCCAACTTTGGTTTTGTATTCAGGATCTTTCTCAATTTTCTCAATTTGTTTCTTTCTACTTTCGTTAGATGTCTTTTTTAATTGAAGAAGAAATACCATTAACTTTTTGGTGAAAAGTTTATCTTGAACTGTCAATGTAGTTTTTGCTATTCCAACTACCCCAATGATAGGAATATCTTTTAAAGCTCCATCTTTTAATAAAGTATCTAGAGTAGTTTCAGATAAATCAACAATTACATCTTGAAATTTATCATCTTTAATTGTTTCGGTTAATGTTTCGGAAATGTTTGTCATTTGTGGTTTAATATTGCTGGTAACGTCAGTCTGTGAAAAAACCTCCGTTGTATTATCATCAAATATAACAAAATACTAATATAAAAAGAAGATTTTTCGTATTTTTAAGAATGCAACACATCACAGGTGTTTCCCGTCAACAAATGCGTTTTTCAAGTTTAGAAGATACTATAAGTCCCGATAACCAGGTGCGATTTATAGATGCCTTTGTTGAGTATGTTGATCTCTCTAAACTCGATTTCGCTGTAAAAGCGCTCAAGACTGAAGGTCGTCCGAGTTTCAATAGTAAATTATTTCTAAAGATCTATTTATACGGTTATCTCAACGGAATCAGAAGTGGTAGAGATCTAGAAAAGGAATGTTTAAGAAACATTGAAATGCAATGGCTCTTAGAGGATAATCGTCCTAATTACCAAAGCATTACAGATTTCAGAAAAAATAACCCGATCGCATCAAAGTGGAAAAACCAGTCAAATTGACCATCCTATTCCAGTGCAAATTGACCACCAGTTTCGGAGCAAACTGACCACCACTTTCCAGTTCAAATTGACCACCTA
>NZ_QNUX01000012.1 GCF_003312425.1 Flavobacterium psychrolimnae | reverse complement strand
AATGTTCCGGGAGGTGGTCAAGTAAACCAAAGCAACACTAGTGGTGATGCTTGGCAGCAAATTGGGGATCAAAGCAGTTCGCAACTGCACACTACGGGATTAAATGGTGCAGCGGTAAGCACCTATTACAGATACATAGAAAGCGATGCTGTAATTACAGACGGCTCTTTTATCAGACTAAAAAATATTTCACTTTCCTATGATATTCCGTTACAAGCGACCACTAATGTAAAATGCAAACTTTTTATTCAAGGTCAAAACCTGCTGACATTTACATCCTACAAAGCAGGTGATCCCGAGTTTAAGTTCTCAGGATTCCTCCCTCCGCTAAAAGTGATCAGTGGCGGAATGACATTAAACTTCTAATCCTCAAAAAAATAGTATTATGAAAAATTTACAAGTAATAATGGTACTAACAAAGCCATTTCAGGTGTATCGCATTCTTTTGGTTTTGGCACTGATACTGTCTTCAAGTTCCTGTAGTGACTTTGTCGAGGTTCCATTACCTAATTCTCAGCTTACAGGAACTACAGTTTTTGAAAGTGAATTGACAGCAAATGCAGCAATGGCACAAATCTATGCACAACTTCGTGACGGCGGCATCCTATCTGGGTTACCTACTGGTGCATCTGTTAGAATGGGATTATACGCTGATGAATTACAAGATTATACCAACTCTACAATTGCCCTACCTATTTACAACAATGCGCTTACGGCTGACAATGCTACTGTGGCGTCACTTTGGACTTCAAGCTATAGTCAAATATATAACGCAAATTCAGTTATTCAAGGAGTTGAAAATTCGACCGGGTTACCTATTGCGGTTAAAAACAGAGTGTCGGGTGAAGCACTATTCGTTCGTGCTCTAGTACATTTTTATCTGTTACAAATTTATGGTAGCATCCCCTATATTACAGGAACCAATTATGAAATTAATAGAAAAGTTATGCGTAGTGCTGCGGATGAAGTATATGCAGCAATCGCGAAGGATTTAGAAAGCGCCAGTTCAAGATTACCTGAAAATTATAGTTCTTCGGATCGTGCAAAACCCAATAAAATGGTGGCCAAAGCCATGCTGGCGAGAGTATATTTATACAGGAATAAAAATACAGCAGCAGCAAATGAAGCAACTACTGTTATCAATAGTCCGCTTTATGCTTGGGAAACGGATTTAAACAAAATTTTTCTAAGAAATAGTAAAACTACTATTTGGCAATTAGCATCAGCTACAGCGGTACGAAATAGTAATGAAGGTACAACTTTTATTTTCGTATCTGGACCGCCACCAGTTTGTGCGCTTCGTGCCGATTTTATGAATGCATTTGAAACAGGCGACCAACGCAAAGTGAATTGGACAAAGTCAGTTACCACCGGACTGAATACTTGGTATCATCCCAATAAATACAAACTGCGCACCGCAACAACAAGTTCGCAGGAATATTCTATTGTGTTGCGCTTAGCAGAACAATATTTGATCAGAGCCGAGGCAAGAGCAAAACAAGGCGATTTAGCAGGCGCAAAAGAAGATTTAAATAAGATAAGAACGACCGCTGGTTTACCAATAATTACATCAACTATCACTTCTGAAATTTTGTCTGAAATTCAAAAACAGCGAAGATTTGAGTTTTTTACGGAACATGGGCATCGCTTTTTTGATTTAAAGCGCAGTGGAACAGCTGATGGAGTATTATCTGTTTCAAAACCAGGTTGGAATAGTTCAGATATTTTGTGGCCTATTCCAGAGCTAGAATTGAACGCAAATCCAAATTTACAACCACAAAACACAGGTTATTAAAGTTATGAAGCTATTAAAAAACCATAGTAATACTGCTTTAGGTTATTCTTGTAAAAAAACAATTTTGTCATTTTGGATAGTATTATCCTGCTCTATTTACGGGCAGGATCATTCCAAAAAGAATATTGCTGCAGCAGAGTATGAAAGGTGGGGCAAATTAGAAAACAGAGCTATTTCCCAAAAGGGAAACTGGATATCATTTGATATGCAGTACAGCAATGGTTCAGATACACTCTTTGTGAAACATACGCAGAAAAATATTGGATTTAGTTTTCCACAAGGAACACAAGGCAAATTTGGTGGTGAAATTGCATTTGGTGCCTTTCAAGGAGATAAAGTAATAGTAACTAACTTAGAAAATAGTGAAAACATTAGTATATCAAATTGTACTGCTTTTGAATTTGCCAACAGCGGAAAAATTATTGTGAGCTTTTCCAATGATGGGGAATTAATGGTGAGGATCATAAAAAATAAAGAAATCATCCAACTTCCAAATGTAACAGAATACCAATTGGACCAGCCTAACAATATCCTGACTTATCTCACTAACAATAATGGGAAAAGTAGTTTCGGAACAATAAATCTTAGGACAAACCAAAAAACAGAATATCACACAACGCCACACAAGTTATTTGGTCTTACATTGGCAGAATATGGAAAAGGTGTTTTTTGGCTCGAAGAGGGCATCAACGGGAAATACACAAAACTGAACTTCTACAAAAACCAAGATAACAGTATTCAAACCTTTGAACCAAAATCATTCTCAAATTTTCCAGAAAAGCATGAAATTGTTACCACAAAATCTTTCAAAATTTCAAGTGATGGTAAAAGGGTATTTTTTGGAATCGCGAAAGTCAAAGAAGAGGCAACACCAAAAAAAGACGATGTCGAGGTTTGGGATACAGAAGATTTATGGATTTATCCAAAAGCAAGTAGGGAAAATTTAGAAGGGTATTCCACTTTATCGGTTTGGTTTATTGAAGAAAAGCGCTGGAATACGATTACAAGTAAAGAACTCCCTTTTGTACAGCTTAACGGCAGTAAATCAGTTGCATTACTTTACAATCCAACGGCATATGCTCCTCATTTTAAGCGCTATGGTGAGGTTGACTATTTCTTGTACAATCTGGCTGATGGTACCAAAAAGCTATTTTTGGAAAAGCAACCTAGTGAAAATTACTTATTGTCTTTTTCTCCAAATGGAGCATACATATGCTATTTTAAAGATAAAAATTGGTGGCTCTACAATATAAAAAAACAATCTACGGTGTCAATTGTGCCACCTGCAGGCTCCGAATGGGTTTCAAATGATTTAAAGTACATAACAAGACCACATGTTTTTGGAATGAAAGGATGGAGTGATAATGGAGAATACCTTTTGCTACAAGATGAGTTTGATATTTTTAAATTTGATATCAAAACAAGTAAACTAAAACGGATTACAAAAGGTCGAGAAAGCGGTACTTACTTCACTGTAGATGGTTCAAATATCAAGCAAATAGGAAATGATAATTACAATGGCTGGGCACTAACTGAAATTAATTCAGCTAATGATTTAATTGTTTCAGCAAGAAATGCGACCACCAAAGCACAACAATTCAAATTAGTTTCTACATCCAACACTTTAATTCCACTAGCAAATAATGCTACAAAATCAGATGAATTGCGTAGAGCCAATAATGAAGTCTATGTCTATCGAGAACAATCGCATAATGAGTCTCCAAGAATTGTATCATTTAAAAACGGTGTAAATAAGGTTCTGTTTGAAAGCAATACCCATGATAAAAACTTTAATCAAGGAAAGGTAGAACTAATTTCATTTTCAAATTCAAAAGGAGACAAACTGCAAGGATTATTATATTATCCAGTAAATTATGAAGTAGGTAAAAAATATCCGATGATAATCAATGTGTACTCACAAATCACTAACTCATTGCATGAATATTGCATTCCGACTTTATACAACGATACCGGTTTTAATGTGAAACATTTTGTGCAACAGAATTATTTTGTACTAATGCCTGATGTGAAATATTATGAAGGAGAAACCGGCAATAGTGCACTGGATTGTGTTGTTGCTGCAAACAATGCAGTTGTAAAAACAGGAATGATTGACGCAAAACATATTGGCTTAATAGGGCATTCTTTCGGAGGTTATGAAACAAATTACATCATTACAAAATCGAAAATTTTTGCAGCTGCAGTATCGGGTGCAGCAATTTCAGACATGGTAAGTTGGTATTTTAGTAACTCAAAAAGTCTCAATATTCCAGAATTATGGCGAAGTGAAACGCAACAATGGAGAATAGGAAAGTCTATTTTTAAAGACAAAGAGTTGTACCTAAAAAATTCACCAATACTTTATGCAGATAATGTTACTACACCATTACTGTCTTGGGTGGGTAAAATGGAGACTAATTTACCCTACGAACAGAGTTTACTTTTTTATAATGCGTTGAGGAGAGCCAAGAAAAAGAATGTTTTATTAGTATATCCAAAAGACCAGCATGTAATTGTAATCAAGGAGAATAAAATGGACCTTACAAAACGAATTACCAATTGGTTTGACCGATATTTAAAGGAATAAAAATAAATAAGTGCAGTTTTTTCAAACTGCACTTATTCGTTAATCGTAAATCCATTTAGAATTTTGATAAAACGCCGACTTTGGAGACGTTTTCCAGCCCCCTGCAAGGGCAAGTGGTTTTGAGCTGCGGAAAGTATTTCAAGCAGTTCAAAACACAACTTGCTATTTTCTCTCGAAAATATTCTTACCGATGGTTTTAATTGAAAGGGCTTGATGCCCTTTTTTTGATATAGCTAAACTGGAAGGTAAATTAATTCAATAAATTAATTTAAAAAGCGTTCGATTTCAAATCTCAGACCAGTATAATCATCGAAGTATAAGGATTATGATTGTTTATCACAATCAAGTTTGGAAATCAAACTTACCTAATTATGTATTTACGTATTTATGTATTTACGCTTGTCACCCCATAAGCACAAAGCTCTGTAGCAACGCACTACTTTACAAAAGTAAACATGTAAGCATAGTTGTTAATAGCTACAGATTGAAATATATACATATGCTTTTAAAACTGTATTTATGTATATACGCTTTTACATATAAATATGAATGTGGACATGAGTAAATATTTAAGCTTTCAAATATTGCTGTATGTGCATATGCAAAGGCATAAATATAAATTCAAAAGAAAACAGAAAAACCGTAAAAAAGAAAAAGAAAGCAATTTCACAGGGCTGGCAGTAAACTTAGCAAAAGGAAACGGAATAAGTCCCGTAAGGGTGGATTGTGAGGAACGAGCAAGACATTATGCCGTAGTCTTTTGCTAAGTTTAATGCTTGGCCTAACTTCGTTTTCTTTTTATTTATTTGTTCGTAAGAATGGCTTATAGTATAAAAACTAGATCCAGCTGTAGGGTTTATCTTTACGGTTAAGATAGCAGTACATCTCTTCCTTTTTAAGTTCAGGAAACAATTTTAAAGCCTTGTCAATGGCATAATTTGGAAGAAAATAAATTTCGTCACGAATCGCTTTCACCACCTTTTCAAGGCCGTAGAAACGAACAATTTCGTCGATTTCTTCTTTTCCTCCACGCTCTACGATACGGGCAATAATAGTTTTATAGGCTCTCTCAAAGTCCATTGCATCTATATCGAAATCCCAAAAAAATACTGGGTTTAGATTTGGGAATGCCTTATTTTTTTTAACTCGTGCCATGAAGTAAATATACGATTTTTTAACTTCTTATTCAAACGCTTAGCGTCTAAATCCATTTCCTTTATTGGGTGGAGGAATTTGATTTTTTGATTCAGAAAATGAAATGGAAGGATTGAAAACTGCTTTTTTTAGTCGCTGGGTCATTTTGTTCCAATTGGTTTCTTTGCCTTTCAGGAGTTTGACTTTTTCTTCTTTGTCTATATTTCTATGATCCATTAATGCAAGAGCAGCTAGTCTCGGATTTCCATTATATTTGTTTTGGTAAGTTTCTAAATAGGTTTTAAGGGAATGGTGTTCCAAAAGAAAATACATGTCAACAAAGTCTTTTATCCTTGTGCCGTTTTGGAAAATCGCATGAAGCTTCATAGCACCGATGTCATATAAAGATGCCAGACGTACACCTTCTTCAGTCCGAATTGGTTCCTGCCACGGATATCGGTGGGCAATGATATCTACCTTAACCAGGCCTATATCTAAAAGCATGGTGTTTTCAAGTATCTCCCTGATTTTTACCGGATGTTGATCTTTAAGATGGGAAAGCATTGCCAGTTCATCAAAATCTCTAATTGTAAACAGGTCAATATCTATGCTTAGCCGATGGCCTATCATAAGGCTAAGAGCCGTGCCTCCAACAAGGCTGAAGTCTTTCAGCTTTTCATCTTTCATAAGTTTCTGGAGAAGTTCCCACATCTCCTTGCTGACTGTTTCTTTGTAGAGCATAATTTCACGTTTTTCATGAAATTAATTCCGAAAGCGGGGCACTCTTACATACTGTCCTGTCGTGGCTTTATTTGACGGGAGTTGTCCTTAAAGCGAAAATCCACATGCGGAAATAATAAGCCAAATGCTTCCATATTCTGCAATATCCAGAAGCGATCACTAATGATTAAGTATATTGGTTTTAAAATTATTTAGACGAAACCAGTAAAAATGGTTATGGAAGACAACGGCAAAACCACCCCGCATAAAGGAGGCAGGAATCCCAAGAAAGATCCCGCCGTTCACCGCTATTCTATAAGCCTTAGTGCTGAGGAAAATGCATGTTTCCTTTCTCTCTATGAAGCTTCACGCATGGATGTAATGGCGCATTTTATTACGGCATGTATTTTCCAAAAAGGAATTACGACCATAACGGTTGACAAGGCAACCATGGATTACTATATGCGCCTGACCACTTTATTCGGCCAGTTCAGGGCTGTAGGAACCAATTATAACCAAGTAGTAAAAATACTTTACCGCAATTTTTCTGAAAAGAAAGCCGCAGCCTATCTCTATAAATTGGAAAAGCAGACAGCAGAAATGGCGGTATTGTGCCAAAAAATCATTCTACTAACTGAGGAGTTTGAAGCAAAATACCTGAAAAAATGATAGCGAAAATCGGAAGAGGCAACAATCTGTATGGTGCGTTGGTGTACAATCAGCTCAAAGTGGAAAAGGAAAACGGGCAGGTTTTGTATACCAATAAGATAATTGAAACTCCTGATGGCAGTTATGCAGTCGGTCAACTGTTGCGTTCTTTTGAACCGTACCTGCTGGCCAATCGAAAGACTGAAAAACCAATATTACATGTCTCTCTCAATCCTGATCCGAAGGATAAGGTAAGTGATGAAAAATTCAAACTGATGGCTCAGGAGTATATGCGGAAAATGGGTTACGCTGAACAGCCTTTTGTGGTATTCAAGCATACTGATATTGACCGTACCCATATTCATATTGTATCGGTTTGCGTGGATGAAGAGGGAAGAAAAATATCTGATAAATTTGAAAAAAGGCGTTCGATGGATGTCTGTCGTGAATTGGAAAAAGAATACTGCCTGATATCGGCTATCGAGAAAAAGCAAAATCCACAAAATCAAATATTCAAACCCGTTGATTATAAGGCTGGGGACATAAAGAGCCAGATGGCTTCGGTAATCCGTCATTTGCCAAAGTACTACAAATTTGAGGGTTTCGGCACCTACAATGCCCTGCTTTCCCTTTTCAATATTACCGCCGAAGAAGTCAAGGGGGAATTTAATGGAATCCCAAAACAAGGACTGGTATATTTTGCATTAAATGAAAAGGGAGAAAAAGCAAGCAATCCTTTTAAGGCTTCGCTATTCGGTAAACAGGCAGGATATGTTCAGCTTCAACAACACTATGGGAAGTCCAAAGAATTGTTGAAAAATGAGCCATCCAAAGCTTTGCTTAAGACAACCATTGAGATGTGCTTACAGACGGCATCGGATGAAAAAGAATTCAAAAAAAGGTTGTTGGAACGAGGTATTAATACCGTTGTAAGACGAAATACCGAAGGCAGAGTTTATGGAATAACCTTTATTGACCATAGTTCAAAATCCGTGTGGAATGGTTCGCAATTAGGCAAAAACCTTTCGGCTAACGTATTCAATGACTGGTGGAATAATGGCAATAAAATGGAGCAGCCAGTACAAGGAAATCTTGCTTCAAAGAACAATGCCACTATAAATGAAGATATCAAACAATCACACAAGCTGTTTGACTTTTTGGTTAAGGAAAATATGTCCTATAGCCATGAAGAAAACAACCTTATTGAAGTCTTTGGAGGGTTATTATCCAATGGAAAAGCAGAAGACTATGATGAAGAATTATTTGTCAACCAAATGAAAAAGAAAGCCAGACGCAAAAAAAGATAGTGCATACTATCAATTTTAATCGCCAGCCTTTTTGTTGATTCACGACAAAGGAGTGATTCATCAAATTGGCTGTACCAACAATTTTTAAAAACAAAGACTGTCCCGACGATAAGGAGGGATTGTCTTTGTTTTTTTATAACTGTATTCAATGTTGTCTTGAGACTAATACAGCCAAAGAGTTCCTCGGTGAGACTGTAATTACTCCTAAGCTTTCAGATGGGTTAAATTCATAAGACTTAAAAACAAACATTGTTTTAACAAAAGGCAAAGGAGGTACAAAATGAAGCATGAAGATGTCAAACAGACTGATATAGAAGAATATATATTGAAAAATTATGAAGATATAGAACAGGAAAAAGAACAAAAATTCGTAGATTTAATGATTGAAATTATTGTATCATTAACATTGAAAGAATTATATGAAGAGGGCGATTAGATATTTAAGATTTAGTCAATTAGGGCAAAGTAATGGCTCGATTGAAAGACAGGAATTGTATACCGACCAATACCTGCAATATAATAATATACAGTTGGTAGATTCCTTTATCGACAGGGGTAAAAGTGCCAAGACTTTTGACCGTCCCGATTTTATAAAATTACAGGCATTCATTGCCAAACATTATAAATCAGTGGATTACCTACTTGTAGACCAGCTTGACCGTTTCAGCAGGGATGCGGGTGAAGCTATGAGTTTGGTCAAACAATTCCAAAAAAAATACAGTATTCAGATTATCAGCGTGACCGAAGGGATAGTTTTTGATTATGATACACCGGGAAGCTTTTTCCGAGCAGGCTTACAATTGTTGCTAGCTGAAGAAGACAATATCAACAGGAGTATAAAAGTGCGTGGCGGACTCTATACCGCCCGTGCTAAAGAAGGTCGTTTCCTTACTAGAGAAAAACCTTTCGGCTACAGCAAGGTTGGAGAAGGAAAACAGCGCCACCTTGAAGTAAATGAGATAGAAGCTAAAATTGTCAAAACAATTTATGATATGTATCTGCGTGATGTGCCGTTATATAAAATCAAAGAAATAGCTTATCAATCAGGTTTTGACAGGAAAGGCAACATGGCTATTGATCGTGTGCTTGCAAATCCCGTTTATGCAGGGCTTGTAAGGGTTGAGCCGTTCAAAGATTTGCCGGGAGGTCTTTTCCCAGCCATTCATGAGCCAATAGTTGATAAGACAACATGGACAATGGTACAGTCTAAAATGAAGAAAGTTGATAAAGTAAAGGTAGTTATCGATGATGAAATACCGCTACGAGGAGTTGTAAAATGCCATTGTGGAACTCCGCTTACTGGTGCGCCTTCTCGTGGTAAATCTGGAAAATACTTCTACTATTATAAATGCAAGCATTCAAAACATAACAATATAAGTGCAATCAAAGCACATGAGCAGTTCTTAAATGCCTGTGACCTTATGAGCGTTCCCGAAAGACAGATTAAGGATATAAGAAATGGCTGTTACGCTTCACTTGAACAGGAAGTAAAAGCAAACAGGAAAAAGGCAGCAGACAAAAAAAATGAACTGGAAGAAGTTCAGCAGCGATTAAATGCGGTAGAAGAAAAATGGTTTAGGGACGAGATAAACAAAGATACTTACGACAGATGGTATTCTACCTACAGTGATCATATATTAAACCTTACAGCTGCAATAGAAAGATTCAGTACAAATAAAGGTAAAGCTTTCGAGGTTTTGGACAGCAATCTGGATTTATTGGGTGATATCAGACACATATATACAAAGTCAGATGTTTTGCAAAAACGTCAGTTTGTAAACATGGTGTTCGATGGCAATTTGTACTATGAAAAGGGTATATATCGAACACCTACAATGTTAGATCTGTTATCTCATAATGCCAGTAAAATGGAGGAAAAGGGATATCTTATATATCAAAAAAAGAGGGATAATCTAAAGATTATCCCTCAAAGTGGGCGATGAGGGGTTCGAACCCCCGACCCCCTCGGTGTAAACGAGGTGCTCTGAACCAGCTGAGCTAATCGCCCTAAACAATTTGGTTACTTTCGTTTCCGTTATTGCGTGTGCAAATATACGACTAGAATTGGTATTTGCAAGAAAAAAAATAAAAAAATTATAAAATTTCTGCGACCACAAATGTACTTCCTCCAATGTATATAAAGTCAGTGATCTCTGCATTTTTCAGTGCTTTTTGGTAAGCTTCTGAAACAGAATTGTATACTTCTCCTTTTAGTTCGAAACTGGTAGCTTTTTGTTTTAAAATTACAACATCTAACCCGCGAGGAATATTTGGCTTACAGAAATAATAAATTGCTTTTTTAGGGAATAAAGGCAGGATTTCTTCTAAATCTTTGTCATTTACTACTCCTAAAACGATGTGTAAAGTATCAAAATCTTCTTTTTGAATTTGGTTCAATACTATTTCAAGACCGTTTTTGTTGTGTGCAGTATCGCAAATAACTTTTGGAAATTCTCTTAATTGCTGCCATCTTCCCTGAAGTCCGGTGTTTTTTACCACATTTAATAAACCAGATTTTATATTCTCGGGAGTGATTTTAAATTCATTCTGACTATTTAAAACGGAAATGGTTTGTAATACCGTCTTTTTATTGTGTACTTGATAATCACCAATTAAGTCAGAAGGATAGGTTTCTGAAACTAAATCAGCAGCAAAATAAATTTCCGAATTGCATTCTTTGGCTTTCGCCAAAAAAACAGGTTTGGTTTCAGGAGTGTATTCTCCTATTATTACAGGAATTTTGGGTTTGATAATCCCCGCTTTTTCGAAAGCAATGGCTTCAAGAGTATTTCCCAAAAATTGTGTGTGATCCAATCCTATATTGGTAATAACCGAAACTAATGGAGTTATGATGTTTGTGGCGTCCAATCTTCCGCCCATTCCTACTTCAATAACGGCGATGTCTACTTTTTCTTTGGCGAAATAATCAAAGGCTAGTCCAACGGTCATTTCGAAAAAACTCATGTCATTGGATTCGAAAAAAGTTTTGTGTTCATTGATGAAATCAGTAACAAATTCTTCAGAAATATCCTTTCCATTAATTTTTATGCGTTCTCGGAAATCCTTTAAATGTGGTGAAGTGTACAATCCAACTTTATAACCAGCTTCTTGAAGTATGGACGCCAACATGTGTGATGTCGAGCCTTTTCCGTTGGTTCCTGCAACATGAATGCACTTAAGTTTTTCTTGTGGATTATCAAGATGAGCTATCAGTAAATGCGTGTTGGTCAAATCTTTTTTATAGGCCGAAGCGCCCTGAAGTTGGTACATCGGGAGTTGATTAAACATCCAATTTATGGTTTCCTGATAGTTCATTTTTGTAATAAAATAGTAGTTGTTTAAAATATTTTTCGATTTTTTTAGTTTAATAGTACATCGAAAAGTATCTTTAGTGCAAAATTGAAATAATTTTTAGAATTAATGATTAAAATCCAATAATATTATATGTTTAGTTTTATACAATTACAGGCCGACACCATTACCAACGCTGCTTCAAATGTAGTTATTGAAAAAATTGCTCCAAATACCGAAATATCCACTTTAGGATTCCTTTTAAAAGGTGGTGTGTGGCTTATTCCAATCGGGATTCTATTATTTTACACGTTTTACTTAATTATTGAACGCTATTTATACATTAGTAAAGCATCAAAAATTGATACACTTTTGATGCGCGATGTTCGTGATAATCTCAATTCCGGAAATCTTGATTTGGCTCGATCTATTGCAGAAAGGAATAATACGGCTTCAGGAAATATTATCAAAGAAGGAATTCTTGTTATTGGGAGACCTATTGTTGAAATTGAATCCAATATGGATCGTGCTGCAGATATAGAAATAGGGGAAATGGAAAAGCATTTAGGACATTTAGGACTTATTGCCGGAATTGCACCTACATTAGGATTTATTGGAACTATTTCTGGAGTTATAAAAATATTTTACAGCATTTCGGTAACAGAGAATATTAGTATTGGTAATATTTCTGGAGGATTGTATGAGAAAATGATAAGTAGTGGTGCTGGATTAATCGTTGGTATTATTGCCTATAGCGGATACCATTTATTAAACGGCAAGATTGATAATTTTGCTTTAAAAATCCAGAAGCAAGTGCTGGAATTTGTAAATATTATTCAAAGATCATAATATGTCTATAAAAAGAAAAAGAAGATTTCATGCCGAGGTCGCGACTTCTTCATTAAGTGATATTATGTTTTTCCTGTTGTTGTTTTTCTTGATTATATCAACATTGGCAAATCCAAATGTTATCAAGATGACATTGCCAAAAGCACAATCAAACGAGAAAACAAACAAGCAATACATTAGTTTATCTGTCACAGAAGATAAAAAATTCTACATCGACAAGGAAGCAGTTTCCTTTGAAGAATTGGAAACTACATTGATGTCTAAAATGGATTCTGCAAAGGATCAAACAGTTATTGTTCGAATTCCTTTCAATTTGCAAGTACAAGATTTAGTTGACGTACTGCAAATAGGAGTAAAGAACAATCTAAAGTTTGTGATTGCTACGAGTCCTAAGTAAAACTCATTACTAGTTTTTATGTAGCATTTGCATTATTTGGGCGTGACCACAATAGAAAAAGGAGCTAATCAACTTTATGCTGATTAGCTCCTTTTTCTATTCCGGTCGGGCTATCCGCAGTACTTCGGTACTTGCTCCTATCCCTCACGCAAATTAGTAAAACATCAAATTCTTGAGTAGTCATTGCGAATTATTCTTGAAAACAAAAAAGTGACGTTTCTAATTGTTCTAATTCAAATTGAAGTTGTAAACAATCTTACCTACTTGCTTTTCTGGAGCATCGCTACTGGCGTCCCATCTCGTGTTCATCGCAGCAATTCGGGCTTGGTCTAACAAACATTTTGCAGTATTTGTAGTTCCTTTTACACCAGCAACTGCATTTACAGTTCTTCCCGTTCTGTCTACAGAAACTTCTACGACTACTTTTCCTTGTTCATTACACGTATATTTTGGTGCAGGTTTAGATAATGCTTTTCGGTTTCCTAAAGAATATCCAACGCCTCCGCCAGAACCACTTCCGGTTCCTCCTCCGCTTCCAGAACCATAACCGCTACCAGTTCCTATTCCTGTTCCAGTACCATTTCCACCGCCCGTTCCTCCACCAGAACCACCTGTTCCGTAATACCCGTTAGAACTTAAGCTTCCGTTAGATTTTCCTTTGTTTCCGGCAGCTTTGTCATCGCCATCGCCACCTTTATTAGAACCTTTTAATATGCTGGATAAAGCATCATTTGTATTGTTAGAAACTTTAGGTTTTACAACCACTGGTTTCGTTTCTTCTTTTACAACGACTGTTGGTTTTTTAGTCTTTTCTTTCGTCGGAATCACAACACTTTCTTCGGTGCTGTTTTCTTGAGATAAAATAGCTTCCTCTGGAGTTGATTTTGCACGCGTTTGTCTGGTTTGGTTTTTTACTTCCAAAATCTCACTTTTATAATTCGCACCAGAACCAAAATCGCTGTCGCCAAAATTAACTGTAACGCCACCGCCACCGCCACCACCGGCAAGTTCATCCATGTTTGCAGGAGGCCAAAAGCGGATGAAAAATAAAATTAACAACATTGTCGCATACAAAAGAATGGATATTGCTAAGGATTTCTTTTGGTCTGATGAAATGGTGGAACTCATTTGTATTTTAAATTTTAAAAAGTCTATTACTAAAAAACGTTGAAAAGTACTAAAAATTGTCAAGAGTAAAAAGCGACTGCCAGAATATAAATAATATTGCTTTCACTTAGAATTAGAAATAAGAAAAGGGATTAAATAGATTTTAAAATCTGCTTAATCCCAGTTCCGATAAATAGTAAAAAAACTATTTTATTTTAAGTAAGCTGCTTCAATGCGATTTCAAAAGCAGTAGCACTAATATTTGTTTTACTTGGGTTTAAAGCATGTGCTTTTTCAATTGCTTTTTTGATGATTTCGGAAGTGTCTTGAAAGATAGCTTCATCCGTCATTTGCACTTTCTTTTCCATGAAGTAAGCAAAAACACGAGCCATACCGCAATTAGAAATGAAGTCAGGAATCAAACTCACTTTGTGATCTACATCTTCCATAATTGGACCGAAAAAGATTTCTTTATCAGCAAAAGGAACATTCGCACCACAAGAAATTACTTCAAGACCGTTAGCAATTAAACTGTCAATTTGAGATTGCGTTACCAATCTGGAAGCGGCACAAGGAGTGAATATTTCAGCACCAATAGTCCATATTTTTTGATTGATTTCTTCAAAAGGAATCATGTTTTCGGCAACCAGTTTGTTTCCGTCTTTTGCAAGAAATAAAGCTCTTATTTCTTCGAAAGTGAATCCTTCTTCGTTGATTAATCCGCCATCTCTGTCGATAATACCAATAACTTTTGCGCCCATTTCGGCTAAGTAAAAAGCAGCAGCCGATCCTACATTTCCAAAACCTTGTACGATTGCTTTCTTTCCTTTGACATCTCCGCCATAAATCGTGTAATAATTACGAACGGCTTCGGCAACGCCATAACCAGTAATCATATCGGCAATAGTGTATTTTTTGGAAACATCTGGTGAGAATTTTGGATTTTCAATCACTTTTACTACACCTTGACGCAATTGTCCAATTCTGTTGATTTTGTCTGCTTCAGTCGGTTTGAAATGACCATTAAAAACACCTTCTTGCGGATGCCAAACACCACATTCTTCTGTCATTGGGATCACTTCGTGAATTTCATCAACATTTAAATCGCCACCCGTCCCGTAATAACTTTTTAATAACGGAGAAACGGCTTTATACCAACGTTGTAAAACGCCTTTTTTTCTTGGATCATTTGGGTCAAAATTAATTCCAGATTTTGCTCCGCCAATAGCAGGTCCAGAAACCGAAAATTTTACTTCCATGGTTTTTGCCAAAGACAAAACTTCATTCATATCCAACCCTTTTCTCATACGAGTTCCACCACCGGCGGCACCACCACGAAGTGAATTGATGACTGTCCATCCTTCAGCTTCCGTTTCAGCATCTTTCCAATGGAAAACTATTTCAGGTTCTTTATTTTCGAATTTCTTTAATAAATCTTTCATTTGTTGCGATATGTTTAATTTTGGCAAATATAAAAAAATAGAATAATGTGAAATATGTATTTTTAATTTTATTTTGGAGAATAAATCATTCCAGAGCTATGATCTGTTTTTGCACCTGTAACGCTGCTTAAAACATTGATTTCTCCGCGTAATTTTAAAATACCAAGTAATGCAAAAATCAAGGCTTCTTTGAATTCCAATATTTTAGCTGACGGAATAATGAGTTTTATTTTAGGTAAATGGTGATGAATTCTCTCGATGAGAAAATCATTGTAAGCACCGCCACCAGTTATGAAAAGGTTTCCGTTTTTATTAGGCAAAGCCAAAGCAATTTGCAACGCCACATGTTCGGTAAAAGTGTGTAACTTGTCTTCAATGGGAATGGAATATTTTTCGATAATAGGTAAAACGGTTTCTTTTACAAACTCCAAACCCAATGATTTAGGGTGTTTCTTTTGGTAGAAATCCAACGCATTTAATTCATTTAATAACTCTTTATTACAAATTCCGGTTCTTGAAATACTGCCTTTGTCATCATAATCTAATCCCAATTGATTGGCGTAAAAATTTAAAACGGTGTTTACAGCCGAAATATCAAAGGCGATTCGCTCTTTATTTTGTTCAAAAGATACATTCGAAAAACCGCCCAAATTCATGCAGTAATCGTATTCAGAAAATAGGATTCGGTCACCAATAGGAACCAAAGGCGCGCCTTGACCGCCAAGTTGCACATCCTGAATTCTGAAATCACAAACTACTGTTTGGTTAAGTAAAGCTGCGATTTCTGGTAAATTACCAATTTGTAGCGTGAATCCGTTTTGGGGTTGGTGCAGAATAGTATGTCCATGAGAACAAACCGTATCGAGATTTTTTATGTCGTATTTTTCAATAAAACTTGAAATAATCGTAGCCAGAAGTTGCGTGTAATCTTGATTGAGTTTTTTAAGTTGAGCTTCGGAAAAATCGACGGCTATTTTTAATTTGTTTAACCAATCATTTGGGTAAGAAATAGTTTGAGACTCCAGGATTTCAAATTCCCATTTATTATTTTTTACAGTAAAAACAATGTATGCCAAATCTACGCCGTCCAGCGAAGTTCCGGACATGACTCCTATTGTAGTATACTTTTCTTTAAACATAGGCTAAATTTACGAAATCGTTTGAAATCTGATATTTAATAATTACTTTTGAGCACAAATTTAAGAACATTTAATTTACAATAAAAATATGGATTTTAATCTAACCGAAGAGCATTTAATGATTCAGCAAGCCGCTAAAGATTTTGCTGTAGCAGAATTATTACCTGGTGTTATTGAACGTGATGAACATTCAAAATTTCCAACGGAGCAAGTGAAAATGATGGCCGATTTAGGTTTTATGGGAATGATGGTCGATCCTAAATATGGTGGATCTGGTTTGGATAGTATTTCCTATGTTTTGGCAATGACTGAAATTGCAAAAGTTGATGCATCTGCTGCTGTAATCATGTCTGTAAATAACTCTTTGGTTTGTGCAGGTCTTGAGAAATATTGCAGTGAAGAGCAAAAAATGAAATATTTAGTTCCGCTTGCAAAAGGAGAAGTGATTGGCGCTTTTTGCTTGTCAGAGCCAGAAGCGGGAAGTGATGCGACTTCGCAAAAAACTACAGCGATAGACAAAGGGGATCATTATTTATTAAATGGTACAAAAAACTGGATTACTAACGGATCAACGGCATCCACTTATTTAGTTATTGCTCAAACAGATATTGAAAAAGGACACAAAGGAATCAATGCTTTTATTGTTGAGAAAGGTTGGGCTGGATTTGATATTGGACCAAAAGAAAGAAAAATGGGAATTCGTGGAAGCGATACGCATTCTTTAATGTTCACCGATGTAAAAGTTCCTAAAGAAAATAGAATTGGTGTTGACGGATTTGGATTTGCTTTTGCAATGAATGTCTTAAATGGCGGAAGAATAGGGATTGCATCTCAAGCGTTAGGAATTGCAACTGGAGCGTACGAAATTGCTTTAAAATATTCTCACGAGAGAAAAGCATTTGGAAAAGAAATTTTCAATCATCAGGCTATTGCTTTCAAACTGGCTGATATGTATGTAAAAGTAACTGCTGCAAAATTATTGGTAATGAAAGCGGCTTGTGAAAAAGATGAAGGTAAAGATATCGCACATTCTGGTGCTATGGCAAAGTTATACGCGTCAGAAATAGCTTTAGAAGTAGCAAATGAAGCGGTTCAAATTCATGGAGGAAACGGTTATGTTGCTGAATATCATGTGGAACGTATGATGCGTGACTCTAAAATTACTCAAATTTATGAAGGAACTTCTGAAATACAACGAATTGTAATTTCAAGAGGATTAGTTTCTTAAAGGATATAAAATAGTTCATCAAAACCCTTTCCAATTTCGACTGGAAAGGGTTTTGTTTTTTAAATCGTTTTTTTAATACATTTACTGAAAGAATTTTTTTATGTATGAGGATTTAAAATATTGGTATTTGCGCGATCACAAATTGTTTCGAACGTTGAGTTTTGGACAAATCAGACAACTGTGTATTATCACCGGTTTTAAAAAAGCAAAGAAAGGCGAGATTATCTATTTTTCTTCTTCGGATTTGCCGAGAATTTTTCTGCTAAAAAAAGGAAACATAAAGATTGTTGCGGTCGATGAAGACGGGAATGAAACGATTAAAGATATTATTCAAAAAGGAGATTTATTTGGAGAACTGACTTTGGAAGCTGACAGCCAGTCCAATGAATATGCAAAAGTACTTTCGAATGATGTGGCCATTTGTAGTTTTCTAATGTCGGATTTTGAAGATTTATTATTGCGAAATCCAAGTCTGGCTTTGTCCTACACCAAGTTTGTAGGACTAAAAATGAAACGGATTAAGAACAGTTATTCTAATTTGATTTCTAAAGACGCAAAAACCAGATTGTTTCAGTTTCTAAAAGATTGGGCTGAAAAAGAAGGTAAAAAAATAGAAGATAAAGTGGTAATTGAAAATTATCTGACTCAAAATGATATTGCGCAAATTATTTGTACTTCCAGACAAACAGCAACTCAATTGCTTAATGAAATGGAAACGAATGGTACCATCATTTACAGTAGGAAAGAAATAATTATAAGGGATATCAGTAAATTGTAATTATTTTACTAGAACTGTAACATAGCCGACAAATCATTTCGAAATAGCATAGTAGTTTTACAACTTCAAAATGTAACACTATGAAAAAAATAATTTATTTAGCTTTATTGGCAATTGGATTATCCGTTCACGCTCAAAATGATTTGCCAAAATTGGCTACGGAAATTACTCCACTACTTATTGGAGAAAAAATTCCTAATTTCAATTTAAAATCAGTAGAAAATACGAATGTTAATTTAACAGAATTATTCAGTAAAAAAAGAACAGTTTTAGTTTTTTACCGTGGTGGTTGGTGCCCGTATTGTAACGCTCATTTAGCAGCCTTGGCTGAAGCCGAAAAAGAATTATTGGATTTGGGATATCAAATCATTGCTATAAGTCCTGATGCTCCAGCAAACTTGAAGGTTACAGATGATAAAGAAAAATTAAATTATTTATTATTATCTGACAGTACAGGCGAATTGTCGAAAGCTGTTGGTATTGCTTTTAAAGCTCCAGAAAATTATAAGGCTACAATAGCTAAAGGTTCTGATGGTATGAATAATTCTTTTTTGCCTGTTCCGGCCGTGTTTATTTTAAATGTAAATGCTGAAATTGAATTTGAACACATCTCCCCAAATTTCAAAAATAGAATTTCAAATGATTTGTTGATTACTGTTGCGAAATCTTTAAATAAATAATCATGAAAAAGCTACTGTTTATTATAACGATTTTATGTACTCTTTCTGTTTTTTCGCAAAGGGAAAGCAAACGAATGACTCATTTTAATCTTGAAAAAAATGTGGCTATTCAAGGATATGATCCTGTCGCTTATTTCAAACAAGGGAAAGCAGTGAAAGGGAAAAAAGAAATAACAGCATCGCATGAAGGCGTGGTTTATTATTTTTCGATGCCAGTTAATAAAGAATATTTCTTGAAGAATCCTTCAAAATTTGAACCGCAGTATGGAGGTTGGTGTGCTTTTGCAATGGGCGACTCTAATGAAAAAGTGTCTATAAATCCAGAGACTTTCAAGATTAATAATGGAAAGTTGTATTTGTTTTACAATGCTTTCTTTAATAATACATTGAAAAGCTGGAATAAAGAGGAAACCGGATTGATGATGAAAGCGGATACGAATTGGAGTAAAAGGATTAAATAAAAAAAACAGGAATTATGAAATCAGGTATATTTTTCTGGATAATGCGACTCGCCGTGGCGGTGATTTTAGTGCAAACTTTGTACTTTAAATTTACAGCGAGTGAAGAATCAGTTTATATTTTTTCTGCTTTGGGAATAGAGCCGTATGGAAGAATTGGCACTGGAATTGCCGAGTTGATTACGGCAGTCTTAATTTTAATTCCTAGAACTTCATTGTTTGGAGCTATAATGGGTTGCGGCATCATGGTTGGTGCGATTTTTGCACATCTGTTTGTGCTTGGGATTGAAGTGAAAAATGATGGTGGTACACTTTTTATTTTGGCACTAATTACCTTTCTTTGTTGTATTACTTTAGTTTTTAAGGATAGGACTAAAGTGATGAATTTGTTGAATTAAAACTTAAATATGCTAATACCTTCTATTAATAATAGTTTAAACGAACTAATTGATTTGCTAAATCAATTGTCTCAAAAAGAATATTCAAATTCTTGTACGGAATTAAGTAATGCAACTATTGGGGAGCATACAAGGCATATTATTGAAATGTTTCAGTGCTTAGAAAATCAATATGATTTAGGCATTGTGAATTATGATAAAAGAGAACGAAATACCCGTATTCAAACGGATACTGCTTTTGCTATTGAAAATATTGTGTTGATTCAACAAAATTTAGATAAAAAAAATAAAAACATCGAGTTGCTGCAAATCATTGATGGAGAGGAAATCAGAATAGAAAGCAACTATTTCAGAGAATTACTGTATAATTTAGAACATTGCATTCATCATCAGGCGCTTATTAAAGTAGCTATTTTACAATGTGAAACAGTTATAATTGACGCTAATTTTGGAGTTGCCCGTTCTACAATAGAATATAGAAATCAATGTGCACAGTAAGTTTTGTAGCAACGAATGATAAAATTATCATTACTTCAAATCGGGATGAAAAAACAGTAAGACCGAGTGCAATACCTCCAAGAAGTTATACCGTAAACGGGAAAAATCTTATTTTCCCAAAAGATCCAAAAGCAGGAGGAACTTGGTTTGTCGCTAATGCAGACGGAACAATTTTAGTGCTGTTAAATGGCGCCGACGAAAAACATGAAGTACAACTTCCATATCGAAAAAGCCGTGGTTTGATTGTTTTAGAGATAATCAGCAGTATTTCTCCAAAGGATTTCTGGACAGAAATTGATTTGGAAAACATAGAGCCTTTTACATTAGTTTTATTTCAAAATAATGCTCTTTTTCAATTGCGCTGGAACGGAAAAGAGAAAGAAACGACATCTTTGGACATTCATCAAAATCATATTTGGTCTTCATCTACTTTGTATCCATCAGCGATTCGTGAAAAACGAGCCAACTGGTTTCATGATTTTATGAATCAAAATCCTGAAATTTCCGAATCAAAAATGCACGATTTTCATCGCTACACCGAGGAAGAAAATGATGAAAATGGATTGGTAATCAATAGAAATGACGAAATGAAAACCTTAAGTATCACACAAGCGGTTATTGAAAAAAATAAAGTAGCTATATTGCATTACGATTTGATCGCGAAGGAGGATTTTTCGACCTCATTTATCACCGTTTAAAGAACTTAATTTGAAACTATTTTTTCATAAAATTACGCATTGGGAATACTGGCCTTTCCAGATTGTTTACATTCCAATTTATTTTCTTTGGTCCTATTATTCTATCAAGGCAAAATCTATTTTTTTCTTTAATGCTTCTAATCCAACCATAAAAAATGGCGGTTTTATGATGGAGTCCAAAAAAGAAATCTACGATTTGATTCCACAACAGTATTACCCAAAAACGGAATTAATAAAAGAAGGTACTGCTCTTGAAGAAATTTTGAATACTATTCAACTATCAAAAATAAAATATCCTCTGATTGCAAAACCAGATATTGGACTACGAGGATCTGGGGTCAAAAAAATTAACACCGTTCAGGATTTAAAAGAATATGCTCAAAAAGCAAATTTCGAGTATGTAGTGCAGGATTTAATTCCGTTCGATAACGAAGTTGGGATATTTTATGTGCGTTATCCTCATGAAAAAGCAGGTAGAATTACAGGAATAGTTTCTAAAGAATTTCTGATTATTGCCGGAAACGGATTCTCTACCGTAGAAGAATTAATTAAAGAAAATCCGCGATACGAACTGCAATTAAAGGTTTTAAAACAGGAATACGGAAAAAAACTACTCGATATTCTTCCAAAAGGAGAAAAACTGAATTTGGTGCCTTATGGGAATCATGCACGAGGAGCAAAATTCATTGATGGAAGTCATTGGATAACACCAAAATTGACGGAAACAATAAACGAAATGTGTTTGCAAATTCCGGGTTTCTACTTTGGCAGATTGGATGTGATGTATAATACAATTGAAGAATTAGAACAAGGTTTAAATTTTTCAGTCGTTGAACTGAATGGCGCTGCAAGCGAACCGACACACATTTATGACCCAAAACATTCTTTGTTTTTTGCATGGAAAGAACTTGCGCGTCACATTACTTATATGTATGAAATAAGTGTGGCAAACCATAAAAATGGGGCTCCATATTTACTGCATAAAGAGGGTATGAAGGAATACAGAATGCATTTGGAACAAAGCAATAGAATTGTAAATTTCTAAAATTATGAAGGCATTAAAGAACATTTTTGTTGGTTTTTTAGTGAGCTTTATCGGTTCAATACCATTAGGATATTTGAATGTTATAGGTTTTGAAATCTATTCAAAGTTAGGAATGAGTAGCTTGGTTTTCTTTTTATTAGGAGTGATTTTTGTGGAGATGTTTGTGATTTATTTCACTTTAATTTTCGCAAAGCAATTAGTTAATAATAAAAGATTAATGAAGATTATTGATTTTTTTGCCATTTTCTTTCTATTGATTTTAGGGTATACTTTTTATGCGAATTCCAATCAACCAATGGAAGAACAAGGAATTTTAGAGAAATATGCAATGTATTCTCCGTTTCTTATCGGTGTGTTTTTGAATTGTATCAATTTTCTTCAATTGCCATTTTGGACCGGGTGGAATCTTTATTTGATGAATGGAAATTATATTTCCATTGTAAATAAGCTAAAATTATATTATGTTTCAGGGACTTTGATAGGCACATTTTTTGGAATGCTGACTCTGGTTTTGATTTTGAATACCTTATCTCAAAACACAACTAGTTTTTCTAAATATATAATTCCAATTGTAATTCCATCATTTTTTGTGGTTTTAGCTTTTTTTCAAATAGTTAAAGTGTACAAAAAATATTATCGCAGTAAAACCATATTGTAAAAAATATAAACTTCAATATTATGAAAAAAGCATATCTATCTCTTTCTTTCGTTTTCTTCGTTTTCTTGTCAAATTCAGTTGTAATTGCCCAAACGGCGAGTGTAGCTTCATTAAAAACAGTTGATTTCGAATATAAAGTGGAAGAAAATAATGTTGCCGAAATATTGAAATATTTAGCTTCGGATGAATTGGAAGGACGTGAAACGGGAAAACCGGGAATTGTAAAAGCCGCTGATTATTTGGAGCAGTTCTTCAAAAATAATAATGTGAAACCGTATTTCAAATCGTATCGTGATACGTTATCCACATTTAAGGGAACAGCCTTTAATATCGTCGGTTTAATTGAAGGAAATGACCCAATTCTTAAAAATGAATATATAATACTGAGCGCGCATTACGATCATATTGGCTTGGAGAAAAAAGGGGTAAACGGTGATTTTATAAACAATGGAGCCAATGATGATGCTTCAGGAACAACTGCAGTTGCTGAAATGGCTAAATATTTTAGCATTGCCAAAAATAATAAACGAAGCATTCTTTTTGTATTTTTTGCTGGAGAAGAAAAAGGTTTGTTAGGTTCTCAACACTTAGCTAAAAAGCTGAAAGCACAAGATTTTAAATTATACACTCAGTTCAACATTGAAATGATTGGTGTGCCAATGAAAAGAGATTATCTAGCTTATATTACTGGTTTTGATAAGTCGAACATGGCAGGTAAAATCAATGAATATACAGGGAAAAATACCATTGGTTTTCTTCCAAAAGAAGCCGAATTTCAATTGTTTTATAGATCAGATAATTACTCTTTTTATGATGTTTTCAAAGTGCCTTGTCAGTCAGTGAGTACATTTGATTTTGAAAACTTTGAATTCTACCATCATGTTTCTGATGATTTCAAAGCGATGGATATTCCGCATATGACTTCTTTCATTTATGAATTATTACCTGCTGTAACGCAAGTGGCAAACTCGCCAACACGAGAAATAATTATGCTTAAATAGTTTTAGAAACAGACTGATTCATGTCATACGCCAAAATGAAGTATTCATTATTGTTGAATTTAAAATCTCCAATAATAGTCCATTTTAGTTTTTCGGTATGCGCTTTAGTGGATGGAATATTGATTTTATTGATGAAAGTCAAACTCAGTGGGTATTTTTGGAGCATGTGTTTTCTCATGAATTCAAACAGTGGGGTTATTAATCCTTTTCCACGATATTCTTTGTGAATGCAAATGGGACCATATTGAAAACTATTGGTGGTGGTAATTTCAAAATCTAAAAAGGTCAGTTCCGGAAACAATGAACTCATGTAATTGAAAATAGGCCATTGTTTGAAAAAATCCCAACTTCCCGCAAAAATATAAGCAATGATTTTGTTATTGTCTTTGGCAATAAATAGTTCTTCTTTCTGAATTACTTCGGTTAGTTGTTGAGTAGTAAATGGCGTGGTAACAAACCCGGAAGCTTTTTCTTCTTCGGATAGATTAGCTACAAGATTCAATTCCTGTAATGCCAATACGCCATTAATATCAATTATTTTTGCAGTTTCGAATTGTATGCTATCTGTCATTTTTTTTAAAATCTGATATTAATTTGGTTTACCAAAAATAAGTAAAATTATAGGAAACTTTAATTTTTATTACAACGACAATCCTTTGCATAAAGCATTAGTTTTTTATCGTTTTTGTTTATTTTTGCTACATGAAAAATATCATCATCACAGGAACGAGTAGAGGTATAGGATTTGAGTTGGCATTGCAATTTGCCAATGCGGGACACCAAGTGTTAGCCATTTCCAGAAAAATTCCTCAAGCTTTATTGGGTAATGAAAATATTACCTGTCTTTCAGTTGATTTATCCACAGAATCTGAATTAGTGAAAGTAAGCGATTTCCTTTCTAAGTCATGGAAACAAATAGATGCAGTCATTCATAACGCAGGAAGTTTATTGCTAAAACCTTTTTCAGAAACGACTCAGGAAGATTTTGAAAACATCTATAAAGTCAATGTTTTTGGAGTTGCTAATTTGACTCGAATTTGCCTGCCGTATTTACAAAAAGGAAGCCATGTTGTAACGATTAGTTCTATGGGTGGAATTCAGGGCAGTTTAAAGTTTGCTGGACTAGCAGCGTATAGTTCGAGTAAAGGAGCTGTTATTACACTATCAGAATTATTAGCAGAAGAATACAAAGAGCGTGGAATTTCGTTCAATGTTTTGGCTTTGGGTTCTGTTCAAACTGAAATGTTGTCTGAAGCTTTTCCAGGCTATCAAGCGCCAATATCAGCGGGCGAAATGGCAAATTATATTTATGATTTCACTTTGACCGGAAACAAATATTTCAACGGGAAAGTGTTGCAAGTTTCTTCCACGAATCCTTAATTTATAACTCACCTCTATTTTGAGCGAAACCTTAGCCAGATACATTCCAGAGCATGCGGTAAAACCCGTTTTCGAACTTATTGTTGCCAATCAAGTGCACCTTAAGATTGTAAACGAGCGTCAGACGCGTCATGGCGATTATCGAAAAGGGCTGAACGGTAAGCATGAAATCACGGTGAATTCAAATCTAAATAAATATAAGTTTTTGATTACGTTGATTCATGAAATTTCTCATCTAGTCGCATTTGAAAAATTTGGTAGAAACATTAAACCACATGGTAACGAGTGGAAATATTCTTTTCAACGCTTGATGATTCCTTATATTCGACCGGAAATTTTCCCGAATCACTTGTTGCCTTTGTTGGCGCGGCATTTCAAAAATCCCACAGCGAGCAGCGATACAGATGCTACTTTGGCTTTGGCATTGAAACAATTTGACCAGCAAAACGATAAGAATTATGTATTCGAAATTCCGTACGGCAGTGTTTTCCGAATCCAAAACGGAAAGATTTTTAAGAAAATAGCCATCAGAACCAAGCGTTTTGAATGTCTCGAAATGAGTTCTGGAAAGACTTATCTTTTTAATCCAAATGCTGAGGTAGAGTTGTTGAAATCAAGTTAGTTTTTACTCTTTCAAATATGCTTCCCGTACTTTTTTGAATAAATTCGAAGAATAAACAAAGGCGACAACAGCCTCATTATCGGTTCTGAAAATCTCATCTTTGTTTCCTTCCCAGGCTTTCAAACCATCTTTTAGGAATAGAATTTTCTCTCCAATTTCCATTACCGAGTTCATATCATGGGTATTTATAACCGTTGTAATATTGTATTCTTCGGTAATTTCTTTGATAAGATTATCAATCAAAATAGCTGTATTTGGATCTAAACCAGAGTTTGGTTCATCGCAAAACAGGTATTTTGGATTGTTTACAATTGCGCGAGCAATCGCTACGCGTTTTTGCATTCCTCCTGAAATTTCAGAGGGTAATTTTTTGTGCGCATCCGTTAGAGCGACTCTTTTTAATACAAAGTCTACACGCTCCTGAATTTTTTTATTATTGTCTTTGGTGAACATTCGCAACGGAAAACCAACATTTTCAGCAACAGTCATCGAGTCAAACAAAGCACTTCCTTGAAAAACCATTCCAATTTCAGTTCGTAATTCTCGTTTTTCATCCGGATTTAATTCGGAGTAAATTCGGCCATCAAATGAAATAGTCCCGGATTCTGGAGTATGAATGCCCAAAAGACTTTTAAGTAAAACCGTTTTTCCAGATCCACTTTGTCCAATAATTAAATTTGTCTTTCCGGTTTCAAAAACCGTCGAAATACCTTTAAGAATTTTATTTCCGTTAAATGATTTTTCTATGTTTTTTACTTCTATCATGATCCTAGTAACAACTGCGTTAATATATAATTGAAAAGTATTATGGAAACCGATGTCCAAACAAAGGAAACGGTACTTGCCTTACCAACTTCTAGAGCGCCGCCTTTCATATAATACCCGTGAAAAGAAGGAATAGTTGCTAATAACATCGCGAAAATTAATGTTTTGATAAAAGCGTAAGCAATATGAAACGGGATAAAATCCATTTGAGTTCCATTTATAAACTCAGCGCTAGAGATAAATCCACCATAAACACCAGCCATCCATCCACCGAGAACGCCCAGAAACATGGCAATTCCTATTAGAAAAGGATACAATAGCAAAGCAATTATTTTAGGGAAAACAAGGTAATTCAATGAGTTTACTCCCATCACTTCCAGTGCGTCAATTTGTTCTGTAACGCGCATTGTTCCGATGCTTGACGTAATAAATGAACCCATTTTTCCAGCCATAATCACTGAAATAAAAGTAGGTGCAAATTCTAATATTACGGATTGTCGTGTTGCGAAACCGATAAGGTATTTTGGAATTAAAGGATTAGTAAGATTTAAGGCTGTTTGAATAGCAACTACTCCTCCAACGAAGAAGGAAATGAAGGCAACAATACCTAGTGAACCGATAACTAAATCATCAATTTCTTTAAAAATTAGATTTTTCATCACAGACCATTTTGTCTGTTTATTGAAAATTTCTTTCAGCATTAAGAAGTATCTTCCTATTTGCGTTATATAGCGAATGAGCATCATAAGTTTTGCGAATATGGGCTAAATTACAAAAAATGTTAGGAGTTATCCCTTTTGCTTCAGCAGTTTTTTGATTTTGTTGGCTAAAAAAGCTTTTCTTTCATTTTTTTCAAACGATATTTCCGAATGAATTTTGCTTGTTCTGTTGTTACTAACAAAGGAGTTTTGTCTGCTTTAGCTTTCCAGAAACCTTTAATGTAATCTATAAATAATAGTGGTTTCTTTTTCATCATCGCCAGTTTTGCGGAAGCGATTGAAGTGATAAGGAATCCGTAGCCTAAAGTGTAAAATGCTTCGCCTTGTTTGTATCGGGCTGTTTTGTTGTAGTTTGCGCCGGTTGGTTTCAAATGTTTTACAATTAATGAAGCATCAGTAACCACTTTCCAACCATAGAATTTAGATAATAATTCATCAACCGTATCCCAACCCATAGCAGGTTTTAAATTTCCGATTTGTTGGAAACATGCTTTCCTATAGGCTTTAAAAGCGCCACGAATATGGTCTTTATCGGTAAGATTTTCGAGAATCCATTCGCCATTTTTTTCGATATAAGCGAATCCGCCAGCCATTCCTATCGTTGCATCGTTTTTGAAAATGTTTAAAATGGTTTCAAAATAATTGTTAGGCAAAATTAAGTCTGCATCCAGTTTTACAATCACATCATAATTCTCGTCTAGTGTTTCAAAACCTTTGTGAAAAGCCTGAATAACTTTGCTTCCCGGCAAATGTATCGCTTCAGACGTTTTATTTACTAAAGTGATGAATGGATTTTCGTTGGCGTAAGCCGTAACGATTTCGGCAGTTTTATCCGTAGAATTATCATTGACAACGACAACTTTTTTTGGCAAAACGGTTTGTGAAATCAACGAATCTAATGTTAAAGCTATAAAAGCTTCTTCGTTATGCGCCGGAATGACAATGTAGTAATTCATTATTTTATTTTTTCGGCGTAAACGATATAATATCTTGGCGTAAATTTGCGAAGTAATGGTCGAATTCCAAATTTCTTAACGGGATTGGTCCATTTTTCTCTGTCTATTATTTTCCAACCTGTTTTTTCTAAAAGCCAGTCCAGTTGCCAATCTTCAAATTCATGGTAATGTCTGTCCCACATATCCGTTTTACTGCGATAAGCTGGTGAAAACCACAAACGCAACGGAATGGAAATAAAAAGTTTGTCAGATTTTATCTCGCTTAATATGGTGAATGGATTGAGTAAATGTTCAAAGATTTCGAAAGCGGTTACTACATCTTGTTTCTCCTTTGAAAACACGGATTGATCCAAGTCTAAATCTTCTCCGCTAGTGTTTTTAACTGAAAATCCTTCGGATTTCATGATTTTTGAAAAAGGGTTTTCAACACCTAAATCTAATATGGTTTCTGAAGTCGAGACGTGTTTTTTTAGAAATTCTAAAGTATGTTTGAATCTTTTATTGGGAAACGTTTTTTCGTACATGTTTTTTTGATTTTGCCGCTAGGGCACGAAGGCACAAATATAGTAATAAATGTGTTTTTGGGCATTGTTTTTTAGCCCGGATGGAAATGAAAATCCCGGAGCTTCAAAATGTAGTTTTTCAAGGTGCAAAAAGCGACTGAAAGAAGCTTTCTTGCACCTTAGAAAAACAAGTTTTGTAGTGAGGAATTGTAGTGTACAGCCGGAATAGCTCCTGCTTAAGATGTTCTACAAGTCTTTAATATCGGTAAACAAAGGCATTGATGTTCATTCCGGCTCCAACGGAAGCAAAAATCATAACATCGCCTTTATGGATTTCTTGGTTTTCGATTTCACCTCGAATTAGCAAGTCAAAAAGGGTTGGAACTGTAGCCACACTGCTGTTTCCCAGTTCATGGATGCTCATAGGCATGATGTCTTTAGGAACAGGTCTGTCGTATAATTTGTAAAAACGTTGAATTATTGCTTCGTCCATTTTCTCGTTGGCCTGATGGATAAGAATCTTTTTTACATCGTCAATACCAAGTCCGCTTTTGTCTAAACAACTTTTCATTGCTGCAGGAACATTGTTTAATGCAAATTCATATATTTTGCGTCCGTACATTTTGATGTAACGGGTGTCTGGGTCTAAATCAGGATTGTATGATTTACCGAAGAATAAATAATTCGCTTCATCATTAGCATACGTTGCACTTTCATAAGACAGCATACCGCTTTCATCATCTGAAGCTTCAATTATAGAAGCACCTGCGCCATCAGAATAAATCATGGAATCTCTGTCATGCGCATCTACCACTCTAGATAAAGTCTCAGAACCTATAACCAAACAGCGTTTTGCCATTCCTGATTTTATAAATGCATTCGCTTGAAGTACGCCTTCAATCCAGCCTGGACATCCAAAAAGAATATCGTAAGCGACGCATTTTGGATTTTTTATTTGTAATTTATGTTTGACGCGAGTGGCCAAACTTGGAATCATATCCGATTGGCTTGTGCCGTACTTTACATCTCCAAAATTGTGTGCAAAGATGATATAATCAATTGTTTCCGGATCAATTCCAGCATTTTCTATTGCTTTTTGTGAGGCGAAAAAAGCTAAATCAGAGGAGGTTAAATGGTCTTCAGCATATCGCCTGTGTTCGATTCCGGTGATGCCCTTAAATTTTTTGATTACTACTTCATTAGGATAACCAAAGGCGGTTCCATCTTCATTCAAAAAAACATGTTCGCCAAAGTCAGTATTACTTACTTTTTTCTCAGGAATACAGCTTCCTATTCCAGCTATTTTTATTTTCATTGCGTTAATTTTCCAAAATTTGATGCTAATTTAATCATTAAAAAATTACTACACTCACAAAATTTACTATGCGTGCATATAATTGTGAAATAATAATTTATTGGCAAAAATATTGATTATTTCATTACGAATTGTAAGTTTTGATGTGATTTTTATTTCTTTAATCTCGTAAGTGAAAATACGGTAGTTTTTAATGCTATTTAATGATAATTTGCTTTGAGTGATTTTTTAATGTAAAAAAAATGTCCCGATTTCTCGAGACATTTTAAGTTGTATTTTAGCTTTCCATGTACGCTTCAATTGGAGCACAGGAACAATTTAAGTTTCTGTCACCATACGCTTCATCAACTCTGCGAACGGTTGGCCAGAATTTATTTTCGGCAATATATTCCAATGGAAATGCTGCTGCTTCACGAGTGTATGGGAAAACCCAATTATCAGTAGTAACCATCATCAAAGTATGTGGCGCATTTTTCAAAACATTATTAGGATTGTCTAATGTGGCAGTTTCAATTTCTTTTCTGATAGCAATCATAGCATCGCAAAAACGATCTAATTCCTCTAAGTTTTCACTTTCAGTAGGCTCGATCATTAAAGTTCCGGCAACAGGGAACGAAACGGTTGGAGCATGAAATCCATAATCCATCAAACGTTTAGCAATATCCGTCACTTCGATTCCTTTTTGTTTGAAAGGGCGACATTCTAAAATCATTTCGTGTGCTGCACGACCCATTTCTCCAGAATATAACGTATCATAATGACCGTTTAGTTTCTCCTTAATATAGTTCGCGTTTAAAATAGCATATTCGGTAGACTGTTTCAATCCTTCAGCACCAAGCATACAAATGTATCCGTAAGAGATTAAGCAAACTAATGCAGAACCCCAAGGAGCAGCTGAAATTGCAGTTATCGCGTTTTCTCCACCAGTTGGAATTACAGGGTTGGTTGGTAAAAATGGTACTAGTTGTGGAGCAACACATATTGGTCCTACGCCAGGTCCACCGCCTCCATGAGGAATTGCGAATGTTTTGTGTAAGTTTAAGTGACATACGTCAGCACCAATAGTTGCAGGATTTGTTAATCCAACTTGTGCATTCATATTCGCACCATCCATATATACTTGTCCGCCGTTATCGTGGATTAGTTGTGTGATTTCTTTAATGGCGCTTTCAAAAACACCGTGAGTTGATGGATAGGTAACCATTAAACAAGAAAGATTGTCTGCGTGCAAAAGCGCTTTTTCACGCAAATCTTCTACGTCGATATTTCCGTTTTCCAATGTTTTAGTAACTACAACTTTCATTCCTGCCATCGCTGCCGAAGCCGGATTTGTTCCGTGTGCTGATGATGGAATTAAAGCAATATTTCTGTGATGATCTCCTCTTGATTGGTGGTATGCACGAATCACCATTAATCCTGCATATTCACCTTGAGCACCTGAATTAGGTTGTAAAGTTGTTCCTGCAAAACCAGTGATTACATTTAATTGTTGTTCTAACTTAGTCAACATTTCTTGGTATCCTTGTGCTTGATCCAATGGTGCAAACGGGTGAATATTGTTCCACTGCGGCATGCTTAAAGGTAACATTTCTGAAGCTGCATTCAGTTTCATCGTACATGAACCTAGGGAAATCATCGAGTGATTCAAAGCTAAATCTTTTCGTTCCAGCATTTTGATGTAGCGCATCAAAGCTGTTTCTGAATGGTATTTATTGAAAACATCATGTTGTAAGAAAGTCGATGTTCTATTTATATTTTCAGGAAAATGATTGGTTTCTGATAGTGTCTCAATCAGTGAGAGCGGAGTCCCATTTGCAGAAGCAAAAACAGCAATGATTTTATTTAAATCAGCAATGCTAGTGGTCTCGTTCAAGGAAATTGAAATCGTATTTTCGTCAACGTAATAGAAGTTAATTTCGTTTTCTTCTGCAATCGCGCGAACTTTTTTGGCATCAGCGGTAATGACAATTGTGTCAAAGAAAGCTGTATTGGTTTGTTGATAACCTGATTTTTCTAATGCATTTGCCAATGTCGCTGCGGAAGCATGTACTTTATCAGCAATGTATTGCAATCCTTTTGGTCCATGATAAACGGCATACATTCCTGCCATAACCGAAAGTAAAACTTGCGCTGTACAAATATTTGAAGTCGCTTTATCTCGTTTAATGTGTTGCTCACGTGTTTGCAAAGCCATGCGCAAAGCACGATTTCCGTCAGTATCAATGGTTACCCCGATGATTCTTCCCGGCATGCTTCTTTTGTATTCGTCTTTTGTTGCAAAATATGCAGCGTGAGGTCCACCGTACCCTAACGGAATTCCGAAACGTTGTGTAGTTCCTAAAACTACGGCAGCGCCCATTTCTCCTGGAGGAGTTAATTTTGCTAAACTCAAAATATCAGCTGCAACAGCAACTTTTATTTCATTTTCAGCTGCTTTTGCGATAAAAGCGGTATAATCATGCACTTGTCCAAATTTTCCCGGATATTGAAGGATTGCTCCAAAATATTCTGATGAAAAATCAAATTCTTCATGGTTTCCTATTACTAATTCAACACCAATTGGCGTCGAACGTGTTTGTAAAACGGATAATGTTTGTGGTAATATTTCTTCAGAAACAAAAAATTTACAAACGTTAGATTTCTTTTGATCGCGTGAACGAACATCAAAAAGTAATGCCATTGCTTCTGCAGCAGCAGTTCCCTCGTCTAATAAAGACGCATTAGCAATTTCCATCCCGGTTAATTCGATAACCATCGTTTGGAAATTCAAAATCGCTTCTAAACGGCCTTGTGCAATTTCAGCTTGATACGGTGTGTAAGCAGTGTACCATCCCGGGTTTTCAAAAACATTTCTTTGAATCACCGCAGGGATAATTGCTGCGTTGTATCCTAAACCAATGTAGGATTGAAAAACTTTATTTTTATTCCCTAATTTCTGAATGTGATTTGCAAACTCATATTCGGTCATTGCAGGATCTAAATCTAAATCAGATTTTAAACGAATGTCACTTGGAATGGTTTCTTGAATCAATTGTTCCAGCGTTGCTGCTCCAATTGTTTTCAACATGTGTTCTAGATCATTTTCTCTTGGGCCAATGTGTCTTAATGCAAAAGCGTCTGTTTTCATTGTATATAAAATGGGTTGTGTGTTTCTTGTTTTAAAAGGCTGTAAAATTAAATATTAATATGCTATTAATTGTCTTTTTTAACTTGATTTTCTGTGAATTTTTCAACTAAAAGCCGTTCTTATTAACACTTTGATTAATTTTGTCTAATGAGGTTTTTTAAACTAATTTTTGATTTCTATATAAACAGTAGTATTCACGTGGCTTTATCGTGTTATGCGCTTGTTAGAATGACGCACTACATGTTCCACATTCCTGATGATGACTCAGTTGCTAACTTTGCTTTTTTCGGAACTATTGTAGGCTATAATTTTGTGAAATATGATGCTTTGGCCAGAGCCAAAAAAATACAAATGCGCAACGAGCTAAAAGCGATTGTTTTATTTAGTTTGTGTTCTGTTATTTTAGTAGGCTATTATTTTTTTAAACTCGAACTGATAACACAAATAATCGCAGTGATTTTTTTGAGCATTACCTTATTATATACACTTCCCTTTTTTCCAAATAAAAAAAATGCAAGGAATTGGGCAGGTGTAAAGATTTATATTGTCGCGCTGTGTTGGGTTGGAGTGACGTTGGGATTACCAATTTTAGATGCGGGCATATCAATAACCATGAATTTCTATCTAAAATGTATACAACGCTTTGTATTGATTTTTGTATTGGTGCTCATTTTTGAAATTATTGATTTGGCTAAAGATGATCCGCATCTAAAAACCATACCCCAACAAATAGGAGTGAAGCAGGCCAAAATATTGGGATTGTTATTATTGATTCCGTTTTGTTTTCTGGAATTTTTCAAAAGTGGTTTGGATAAAAATCAGTTAATAATAAACTTGATTTTAGTGCTGATGATTGGGTTATTTCTGCTTTTTGCTAATGAAAAACAATCAAAATATTACACTTCTTTTTGGGTAGAAAGCATTCCGATAGTTTGGTGGTTGTTATTGTTTTTATTTTAAAAAGTGCTTAATTGGTGAATACGTTCACCAATAATAGTGTAAATTTGGTGAATAGGATGTTTTAATAAGTAAAGAAAACTTCAGGGAATTTTTGAAATAATTTGGGATTTTACTCGTGAGGTGTTTCCATTTCTAAAGCTTACTTTCAGATAGGGTTTTCAATACTTTGTTTCTTTCGAGAATAAAATTAATCATATGATTTTTCAAAAACAATAAATCAAACAATTCTCCAAAGAAACCGTACGGTACTTCGTAATATATTTTGTCTTTCATAACGGTTAATCCGTTTTTTTCGTAAAAAATATGTTCATGACGAAAGGATTTGAATTTTCCTTCCTCCATTTCATCCACAAAATAATCGTAGAGATTCATTGCAGTTATTCGGCTCTTGTGTGTCAGATAAAACCCAAAATGTTTCCCGCGCCAAGTTACCGTTTCGTTGTAATTTATCAATCCCGAAGTAACGCCGTCAATAGCAATTTCTTTTGTTGGACTGGCAGATTTTTGATGCACGTCAATATCTCTGGAAATGTCAAAAACAGTTTCTATGGGTGCCTTTATTTTAGTCCGAATTTTTATTCTGGTCATTACAGTTTTATTTTTCGTTTGTCTTCAATTGTAATTTTCGAGCCTATGGCCAGAAATACAGAAGTGGGTTTTAAATCCTTGATAAAAGCAAATTCTTTTCCATAAACACTTTCGAAATCAATAACGGATTCGTTTTTGGTTACTTCATATTGTTGCCATCTGGGATGGGTGACTTGATATTCAAAAGTTTCGTTTTCATTGATTTTTGTATAGCCAAAATAATGCTCCGTGATAAACTCAGCTTCAGAATCGGGTTCAATTGCAATGGGATTTTTTTGTGTTGCTACCTGGATGGTATTCCAATTATTATTCACTTTCCATTGGTATATAAATTCTCTGGAGTTTTCATTTACTTTTAGCGTATGTTTCATGGGCAAAGTTCGGTAATGCTCATTGTAAAAGGTATTGGCAACAAATGAAATCGCATATTTAGGAACAATTTCACTGATAAAAACGGCACCTCTTTTACAAGTTCCGTTTTCAAAACGTCTCACATAAAACCGAAGATTTACCTCTTCAAAATCAGAATGAAACGGAATTTTCATTCCCAAAACACGAACATTCTCAAACAAGAATCCAATAAAACTAACATAACATTTGCCGTTCCAGAAATCTATTTCCGTTCCTGCAGGAACATACTTTTGCAGAATTTCGGGATTGACTTCATAATTAATCATGGCTAAATTATTCCATTCGGCTTTTAAAAAACTCATCTTTTGTTGGTTTTAATTTTTGGGTGTGTTGGAATGCTATTAAAAAACCCGAAGTCTGTTACTTCGGGTTTTCAATAATTATGTTTTTAAACTAATCCTGCTCTTCGTAACAAAGCTTCCGGTTTTGGTTCTTGTCCCCTAAAACGTTTGTACAAAATCATCGGATGTTCTGTTCCGCCTTTCGAAAGTACGTTTTCCTTAAATTTGGTTGCAACTTCTTTATTGAAAATGCCGCATTCCTGAAAATATTCAAAAGCATCTGCATCCAAAACTTCGGCCCATTTGTAGCTGTAATACCCAGATGAATATCCTCCTTGAAATATGTGTGAAAACGAAGTACTCATTGCATTCTCCTTTACATCAGGATACAATTGTGTGGCTGCGAACTGTTCAGTTTCAAAAGCCTTGATGTCTTTGATATTGGAAGGATCTTGCGCATGCCAACCCATATCTAATAATCCAAAACTCAATTGGCGCATCGTTGCCATTCCTTCTTGGAAACTCGCGCTTTCTTTGATTTTATGCACTAATTCCATCGGAATCATTTCCCCGGTTTCATAATGATACGCAAATAAAGCCAATGCTTCCGGTTCGTAGCACCAATTTTCTAAAATTTGACTTGGTAATTCCACAAAATCCCAATATACCGATGTTCCGGATAAACTTGGATAAGTGGTGTTGGCTAACATCCCATGTAAGGCGTGACCAAATTCATGAAACAAAGTCGTTACTTCGTTAAAAGTTAATAATGATGGTTTAGTCTCAGTAGGTTTTGTGAAATTGCACACAATAGAAATATGCGGTCTTTCGTTGATTCCCTTTTTGATGTATTGTGATTTAAAAGAAGTCATCCATGCACCGTTACGTTTGCCTTTTCTTGGAAAGAAATCAGCATAGAAAACAGCGACTAATTGGTCTTCTTCGTCTTTAACTGCGTACGTTTTTACTTCCTCATGGTATTTATCCACTTCAAAAATTTCTTCGAAAGTGATTCCGAATAATTTTTGCGCTACTGCAAAAGCACCGTCCAATACTTTTTCTAATTGAAAATACGGTTTTAATATTTCATCATCCAAGTTGAACAATTGCTGTTTCAATTTCTCCGAATAATAAGCGCCATCCCATTTCTCTAATTGGTCAATTCCGTGTTGCTCTTTTGCGAAAGCAGTAAGTTGTGCAAATTCTTTCAAAGCGGCCGGTTTGGCTTTTTCCAATAAATCATTGGAAAATGTTTTTACTTTCTCCGGGCTTTCAGCCATGCGTTCTTCAAGCACAAAATGAGCATGAGTGGCATAACCTAAAACCTGTGCTCTGTCAAAACGTAATTTTGCAATTTTTAGAACGATTTCTTGGTTGTCAAATTCGTTGTTTTGAAAACCTTTGGCACCAAAAGCAATTGCGATTTTCTTGCGCAAATCACGATTATCAGCATAGGTCACAAATGGAACATAACTTGGGTAATCCAACGTGAAAATCCAACCTTCTTTTTCTTGGCTTTTAGCCAAAGAGCGAGCGGCTTCAATTGTTCCTTCGGGTAAACCGGCTAAATCGGATTCGTTTGTAATATGCAATTGATACGCTTGGGTTTCCGCCAAAACATTTTCGCCAAACTGCAAACTCAATTTTGATAATTCTTTGTCGATTTCTCGCAATTGATTCTTTTTGTCTTCCGGTAAATTCGCTCCGTTTCTGGAAAAGCTTTTGTATTTTTTATCCAAAAGCGTGGTTTGCTCCGGATTGAGATTCAGTTTTTGCCGCTGCTCATACACCGTTTTTACTCGGGCGAATAAATCAGGGTTTAGACGAACATCATTTCCGAATTCAGACAATAAAGGCGAAACTTCCTGAGCGATTTTCTGAATTTCGTCATTGGTTTCTGCTGAATTCAAATTGAAGAAAATGCTTGAAATTCTATCCAAAACATCTCCACTGAATGCTAAAGCTTCAATCGTATTTTCGAAAGTTGGTTTTATCGGATTTCGAACAATAGCATCGATTTCGGCTTTTGCCAATTCGATTCCTTTTTGAAAAGCAGGAAGAAAATCTTCGTTTTTAATTTTCGAAAAAGGCGCAGTGTTATATTTTGTATTGAAATGGTGTGTTAGGATGCTCATTTGTATTTTGTAATAAAAATAATTCGATGTTTAAAGAAATCAAAGGTACGGATTTAATAAAAAAAATGGTGTTGTCGAGGGGATTGATTTGGACCAAAATAGTGGATTCTAAAGTGTTATTTAAATGTTATTTATTTCGTTACGCAGTAATAAAGCCTTAAATTGTAAAAAAAATGATTGGTTTTATAAAAGACGAATCAGAAAAAATATAATAAATTAAAAGAAAAGATGAATTATCAAATTACAATAAATAGAGCGAATACTGTTGATGAGGTTGAAGAATATTGGACAAATGAAGATTATATAAAGCTATTGGAAAAATTCGATTATCCGGATGCTGCGGAGGCAGATCCTGCTAGTTTAAGAGAATTGTTGTTTATGGCAATTTCTGATTTTGAACCGAAAGATGCTGCTGTAATTGTATTGGAATATAAATTATCAGAAGCTTTGAATGAAGGTCAGATTCAGCAAATTTCAAATGATATGTTTTTGGACAAAGTATGTGAGGAATATCCGGAAATAGGATTGCATTCGACTTTGTTTCATATTAATCAATTGCTTTTTAAAGCCTATAACGGTACTTTTCCTAATGCAAAAGCGACGATTATTGAATGTAGTTTTACGCCAGCAGAAGGAGAAAATGAAAATGAATTGACTAAAGAAAGTATTTTAAAATTATTAAACAACGGATTGTCAGGCAGTAATTTGATTAAACGATTATTTGACAGTCAGATGACTGAAAACGCGCCTTTTCCAGAAGCGGAAGATATTCTATGGGATGTTAAGACTATGGATAATGTAAATTATACGATTATGACTTCTGAATATTGGTTGAGCAAGGACGATATCATTGCATCAGAATTTGAAGAAGTTCTTGAAATCGTAGTTGATGCTGAATAAGCTGTTTCAAGATTTAAATAAATGAAAAAAGCTCCGTTATGGAGCTTTTTCTATTTCTGTAGACTTTCGGAAGCGATGTTAACGGCTTCTTTCAATCCGGTTTTGTATTTAATTACTTTCTCTAGTATACTTTTATTGTGACTTCCTATGATTTGAGCGGCAAGGATTCCTGCGTTTTTTGCTCCGTTTAAGGCAACGGTTGCTACGGGAACACCACCGGGCATTTGCAGAATGGATAAAACGCTATCCCAACCATCGATTGAATTACTGGATTTTATAGGAACTCCAATTACTGGAAGTGGCGACATTGAAGCGACCATTCCCGGTAAATGTGCAGCACCGCCGGCACCAGCAATTACTACTGAAATGCCACGAGTGTGTGCGTTCTGACTAAAATCAAATAATTTTTCCGGTGTTCTGTGTGCCGAAACGATATCGACTTCAATTTCAATTTCGAATGCTTTTAGGATATCGATGGCTTCTTGCATGATGGGCATATCGGATATGCTTCCCATTATTACGGCTACTTTCATTGTTTCTTATTTATAGATTTTAAGATTTATGTATTTTAAGATTTTTGAGAAATTCAATTTAGTTGGTGTTCTAAATTTTTCAATCTTTAAATTTTTCAATCTTTCAATTAACTTATTACTCTAATCGTATTCTTCACCTCTTCAGCGATTCTTCTTGCTTCATCGATGTCTTCATTAACGATGGTTACATGTCCCATTTTTCTAAAAGGACGTGTTTGTTTTTTTCCGTAAATGTGTGGCGTAACACCATTCCAACCTAATATTTTTTCGATGTTTTCATAGATTACATTTCCTGAAAAACCTTCGGAACCAACTAAGTTTACCATAATTCCAGCTACTTTACTATCTGTATTTCCTAAAGGCAAATCAAGAATTGCACGCAAATGGTTTTCAAATTGTGACGTATAGCTGGCTTCAATAGAATAATGACCGGAATTGTGTGGGCGTGGAGCGACTTCATTTACGAGGATTTCATCATCTTCGGTTTGAAACATTTCAACGGCTAATAATCCCACATGATTGAATTTTTCGGAAACATTCAATGCAATTGCTCTTGCTTTTTCGGCAACTTTATCATCAATTCGAGCAGGACAAATCACATATTCCACTTGGTTGGCCTCGGGATGAAATTCCATTTCCACCACAGGATACGTTTTTATTTCACCGGAAGGATTGCGACAAACGATAACGGCCAATTCATTTTTGAACGGAACCATTTCTTCGGCAATGCACTCTACATTAGCTAAATTATCCAAATCCGAAATGTGTCGAATCACTTTTACGCCATTTCCATCATAACCAAATTCCGTACATTTCCATACAAACGGAAGTTTCGTTTTAGAATCCAGAATGTCAACAATTAGGTTTTTTAAATTGTGAAATCGTTTATAATTTGCTGTTGGAATTGTATTCTGAGTGTAGAAATCTTTCTGAATTCCTTTGTTTTGAATCAGTTTCAATGTTTTTGGCGAAGGAAATACTTTTAATCCTTCTTCTTCGAGTTTTACCAAAGCTTCCAGATTAACCAACTCAATTTCGAAAGTCAAAACGTCTACTTTTTTACCAAAATTGTAAACCGTTTCAAAGTCCATTAAATCCCCTTTGAAGAATTGATCACAGGCAATTTTACAAGGCGCTTCATCACTTGGGTCTAAAACATAAGTTTGTATGTCGAATTTTCGGGTGTCAAACAATAGCATTTTGCCCAGTTGTCCGCCACCGAGAATTCCTAATTTGAAATCAGAAGAAAAATAATTCATGGTGTAGTTGTATGTTTAAGCAAAGATACTTTATAATGATTGAATCCGAAAATTCAATTTTAGTTTCTTCGGAATTTCTGCTCTCTCATTTATCGTTTTTAATACATTTTAAGTTGGTTTTTTATGAAATTTACTTAAAATTACAAATTAATGCCCATTTATCAATTCACAAATCCGAATTCTGTATCTTTGCGCATTATTTTAAATACGAAAATAATGATACAACTTCACGATAAACAATTTGTTCCGTTTATTTCTGCCAAAGAAATAGAATTTGCCTTGACAAAAATGGTTGCCCAGATTGCAGACGATTTTGCTGATGAAACTCCAGTATTTGTTGGTGTTTTGAATGGTGCTTTTATGGTAGTTTCTGATTTTATGAAGCTTTATAAAAAACCGTGCGAAGTGTCTTTCATCAAAATGGCTTCTTACGAAGGGATTTCTTCAACAAACGAAGTGAAACAATTAATAGGATTGAACCAAGATTTAACGGGACGCACTGTAGTTATAATTGAAGATATTGTTGATACTGGGAATACTTTGGTGGAATTGAAAGAGTTATTCAAGCAACAAAATGTAAAACATTTTAAAATTGCAACACTTTTTTTCAAACCGGAAGCGTATACAAAAGATATCAAAATAGATTATATTGGAATTAGAATTCCAAATAAATTTATCGTTGGTTATGGATTAGACTACAATGGATTAGGGAGAAATTTACCCGAAGTATATAAACTAAAAGAATAACTACACAACAACATGACTAACATTGTTTTATTTGGAAAACCAGGAGCTGGTAAAGGAACTCAAGCAGAGTTTTTGAAAGAAAAATACAAATTAACGCATATTTCCACCGGTGATGTATTTCGTTTTAATTTAAAAAACGATACAGAACTCGGCAAACAAGCAAGAGTATATATGGATGCCGGAGATTTAGTACCGGATGAATTGACTACAAAAATGCTGATTGATGAGGTAAATAAACATCCGGATACAAACGGGATTTTGTTTGACGGATATCCAAGAACACTTTCGCAAGCAGAAGCTTTAGATGCATTTCTTACTTCAATTGGTTCAAATGTTGCTGCAACAATTGCGCTCGAAGCTGATGATGAGATTTTAGTGCAACGATTGTTAGAAAGAGGAAAAACAAGTGGTAGAATTGACGATCAAGATGAAGAAAAAATCAGAAATCGCTACCAAGAATACAATGAGAAAACTGCGCCTTTGATGAATTATTACGAGGAGCAAGGAAAATTTTTCGCCGTAAATGGAATTGGTTCCATTGCAGAAATTACCGAAAGAGTGAGTAACGTTATAGATAATTTATAGGAGCTATTCCAGCTGTACGTTACAAGTCCTCGATAAAAAAAACATTTTTCTAAGTCATAAAAGGAGCTTCCTTTGGTCGCTCTTTTATAACAAGAAAAATAGTTTTTTTTACCTCCGGGCTTTTCACTTCTATCTGGGCTATACTATTACGCATACAAAAAACCGATTTCAAAAAATTAGAAATCACATTTTAAGATATAAACGAATCAATTAAGAAATTGGAAATAGTAATAATATTTTTTCTGATACTGCTAAATGGGGTTTTCTCGATGTCGGAAATCGCATTGATTTCAGCACGAAAAAATAGACTAGAAACCGCAGCGAAAAAAGGAAATAAAAGTGCCAAAATCGCTTTGGATTTGGCAAATTCGCCCAATAAGTTTTTATCAACTGTACAAATAGGAATCACCTTGATAGGAATTCTTACCGGTATTTATAGTGGAGACAAAATAACAAAAGATGTTGAAACTTTTATAAAAGGATTTGAAACTTTGGTGCCTTATGCGCATCCAGTTGCGGTAGGTATTGTTGTTGTTACTTTGACTTTTTTCTCTCTTGTTTTAGGGGAATTATTACCAAAAAGAATTGGACTAAACCATCCGGAAGCAATTGCAAAAGCAGTGGCTCTTCCGATGAAAATCGTTTCAATTGTGACTGCACCATTTATTTGGTTGTTGACTCATTCAACTGATTTTTTATTGGATATTTTACAGATAAAACCAACCGCTGACGGAAAAGTAACCGAAGAGGAAATAAAGGCAATTATCAAAGAAGGAACTGAGGGTGGTGAAGTTCAGGAAATAGAACAAGATATTGTTGAGCGCGTTTTTCACATTGGAGACAGAAAAATAAATTCATTGATGACACACAGGAAGTCAGTGGTTTTTTTACCTTTGCATTCTGATAAAGAACAGGTTAGGGAATTTATGCTCAAAGAGTTGCATTCTATTTATCCGGTTTACGGTGAAAATTATGATGATATTGTTGGGGTTGTAAACCTGAAAAATATTTTTGCTCATTTTGAAAATGAAAACTTCAATTTATCTGCTATTATGACCGAAGCTCCTTTCATGATGGAGCAAACTACGGCTTATGTTGCTTTAGAAAATTTTAAAAAGTCAGGGATACATTATGCATTCGTCTCGGATGAATATGGTGTTTTTCAAGGTGTAATTACCTTGAATGATATTCTGGAAGCTTTGGTAGGTGATGCTTCTGATTTTTATAAAGATGATTTCCAGTTGATAGAAAGAGAAGATGGAACATGGCTGGTTGACGGACATTATTCATTACACGATTTCTTGACCTACTTTGAATTAGATGAATTAATCAATGATTATGAAGTAACTACCGTAAGCGGACTAATAATGACTGAACTCTCTCATATTCCAAAACAAGGGGAGAAATTAGTTTGGCAAAAATTTGAGCTAGAAGTTATCGATATGGATGGCGTGAAGATTGATAAAGTGATGGTGAAGGCGATTAAATTATAAAAATAGATGTAAGTTGGAAGTTTGAATCTATTCAATCTGAAATCTGAAATCTGAAATTAAAAAAAATGACAGAAGGGAATTTTGTAGATTATGTTAAAATATATGTTTCATCCGGTAAAGGTGGAAAAGGATCTACGCACTTACACAGAGAAAAATTTATTGAAAAAGGTGGGCCTGACGGTGGTGATGGTGGTCGTGGAGGACATGTATATTTAGTGGGGAATAAAGGTCTTTGGACATTGTTTCACTTGAAATTTGCCAGACATATCAAAGCTGGAAATGGCGGTGATGGTAGTGGTGACAGAAGTACTGGTGCTGATGGTGATGATAAATTTATCGAAGTACCATTAGGAACCGTTGTAAAAGACAAAGAAACTGGAGAAATATTATTTGAAATTACCGATGATGGTGAAAAACAAATTCTTTCTCGCGGTGGAAAAGGTGGTTTAGGAAACTGGCATTTTAGAAGCTCAACGAATCAAACACCAAGATACTCGCAACCTGGTTTACCAGGAGTAGAAATGGATGTGATTTTAGAACTAAAAGTTTTGGCTGATGTAGGTTTGGTAGGTTTTCCTAATGCAGGAAAATCAACACTATTATCAGTATTAACGTCTGCTAAACCAAAAATTGCGGATTATCCGTTTACAACTTTAAAACCAAATCTTGGAATTGTAGCCTACAGAGATTTTCAATCTTTTGTAATTGCAGATATTCCCGGAATTATTGAAGGTGCTGCCGAAGGAAAAGGACTTGGACATTATTTCTTGCGTCACATTGAACGTAATTCGACTTTGCTATTTTTAGTTCCAGTGGATACTCCAGATATCAAAGCGGAATACGATATTTTGGTAAACGAATTGACAAAATACAATCCTGAAATGTTGGATAAAGAACGTTTGTTGGTGATTTCTAAATGCGATATGCTGGATGATGAGTTAAAAGCAGAATTGAAAACCGAGCTAGATGTAGCTTTCAAGGATGTTCCTTATATGTTTATTTCTTCTGTTGCTCAACAAGGTTTAACAGAGTTGAAAGATAAATTATGGAAAATGTTGAATGACTAATTCTTGATTTTAAATACATTATAAAAACCGTCTCGTATACAATGCGAGACGGTTTTTTTGTAAAAAATAGTTAAACCTTTCACATACTTGGAGAGTTACAATTATAAATTTCGCTATTTTTGAAGAATGAAACATATTATTTATTTATTTGTATTTCTACCGATTATGATGTGGGGTCAGTCTGATTTTGAAAAAGCAGAAAAGCTGTATAAGGCGGATAAAATGGATCAAGCCGAAGTGGTCTTTGAATCTGTTTTAAGGTCCAATCCATCGGATTTAAAAACGATTGAGTATCTTGGAGATATTGCCGGTCATGATAAATCTTGGGACAAAGCGATCGGGTATTATAAAAAACTAAAACAGCTAAAACCTTCCGTGGCTAATTATCACTATAAATATGGTGGTGCTTTAGGCATGAAGGCCAAAGATTCAAACAAGTTTAAAGCCCTAGGAATGATTGATGAAGTGAAGGCTTCCTTTGAAAAAGCAATCAGTCTGAATCCCAAACATATTGAGTCGCGTTGGGCATTGATTGAAATATACATTCAGTTACCTGGAATTGTTGGTGGAAGCGAATCTAAAGCTATAAAATACTCCAATGAGTTATTGCGATTATCTCCCGTTGACGGTTATTTGTCAAGAGGACATATTGACGAATATTTTAAAAGATATGCAGCTGCAGAACAACAATATAAAAAAGCCATTCTTGTAGGAGGTTCCAAAACAAGTTATCAAAAATTAGCTAACTTGTATAAAACTAAAATGCGTGATCCTGAAAAGGCAAGAACAATATTAGAAACTTATAATAAAAAAATTCAGGACTGATTATAATTGCTCCTGAATCTAAAATCCATAAACCAAAATTAGAATGCGTACACATTTTATAGCTATAGGCGGAAGCGCTATGCACAATCTGGCTTTAGCACTACACAACAAAGGGTCTCAAGTTACTGGAAGTGACGATGCGATTTTTGAACCATCAAGATCAAGGTTAGATAAAAAGGGGATTTTACCTCCAGAATTAGGTTGGTTTCCGGAAAAAATAACTCAAGACATCGAAGCTGTTATTCTTGGTATGCACGCCAAAGCAGATAATCCTGAATTATTAAAAGCGCAGGAATTAGGACTGAAAATATATTCGTATCCGGAATTTCTTTACGAACAATCCAAAAATAAAACACGTGTTGTTATTGGCGGTTCTCATGGAAAAACAACGATAACTTCAATGATTTTACATGTAATGCACTATCATGACATTGCTGTAGATTACATGGTTGGCGCACAACTGGAAGGTTTTGATACGATGGTTCATCTTACGGAGGAAAATGATTTTATCGTTTTGGAAGGAGATGAGTACTTGTCTTCACCAATTGACCGCAGACCTAAATTTCATTTATACCAACCGAATATTGCTTTAATTTCTGGAATTGCTTGGGATCATATTAATGTTTTTCCAACGTATGAGAATTACGTAGAACAGTTTGAAATTTTTATTGGCAAAATTACCAATGGCGGGATTCTCGTTTACAATGAAGATGATGCTGAAGTAAAACGTGTTTCAGAAGCCGCGACAAACCCAATCCGAAAATTAGCGTATCATACTCCAAAATATGCCGTAAGTGATGGTGTGACACTGCTAGAAACTCCTGAAGGCGACATGCCAATTGAAGTCTTTGGAGCGCATAATCTTAATAATTTGGCTGGAGCCAAATGGATTTGCCAAAATATGGGTGTTGATGAAGCTGATTTTTATGAAGCCATTGCCAGTTTTAAAGGTGCTTCAAAACGATTGGAAAAAATTGCCGAGAGCAAAACGAAAGTTGCCTATAAAGATTTTGCACATTCACCAAGCAAAGTGGCTGCAACTACGAAAGCAGTGAAAGAACAATATCCTAATCGAACTTTAGTGGCTTGTTTAGAATTGCATACCTATAGCAGTTTGAATGCTGAATTCCTGAAAGAATACGAAGGTGCATTGGAATATGCTGATAAAGCGGTTGTTTTTTATTCGCCAGATGCGGTAAAAATTAAACAGCTTGAAGAAGTAACTTACGACCAAATAGCAAATGCTTTTAATAGAAAAGATTTGATTATTTATACGAATCCAAAAGATTTCAAGGACTATTTGTTTAACCTAAACCTTGAAAATTCGGCTTTGTTGCTGATGAGTTCCGGTAATTACGGTGGATTAAACTTTGATGAAGTAAAGGAATTGGTAAAGTAAAATTGGTATGAAAGACAAAGTAAGGATTGTTAAAACTACCAGTGAAAACCCAGATTTTGAAAATTTGATCAAAGCATTAGATGAAAGTTTATGGGAGCGTTATCCGGAATTAAAATCTGATTATTGGGGGAATAATATTTTGGAATTAAATCCAAATGTCGTCATTCTTTATATAGAAGACAAAGCCGTTGGTTGTGGTTGTTTCAAAAAATACGATAAAAATACAATTGAAATAAAGCGTATGTTTGTTTCACCTGAAGTTCGAGGAATGGGCTTGGCGCAAACAATTTTACGTGAATTAGAAGGTTGGGCACATGAGTTAGGATATTCGTTTTCTGTTTTGGAAACTTTATACAAACAAAAAGAAGCGATTGCTTTATATCAGAAAACAGGATATGACATAGTTGATAATTACGAGCCTTATGTAGGTTTAGAAAATAGTATTTGCATGCGAAAACCAATTTAAACAACAAAATGAATGGCTGAAAATTCCTTTTTCCCTATAACGAATTGGTCGGAAGACGATAAGCCACGCGAAAAACTAATGCTCAAAGGCAAAAGTGTTTTGAGTGATGCGGAATTAATTGCCATTTTGATTGGTTCAGGAAGTAGGAGTGAATCAGCTGTGGATTTAAGCAAACGGATTTTGGCTAGTGTTGATAATAATTTGAATGCATTGGGGAAATTATCGTTGTCTCAACTAATGCAATTCAAAGGAATAGGAGAGGCGAAAGCAATTTCTATAATTGCCGCTTTAGAATTAGGAAGACGCCGAAGAGGAGAAGATGCAGTGGAGTTGAAGAAAATAACTTCGAGTAAAATAATTTTCGAAATCATGCAGCCAATTATTGGAGAATTGCCACACGAGGAATTTTGGATTATTTACATGAATAATTCGAACAAAGTGATTGCAAAATCTCAGTTGAGTAAGGGCGGAATCACCGGAACATTAGTTGATGTGCGAATTGTTTTTAAAACAGCGCTCGAGATGGGAGCTACGGCTTTGATATTGTGTCACAATCATCCTTCGGGAACTTTGATTCCTAGCGATGCCGATAAACAGATTACGAGGAAATTGAAATTAGCAGGCGACAGTTTAGAAATAAAAGTATTGGATCATCTCATTGTAACTGAAACCAGTTATTTCAGCTTTGCAGATGAAGGAATATTTTAAAAATATAAAATGAAACAAACACATATAAAGGACGTTTTTTTTGATTTAGATCATACACTTTGGGATTTTGACAAAAATTCAGAACTTACTTTTGACACTATTTTCAATAGAAATCATCCATCAGTAATAACTAAAGATTTTATTGAGAAATATGTTCCAATAAATCAAGAATGTTGGAAATTATACCAATATGATAAAATTACTCATGAAGAATTGCGTTACAATAGACTCAAGTATTCTTTTGATGCCATAAATTACTCGATTTCTGATGAGGAAATTGATTCAATTGCGAATGATTATATCAAGTTTTTGCCAGAGAATAATCATCTTTTTGATGGAACAATTGAACTTTTGGATTATCTGAAACCTAAATATAATTTGCATATTATAACCAATGGTTTTGCAGATGTACAATTTAAAAAATTAAATAATTCAAAAATTGGTTCTTATTTTCAGACTATTACTAATTCAGAAATGGCTGGAGTAAAAAAACCAAACCCTATTATTTTTGATTACGCTTTAGATTTGGCCAAAGCCAAAAAAGGAAATAGTATCATGATTGGCGACAGTTTAGATGCTGATGTACAAGGAGCCCTTGATGCTGGATTAGACGCAATTTATTTCAATGAAAGTAAAATGCATGTCGAAAATCATATCAAACAAATTAATCACTTATTAGAACTTAAAAAATATTTATAAAAATGAAAAAACCATTCCTGTTTTTGCTAATCTTATTCGTTAGTTATTCTTACGCTCAATCCGTAAACGATTATAAGGCCGTTATTGTTCCATTAAAATATGATTTTCTCAAAACTGAAAATCAATATCGTTTGAATACATTAACTAAGTTCAATCTTAAGAAAGCTGGTTTTGAAGCATTTTATAATAATGAGGCTATTCCAAATGATTTTAGTAACCGATGTAGTTTACTTTATATTGATGTGTTAAAAGAAAATGGCTTTTTGATATCCAAATTGTTTTTAACGCTCAAGGATTGTTATGGTAAAATTATATTTCAATCCATTGTTGGTTCAAGTAAAGAAAAAGACTATCAAGTTGCCTATAATGAGGCGCTTAATGAAGCGTTTAAATCCGTTTATGATTTGCAATACAAGTATAGTGGAGCCGTTGCAAAAACGGAACCTATTGTTGTGCAAACGCAATCAGCTCCTGTAGTATTGGAAAAAGCTATTGTTGCCGAAGCGAAGGTAAATGTTGAAAGTAAAGATTCTAATTTGCTTTATGCGCAAGCTACTCCTACTGGATTTCAGTTGATAGATAGTACGCCAAAAGTAGTTATGAAGTTATTCAAGACTTCTCAGACGAATTCTTTTATAGCTATAAAAGACACTGTTCAGGGATCATTAATTTTAAAAGACAATCAATGGTATTTTGAATACTATCAAAACGATAAATTAATTTCTGAAAAAGTAGCGGTTAAGTTTTAAGCTCTATAAATGATGTTTTATTACATAATTTCATAAAAAAGCCTTGATTATTCAAGGCCTTTTTATGAAATTAATATCCGTATTTGTCTTTCCAGCGGTTTTTAAGAAATTCTCGGATACTGTTTTCTCTGGAATTGTTTCCGGGAACATATATAGGTGTTTTGCTTAAGGCTTCAGGTAAAAATTCCTGTTCGGCAAAATTATTGGTGTAATCATGGGCATATTTGTATTCTTCACCATAACCCAATTCTTTCATTAATTTTGTAGGTGCATTACGTAAATGGATAGGAACCGTTAAATCTCCGGTTTTTTTTACTAGTTGTTGTGCCGTTCCGATTGCTAAATATGAAGCATTGCTTTTTGGGGATGTCGCAAGATAAACAGCGCATTGACTTAGTATAATACGACTTTCTGGATAACCAATTGTCGCTACAGCTTGAAAAGTATTATTAGCCATAATGAAAGCAGTTGGATTCGCATTTCCTATATCTTCACTGCTTAGAATGAGCATTCTTCGAGCTATAAATTTTACGTCTTCACCGCCTTCAATCATTCGGGCGAGCCAATATACAGCTCCGTTAGGATCACTTCCCCGAATTGATTTTATAAAAGCAGAAACAATGTCATAATGTTGTTCGCCGGTTTTGTCATATAAAACAGTATTTTGTTGTACTAAGGAAAAAACCAGGTCATTTGTGATAAAAATTTCGTCTTCATTAGACGCATTTACCACAAGTTCAAAAATATTTAATAGTTTGCGTCCATCTCCACCGGAAAGTCTTAATAAGGCCTCAGTTTCACTTAAAATAATATTTTTTGTAGATAAATAAGTATCTGTTTTCATTGCCCGTTCTAATAAAGACTCTAAATCCTGTTTTGTAAAAGCATTTAAAACATATACTTGACAACGGGAAAGTAATGCAGGAATAACCTCAAAACTTGGGTTTTCTGTGGTGGCTCCTATCAGTGTAATCCATCCTTTTTCTACTGCTGCCAACAGCGAATCTTGTTGTGATTTGCTAAAACGATGAATCTCGTCAATGAATAAAATGGGATTTTTAGCAGTAAACAAACCGCCACTTTGCTTTGCTTTTTCAATAACGTCTCGAATATCTTTAACACCTGAATTAATAGCACTCAAGATATAGAATGGCCGTTTTGATTCTTGTGCGATAATTTGTGCCAATGTGGTTTTTCCAGTACCTGGTGGTCCCCAAAAAATTAAGGAAGGAATTATTCCTTTCGCAATTTGTTGTGTCAAAGATCCATTAGGTCCAACCAAATGGGTCTGACTAATATAATCTTGTAGTTTTTGCGGCCGTATACGTTCTGCAAGTGGTGCTTCCATTATGTAAAATTACTGTTTTTTTTAATCTGAGCTCATTTGCTATTGTCAAATTTATTTTTTTGGAGCTATTTCCAGCTGTACACTGTATTCACGCTAAAAAAAGCGTGGGATGCCTTTTCCTCTGGGCTAGGAAATCGTACTAAAAATGTAGTTGAAGTTTAAATATGACAAAATAGCATTAAATTGCTTTTGGATAAGTTTTTGAATTATAACCAGGGAATATAAACTTTAAATAATTAATGGAAAAGCATTTTAAATTTACCAATTCAGTTATTGGATTACCTCTTTTTTTTGTGGTATTCCTTTGGTTTGTTTTTTGGCTTGAAATCCGATTTGATTTTGACTTTGTTCAAAACGGTATTTATCCTAGGTCATTTTCAGGATTGCAAGGCGTTATTTTTAGTCCGTTTATTCATGCAGATATGAAGCATTTGTACAATAATTCGTTTCCTTTGATAATGCTTTTGGCTGCTTTGCAATATTTTTATGCAAAACAATCGTTTCAGATTATAGTTTACGGAATTATCGTGTCTGGTTGTATCACTTGGATTATTGGAAGGGAGAATTACCATATTGGAGCAAGTGGGTTAATATATATACTTTTTAGTTTTATTTTTTTTAAAGGTATCCAAACGAAGTATATTCGGTTAGTAGCATTGTCACTGGCAGTAGTTGTCGTTTACGGAGGTCTAGTTTGGTATATATTTCCCACACCTAGTAGTGTAGGGGAGAACTCAATTTCATGGGAAGGACATTTGGGAGGGTTGCTTACTGGATTCTTTTTTTCTTTATATTATAAAACTCCAGAGTATAAAAAAGTTATAAAATATGATTGGGAGCGTCCAGATTTTGATCCTTCAGAAGATAAATTTATGCAACGTTTTGATGTTAATGGAAATTTTGTAAACCTACCAGAAATTGAAGAACTGGAAGAACAGCAGGTATTATTATCATACTATACTTCTAGTTATCCGGTTATTTATGAGCTTTGTGCAAATAAATAAAATGAATCAAAACCTGAGTCTTGATTCATTTTTCATTAAAGAGTTTTGATTTTTTAATATTTTAAAAATTTAAGAATTCTAATAATCTAAGATCGTTGTCTTACCGCTTCATATAAAAAAGCACCACAAGCCACAGATACGTTCAATGAACCAATAGTTCCAAACATTGGAAGTTTTGCTTTCTCATCAACAATCTTAAGAACTGATGGGTTTACACCTCTATCTTCCGATCCCATAATTATTGCTACAGGTTCGTTTAATGAGATGTCATAAATATTTTGATCAGTTTTTTCGGTTGCAGCTACTGTTTTAATTCCGCTTGCTTGTAAAAGAAAAATGGCGTCCTTGATGTGTTCTACTTTACAAATTGGAATATTGAAAACTGCTCCAGCCGAAGTTTTTACAGTGTCGCCATTAACAGGAGCTGATCCTGCTTTTTGTACAATGATTCCGTTTACACCTGTACACTCCGCAGTTCTGATGATAGCACCAAAATTACGTGCATCAGATATTTGATCTAATATTAAAAACAATGGTTTTTTGCCATTTTCAATTACCGATTCTATCAAAGATTCTAAGTCAAAAAAGGAAATAGGAGAGATAGTAGCTACTGCACCTTGATGATTATTAGGAGTCAATCTATTTAGCTTTTCAACAGGAACATAGGAAAAGTTGATATTTCCGCGCTTCATTACTTTCATTAAGTCTTTCATCAGTTCGCTGCTTGCTTCCTTTTGAATATAGACTTTGTCTACAGTTGCACCCGCTTGTATAGCTTCAATTATTGCTCTAATTCCAAAAATTTGATGTTCTTTTTCCATGGTGCAAATATATAAAATGTTTTAGAATATTTTTTTTAATTATTTAGCAGTCTGTAGAAAGTATTTAAAAGAAAAACATCCCTTTAAACTAGTGTAAAGGGATGTTTTATTGTAATAAATGTAAGATTAGTTTTTTGTCATTGTGGTTATACGTGAACCGGCAAAACATCCAATACTGACACAACGCTTATATTCTAATTTCATAGAAAAATCGCATGAGTTGTAAGTTGATAGGGCAGGGCTTATAGTGGTAGCCCAAATATCCCCATAAGAGGCGTGCACACTTAAAACAGCACCTTCTTCAACATAAGTAATTGTAGGGTTAGTTACATCGGTGTTTAATTCAACTAAAATCTTTTCTGAACCTGTTGTGATTAGTAAAGAATTCGGTTTAGAACCTAAAGTTACTAATGAGTTTTTAGACACACCAGCTGTAGTAGAAGTGTAACTGCCAAGGAAGTTATTTAAGTCTAAAGAACAAACTGCTTGTAACGTTACGCTGGTAGTATTAGTTTCTGAAACTCCTTGTGAGGAAGAATCAATTTTTAAAACTAAAGTTTTTGCATCAAATGGGTCTAGATTAGACGTGTTAACTTTAATTACAGCATTTACAGATAACTCTCCTGCAGGAATTGTAAATTTAGTATTATCTAAACTATATTCTACACCAGCAGTTGCTGTTGAGCTTGCATCTGCACTTATTGTTACCTCAACAGGTACATCTAAAGGTTCATTTCTTCCACCTATAATTGTTATAGGTACATCGTAAGAAACAGTTGAGCCATCTTTGATAAAGTTAGCAGTTATGCTAGAATTTTCAAACTGTGCTAATACAGGACCTTGGCCAAAGTCTATTTCTTCTTGGTCTAAAATAGCATCACATGAAGTAAAAGTTACTGCAAGTAGAAATATTGCTATTGATTTATTTAATAAGTACTTTTTCATAATTAATTTTTTTATTTCCAGAATGGATTGTCATTAAAAGCAGATTCTGATGTTTGTGCAGGTACATTAAGAGAATTTCTTGATATTTCTGAACTCGGATAAAGTAACCTAACTGGTCTTTTTCCACCACCTTCAACTGGTTGTGGTAGGTTTGCAGGAAAACCAGTTCTAGTTTTTTCAATCCATAGTTCAATTGAAGATGTACCATTCAATGCTACCCATTTTTGAGTAATAATTGCTTGTACTTTGTTAGGAGAAGAATCCCAAGAAACGTTGGGGATGTCTTGTGCTAAATAGGTTGTAGCAGCAGTTGCAGCGTTAGGAACAGCTAATCTTGTGAATGAAGCACGAACTGCTTGTTCGTACTTAGCTTTTGCAGCAGCATCGCCACCAGCAATGTAGCCTCTTGCTATTGCCTCAGCTTGTAATAGCAAACTTTCTGGTAAAGTCATTATTGCTTGATTTTGTGTTGAACTAATCAATAATCCTGGTCCTACTTTAGCAAGATCTCTAGATGTGAATCCAGTACCTGGTAAGGTTGTAGATTGTGGAGCTCCTTTAAAAGCACCGCCTGTTGTAGCTCCAGCATAAAGTCTAGATAATCTAGGGTCGTTTGTAGTAGTTAAGTATCCAACTGTGTAGTCAGATGCTACTGTATAATCTCCTCTATCTGTTTCTAAACCAGTCGATGGTCTTACGAAATAACCAAAAAATGGGCTTTGTTTGTTGGTATCATCAACATAACCAGGGTTTGCAGCGATGTCGCTTGTGATGTATCCCGCTCCGTTGGCATCAATTAATGCAATTTGGGCACGGATATAAGCATCTTGGTTTGTGTTGCTTAAACGAACAAGCATCCTTAATTTTACCGTGTTTGCAAATTGCGCCCACTTTGTCATGTCACCACCATTGATGATGTCTTTTTCATGCGGATTTTCAGCATTGGTTGGCAAATTTAATGCAGCTGTTGCAGCTGTTGTCAATTCATCAATTACTGCTTTGTAAACTGTTTGAGCATCATCGTACTTAGGTGTGATGTTACCTGCTCTTAAGTTGGCTTCTGTGTAAGGTACATTTCCGTAAAGATCAACAAGATATTGGTATTGAAAACCTTTTAATGTAGTAGCAATTGACTTATAAGCGCTATAATCTACAGCTCCTGATGCGTCAGTATAGTTTTGCACATACGTTAAATCTCTAAAGATAGTTCCGTAGGATGTTTCAAAAATACCTGAGTAGAATCCTGAGTTCACAGTATATCTAGCAAATTCCTGATTTGCTGACCAGTTGGATGGTGTTGCCCAGTTATAAGCTAAATACTGTCCTAGGTATGTCATTTGAGTTGCGTTCAATGCAGCAAGGTCTCTTTGCGCCACTGGTAATGTTAAACCAGGTGTTGAACTATCAGGGTTATTTGGATTGGTGTCTACATCTAAATAATCACTGCAACTTACAGTCATCATGGCTGCCAATGTAAGCAGCGTACATGATTTTATGATTTTTACTATGTTCATAATTTTAGGAATTAAAATGTTAAGTTTAGGTTTACCCCAAATTGTCTTGTTGGTGGAGTTTGAGCTTGTGTACCAACTCCTACTGCGTTTCCTGTAGTGAAGTTAAATTCAGGATCTGTTGTTGTGTTTTCTTTAGGTCTGTAAGTTAGAAGATTTCTACCAAAGAAACCAATGCTTAAGGCATCTATTCCAGCTTTTTTGATGAAATCAGATGAAAAATCATAATTTAAAGATACTTCTCTCAGTTTTAGAGTGGTTGCATCAGCTACATAATTTTCTTTTACTGTGTTGTATTCATCCCAGAAAGCATTTCCTCCGCCAGCAGTTAAACGGTTTTCGTTTGCTATAAATCCGCCATTTCCATCTGAGTAAGAGGAGTTAGGGAAAACAAATGGTTGTCTTCCTGCCGATGCGCTATGTTGAGTTAATCCTGTGAATTCAAGAGCATCATTTAAATTGTTGTAAAATACATGTCCTGTTCTGTAATCAGCAACAGCATATAAAGTCCAGTTTTTGTAAGTCAAAGTAGTATTTAAACCTAAGATGTATTTAGGTGCTGTTTGACCTTGTGTTCTATTCTGAGAATCTTTTATTGGGTTTCCGTTGTCTCCAACAATAACTCTTCCTTGATCATCTCTTAAATAAGAGCTAGTTTTGATTAATGGATATGATTCTCCAACTTTTGCTACGACTTCTGCATCTGCAAAACCACCAATACTTACCTCGTCAACTCCGTCAAATAATGAAACTACTTTAGATTTAATTCCAGAATAGTTTACTCCTAATTTCCATCCGAAGTCGTCTGTTTTAATTATTGTTCCTTTTAAATCCAATTCTAAACCTTTGTTTTCAATTTCTCCAATATTAGTTAGGATACTTGATGCACCTGAGGCTAAAGATGTGTTAATAGGTACAATTTGATCAGTAGTATTTGTTTGGTATATATTACCATTAAAAATCAATCTGTTTTTGAACATTCCCAATTCAATACCCAATTCTTTAGATAAAGTAAACTCAGGACTTAAATTCGCATCAGGGTCTCTTGATCCTTGAGATAAACCTGTAGTTGCTCCGTAAGGGAATCCTGTTGGTGTTGCAAAAATAGCTTTAGTTGCGTATGCTTGAGCATCGTTACCACTTTTTGTAACGTTTAAAGTTGCCTTTAAATTATCAATTCCATTATCGCTTTTGATACCAGGGAATGCTTCAGACACAAGGAATGAAATTCCTCCTCCAGGATAAAAGAAAGATCTGTTTTGAGTTGGAAGAGATGACGACCAGTCGTTTCTTGCTGTAGCTGTAAGGAATAGATAATCTTTAAATCCTAATGTTAATTCGGAATAAACACCTTGTCTTCTGAATAAAAATTTCTCTTCTCCTCCAAGAAGTTCACCTGTTCTAGTTCCCACATTGTAAAAATCTGGAATAATTAGGTTATTTCCACTTACGTTTACACTTGAAGATGAAGTCAAACGTGTATTAGCACCTGCAGTTACCTTTAAATTAAAATCATCGTTTAAATTTTTATCAAACTTTAAAAGGATATCATTATTTAAACGTTGTCCTATTCCAATTCTTGAAGCTGTACTAGCTCCGTAAGGATCCATTGATGAGTAAGTGTTAGCTAACTCAAATGCATAGGTAAATGCTCCAAATTGTCTTTTGAAATCTTCAGAGAATGATGTGTAACCTGTGTTTAAAGATAAAGTTAAGTAATCTGTAAATTTGTAATCAATGTTTGAAAGTACATTGAATTCAGTATAATCGTTTTTCTCTCTTTGAGTGTCAATGATGAAATATGGATTTTCGTAGAATCTGTAGAATGATACTTCATTTCTTGTAAATTGTCCTGTTCTCCAGTTTTTCATTTGATCCAATGGAATGTGTAGAGGAGTGTTTAGTACGTTCCAATATACGGGTCTTCCTTGTCTTCCTGCTGTTTCACTCACTTGGTTGGAGTGTGCTCTAAAGAAACTCACGTTTCCACCAACTGTCAATTTATTGTATTTTCTGCTACCTTTTAATCTTACGTTAGTTCTATTGTAAGTGTCATTTGGGACTGTTCCAGTAGTATTCGTTTGATCAATTGAAAATAGAAAGTCACTATTCTCGTCACCACCTTTGAATGTAAGACCGTGTCTTGTTGATATACCTGTGTTAAAAAAGTTTTTGATGTTGTTTTTCACAGGTGTGAATGGAACTTGCCAAACTGAACCGTCATCCAATGTTTCACTTGCGTCAACAAGTCTACCATCAAAACGAGGACCCCAGTTAACGTTCTCTAAAGGATATAGCGTTCCATCAGGGAAACCACCTACTCCGAACTCGCTTTGAACTTTTGGTAAGTAAGCTACTTGTTCCATCTGCAGCGAACTACTATAGTTGATAGATAGTTTTCCACTTCCTTTTTTAGTAGTTATAATCATAACTCCGTTTGCTGCCTCTGCACCATAAAGTGCTGATGCATTCGCTCCTTTAAGAATTGTAACGTTGTCAATATCATTTGGATTTATTCTATCAAGTACACCTCTTGCAGATGGGAACCCGTCAATTACGATCAATGCTTCGTTGTTTCCAAGTAAAGATCTGTTACCTCTAAGAACTACTCTAGTGCTAGGGTTTACTCCGTTATTTACAACATTTACTTGTAAACCGGATACTTTTCCAGACAATGCAGTCGCAACGTTTACAGCTCTGGTTTTAGTCAAGTCTTCACTTTTGATGTTTTCTACAGCATAAGATAGTTCTTTAGGTTTTCTTTTGATACCCATAGCGGTAACAATTACACCTTCAAGTTCCATAGCATCATCTGCTAATTTAATGTTTAAAGTAGATGTGTTAGCTGTTATCTCCTTGGTTTTCATTCCAATGTAGCTAAATACCAAGACTTGGCTAGGTGTTGCTCTGATAGAAAATTTTCCATCAAAATCAGTTTGTGTTCCAGTTTGTGTTCCTTTCACTAATACACTCACACCTGGTAAAGGCATTCCTGCATTATCAGAAACAACACCTGAAACAGCTCTTTCTTGCGCAAATGTAATTTGCGCCACAAGTACTAGTAGTAGTACTAAGAATCCATTAAACTTTAGTTTCATTTTTTAATATTTTGAATTAGTTTCGCAAACTTCATAATAATTTGTTAACATTCCTAATATAAAAAACGTTTTTTCTCACTAAATTTAAAATTTAACATTAAAGCTAATGTGAATAATTGAGTTAGAAATTTTGAATTGTTGGTTTTGAGCGGTGCCATTTGCTGCCGCTAGTTTTAGTAGTCCATTTTTTGTTTGCAATCCTATTCCAAGGCCTGCTCCTATTAAGGTTTGTGTTTTATCACTTATTTCTAAACCAGTTTTGTCTTTATAAAAGCAATAATCAAGAATGGAATGGATGTAAAGATTTGAGGAAAGAGCATATCGGTATTCTGTAAGAATAGATGTTGTAAAATAGGCTTGTAAGCTGTTTTCAGTAAAACCTCTCACGCTTTTGAATCCTCCAAAACGTAACAATTCGTTAATAATATAATTATTGCTTCTTAGATAGTAATTTTGGCTGTTTAAATTTATTGAATTCTTTTTATTCAGGTATATGTTATGCATAGCTTGAATGTTTGCGAAAAATTGCTTATTTTCTGAATTTTCAAACACTATGTTGCTATCTCTTTTTCCAATTCCTACGGATGTGAAAAATTTTGATTTTATTGGAAAAGTAATGTTGTCGCTATCTAATTTTGTGTATTCAAAACTAGATGTAATGTAAGAACTGTTAAAATCTGTAATTGAGGAATTGTTTGAGTTTTGTATGTCACTTGATTCTGTAGATTGATATCCTAAATAGAACCTTGTATTATAAGTTGCAAAGTAGCTCAAGTCAATGGCGGTTTTTGTGTTTTGAAAAGTTGTATCTTGTCTAAATAATTGAATTTGTGCCTTCAATCCTATTGGGGTTTTTAATAAATAGGGGATCTCAATCTGGGCATTAAAAGTTTTCTGGTCGTTACCATCACTTTTCCAAAATATTGAAAGTTGTTCGCCGACAGCTAAAATATTTTCTAGCTTGACATCTAAATATCCATTGAGGGTTAATTTGCTGTTTACATCGTTTGAGAAACCTAAGAAACCATCAAATGAATTTGAATTCTTTTTTTCTAGATATACGAAGACTTTTGTTGTGTCGTTTGTGAATAGAATTTCAGGGTGTTTTATTTGGTTTACAAATCCAAATTTATTGAATTCGCTATAAATTTCTTCTACAGCTTTTTGGTTAAAAATGCTATTTTGGTATTTCTTATTTACTTGTGTCAAATGTCCCTTAGGAAATTTATTGGATTGCGTATTATCTGAATATTGGATTGTAATAGAATTGAGTTTTCTTTTTTTACTTGATTCTAATTTTAAGTCTGTATATAAATTGTTTTTGTCTCTTCTGATGTTTGTTAGTTTAAGAGTGGCTAAAGCGTATCCTTTTTGTTCTAATTTTTGTATAGTTTCTTTTAGGAATGAATCTGTATCAGAATAGGGTAATTCAATGCTGTTGTTTTTTTTAGTTAAGGTGATTGTGTTATTTAATAATTCATCGTTACCTATATATATATGTATAAATTTTAATTTTTTGCCTAAGTTTAATTTTGTGACGTAACTCGAGTCGTTTGCTTTGCTGAAGTCAGAAAGGTTGTTGTCAATGTATCCTATTTTTGAAAGTTTACTAGATATGTCACTTATTTCGTCCTGAACCGATTTTGTGTTTTTGTGTTTTCTAATGTAAGATATCGAGTCGATTATCTTTGTTTCGGATGTAGAGCTTCCAGTTATTTGTAAGTATAAATTTTGAGCAGAAGAATTCTGTCCAAAAATCAAAAATAAAAGAAAAAGAAAAGCTATTTTCAAAGGAATATTTATTTAAATAAATGTAATGCAAATATCTGTGGTTTGTAATAAAAATTAAATGATAAAATAATCTTATTGAAAATTAATAGATTAACGTTTGTAGAGTAAAAAATATTTTCTACATTTGCAACCCCGTAAAAAGCGGGAATTTAATATAATAAGAAATTTTTAGTATTAATTATGCCAACAATTCAACAATTAGTAAGAACAGGAAGAACTCAGATAACTAAGAAGAGTAAATCGGTTGCTTTAGATTCTTGTCCTCAAAGAAGAGGGGTTTGTACGCGTGTTTACACTACAACACCAAAAAAACCAAACTCTGCAATGCGTAAAGTAGCGCGTGTACGTTTGACAAATGGTAATGAAGTGAATGCTTACATCCCTGGTGAAGGACACAATTTACAAGAGCACTCGATAGTATTAGTTAGGGGTGGAAGGGTAAAAGATTTACCAGGAGTTAGATATCACATCGTTCGTGGTGCGCTTGATACGTCAGGAGTAGCAGGAAGAACGCAAAGAAGATCTAAGTACGGAGCAAAACGCCCAAAAGAAGCAAAAAAGTAATTTAAAAAGTTATTTCTTATAGAGATGTAATTCATTACAGCTTTATAGGTATGACATTTTATTAAAAAAAAGACATGAGAAAAAGAGCGGCAAAGAAAAGACCACTTTTACCAGATCCTAGGTTTAATGACCAACTGGTAACACGTTTTGTGAACAACTTAATGTGGGATGGAAAAAAATCGACAGCGTTTAAAGTATTTTATGATGCTATTGACATCATTGAGTCTAAAAAACAAGATGCTGAGAAACCATCATTAGAAATTTGGAAAGATGCGTTAACCAATGTTATGCCTCACGTAGAAGTGCGTAGTCGTAGAGTAGGTGGAGCTACATTTCAAATTCCAATGCAAATTCGTCCAGATAGAAAAATTTCTATGGCGATGAAATGGTTAATTCTTTATTCTAGAAGAAGAAACGAAAAATCTATGGCTCAAAGGTTAGCTTCAGAATGTTTAGCTGCGGCTAAAGAAGAAGGTGCTGCCGTTAAGAAAAGAATGGATACTCACAAAATGGCAGAAGCTAATAAAGCTTTCTCTCACTTTAGATTTTAATTCATAAGAAATGGCTAGAGATTTAAAATATACAAGAAACATAGGAATTGCTGCTCACATTGATGCTGGTAAAACAACAACAACGGAGCGTATATTATTCTATACAGGGAAATCACATAAAATTGGTGAAGTACACGATGGTGCTGCAACAATGGACTGGATGGCACAAGAGCAAGAAAGAGGTATTACAATTACTTCTGCAGCTACAACTTGTGAATGGAATTTTCCAACTACACAAGGTAAAGTTTTGCCTGAAACATTGCCTTATCACTTCAATATTATCGATACTCCGGGACACGTTGACTTTACAGTTGAAGTAAACCGTTCATTACGTGTTCTTGATGGTTTGGTTTTCTTATTTAGTGCTGTTGATGGTGTTGAGCCTCAGTCAGAAACTAACTGGAGATTAGCTGATCAGTACAGAGTTCCACGTATTGGATTCGTTAATAAAATGGATAGACAAGGATCTAACTTTTTGATGGTTTGTCAGCAAGTAAGAGATATGTTAAAATCAAACGCAGTTGCAATCACTTTGCCAATTGGTGAAGAAAATGATTTCAAAGGTGTTGTTGATTTAGTTAAAAATCAAGCTATTGTTTGGGATGATGCTGGAATGGGGGCAACTTATGAAGTTGTTGATATTCCTGCTGATATGGTTGATGAAGTAAAAGAGTATAGAGATATTCTTATTGAAGCAGTTGCTGATTATGATGAAAACTTGCTTGATAAGTATATGGAAGATCCGGATTCTATTACAGAAGAGGAAATCAACATTGCATTAAGAGCAGCTGTAATGGATATGGCTATCATTCCTATGATTGCTGGTTCTTCTTTCAAAAACAAAGGAGTTCAATTCATGTTAGATGCAGTATGTAAATACTTGCCTTCTCCAATGGATAAAGATGGTATTGAAGGAATTCATCCTGATGATGCTGATTTATTAGAAGAAGATCAAACTAAAATTTTGCGTAAGCCAGATGTTAAAGAGCCATTCGCTGCTTTAGCTTTTAAAATTGCTACTGACCCATTCGTAGGTCGTTTAGCTTTCTTCCGTGCTTATTCAGGACGTTTAGATGCAGGTTCTTATGTTTTGAACACACGTTCAGGAAACAAAGAAAGAATTTCTCGTATCTATCAAATGCATGCTAACAAACAAAACCCAATCGAGTATATCGAAGCAGGTGATATTGGAGCGGCAGTTGGATTTAAAGATATTAAAACTGGAGATACATTGTGTGATGAAAAGAACCCAATTATCTTAGAAAGTATGAAATTCCCTGCACCGGTAATTGGTATTGCAATTGAGCCTAAAACTAAAGCTGACGTAGATAAAATGGGTATGGCTTTGGCTAAATTAGCTGAAGAAGATCCTACTTTTACAGTTAGAACAGATGAGGCTTCGGGTCAAACTATTATCTCAGGTATGGGTGAGCTTCACTTAGATATCTTAGTGGATAGAATGAGACGTGAGTTCAAAGTTGAAGTAAATCAAGGTGAGCCTCAAGTTGAATACAAAGAAGCTTTTACTAAGAAAGCACAACATAGAGAAACCTACAAGAAACAATCTGGGGGTCGTGGTAAATTCGGTGATATCGTATTTATTCTTGAGCCAGCAGATGAAGTTGACGGTAAAGCTCCAGTTGGATTGCAGTTTGTAAATGCAGTTAAAGGTGGTAACGTTCCTAAAGAATATATTCCATCAGTTGAAAAAGGTTTTAGAGAAGCTATGAAAACAGGTCCTTTAGCGGGATACCAAGTAGATAGTTTGAAAGTAACTTTATTAGACGGATCTTTCCACCCGGTGGATTCAGATGCACTTTCTTTTGAGCTTGCAGCAAGAATGGGTTATAGAGAGGTAGCTAAAGCAGCTGGTGCTGTTATATTAGAGCCAATCATGAAAATGGAAGTGATTACACCAGAAGAAAACATGGGAGATATCGTAGGTGATATCAACCGTCGTAGAGGTCAGGTGAATGATATGGGTGATAGAGCTGGTGCTAAAACTATTAAGGCAGATGTGCCATTATCTGAAATGTTTGGATATGTTACTACGTTAAGAACACTTTCTTCAGGTAGAGCAACATCTACTATGGAATTTTCACACTACTCTGAAACGCCTTCTAATATTTCAGAAGCAGTTATCAAAAAAGCAAAAGGAAACGCATAATCTTTAAGAAAATGAGTCAAAAAATCAGAATAAAATTAAAATCTTACGATCACATGTTGGTAGACAAGTCTGCTGAGAAGATTGTAAAAACGGTAAAAAGTACCGGTGCAGTTGTTACAGGACCAATTCCATTGCCAACGCACAAAAAACTTTTTACAGTACTACGTTCTCCACACGTTAACAAAAAAGCGAGAGAGCAATTTGAAGTAATGTCATACAAGAGATTGATTGACATTTATTCATCTTCATCAAAAACTATTGATGCCTTGATGAAACTTGAATTGCCTAGCGGTGTTGAAGTAGAGATCAAAGTTTAAGTAGCTTACTAGTAAGAAAATGACGCTGTTTTTAAGCGAAAAATATTTTTTTGGTTTGTGTGTAAATAAATTATACATTTGCACCCACTTAAAAAAATAGGATTCGGTTAAAAGCTGCGTTCTATATTTATATTTAATAATTAATAATTAATATTTATGTCTGGGTTAATTGGTAGAAAAATCGGCATGACTAGCATTTTCGACGAGAACGGGAAGAACATTCCTTGTACAGTAATCGAAGCTGGACCATGTGTTGTTACCCAAGTCAGAACCAAAGGTGTTGACGGGTACGAAGCGTTGCAACTTGGTTTCGATGACAAAAACGAGAAACATTCCACAAAAGCGGCTTTAGGTCACTTTGAAAAAGCGGGAACTGTAGCTAAGAAAAAAGTCGTTGAATTCCAAGATTTCGCAACAGAGCAAAAATTAGGAGATCTTATTGATGTTTCTATTTTTTCTGAAGGAGAATTTGTAGATGTACAAGGTGTGTCTAAAGGTAAAGGTTTTCAAGGGGTTGTAAAACGTCACGGTTTTGGTGGTGTTGGTCAAGCAACTCACGGTCAACACAACCGTTTAAGAGCGCCAGGTTCTGTGGGAGCTTCTTCTTATCCATCTAGAGTATTCAAAGGAATGCGTATGGCTGGACGTATGGGAGGAGACAATGTAAAAGTTCAAAACCTTAGAGTTTTAAAAGTAGTGGCTGATAAGAACCTACTTGTTATTAAAGGATGTGTTCCTGGTCATAACAACTCTTATGTAATCATTCAGAAGTAATGGAAGCAAAAGTATTAGATTTCAACGGAAAAGATACTGGAAGAAAAGTTCAACTTTCTGATTCAGTATTTGGTATAGAACCAAACAATCACGCAGTATACCTTGATGTTAAGCAATATCTTGCTAATCAAAGACAAGGGACGCACAAAGCTAAAGAAAGAGCTGAAGTAGCGGGAAGTACACGTAAGATTAAAAAACAAAAAGGAACTGGTACTGCTCGTGCGGGTAGTGCAAAGAATCCATTGTTTAAAGGTGGTGGAACAGTTTTCGGACCAAGACCAAGAAGTTATTCATTCAAATTGAATAAAAGCTTGAAACGTTTGGCTAGAAAATCTGCTTTCTCAATTAAAGCAAAAGAGTCGAACATTATCGTTCTTGAAGACTTTAATTTTGAAACGCCAAACACTAAAAATTTCATCAACGTTTTGAAAGCTTTAGAGTTAGAGAATAAAAAATCCCTGTTTGTGTTGGGTGATGTAAATAAAAATGTATATTTGTCGTCACGCAATTTAAAAGGCTCTAGCGTAGTAAGTAGCTTAGAATTAAGCACTTATGCTATATTAAACGCTAATAATTTAGTGCTTTTAGAGAGTTCTTTGGAGATAATTGAAGAAAATTTAAGTAAATAATAGGATATGAGCATCATAATTAAGCCTATAGTAACGGAAAAAGTAACCAAAGAAAGTGAAGTTTTAAACCGCTTCGGATTCGTTGTTGACAAAAAAGCAAACAAAGTACAAATTAAGAAAGCTATTGAAGCTGCTTATGGAGTAACTATTTTGAGTGTTAACACGATGAACGTAAGACCGGATAGAACTACAAAATACACTAAAAGTGGTTTAATCAGTGGAAAGACTAATGCAATTAAAAAAGCAATTGTTCAAGTACAAGAAGGAGAAACAATTGATTTTTACAACAATATCTAAGATAAAATGTCAGTAAGAAAATTAAAACCTATTACCCCAGGTCAGCGATTTAGAGTTGTGAATGGTTATGACGCCATTACAACTGATAAGCCGGAACGCTCTTTGATAGCGCCGATAAAAAACTCTGGTGGTAGAAATAGTCAAGGAAAGATGACCATGCGTTATACGGGTGGTGGTCACAAGCAGAGATATCGTATCATTGATTTTAAACGTACAAAAGAAGGAATTCCTGCTACGGTTAAATCAATTGAATATGATCCAAATCGTACTGCATTTATCGCTTTATTAGCTTATGCTGATGGAGAGAAAACTTATGTTATTGCTCAAAATGGATTGAAAGTTGGTCAGAAATTAGTTTCTGGTCCAGAATCTCAGCCTGAAATTGGTAATACTTTACCTTTAAGTAGAGTTCCACTTGGAACTGTAATTTCTTGTATCGAATTGAGACCAGGACAAGGGGCTGTAATTGCTCGTTCTGCTGGAACATTTGCTCAATTAATGGCAAGAGATGGAAAATATGCTACAATTAAAATGCCTTCTGGTGAAACAAGATTAATCTTGTTGACTTGTTCGGCTACAATTGGAGCGGTTTCTAATTCAGACCACCAATTAGTTGTATCTGGTAAAGCAGGTAGAACAAGATGGTTAGGAAGAAGACCTAGAACAAGACCTGTTGCAATGAACCCTGTCGATCACCCAATGGGTGGTGGTGAAGGACGTTCTTCTGGTGGACATCCACGTTCAAGAAATGGAATACCAGCTAAAGGTTATAGAACTCGTTCTAAGAAAAACCCGAGTAACAAGTATATCGTAGAACGTAGAAAGAAATAATAAGATATGGCACGTTCATTAAAAAAAGGACCTTTTGTTCATTATAAGTTAGACAAGAAAGTTCAAGAAAACATTGCAGGTGGAAACAAAGGAGTAGTAAAGACTTGGTCTAGAGCTTCTATGATTACTCCAGATTTTGTTGGGCAAACTATCGCAGTTCATAACGGTCGTCAATTTGTACCAGTTTACGTAACAGAAAACATGGTAGGTCACAAATTAGGAGAATTTTCACCAACGAGATCTTTTAGAGGTCATGCTGGAGCAAAAAATAAAGGTAAAAAATAAGAAGCAATGGGAGTTCGTAAAAGAGAAACAGCAGATGCAAGAAAAGAGGCTAATAAGTCTTTGGCCTTCGCAAAGTTAAATAACTGCCCTACTTCACCTAGAAAAATGCGCTTAGTAGCAGATCTAGTAAGAGGTCAGAAGGTAGAAAGAGCACTTAACATTTTAAGATTTAGTTCTAAAGAAGCTTCAAGAAAATTAGAGAAATTGGTTTTATCAGTAATTGCTAACTGGCAAGCTAAAAACCCTGACGCTAATATGGAAGAAGCTGGCTTATTTGTTAAGGAAATCCGTGTTGACGGTGGAATGATGTTGAAAAGACTTCGTCCAGCGCCACAAGGAAGAGCACACAGAATTAGAAAACGTTCTAACCACGTAACAATCGTGCTTGGAGCTATCAATAACACACAAAGCAATTCTTAAGCAGCATGGGACAAAAGACAAATCCAATTGGAAATAGACTTGGTATCATCAGAGGATGGGACTCAAACTGGTATGGTGGAAATGATTACGGTGATAAACTTGCCGAAGATTATAAAATCAGAAAGTATATCCATGCTCGTTTATCAAAAGCTAGTGTATCAAAAGTAATCATCGAGAGAACTTTGAAACTTGTAACCGTTACTATCACTACTGCTAGACCTGGTATTATTATCGGAAAAGGTGGTCAAGAGGTAGACAAGTTGAAAGAGGAACTTAAGAAAATTACTGACAAAGAGGTTCAAATCAACATCTTTGAAATCAAAAGACCTGAGCTTGACGCGTATCTAGTTGCTACCAGCATCTGTCGTCAAATCGAAAGTAGAATTTCTTACAGACGTGCAATCAAAATGGCTATTGCTGCTTCTATGCGTATGAACGCAGAAGGTATCAAAGTTTTGATTTCTGGTCGTTTGAATGGTGCTGAGATGGCTCGTTCGGAAGGTTTTAAAGAAGGTAGAATTCCTCTATCAACTTTCAGAGCTGATATTGATTATGCTTTGGCAGAAGCTCATACTACTTATGGTAGAATGGGAATCAAAGTATGGATCATGAAAGGTGAAGTTTACGGAAAGAGAGATCTTTCTCCACTTGCCGGAATGGACAAAAAACAATCTGGTGCTGGTGGTAAAGGTGGTGATTCTCCAAGAGGAGACAGAAAACCTTTTAACAAAGGTGGAAAACCAGACGCTCGTAAACGAAAGTAAATTTTTAAACTAAAGAAAAATGTTACAGCCTAAAAGAACAAAATACCGTAAGGTACAAAAAGGTAAAATGAAAGGAAATTCTCAAAGAGGACATGAACTTTCTAATGGAATGTTTGGTATTAAATCTGTACATGAAGATGGAATGTTCTTAACCTCTCGTCAAATCGAAGCTGCGCGTATTGCTGCAACTCGTTTTATGAAAAGAGAAGGACAATTATGGATCAAAATATTTCCAGACAAACCAATTACTAAGAAACCTCTTGAGGTACGTATGGGTAAAGGTAAAGGTGCAGTTGAGTATTGGGCTGCCGTTGTTAAACCCGGAAGAATTATGTTTGAGGTTGGAGGAGTACCTTTGTCAGTTGCAAAAGAGGCGTTACGTCTTGCAGCACAAAAGCTTCCAGTAAAAACTAAATTCGTCGTTGCTAGAGATTTCGAAGCATAATTTATATTATATTATGAAACAATCAGAAATAAAAGATCTTTCTGCAGCGGAGTTGCAAGAAAAGCTTAGCCAGACTAAGAAAACATATGCTGATCTAAAAATGGCTCACGCTATTTCACCAATTGAGAATCCACTTCAAATTAGAAGTGTGAGAAGAACAGTTGCAAGATTGGCTACCGAACTTACTAAAAGACAATAACTGTAGTCTGCTGAAAGATGGAAGAAAAAAGAAATTTAAGAAAAGAAAGAGTTGGTGTTGTTACTTCTGACAAAATGGATAAATCTATTGTTGTTGCTGAAGTGCGTAAAGTAAAACACCCATTATACGGTAAGTTCGTGTTGAAGACTAAAAAGTATCACGCACACGACGAAATGAACGACTGTAACGTTGGAGATACTGTAAGGATTAGCGAAACGCGTCCTTTAAGTAAAACAAAATGTTGGAGGTTAGTTGAAATCTTAGAAAGAGCTAAATAATTATGGTACAACAAGAATCAAGACTAAAAGTAGCAGATAACACTGGAGCAAAGGAAGTTTTAACTATCCGTGTTTTAGGAGGTACCAAAAGAAGGTATGCCTCTGTTGGTGACAAGATTGTAGTTTCTATCAAAGATACTGCTCCTAACGGAAGCGTTAAAAAAGGAGCTGTTTCAACTGCAGTTGTTGTACGTACCAAAAAAGAAGTAAGAAGAGCCGATGGTTCATACATTAGATTTGATGACAACGCATGTGTGTTATTGAATGCTGCTGGTGAAATGAGAGGAACTCGTGTTTTTGGTCCGGTAGCAAGAGAACTTCGTGAAAAACAATTCATGAAAATTGTATCATTAGCACCAGAAGTGCTTTAATTCGTTTTAAGATGATAAAGCTAAAAATAAAATCAGGCGACATTGTAAGAGTAATTGCTGGAGACCATAAAGGTGCTGAAGGTAAAGTTTTACGTGTTTACCGTGAGAAGAACAAAGCGATTGTTGAAGGTGTAAACATGGTTTCGAAACACACGAAACCTAGTGCAAAAAGCCCTCAAGGTGGTATCGTAAAGAAAGAAGCTTCTATACAAATATCTAATATTTCTTTAATTGATCCTAAAACTAAGGAAACAACTAGAGTGGGTATTAGAGTAGAAGGAGATAAGAAAGTAAGATTTTCAAAAAAATCTAATCAAGTACTATAGTAATGGCGTATATACCTAGACTAAAAGAAGAATATAAGAGCAGAGTAATTGCTGCTCTTAAAGAGGAATTCGGATACGTAAACGTAATGCAAGTTCCAAAATTGGAAAAAATCGTTTTAAGTAAAGGAGTTGGTGCAGCTGTATCTGATAAAAAACTAATTGACTATGCAGTTGATGAGTTAACAAAGATCACTGGACAGAAAGCAGTATCTACTATTTCAAAGAAAGACGTTGCGTCATTCAAATTGAGAAAAGGGATGCCTATTGGAGCAAAAGTTACTTTGCGTGGAGAAAGAATGTATGAGTTTTTAGATAGACTTATTACTTCAGCTTTGCCACGTGTAAGAGATTTCAGTGGTATTAAAGCTACTGGTTTTGACGGAAGAGGAAATTATAACCTTGGAGTTTTGGAACAAATCATTTTCCCTGAAATTGATATTGATAAAGTAAACAAAATTTCAGGTATGGATATCACTTTTGTAACTACTGCAAAAACTGATAAAGAAGCAAAGTCTCTATTGACAGAATTAGGATTACCTTTTAAAAAGAATTAAGACATGGCTAAAGAATCAATGAAAGCCCGCGAGGTTAAGAGAGAAAAAACAGTAGCTAAGTATGCTGAGAAAAGAAAAGCTTTGTTAGAAGCTGGAGATTTCGTAGGTTTGCAAAAGTTACCAAAAAATGCTTCACCAGTTCGTTTACACAATCGTTGTAAATTAACAGGTCGACCAAGAGGGTATATGCGTCAATTCGGTCTTTCACGTGTTACATTTCGTGAAATGGCAAATAATGGATTGATACCTGGTGTTAAAAAAGCATCTTGGTAAGACGTAATTTATTACGTTCTGATACAGACTTAACTTTCGTTTTGTCTGTATCATAAATATTTATAAATTGGTTTAAGGTTCGGCAAATCGTTTGTTGAAAACCAAGACCGCAAATTAATACATATGTATACAGATCCTATTGCAGATTATTTGACAAGAGTTCGTAACGCTGTGGCTGCAAACCACAAGGTTGTTGAAATTCCTGCGTCTAATCTAAAAAAAGAAATAACTAAGATCTTATTTGATCAAGGTTATATCTTGAGTTACAAATTTGAAGACAACGCTGTTCAGGGTTCGATCAAAATCGCTTTAAAGTATGATAAAGATACTAAAGAGTCAGTAATTAAAGATATCCAAAGAATTAGTAAACCAGGTTTACGTAAATATTCAAGTTCTGCAACCATTCCTAGAATCCTTAACGGATTAGGCATCGCTATCGTTTCTACCTCAAAAGGGTTGATGACTGGTAAAAAAGCGAAGCAATTGAACGTAGGTGGTGAAGTTATTTGTTACGTATACTAATTTAAAGACTATATAAGATGTCAAGAATAGGTAAAAATCCGGTTGTAATCCCTGCTGGTGTAACTGTTGAAGTTGCAAATGGTGTTATTACAGTTAAAGGAAAAAATGGTCAACTAACTCAGGAGTTTTCGGACGTTACTGTTACAGTTGAAGATGGTCAAGTTCAAGTAGACAGATCGTCTGATCACAAAGACCAAAGAGCAAAACATGGTTTGTACAGATCTTTAATCAATAACATGATTATTGGTGTAACTGAAGGTTTTACTAAGTCATTAGAATTGGTTGGAGTTGGTTATAGAGCTTCAAATCAAGGGCAAAAATTAGATTTAGCTCTAGGTTTCTCTCACAATATAGTTTTAGAAATTGCTCCAGAAGTAACTTTAGAAACTATATCTGAAAAAGGTAAGAACCCTATCGTAAAATTAACATCATTTGACAAACAACTTTTAGGACAGGTTGCTGCGAAAATCAGAGGTTTCCGTAAGCCTGAGCCGTACAAAGGAAAAGGTGTTAAATTTGTAGGTGAAGTATTAAGAAGAAAAGCAGGTAAATCAGCTTAAAAAATAAGATTATGTCATTAACAAAACCTGAAAGAAGACAACGAATTAGATTCAGAATTAGAAAAACAATTAGTGGTACTGCTACTAATCCAAGACTATCTGTATTTAGAAGTAACAAAGAAATTTACGCTCAACTTATTGATGACGTAAACGGAGTTACTATATTGGCGGCTTCTTCAAGAGAAAAAGAAATAGGTAACGGTACGAACATTGAAGTTGCTACAGCAGTTGGAAAACTAGTTGCTGAAAAAGCTTTAAAAGCTGGGATAGACGTAGTAACTTTCGATAGAGGAGGTTATTTATATCACGGGCGTATTAAATCATTAGCAGAAGGCGCAAGAGCGGCTGGACTTAAATTCTAATATAGTATGTCTAATAGTAAATACAAGAATGTAGAGTTAGTAAAACCAAGTGGTCTTGAATTAAAAGATCGTTTGGTAAGTGTAAATCGTGTTACTAAGGTTACAAAGGGTGGTAGAGCTTTCGGTTTTTCTGCTATTGTAGTTGTAGGTGATGAAAACGGAGTGGTTGGACACGGATTAGGAAAATCTAAAGATGTTTCTGAAGCAATTGCGAAAGCAGTAGAAGATGCTAAGAAAAATTTAGTAAAAATTCCTTTGAATGGTCAATCAGTTCCTCACGAACAAAAAGGTAAATTTGGTGGTGCACGTGTATTCTTAATTCCTGCCTCTCATGGTACAGGAGTTATTGCTGGTGGAGCTGTTCGTTCAGTTCTTGAGTCAGTAGGAATTCATGATGTATTATCTAAATCTCAAGGATCTTCAAATCCTCACAACGTAGTGAAAGCAACTTTTGATGCTTTATTACAAATGAGAAGCGCTTATACTGTTGCAAAACAAAGAGGTGTTTCTTTAGAAAAAGTTTTTAAAGGTTAATTCAAGGAAATTATGGCTAAATTATTAGTAAAACAAGTTAGAAGCAAAATCAACTGTCCTCTTACTCAAAAAAGAGGATTAGAAGCTTTAGGTCTACGTAAAATGGGACAAGTTGTAGAGCATGATTCAAACCCTACAATCCTTGGGATGATAAATAAAGTTAAACACTTAGTTTCTGTTGAAGAAACTAAATAACAAATACTGTTATGAATTTAAGTAACTTACAACCTGCTGAAGGTTCTACACACAATCAAAATAAAAGATTAGGTAGAGGAGAAGGTTCTGGAAAAGGTGGTACTTCTGCAAGAGGTCACAAAGGAGCAAAATCTCGTTCTGGTTATTCTAAAAAGATTGGTTTTGAAGGTGGGCAAATGCCACTTCAAAGACGTGTGCCTAAGTTTGGTTTTACAAACATCAATCGTAAAGATTACGAAGGTGTAAATCTTGATACACTTCAACTTTTAGTTGACAATGGTGTTATTAAAGATACTGTTGATATGACAGTTTATGTTGCTAATCGTTTAGCTACTAAAAATGAAATCGTTAAGATTTTAGGTAGAGGTGAATTGACAGCAAAATTAAAAGTAACCGCTCACAAATTTACTGCTACTGCAAAAGCCGCTATTGAAGCTGCTGGAGGAGAAGCTGTAACAATGTAATTTTTCAATTAAGATGAAGAAATTTATTGAATCAATAAGTAATGTTTGGAAAATCGAAGAACTTAAGAATAGAATCCTAATAACATTAGGTTTACTTTTGGTTTATCGTTTTGGGGCACAAGTGACCCTGCCAGGTATTGATGCTACTCAATTAGGTAATTTAGCTGGGCAGACAAAAGAAGGAATTGGTTCAATTCTTGATATGTTTACTGGAGGTGCTTTTTCACAAGCTTCCGTTTTTGCTTTAGGTATTATGCCTTATATTTCTGCTTCTATTGTAGTTCAGTTAATGGGAATTGCTATTCCTTATCTGCAAAAACTACAAAGTGATGGAGAGAGTGGTAGAAAAAAGATTAATCAAATTACTCGTTGGTTGACAATTGGAATTACTTTAGTTCAAGGTCCAACTTACATCTACAATTTGTACAGAACGTTACCTAGTAATGCATTTTTATTGGGATTCAATTCTTTTGAATTCTTATTTTCCTCAGTAGTTATCTTAGTTACAGGTACAATTTTTGCCATGTGGTTGGGAGAAAAAATTACTGATAAAGGAATTGGAAATGGTATATCACTGTTGATTATGGTTGGTATATTGGCTAGATTACCTCAAGCTTTTATTCAAGAGTTTACAACAAGGGTTACCAATAATAATGGTGGTCCAATGTTGTTAGTTATCGAAATCATCATCTGGTTATTGGTTATTATTTGTTGTGTACTTTTAGTTATGGCAGTTAGAAGAATTCCTGTCCAATATGCTCGTCGTACAACATCAGGTGATTTCGAACAAGACATGTTGAATGGCAATAGACAATGGATTCCTTTAAAGCTTAATGCTTCAGGGGTGATGCCGATTATCTTTGCTCAAGCAATTATGTTCATACCAGCTGCTTTAGCCGGGTTGTCTAAATCGGATGCATCACAATCTATCGTTGGCGCTTTTAGTAATATGTTTGGTTTTTGGTATAATTTAGTATTTGCAACTTTAATTATTGTATTTACTTTCTTTTATACTGCCATTACTGTTCCTACTAATAAAATGTCTGATGATTTAAAGAGAAGTGGTGGTTTTATTCCAGGTATCAGACCGGGAGTTGAAACTTCTGATTATCTTGACAAAGTGATGTCTTTAATAACTTTTCCAGGATCTTTATTTCTTGCTCTAATCGCTGTGTTCCCAGCAATAATTGTGAGTGTTATGGATGTTCAACAATCTTGGGCAATGTTTTTTGGAGGTACTTCATTAATAATTATGGTTGGAGTTGCCATAGACACGATGCAACAAATCAATTCATACTTGTTGAATAAGCATTATGATGGTTTAATGAAAAGTGGTAAAAATAGAAAAGCAGTAGCTTAACTTTATGGCAAAACAATCAGCAATAGAACAAGACGGATCAATCATTGAAGCATTATCAAATGCGATGTTCCGTGTAGAGTTAGAGAATGGACATATTGTAATCGCCCATATTTCTGGAAAAATGCGTATGCATTACATCAAATTATTACCTGGTGATAAAGTGAAACTAGAAATGAGCCCTTACGATTTGTCAAAAGCAAGAATTACTTATAGATATTAAAGGATATTCAAAATGAAAGTTAGAGCTTCAGTAAAAAAGAGAAGTCCCGAGTGCAAAATTGTGCGAAGAAAAGGGAGATTGTACGTAATAAACAAAAAGAATCCTAGATTTAAACAAAGACAAGGATAATTATGGCAAGAATAGCAGGGGTAGATATCCCAAAAAACAAGAGAGGTGTTATAGCACTTACCTATATCTTTGGATTAGGAAAAAGTAGAGCTGTTGAGATTTTAGAGAAAGCTCAAGTTAGCCAAGATAAAAAAGTTCAAGATTGGAATGATGACGAGATCGGAGCAATTCGTGAGGCCGTATCAACTTTTAAAATTGAAGGAGAATTACGTTCTGAAGTTTCTTTAAACATCAAACGTTTAATGGATATTGGATGTTATAGAGGTATCCGTCATAGAACTGGTCTTCCATTAAGAGGACAAAGAACTAAAAACAACTCTAGAACAAGAAAAGGTAAAAGAAAAACTGTTGCAAACAAGAAAAAAGCAACTAAATAATAAGTAATATGGCTAAAGCAACTGCAAAAAAACGTAAAGTTATCGTTGAATCAACGGGAGAAGCTCATATTTCTGCTACTTTTAACAATATCATCATTTCTTTGACAAACAAAAAAGGTGAAGTTATTTCTTGGTCTTCAGCTGGTAAAATGGGTTTTAGAGGTTCTAAAAAGAATACTCCATACGCAGCCCAAATGGCAGCAGAAGATTGTAGTAAAGTAGCTCTTGAAGCTGGACTTAAAAAAGTAAAGGTTTATGTAAAAGGACCAGGAAACGGACGTGAGTCTGCTATCCGTTCTTTGCATAACGGTGGAATTGAAGTTACAGAGATTATCGATGTTACTCCAATGCCTCACAACGGATGTCGTCCTCCAAAAAGACGTAGAGTTTAATACTCAAAAATAATCATAGTATAACCTAGATTGAATATCGGTTATTGAAGGATAAGACCTGAATTCATAACCTCAATCTTAAACAATTTAAAATGGCAAGATATACTGGTCCAAGTACAAGAATCGCCCGTAAATTTGGCGAAGCAATTTTCGGAGACGACAAAGCTTTCGAAAGAAGAAATTATCCACCCGGACAACACGGGATGGCTAAAAAAAGAGGTAAAAAATCTGAGTTTGCTATCCAATTAATGGAGAAACAAAAAGCTAAATATTCTTACGGAATTTTAGAAAAACAATTCAGAGGTTTATTCAAAAAAGCATCAGCTACTAAAGGTGTTACTGGTGAAGTTCTTTTACAATTATGTGAAGCAAGATTAGATAACGTTGTTTTTAGAATGGGTATTGCCCCTTCAAGAAGAGGAGCGAGACAACTTGTTTCTCACAGACATATCACTGTTAACGGTGATGTTGTAAATATTGCTTCTTACCACCTTAAGCCTGGTGATAAAGTTGCAGTTCGTGAAAAATCTAAATCTTTAGAAGCTATCGAACGTTCTTTATCTAATTCAAGTCATGTTTATGAATGGATTACTTGGAATAATGATATCAAAGAAGGTACTTTCGTTTCTGTACCTGCGAGACTTCAAATCCCAGAAAACATTAAAGAACAATTAATCGTAGAGTTGTACAACAAATAATAATTGACTTAGTCGAAATTTATGGCAATATTTAATTTTCAGAAGCCCGATAAAGTTATCATGATCGATTCAACCGATTTTGAAGGTAAATTTGAATTCAGACCTTTAGAACCTGGTTACGGATTGACTGTTGGTAATGCACTTAGAAGAGTTTTGCTTTCAGCATTAGAAGGTTATGCAATTACATCTGTTCGCATTGAAGGTGTAGATCATGAGTTTTCTACTATTTCAGGAGTTGTTGAAGACGTTACCGAAATTATCCTTAATCTTAAACAAGTACGTTTCAAACGTCAAATTGAAGACATCGATAATGAATCAGTTACTATTTCTGTTTCAGGTAAAGACCAATTAACAGCTGGTGATTTTCAAAAATTTATTTCAGGTTTCCAAGTTTTGAATCCAGAACTAGTTATCTGTAATTTAGACAGTAAAATCAAACTTAATTTCGATTTAACAATCGAAAAAGGTAGAGGCTATGTTCCTGCTGAAGAGAACAAAAAGCAGAATGCTGCAATTGGAACTATTTTTACAGATTCAATTTTTACTCCGGTAAAAAATGTAAAATATGCTATTGAAAACTTCCGTGTAGAGCAAAAAACAGATTACGAAAAATTAGTTTTTGAAATAAAAACTGATGGTTCTATCAATCCTAAAGATGCTCTTACTGAAGCTGCAAAAGTTTTAATTCACCACTTCATGTTGTTTTCTGACGAAAGAATTACACTCGAGGCTGACGAAATTGCACAAACAGAATCATATGATGAAGAGTCATTGCACATGAGACAATTGCTTAAAACTAAGCTTGTTGATATGGATCTTTCTGTTAGAGCATTAAATTGTTTGAAAGCGGCTGAAGTTGATACACTTGGTGATTTAGTATCGTTCAATAAAAATGACCTAATGAAATTCCGTAATTTTGGTAAAAAATCTTTAACTGAACTTGATGAACTTGTTGCAGTTAAAAATTTGAACTTCGGTATGGATTTAGCAAAATACAAACTAGATAAAGAATAATCTAAGCCGCAAGGTTTAAATTTACATAGCAATGAGACACGGAAAAAAATTCAATCACTTAAGCAGACAGACTGCGCATAGAAAATCTATGTTAGCTAATATGGCTTGTTCTCTTATCGAGCACAAACGTATTAACACTACTGTTGCTAAAGCAAAAGCGCTTAAACAATTCGTTGAGCCTTTAATAACAAAATCAAAACAAGATACGACTCACAATCGTCGTATCGTTTTTGCTTACTTACGTAGCAAATATGCCGTAACTGACTTGTTCAGAGACGTAGCTGCCAAAGTAGGAGATCGTCCAGGTGGATACACTCGTATCATTAAAGTTGGAAATCGTTTAGGAGATAATGCTGATATGGCAATGATCGAATTAGTAGATTTCAACGAACTTTACAATGGTGGTAAAAAAGAAGTTAAAAAAGCAAAAAGCCGTCGTGGTGGTAAAGCTAAGAAAGATGAAGCTACTGAAACTCCAGCTGCTGAAACTGAAACAACTACTGAGACTGCTGAGTAATTATGAAAATAATCATTCAATAAAAATCAAGGATAATCTATTTATAGTTTATCCTTTTTTTTTTGATTTTTTCGGAGCATAACATTTCGAGTTTTTAAGAACTAATTGTCCCACTTTCATTTGCAAAGGAAGTTCACTGAACTCCGCTTAAAATGAATGCTAAGTGAAGTAATCTTTTCTTTTAAAGAATAAAAAGGGATTTACACTTCAAACGAAGTTAATGAACTCGTATGGAAATTGAAGCTAAGTGAAGTAATCAGGCCTACCTTAAAACTTTTCCCTAATACAAGAAGACTTGAGAAACATAAAATTTTAAAAAACATTGGATTCACTGTTTTAAAGAATTAAATTTGCAAAATATTTAACTACACATGAAATATACAACACGACAAAAAGCAATTCTTCTATTAAGTGACGGAACTATATTCCACGGAAAATCTATTGGAATAAGTGGAACTACTTTTGGAGAAGTTTGCTTTAATACAGGAATGACAGGTTACCAAGAAATATTCACTGACCCTTCTTATTTTGGTCAATTAATGGTAGCTACCAATGCCCATATTGGAAATTATGGTGTAAACGATTCAGAAGTTGAATCACAAAGCATTAAAATATCTGGATTAGTTTGTAAAAATTTCAGCTTCAATTATTCTCGTGAAGATGCTTCGGGGAGTTTAGAAGATTATTTTATCAAACAAAACTTAATATGTATTTCTGATGTAGATACACGTGCACTTGTAAGTTATATTCGTGACAACGGAGCTATGAATGCTGTAATCTGTACAGATGAAACTCCTATTGAAGAACTTAAAATTGCATTATCAAAGGTTCCAGACATGAAAGGTTTAGAATTGGCTTCTAAAGTTTCAACAACAGAACCTTACTTTTTTGGGGATGAAAATGCTACCTATAAAATCGCAGCACTTGATTTAGGTATTAAAACAAATATACTTCGTAACCTGGCAAAAAGAGATTGTTACATCAAAGTATTTCCTTTTGATTCTTCTTATGAAGATTTAGCTGCTTTTAACCCGGATGGATATTTTTTATCCAATGGACCTGGTGATCCAGAGCCACTTTCTGGAGCGATTCAAGTAGCCAAAGAAATTCTTAAAAAGGATAAGCCTTTATTTGGAATTTGTTTGGGACATCAAGTCATTGGTTTAGCCAATGGAATTTCGACTTATAAAATGTTCAACGGACACAGAGGAATTAATCATCCCGTGAAAAACATCATTACCGGAAAAGGTGAAATTACTTCACAAAATCATGGTTTTGCAGTTAATAAAGAAGAATTAGATAATCATCCTGATTTAGAGATTACACATCTTCATCTAAATGATGGTACGGTTGCAGGAATGCGTGTGAAAAATAAAAACTGTTTTTCCGTTCAATATCATCCGGAAGCAAGTCCTGGTCCTCACGATTCATCGTACTTATTTGATCAATTCATTGAGAACATAAAAGGTTAATATTTGGATTTCTTCCAATATTAGGTATAAAAATGGGTTTGACTTTTAAATAAGTCAAACCCATTTTTTTTCTTTAATAGTTTACATACCGAAAGGATAAGTTTCAGGGATTTGATTCCCATTAACTTCAATATTTATGGGATGTAAAGCGTTAGTTTTATCAATAAATATAAAAGCATCATATCTTTTTGGTAGTATTGTAAGAACATAATTTCCAAATCTTTCGTGTTCTGGATTATAAACAACTCCTATAGCACGATGACCTATGAGCGATGAAAGACATTTCTCATCCTTTACCTTATTCATTAATAATAATCTATTTTGTCCATTGTTTGCAATGTGAAAAGCATGTTCCCAGCTTCCTTCAACTGCTTCTGGAACTTTTATTTTTCGCATAGAATCTCCCCATTCTCTTCCTCCAATCACACTGCCTTTATATGATCCAAATCCCACTGCAACAACACCGTCTGTAGCATATTTTTCCCTTAGTAATTGTCCCACATTTACCATTCCTTCAGATGCCATATCTGTAGCACGGGCATCACCAATATGAGTGTTATGTTCCCAAATGATAATTTTAGCATCCTTTCCATGGAATTTCATTAGCCTGTCTATAGTGGAAACCATATGTTCGTCACGAATATTCCAGGAAGCTGAACCTCTTTTTATCATGGCTCGATAGTATTTTTCGGCATTTCTGGTCACGAAAGCATTTTGTTCTATGCTTAAAACATTCTCTAAATCATGATTGTAATTAGGAACGTTTCTAAGAATTTCGTTAAGCATGTGTATGATTTCTTTTTCGCATAATTCTGGAATAAAAGAAGAAGCTCTTGCATAAGATTGTCCCTCATCTTTACCGTAAGGTTCAAAACATTTCATTGCAGTTTTTGCTATTGCCAAGGCTTTTGGATCGTTTTTTTCTAAAAATTGAATTATGGAATTCATGGATTCTCTAAAACTATATACATCCAGACCATAAAAACCTATTCTTTCATCAGCAGGAAAGCTTTCGTTATAAACCTTGAGCCAGTCTATGAATGCTGCAATTTCCCAATTTGCCCACATCCATGTTGGCCATCTTTTAAATTCATTGAGTACACTTAAAATATCTTTACCGGAATCTAAATATCCTTTTGCAAAACGATTTAATCGATAGCAATCTGGCCAATCACCTTCGACAGCTATAAAAGAAAATCCTTTTTCTTGAATTAAACGTTGTGTAATCTTTGCTCTCCAAGTGTAATATTCGTGGGTTCCGTGTGAGGCTTCTCCTAAAAGTACATATTTTGCGTCTCCGATATAATTCATTAGCGGATCTAAATCGGTAGCGTTTTCCAAAGGTAAAGAAGTTCTTTTTAATAATGAAGTAATCTCTTCATGATTAATATTGTTTTGGGCTGTTTTCAATGTTTCCATCAGATTTTAATTTAAAAATTAATACTTTAAATATTCTTTAGAAAGCAGGATATAAAACAGTTTTATGTCTATTTAGATAACACTATAAAATTAGTTTATATAACTGAAAATCAGTATTTTGATAATGTTAAATTTATCTTTTAATCATTTTTTTTAATTTTAAATGACATTATTAAATTTTAGTATCTGTGCAGTAATTATTTTAAATAAAAAACAGAAAAATAACGGATACTGTAAAAATAAATTCCTTAAAAAGCTGAAATGTTCTGTTTGTAAAAAAATTATAACGTTTTCGTTAATAACATTCATTATTTTCATAAAATCATTCCAAAAGATAGAATATATTTGTAATTCAAAATTTAAATTTTAGTATTATGAGTATAATTATCAAGATTCACGCAAGACAAATTTTTGATTCAAGAGGAAATCCTACAATAGAAGTAGATGTAATTACAGACAATGGTGTTTTAGGAAGAGCTGCAGTACCATCTGGGGCTTCAACTGGAGAGCACGAAGCAGTTGAATTACGTGATGGAGGAAAAGCGTTTCTTGGAAAAGGAGTTTTGAATGCGGTGAAAAATGTGAATACCATTATTTCTGAAGAACTGGTAGGAGTTTCTGTTTTCGAACAAAATCTAATCGACCAAACGATGATTGATTTAGATGGTACTCCAAATAAATCAAACTTAGGAGCAAATGCAATTTTAGGAGTTTCTTTGGCTGTTGCCAAAGCTGCTGCTAACGAATTGGGATTGCCATTATACAGATACGTAGGTGGTGTTTCGGCAAATACGTTGCCTGTACCAATGATGAATATTATTAATGGAGGTTCTCATTCTGATGCCCCTATTGCATTTCAAGAATTCATGATTTTCCCGGTAAAAGCAACTTCTTTTTCACATGCCATGCAAATGGGAACTGAAATTTTTCACAGCTTGAAAAAAGTATTACATGACAGAGGACTTTCTACTGCTGTAGGTGACGAAGGAGGTTTTGCACCAAATCTTGCTGGAGGAACTGAAGATGCTTTGGATACAATCAAAAAAGCTGTTGAAAATGCAGGATATACTTTTGGGGATGAAATCATGATTGCTTTAGATTGTGCTGCTGCAGAATTTTATGTAAACGGAAAATACGATTATACTAAATTTGAAGGAGAAACAGGTAAAATTAGATCTTCTGAAGAACAAGTGGAGTATCTGGCTGAATTAGCAGCTAAATATCCTATTATTTCTATTGAAGATGGAATGGATGAAAATGACTGGGATGGATGGAAATTGCTTACAGAAAGAATTGGTGATAAAGTCCAGTTAGTTGGAGATGATTTATTCGTTACTAATGTGGAGCGCTTGTCAACTGGTATCGAAAAAGGTATCGCTAATTCAATTCTTATTAAAGTGAACCAAATTGGAACTTTGACTGAAACGATTGCAGCTGTGAATATGGCTAAAAATGCAGGTTATACTTCAGTAATGTCACACCGTTCAGGAGAAACAGAAGATAACACGATTGCTGATTTAGCAGTAGCGTTAAACTGTGGCCAAATTAAAACTGGTTCAGCTTCTCGTTCAGATCGTATGGCTAAATACAATCAATTATTGAGAATTGAGGAAGAGTTAGGGAATTCAGCGTATTTCCCTGGTAAGGCCGCTTTTAAAATAAAATAAATTCTTACGATATTTTTTTATAAGCCATTCGCCTTGTGTGAGTGGCTTTTTTGTATAATATTTAACAATTTCATTGTGTTATTCTCTTTTTAATTAGTGTTTAATTCCTTAGATTTGAGAAATTATTATTTTAAAAGTTTATTTTCAAATATATTATGTCAAAAACAGCAACATTAGAAATTGATGGAAAGAAAATTGAACTGCCTATAATTGTAGGAAGTGAAAATGAAGTTGCCATCGATATTAACAAATTACGTGATTTATCCGGTATAATAACACTAGATCCGGGCTATAAAAATTCAGGATCTTGTAAAAGTGACATCACTTTTTTAGATGGAGAGTTAGGAATTCTTCGTTACAGAGGTTATTCTATTGAAGATTTAGCAGATAAAGCAGATTTTCTTGAAGTATCGTATCTTTTAATTTTTGGAGAATTGCCAACTGTTAAGCAGTTAGCGCAATTTGAAACGGATATTAGAAAATACACTTTGGTCAATGAAGAAATGAAAAACATCATTGATGGTTTTCCTAAAACAGCACATCCAATGGGTGTTTTAGCAGCTTTGACAAGTGCATTGACAGCATTCAATCCTAAATCAGTGAATGTTGATAATGAAAAAGAAATGTATGAAGCGGTTTGTAAAACTATGGGTAAATTCCTGGTTATAGCAACTTGGACGTATAGAAAAAGCATGGGTTATCCTTTGAATTATTACGATAATACAAAAGGATATGTAGAAAACTTCATGCGTTTGATGTTTGAATTACCTACAGAACCTTACACGGCAAACCCAGTAGTTATCGATGCATTAGATAAATTGTTTATTCTTCACGGAGATCATGAGCAAAACTGTTCAACTTCTACTGTAAGAATGGTGGGTTCTTCTCACGCAGGATTATTTGCTTCAATATCTGCTGGAGTTTCTGCACTTTGGGGACCATTACACGGAGGAGCTAATCAAGCCGTTCTTGAAATGTTAGAAGAAATCCACAGAAATGGTGGAGATGCTGATAAATATATGGCTAAAGCCAAAGATAAAAATGACCCTTTCCGTTTAATGGGTTTTGGTCACAGAGTTTACAAGAATTTTGATCCAAGAGCAAAAATCATCAAAAAAGCAGCTAATGAAGTTTTAGCAACTTTAGGTGTTGAAGATCCAATTCTTGCCATTGCAAAGAAACTTGAAGAAGCAGCTTTAGAAGATGAATATTTCAAATCAAGAAATTTATATCCTAATGTAGATTTTTATTCTGGAATTATTTACAGAGCATTAGGAATTCCTACAGATATGTTTACTGTAATGTTTGCAATAGGTCGTTTACCGGGTTGGATCGCACAATGGAAAGAAATGCGTGAAAATAAAGAGCCTATCGGAAGGCCAAGACAAGTTTACACGGGGCACCCTTTAAGGGATTTTGTGCCAACAGATAAAAGATAAAATCAGTTTAAAAAGCTTCACTAATTTGTGGAGCTTTTTTTATATTTGCCAAAAGCTAAAAATACATGTTAGAGTTAAATATAAAGAATGAAACTTCAAGACTCCGAGCAGTAGTTCTGGGTTCAGCAGTTAATAATGGACCTACGCCAAAGGAGGAAGAAGCCTATGATCCTAAATCATTAGAACATATTTTAGCAGGGACTTATCCAGTCGAGAAAGATATGGTTGATGAAATGGAAGCATTTAATGCTGTACTAAAAAAATATAATGTGACTGTTTATCGTCCGGAAATGATTGAAAATTACAATCAGATATTCACCAGAGACATTGGTTTCGTGATTGATGATGTTTTTGTAAAATCGAATATTTTACCAGACAGAGAACGCGAACTGGATGCAATCCAATATATAATTGACCAAATTAATCCTAAAAAAGTAGTTCGTCCTCCAGAGAAAGTGCATATAGAAGGTGGTGATGTTATGTTGTGGAACGATTATATTTTCATTGGAACCTATAAAGGGAGTGACTACAAAGATTACATTACGGCAAGAACGAATATACAAGGAGTACAATACATAAAAGATTTGTTTCCAAATAAGATTGTCAAAGAATTCGATTTGGTAAAATCTAAAATTGAAGCTCGTGACAATGCATTGCATTTAGATTGTTGTTTTCAACCTGTTGGGAATGACAAAGGAATTATCTACAAAAATGGTTTCCGTGAAGAGGCAGATTATTTGTTTCTGGTAAATCTGTTTGGAAAGGAAAACTTATTCCATATTACCAGAGACGAAATGTATAATATGAATTCCAATATTTTTTCAATCGATACGAATGTTGTTGTTTCGGAAAGAAATTTTACCAGACTTAACAATTGGTTGCGCACAAACGATTTTGTCGTAGAAGAAATTCCATACGCAGAAATCGCAAAACAAGAAGGATTGTTGCGATGTTCTACTTTGCCTTTAATTAGAGATTAAATATTTGTTTAAGGTTTAAAGTTTAATGTTGATCAACATTAAACTTTAAACTATTAAACTTTAAACTAAAAAATATATGAAACAAACGACAAATTCCATACTGATGATTCGCCCGGTTGCGTTTAGAATGAACGAACAAACGGCAGTAAATAATTATTATCAAAAAGTATTAGACGGACTTTTACCCGCAACTGTAAATGCTAAAGCGCAACAAGAATTTGATGCTTTTGTCGAAAAACTAACAGCAGTAGGTGTTGATGTTACCGTTGTTGATGATACATTAAATCCAGATACTCCGGATAGTATTTTTCCAAACAACTGGATTTCTTTTCACGAGAATGGTGACGTAGCTTTATATCCAATGTTTGCTGAAAATCGTCGTCACGAACGTCGTGAGGAAATTTTAGATTTACTGGAAGAAAAAGGTTTTGTGATTCATAATATTATAGATTACACTTCCGCTGAAGAAGATGGGTTTTTCTTAGAAGGAACAGGAAGTTTACTTTTAGACAGAGCAAATGCTAAAGCGTATTGCGCATTATCTCCAAGAGCGGATGAAGAATTATTCATCGAATTCTGTGAGGATTTTGATTATGCACCAGTGATTTTTGAAGCTTTTCAAACGGTTGATTCGGAGCGAAAACTGATTTATCATACTAACGTGATGATGTGCTTAGGCGAAACTTTTGCGGTAATTTGTTCGGATTGTATTGATGATAAAAAAGAACGCAAAATGGTTTTGGACAATCTGAAAGAAAATGGAAAAGAAATCATTTTGATTACAGAAGCCCAAATGAACAATTTTGCGGGGAATATGCTTGAAGTTCGTGGAGTAAATGACAAACGATATTTGGTTATGAGTACGGCTGCACATCAAAGTTTGACTCCAAAACAAATTGAGCAATTGGAAAAACATGCTGAAATTTTGAGTTCAAGTCTGGATACGATTGAAGCTTGTGGCGGAGGAAGCGCCAGATGTATGATGGCAGAGATTTTCTTGCCAAGAAATTAAAAAAAGAAAACCGGATAAGATTTTAAATCATATCCGGTTTTTTTCTAGTTGTAATTTAAGTTTAGGAAAGATTCCCTTTTATAATATTGATAATGGCACTTACGATATATTGAATTCCTATCGCAATTACAATAAAACCAACAATTCTTGATATCGCTACAATTCCGGATGCTCCAAGTATTTTTGCTAAATAATGAGCACTTTTTAGAATGATAAATATGGTTACTGCAATGGCAAGAATAGCAATGGAAGAGATGATTATCTCCATAGTTGTATTGTGTTCCTGATAAAAAGCAATAAGTAAAGAAATAGAACCAGGGCCGGCAAGCATTGGGATTGCAAGCGGTGTCAAAGCAATGTCATTCCTTTGTTGCGCATCAGTTTCTGCTTTTTTGTTAATACCTCGTTTCTTAGTAAATTTTCCGGAAAGTAATGAAAAACCGGAACTCACGATAATAATTCCGCCCGCTATTCGGAGTGCATCAATACTGATTCCAAAAAAAAGCAATACATATTGGCCTATAAAAAACGAGACGATAAGAATGATAAATACATTTATCGCCGTCCATAAAGAAATTCTGGAACGCTCTTTTTTAGAGTCGTGTTGCGTAAGTCCCACAAAAATAGGAACGGTACCAATAGGATTTAGAACGGAAAAAAGGGCAACAAAAAGATAAATAAATAGATCCATATTTTATTTTTAAGAGTGTAAAAATACTCTTTTTTTGTTTTTTAATGTTAGGCGAATGTTTTTTATTGCAGGTGTAAGTAAACCTTAAAATTGCTAAACGGATAAACCTTTTTGATTACTTTTGCCAAATACAATTATAGAAAATGATAAAGAATAAAAAAACATTGGTTCTTGGAGCGACAACTAAACCAGAGCGCTACGCTTTCAAAGCCGTAAATATGTTAGTAGAAAAAGGGCATTCCGTTCTTGCATTAGGCCAAAATGCTGGCGAAGTTGCCGGAGTAAAAATCCAGACTAAAGCCATTCCATTAAAAAATATCGATACTGTTACCTTATATTTAAATCCAACACGTCAACGCGATTATTACAATTATATCGTCGAAGCAAAACCAAAACGTGTTATTTTCAATCCGGGTACTGAAAATCCAGAATTCTATCAGTTGTTGAAATTGAATGATATTAAAGTAGAAGTAGCTTGTACGTTAGTTTTGTTAGCTACCAATCAGTATTAAATTTTTCAGGAGCTATTCCAGCTATACGCTTTATCTTTTCTTGTTCCGTTAAAAAAAAACGGAACAAGAAAAGGATGTCGCTGCTATCTGGGCTAAAAACTAGAATCGTGTTTCAGAAGTGGCATTTTTGCTAATCAACAACAATCCTAGAAAAGTGATTAGCCCGTTTACGATAATCAATTCGTTATCAAAAATATATCCCCAGAATAAAGTCTTCGAATTTTCGCTTATAAAGTACGTTACAGCAGGGGATAATAAGCAAATGAAAGGCACGAATTTGTCTTTCACTGTTTTTGATTTCACAAATAATCCAAAACAATATAATCCCAAAAGCGGTCCATATGTATAGGAAGCCACTCTGAAAATCATTCCCACTACAGAACTGTCATTAATAGCATTAAAAAATATTATCACCAAAAACATTAAAAACGAAAAGACAATATGCACAAGATGCCTATTTCTAACTACGTTTGGCTTGTTTAGATTTTCGGCTTTATCCATTCCTAAAAAATCCACACAAAAAGAAGTTGTTAACGCTGTTAATGCGGAATCCGTCGTAGCAAATGTGGCTGCTGTTAATCCCAATAGGAAAATTACGGATGGAATCAGCGTTAAATGGTTAAACGCAATTTCGGGAAACAGTAAATCGGTTCTGGGTTTTCCAGTAACTAAATCGGTTGGTACTTCTATTCCGTTTTTGGCCGAATAGATATAAAGTAAAGCACCTACGCTAAGGAAAAAGATATTGATAGCTACAAATATTCCAGTGAACGTAAACATGTTTTTTTGGGCTTCGCCAATGTTTTTGCAACTCAGGTTTTTCTGCATTAAATCCTGATCCAAACCTACCATGGCGATAGTTACAAAGATTCCTCCCAGAATTTGTTTTACAAAATGAAACTTACTCGACACAAAATCCTCAAAGAAGAATACCTTAGAATAATTGCTGTTTTTTACTGCTTCAAAAGCTTCGAAAACATTTAAGTTTAAACTTCTGCAAATAAAGAAAATTGTCAAAAAGACAGATGAAACTAAGAAAAAAGTTTGTAAAGTGTCTGTAATTATAATGGTTTTCAATCCGCCTCGATACGTGTAAGCAAATATCAAAGCCAGCGAAATTAAAACCGTAACGGCAAATGGGATTCCGTAAAAGTCAAAAACAAAGCGTTGCAAAACAATCACAACAAGATACAATCGGAATGCCGATCCAATGGTTCTGCTAATCAGGAAAATAGTTGCGGCAGTTTTATATGAGTAAATCCCTAATCGGTGCTCGATGTAACCGTAAATCGAAGTTAAATTCATTCGGTAATAGAGCGGAAGCAATACTTTTGCAATTATGATAAAACCAATTGCATTCCCCAAAACAAACTGAAAGTATTTGAATTGTTCCCCATTTGGAGAACCAACTTCTCCCGGAACAGAAATAAAAGTAACACCGGAGAGTGCGGTTCCAATCATTCCAAAAGCAACTAAATACCATTTGGAATTTTTATTAGCTTTGAAAAAAGCATCGTTGCCGCTGTCTTTTCTGCTTACAAAATGCGAAATCATAAAAAGAATTCCGAAGTAGATTACAATTAGTGATAGAATGGCGAATGGAGTCATTTTTTGAGTTTAATGTGACCAAAATACGATTTTTTGTTTAATGGTATAATTGTTAATTCGTTTATTTGAAAATGTGCCAAATCATCAAATCGATTCGATAAATAACCGATTAAACAAATAAACAAATTGCTACATTTGCAGTTATGGAATTTTCTTCGAAATTAATAGAAAAAGCAGTTAACGAAATGTCTCAGCTGCCAGGAATTGGCAAACGAACTGCACTGCGATTGGTGTTGCATTTATTGAAGCAGCCTAAAGAGCAAACAGGTTTTTTATCGCAAGCCTTGGTCACTATGCGGGAGGATATTAAGTATTGTGCAAGTTGTCATAATATTTCGGATAGTATGATGTGCGAAATTTGTGCAAATCAAAGCAGGAATCACCAGATTATTTGTATCGTCGAGGATATTCGTGATGTGATGGCAATTGAAAATACAGGTCAATTCAGAGGGATTTATCATGTTCTTGGAGGTAAAATTTCTCCCATTGACGGTGTTGGTCCCAGTCAATTAAACATTACTACATTAGTCGAAAAAGTAAAATCAGGAAGTGTAAACGAGATTATTTTTGCTTTAAGCTCCACGATGGAGGGTGATACTACAAATTTTTATATCTACAAACAAATTGCCGATTGTGAAATAGTAATATCAACAATTGCTAGAGGGATTTCGGTGGGCGATGAACTAGAATATGCGGATGAAGTTACTTTGGGACGCAGTATATTGCATCGAGTTCCATTCGAAAAATCTTTTAAAAATAATTAATCTATTTAAAAAATAGCGATGCTTTTTAAATCGTAAATGAAAAGCTATATTTGTCGCTTAAAAAATATTTAAAATGCGCAAATCCGTACTCTATTTGTTGTTGGTTGTTAGTGTGTTGCTATCCTCTTGTATCCCAACCAAAGATTTAATCTATCTTCAGAAAAAAGATAGTTCACAACAGGAAGCTACCATTGCAGCAGTAGAAACTAAGCCGTATCGTTTGCAAATAAATGATGTTTTGAGTATTACCATAAAAGCGATTGATCCTAAACTAGTAGCTATGTTTAGTCCTTCAAGTGAAGGTGCTGCGGTAGGAAAGTCGGAGTCAGGATTATATTTTGATGGTTTTACTGTGGATGATCATGGGAATATCAGAGTTCCAGTTTTAGGTGATTTAAATGTAATTGGGTACACGCTTGATGAAGTTCGAATGCGTTTAGAGAAGCAATTATTGGCAGAATATTTCAATAAAGAAGCAAATATTTTTGTGACTGTAAAATTGGCAGGTTTCCGATATACAATTAATGGGGAAATAAGTGGTCCTGGTACAAAAACCTTATTTCAAGAGCACGTAAATATCATGGAAGCTGTTGCAAATGCTGGTGATATTACGATAACAGGTGATAGAAAAGCGGTTACGATAATGCGAAAAACACCAACAGGAGTTGAAATGCATGATTTAGATCTTACGGATATAAATGTGATGAAATCGCCCTATTTTTATTTACAACCGAACGATTATGTGTATATAAAGCCACTCAAACAAAAGACTTGGGGAACCGGAAAAACGGGAATCGAATCCTTAGGAACAATCATTACGTTGTTGTCATTAGCCACAACGACTTTTTTGCTATTAAAAAATTAAAAACCGAGATTAAGAAATGTTAGATATAAAAGATTTTTCGATTTTTGAAAATCAAGTCAGTTTTGACTTCAAAGGATTTTTAATAAAAATCGGAAGTTATTGGAAGTGGTTTTTAATAAGTCTGTTAATTACTTTCACGGTTGCCCACCAGGTTAATATTCGTAAAGAAAAAATCTACGGTATGGAAACCCTTATTGCCGTAAAAGAAGAAAGCAATCCACTTTTTACCTCAAATACGAGTTTGGTTTTTAATTGGGGCGGTACTTCGGATCAGGTTCAGACCATTTCAACCACTTTGCAATCCCGTTCTCATAATGAGTTGGTAGTAGATAAACTACAATATTATATAAGTTATCTTTCCCAGGGCAAATACAATTTAGTCGATGCATATGGAGCTGTTCCTTTCACTGTAAACATTGATAAATCTAAAGGGCAACTTGCGGGAACACTTATTGGAATCAAGTTTTTAAGTGAAAATGAATATGAAATCAGAATTCCATTTGAAAACCCAAGCGTTTCAATAGTTACCTATTCCAATAATTCATACAGCAACACAGCTGTTGAAACTGGTGAATTTGTAAAAAGATATAAAGTTGGGCAACAAGTTTCCTTACCTTTTTTAAATTGGAAATTACAAATCAATGACAATCCTGGTTTTTATAAAGGAAACGAATATTTTGTTCAGTTCAATGATTTTGATGGAACAGTATCCGGATACAAAGGGATAAGTGTGCAGTCTGATGATAAAGGAGGTTCAATTATCACTTTAGGAATGCAAGGAACCAATAAAGCAAGAATGGTCGAATATTTGAATTCGACTGTTAAAATGCTTATCAAAAGGCAATTAGATAGTAAGAATCAGTTTGCAACCAATACAATAGCTTTTATCGACAGTACATTAGTTACGATGGAATCCCAACTTAAGGAAACTGGTAACGAGCTGAAAACCTTTAGAAAAGGGAAGAATATTTACGATATTGAAGAGGGCGGAGCAAAATTTTCAGAAAAGATTTTGGCATTTGATGTTACAAAAGACGAGGTTAATCGTAAAATGGCGTATTACAACTCGTTAAAGTCCTACCTGAAAAACAGCGTAAATTATGCGAAACTGCCGGCACCTTCCGTAGCTGGAATTGAAGATCCAAATATTGTTGTTAATGTTTCAAAACTAATCGCGTTGTCGACCCAAAGATCTGAAATGGCTTATGCGGTAAAAAGTGATAAGATATTCAAGGATTTTGACAACCAAATGGAAGCCGTCAAAAATGTATTGTTAGAGAATATAGCAACCGCTAAATCAGCTTTACAATATGATCTAGCAATGGTAAGCAGTAAAATAAATGAAACGGAAAGTACCATAAAACAACTTCCTGAAGATCAACAAGAACTTATTAAGATTAAAAGGAAGTATGATTTAAGCGATAATATTTACAGTACGTTTCTTCAAAAAAGAAGCGAAGCGGATATTGTTAAAGCAGCAAATTTATCCGACGTTCATTTTATAGATCCTGCAAAAGATGTTGGAGGAGGATTGATCGGTCCAAAAACCTCCGTTAATTATGTTTTGGCATTATTTCTGGGAATTCTGTTTCCGTTGATTTTTGTTTTTGCTGTTTTCTTTATCAATAATTCGATTCAAAATACGGAAGATATCAGTAAAATGACAAAGATCCCTTTGATTGGAGTCGTTGGAGTCAATAGAGAAAATACGAATTTAGCGGTGTATGATAAACCTAAATCTGCTTTGTCGGAATCCTTTAGAGCAATTCGTTCGTCGCTTCAGTTTTTGTACAAACAACAAAATGTAGACGGTGCTAAGACGTTGATGATTACTTCTTCTGTGAGTGGTGAAGGAAAAACCTTTTGTTCGATAAACATCGCTACAGTATTTGCTTTGAGCGAAAAGAAAACAGTGGTAATTGGGTTGGATTTAAGAAAACCTAAACTGGCTTCTGAGTTTAACTTGTCCAATGAAGTTGGGGTAGTTAATTATTTAATTAAGCAAAAAACAGTTGATGAAATTATTAATAATACTCACATTCCTTATTTGGATGTTATTTTATCGGGTCCTATTCCGCCAAATCCGGCGGAGATGATTATGAGTGAGGGTATGAAAGAATTAATTGAAGAGTTAAAGAAGAAGTACGATTATATTATATTGGATACACCGCCTGTTGGTTTGGTTTCTGATGCGTTAGAATTGGCACAATATTGCGATGTAACGCTGTATATTGTCAGACAGAATTTTACTAAAAAGGACATGATCACTTTGTTAAACAATCGAGTGAAACGCGGGGAGTTAAACAATACCAGCATTATCTTAAATGGTTTAGAAAACAAAGCGAAATATGGCACGGGTTATGGCTATGGATACGGTTACGGCTATGGGTATGGAACCTATGCAAATGGCTATTATGAAGAAGACAAACCGAAAAGTATTTACCAAAAGGTAGCTCAAAAGATACTAAAAAAACCAACGAAGTAGTAGTTAGCTTTTAAAACAAAACGACATGAAAGAGGAAGAACAAAAAGCGATTTTAATTACTGGAGGAGCTGGATTCATAGGGTCTAACCTATGTGAATATTTTTTATCGGAAGGGTATAAGGTGGTTTGTTTAGACAATTTTGCAACAGGTCATCGACACAATTTAAAAGATTTTATAAATAATCCGAATTTTTCTTTGATAGAAGGGGATATTCGTAAGGCAACGGATTGTGCCATTGCGGTAAAAGGAGTCGATTATGTTTTGCATCAGGCGGCTTTAGGTTCGGTGCCGAGGTCTATAAATGATCCGGTTACCACGAATGATGTGAATGTTTCGGGATTTTTGAATATGTTGGTTGCAGCCAGAGACGAAAAAGTAAAACGCTTTGTATATGCAGCAAGCTCTTCGACTTATGGGGATTCAGAAGCTTTGCCAAAGATGGAAAATGTGATTGGGAAACCGCTTTCTCCGTATGCGATAACAAAATATGTGAACGAGTTGTATGCTGAAATTTTCAGCAAGACGTATGGCTTGGAGACGATTGGGTTGCGGTATTTTAATGTTTTTGGAAGAAAGCAAGATCCTAATGGCGCTTATGCGGCTGTGATTCCTAAGTTTGTGATGCAGTTCATGCAACATGAAAGTCCAAAAATAAATGGGGATGGAAATTATTCCCGAGATTTTACTTATATCGATAATGTTATTCAAATGAATGAGTTGGCGATGCTGACACAAAATCCGGAGGCAATTAATACCGTTTATAATACGGCGTACGGAGATAGAAATACGTTGAATAATTTAGTGGATTATCTGAAAGAATCTTTAGCCGAATATGATCCCAAAATAGGGAATGTTACTGTTGAATATGGTCCGAACAGAGCGGGTGATATTCCGCATTCGTTGGCCAGTATTGATAAAGCAAAAACCTTATTAGGTTACAATCCTAAATATTCTATGCAGGAAGGATTGAAAGTAGCGGTAGAATGGTATTGGGAGAATTTGCGTGAATGAGCAATCATAAATTATAATTTACGAATGATGAATTATGAATGATGGATGATGCAAATTGTGTTTGATGCAAATTGCTAACCGTGAGAAGTTAAATTAGAGAATAGAAAAAATAAGAGAATGGAAATTACAAAAATTTGTTGCATTGGAGCTGGTTATGTTGGTGGTCCAACGATGGCTGTCATTGCTCAAAAATGTCCACATATACAGGTTACTGTTGTTGATTTAAATGAAGAGCGCATCGCCGCTTGGAATGATAAAGACACTGCCAATATTCCTATTTATGAGCCGGGATTAGATAAAATTGTTTCGGAAGCACGCGGAAGAAACTTATTTTTTTCAACGGATGTAGAAAAAGCCATCGATGAAGCCCAGATTATTTTTATTTCGGTAAATACGCCAACCAAAACGTATGGAAAAGGAAAAGGTATGGCAGCTGACTTAAAATATATTGAGTTATGCGCTCGACAAATTGCCCGTGTAGCAAAAGACAATAAAATTGTTGTGGAGAAATCGACTCTTCCGGTACGCACCGCAGAAGCGATTAAGAGTATTCTTGATAACACCGGTAACGGAGTGCAGTTTCAAATTTTGTCCAATCCAGAATTTTTAGCGGAAGGAACTGCGGTTTCTGATCTTTTGCAGCCAGACCGAATTCTGATTGGAGGTGACACTACAGCGGAAGGTAAAAAAGCGATTGAGGCTCTTGTTGCTGTATATTCTAATTGGGTACCTGCCGATAAAATATTGACTACTAACGTCTGGTCTTCTGAATTGTCTAAGCTTACCGCTAATGCGTTTTTGGCACAGCGGATTTCTTCGATTAATGCCATGTCGGAACTTTGTGAAAAAACCGGAGCAGATGTGAATGAAGTAGCTAAAGCAATCGGAATGGACAGCAGGATTGGTTCCAAGTTTTTAAAAGCTTCCGTTGGTTTTGGAGGTTCTTGTTTTCAAAAAGACATTTTGAATTTAGTTTACATCGCAAAAACATACGGTCTGCATGAAGTTGCAGATTATTGGGAACAAGTCATCATCATGAATGACCATCAAAAAAGACGTTTTTCCAGCAGAATTGTGCAAACCTTATACAATACGGTTTCGGGTAAGAAAATAACGTTCCTGGGTTGGGCGTTTAAAAAAGATACGAATGATACCCGCGAATCAGCGGCGATTTATGTTGCGGATGATTTAATCAATGAACATGCGAATATCGCTGTTTATGATCCAAAAGTTTCCAACAAAAAAATCATGGATGATTTAAATTATTTGGAAACCAGAAATGCGGAACAAAATGCAAACTCCGTAAGTTCTTTTTCGGATCCTTATGAAGCCTGTCAAAACGCACATGCTATTGCTATACTAACAGAGTGGGATGAGTTTACTCAGTACGACTGGCAGAAAATATATGATTCGATGCAAAAACCCGCTTTTATTTTTGACGGGAGGAATGTACTGAATGCTGCTGAGCTAAGAGGTATTGGGTTTGTGTATCAGGCGATAGGTTCTTGATTTGAGAATTTAGAGTAAAGAATATAGAATAAAGAGGTTTAGAGGGAAAGAGTATGTTGGGTGAAGAATATAAAGAATAGATTATAGAGTAAAGAATATAGAACAAAGAGGTTAAGAGGGAGAGAGAACAAATAACAAAGAACAAAGGAAAGAGAAGAAAGAACAAAGAACAAAGAAGAAAGAATAAAGAATAAAGAGAAAAATTGTTTTATAGAAACAAATAGCAAAAAAAAGACTCGTACTAGCGAATAAAGCACAGCGTATTTTCCTATTTAAAATTTATTCTGGATTATACGTTTGTGATACTAACAAGAAGAAGATGATGAATTGGTATGTTGTTTATACAAAGTCCAAATGGGAGAAGAAAGTTGCGGAACAATTACAAAAAAGGGGAATTGAATGTTATTGTCCTTTGATCACTCAAATGCGGCAATGGTCTGACAGAAAGAAAAAAGTGGAAGTGCCTCTTTTTAATTCTTATGTTTTTGTTCAGTTGGCTGAAAGTGACAGGAATTCTGTTTTTGATACTGTGGGTGTAGTGCGTTACTTATTTTGGTTAGGGAAACCAGCAATTGTAAGGGATGAAGAAATTAACGTTATAAAAAAATGGCTCAATAGCGCTGATACTATTGATGTTGCGGTGGCCTCCTATCAAATTGGGGATTCCATACAATTGGAATCAGGTCCTTTCTCTGCACAAACAGCCACGATTCAGGACATGACCAATACGCATTATGTGTTGGTTTTGGAATCCATGGGATGTGTTTTGAAAATGAAAATTAAGTCGTAGCCGATTTCGTTTTTTAATCCTGCTACTCACTTGGTAGTGAAAAAAAAGTCGATTGCATTTATTTTTTGCATTTAGAGAGTTGTCTTACTCAAACGGTTGTAAAATATTTCTTTTGTTAAAAAAAAATGAAAAAACAACACTACATCCAAAATATTAAATACTGATAGTCAGTCTATTGTGTTTTTATATTGAAATGATAGCATTTTTTTAATACGTAATCGCTGAGAAGTGGTCTTTTTAATACTCTATTCTAGTTATATTTGCCTTCTTAATTTAATTCGCTTCTGCGCCTATTTATGGGAGTAAGAATCGCGAAGCGGTGGATTAAAATGAGGTAATTATTATTATTTATTGAAAGTATTCGCATTATTATTTAAAAAATGAATTCCATAAAAAAAATAGCAGTCATTGGTTTGGGTTATGTTGGTTTGCCACTGGCCAGATTGTTTGCGACTAAACATTCGGTTACTGGATTTGATATCAATCAGTCCCGAGTAGCTTCGTTGCAATCCGGAACCGATACTACATTTGAAGTATCTGACGAAGTTTTACAAAAAGTATTGTTACAAGAACCCAATGATTCAATTGGTCTGTATTGTACCACTGACATAGCTGCTATAGCTGACTGTACCTATTATATTGTAACGGTTCCCACTCCCGTTGATAAAAATAATCGGCCAGATTTGACTCCTTTGTATAAATCCAGTGAAACGGTTGGAAAGGTTTTGAAAAAAGGGGATATCGTTATTTATGAATCTACCGTTTATCCAGGCGCGACAGAGGAGGAATGTGTTCCCGTTTTAGAAAAAGTTTCCGGATTGCGATTTAATGTTGATTTTTTTGTTGGCTATTCGCCGGAACGAATTAATCCGGGAGATAAAGAACATACTGTAGAAAAAATTTTAAAAATCACTTCGGGTTCCACGCCAGAAATTGGACAGGAAGTCGATGAATTATATAAATCAGTGATTATTGCCGGAACGCATTTGGCACCGACCATAAAAGTAGCTGAAGCGGCGAAAGTGATTGAAAACTCCCAACGGGATATCAATATTGCTTTTGTCAATGAATTGGCTAAAATATTTAACCTGATGCAAATTGATACGCATGCCGTATTAGAGGCTGCTGGAACCAAATGGAATTTTCTTCCATTTAAACCAGGATTAGTAGGTGGGCATTGCATTGGCGTAGACCCATATTATTTGGCACAACGCGCACAGGAATTTGGCTATCATCCTGAGATTATCTTGGCAGGACGCCGTTTGAATGACAGCATGGGCGACTATGTGGCTTCACAAGTGGTAAAACTGATGATCAAAAAAGGGATTTCTGTAAATGGTGCCACCTTATTGATGCTTGGGATTACTTTTAAAGAGAACTGTCCCGATGTTCGCAATACAAAAATTGTGGATGTCATCACGGCTTTGGCTGATTATGGGATTAAAATTACTATTTATGATCCATTGGCAAATTCATCAGAGGTACAGCATGAATATGGTTTACTAACAACTGCTGTTTTACCAGAAGAAAAATTTGATGCCGTAGTTTTAGGTGTGGCGCACCAGCAATTCCTGAACGTTGATTTCTCTACATTACAAAATGAAAACAGTTTGTTGTATGATGTAAAAGGGATTTTAGGGGATGTTGCAGATGGGAAGCTTTAAGCGTTTTTCGATTAACGTTTAACGTCCATCGATTTTCGACTACTGTCCATCGTCTGTCGTCTGTCGATTTTCGAGAAAAGAACAACATCCATCGATTAACGTTTTTGTCCAACGTTTACCGTTTTTCGATTTCCGACATCGAAATACTAATCTCAAATAGCGATTTTCGAGTACCGAATTTCGAGTACCGAATAAAATATGGAATCTAATTTGGAAGTTTGGAAATTAGCTCATCAGCTCACTTTAGAGGTCTATAAAATTACGCAGTCCTTCCCAAAGTCTGAACAATTTGGTCTTATGAGTCAAATGAGAAGAAGCGTAAGTAGTGTTCCCACAAATATAATTGAAGGTCAGGCAAGACAATATAAAAAAGAGTTTATTCAGTTCTTGTACATAGCAAAAGGCTCCTTAGAAGAAACAAATTATCATTTGTACTTGTCTAAAGATTTAGGTTATATAACAGAGGCTGACTATGTATTTCTATTTGAATTGTGTACAAGAATAAAAATGATGTTGTATAAATTAATAAAATCGTTATCCGTTTAACGAAAATCGATTTTCGTCTATCGATTTTCGTCCAACGATCAGCGATTATCGAAACACGATTATCGAACAAGGAACATCGAAACAAGAATTTTGAACATCGAAATGCGAATCTCGAATAACGAATCTCGAATAACGAACATCGAAACACGAACAACGAGCATCGAATATAATATGGAAAATAAACATTCAATCACGCATGTCATTCTTACCGGTGGGGTGGGAAGCCGCTTGTGGCCATTGTCCCGTAAAAGCCAACCCAAACAATATTTAGATATTTTTGACGGTAAGTCCTTATTTGAAATGACCGTAGATCGCAATCGCAATATAGCAGATAATATGATGGTCGTCGGGAATATTGATAACTGTCATTTGAGTAGGAAAATTTTAGAAAAAATGGGAACCTCTTATATTGACATCATTGAATCTACACCAAGAAATACTGCTGCAGCCATTGCATTTGCTGCTTTTGCCGCTGATCCGGATTCTATTTTGATTGTAACGCCATCTGACCATATCATTAGCGATGGAGCAGCATACGAAACTGCCATCCAAGAAGCAATAGAAAAAGCCTCGCAAGGCTATATTGTTACTTTTGGGATTGTACCTACCAAACCAGAAACGGGATATGGGTACATTGAACGCAAAGGAGATGATGTAATCTCTTTTAGAGAGAAACCCAATCAAGTTTCAGCTCGAGATTTCATAGCCAAAGGAAATTTTCTTTGGAACAGCGGAATGTTTTGTTTTAAAGCAAGTATTTTTTTGGAAGAACTTCAATCGTTTGCCCCTGAAGTATATGAAAAATCTAAAATAGCCTGGCAGCATAATACGAATGGCAATTTAGATTTGGCTTTATCGCTGGATATCCCGTCGATCAGTATTGATTATGCGGTTATGGAGCGCAGTAAAAAGATTAAAGTAGTTCCTTCGACCTTTGTTTGGTCCGATTTGGGTTCATTCGAATCTGTTTATGATTATTTAGTTACTATTGGTCATCCGGTTGATGAAAATGGGAATATGGTGATTGGGACTACTAATTACACTGCTTTTATTGGAGTGAAAGATACTATTTTTGTGTATACACCCACTGCCAATTTGATATTGAAGAAAGAATTCTCTCAAGATGTCAAGAGTGTGTATAATGAACTGGATCGTGGAAATTCAGATTTGTTGTTGTAATGTTGGATGAATGAAACCTAAAGTTTAACAATAAATGAAATGATTTCAAGAGTTATCGACTGGACACGATAGTTATTTGTCAAATTAGGATTACCAGCTTCCTGCTAATTTTAAAAATTAAAAAAGCATTAGAAAATGAACCTTTCAAAAAAATAGTTTTAATTGTAACTGCAGCATATTTGTTAATAAATCCGAATGATAATCCTTCCCAAATTTATTCTTCAGAAAAGTTATTAACGAAAGTAGCTATGTAGACAATTAATTCTCTTCAATTTTGTCGATGAAATTATCTCTAATGTTTATAAATAGGATCTAGCAGGCAATTTTTTAATTTTTCATAAAGGAAATAAATAGAAAAAAAAATTCATTAAAGATTTATTTTAAGGAAACATTTTTAATTACTGTTTACCTTTCAAAAATATAGATTTTCTAGGATAGTCTGAGAAAATAAATAACAATAAATAACCAAAATAAATACATTGTCTAGTTCTAAAACAATAGCAAAAAATACTTTATTTTTATACTTCCGTATGTTTTTAACCATGGGGGTCGGATTATTTACTTCACGACTTGTTTTAGATGCATTAGGAGTATCAGACTACGGAATATATGGTTTGGTTGGTGGTATGGTTACAATGTTTGCTTTCCTAAACTCGGCCATGGCATCTGCTACCCAGCGCTATCTGTCCTTTGATATTGGGAGAAATGATATGGAACAGTTGCAAAAAACATTTAATGCAACTTTAAATATTCATATTTTTATAGCTCTTGTTATCTTGATTTTAGGTGAAACTATAGGTTTGTGGTTTATCAATTATAAATTGAATATTCCTACTGAAAGATTATATGCTGTGAATTGGGTCTATCAATTTTCTATATTAACATTTCTTTTGAGCGTTATTCAGGTGCCATACAACGCCTTGTTAATGGCAAGAGAACATATGCAAGCTTATGCATATCTAAGTGTAGTAGAGACAATTCTAAAGCTGGTTATTGTATTACTATTATTGCAATTAAATGCAGATAAACTCGTACTATATGCAATACTTACTTTTATTGTTTCATTAATTATGCAATTTGTTTTTAAATACTATTGTAAAAGACATTTTAAAGAATCTGTTTATCATTTTTATTATGACAAAGTTTATTACAAAGAGCTTTTAAGTTATTCGGGTTGGAATTTATTTGGGAATATAGCTGGTATAGCTCGTGGTCAGGGAAGTAACATCCTTTTAAATTTGTTTTTCGGACCTGTTGCCAATGCGTCTTATAGTTTAACGCTCATGGTACAAGGTGTTATAGGTAATTTTATTTCAAATTTTCAAATTGCAGTAAACCCACAGATAATAAAAAATTATTCGAAAGGAGATACAGAAGCTTCACTTAATTTGATGTACAAAAGTGCGAAGTTTTCTTTTTTTGCGATGTTAATTTTAATTACCCCTTTTTTGGCTAATATTGATTATATAATGAATCTTTGGCTGACTAAGGTGCCTCAATTCACCATTGAATTTATTCAACTTGCTTTGATTTATTCTTTAATTGAAACACTGGCAAATCCGCTGATTATTGGTGCTCAAGCAACTGGTAAAATTAAGTGGTACCAAATTGTAGTAGGAACCTTTATATTTTTAACACTCCCTGCAATTTGGCTCACTTTTAAAATCACCAATAATCCAATTAATACATTTTGGGTGCTAATAGGTAATTCTGTTATTGCATTGGTTTTTAGACTTTTATTTTTAAAAAAAATGATGGGTTTAAATTTAAAAGATTTTAATTTAAAAGTTCTTCTGAAAGTTCTTTTAGTATCAGGAACAACCTTTATTTTAGTTAATATTGCAAAACTTAGTAATGCAACAAGCTTATTTGAATTATGTTACCAATCAGTAGTTATTTGTGGACTTACAGTCATTCCTATTATTTTATTGGGTGTAAGTAAAAATGAAAAAAAATCATTCCTTTTCTGGTTAAATGAAAAAAAGTTTAAGAAATAATTTTATGAAAAAAATAAAACAAATTTTACGCCCATTATATTTACCTATTGTTAATTATAAAGATTCTAACTTTTATAAAGGATATGAATTAATTTCAAATTTTTTTGAGGATTATTTATTGTATAAAAAGTATTCAATTGTTTTTTCTAAGAAGGACATTAAAAATAAAGAAGCGGATTTAATTTTACATTATCACTCTATTGAAAAAGGGATGTTGTTTACAAAAATGAAAAGCGGATTTGCTAAAAACAGAGTCGAAAACTTACATAGGATGTTAGATGATAGCGAAGTTAAAGCTAATATGAACAGAGATCAAATCAAAACTGCTTACAGGATTATGTGTGAATATTATGAATTGCATCAAAAAGCAAATTATGATATAAGTACGATATATACTTTAGAACAATATAATGTCTATAAAAATATTTTAAGTAATTCTTATACAACTGATTTTAGTGGTAAAATTAACTGGATAAGAGATACATTTTATAACGATGTTAAATCTGATTTTCACAATTTTGCACACTCTAGAAAAAGTGTTAGGGAGTTTACAGGAGAAAAAATTGAGAGTAGTATTTTGAAAAAGGTTATTGATTTAGCAAATACAGCTCCTTCTGTTTGTAACAGGCAGGCTTCAAATATTTATTTGTTAGAAGATAAAGACAAAATTGAGAAAGTATTAGAGATTCAAGCTGGTTTTGCTGGTTACACAGATAATGTTTCACAATTATTAGTGCTTACAAATGACCGGAAATATTATTATACCGTGGGCGAAAGAAATCAGTTTTACATTGACGGTGGTGCTTATTTAATGAATTTATTATACGCTCTTCACTATTACAAAATTGCTAATTGTCCTGCAAATTGGGGAAAAACAAAAAGTGATGATCAATTAGTACGTAAAATTATAGCGATACCTGAGGCAGAAAAAATAATTTGTATGGTGCCGATTGGAATTGCTAAAGATAGCTTTAGAACAACACTTTCATTAAGACGATCCCATTCTGAAAATCTTATATGTTTTAAATAATGACACAAAAAAAAATAGCAGTACTTACACAGCCGTTAGGAGCAAATTATGGAGGAAGCCTTCAGAATTTTGCATTGACTCATTATCTATCCGTGATAGGATACAATGTCAAGACAGTTAATAGGGTGAATCAAAACCCTCATTCTAAATTTAAAATTCTTTTGAGTGGTTGGAAAAAATTAATTCTAAAAAAAATCTTAAATAAAAATGTTCTGACCTTTTCAGAGCAAAAAAAAATTTTTTATAGTCATAATACATTTTTATTAAATAATATTAATCTAACCGAAGAAATTGATAATACTTATTCTTTAAAACAACATTTTGAAGAAGAAAAATACGACATAGTGATTGTAGGCAGTGACCAAACATGGAGACCCAAATACTCTCCAAATATTTTTAATTATTTCTTGGATTTTTTACAAGGAAATAACAGCATAAAAAAAATAGTTTATGCTACTTCCTTTGGTACAGCTGAATGGGAATTTACTCCTGAGGAAACAAAGAAATGTAATGACTTGTCACTAGAATTTGATTCAGTCTCCGTTAGGGAAAAAAGCGGCATTGATTTGTGTCAGCAACATTTAGGACTAGCTCCAGAATGGGTATTAGATCCTACTATGCTATTAACCAAAGAAGACTATCTAAAAGTTGCTAATAAAAAAAAGATACCCAACAGATCAGGACTTTTTTCGTACATACTAGATGAAACAGTAAATATAAAAAGAATTATAGAAAATGCTAAAACGATTCTCAATGTAGACTCTTTTATCAATCAGCCAATTTCCCGTTCTGAAAATCCTCATGGGAGTACTTTTGAAGAATTGGTTTATCCTTCGGTAGAAGGTTGGATAAAGGCTTTTGATCAAGCGGATTTCATTGTTACTAATTCTTTTCACGGAACTGTTTTTTGTATTATTTTTAATAAACCTTTTTTAACAATCGTCAATAAACAGAGGGGAGCGTCTCGTTTTTATTCTCTCTTAAGCGAGTTTAAACTTGAAGACAGACTTGTTGACGAAGAAGATACACATATTGAAAGTATCGTTAAATCAGCGGTAGATTTTACTTTTGCTAACCAACGTTGGGATGAATTAAAACAGCAGTCTACGGCGTTTTTACATCAAAGTTTAACAAAATAATCATTTATTAATTTGAGTCCAAAAGTTTCCATTATTATTCCTTGTTACAATATCGCTACTCATATTAAGAAATGCGTTATAAGCTTATTATGTCAAAGTATGCCAGATTTTGAATTGTTGTTAATTGACGATGGTTCTACAGATAAAACTTTAGAATTATTAAACGTTTTTGAGAAACAAGACAGTCGTATTCGCGTTTTTAGCCATACTAATCAAGGCGTGAGCGCTACCCGGAATAGAGGTATAGTTAAAGCCCAAGCCGATTGGTTGATGTTCATAGATGGAGATGATTATGTAAAGCCTGATTTTTTAGAGCAGCATCTACAATATGCTGAAATTGGAATTTGGCCCATTTCTGGTATGGTCAATGTAAGTGAAGGAGGGATCGAAAATAAAAGTGAAGATTTTACAAAATTGATTGAAAAATTTCCTAGTGGTATTCTAAATAACGAAAATTTATTTGAAATAATAGTTTTTGAGTCAATTAGTTCACCTTGTGCTAGATTATATTATAAAGATGATTTAATAAAACATAATATTAAGTTTTCAGAAACATTAAGTTATCAAGAAGACTTAATGTTCAATTTAGAATATTTGAAATATATAGATCAAATTCAAATTTTGAATTATTTTGGTTATTACTATGTTAAAAATGAAGAGTCTTCATCTTCCAGATATCATGTAAACTTCAATCATTTACCATTGCTTTTGATTAAATTACAAGAGATAGCGGGAAAAAATAAAAGTTTAGAAAAAATAAAACCATTTTTATTTGATACTTTGCTAAAAAAAGTCTCAAATTCTTTTCACAAAGAATCAGGCAATAACTTTATAACAAAGAAAAAAGAGATGAAGGAATTATTTAATTCAATGTATTTTTTTTATGTCAGAAACTTTATTTATGAATCCAGTATTAATTCTTTTTACAAAACAGCTTTATATTTCAGAAGTTTTACGGGGCTTTACATTTATTATAGGCTATACAATTTTTTAAAAAAATAATAATTTGAAAACATATAAAAAAATTGGAATAATTGTTTCAAAGGAAATTAATTCACTTAGAAATTGGGAGTTAATTCTTATTATGAATTTAGTTAATTCAAATAATTGTGAAGTTACAATTATTGATATTCGAAATGTGTTAGAAGATAACAAGTCGAAAAAGAAGACATTCTTTAAAAATTCAATAGTTTTTTTTATTTACGGCATACAAGAAAAAATTGAAAAAATATTATTTGGAAAGTCTAATAATAATAAACTACTAGAACAACTAAAAGATAGATTAGATATAATTCTATGTTTGAAAAATGTTGAATTAAATGGGAAATTAAATTTAAATGAAGAAAGTTATAAAAAAATAAAAGAAGCTAATTTAGAAATAATCATTGATTTACAAGGGTTAGAGTTTAATTCAAAAGACTATGACTGTACTGAACAAGGGTTTTTGCAAATTTTTTTCTCTAATAATAATAAAGCAGATTATCCTTATGCTTTAAAAGAGATTGCCAAAAAAGAAGAATATTGTATTATTTCTTTAATGCAGTATAATTCAGAGTATCCAAATGGAATAATAATTGATACCGCATATCATAATTGGTTTTGGGGTTTTTATAGAACTCAATTAGAATTACAACAAAAAGGCATTGCTTTAATTCAAAAAAATTTAACTGAATTAAATAAAAAAAATAGAAAATATGAAGTGAATTTAATAGAAGATAATAATGATTATCAATTAACTAATGTTACATTGTTGAAATATCTGTTTAATTTTTATAAAAATATATTAAAGTATAAAATGCATAATACATTTCCATTAGGTAGATTAGATTGTTGGACATTGAATATAGGGGAAGGCGAATTTATACAAGCAGATTTATCTAAAATAACGAGTATTGATATGCCTAAAGATGTTTTTTGGGCGGACCCTTTTTTATACAAGTATAATAACAAACATTTTGTGTTTTTCGAGAATTTGCCATACAAAAATATGGTAGGTAAAATATCAGTTGGAGAGATTAAAAAAATGAAAAATGGCAATTTTTCGTTAGAAAATGTAAATGATATTTTTACTAAAGATTATCATCTTTCTTATCCTTGTATTTTTAATGAAGATAATGAAATTTTTATGATTCCGGAAACTGGCGGGAATAAACGCTTAGAAATTTATAAATGTGTTCAATTTCCAGATAAGTGGGAATTATTTTCAACTGCTTTTGAAGGAGAGAAAATAGCAGACGCTACTTACTTCAAAGATAAAAACAATCAAAAATGGTTGTTTTTAAATAAAGGAGTTGATTTATATATTTATCAAATAGATAGTTTAAAATTAGAAAAAATAGATAGCCATCGTCAGAATCCAGTTTCAATGGATTGTAGAAAAAGCAGAAACGCAGGTCCTATTTTCCAACAGAATGATAGTTATGTGAGGCCTAATCAAGTAAATACATTTGGTATTTACGGAAGAGCACTTCGCCTTTCTAAAATTATAAATTTAGATTTAAATAACTATGAGGAAGAAGAGTTGACAGTTGTTGAGCCTGATTTCAGAAAAAACGTTATAGGAATTCATCATCTTCATCAATTAGAAAATATGTTTGTATTTGATAGTTGTTACAAAAAATATTGAATTATAAACTTTATTCTTTTTTTTGTTAATCTGTCATATAATGCTATTAGCAAGAATGAAATAGTTTTATAATATATATTGTTAAGAAAAAAAAGTAATATTTTTTTTCAGTAATATTACTTTAGATAGAAAATATTAACATCTTGAAAAGTTCTGATTTTTTAAGGTGTTAATATTTTCTATATATATTAATTTGCTTTCGATTGTTTTTATTTAAAATTTAAAAATATATGGTAGTTATACAATGTTCACAGTTTTCAGCACCATATAAGGGGGCTTTTATTAAATCTCTAGAACGATTAGAAGAGTTGAATAGTGAAAACAGTAAATTTGTCTATGTTTTTCCTCAGAAAACAAAAAAAACTTCTTGGATTAATCAATTCATGAATGATCATGAGGTTTATTTCACAATGGATGATTTTATTAACGGTTCTGATGAATTGCTAGTTATTTTTAATGAAGTTAAGCCGGATATAGTTCATACCCATTTTGACGGCTACGATATACCTGTAACTTTTGCGAAAAATGGTTATCTAAAAAAATATGGTCATGATATAAAAGTAATATGGCATTTACACAATAAAATCACCTTCCATTCAAATAATTTAAAGAAGATCTATCAGTTTATTATTTTTAAATATCATTATGGTTATCTTGCAAGGAAAGTAAATATTATTTCTGTAAGTGATGAAATGTCTAAGTTTGTTAGTCGTTTTGGTAATCGGAATAATTTAAAATTTATTACTGAAGTCATTTTTAATGGAGCTAGGCAGCCAAATAAAATTTTCAGAAATGCTCGGCTAAAGACGGATTGTGTCGTATTTGGCACCTTTGGAGGAAGAAATATCGATAAGAGAATTGATGTATTATTAAATGCTGCACAAATCTTAAGCGAAAAGAACTTAAAATTTAAAGTTGTAATTACTAAAGGAGTTGACACAGTTGAAGTTGTAAAATATTTTTTTCGTGGAAATTTTCCAGATTGGTTGGAATTAATTGATGAAACCGACAATGTTGCTGATTTTTTTAATTCAATTAATTGTTATGTTTCAACATCAGTTCATGAAACATTTTCTTTTGCCATATTAGAGGCTACATTTTACAACATTCCAGTAATTCAGTCTAATATACCTGGAACAATGTGGAATGCTGATAAGCCGTCGACATTTGTATTTGAGTCGCTAAATTCAAAAGATTTAAGTATCAAAATGGAAGAGGTTATATTATTTACTCCCAATGATCTTGATGAATTATGCTTAAAAACGAAAGAAATTAATTTAGCTATTTTTGATGTAGATATTTGGTGTAGCAAAGTAAAAGATGTTTATTGTAAAGTACTTAGATAAATAATCTATAAAATGAAAAAATTTTTATTCCTGTATGGTCCATTAAATGCCGGTGGGGCAGAACGCGTTTTAATCGATTTCTTGCATAATATAGATTACGCTAAGTTTGAAATAGATCTTTGTTTGATAATAAATCAAGGCATTTTATTGCCTGAGGTGCCAGAACAAGTTACTATTATCCCACTTTGGGAAGATTATAATTTATATTACAAAATAGCGTACCGTTTATCTATATGGTTTGGAAATAATAGCATGTTTCGCCATGTGCTTAGAAAAAAAATCACAAGGCAGTATGATGCGGAAATCAGTTTTTTAGAAGGAATTCCCTTGAAGCTGCATTCGCTAATGGAAACCAAAGCAAAAAAAATTACGTGGGTGCACTGTGACTTGTTCAATTTTCCATACGAAGCCAAACAGTTTGCTAAAGAAGAAGAACTATGCGCCTACAACAAAATGGATGCTGTGGTCTGTGTTTCTAACGATGCATTGAATGCCTTTGAAAAACGATTTCCCACCTGCACGTCAAATAGAATGGTAATCTATAATCCTATCGATGTCGCTAAAATACTAAACTTAGCAAACGAAGAATATGACAAAAGCAATGAATTATTTACTATTGTTACCGTAGGCAGATTAACGCACCCCAAAAAAATGGATAGGGTTATGCGATTAGCATCACGATTTAAAAAAGAGCAGATAAAGGTGTGTTTTCAAGTTATTGGTGATGGAGAATTAAAAGAAGAATTGTTTGCTTTAAGAAAAAAATTAGATGTAGAAGATTTAGTTGAATTTATAGGTTTTGTCAGGAATCCCTTTCCTTACATTAAAAATGCAGACATGCTACTTTTAAGTTCAGCATATGAGGGTTTTGGATTAGTTGTTTGTGAGGCCATGTCCTTGGGAGTCCCAGTTGTTTCAACCAAAACTGCCGGGCCTACAGAAATTATAGATAATAACAAATACGGCTTATTGTGTGAACACGACGATGAAGCCATTTATATCGCAGTAAAAAGAATGATTGAAGAGGACGATTTAAGATTACATTACAAAGAAGTAGGATTACAAAGAGCGAAGGATTTTAGTGTTGAGCGAACTGTAAATGAATTTGAGAAATTATTAAGTATTTAAATGTATTTGAAGCAATGCAAATTAGCAAAAAACTATCCTTTCAAAGAGGATTAGAGTTTAATATAAAGGATTTCATTATCCAAAAGAAAAAAATATTAGGTAATGAATAAGATAAAGATTCTTTTTTTATTGAGTAATTTAGAGAGTGGCGGTGTGTCAAAGAGTGCGGTTACGTTATTGAATAATTTGGATTATGAGAAGTATGATGTAGATCTTTTATTAATATCTAATAATGGCATTCTTAAAAATGATTTGAATAAAAGTTTGAATATAATTATATTTTCTGAATTAGATGCTATATTTCATCTTAATATAAAATCATTGTCCAAGTTATTATTTATAGCACCTTTTCGACTCTTTTTAAGATTATTTCAGATATTAATATCTTTATTTGACAAAGGTTACGGAGGAATTCTATTGTCAAAATTGATACCCAAAATGAATAAGAAATATGATGTGGCTATTGATTATCAAGGACAACATTTATTATATTATTTAATCGATAGCGTTGATGCCATAAAAAAAATTACTTTTTTTCACAGTGACTACGAAAAATGGGACTATTACTATAGCGCTGACAAGAAGTATTATCCTAAAGCAGATCATATATTTACTGTTTCTCCACACTGTGTACAATCATTGAAGAAGCGATTTCCTTCGGAGTCGAATAAAATTAAGTTAATGGAAAACATAGTGTCCATAGACGAAATTAGACTAAAATCTAAATTGGAAGTTAAAGATCCTTTGGATGCAAACGTTTTTAGTATTTTAACTATTGGGCATGTATGTAAGGCTAAAGGAACCGATTTTGCTATTGATGCAATGTCTATTTTAAAATTAAAGAATATTAAATTCAAATGGTATTTTATTGGTGCAATAGATAATCCTGAACATTATAGTCAAAAAGTAAAAGGAAACGATTTAATCAATGAGATTACTTTTATGGGATTAAAATCAAATCCTTACCCTTATTTGAATCAGACTGATATGTTTGTCTTACCATCTCAGTTTGAAGGTAAATCAATTGCCTTGGACGAAGCAAAAATAGTATGTAAACCAATAGTGGTTACTAATTTTTCTACTGTAAATGATCAGTTTACGAATCGTGTTAATGCCAGTATTTGTGAAATGAATGCTAAAGATTTGGCTGATAAAATAGAAGAATTGATGATAAATGAAAAACTAAGAGGCAAATATATATCGGCTTTAGAATCAGAGCTTAGTGATAACAGAAGCGAGATAAAAAAGTTAGAAGCTATTTTTAATTCGGTTAAATAATATACGCATTGGACAATATAGCTTTATATAATAGCATTTATTTCGGAATAATATTTTTTAGTTTTATGGTAATATTAACAATATTCACAAAAAACAATCTAAAATACACTTCTTTTAACGGACTTTCTTTCATTTATATAGTGACTCTAATTTTATTGATAGGGACGTTTCCTATACATGAAGTAGAGGATCGCGATTCATACTTTGACCAGTATAGGGAACTGCAGCAAGCCAGTTTAAATATGGTTTTAAAGGACAAGTTATTTTCAGCGTATATGAAATTTTGTACCTTATTTATGAATGTGCAAGTTTGGTTTGTATTGACATCTTTAATTTATACATTAAATTTTTATTATTTCTCAAAGAAAATTACCCGAAACCATTTTATACTTTTCCTAGGATTAATCACCAATTTTGTTTTTTTTGCTTACGGGATAAATACTGTAAGGGCAGGATTGGCTTCTTCTTTTTTATTATTAGCCTTATCTAAGATTGATAATAAAAAGCTGTTTTACTTTTTTTTATTACTTTCTGTAGGTTTTCATAATTCGATGCTCTTGCCTGTTTCGGCTATACTATTGGCTCGAAGATATAATGCAACCAAATATTATTATTATTTCTGGATTTTCTGTATACCCCTTAGTTTTGTTTTTGGAGCTCAACTACAATTAGTTATGGCATCTTTTGTAGAGGATGAACGATTTGTAGATTATCTTACAAAACAGGAAAGTGATTATAATATGGGTTTCAGAATAGACTTTATTCTCTATAGTCTAATTCCAATTGTAGCAGGCTATTATTACATTTTTAAAAAGAATTATAAAGATAAATTATATTCTGTTATCTATAATTCATATATCATTGCAAATGCTTTTTGGGTACTCGTAATTCGAGCGAACTTTTCTGATAGATTTGCCTATTTATCGTGGTATATTTATATGGTTGTACTCTTGTATCCGTTATTAAATCAACAATTGTTTAAAAAGCAATCAAGACTAATTGCATTAATTCTGATTTATAATATTGTATTTACAATTTACATACTGAGATAATAATGATAACAGTTTTTACACCCACTTATAATAGAGCCAATTTATTGCCAAGACTGTACAACAGTCTATTAAGGCAAACAAATCAAAATTTTGAATGGCTAATAGTAGATGATGGCAGTTCGGATTCTACTGAAGAATTCATAAATCAATGTATTTTAGAAAATAAATTGGCTATAATTTATCATCTTCAGGTAAATAAAGGCAAGCACTATGCCATAAATAAAGGACTATCTTTTGCTAAGGGAATTCTTTTCTTTATTTTAGACAGTGATGATTTTCTTCCGGCTGATGCGCTCGAATTGGTGATTAATCAATATGAGAAGGTAAAAGAAGACCCTTCTATAGCGGCTGTTGCAGGGCGTAGAATGTACGATTCAGGTGAAATCGTTGGCAGTTCTAATTTTGATGAAATACGATCTAATTCTCTTGATATCCGATACAAATACAACGTTACCGGCGATTTGGTAGAGGTGTTCCGAACAGATGTTTTAAAGCAGTTTCAATTTCCCGAGATTGAAAATGAAAAATTTTGTGCCGAGTCATTGGTATGGAACAGGATAGCTCAAAAATATAACATATTATTTTTTAATAAAGGAATTTACACAACGGAGTATTTGCCGGGAGGATTAACTTCTAATATCGTAAAAATAAGGATGAAATCACCTCTAGGAGCAATGTTTTGTTATTCGGAATTAGAAAGATATGATATTCCTTTTACCCAAAAAATTAAGGCAAACATCAATTTTTGGCGATTTTCTTTTAATTCCAATAAAGGTATTAGAGAGAAAATAGAAAGTGTGAATATTATGAATAGTGTTATAGGCTTTCCTGTCGGTTTTTTTATGTATTTAAATGATTTAAGAAAAAATAAATGAAAATTTTGCAAATTATAAATTCGTTAGGTACAGGAGGGGCCGAAAAATTATTGCTGGATACCATTCCATTATACCGTAAGGCAGGTATCGATATGGACGTATTAGTATTTTGGAACAATAACCATCAGTTTATCAAAGCGTTAAAAGCTTTAGATTGCTGTAAAGTAATCGTTTTAAAAGAGTCGGATAATTACAAGGATATTTATGCTTTGTCTCACATTTGGAAATTACGACCTTATTTAAAACAATACGATGTGGTGCACGTGCATTTATTTCCGGCACAGTATTATACCGTTGTGGCTAAAATATTGGGGGGTAGTGACTGTAAGTTGATTTTTACAGAGCACAGTGTTTCTAACAGAAGAATAGAAGGGAGCTTTTTATACCGTTTTTTTGACAGACTTATTTATAGAAAATTTTCAGTAGTTGTGGCTATAACTATTCAAGTAGCTGATATTGTTAGAAATCATACGCTTATAAATAAAAATAAAATAAAAGTAATACTTAATGGAGTATCGATTGAAAAAATTAAAGATTCTAAACCTTACTTTAAAACGGTTTTTTTTGAAACAGATTCTACAAATGATAAACTAATAATTCAGGTATCTTCATTCAGAGAACCAAAGGATCATGCTACATTATTAAAAGCCTTAAAATTATTGCCATCAGAAGTCAAATTAATTTTGGTAGGTGATGGTGTATTAAAAAAAGAATGTGAAGAACTCACAGAAGCATTGGGATTACAAGGGAGAGTTTTGTTTTTAGGGCAGCGAATGGACATTCCACAACTCTTAAAAACGGCTGATATTGTTGTGTTGTCTTCTAAATATGAAGGGCTTTCCTTATCCAGTATTGAAGGGATGGCTTCAGGAAAACCTTTTGTCGCTTCGGATGTACCGGGCTTATCGGATATTGTAGCAGGAGTAGGAGTCCTTTTTGAATGTGGTAATGCAAAAGAATTGGCAACGAGGATTGAAAGACTCTTGGATGATAAAATGTACTATGATTCAGTTGTACGTGCCTGTCAGGAAAAATCCAAGCAATATGATATCCAAGTTATGATTCAAAAACATATAGATTTATATAAAATAGTAGCGTTACAATAATGAACAAAATAAAAATTTTTAGATATGATATTGGGGCTCTGAGAGCTTTGTCTGTATTAAGTGTTGTTTTATACCATTTCAAAGTTCCTTTTTTTACAGGTGGCTTTATGGGAGTTGATGTCTTTTTTGTCATTTCTGGTTTTTTGATGTCTAAAATTATTTTAGAGGGTTTTACCAAAGAAAATTTTAGTTTAAAGATTTTTTATGAAAAAAGGGTACAAAGATTAATGCCAGCGTTACTTGTTTTGTTATTATTTGTTATCCTTCTTTCGAACATTTTCTTTTTTGCAAGTGATTCGCGACTTAACAGTAAATATTCATTTTTGAGTCTTTTTTTTATTTCAAATGTTTATTATTGGCTTTATATCAATTATTTCGATCTTTCTTCACAGGCCAATATTTTATTACATACTTGGTCATTGTCAGTTGAATGGCAGTTTTATATACTATATCCACTTGTTTTATTACTATTAAAAAAAACATATAAATCTGTTAGAAGAAAATTTTTATTAATTTACTTTGGAATATTGTTAGCTTCTTTTATTCTTACTCTTTTAATTACAAAAGAACATAATAATTTTTCATTTTATATGTTTCCTACCCGTGCTTGGGAGATGATGTTCGGTGGTTTAGCTTTTCTTTATAGCGATTTCCTTAAGAAAAGTATGTCCGATATTCTGAAAAAAACTCTGGTAATCATTTGTTTTACAGTTTTGATGTTCTGTAATCCGCTTATTAATGAGAGTTTTATTTGGCCATCGGCATATACTTTAATACCTGTAATTACGACCTTTTTTATTTTAGGATTGGATATTAAATTTTTATTGTTCCAAAATAAAATAATTCAGTTTATAGGGAATATATCCTATTCTTTGTATTTGTGGCATTGGCCAATTTATATTATTTTTAAGTATTATGGTGTGGCTAATGAGCTAAACATAATTCCAATGTGTCTTTTGTCTTTAATTTTTTCTGTATTGTCGTTTTATTTTATTGAGCAAAACAAGAGTTTTTCTACTTATAAAGTAATAATACCATTATTTTTAATTATTTCGTTGTCGTCCGTTTATTTATTTTATTATCCAACCAATAAGTTTTCAAAGTTAGTGTCAATTTATGATGCATCAACCTTTGAAATAGCTAATTATAATGAAGCTCATAAGGCAGAAAAAGATAAGCAGTTTAATCCTTGTGGTTGTTTTATAACAGGAGGAGACAATATAAAAGATTTTAATAAAGAGAAATGTTTGAAAATTGATAAGAGCAAAAAAAATATGTTATTGATTGGTGATAGTCATTCAGCTCAATTTTCTCAAACTTTGAGAGAAAAGTTAAAAGATTATAATTTAATTGAAGTTAGTGCGGGTTATACATTTCCTTTTCCAAATCCTAAAGGTTTAAAAGATTCAAGGGATTTAATGAGTTTTTTATACAGTGACTTTATTCCTAAAAACGCATCGGATATTGATGTAGTTTTAATATCCGTTCATTGGATGATGGCAAAACAAAGCGTTATGGGTTATGAAAAAGAAGAAATTAAAACGAAACTTTTAGAAATGACTAACTATTATTCAAAATTTGGTATCAAATTTTTAATTTTAGGTCAGACGGAATCATATACAACCACTTTCCCGCGAGTAGTAGCTTTCAATAAAATCAACGATAACAATGAATTTTCGAAATACTTTTCAAATGAAACAGCTTTTATGAATATCTTTTTAAAAACTATAATTCCTGATAAAAATTATGTTGATTTATATAATTTGAAAGGAATAACAAAATTTGATTCTAATAAAAATATTCCATATATGTTCGATGACAACCATTTTACAAAATATGGGACAGATCAAATAGTAGATTATTTGTTAAAAAACAAATATTTTTGATTATTAATTTTTTGACACACAAAATTTTTGAGAAAAGATCAGAAAACGGTGAAAGTAGCAATGACCTTCTTGCCTTTGAGTATAAAATAATTTTGGTAGATGAAAAGTGTTAGATAAAGATAGTAGAAAATGCGCACGAGGTTTGGAACCACAGGACAGAGTTTTATTTTTAGTCCAACGTATAGATATTTAGTAGTTATTGAAAACTGCAGATTTCGTTGTCCTGTCTTCTAAATGTTAGAGTTTGTCATTGTCCAGTATTTAAAGTATGCCTTCAGCAAAACATTTTGTATACACTAATGTTTTTGGTTTATCTGAAATAGTGGGTATGTTGGTGCGCTACTTGAACAAGGAAATGCTAAATTATTGACAGTAGAAATTAAAAAATTACTCAAAGAGAGTGATTATTATCAATCAATAGAAGATACTCGCCAAGAAAGAATTAATTTTTAGTCATTCAAGTTATAGAAGATAAACATGTTTAATTATACGAATCAACAAATGAAAAATAATATAGTATATCTTTCTGGATTAAACGGTTTAAGATCGATTGCAGCCTTATCCGTTGTCATTTCCCATATCGCCGGGTCGATTAATGGGTTTAATGTGAAAATTTATTTATTTGGAATAAATAAAAACGGATTGCCGAATGGTTGGAATTTGGGTTCAAATGGAGTTACAATATTTTTTGTGCTAAGTGGGTTTCTAATTACCTATTTATTATTACTCGAGAGGAAAAAAGCACCAATTAGTATTAGAAAATTCTATATCCGCCGTGTTTTAAGAATTTGGCCTGTGTATTATATGTATTTTTTTGTATGTATTTTAATAATATTATCACTAGGAGAAAACATTGGCTTAGATGCTTTTTTTTATTATTTGTTCTTTGCGGCAAATATCCCTTTTGTTTTTGAATTTACTTTGCCGTTTCTTGCTCATTTTTGGTCTATAGGTGTTGAAGAGCAGTTTTACTTATTTTGGCCATGGTTGATAAAAAAAACAAAACAAAATAGTTTTACTATTATTTTGTCTACGGTAATAGTCATCAATGTTATTAGGTATTTTTTATGGTGGAAATATCCTTTTTCGGATAGTGCTATTTTTTCTATAGTAAATAGATTTGATTGTATGATGGTAGGAGGCTTAGGAGCAATACTTTTTTATGAAAAAAATACTTTTTTTTTAAAACTATTTGATAATAAAATCACGCAACTTTTGGCATGGATTATAATGATACTGATGGCTTTTAATATTAAGTTTATTAATTCTATTGTTGATACCACTATAGTTACAGCTATTTCTTTAATTTTAATCGTAGGTCAAATCAACGTTAAAAATAGGTTGATTAATCTAGAGTTACCCTTTTTTAACTTTATTGGAAAAATATCTTATGGAATTTATGTTTACCACATGTTGATAATTTTTATTTTTTCGAATTTATTTAAATACATAGACCTTCAAGAGAATTATAAGCTTTTTTTGGTTTATGGTTCTGTGATTTCGGCTTCAATTATATTAGCCTATATATCATATGAATATTTTGAAAAATATTTTATAAAATTGAAGAATAATTTTGCGGTTGTAAAAAGTTCTGCTTCAAGACCGAATAAATAAAATAATATTTATCAGTGAAAACTAAACTAATCCGTACCGCTACAGTAGCGATGTCATTAAATTACCTTCTCAAAGGGCAGTTGTCGTTTTTAAACGAGCACTACGAGGTCATTGCGGTATCCGGAGAGGATCATCATTTGCATGAAGTACGTGAGCGTGAAAATGTACGCACTGAAAATGTTAAAATCCAACGAAATATAAGTCTATTGAAAGATTTAAAATCACTTTGGGTATTGTACTTTTTATTCCGTAAAGAAAAGCCACAGATTGTACATTCCATTACACCAAAAGCCGGTCTGCTTTCTATGTTGGCAGCTAAAATGGCGGGGGTTCCAATACGAATTCATACTTTTACCGGGTTAATATTTCCCGAAAAAAGAGGTTTTTTACAACAGATTTTAATCCTAATGGATTGCTTAATTTGTTTTTGCGCGACTGATATTTTCCCTGAAGGGGAGGGCGTTAAAAGCGATTTGATTAAATATAAAATAACCTCTAAACCATTAAAAATTATTGCTAATGGCAATGTAAATGGTATAGATACCGCTTATTTTTCTGAAGATCAGGTTTTGTTATCAGAACGGGAAGACTTAAAAAAAGAGCTGGGTATTGATAGTAATGATTTTGTTTTTATTTTTGTTGGCCGTTTAGTTGGCGATAAGGGAATCAATGAGTTGGTGTCCGTGTTTAAGGAGGTTACATACCAAAACAAGAACGTAAAATTAGTATTGGTAGGTCCTTTGGAATCAGATTTAGATCGTTTGAATTCTCAAACTTTGAAAGAAATAGAAAATAATGATGCTATACTATCAGTTGGTTTTAAAAAGGACGTTCGTACTTATTTTGCTATTAGTGATGCCTTAGTGTTTCCAAGTTATCGTGAAGGATTTCCAAATGTTGTACTTCAGTCTGGGGCTATGGGTTTACCTGCTATTGTTACCAATATTAATGGTTCGAATGAAATTATAAAGCCAGGGATAAATGGTTTAATAATTGAAGCAAAAGATAAGGTGGCTCTCCAACAGGCTATGCAGGAACTCATGAAAGATAAGCGCTTGTACGAAATACTGAAATTTAATGCGAGAGAGTTTATTACCTCTCGTTATGAACAAAAAATGGTTTGGGAGCATTTATTGTTAGAATACAAAAGAAAGGAGAATGGAGAAAACACAAAAATTAATCCGTGTAACTACGGTTCCTTTATCGCTTAAAATATTGCTGAAAGGACAGCATCGTTTTATATCACAATATTATAAGGTAATAGGAGTGTCTTCTGGGAATTCAGAATTATTTGATGTAGCAAAAAACGAAGGAATTAAAGTAGTACCCATTGAGATGACCCGAGTGATTTCACCTTGGCAAGACTTAAAATCGCTGTGGCAATTGTTTTGTTTTTTTAAAAAAGAAAAACCATTTATTGTACATACGCATACTCCAAAAGCTGGAACCCTTGGGATGTTCGCTGCTAAATTAGCAGGGGTTCCGCATCGGCTACACACTGTGGCTGGATTGCCATTATTAGAGTCTACGGGAGGTAAAAGAAAAGTGTTAAATGTCGTTGAAAGAGCGACATATGCTTGCGCCACTAAAATTTATCCAAATTCGTTTGGGCTAAAGGATATCATCCTTCAAGAAGAATTCTGTAAACCTAATAAACTAAAAGTGCTGGGTAACGGTAGTTCTAACGGGATTGACACCGCTTATTTTAATCCTGAAAATTTTTCACCGCAACAAAACCAGAATTTTAGAAGTAAGTTAGGTATAAATGCAGGTGACTTTGTTTTTATTTTCATAGGGCGTTTGGTAGGTGACAAAGGCATCAATGAATTAATTGAGGCTTTCAAAAACAAATCTTCAGAAATTAAGGATGTCAGGTTGCTGTTAGTTGGGACTTTTGAATCAGAATTAGATCCACTGACACCAGCTACACAACAAGAAATAGCATCCAATTCCAATATTATTTCAGTTGGTTTTCAAAAAGACGTAAGACCTTATCTTGCCATTAGCGATTGTCTTGCATTTCCTAGTTATCGGGAAGGTTTGCCTAATGTTGTGCTTCAGGCAGGTGCCATGGGATTGCCAAGTATAGTCACTAATATCAACGGTAGCAATGAAATTATCATTAATGGACAAAATGGCGTTATTGTTCCCGTAAAGAATACTACTGAACTTCATGATGCGATGATGAAAATGATGAGCGATTGTGATTTTTACAGTCATTTGCAACGCAATGCCAGAGCAATGATTGTTTCACGTTATGAACAACAAGTTGTATGGGAGGGTATTTTATCAGAATATAAACTATTAGAACAAAATGTATAAATCTTTTTTTAAAAGAGTCTTAGATTGTCTGGCTGCATTTTTTGGCTTAGTAGTATTAAGCCCAATTTTTTTCTTCGCTACCGTTGGTTTATTTTTTGCAAACCAAGGTAAACCTTTTTTCTTTCAGTTGCGACCGGGCAAAGACGGGGTAATTTTCAAGATTATTAAGTTTAAAACCATGAATGACAATAAAGATGCAAATGGTAATTTATTGTCAGATGCCCAGCGATTGACTCCCATAGGAAGTTTTGTTAGGAAAACATCCCTTGATGAAATCCCCCAATTAATTAATGTATTGAAAGGGGAGATGAGTTTAATAGGGCCAAGACCGTTATTGGTTCATTATCTGGATTTGTATTCTGATTTTCAAAAAAGGAGGCATGATGTTCGACCGGGAATAACCGGTTGGGCACAAGTGAATGGGCGAAATGCAATATCATGGGATAAAAAATTTGAATATGATGTTTGGTATGTCGATCATCTCTCCTTTATTTTAGATGTAAAAATTCTATTTAAAACTGTTCTGAAAGTCATCAAAAGTGAAGGGATTAATGCGGCTGATACCGCCACAATAGAGCCATTTAATGGAAAATAATATTTATTTATATGGAGCTAGCGGACATTGTAAAGTAATTATCGATGTTTTGCAATCTAATAAACAGGCTATTATCGCTATTATTGACGATGTTCCCAAAATGAACCAAATTTTTACAATTCCGGTTATTTATTCCGGTGCTTTTGTCAAGGAACCCGGGCAAAAGTTTATAGTATCGATTGGAGATAATGCCATTCGAAAAAAAATAGTACATAGAATTGTTAGCGATTACCACATTGCTTTGCATCCTACAGCGGTCATTTCAGAATTTTCAACAATTGGTGCAGGTTCCGTGATTATGGCCGGAGCAATAATTAATGCTGATGCAGTAGTTGGACAGCATTGTATTATCAATACTGCAGCCGTAATTGAACATGATTGTAAAATTGGTAACTTTGTCCACGTTTCGCCTAATGCAGCTTTGGCTGGAGGAGTGACAGTTGGAGAAGGTACACATATAGGAATAGGAGCAATAGTTATTCAGGGAATTAAAATTGGAAAATGGGTAACAATAGGAGCAGGAGCAATACTTCTTAATGATGTGCCAGATTATGCCATTGTGGTAGGGAATCCAGGTAAAATTATAAAATATAACAAAGAACATGAATAAATCAAAAATATGGCTTTCTTCTCCACACATGGGCGGAAGCGAGCAAAAGTATGTACAAGAAGCTTTTGATACCAACTGGGTTGCCCCGTTGGGACCTAATGTAACCGGTATGGAACAGGATTTAGAACAGTATTTGGCCAATGGTTCGGCTGTAGGTGCTTTGAGTTCAGGAACAGCAGCGATTCATTTGGGACTTGTGTTGTTAGGGGTGCAAGCAGGGGATACTGTCTTGTGTCAGAGTATGACTTTTTCTGCATCAGCAAACCCTATATTATATCAAGGTGCCACTCCTGTTTTTATTGACAGTGAATTAGATACTTGGAATTTATGTCCTGTAGCGTTAGAAAAAGCTATTATCAGTGAAATTGTAAAAGGAATCAAACCCAAAGCCATTATCGCCGTTCATTTATATGGTGTGCCTTATCAAATTGAAGCGGTTCGTGCTGTTGCAGATGCCTACAGTATTCCTATTTTAGAGGATTCAGCTGAAGCTTTGGGAAGCAGTTATAAAGGAGAGAAATGCGGTACTTTTGGTGACATTGGTGTTTTGTCTTTTAATGGCAATAAAATCATCACTACTTCAGGCGGCGGAGCTATTGTAACTCCTACAACAGCGCTTAAAGAAAAAGCGATATTTTTTGCCACGCAGTCCAGAGATGTCGCTCCACATTATCAACACAGTGAAATAGGGTATAATTACCGTATGAGTAATATATGTGCCGGCATTGGCCGCGGTCAGATGGAAGTCTTGGACGATCATGTAGCAAATCGCAGAGCGATGCATGATTTTTATGTGGCTATTTTTAACGATATTCCGGGTGTAACTGTTTTTACGGTTCCTAATGCGGATTATTATGCGAATTATTGGCTGAGTGCCATATTGGTTGATCCTGAAAAAACTAATGGCATGACAAGGGAAACGATGCGATTGGCATTAGAAGCTGAAAATATTGAGTCCCGACCGCTATGGAAACCAATGCATTTGCAACCTATTTTTGAGAAATATCCGTATTATGGTACTACAGTTTCTGAAACGTTATTCGAAAACGGACTTTGTCTGCCTTCTGGTTCTAATCTGACAGATGATGACAGGAACAGAATAAAAAGCGTTTTGTTGCATTTGTTTGGTAAGAAAGCGTAATTCATATTTCTATTATTATTATTATTATTATTAATTGTTGGGTATAATTTTAAAAAAAGTTAGGTTGAGTATTTTTTTGTGTAATAAGAAGGAATAAAAAATGCATTGAGAACCGTTTTAATGAAATTCTTCTTGTTCTCCATACAATTTTATTCCCAAGGCTTCGGGAGAAAATGACCCAAACGGACTAAAAATTATCATTGGAATCTAATTGCACCTTTAGAGTTCTGTTTTAATAAATAGTAGCGCATACTTTATTTCCAAATTATTCGTTTTTTGGAACAACATCTAATGATGTAGTAATTGCTTTTTTACTTACATTTGATTCAAATTTAACATTTACAACGTATCACTTAAAAAAAACACCAATTACATTGAGCATTCCTGTAAATAAAAAAGTAACACAGTTCATTTCTGAAATCTTTTCAAAAATGAATAGCAGATTCAATATGCATAATTTAGGCTATTTGCCCAGATGGCTAATCGTATGCATTGATTTATTCGTTTTGATGCTTTCATTCTTTTTTACGTATTTGATTTTTAAAGGAATGGGGTTGGATTATATTACCACGCCATATAGTATCCTATTTATAAGTTCCTTATTTGGAATCAATTTATTTTTCTTTTGGTTATTTCGAACCTATTCGGGTATCATTAGGCATTCCTCTAACATTGATGCCGTTAAATTGCTGTTTTCTCAAATTTCTGTTTTGATTATCTTTCTTGCTTTTAATTTGATAGCTCAAATTTTTCTTAAGCAAAAACCCTATTTGAACACTGCTCTTTTTATTAATATTGTCCTCTCTTTTTGTGGTTTATTTTTGTACCGGGTTGTGGTTAAACAAACTTTTGAACATTATTTTTCAGAGAAAAAAAATAATAATCAACTGATTCGCACAATAATTTATGGAACCGACGCGAACGCCATATCAGTAGCCAATGCATTGAAATTTGAAACTCCAACCCGTTTTAAAATTGTTGGTTTTGTAGACAAAAACAATCAGAATGGTTCAAAAAGGATGTTGGATTTACCCATTTTGGTTCTAAAGAAAAAGCTACCAGCGATGATGCGTTCCATTGGAGCAGAAAGTGTTATTATTGCTGACAAAGCTTTGTCTAAAGAAGAGCAAATCATTATCGTTGATCAATGTTTAGAGTATAATTATAAGGTGTTTACAGTGCCTTTAATTTCAGACTGGGAAAATCAAAAAGAGATTTCCCAAAAAGTAAAAACGATTCAAATTGAAGATCTTCTGGAAAGAAAACCAATTGTACTGGATAACAAGGCTATTTCAAAACAATTGAAAGATAAGGTGATTTTAATTACTGGAGCAGCAGGTTCCATCGGTAGTGAAATAGTGCGGCAAGTGCTCGCTTTTAATCCAAAAAAGATTATTATACTCGATCAAGCCGAGACCCCACTTCACCATTTAAAATTAGAGACCGAAAGTATCGCCACAACGGCAATAATTCGAACCGTAATTGCTGATATTCGCAATAAAGAGGCTATGGATATGGTGTTTAAAATGTATAAGCCTCAGGTGGTCTTTCATGCTGCTGCATATAAACATGTGCCACTGATGGAAGAGAATCCTTGTCAGGCAATTTTTACCAATATCAAAGGAACTCGCAATTTAGCCGACTTGTCTTGTTTGTATAAGGTTAAAAAATTTGTCATGGTTTCTACAGACAAAGCGGTAAACCCGAGTAATGTCATGGGTGCGAGTAAGCGAATAGCGGAGAAATATGTGCAATCTTTACAGCTGAGAGATCATCAGGAGAAAGGTGCTGCTGCCACAAAATTTATTACGACCCGATTTGGTAATGTTTTAGGGTCAAATGGTTCCGTCGTTCCCTTATTTACTAAGCAAATTGCTGAAGGGGGACCGTTGACGATTACTCATAAAGACATTATTCGATATTTTATGACTATTCCGGAGGCCTGTCAACTGGTCTTAGAGGCTGGAGCTATGGGTAATGGAGGCGAAATTTATATTTTTGATATGGGTAAGCCTGTTAAAATTATTGATTTAGCTCGCAAGATGATTAAGCTCGCAGGATTTATTCCAGAAAAAGATATCAATATTCAGATTGTTGGCCTGAGACCAGGGGAGAAATTGTATGAAGAGCTGCTCAATGATACTTCAAAATCAATTCCAACACATCATGCTAAAATTATGATTGCGCAAGAAATTCAGGAAGAGTTTGAGACGTTGCACGCTGATATTAATGAGCTAATCCGTTTAGCGGATTTGTTTAGTAATGACAATATTGTTTCGCAAATGAAAAAGATTGTTCCTGAGTTCAAAAGTATGAATTCGGTTTATGAAGTGTTAGACGAGAAAGGTTAATTTTTACTGGGATAGCTTTGAGGGGTTTTATTGTTCCTTGAAGGTAGGTGATTTAGTCTGCTATGCGGATTGTGTAGTGATTTGATGAGTTGTTTTTGTGGGACGCGGATTAAACGGATAGGCGGATTTTCACGGATTAAAAAGAAAGGTTTAGCCCGCTCTGCGGACTGTTTAGTGGTTTGAGGGATGTTTTTTTGGGACGCGGATTAGGCAGAATTTTACTGATTAAACAAATAGTTTTGGCCCGCTCTGCGTACCGTTTGTAATTATTAAAGTTTTTTTGCCACAGATTATACGGATTAGGCGGATTTTCACTGATTAAATTAATAGATTTGGCCCGCTCTGCGGACTGTTTTGCGGTTTGAAGTTTTATTTTGCTAAATATTTATTCTTTTTTGATGTAGTAACTGTTAATTTAGATCAATTTAGTCCAAAAAGTGCTTTGTATTGTGTCATGGACCGTATTTAAAATTATTAAGAAAAGTTAATTATAACCAATAAGGGAATGTCTATATTTGCTCCCTAAAAAAAATAAAAATACATGAAATACTTTTTTTTACTACAAAGAACACTTCCAATTTTGTTCATAGTGTTGTTGTTCTCGTGCGCTTCGAAAAAAGACATGATTTATTACCAAGACATTGATGCTTTGGGAGCACAAGAGAAATCACCTTCATATGAAATTAAAATACAGCCCGATGATTTATTAATGATTGCAGTTTTTGCTGAAGATCCTGAGATTGCTAAAGCTTTTAGTTTAAATACGTCCAGTGAGACAGCAACTGCTGGAGGTTCGGGATCGGTTTACTTGGTAGATGCCTACGGCTTTATTGATTTTCCGACTTTGGGTAAGATTAAAGTTAGTGGATTCACTAGAACTGAAGTTCTTCATTTATTAGATACTAAATTATCTCAATACATAAAAAAACCGATTGTCAGTTTGCGCATTACGAATTTTAAAGTTTCAGTGCAAGGTGAAGTTAATGCCCCTGGTACCTACCCCATAGCATCCGAGCGAATTACTTTGATTGAAGCTCTTACTCTCGCTGGTGACTTGAGTGTTTATGGAAAAAGAGATAATATTTTAATTATTCGTGAAATAGACGGTATCAAATCATTTAATAGGGTAGATATTACCAAAGCCCAGTTTATGAATTCTCCTTTTTATTACTTAGCTCAAAATGATGTGGTTTATGTTGAGCCCAACCAAAATAAAATAAATGGGGCAGCAGTCAATCCGAGTACTGGCTTGATATTTTCGGTCTTATCTATTTTGATTACTTTGACCACACTAATCATTACTACTTCAAAATAAAACGTTTTCATGGAAAATAATATGTTAAATGAAACTTCAGAACAGGATTTTCAAATTAGGGCTATATTCGATCAATATGCTTCACATTGGAAATGGTTTGTTTTAGGGGCATGCATCAGTTTCTCTATAGCATATCTCTACTTACGCTATACTATACCTCAATACCGTGCTTCGACCACTATTTTGATGAAAGACGAAAAGAAAGGCGGGTTGTCTTCTGAACTAGCTGCTTTTGCTGACATGGGTATCGGAGGCGGGAAAAATAATATTGATAATGAGATTGAAATACTCAAATCCAGAACCTTAATTGAAAATACGGTTCGCAAAATGAATTTGAATGTTGCCTTTGTTGCCCAAGGAAAAATATTGAGTACAAACCTATATAAAGGCGCACCTATAGTAGTCAATTTTATAAATCAAAAATCAGAGTTTTATTCGAAAGCGCGGTCTTATCAATTTACACCCATTTCTGCTACTAGGTTTACATTGGACGATTTAAGCGGTGAGGGAATCATTTTACAACCTAAGAAAGAATATAGTTATGGTCAACCCATAGCCACGAAATATAGTACTTTGGTTATCAATAAATCGCTAAAGAATGCTACTACCTATTTAGAAAATAGTCAGCCAATTCAGATCATTATCAGCCCGCTGGAAGATGTAGCCGGAAGTTTTAGAGCGAGATTGGTTGTTGCACCATTGAGTAAAACGAGCAGTATTGTTGAACTTTCACTTGTGGATCCCGTACTTGAAAAAGCGGAAGATTTTTTAGATAATTTGGTTCAAAATTATAATGCCGATGCTGCAGCTGATAAGAATTTTATTTCCGAAAATACTTCCAGATTTATTGCTAATCGTTTGGCTTTAATTACAGATGAACTGGATGGTGTTGAGAAAAGTGTTGAAAACTTTAAAAACAGCAATCAATTAACTGATATTGAGACGGAAGCCAAGCTTTTTATAGAAAGCTCCAGTGAATATGATAAGTTAGGAGTTGAAGCTGATATTCAATTGAATATTATTTCCTCAATGCTTGATTTTATTAAGAAAAGTAAAAGATCAGACTTGTTACCAACTAACATAGTAAGTGGAGAAGCAACTGAGTTGATTGGTTCCTACAATCAATTGGTTTTAGATCGCAATCGTATTTTAAAATCAGCTACTGAGGCCAATCCGACCGTGATTAAAATAGATGATCAACTTTCCTCTTTAAAATCAACTGTTGCGTCAAGCTTGAGTCGCATGCAGTCTAATTTAAATATCCAAAAAAGAAATTTGAACAGTCAGGAAGGACAGTTTAATAGTAAAATTGGCAAAATACCAGTTCAGGAACGTCAGTTCAGAGTCATTGCCCGACAACAAAAAGTAAAAGAAGAATTGTACCTGTATTTGCTTCAAAAAAGAGAAGAGACAGCTATTTTATTAGCCGCTACAGAGCCTAATGCCAGAGTAGTAGATGCAGCTAAAGGATCAAAAGCTCCTGTTTCGCCTAAAAAGAGTATTATTTATCTTGGGGCTTTACTATTGGGACTTTTGGTACCATTTGGTATTGTTTATTTAATAGATTTATTGGATACAAAAATAAAAAGCCGTTTGGATTTAGAGGGAAAAACATTGATTCCTTTTATTGGAGATGTACCTACATCAGATACACCATCGGAACTGATACAATCTGAAAGTCGCAGCAGTTCAGCGGAGGCGTTGCGTATCATTCGCACTAATTTAGAATTTATGGTCAGTAAGGTTCCTGATGGTCAAGCCAAAACTATTTTTTTAACGTCTACTTTTCCTAGGGAAGGAAAGACTTTTGTTTCGGCTAATTTGGCTGCTACTTTTGCACTTTCCGGTAAAAAAGTATTGCTGATTGGAATGGATATAAGGAATCCAAGGTTGGATGAATATTTGACCTTGCCAGATCGTGGCGTGACTAATTATTTGTCTTCTAAAAATTTAATTTTGGAAGATTTGATTGTTAAATATAATGGGTTTGAAGATTTCCATGTGCTACCTGCCGGTGCTATCCCTCCTAATCCTGCGGAATTATTGATGAATAAGAAAGTGGATACTCTTTTTGAAACTCTAAAAAACCAGTACGATTATATTATCGTTGACACTGCTCCGGTAAGCTTAGTTACTGATACCTTATTAATTGCCAAGTATGCTGATTGTTTTATATATGTCGCGCGTGCTAATTTCTTAGAAAAACGAATGTTAAATATCCCTAATACATTGTACAAAGAGCAAAAATTACCCAATATGTGTTTGCTGCTCAATGATACTGATTCGACAAAAGGCTATGGTTATGGCTATGGTTATGGAGTGAAAGTGGAAAAAAAACCATGGTATAAAAAGGTGTTTTAATTTCTATACAAACTGTTACAAAGACAGTACAACCTAAAAGTTTACAAGATTTTTTATTTTGTAGACTTTTTTTAGTTTAGTAATTATTCGTTGTACACTTTGCTGTACTTCATTTTTGTTGTCCATAAAAATATAGCTAAGGTTGACTTGTAGTACTGTTTACTATTTCCTTCTGTTATTATTATTATTATTATTATTATTATTATTATTATTATTATTGAAAAATATTATTACAATATATTCCGTCATAGATTTCGTTAGTACTTCCAAATGAACTATTTATAATTTATTATATCATTGCTAAAATCTTAGCAAACGAAATTTATTTTATTTTCCTGTTTGTTGGCAGGGAAATATTAGTTTCTAAAAAATAGAGAACCACATCCAATCATTTAAATATATAATTTAAGTATGACCTTTGAAAAAACAACCATACAAGATTTAATACTAATTACTCCAACCGTTTTTGAAGATTCGCGCGGGTATTTTTTTGAAGCGTATAACCGAGCTAAATTTTTAGAAAATGGATTAGCTTATGAATTTATACAAGACAATCAGTCTTTTTCCATCAGGGGGGTGATTCGAGGTTTGCATTTGCAAATTAATCCTTTTGCACAGGCCAAATTAGTTCGTGTTTTACAAGGAGAAATTCTTGATGTGGTGGTTGATTTGCGAAGAAATTCCGCTACATACGGACAACATTTTAGTGTTGTTTTGAGTGCTGAGAATAAAAAACAATTGATGGTTCCGCATGGTTTTGCCCATGGCTTTTCGGTTTTGAGCGAAACGGCTTCCGTGCTGTATAAGGTTGATGGTGCATATGATAAAGCGAGTGAAAGAGGGATTCGCTATGATGATGCTACTTTGGCAATCGATTGGCAGTTGCGTCCCGAGGAAATACTGGTGTCCGATAAGGATTTGATATTGCCGGGTTTTGATGCTATTGATTGGGAGGTTTAGTAGATGTTGAAAGTTTAACGTTTAAAGTTTAACGTTTAACGTTTAAAGTTTAACGTTGTGATAAGTTAATAGTAATAAGATATGAAATCTTAGTTTTATTTAAGCCCGTCGCAGAGGGAGCGATTATTTAGAATTTAACTATTTTGGTAGTAATAAGGAGACTTTAAATTGTAGTATTAAAGATTTTTATTTTAAAGTAGAAAATAAGAGCAAACTTTTCTTTTAGCTCACTAAAATTTTATTTTAATTGGTGTTTGCTTCGCCTGTTCGCTTCGCTCGGGTGTCTGAATCTTCGATTTGCCTTGATGCAAAAGAAACAAAAGATATTCATGGGTTATTAATACTATATAGTTTACTCAAGAATAATCTTTTCTTTTGCCTTGATGCAAAAGAAACAAAAGATCAAGCCTGAAAATAAAAAGCTTAAAAACTACCTTAAAGTGCCGTTCCGCAGCCCGAGCCGTTCGCTTTTCAAGCTCAACTCGCGGACTGCTTCCACTTTACTTTTTCGTTGTTTTTTTATGCTTTTTATTTAAGGGCGGGGGTAGGAGTGGTGAGCGAGGACCTTTAGCTTGAAATTTTCGTTTTGCCCCGGCCCTATAGGGAGACGAAAATTTAGTGCGTTTTAAAATAATATCTTGGTGTTTCTTTTCCCTCCCATTAGGGTTAGGAAAGGAAAAAAAAGAGGGTTTAGTGCATTTAAAGATGTTCTTTTCTTTTGCCTTGATGCAAAAGAAATAAAAATTATTCACGGGTTTCTATTGTTTTTTTTGTATTCATGAATCTTCGATTTCAAGCCTGAAAATAAAAAACTTAAAAACTACCTCAAAGTGCCGTTCCGCAGCCCGAGCCGTTCGTCCTTCGTCCTCAACTCGCGGACTGCTGCCACTTTACTTTTTCGTTGTTTTTTTATGCTTTTTATTTAAGGGCGGAGAAAGGAGTTTTTTTAAGAACTGTTGCTGCATAAAAAGATATTCTTTTCTTTTGCCTTGATGCAAAAGAAACAAAAGATCAAGCCTGAAAATAAAAAGCTTAAAAACTACCTCAAAGTACCGTTCCGCAGCCCGAGCCGTTCGCTTTTTAAGCTCAACTCGCGGACTGCTGCCACTTAACTTTTTCGTTGTTTTTTTATGCTTTTTATTTAAGGGCGTGGGTAGGAGTGGTGTGAAGAGCATTTACGGAATTATTATTATTATTATTATTTCTGAAGAACGATTTTTTCTTTAGCTCACTAAAATTTTACTTTAACTGGTGTTTGCTTCGCCTATTCGCTTCGCTCGGGTGTCTGAATTTTCGATTTGCCTTGAGATGTGAAAGAAACAAAAGATATTCATGGGTTATCAACGCTATATAGTTTACTCAAGAATAATCTTTTCTTTTAGTTCACTAAAATTTTATTTTAACTGGTGTTCACTGAATCTTTGATTTGCCTTGATGCAAAAGAAACAAAAATTATTCACGGGTTTCTATTGTTTTTTTTGTATTCATGAATCTTCGATTTCAAGCCTGAAAATACAAAGCTTAAAAACTACCTCAAAGTGCCGTTCCTCAGCCCGAGCCGTTCGCTTTTCAAGCTCAACTCGCGGACTGCTGCCACTTTACTTTTTCGTTGTTTTTTATGCTTTTTATTTAAGGGCGGGGGTAGGAGTGGTGAGCGAGGACGTTTTGTTTGAAATTTTCGTTTTGCCCCGGCCCTAAAGGGAGACGAAAGTTTAGTGCGTTTTAAAATAATATCTTGGTGTTTCTTTTTCCCTCCCTTTAGGGTTGGGAAAGGAAAAAAAAGAGGGTTTAGTGCATTTAAAGATGTTCTTTTTCTTTTGCCTTGATGCAAAAGAAACAAAAGATCAAGCCTGAAAATACAAAGCTTAAAAACTACCTCAAAGTGCCGTTCCGCAGCCCGAGCCGTTCGCTTTTTAAGCTCAACTCGCGGACTGCTGACACTTTACTTTTTCGTTGTTTTTTATGCTTTTTATTTAAGGGCGGGGGTAGGAGTGGTGAGCGAGGACGTTTTGTTTGAAATTTTCGTTTTGCCCCGGC
>NZ_QNUX01000011.1 GCF_003312425.1 Flavobacterium psychrolimnae | reverse complement strand
CCTAAAAAAGACCTTTCTTAAAAGGCTTTCTTTTGGATTGTAGAAAAGGAAAAATTGAAGATTTTAACGCAAAAAAGAGGTTTTTTCACAGCCTGACGTCCTGCTGCTTTGAGATGGCTGGGAATTCGTAACCGCTAAATTTTCGGCTTAACGAAAACTTGATGCGAAACGATAATTCCACTTAATTCCAGCTAGGTCAAAATGCCCGTTAGCTACAGGCTTGATTATTTCAAACTTCTTTCTAATAATGAAACTATAATTTTTTCGTTCATTTCTGTTTTTTTTTCTACGCTTTCAATATTATTAGCTAAATTTATTGATAACATTGTGTCTTGAATTTTAATCAGTTGACCGAAAAAGAAATTAACTTGCTCTAAACTTTTCTTATACATTAAGAAATATGCTCCACCTATAAATTCTAATATTAAACCAGAAATCGCAGTTATATAATTAACCTCAATCTTTGCTATATCTAAATATTGTAACCAAATACCAGTAAGAATTGTTATAAGACCAATAACAATAGCAAAAACACTAAATCTGAAACTGCTTTTTGCTTGATTCTTATTTATAGTATAATATTCATTTAGTTGGTTTAGACTTAATTGTATTGTGTGGAAAATATCAAGTTCCTTCTCTGTTTCTATTTTTTGAGTAATAATAACACGTTCAGCTTTTAAATTTTTCAACTCTGCGTCCGTAGCATCAGAAGATTGCTCAAAAAAATAAATTGATTTAGCTAAAGCAATTAAAATTAATGTTACAATAAAAAATGGTAAAATATTTTTAATTAAGTAATCTTTTCTCTCTATGTTTAATTGTTCAAAAACTGAATAAAAAATAATTGATATTATTCCTACAACTGAAATTGTAGTGAGAATTAAAACGATTGTTTTAGCAATTTTATTTTTCGTTATTAGCTCTCCTAAAAAGCTGAAAATTATATATCCATCTTTACCATCTATCATTTTTCGGTTTCTTTTTTTTCAGCTTGACACAAACTATTATATAATCAAAACAAACCTTCACATACACCAAAATCTAGGTGCATTGGCGAAGGTCTGTTTCACCTTCCGTTTTTCAAATATATTAAAATTTTCTTACAATTTAATAAAATAAACGGCGCATCATTGGAATGTTTTGCGTGAGGGATGGCAGCGAAAATCCTTTATGTTTTTTCTTTAAAAAACATAAAGATTGCAGCGAACAGCCCGACCCGAAGTTGCGAGGAGGAACGACGAAGCAATTTGTAGGGTCACGCCCATACTTGGACTACGCTCAGCATAAATAAAGAATTTTAAAAAACAAATCCGCTTCAAGAGGAGCGGATTTATCAAACTAAAAATCTAAAAAAAACTGCTAACTAAACTCTTTATCCGGATTGTATCCTAAATACGGCATGGATTGTTCCTTGAAAACAACACCGTATTCTTCTAATTCTTTCAAAATAGGCTCATAAACTTCCTTCCGAATGGGCAATTGCACTCCCGGAGTCGTGATTTTACCATTCAATATTAACAAGGTCGCCATTGCAACGGGTAAACCCACTGTTTTTGCCATGGCTGTATAGGTTTGATCGTCGCCAATGCAAACCATTTTGGAATCTATTTGTTCTTTTTTGCCATTATATTCGTATCCAAATTTGTGATACATGACAATCATATCTTTATCATCTTGCTGAAGCGTCCAACTATCCGTCAATATTTTTTCCAGAATTTGTGCCGGAGTAGCATTTTTTAGACCTACTTTCTTGTTTGGGTTGAACAAATCGAGTTCCAATAATTTATCCCACATGATATCATCTTGGTCAATTTTTAGAATCAAACGGGTCTTGATTTCTACAGAATCCGTGGGATGATATGGCAGGAAAGAATTCACAAATTCTCTGTAACTCATGTTCTCTGAATCCTCCATAACGTAACTGTCATCCGTCATTCCTAATTGCACAAACATATTCCAAGCTTTCGAGAAACCCACTCTACGAATCGTTCCTCTGTATAACGTAAGTACATTATCTAAGCCATACACACTGCGGTATTTCAACGAATCCCGATTCGAATAACCTTCGAATCGACCATATCCTTCCACTTGCAAAAACTCGGTTCTGCGAAACAAATTACAGTACGGAATGTATTTATAAGTCCCCTCCTGAATAAATTTGGCAGCGCCACCCTGACCCGCAAGAACTACATTGCGTGGTGCCCAGGTAAATTTGTAATTCCAAAGATTCGTATCGGATTCCGGAGCTACAAGTCCGCCACAAAAGGATTCGAATAAAATCATCTCACCGCCTTTTTCCTTAATCTCATCAATCACTTTCATGGCACTCATGTGGTCAATGCCTGGATCAAGTCCAATTTCATTCATGAAAATCAGATTATTTTCCTTTGCGGCAGCGTCTAATTCCTGCATCGCATCACTTACGTACGAGGCGGTGACTAAGTGTTTTTTATAAATAATACAGTCTTTGGCCACTTGAATGTGCAAATGAGCCGGTAACATGGAGATGACAATATCAGCAATTTGCACCGCTTTTTTTCTTTGATCTTCATCAAAAATATCTAAGGCAATTGCCGTTGCATTGGGGTGATTGTTTGTCTTTTTTTGGGCTAAAGCCAAAGACAAATCACCAATAACAAGATGCAGATTCTCTTTTTCAGATTTATTTAAAAGATACTGAATCAGAGATGAAGCTGATCTTCCTGCCCCAATGATTAAAATTGTTCTCATTTTTATATATTTATAACACAAACATACAAAAATGTTGTATTTATAACAAACGGCCATCGTTTATTTTGTAATAAATTAAAAATGCGTTTTCAGATATTCAGCCTTTCTATATAAACTATCGTTGCAAATCCTTTTAAATTCATTCGAGAAGAAATACTTTTGCAGTAAAGACAATCAAAATGAACAAAAAGATACTTTCGACAGCAACTATTTTAGGAATGATCGCTATAATTTTAGGAGCTTTTGGCGCACATGCCCTAAAAAAAGTACTCTCTGTGGAGCAATTAGTTACATTTGAAACTGGAGTACGCTATCAAATGTATCATGCACTATTTTTATTATTCGTTGGACTGATGAATGACATCACTCCAAAAATCAAAAAAACAATCTACTTTTTGGTCCTTACAGGTGTAATTTTATTCTCCGGTTCGATATACTTATTGGCGACAAACGACCTGACATCTTTTGATTTTAAGACAATTGGATTTCTTACACCCATCGGCGGGCTCCTATTAATACTGGGCTGGGGCGTTTTATTATTATCTTTTATAAATAATAAATCACAAAATCCGAAGAAGTAAACGCTAACTGAAATATAATTTCTACTTTTGCAGTCTATAAAAAGTAACTACACAATAATAAATTTATGGACAATAACACGCTTTTCTCGCAATCGATTTCGTTAAAAGAATTAGGAATTGAAAATGCCAAAATTCATTACCAGTTATCCCCTGAAGAATTACAAGATATAACTATAAAAACAGGTCAAGGAATTGAGACTTCTACTGGAGCATTAGCAGTGAATACAGGAGAATATACGGGTCGATCGCCGCAAGACCGTTATATCGTAAAAGATAGTATCAGTGAAAATCAAGTTTGGTGGGGAAAAGTAAACATCCCATTCGAACCAGCAGCATTTGAAGCTTTATACAACAAGGTTACCGCTTATTTATCAGACAAAGAAATTTACGTTAGAGATTCTTACGTATGCTCTGACCCCAATTATAGATTAAATGTTCGTGTAATTACAGAAACTCCTTGGGCAAATTTATTTTGTTACAACATGTTTTTGAGACCTGAAATGGAAGAATTAGCAAATTTCGACCCAGAATGGACTCTTTTATGTGTACCAAGTTTCATGGCAGATCCAGCGGTTGACGGTACACGCCAAAGCAATTTCGCCATTCTTGACTTTACAAGAAAAGTAGTTTTGATAGGTGGAACTGGTTATACCGGAGAAATGAAAAAAGGAATTTTCTCTGCTTTGAATTTCATTTTGCCAGTTTTCAAAAATACTTTACCAATGCATTGTAGTGCCAATGTTGGAAAAGATGGTGACACAGCTATTTTCTTTGGGTTATCAGGAACCGGAAAAACTACTTTATCAGCTGATCCAGACCGAAAATTAATTGGTGACGATGAACATGGATGGACAAACGAAAACACCGTTTTTAACTTTGAAGGCGGTTGCTATGCAAAAGTGATCAATTTATCCGAAGAAAACGAACCAGACATTTTTAGAGCCATAAAAAAAGGAGCAATCCTTGAAAATGTAATCATCAATAAAGATACTAATGAAGTTGATTTTGAGGATATTTCTATCACTCAAAACACTCGAGTAAGTTACCCTATTTTTCATATTGATAACATACAACCGGGTTCCATTGGGAAAAATCCAAAAAACATATTTTTCTTAACGGCCGATTCATTCGGGATATTACCTCCAATTTCTAAACTTACTCCAGGACAGGCTGCGTACCATTTTATTTCTGGCTACACAGCAAAAGTGGCGGGTACCGAAGCTGGAATTACAGAACCTCAGCCTAATTTCTCTGCTTGTTTTGGCGCACCATTTATGCCATTACACCCAACAAAATATGCTGAAATGTTGAGTAAAAAAATGAAAGACGCCAATGTAAAAGTTTGGTTAATCAATACAGGTTGGACAGGCGGTCCTTATGGAATAGGAAGCCGAATGAAATTGAAATATACGCGTGCCATGATTACCGCTGCCTTAAACGGAGAATTGGACGATGTTGCTTACGAGAACCACCAAGTTTTTGGAATTGCAAAACCACAAACCTGTCCAAATGTGCCAAGCGAAATATTGAATCCGAGAAACACGTGGGAAGATCCAGAACTATATGATAAGAAAGCGGTAGAATTAGCTCAAAAATTCAAAGCTAACTTTGCCAAATTTGAAGAATTTGCCAATGCCGAGATTATGGCGGGAGCACCAATCGCATAAGTTAATTATAATTCAAAAAAGAAAGAGAGCTGTTCCTTGTGAGCAGCTCTCTTTTATTTGGTACAAACCGTAACAAAATGCCTTAAATAAATACATATCAATTATTTATACCAAGATTCATTTTTTGGCGTTAAATTTGTAATCATCAATCAAAAAATCATCAATCATGTTAAAACAATTTTTTATCCTTTGTTCCGGAGCTGACAAAGACTTACTTGAAGGCTGTTCCGAAGGCGAACAAACCAAATATGTAGGTATTGGCGCCACCGTTTTCTTTACCGCTGTCATGGCTTTCCTTGCCAGTTCCTATGCGCTGTTTACCGTCTTTGACAGTATATATCCCGCAATCGCATTTGGTATCGTTTGGAGTTTACTTATCTTTAATTTAGATCGTTTTATTGTTTCCACTATTCGAAAAAGAGACAAAATAGGAAGTGAATTTCTACAGGCAACTCCCCGAATTATTTTGGCAGTGATTATTGCGATAGTTATTTCCAAGCCATTGGAAATTAAAATCTTCGAAAAAGAAATCAATACCGTTTTGTTGAAAGAGAAAAATGCGATGGCTTTAAATAACAAAAAAGAAGTAGCGAATTATTTCAAATCCGATTTGGATAAAAATAAAGCAGAAATCGATAAATTAAAATCGGAAATCACAAACAAAGAAAAAGAAGTAAATACGCTGTATGAAACCTACATCACTGAAGCCGAAGGAACTGCTGGAACCAAAAAATTAGGCAAAGGTCCGGTTTTTAAAGAAAAAATTGCCAAACATGATTTGGCAAAACAGGAACTGGATACCTTACAAAAAACCAACTTGGCTAAAATTGCTGAAATGGAGAAAAATACTAAAACGTTGCAAACCGATTTAGACAAGAAAGTTAACGAAACACAACCCATAATTGACGGATTTGATGGTTTAATGGCACGAATAAATGCCTTGGATAAATTACCTTGGCTGCCTTCGTTTTTTATCATGCTCTTGTTTTTAGCTATTGAAACTTCTCCTATTATTGCTAAACTTTTATCTCCAAAAGGGGAATACGATTATAAACTGGAAGATCTGGAAACAGCTTTGAAAGCAACAATCGAACAAGATAAATACCAACGCACTTTACTCGTAAAAACTAGCGCCACGATGCACGACAAAGTTTACGGAGACATTGCTGACGACAAACAGTTATATGATTTACAACGAAAAAATGCTACTGATTTACTAGAATTACAATCTAATAATTTTGTAGAAAAGCAGAAAAGAACTTTATAATAAAAACAAAACCCGACAACTATTAAGTGTGTCGGGTTTTTTATTATTTATTCCTTAGCGCTCTATGCGAAACTACATATGACTCAAAATTTCTTTTTTGAAAGCGTCGTATTCGCCTTGTAAAATCAATCCGTTGTCCAATAATTTTTTATAATTCTGTAACTTTTCAAAAAGTTCGTCTTGTGATAAATCACTCAACGATTTGTCTTTTAGATTTAATGGAACGTCTTCGAATACTTGATTTTCAGCAATAAAATTAGGCTGTGAAACTGGCATTATTTCAGCAAAACTAGTCACTTCTTCGGTTTCCATTTCTTCAACAATCTCCACTTCTTCTATTGGAGAAACTGGAACTTCATCCATCATTGTTGCGTTTAATACAGACCCAACTTTTAATATATCCAATTGCTCTTTAGCGTATGTAAAAATCTTTCTGGCTTGAATTTTAGGAATGTAATCAATAGAAACCTCCATATTTGTTCTGGTTGTAAAAGAAAACTCTGAACCCAAAATATTTTCTTTCACAAAAGTACCTTCTATCTCGTCCCACGTGTAATCAATAAAATTCATGGATAGTCCCAGATTTTTAGGCTGACAGATGATAATTCTTTTATTCGTCATCACAATACTATCCGGCAAAACGGTAATCGCTGGTTTTTTTTGAACAGCTATATAACCAATCTCTTCGTTTTTCATCAATAAATCACTCAGTTTTGAAGCGATTTTTTCAATAGCTTTTGGGTCTTGTTCTTCGTTTAAAAACTTCTTAAATTGTTCTTTCATATGATATGCTGAATTTATTTCAGTACGAGTTTATATTTTTTTAATCCAAATTTATTTGCAAAAGTAATGCCTAATTTTCTAATTCTTGAATTTCGTTTTGCAATTTCTTTGTTAAACTTTTGAAAACCAATTCATAGGAATGATCAATCAATTCTTTGACAAGCGCATCCGAAACTGATGCATTTACAGCAATTGTATTCCAATGGGTTTTACTCATGTGAAAACCCGGCTGAATGTCATCATATTCAGCTCGTAATTCCTCGGCACGTTCTGGATCACATTTCAAATTGACTGATGGTTGTCCTTTTTCCCATTGACTTAAAGACGACAATGCAAACATTTTTCCGCCCACTTTAAAAACTAAAGTATCTTCATCAAAAGGAAAATGTTCCGTCACTCCTTTTTTAGACAAGCAATATTCGTAGTATGTTTCTAAGTTCATTTATGAAATTATTTTCATTCAAAATTTATAATTCATCATTTAAAATAGCATATAAAACCGGTTTACTGGGACTCGCATCATTCTCAAAAGATGCGATTTGTAAATTCAATAGATAACTTCCGTCTTTCACTTCATCTGGAACAAAAATCATTTCGGTGATCGTGCAATCCATTCTGGCATCGGCATTCAAGTTTTTAACATCCGTCACGTTCCAAAATGCTTTGTGCGCCAAAAGTTTTCCTTCATCCTTTTCTTTGTCAACACTTGGCAAGTCAATCAATAAATGCTTAATCCCGCTTTCACGAATGAATAAAGCGGCTTCTTCGGCCAGAAAAGGTGGGTCGGTATGGGAATATTTTCTGGAAAGTTTGGATGTGTCATTCGGTAAAGTCCTTATTACAATCGCTTCTGGTTTTTTTCCGTTTAAAGCCTTTTCTATCGACTCCTTGGTAATTACAAAGTCCATCTCTTGGTCTTCGAGTTCCACCGAGACCAATTCAGCAGTAAAGAAAAACTGTTTCAGAGTTTGGTTGATACTATAAAATTCACGCGTGATATGACCTAAACATTCGGTATGTGTTCCGTGACCGTGTGGATTAAAACTAATGTTGTTGAAATTAGTGGAAGACATTCCACTGGACACTTTACCTATCCATTCGCCAAAATGAACTGGCTCAATGACTGGTTTTAAAATGTACCAGGCGATAGGGTTTTCATCTGTATTGGATAATGGAATCGAAATATCAATGGGTTTCGATAAATTGACTTGAATAGTTTTATTGTTGTGTTGAATAGTAGTTTTCATAATTGTTTAACGGCAAAGGGCACAAAGATTAAACTAAGTCCACAAAGCTTCGTGAGCATTGCGTTTCCTTTGTGTGCTTAGTGGTTATATTATTCCAAATTTACCCAAAAAAGATCAGACGCTATCCCATCTGTCAAAAATTTTCCTTTTTTTGTGGGTTTCAAAATACCATTTTCGATAAAAAGAAATTCATCGTCCAAGAATTTCTGGGCTTGCTTCATTAAATAATCTAAATAGGATTGTCCAAATTCAGTTTTGATCCTTTCCAAAGAAACTCCCCAAATGGTGCGCAATCCCGTCATGATATATTCATTATATCGATCAGAAAGAGATAAGATTTCAATCTCATTTGGCAGTTTACCCGCATCAATAGATTTTATATATAACGGATTGTTAGAAACATTCCAAGAGCGAGAAACCCCGTCATAACTGTGTGCCGAAGGTCCAATTCCTATATATTTTTTCCCCAGCCAATAGGCCGAATTATTCTTGGAGAAATAGTTTTCCTTCCCAAAATTTGACAATTCGTAATGAATAAAATCATTGGCTTCAAGCAATTCTACTAAAATAGCAAAGTGCTCTTGCGCGACTTCATCTATAGGAGCAGCAATTTTTCCCGTTTGAATCAGTTTATTCAAAGCTGTTTTTGGTTCCACTGTCAAGGCATAACTAGAAATATGTGGAATCCCAAAAGACAATGCTGTTTCTATATTTTGTTTCCATTTTTCGTTACTCATTGCCGGAATTCCGTAAATCAAATCAAGTGAAATATTGTCGAAATACTGAGTTGCTTCTTCCAAACATTTTTTGGCTTCCGCCGAATTATGAGCGCGGTTCATCAGCTGCAAATCTTCTTCGAAAAACGACTGAATCCCAATACTTAAACGATTGATTTTACTTTTGGACAATTCAATTATTCGTTCGCTTGACAAATCATCAGGATTGGCTTCCAGTGTGATTTCGGGATTTTCAATCACAGAATAGTTTTTGTACACTTCGGAAATCAGGAAATTAATTTCTTCAGATGTTAAAACGCTTGGCGTTCCTCCACCGAAATAAATGGTTTCGACTTCTTGATTCTCAAACTCACTTTTGCGCATTTGAATTTCTTTGGCAATAGCCAAAACCATCTCTTCTTTCTTCTTCATCGAAGTCGAAAAGTGAAAATCGCAGTAATGACATGCCTGCTTGCAAAAAGGGATATGAATGTAGATTCCGCTCATTAATTTAGTATTAAGTATTCAGCTTTTTAGTGTTCAGTTCTGCAAACTGGATACTGATTACTTTTTTATTCTTTCTTCATTTTGTTTTACAAAAGCATCCCAACCGATATAACTTTTGGCACCAACCACTTTTCCAGAGTTGAAAAAATGACAAACCGCAGCGGCCAATCCATCGGTGGAATCGAGATTTTTAGGCAATTCCTTCAATCCCAAAAGTTGCTGAAGCATTTTGGCAACTTGTTCTTTGCTGGCGTTTCCATTTCCGGTAATCGCCATTTTTATTTTCTTTGGTTCGTATTCCGTAATCGGGATATCTCTCGAAAGTCCCGCAGCCATTGCCACGCCTTGCGCACGTCCTAACTTCAACATCGACTGTACGTTTTTACCAAAAAAAGGGGCTTCAATCGCAATTTCATCCGGATTGTGTGTATCGATTAACTCAATCGTACGCTCAAAAATAATTTTTAGTTTTTGATAATGATTGTCGTATTTGGACAATTGCAGTTCATTCAATTGCAAAAATTCCATTTTTTTGTTGACAATTTTTATCAATCCAAAACCCATAATCGTTGTTCCGGGGTCAATTCCTAATATGATGCGTTCGTTTGCCAATTTTAATTTGTTATTTTGCAGTAATGATTACAATTCCACACAAAACTAAGCAATTCCTCGTACTTCTAATCAAACTTTTGATTGTGGGCGGTGCGTTTTATTTTATTTACAATCAATTGGCCAATAACGATAAACTCGATTGGCAGAAATTCATTGTTTTATTCCAAAAAAATCAATCTATTGGTGGAATCGCCTTTATTTTGTTATTGAGTGTTCTGAATCGGTTTTTTGAAATATTGAAATGGCAAAACTTAGTAGAATTTATCCATAAAATCTCTTTGGGAGATGCAACCAAACAAGTTCTTGGCGCATTAACCGCGGGACTTTTCACGCCTAATGGAGTTGGAGAATATGCCGGGAAAGCATTATTTTTTAACAAAGCAAACACTAAAAAAGTGATTTTCTTGAACCTGATTTGCAACGGAATCCAAATGATATTGACTGTTATTTTTGGGATTTTTGGGTTGTTATATTTCAATGCGCAGTACAATGTGATTACTACAAAGACGGTAGCGCTGCTTTTTGGATTTCTAATACTACTTTTCATTGTTTTATTTTCAGTCAAAAAAATTACTATCAAAGGCTATTCGATCGAAAAACTGATTCATAGGATTAATGAAATCCCAAAACATATTCATCAAAAAAATATCTTTTTAGGCATTTGTCGTTATCTGGTTTTTTCGCACCAATATTACTTTTTGTTTCTGGCTTTTGATGTTGATTTACCTTATTTTACATTGATTGCTACTATTTCATTAGTTTACTTTTTAGCGTCTTCCTTGCCTACTTTTCAGTTTTTGGACTTTGCCGTAAAAGGAAGTGTCGCCGTTTATTTCTTTGGGATTTTAGGCGTTAACGAATGGATTGTGATTTTCATTTCGACTTTAATGTGGTTTTTGAATGTGGTTTTACCGGTGATAATTGGCACTTATTATGTATTGAATTTTAAAATTCTCTCCAAAGTAGAAGGAGACAAAACGCAATAAAAGATGATGATTACCATTGTTTTATACATCATAATCTTCATGTATTGTTTGGCGATAATTGTACTGATTTATGGTTTTACCAAAGTGAATACAATTGAATATACCGGCTTAACGCCAAAAACAAAATTCTCCATTATTGTTCCTTTCCGGAATGAAGCCGAAAATCTGCCTATTTTACTAGCAAGTTTATCAAAGTTGAATTATCCGATGGAATTGTTCGAAGTGATTTTGGTCGACGATGAATCTAAAGAATCGTTTGAAGTTCCAAATTTAAAGTTTAAAGTTTCGGTCATAAATAACATTCGGGTTTCCAATTCTCCCAAGAAAGATGCGATTGTAACTGCGATGCAAATGGTAACTACGGACTGGATTATCACCACCGATGCCGATTGTGTAGTCAATGCAAACTGGTTATTAACATTAGACAATTACATTCAGCTTCATGATGTTGCGATGATTGCCGGAGCGGTTACATATGATTGTGGTAATTCTTTTTTACATCATTTCCAGCAATTGGATTTGACCAGTTTACAAGGAGCGACTATAGGCAGTTTTGGTATTAAAAAAGGATTTATGTGTAATGGCGCCAACTTTGCGTATACCAAATCCTTTTTTCAGGAGCTGAATGGTTTCGAAGGAAACGCTGGAATTGTCAGCGGAGATGATGTTTTCTTGTTGCAAAATGCAATTGCAAAATCCCCTGAAGAAGTGCATTATCTAAAATCTGAGAATAATATTGTCATAACCAAACCAATGAACGATTGGAGATCATTATTTTACCAACGCGTTCGCTGGGCCTCAAAAACGAGTTCGTATCAAAGTAGTTTCGGAAAAGGATTGGGATTGTTAGTTTTTGCTGGGAATCTGAGTTGGCTCTTAATTCTTGGTTCTTGGATCTTGGATTTAACTAGTTTTCAGAATGTCTTTTTAGTATTTACTTTAAAATTTTCAGTTGATACTGTTTTGATTTACAAAACCAATCAATTTTTAACCAAGACCAAAGTACAATATTTGATTTTGAGTAGTTTGTTTTATCCTTTTTTTAGCACGAGCGTAGCTTTGTATTCTTTGTTTGGAAAATACGAGTGGAAAGGGAGAAGCTTTACTAAATAGTTTTTTTATTTCTAAAAATCAATCCTGTCAGAGTAATTGCGAGTATCATGGGAGAAATAATACTCACAATAGTATTTCCTATTTTCTCCAACTCTGTTCCAAAATAAAATCGAATAGCAATAAAAACTACTGTAAAAAAAATAGACAAAGACCAATAATTAAAATCAACTATTTTACTGTTTTCATTTTTTTCTGGAAGTTTATAAACATAAAATAAAATCCACCCCAAGCCAATTATCGAACTTAAATGCTGAGCAATTTTATAAAAAGGAATTGAAAATAATTCTAGATTAAAAAAAGAAAATCGCTGTACTATATAACCATCCCAATGCGTCATTGAATCCCATACTATATGTGAAACAGCTCCTAAAAAAAAGGATATCAAAACTGCAAAAACAGCAGTTTTAAAATAAACTATCCAATTGAATTCTTTTAATTCCTGTAACCTATTTTGAAGAAAAGGAGGCGAATTTTCTATAAGAGGACGTTTTATAATTTCATGAAAAGCAAACATAACTATAAAACCCAGAGGAAAATCGATTAGAAATATACCTGAAAGCGTATGACTGATTTCGCTTTGCATTTTCATTCGGAAAAAATATTCAAAATCAGGAGACATTGAGCCAACTATCATAGCAGTAGCTGACAATTTTTTATTTTTTAAAAATGGTAAAAGTATGGCTGGATGTGAAAATGTAAATGGCATTACTTACTCTACTTTTAGAATTACCGGAAGAATAAATTGTGTTTTTACTGGAATACCGCGCTTAATCGCTGGATTAATTTTTGGGAAATTAACCAAACGGGCTTTCAGAATACTGTCAATTTTTATTGTATCATAAGCAACCGAATCTTTGGGGAATTGAGGCTCAAATTGCAGAGTTGCATTTGGAAAAACAGTTACCTTGACTTCAATGGTATCTAGTTCCGGATAGAGAATAGACAGTGTATCAACACTCAATTTTTCTTGAATAAGCATCGTTAAAACTTCGAAAAAACAGTGTTGGCGTTGCTTTTTATCATCTATTTTTTCACAATCCACTACCGATGGGTATTCATCGACTTCTTTCCAGTTGATGGATTTCAGTTCCTTTTGCAACAATTCCTTTTCGGAAGGAATTTGCTTGTCAAAGTATTGACAGGAATTAAAAAATATAAATACTAAAAAGAAGTAATACTGCTTCAAGGTTTTGTTTTTGAATTGGACTAATATTCTATAAAAATACAATTATTTTTTTTGAGATGCTTTCGAAAGTAAATAATCTTCGTAGTTTTCAGCAAACCATTTCTTTTTACTTTCGGCAGCAATTTCTTTTTGATCCGGATACAAAGCTGCCAATCGATCTGAAAAAATAGCAATTTGAATCGTATATTTATAGAATTCCTCCTTTGTTAAAACTAAATTTGGTTCTGATTTTCTATCGAAAAATTCAAAAAAAAGGGCATCAAACTCTTTCAAAGAAAAATTCAATACTTTTACTCTGTTTTCATTGTAAATGGTCTCTTTCAAAAGCATATCATTAACGCTTACTGTTTTCTCTTGAGCGTTTACCGTCCAGAAAGAAAGAGTAAAGAAGAGCATTACTGAAAATAATTGTATCAATTTAATTCTGTTCATTAGCTAAATACAGGTTGCTTTTGTGTTTTCAAAATTACTAAAAATAAATTTATGGATATCTTACTTTTAATTCTAGGTTTCGCGTGCATCATTACAGGCTTAATTGGCAGTTTTTTACCGGTTTTACCAGGGCCAAGTGTGAGTTGGGTTGGGCTGGCATTACTTTATTTCACGAAGGCGGTTCCGGCTAACTATTGGGTTCTAGGGATTGCTTTATTTATTACAATTGTTATTTCCGTTTTGGATTATGTGATTCCGGCAAAGGGAACTAAGAGATTTGGCGGTAGCTCGTATGGTATTTGGGGAACAAACATCGGTTTGGTCATTGGGATTCTTGCTCCAATACCATTTGGTTTCCTTATAGGACCGTTTCTTGGTGCATTGATAGGTGAACTTATTTATGATTTTAATGACCACAATAGAGCTTTGAAAGCAGCTGCAGGTTCCTTTGTGGGGTTTCTGGCTTCAAGTTTCATGAAGTTTGTGATTTGCGTTATGTATTTGGGATTGTTTATATGGATTGTTTGGCAATATAAATCCAAGTTATTTTAATTTATAAACATACTAAAACAAAAAAAAGCTTTTCTTAACAGAAAAGCTTTTTTTTACTGGTCTCGTTTTTGGAACGAGAGGACTCGAAACCGTCTCATACCTTAGGACGAGATAGGGCATTTGTGCTACTCAATCTGAAAATTACTTACTAATCTTTCTATGGAAGAAACATTAAGTTTTTTTAATCGTAATTCTTCTTTTAATGCTTCCGTTTTTGTTTCAAATTCTTTGAAATAAACCAAAATCCATGGACTTTTTCCAGACGTGTATCGGCTTAAATCATTATTGTGTTCAAAAATACGCTTATCAAGATTTTGAGTAAATCCTTTATAAAATAATCCTTGATGATTTTTTATGATGTAAACAAAATACATATCGACTACTATTTAGATTTTACAAAAACAAAAAAAGCTTTTCTATTACGAAAAGCTTTTTTATTACTGGCGGTCTGGACGGGACTCGAACCCGCGACCCCATGCGTGACAGGCATGTATTCTAACCAACTGAACTACCAAACCAGTATTTTAATCTATAACATTCTAATTCTTAAACCCAGTTCTTGAATCGAACCCGTCTCGTCCCAAAAGACGAGATGACAGGCATGTATTCTAACCAACTGAACTACCAAATCAGTATTTTAATTTATAACATTCTAATTCTTAAACCCAGTTCTGGAATCGAACCCGTCTCGTCACAAAAGACGAGATGACAGGCATGTATTCTAACCAACTGAACTAACAAACCAGTATTTTAATCTATAACTTTCTAATTCTTTAACACAGTTCTTGAATCGAACCCGTCTCGTCCCAAAAAACGAGATGACAGGCATCTATTCTAACCAACTGAACTACCAAACCTGCTTTCTTTTTAAATCAAAAAAGCTATCCACAAAAGTGGAAAGCTTTTCATTGGTCTAACTACTAAACCCGCTACGAGTTACAAATTCGTAGCAAACAACACAACTAACGTTAAAAACCTTATGGGGCAAAAAAGCCTTTCTGTTACGAAAGGCTTTCCCCAATATTGCGGTCTGGACGGGACTCGAACCCGCGACCCCATGCGTGACAGGCATGTATTCTAACCAACTGAACTACCAAACCTCTGCGTTATTGCGGTGGCAAAGATACAATAGATTTCCGTTTACGCAAGCGTTTTTTGAAAAAATAATTGATAAATTTTCGCCTTATTATCCAAAGTTTTGTTTTTCAACCAAGTATGTCATTAAAATTTTTTCAAAACTTTCATCCACACTCACCGGAATATACTTAATTCTATTCTGAGCGCAGGTTAAAGCTAACTTGTTGAAGTAACTTTCTATCTCTTTTTCGTATTCTTCCTTTACATTATCTGCAAAAACAGCTACTTCTTCTCCGGTTTCCACATCAATAAACTTCCTTGGAGCATTATCAAAGTCAAAATTTAACTCCGTTTTCTTATCAACAACGTGAAACAGGACTACTTTATGCTTGTTGTGTTTCAAATGTTGCAGCGCATTAAAGAGTGCTTCTTCTCCCGATGATTCTGAACCGGACTGAAACATATCCGTAAATAAGATGATCATCGAACGACGGTGGATTTTCTCCGCTATTTGATGCAGGAAAGTAACTGTGTCTGTCTTTTTTTCAACAGGAGACTTCACAAGCAAGCCTTCGAGTGTATTCAAAATCATTCGGTGATGACGATCACTACCTTTTTCGGGCGCATAGGACTCGTATCTATCCGAAAACACACTTAGACCCACAGCATCGCGTTGTTTCTTCAAAAGATTCATTAAAACCGCCGAAGCCAATACTGAAAACCCAATCTTATTCTCAAAAAAGTTCTGATTGTCTTTTAGTTTTGGATAATGCATCGATGACGAATTATCTATAATGATATGACAACGCAAATTCGTCTCTTCCTCAAAGCGTTTTGTAAACAAACGATCCGTTTTGGCAAACAGCTTCCAATCAATATGCTTGGTGCTTTCGCCAACATTATACACTTTATGTTCAGCAAATTCAGCCGAAAAGCCATGAAACGGGCTTTTGTGCATTCCTGAAATAAAACCTTCCACAACTTGATTAGCCAGCAGTTCCAGGTGCTGAAAACTAGAAATTTTCTCTATTTGTGATTCAATCTTCATCTACCAAATATATTAAAAGATTGAACGATTTAAAAATTAAAAGATTACCGAAACAAAACTTAATCAAGAAGCTGAAATCAATTCAGCTTAAACAAAAAAAAGGCCTGACTTTCGTCAAACCTTTTCTCTGAATCCATACAGATTCTATATAAATCATAATCTACCGATTACAACAAAGCGTCTAAACTATCAGCGTAAGTTTGTTTTGGAGCAACTCCTACTTGTTTCCCTACTACTTCTCCATTATGAAAAACCAAGACTGTTGGGATATTTCTAACACCGTATTTTGCAGCAAATTCTTGGTTCGCATCAACATCAACTTTACCTACAACAACTTTACCTTCGTATTCGTTGCTCAATTCATCAATGATTGGACCTACCATTCTACAAGGTCCACACCATGCTGCCCAAAAATCCACCATTACCGGTTTGTCTGATTTCAAAACTACTTCCTCAAAAGTAGCATCTGTTATTGCTAATGCCATAATTTTTTATTTAAAGTTTATCGTCCGAATATTTTATTGTTTCAAACTAGATTACAAATTTAGAAATTAAAAACAAATCAAACACTATTCCCAAATTAGTTTTGACTATTAATCCATTATCAATTCCTATCTCTACTGCTTGCAAAATTCCGATTTTGATTTTCAGAAGCTATTTCCTGCTGTACGCTGTATCATTTCCGGCTTAAAAAAGCCTGAAAAGGATGCCGCTACCATCAGGGCTAAAAACATGTATTTCCAAAACCTATTTATTTTTTTTTAACAAAAAAAGGGATGCTTTCTCAAACATCCCTTCACTTATAAAAAAACTATATTACAAGCTATATTTCAAACCAAGCGTTAAACCAAGACCACTGATTCCAACATACGAACTTAATTCATCCATTGGTTTAGTAGAATCCAATCCGTTTGGATTAGTCGCAGCATTATTTGAATTCACATCCAAACGATCTACATAATTTGTATGAATTTGGGCTTGAGTTCTACCTGCCAAAGCATTCTGACCATTAGCAGTAAATTCAGTCGTTTCTTTTGATTTACCATGAACGGTAAAATTACGGTACTCCACTTCTGCAAATGCAGAAATATTTTTTCCTAATTTATAAGATGTCCCTAATGCAGCCATAAAACCAACCGTTGGATTTGGCTTCACCTTATCCACACTGTGAACAGCTAAAGTAGCCGGACTAGCAACTCCCGAAGGTGCAATTGCATCCGTAGTTATTTCTAAATCCCCATGAACTGGCACAAGAACTCCAACTTTCGTGTAGGGTTCAAAACCGTTTTGCTCACCTAAAAACAAAACTAAAGCAGGTGCTAAATCAAAAGCACTGATTTGTCCCACGGATTTAAAATTATAAATTGGACGGCCACCTGAAATAAAAATTTGGTCTGTAGTAGTTTGAGCCATAGTTTTGTCAGCGCTAGAGTAATAATTGATTCCCATTTCTACCCCTAAACGTGTATTGAATCTGTAACCAACAGTTGCTCCAGTTCTAAAACCTTCACCAAATGAACCCGTAACACTTTCTTCATAAACTAATTTTCCACCTACATAAACTTTATCTAAAGCTGCATTGCCTCCTACAGTAGGAAACTCAGTGGCAGCCGTTTGAATAAAATAAGATCCTCCTAATTTAAAATACCAACTTTCTTTCTTTTCTGTTTGCCCTACCATTGTCATCGAGCAAATCACAAATCCTAATAAAAATAACTGCTTTTTCATAATTTCGTTTATTATCATTTATGCGAAAATAAACCATTTACACTGAAAATTTAATAACAAACACCCCCAATTATATGTTAAAAATGATTAATACATAACAATCAGAGGGTTACGTATGAATTTAAAATAACACTAATTAACCAACAGACCGAACTGAGATTAATCACATTTCGATATTAATTCAACTTGAAGTTAATTTGCATTTTCTCCAGTTCTACCAGCAATTCATTCGAAATTTTTATTTTTAATTTTCTGCTCGGCATCGTTAGCTTGGTTACTACCTTAATTTCTTCCACCTCTTCTACTTTTGCAACAGCATTAGTCTCTGGAATTTCGAGAGTTTCCATTTCAGAATTATCATTTTCATCAACAAAAGCAACTTCTTCATTCTCTAATTCAACCGGAGCAACAGCAACGAGGCGTTTTGTTTTTTCCAATTCCATAACCTCAAAAGAAACCGTGTTATCTCCTTTATTCTCTTGAAAAAGGTGACTCAATTTATGGATAAAATCTGTTTCTAAATCCTTAATATTTAGCAGCACAATTAATTTTCTAGCGAAAGTTTCTAACACATCTTGCAATTGTTTTACCTCAACAAATTGAAGTCTTGGTTCTCCTTTTTTTCCGGTATCTCGGTCAGTCCAGCCTTCTTTAACCAATACTTTCATGAAAGTGAAATTATTCTGGATAAAAAAATGACGGAACTTTAAATACTCTTCCCCAAAAATTCGGAACTCATAACTTTCATCATATCCTTCTAATGTAAACATGCCCCAACCTTTTCCATTTTTGGCCACACGATGTTGCACATTATTGATGATTCCTCCAAACGCGAGGTTTTTACTCACATGCAATTCCATGTTTTTCAACGCTTCAAGTTTGGCATTACAAAAATATTTCATTTCAAATTTGTAATCGTCTAAAGGATGTCCCGAAATATAAATCCCTACAACTTCTTTTTCTTTAGCGAGTTTTTCCATCGTGCTCCAATCCTCGCAAGGCGGCACGATAGGCTCAGCAATTTGTACATCACTGCTGTCGCCAAACAAACTCACTTGCGATGAATTCTCATTTTCCTGAAATTTAGCACCATACCGAATCGCTTTTTCATAAAAAGTAATTCCATCGCCATCATCATGAAAGTATTGCGCTCTTGTAGTTCCTGTGAAGGAGTCAAATCCTCCCGCTAAAGCCAAATTTTCTAATGCTTTTTTATTTGCCGCACGCAAATCGATACGTTTGGTCAAATCAAAAATAGATTTATATCTTCCGTCTTTTCTTTTCTCCACAATCGTAGCCACAGCGCCAGAGCCCACTCCTTTAATCGCTCCCATTCCAAAACGTACCGCGTAATCATCATTAACGGTAAACTTATAAAAAGACTCATTTACATCAGGCCCCAAAACTTGTAACCCCATACGTTTGCACTCTTCCATAAAGAACGAAACTTGCTTGATATCACTCATATTATTCGAAAGTACTGCAGCCATATATTCAGCAGGATAATTCGCTTTCAAAAATGCTGTTTGGTACGCAATCCAAGCGTAACAAGTAGAGTGTGATTTATTAAAGGCATATTCCGCAAAGGCTTCCCAGTCTTTCCATATTTTCTCTAATTTATCTTCGGCATGACCTTTGGCGGCAGCCTGACTGATAAATTTAGGTTTCATTTTATCCAATACATCCTTTTGCTTTTTTCCCATTGCTTTACGCAAAACGTCGGCATCACCTTTAGAGAAATCTGCCAGTTTTTGAGACAAAAGCATTACCTGTTCCTGGTAAACGGTAATTCCGTAAGTATCTTTCAGTAATTCTTCGCAGGCATCCAAGTCATAGATAATTTCCTCTTCACCGTTTTTTCGCTTGACGAAACTCGGAATATAAGCAATTGGTCCAGGACGATACAACGCATTCATGGCAATTAAATCGGGAAATACAGTTGGTTTCAATTCCTTCATGTATTTCTGCATTCCCGGACTCTCATACTGAAAAATCCCTACTGTTTCTCCCCGCTGAAAAAGCTCATACGTTTTCAAATCATCTATCGGAAACGTGTCTGGATCAAGATCAATTCCAGTTCTGTATTTTACTAATTTGACAGTATCTTTTATCAAAGTCAGGGTTTTCAAACCCAAGAAGTCCATCTTCAGCAATCCGGCACTTTCTACCACCGAGTTATCAAATTGGGTCACATACAAATCCGAATCTTTGGCGGTAGCCACAGGAACAAAATCAGTAATATCGCTTGGCGTAATAATCACTCCACAAGCGTGAATACCTGTATTTCTTAGGTTCCCTTCTAAAACTTTAGCTTGCTGAATGGTTTCACCTCCCAAATCATCTTCATTAGCAAGACCTATTAATTCTTTGATTTTATCGTATTCCTCGGGACGAACCGCTTTTTTAATGATATCTTCTTTTTCATTTAAAAAACGAGCCAAATTCCACTTGGACGGCATCATTCCCGGAATCAATTTCGCAATTTTATCTGCTTCAAATAAAGGCAAATCCAGCACACGAGCGGTATCTCGAATGGCTGATTTGGTTGCCATTTTACCATACGTGATAATTTGTGCCACTTGTTTCGAACCGTATTTTCGGATTACATAATCCATTACACTGCTTCGGCCTTCATCATCAAAATCGATATCAATATCGGGTAGTGACACACGATCGGGATTCAAGAAACGCTCAAAAAGCAGGTTGTACATCAATGGATCAATATTGGTAATTTTCAAACAATACGCCACCACCGAACCCGCAGCAGAACCCCTTCCTGGTCCTACAGAAACTCCCATACTTCTCGCCTCGGCTATTAAATCCTGTACAATCAGGAAGTATCCCGGATAACCAGAATTGGAAATGGTCAATAATTCAAAATCCAATCGTTCCTGAATTTCTTCAGTAATTACGGGATAGCGTCTTCTTGCTCCTTCAAAAGTAAGATGTCTTAAATACGCATTTTCACCTCGTACTCCGCCATCAACTGCATCTTCGGGATTATTAAATTCAACCGGGATTTCAAATTTTGGAAGCAAAACTTCACGTGCCAGATCAAAGATTTCAATCTTATCTACAATCTCCGAAATATTCGAAATCGCTTCCGGCAAATTTGCAAAAAGCTGCTTCATCTCGTCTCCCGACTTGAAATAGTATTCTTGATTGGGTAATCCGTAACGGTAGCCACGACCACGACCAATAGGCGTAGTTTGTTTTTCACCATCACGCACACAAAGCAAAATATCGTGTGCATTCGAATTTTCCTTGTCTATATAAAAGGTATTGTTTGTCGCTATAATTTTGACATCATGTTTTCTTGCCAATGAAATCAAAGACGCATTCACCCGATTTTCGTCCTCTTGATTGTGACGCATTACTTCGATGTAAAAATCTTCCTTGAATTCTTTTTTCCACCAAAGCAACGCTTCTTCGGCTTGATTTTCACCAATATTTAAAATTTTATTTGGGATTTCACCATAGAGATTTCCAGACAAAACAATAATATCTTCTTTGTATTCCTGGATGACTTTCCTGTCGATTCTTGGCACATAATAAAATCCTTCGGTGTACGCGATGGAAGACATTTTAGCCAAATTATGATAGCCTTTTTTGGTCTTCGCCAAAAGCACTATTTGGTATCCATTGTCCTTAACCGACTTATTTTTATGGTCTTCACACACAAAAAATTCACAACCCACAATTGGTTTCATCGGAACTTCAGTAGGTTCTTCACCATTTTCTATTGCCGCTTTATTTTTAGCTTCAGCCGCCTTATTGTGGTATAAAATATCGCGCACAAAATGAAAAGCACCCATCAAATTCGCATGATCCGTCATGGCAACCGCAGGCATTTTTTGCTGAGCTGCCGCTTTTACTAATGCCGCAATACTAATTGTAGATTGCAACACGGAAAATTGGGTGTGATTGTGCAAATGCACAAAAGGCGTATCAATAAGCACCTTTTTATTCTCAGAAAGTTCTTCTCTTGAAACCGCAGGCGCTTGTTTTTCTCCAAACTGCTGACGGATTTTATCAGACGCTTCCTTGAGATTAATATGTTTTAAACCAATGAGTTTGATCTCACTTGGATTCTTACTTTGAAAATCTTTAAAATAACTGGCTGGAACATCCAGTTCCTCTTTTGTGAAAACATCACGACGAATTAACTCCAAGAAACAACGCGTAGTTGCCTCCACATCGGCAGTGGCATTGTGCGCTTCGCCGAAAGGTTTATTAAAAAGATAAGAGTGCAATTCCGTTAACGTAGGCAACTTGAATTTTCCTCCTCGACCACCCGGCAATTTCAATAAGGAAGCCGTAACTTCAGTACAGGTATCCAGAATTGGCATCGAACTCATTTGGCTTTCAACACCCATTCTATAAAACTCACAACCCATAATATTGATATCAAAACCTAAATTCTGACCCACAATAAATTTGGCTTTGCCTAATGCAATATTAAATTTTTCTAAAACTTCCGCCAAAGAGATTCCATCAGCTTCCGCTAGTTCCGTAGAAATACCGTGAATTCGTTCCGCGTCATACGGAATATTAAAACCTTCGGGCTTGACCAAATAATCTTGATGCTCGATGAGTTTTCCCATATCATCGTGCAACTGCCAAGCAATTTGAATACAACGCGGCCAGTTATCCGTATCTGAAATGGGAGCGCCCCAACGCTTTGGTAATCCTGTAGTTTCGGTATCGAATATTAAGTACATATCTGGAGTTGAAGTGTTTGTGATTTAAAAAAATCGCAAAAAATGAATTTCAAATTTAGTTTTTTTTGAATAGAATAGAAGTTAAGTTATCAACAAAAAACAAATTTATTTTCGAAGACTATTCTCCTACTAAAACTACAATCACTTTGAACAAATCATCTTAATCGTACCTTGTTATAAAGATAAAAAGAGTCCGTATTGATTTTTTGGATGTCGTAGTATTTCATCAAAAAAAAATACTAAAATACAGCTAAAAAATATGCCATTTATAAAGAAAAACACATTGAAAAATAACTTCAACAAAATTCAAATAGTCAATTTAAAATTAAAAAAAAGTCGATTTTTATTCCATTTAATTAAACATTCACAAATATAACAGCTTTTTATAAGTATTTTTTATCGATTCTATAAATATCAAAAACAGCAAGAAATTGATTTTTTATTGTATCTAAATAAAAAATCACACTAATAAAAAAGAAGCCCAAAAGATAAAAATCAGCAAAGAAATACACTAATACGATTTTGGGTATCGTATATAATGCAATATTAAAAAATAAAGACTTCATTCTTTTTTTAGTTTTGCTTTCATTGTTATCATCTTAGCCAACTTGGCTATAAAAAAATACATTAAAAACATATTAAAATGAGTACTACATTATTTGACAAAGTATGGGATTCGCACGTGGTGCGTAAGATAGAAGATGGACCGGACGTGTTTTTTATTGACCGTCATTTCATCCATGAAGTTACTAGTCCTGTAGCTTTTTTAGGTTTAAAAGAACGAGGGATTTCGGTTTTATACCCAGAACGCACTTTTGCTACTGCGGATCATAATACACCTACCATAAACCAACACTTGCCAGTTGAAGATGCATTATCTGCCAATCAACTAAAAGCATTAGAAGACAACGCAGCAGAATATGGTATTTCGCACTGGGGATTAGGTCATAAAAAAAATGGAATTGTACACGTTGTAGGTCCTGAAAACGGGATTACTTTACCAGGCGCCACTATTGTTTGTGGAGATTCTCATACGTCTACTCATGGTGCTTTTGGCGCAATTGCTTTTGGTATTGGAACTTCTGAGGTTGAAATGGTTATGGCTACACAATGTATCATGCAACCAAAACCAAAGAAAATGCGCATCAACGTAAATGGTAAATTGAGCAAAGGTGTTGGTCCAAAAGACGTTGCACTTTATATTATTTCTCAATTAACAACTTCTGGAGGTACCGGATATTTTGCAGAATATGCTGGAAACGTTTTTGAAGATATGTCGATGGAAGGTCGTATGACTGTTTGTAACTTGAGTATCGAAATGGGAGCTCGTGGTGGTATGATTGCACCTGACCAAAAAACATTCGATTTCTTAGAAGGAAGATTATACGCTCCAAAAGGTGAAGCTTGGACAAAAGCAGTTGAATATTGGAAAACATTGAAAACCGATGCTGACGCCGTTTTTGACGCTGAATTAAACATCAATGCTGCAGACATTGAACCAATGATTACGTATGGCACGAACCCTGGAATGGGAATTGGTATCTCAAAAAATATTCCGAATGCCAACCAAGTAGAAGGTGGCGAAGAAACATATAAAAAGTCTTTGGCCTATATGGGCTTTGAAGAAAATGACGTAATGATTGGCAAACCAATCGATTTTGTTTTCTTGGGAAGTTGTACCAATGGAAGAATTGAAGATTTCAGAGCTTTTACAGAAATTGTAAAAGGGCGTAAAAAAGCTGATAACGTTACGGCTTGGTTAGTTCCAGGTTCTCACGTAGTAGAAGCCCAGATTAAAGAAGAAGGCCTTTTAGACATTCTTACTGAAGCTGGTTTTGTATTGCGTCAGCCTGGTTGCTCGGCTTGTTTAGCTATGAATGATGACAAAGTACCTGCAGGAAAATATGCAGTAAGTACATCCAACAGAAACTTCGAAGGTCGTCAAGGTCCAGGTTCAAGAACATTATTGGCAAGTCCAATTATGGCCGCTGCTGCTGCAGTGACAGGAGTATTGACAGATCCAAGAGATTTGTTTTAAAAGATTTCAGATTTATGATTTCTGAATTCTGAATTCAGATTTCGCTAGTCCACAAATCACAGATTTCTTTAACAGCATTCATATTAGAACAGACAATTTACATTACACAAAATAATATTAGCGCTTAAGATTACATTTTCCTAGCAGTAAATCTAAAATCAGAAATCGTTAATCAAAAATCAAAAATTAAATGGCATACGATAAATTTAATATCCTTACGAGTAGCGCAGTGCCGCTACCGATAGAAAATGTAGATACCGATCAAATCATTCCAGCACGTTTCTTAAAAGCAACCGAACGTGTTGGTTTTGGAGACAATCTTTTCCGTGACTGGAGATACAACGGAGATGGCACTCCAAAAGCAGATTTTGTACTAAATGACGCAACGTATAGTGGAAAAATATTAGTTGGCGGAAAAAACTTTGGCTCCGGTTCTTCAAGAGAGCACGCAGCTTGGGCGGTTTACGATTACGGATTTCGCGCCGTTGTTTCTAGTTTCTTTGCAGATATCTTCAAAGGAAATTGCTTGAATATTGGTGTTTTACCAGTACAAGTGAGTCCAGAATTTGCCGAAACTATTTTCAAGGCTATTGATGCTAATCCAAAAACAGAATTGGAAATCAATCTTCCGGAACAAACCATTTCACTAAAAGCGACCGGTCAACAAGAATCTTTCGCTATATCTGGTTACAAAAAAGATAACATGATTAATGGTTTTGATGATATTGATTATTTGCAAAACATCAAAGAGGAGATTGTTGGGTTTGCAGACAAACTTCCTTACTAAAAAACAAACAATAAAAAAGCAGTTATCTAAAGTTCAATAGTATAATTAAGCCAGAGAACTGCTTTTACCTTTTTATAAAAACACAAAAGCAAGATTTCAAATTACTGAAATCAAAACTACTTTTAGCATCAAATTTATAATGGAAAAAAGAAAAATTGAAATAATGGATACGACACTCCGTGACGGTGAACAAACCTCGGGAGTATCATTTTCTGCTGCAGAAAAACTAACCATTGCGCAATTATTGCTGGAAGAATTAAATATTGATAGAATCGAAATTGCTTCGGCACGTGTAAGCGAAGGAGAGTTTCAAGGCGTAAAAGGGATTATGACTTGGGCCAATGAGAAAGAGTATTCTAATAGAATAGAAGTTTTAACCTTTGTAGATGACGGACTTTCAATAGATTGGATGAAAAAAACCGGAGCTAAAGTCCAGAATTTATTAACCAAAGGATCTTTGAATCATTTAACACATCAGTTAAAAAAAACACCTGAACAGCATTTTACCGAAATTGCTCAAGCCATAGCTTTGGCTCAGGAAAATAATATTGAGACCAATGTATATTTAGAAGATTGGAGTAACGGAATGCGCAATTCACCAGAATATGTGTTTCAATATTTAGATTTTTTGACCAAACAACCTATAAAAAGAGTCTTACTACCGGATACTTTAGGCGTTTTGATTCCTTCAGAAACTTTTGCATTTATTTCGAAAATTATAGCAAGATACCCTGATACTCATTTTGATTTTCATGCCCATAACGACTACGATTTAAGCATCGCTAATGTAATGGAATCAGTAAAAGCAGGAATACAAGGACTTCACGTGACCGTAAATGGAATGGGAGAACGCGCTGGAAATGCTCCACTTGAAAGCACTGTTGCTGTAATCAATGACTTTTTTCCACAAATAGAAATTGGCGTAAAAGAATCTTCATTATATTCTGTGAGTAAGTTGGTCGAAACTTTTACAGGATACAGAATTCCGGCAAACAAACCAATTGTTGGTGACAATGTATTTACACAAACAGCCGGTATTCATGCTGACGGAGACAACAAAAATAATTTATATTTTAATGATTTACTTCCGGAACGTTTTGGACGAAAAAGAAAATATGCTCTTGGAAAAACATCCGGAAAAGCTAATATTGAAAAAAACCTTCAGGAATTAGGCCTTCAATTAAACCCTGAGGATTTAAAATTAGTTACGCAACGTATCATTGAATTAGGTGACAAAAAAGAAACGGTTACCAAAGAGGACTTGCCTTATATAATCTCTGATGTTTTAGACAGTCAAACTTATCAGGAAAAAATTGTTGTTGAGTCCTATATATTATCTCATGCAAAAGGCATGCGTCCATCGACCACTTTATCTCTAAAAATAGACGGCGAAATCATTGAAGAGCACGCACAAGGTGATGGACAATTTGATGCTTTCATGAATGCTTTGGCAAAAATATATAAAAGCAAAAATTTAGAATTGCCTAAATTGATCGATTATGCCGTACGAATTCCGCCAGGAAGTAGTTCTGATGCCTTATGCGAAACCATAATCACCTGGACAAATAATGAAAAAGAATTCAAAACCAGAGGACTGGATTCAGACCAAACAGTTGCCGCAATAATAGCAACCCAAAAAATGTTAAATGTTGTTGCTGCTCAATAATAAATAGAAATACATTAATATAAAATAGACCTAATGAAATTTAACATAGCCCTTTTAGCCGGAGACGGAATTGGACCTGAAGTAATCAATGAAGCTGTAAAAGTTTCGGATGCTATTGCAAAAAAATTCAACCATGAAATCATTTGGACGCCAGCTCTTACAGGAGCTTGCGCCATTGATGCCGTTGGAGTTCCTTATCCTGACGAAACGCATGAAATTTGCATGAAAGCAGATGCTGTTTTGTTTGGAGCCATTGGACATCCAAAATACGATAACGACCCAAGTGCGCCCGTAAGACCCGAACAAGGTTTATTATTGATGCGCAAAAAATTAGGTTTGTTTGCCAATGTACGTCCAACCTTTACATTTCCATCTCTGATTGACAACTCTCCTTTAAAAAGAGAACGCATTGAAGGAACTGATTTGGTTTTCTTAAGAGAACTTACTGGAGGAATATATTTTGGAGAAAAAGGAAGAAAAGACGATGGCGAAACAGCTTTTGACACCTGTACGTACAACAGATCTGAAGTACAACGTTTAGCAAAAAAAGGTTTTGAATTAGCAATGACACGAACTAAAAAATTATGTTGTGTGGACAAAGCCAATGTAATGGAAACATCCAGATTGTGGAGAGAAACCGTACAAGCCATGGAAAAAGACTATCCAGAGGTGGAGGTGAGCTATGAATTTGTTGATGCGGTTGCCATGCGGTTGGTACAATGGCCAAACTCTTATGACGTTTTGATTACCGAGAATCTATTTGGTGATATTTTAACGGATGAAGCTTCTGTAATATCAGGTTCTATGGGATTAATGCCATCAGCATCTGTTGGAGAACATACTTCATTATACGAACCTATTCACGGATCATATCCACAAGCAACTGGATTGAATATAGCTAATCCGTTAGCGACCGTTTTATCTGCTGCAATGATGTTTGAAGATGCTTTTGGATTAAAAGAAGAAGCAGAAGCTATTAGAACAGTAGTTAACAAATCATTGGAACAAGGAATTGTAACCGAGGATTTAGCTTCTAAAGACTCAAAAGCATACAAAACTAGTGAAGTTGGTGACTGGTTAGTTGCTAATCTATAAATTTTAAAAGTTTCATTTGTTTAAAAATTGAGTAATAGCTAAGATTACAACCTAAAAAACAATACTCCCTTTTAGCTTTTACTCAGCTTTAAACAAAATGATAAACAATAAAAAAGGTGTCAATTTTCATTGACACCTTTTTTTATAGCTAGAAAAAAATATTAATATCCTCCTCTGTTTCCACCACCACGGTTTTCTCCACCACGGCTGTTTCCACCACCATAACCACCGCGTGAATCTCCACCACGACTGTTATTGTTAAAACTTCTTCTTTCACCTTCTGGTTTAGGCTCAGATTTGTTTACTACGATTGCACGTCCTTGAACAGTAGCTCCGTTCAATTCGTCAATTGCTTTTTGAGCTTCGTCATCATTTGGCATCTCAACAAAACCAAATCCTTTACTTCTTCCAGTAAATTTATCAGTAATAATTTTAACTGAATCAACTGCTCCGTAAGCCTCGAAAGACTCTCTTAAATCTGCTTCCTCAATACTGAATGGAAGGCTTCCAACAAAAATATTCATATGTACTTATTTAAATAATACAACAAATGTACTGCATTTTTTTTCTAATCTACTATATATTAGCTTATTTATGATTTTATTTTAAATCCTCAACTAAAATGATTCTAACAAAACATCTGAGTTTTGTAATTTAATACTCTAATTTATCATAGTTTATGGAACTTGCGCACTTATTGGAACCTTATAAAAAACGCCCTGTTGAAAATTCAAAACATCACCTGCTAACGGATTGCCATCTGCATTTTCTGCGTTAAATTTAAATGTTCCAGATACGGTATTATTCACATCATCATACTCAGTGATAACAATTTCACCGCTGCCAATCCCAATTCCAGTTGTAAATGAAATTTCATCCGCGCCAACAGTCAATACATAAACGGCTGTTTTAGAATTACTGGTGCCCAAGGGATATCTTTGAGCGGTTGTAGAAGTGGTTCTTAAAGTTAAAACCTCACTTCCAGTATATCCTTCAATTATCAAAGAACCATCAGAACCCAAGAAAGCTTTAGAGTCAACTGCTCTCCAAAACACATTGTCTTTCATACCTTGAAACGAAGGATTGTTAAAACTCACATCTTCCTCACAAGAAAGCGCAGTAAAAATCACTATCAGAAATATCAAATATTTTTTCATAAAAACTCTTTTGAACTAACAAAAATAAGGCAATAAAGCGTAAAAACTAGAATTTCATTAAAGAAAATCCAATCAAAATCGACTTAACCCTTTACTATTCATTAAAATACATATCGAATTAGCATTTATCGATAAAAGATGTATCTTTGCACCCTTAATTAATCGAGGTCGAGTACCTCAAAATTTAATCACAAGATTATGTCAGTAAAAATTAGATTACAAAGACACGGTAAAAAACAAAAACCTTTTTACTGGGTTGTAGCAGCAGATGCTCGCTCAAAAAGAGATGGTAAATACTTAGAGAAAATCGGTACTTACAATCCAAATACTAACCCAGCAACTATCGAATTAAACCTTGATAGCGCAGTAAAATGGTTGCACAATGGTGCTCAACCTACTGATACTGCTAAAGCAATTCTTTCTTACAAAGGTGCTTTATTGAAACACCACCTTGATGGAGGTATCCGTAAAGGAGCTTTAACTCAAGAACAAGCTGATGCAAAATTAGCTACTTGGTTAGAAGCTAAAGCTGGAAAAGTGGATGCTAAAAAAGAAGGTTTGACTAAAGCTCAAGCTGCTGATAAAGCAAAAGCTTTCAAAGCAGAACAAGATGTTAACGCTAAACGTTTAGCTGCAGCTGCTCAAGCAGAAGCTGACGCTATCGCTGCTGCAACACCAGCTGTTGAAGAAGTTGCTGAAGTTGAAGCTGAAGAAGCTCCTGCTGCAGAAGAAAATAACGAAACAACTGAAGCATAATTTTAGAAGGCGAAGATGCGTAAAGAAGATTGTTTCTACTTAGGTAAAATCGCTAAAAAATTTAGTTTCAAAGGAGAAGTTCTTGCCTATTTAGACACGGACGAACCTGAGTTATACGAAAACTTGGAATCAGTGTTTGTTGAATGCAACAAACACTTGGTTCCTTTTTTTATTGAAAGCAGTTCGCTGCACAAAAACGATTTCCTTAGAATTAGTTTTGAAGATATGAATACCGAGGAAGCTGCTGATGCCATTATAGGCAATGCCATTTATCTTCCTTTAAATATGTTGCCAAAACTTACCGGCAACAAATTCTACTTCCATGAAGTAATTGGTTTTGAAGTGGAAGACAAACGTCTTGGTATTGTTGGAAAAATCGAATCGATAAATGATACTACTGCCCAACCTCTTTTTGAAGTTTTAAACGGTGAAGTAGAAATCCTTATTCCTATGATTGACCATTTCCTTGTGAAAATTGACCGGGAAAACAAAAAAGTCATCATGGATTTACCAGAAGGACTTATTGAAATGTATCTTTAAAAGATTTTTAGATTCGCTGCGCTTTTAGATTATTAGAAACGTCTGCGACTTTAGAAAAAATCTAAGTTGTCTAATATTCTAAAAAATCTAAGTTGTCTAAATTCCAATTCAAACAATTTTCAGTAGAACAAGATCGTTGTGCCATGAAAATTGGAACCGACGGCGTTTTATTGGGTGCTTGGACACCAATTGAAAACAATCCTTTTAGCATTTTAGATATTGGAGCCGGAACTGGAATAATCGCTTTAATGCTTGCACAAAGAAGTAACGCGGAACAAATTGACGCTTTGGAAATCGACGAAGAAGCTTATGAGCAATCCGTAGATAATTTTGAAAACTCCCCTTGGAGTGATCGCTTATTCTGTTTTCATGCCGGTTTAGATGAATTTGTAGAAGAACCGGAAGACGAGTACGATTTAATTGTTTCCAATCCCCCATTTTATACCGATAATTTTAAATCTGCAACCGAACAAAGAGATTTAGCCCGTTTTGCTGACGCGATGCCTTTTGAAGATTTGATTGAGGCTGCTGATTTATTACTTTCGGAAAACGGAATATTCGCTGTAATCATTCCTTACAAAGAAGAGCAAAATTTCTTGGCTTTAGCCAAAGATTATGAATTATATCCTTTAAAAATCACTCACGTAAAAGGAACTCCAACTACAGAAATCAAACGCAGTTTATTGGCTTTTAGCCGAAATGAAAATGTGAATTTTATAATTGATGAATTAATAATTGAAACTTCAAGACATCAATACACTCCCGAATACATTGAATTGACTAAGGATTTTTACTTGAAGATGTAAGTATCATAAAACCGAACAATAAAAGATTCTAAATAAATGTAACACCAAAACGCAAACTATTTTTGAATTATTTTAGCAATCAACTCTAAGGAAATCTTATCTCCAGCACCGACAAATTTAATTTCACCTCTTTTATTTAGCAAAACGACTGTTGGATATGTTTTTATATTTAGTTGCTCTATAAAATTATTTCTGCTACTTAATTTCATAAATGCTTGCTGCCATTTGACATTATTTCTTTTCACATATTCTAATACTTTTTCATTTGATTTATCAACAGCAATACCAAGAATACTTATTTTTTTTTCGTTTAAATTATAGAATTCTCTAAGTAGTGGATTAAATTTAAGACAAGGACCGCACCAAGTACCCCAAAATTCTAAAAGTAAAAAATCCTTATCTTTTAAAACATCTTTTAGAATAAAATTATTGTTGTCTAAATCTTTAAAAGAATAATTTAACGGTATTTTATTATCAATTGCAAATCGTTTTATAGACCCTTTTTTGATTGGACTTAGATACAATGAATCCATTTTAGACTGTCTTTTAATGGTGTAATGTGAATTATTGATAGTAATTGTATCATTAAAGGAATATTTGTACTGATTATTAAAAACAAAATCTTCCGAAAAATTAGTGTTTTTATCTTTAACATAGAATTGACTTTTAGCATAAAAATCAGAAAAATAAAACTCATAATCATCTACTTTCCCTACCCAAGCATCTACAAATTTAATAAAGGATAAATAAGGAATATCTTCTTTACTAATCTTTTGGGCTATTGCATTCTCTCTATCAGGTTTTAAAACAAACTTTCTTTCAAAATTTTTAATTTGATTATTTTCAAAATACTCAAATTTATAAACCGGAGGTAAATAACTATTCACCAAAGCTTCCTCGTCAGCATTTTGATTTACTTCATATTCATATTTAATTTCATCACTAAAATCCTTATTCTTATTGGTATCTGCAATTAGTATTTGTTTATTCTTTTTAAACCCTATTAGTATAATTAGTTCTTGATCAATTTTCTTTTGCGATAGGGTTAGCGTATCTATTTTTAATTTTCTAAAATATTCAAGCACTCTTTTCTTTTCGATTTTATTATTTTTAAGCAGATCGAAAGTATTTTGAACATAATCAATTGCCACGAAATGAAATCTTAAGGAATCTAGCAGAGGGATCCCTATGAAATTATCAGTATAGGACAAAGGTCTTAAATCCAACTCATGTTGATTTAGGTTAAAGGTGTCAGCATTACTTGTTAACTTTAATTTTATTTGCTTTGTTTGAGAAATTGAGACTTGTGCTAACAAACCAAATAGAATTACTGTAATTCGCTTTAATTTCATATCCATGCTTAAGGGCAACTTTTTAGTTATTGAAATGCAATAATTTGATTCTAATCATTAGCAAATTAGGTATAAATTACAGAATTTTACCAATATACAAACCTACAAATTTATGATTGTCAAAATAACAAATGATTTTTTTCCAAGAGGTATAAAAGTTGTTTTTATACCAATTCCCAAAATTTCATAGTTTCCTATTTAATTGAACCTTTAGTTGTACTTTAGACACTCGAATTCATTACAAAACAAATCGAATTCGTAAAAATATAACATTTGTTAATGCTTTTGTTATATTTCTTTATGTAAATTTGCAATACATTAAAATTAACATCCATGAAACCAGACTTATTTCAATCTCCAGATTATTACTTACTAGACGACTTACTAACCGAAGAACACAAACTAGTGCGCGACTCCGCACGTGCGTGGGTAAAAAAAGAAGTTTCTCCTATCATAGAAGAATATGCTCAAAAAGCGGAATTTCCAAAACAAATCATAAAAGGTTTAGGCGAAATTGGAGGATTTGGCCCTTACATTCCTGAGGAATATGGAGGAGCTGGTCTTGATCAAATATCCTATGGTTTAATTATGCAGGAGATTGAACGTGGAGATTCTGGAGTTCGTTCCACTTCATCTGTACAATCCTCTTTGGTAATGTATCCAATCTGGAAATACGGAAATGAAGAGCAACGCGTAAAATATTTACCAAAGTTAGCCACTGGCGAATACATGGGCTGTTTTGGATTAACGGAACCGAATTACGGTTCAGATCCAGGAAGTATGATTACCAACTTTAAAGATATGGGAGATCATTATTTATTGAATGGTGCCAAAATGTGGATTTCAAATGCTCCCTTTGCAGATATCGCAATTGTTTGGGCAAAAAATGAAGAGGGAAGAATTCACGGTTTAATTGTAGAACGCGGAATGGAAGGTTTTACCACGCCGGAAACCCATAACAAATGGTCGCTTCGTGCGTCTTCAACTGGAGAACTGATTTTTGACAATGTAAAAGTGCCAAAAGAAAACTTATTACCCAATAAATCTGGATTAGGAGCGCCACTTGGCTGCCTTGATTCAGCGCGTTACGGAATTGCCTGGGGTGCAATTGGAGCAGCAATGGATTGTTATGACACAGCATTACGTTATGCAAAAGAAAGAATTCAGTTTGACAAACCGATTGCAGGAACGCAATTGCAACAAAAGAAATTGGCCGAAATGATTACTGAAATCACCAAAGCACAATTATTGACTTGGCGTCTGGGTGTTTTGAGAAATGAAGGAAAAGCTACAACGGCTCAGATCTCAATGGCAAAAAGAAATAATGTAGATATGGCGATTCATATTGCCCGCGAAGCCAGACAAATGTTAGGCGGGATGGGAATTACCGGAGAATATTCTATCATGCGTCACATGATGAATTTAGAATCCGTGATTACTTATGAAGGCACACATGATATTCATCTGTTGATTACAGGAATGGATATTACTGGAATTCCAGCTTTTAAATAGTAGTAAACGATTATTAAAGTATTTGTAAAATTGATAGAAAAAGCTTCTTGGAAACAGGAAGCTTTTTTATATTTACATAAAAAATACCACCTATGAATATTGAAACAATCAACAATAGCATTCAGCCCCAAAAAGAACTATTGTTACAACATTCTTTATACAAAAAAGTTAGAACCATTGAAGATTTACAGTGTTTTTTAGAAAATCATGTTTATGCCGTTTGGGATTTCATGTCGTTATTAAAAGCACTACAATCTAAGTTGACTTGCACAACAACTCCATGGTTTGCAACTCAAAATCCTCAAACCAGATATTTGATAAATGAAATAGTCCTTGCCGAAGAGTCTGATTTAACACTAGACGGAAACCGTTCCAGTCATTACGAAATGTACATTGAAGCAATGAAAGCTTGTGGGGCAAACACCGCTGGAATTGAAGATTTTTTATCCGAAGTAGATTCGCTTAAAAACATATTTGTTGCCATCAAAAAAAGCAATTTACACCCTAACATAAAAGCTTTCTTAGATTTTACTTTCAGAGTTATTGAAGAAGGAAAATCTCATGAAATCGCCGCCGCTTTTACTTTTGGAAGAGAAGATTTGATTCCAAGTATGTTCACCGAAATCTTGAAAAACTTTCAAGCAAATTTCCCAGAAACGGACTTGAGTAAACTCATTTACTATTTTGAAAGACACATCGAATTAGATGCTGACGAACACGGCCCGATGGCTATGAAAATGATCACAGAACTTTGTGGAACTGATGCGCAAAAATGGTCTGATGTAGAAGAGGTTTCAAAATTAGCCTTAGAAAAACGCATCGGTCTTTGGGATGCAATCGAAGAAACAATTACTATGAATGTTGCATTGGCGTAAATCCAACACACCCAATTAAATGTAACTATTATTTAGAAATGTATTAAATCTAATTTCAAAATAATGAAAAAACAATTCCAAATAATAGTTGCGTTCTTTTTACTGTTTTTTATTGCAAGTTGCAGCACAGAAAACCCAATTCCCGAAACAAATCCGGTACCGCTATTACCAAACCCTACACCCAATCCTGTATCCGTAACCGTTCCACAAACACAAAATCAAACCTTTAGCTATTTAGCTCTTGGAGACAGTTACACAATCGGACAAAGCGTATGCGAAACATGCAGATTTCCGGAACAACTGAGGAAAAGCCTAAGGAACTTGAATCCAAATAACACCTATCCAATAAAACTTATTGCACAAACAGGATGGACAACCACCAACTTAATTTCGGCGATTGATTTACAGAATCCAAACTCAGATTATGACTTGGTTACCTTACTAATTGGTGTAAACAATCAATATCAAAACAAACCTTTTACTTTATACCAGAAAGAGTTTCCTGAATTAGTTAGTAAAGCTATTGCTTTTGCAAAAGGAGATAAAAACAATGTCATTGTAGTTTCGATACCAGATTATGCCTATACCCCTTTTGGCCAAGGATCAGGAAATCCATCCAGAATTTCCAAGGAAATTGATGAATATAATGCTTTCGCCAAAAAGTATTGCAATGACAACACAATTGAATTTATAAATATCACAGATATCACGAGACAAGGTTTAACAAATTCTAATCTTGTAGCCCAAGATGGACTTCATCCTTCAGAATCAGTCTACTCTTTATTTGTGGAACGTATCCTGCCAAAAGCAGCTGTAGCAATACAAAAATAAAAACTCCTTTCTAAATAAGTTATGCTATAAAACCGCTTTAATTAGAGTTTTTATATATCTTTATTTTTTTAAAACAAACAAATGTCTTCTCAAGAACGATTAACAAAAGCCTATAAAGAAGCTGAAAGGATTCCTTTTGACGACCAATCCAAATTCATTCTTTTTAGTGACTGTCACAGAAGCGATAACAGTTTTGCGGATGACTTTGCAAGCAATCGAAACGTATACTTTCATGCAATGACTCAATATTACAATGATGGTTTTTCATATTGTGAATTGGGTGACGGAGATGAATTATGGGAGAATATTTTTTTTAAAACCATCTTTGAAGCGCACAAAAACGTTTATCTTTTACTAAAGAAGTTCCATGATTCAAATAGATATCATAAAATTTGGGGAAATCATGAAATGACTTTTCGGGATAAAGATCATGTAGCAAAAACACTTACAACCTATACAAATACACAGAACGACAGAATTGAACCTTTATTTACCGGCATAAAATGCCATGAAGCTATTGTTTTAGTTCATCAGGAAACTAAGCAGGAACTATTTTTGACTCATGGACATCAAGCTGATTTCATGAATTATGTGGGTTGGAAAATCAACAGATTTATGGTACGTCTATTATGGAAACCGCTCCAAATTTGGGGAATATCAGATCCTACAAGTCCCGCCAAAAATTATGTGGAACGAATAAAAATCGAACTCCGAATTAAAAAATGGATTGAAAACAATAATCGTAAAATAACCATTGTAGGACATACGCATCGTCCCAGTTTTTCCTATCCAAGTCAGAACACCACGCCTTATTTCAATGATGGGAGCTGCGTACATCCAAGAAGTATTACTGGTATCGAGATCGTAAACGGAACAATCACATTGATAAAATGGTCCATTGACACGAAAGAAAATGGCATCCTTCAAGTTGTTAGGGAAGTCCTTGAAGGCCCAACAAATCTTAAGGATTATAAATAAAAAAAAGCGTTTGCTAAGAACAAACGCTTGATCATTAATTTTCCGGAGCCAACTCCAGTTCTAATCCTTCGAGACTTTCGGTGATTGGTATTTACAAACTAAATTCTCTATTTTGATTTCCATATGAATCCATCCAAAATATAATGGGTAAACTGCGGTATGGTAAACAAAGGAACAAGGAATACTTGCCAATTTGAAAAATCAGAATTGTTCCATGAAAATTGTTCATTCCAAACAAATACCTCCCAAACATACTCTTCAAAAAAAGCAATCATCAATAAAAATGCTATAAAGACAAAAAAACCTCTGACTCCTTTTACATAATTTAAAATTCCTAAATCACGTTCCGATTTCTTATCTATTTCATTAAGATAAATCAACGCTATATATGGTATACCGTGAGAAACTACATTAAGTAAAGTAAAAACTAAATCACTATTAAAATATACAATACCAAAATACCATGACAAAAAAGTACCTGTAATAATTGTATTTTTAGGAATATTAAAATACCTTTCCTTAATACTTTTATAAATTGTTCTTACAATATAAAAGATTACAATCAGTCCATAAATCCAGCCCAGAATCCCTAGTAATAATTGATTTTCAAATCGAATAAAATCTTTTTCAGTAAACCAATTGTATGCTCGAGGTGAAGAAAAAAACCAATACAACATTGGGTAAACTGTAGCCGAATAAATAATTAAATTATCAATAGCAACACTGCAATTTGTTTTAACTTCTTTTCTAGAATAAAGACGCATAAAACCATATTGCTGTCTTATAAAATGAAAAACAGCTATGTATGCCAAAACTGACCAAAAAACAACACTACCTAAACTGAAAAGAATTATCCCGACAACAAAACAAACTATCGGCAGTACAATGAGTAATTTACTTCTTTTTTTAAACTCTTCACGAACGAAATAGGTTTTAAATAATGTAGCATAAACATGTGCTACATCTATAAAAACGATTAAAAAAAGCCAGGTATAAAAAGAATATTTAGCCTCAATAACGTTCAATTTATCATGAAACAAAAATACAACAGCAGTAACAAAAAACGAAGGTGCTAAAATAAAAAAACCATCTGTTTTTGCTTTATCAATCCAAGGTTGAGCCATCTATTATTTGATTTACAATATTAATACCTTGATGAAATGCTTCTTCAAAAATTGAAATTCCAGACAAATCTGAATGTGCAAAGAAAATTTTGCCTTCAATATTTTGTGATGCTTCTTTCTTATGTTTTCCAAAAATAAAACCAGGGACAGGACTAATCATTCCGTGTCCTAAAAGATGAATATTTATTTCTTCTGTAACACTTTCAATATTGGGATGTGCAATTTTTAAATCATCAAAGACTAATTGTTTCCAATATGTACTTTTCTTTTGATACAAATCCTTTCTGCTTTTCTTTACATCTGAAGATGAAAAACTATAATAGTATGTAATTACTTTTTTGGACTGTACTTGTTGCAAGGATTGGTGTTGGTCATAAATATAACCTAACCCATTTGCACCATATATCACATTATCCCAACACAAAGGATAGTTACCATTATCCGCCAAATCAGAAACAACCAAAGTTGCCAAAAGCCATGGAGCGTAATGAAAATTTTGAGTCATGATTTTTCTGTTTCTAATTAAATATTGATTCACAAATTGCGGCGTAGCCATAATCACTCTATCAGCAATTATTTCTATTGTTAATTTTTTATCCGCGTCAAAAACAGTGGCTACAACTTTTCCATCTATACTTTTTACTTCATAAACTAAATGATTTTTCAGCGTTTTATTTTCAGCATATTTTTGCAAATGATGGGCTAATCTGGCATTACCTTCCGGCCACGTAAGTACATTATCCTTATTGTCTTGTGTGCTATCTTGCTTTCTTGCTGCGAAATAATGAATTCCTGCCCAAGCAGAAACGTAACTAATTCCCAACCCAAAATCATCCCTACAGCAATAATCTATGTAATCGAATAGTGGCTTCGAATTGAATCCTTCCTCCTCGAACCATTGTTGCATTGTAATTGTATCAAAAGCTCGGATAGTAGCTTCACTGGAAGATAGTGATAGCGGAATATCAAAAAAATATTTGCCATCTGCACCTTTTCCTGTACGGAAAGTATCCATTTTTAAAAAGAACTTCTTGAATTGAATATCATCTTCTGCAGCGTTTCCAATTTTAGGAATTAATCCTTCTTGCCAATTATTTTTATAAAACAAACGTTCGTCAGGTGCAAACGTAAGTTGTTCCTCATCAAATTTTGGAAATCCTTTTGAATCATATCCTATGATTATTTTCTCTTCTTCAAGAAACTGAAGCAATGCTGCATCTTGTTTATTAGGAAGTGGCAAGTAATGAGCTCCCAATGGAAATTTAGAATATTTATTCTCCCCATTTGAGGAATTTCCTCCCAAATGACTTTCTAATTCTATCAATAAAAAATCATTGATTCCTTTTTTTGAAAATTGACGCGCTGCGCTTAAACCAGAGATTCCTCCACCAACAATTAAGTATGGAATATGGATTTGACTAGAAGGTTTTGGAAAGTTTTTAACCCGCAACCGATGTCCTAAAATATGATTTGTCCCTGACAAACGTATCAATAAAGTAATTACTTTTTCTTGACACGATTGCAAAAATGGAATCACAAGTAAGGAAGTAGCAATACCTTTTAGAAAAAAACGCCTGGAATAACTATAATTTTCCCCACTCTTCATCGAAATAACGTACTAGAATTTGATTGTCCAAACGATTAATTTCAATGTCTTTTGAAATCATATCTTTGGAAAAATAATTGAATTTATCAAACTGGAAATTATAAAAGCGCAATCCTTCAACTTGTCTGTTAACTTTGTTGAAATTAGTTTCGAAACCATTCATTGCGATGGAGAAACCCCATTCACCAAATGACGGAACATAAGCGTGATAGGCATCGACTTGAGGAAAAATATCCATTAAAGTTTTATTAATACACCAAAAAGATTTTGGCGCAAAATAAGGAGAAGTAGTCTGCACCACCACTACTGCATCAGAAGCAAGAATACCTTTTAAAGTACTGTAAAAATTCAAGGAATATAGTTTCCCTAAACTATAATTTGATGGATCCGGAAAATCTATAATTACTACATCAAACTTAGATTTACTGTTTTTAGCCCATATAAAAGCATCCTGATTATAGACTTTTACTTTGGAATTATTAAGAGAGTTATGATTAAAATCGGTTAGAATTTTATTTGTTTTAAACAATTTTGTCATGCCTTCATCTAAATCTACAATGGTAACATTTTTAACTTCTTCATATTTTAATATCTCACGAACTGCCAATCCATCGCCTCCACCAAGAACTAATACATTATCTACTTGCTTTGCCATTGACATGGCAGGATGTACTAATGCCTCATGGTAACGGTATTCATCTGTGGAACTGAACTGAAGATTATTATTCAAATACAACCGATAATCACTTTTGTTGTGTGTCAAAACAATGCGTTGATATTGAGTCGAATTTGAATAAATAATATTTTCACCATACATTTTTCCTTCTGAATACGACAAAATAGTATTTGAAAACAAGTAAACAACAAATAACAAAACAAAAGACGCAATTGCTTTTGCTCTAAGCAAATAGACTTTTTTGAGTTCTGATTTTAACAGGAAACACAAAGCAATAGCAATACTAATATTAATCATCCCAAAGAACAATGATGTTCCCATGATTCCTAATTGAGGAACTAAAACAAGCGGAAATAATATGGATGCTAATAATGCTCCAATATAATCGAAGGTAAACACATTAGATACCAAATCTCTGAATTCGACTTTATCTTTCAGGATATTCATTAACAAGGGGATTTCCAGTCCTACCAAACAACCAGTCACAAAAACCAACAGGTAAAGGATAAACTGAAAGGAATACACGCTTTCAAACAACATGAAAAGCACTACAGAACTCAATCCTCCTATTAAACCAACCAGAATCTCAATTTCAACAAAAGTGTTGAGCATATTCTTTGTGAGAAATTTTGAGAAATAAGAACCCACACCCATCGAAAAGAGGTATACTCCAATGATAAATGAAAATTGTTTTACAGAATCTCCAAGAAGATAACTTGCTAAAGTACCCGCTACTAATTCATAGACTAATCCACAAGTTGCAATAGTAAATACAGCGAAAAGAAGTAAATATTCAAATTTTAAAAACTTCTTACCCATGAATAGCTGCGCTAATAATCATTGAAATCCCAATAATAAAGGCTCCAAAAACAATGGCTACAGCAATATTATTTTTCTGTGTCACTTCTTTCCAAGTGTTTTCTGGAGTCAATTTTTCAATAATAAAATAAGCAATCAATAATATAATGATTCCTAAAAGAGAAAAAATAATAGAATTGAAAATTGGTTTTAATGTAAGAATATCCATGATTAGGTAGTTTTAAATTGTTATTTATGATAAAAAGTATTTATTGGTCTTCGACCCAAAGTTTGACCGGAACTGTATTTTTCAGTAGTTTCACAATCACAGATTCTATTTCCTGAATATGTGAAAAACAAATATGCCGAATAAACAAACAATCCTATCGCAATTGAAAACACATTATTTTTCAAAAATTTTAATGCTTCATCCATAGTTTTAATTATAAGGAGAATGATCTGAATCTTCCCATCTTTTTTGTTCAAAATTGACATTTAGATAGTAGAGAGCAACTAGTAGAACTGCCATGAAAATTATGGTTAACCAACGATTTCTGCCTGAAGGCTGATCCCATACTGCTTTTATTGTCAAAGAATTATTTTGTAAATCCTCAGGAGCTTTTTGTGGTGTAATAACCAAATGGTATTTTCCGGCTGCAACGCCACAGATATTAAACTCCTCCGAAGAATTTCCCTCACTCCAGCTTTCGCCATCCGTATATCCATGATAATACTCGATATCTTTACTGGCGTAAACCGCATCATTTGTTTTTTCATTTAATAATGCAACCTGCACATTTGCCCAAGAATTATCCACTCCTGAATTAACCGCAATTGTCATAGGTGCAGAACCTCCTTCTAATATAAATGAGGGACTCACAATCTCTTTATTATTAAAAGCATCAACAGTCAGATCTTTATAAAATACCTGTTTCTCTACTTTATCTTTATAAATGAACCAGTGAGATAACAGAATCAAAATAGAAAATATACAAAAAATAATAGCAGTATTCGTTACATTTAAGAAAAAGGGTTGTACTAATCCTGTTCCTACTTTTGATGGTAATGTAAAAAACGGAAAACCTTTTCGAATTTCCTTTGTAGTTATATGTTCTCCAAAATAAGTCGTCTCTGTATCTCCATCTTTTTCAATAGAGATCATATTTGGTACACTAATATATTCTGTTGAGTGTGTCTTTTTCTTTGGTAGTGCAAAATCAAAGAAACCCTGAGCAGAAACAATTTCAACATCAGTATAATCATACAAATTCATCACAACTCCTTCGTAAGTTAGAAATTTAGGATGATTCGAAACATCAAATTTATCTTCTATTTCTTTTAAAAAAATCCAATGCCCATCTGACTCAGACAGAAACACAAACTTGTTCAATTTATCAGTCAGAACATATTCATTCCAATAATAAGCTCCATACACTTTCTTTGTAAGAATTCCAGTTACAATATATTCAATCCCTTTAAGAATTCCTTTTTGACCAATTTGCAAACCAACATGCGGAATTTTGTGATTGAATGCTCTTTCACGGCGTAATTCTTTGCTTGCGTCTGAGATATAAACACTCTGGCAGTTAGGGCAAACAAAATTTTTGACCTCAAAACCAATATCTATAGTAGTAACCGTATTACATTGATAACAAGAAACATCCATACCTATCTGTTTATCTCAAAATCTTTAATTATGACTGCATCAAAATAATCCATATACGCTTGTGTTACAGCTTTGACCTTTGCTGAATTATCTTGTAAATAATTACATAAATAAACATCTAATGTAAGCTGATTGAATTCCGGCCAAGTGTGAATACAAATATGTGATTCTTTTAGGCAAACAGCAATAGTAAAACTGTCATTATCAAAATCATGCACTATTATACCTACTTGCTCTAATCCGTATTTATCTAAAATTTGATTAGTAACAGCAATGTATTCTTTGCTATCAGTGAGTTTTTCAATAGAATCAACCTGAAGAGTAACTAGTTTATGTAAACCAGGGGAGTAAGAATTTGAATTCATTTAAAAACGTCAATTGATTTGCTTAATACTACAATGCGAATATATAGCATTTATATTACAAAAAAAATCCCTATTAAGGGATTTTTTTTTTAATTTTCCGGAGCCAACTCCAGTTCTAATCCTTCGAGACTTTCGGTGATTGGTATTTGACAACCCAAACGACTGTTTGACTTTACGTAGAATGCTTCGGACAGCATCGCTTCTTCATCATCGCCCATTTCTGGTAAGGGCACATCATTTAGCACATAACATTGACAAGAAGCACACATGGCCATTCCGCCACAAGTTCCTTCTACAGGAAGCTCATAGGCTTTGCATAATTCCATGATGTTCATGGCCATATCTGTGGGAGCTTGTAATTCATGCACCACTCCTTCTCTATCTTTAATTTTTATTAATACATCCATAAATCAATTATGAGTTATACGTTATATGTTGTGGGTTTGCAAATTTGCGTGAGTGATAGCAGCTGGCTACCGAAGTAGCGCGGATAGCCCGACCGTTTTAAGAAAAAAGGCTAATACTCGTTATGTTGAGGAGCCTTTTTTCTTAAAAGGGGCACGCACTAATCATTTACAGGATATTTACAACAGTTTCTATTTGTGGTGCAAACTTTTTGATGGTCGTTTCCACTCCAGCTCTAAGTGTCATTTGGTTGACGCTACAACTGGTGCATGCTCCCTCTAGACGTACTTTTACATGTTTGTCATCCTCGATGGAAATCAATGTGATGTCACCGCCGTCAGAATTCAAAAAGGGTCTGATTTCTTCTAGTGCTTTTTGAACTTCTACAAATAATTCTTCTGTTGTCATTTTCTTTATTTAAAGATTGAAAGATTAGAAAATTGAAAGATTAAAAATCATTTCAAACATTCTAATTTCTATTTTTTTACTGCTGAACAACCGGCCATAGTTGTGATTTTAACCGCCTCAGTCGCAGGTAAATTTTCATTTCTATTTACGGTTTCTTGCACTACATTTCTAGTGATTTGTTCGAAAACGGTTTCAATAACGGAACCGGTTTGCATTGCTGCCGGACGACCGTAATCACCCGCTTCACGAATGGATTGTACGATAGGCACTTCGCCAAGGAATGGCACGCCTAAGTCTTCTGAAAGATTTCTAGCTCCTTCTTTACCAAAAATATAGTATTTATTTTCTGGTAATTCTTCTGGTGTGAAATACGCCATGTTTTCTATAATTCCCAATACAGGAACATTTATAGCTTCAGACATGAACATCGAAACTCCTTTTTTGGCATCTGCCAAAGCTACTGCTTGTGGCGTACTTACGATGACAACACCTGTAATAGGCAATGATTGAACGATTGAAAGGTGAATGTCTCCTGTTCCCGGAGGCAAATCAACTAACATGAAGTCCAATTCTCCCCAGTCAGCATCAAAAATCATTTGGTTCAAAGCTTTAGAAGCCATTGGTCCTCTCCAGATTACCGCTTGACTTGGAGCTGTAAAAAATCCGATTGAAAGAATTTTTACTTCGTAACTTTCAACCGGTTTCATTTTTGATTTTCCATCAACGGTTACCGAAATTGGTTTTTCACTTTCTACGTCGAACATGATTGGCATCGATGGTCCGTAAATATCCGCATCAAGAATTCCTACTGAGAAACCCATTTTAGCCAATGATACCGCTAGATTTGCTGTAACAGTAGATTTTCCTACTCCACCTTTACCAGAGGCTACACCAATAATATTTTTGATTCCCGGTATTGATTTTCCTTTGATTTCCGGTTTGTCCGGAACCTCAACTTTACTATTAATTTTGATTTTAGCATCCGGAGATACTAATTCGAGAATTGTTTTTTTGATATCGTCTTCGGCACGTTTTTTTATGTGCATCGCCGGTGTGTGCAATACTAAATCAACTACAACCTCATCGCCAAAAGTTATCACATTTGCTATTGCGCCACTTTCCACCATGTTTTTTCCTTCTCCAGCTATAGTAATCGTTTCTAAAGCTTTAAGAATATCTTTTCTATCTAATTTCATTTTTAGTTTATTGTTTTCTGTCGGCATTTCATGCCAAAATATTATCTTTATTTAAACTGATTTCAGATTACAAAGATACTATGAAAAGTTCTTATTATAAAGGATTTGTATCGCATTTATTGATGTGAGGATTGACGGCAATTATCAGAGAAATATCGTTTTTTAATCTCAAAAAATCTCGCGTTTTGAATTTTCAGCTTTACACCACCCTAACTTCCGGTTGCCAAAAATGTTTCTCGAAATCTAAAATTTGGTTATCCACCACAACAATTCCTTCGTTTTCCAATAATTGCTGCATCAAATTTGTTCCGTCAAAATGTAATTTACCGGTAAGCAAACCCTTTCTATTCACCACGCGATGCGCCGGAACATCTTCCAGATTATGAGAGGCATTCATTGCCCAACCTACCATTCGAGCAGAACGAGCTGTTCCTAAAGCCTTTGCAATAGCGCCATAAGAAGTTACTTTTCCGTACGGAATTTGTCTGACTATGAAATATACTCTCTCGAAAAAATTGTCGTTTGACATGATGCTGAATCTAATAAAAAGTCTGTTTATTGTTCTTTAGCGGTAAAAAATTATCGCAGATAATACCGTATAATATTGATTAAGGTGATCAAGGATATCAATCCGGTAATGCTTCCTATGATGGTATTCATATTGCGCATCAGATAATCCGTTTTGTCTTGAATTTTTTGAAAGAAAGTGATGTAACAATAAAACACAAAAAAAGATCCTAAAACCACACCTGTTACAAAGGTAAAAACATTGGTCGTATCAAAATAAAACAAATTGTATGACGCCAATGTAACGCTTACAAAAACATAATAAGGGATAGGGAAAAAATTAAGTGCAGAGAGCAACATCCCAAGAAAAAAACGAGTGGAAGTACTCTTTTTTTTCATTTTACCTTTTTTCTTTTTTGGCTTTTTAGCAATCAGTAAGAAATAGATTGTCAATGCTGCAAAAATCCCAAAACCAACTTCGCGCAGCAAAACTATAACATCCGGACGCTCTTTTATAAATTGTGCAAAAAATATAGCAAGTGCCGCCTGAAAGAAAATTATAATTACTGCACCTAAAACAAACCAGTACGCACTTCTTTTTCCTTCCTTGAGATTCACTTTAGCGGCTGTCATATTGATTAACCCCGGAGGCGTAATCCCTACAAAGGCCGTAACGAAACCCAAAAGCAAAGAAGTGATTAAATTCATAGGCAAGGTGCAAGATTAAAAAAAGAAATCTGTTTCAAATATAAAACTATTCTTTGATTTTGAATCGAATATAGGTAATTGCTTTGTTAATTTCTAAATATTGTTTTTCATAGAATGTCTGAAAAGCAGTTACTTCCTCCGGACTTCCTTCATTTACATACACATTATGATTGGCATACAAAACCTCATGCCCTTCTCCATGCAACAACCCTAAAGTATACCCATGCATGAACTCACTGTCGGTTTTTAAGTTTACCACACCGTCTTTTTTGAGGATTTTTTTATACAATTGCAAAAACTCTGAATTTGTCATTCGGTGTTTTGTTCGTTTGTATTTTATTTGTGGATCCGGAAAAGTTATCCAGATTTCATCTACTTCGTTTTCAGCAAAAATATGGTTAATCAATTCAATTTGGGTTCTGATAAAAGCCACATTATACATTCCGGTTTCAACCGCTGTTTTAGCTCCACGCCAAAAACGAGCACCTTTGATATCGATTCCCACAAAATTTTTATTTGGATATCGTTCCGCAAGCCCAACAGAATATTCCCCTTTTCCACAGCCTAATTCCAGCACCAATGGATTTTCATTTTTAAAGAATTCTGAGTTCCATTTCCCTTTCAAAGGAAATAAATCGCCTACAACTTCTTCTCTTGTTGGTTGAAAAACATTGTTGAATGTCTCGTTTTCTTTGAACCGCTTTAATTTATTTTTGCTTCCCACTTTTTTAGAATATTTCGGCAAAATTAAGGAAATATATAAGACCGAATGCCGAAGCGGTAAAAAAATGAAAAAACGTTTTCAAAATCGCTATTTGTAAGCTACTTTTTTATGCAGTTCTTCAAAAAATAACAGCCAAAGTAATGACTTTTGTACTATTTCCATTCTTAACATTCCTGTTAATGCGCTTTTCGCACACAAAATATTACTGTACCTTTATACAAATAAACTTGCTATGAAAAACTTCGTTTTATCTATTGCAGTACTATTATTCAATTTTTCAATTGCTTCTGCTTACCGTCCAAATTCCAAAACGGTTACCAACACTTCTTTTGCTCAATCAATGCTGAAATACAAACCAGAAAGAAATTTCGTCAAAATTGACAGTACAGTTATTTCCAGATTTTTCAAAGCATATCCAAATGTAAAAAAATACAAATCAGATGTTATTGCTTTGTACAAAAAAAGAAATTACAGTTCCATTTGGTTTGACAACCAAGGAATTATTGAGTTTGCCAATTTATTATATTCCAAAGTAAATCAGCTGCAGGACGATGGGTTAAAGTCCCGATTCGCTTATAAAGAAAAAGCCGACCTGATTTTTAATAAAAACCCGCAAAGCAACCTCACGACTACCGAAACGGAACTTTTACTATCCGCAATGTATATTTTTTATGCAAAAAAAGTATACAAGGGAATTGACCTTGAAAAAATCAGAGAGATTGGATGGTTTTTACCCACAAAAAACCTTTCGTACGCGAGCCTGCTCCAAACTTTGTTAGCAGATCCTCAATTATTAGATAAAAATGAGGAACAGCTCTTTAGTCAATATTACAAACTGAGAACTGTTTTAAAAAAATACCGACAAATAGAGCAAAATGGCGAATGGAATTTGATCATTGCCGATTCTTCAAGGAGAGAATACAAGCCGGGTGACAACTCAGCAACCATTAGTCAAATCAGACAAAGACTCGCCGTAACCGGAGATTTACAACACGATTCCAAAAGCACCTTGTACGATGCCGAATTAATGACCGGAATCCTGAACTTCAAGAAAAGAAATGGTTACAAAATAGATCCTATTATTACTTTGAGTCACATTCAGCGGATGAATATTCCCATTGAAAATTATATCAAAACCATTATGGTCAATATGGAACGCTGTCGTTGGATTGCTCCAGAGTTGACAAAAGCGGACGAATACATCATAATAAATATTCCTTCTTTTAAACTAATTTATAAAAGAAACGGCAAAACTGAACTAGAATCAAATGTATTTGTAGGCGGAACTATGAATGAAACCGTAATTTTTAGTAGTAATATCAGCCATCTAATATTTAGTCCGTACTGGAATATCCCAACGAGTATCGTTCAAAGCGAAATAAAAACAGCTATGGATCGTGACCAAAACTATTTGGCTGATAATGATATGGAATGGAACAAAGGAAGAGTAAGACAGAAACCCGGTCCAAAAAATCCCTTGGGGAAAGTCAAATTCATTTTTCCAAGTGCTTCCGATATTTATTTACACGATTCGCCTGCTAAAAGCTTATTTGAATCTGAATATAGAGCATACAGTCACGGATGCATTAACGTGAATAAAGCACAGGAATTAGCATACTTAATTTTAAAAAACAATCCGGATTGGCCCGCAGAACGCATTAAGAAAGCCATGGACAGCGGAAAAGAAACTACTTGTATCCTGAAAAATAAAATTCCTGTTCACATTGGATATTTTACCACATGGGTCAATGATTCCGGTGAAATCAGTTTTTTTAACGACATCTATTTAAGGGATGATCGTCTGGCCGAAATTCTTTTTTCTGACGACTCCAAATAAAACAACTACAGTTAAATTTTCAATTTGATTTATTTAATCAGTTGGATAGAATTCTATTTTTTATTTCAACTTGCTAACAATCAAATAAATACATAGGCGTAACTTTTTTTTAATTATATTTGATATTCTAAAAAACCACCCTATGAAATCAAAACCATATCCAATGAAAACCCAACTTGTGTTGGCATCCTCCATTTTATTGCTAGCTGCTTTTACCACATTTGAAAAAACAGACAAAACAATTTCCGGAATTAATAAAAACAATATGGACACATCCGTTCGACCAGGCGATAATTTTGATGCCTATGTTAACGGTGCTTGGCTGAAAAAAACTAAAATACCGGATGACAAAGCCTCATATGGTGTTGGCTATATGGTCCATGAAAAAGCACAAGAAGACGTAAAAGCCATTATCGAAGCGTCCTCCAAAGGTGATTTTGCAACAGGTTCTGATGAGCAAAAAATTGGGGACTTTTATGACGCCTTCATGGATACTAAAATGAGGGATCAAAAAGGAATTGCACCGTTACTTACTGAATACAAAAAAATTGATGCTATTACCAATTACACGGATTTAGCGGCTTATTTTGGATATGCAAATACCTCCGGAAGCAATATCCCTTTTTCAGTTTCGGTGATGGAGGATTTAAAAGATCCAACCCAGTACATGCTTATTTCCTGGCAAGGCGGTTTAGGATTACCCGACAGAGAATATTATGCTCTTGAAGATGCCAAATCAAAGGAAATCCAAAAGAAATATGTAACCCATATCGCGAAGATGCTAGAAATCGGCGGAGTAGCGAATGGGCCAGATCTCGCCAAAAAAATCATGGCATTAGAAACGGTTTTAGCCGCTCAGCATATGAAAAAAGAACAAACCCGTGACATTGTAAAACTGTACAATAAATATAAGATTACCGATTTAAAACAACTCATGCCTGATTTTAATTGGGACAGTATGCTAAAAAATGCTGGAATTCTCAATCAAAAAAACATTGTCATTGCGCAAATTGATTATCTAAAAGCGCTCAACGGAATCATAAAAACAACTCCTTTAACCACATGGAAAGCGTATCTGAAATGGAATACAATTCACGGAGCGGCAACATCATTAAACACCGCTTTAGACAAGGAAAATTTTGACTTCTATGGCAAAACACTTTATGGAATCCAAGCACAACAACCAATGTGGCGAAGAGGCGTTGATAGAGTAAACGGTAGCCTTGGTGAAATCGTTGGAAAGGTTTATGTAAAAAAGCATTTTTCCCCTGAGGCCAAAGAGCAAGTAACTTTACTAGTTAAAAACTTGCTTAAAGCGTATGGCGAAAGCATAAAAAATCTGGACTGGATGAGTCCGGAAACTAAAAAGCAAGCCTTAGACAAACTCTCGAAATTCACTCCAAAAATTGGTTATCCAGACCAGTGGAGAGATTACGCTGCCTTAAAAGTTGTTCCTGGAGATTTGTACGGAAACCAACAAAAAGCCACCACTTTTGAGTACAACAGACAAATTAATAAATTAGGAAAACCAGTTGACAGAACCGAATGGGGAATGACTCCACAAACCGTAAACGCCTATTACAACCCACCGCTTAATGAAATCGTATTTCCTGCAGCCATATTACAGCCTCCTTTCTTTGATTTAAAAGTAGAAAATGCAGCAAATTACGGTGGTATTGGAGCTGTAATCGGTCACGAAATAGGTCATGGCTTTGATGACCAGGGAAGCACCTTTGATGGTGACGGAGTTCTTAGAAATTGGTGGACGCCAGGTGATTTAGCAGCTTTCAAACAAAAAACGGGCGCATTAGTAGCTCAATACAATGATTTCAAAGTATTTCCAGATCTAAATGTAAATGGTGAATTTACTCAAGGCGAAAATATTGGTGATTTAGGCGGATTATCCATTGCAATAAAAGCGTACAAAATGAGTTTAGAAGGAAAAGCATCCCCGGTTTTAGAGGGATTTTCAGGCGAGCAGCGCGTATTATTGGGCTGGGCGCAATGCTGGTTGAATAAATCTCGTGAGGAAGCGTTACGAAATCAAATCGCAACCGATCCACATTCCCCGGCGAGATTCAGAATTAATGGTGTCGTGAGAAATATTCCTGAATTTTATACCGCTTTCAATATAAAACCCACAGATTCCTTGTATTTAGCTCCAGAAAAAAGAGTCAAAATCTGGTAATTATCATTTTATTTTAAAAAACCTCTGCTAAAAACAGAGGTTTTTCTATGCAAAAAAGTCCAAACCTAAAACATTACTTCCAGAATATTATTGTTTAGACTTCAATGTTTTTATCATCGAATCTTCCAAGGCGGATTTGACTTTTATAACTTCATTCGAGTTATCGTTGGGAATTGTCATCGATAGAACATAGTGTTGAATTTTCCACTGGTTCCCTATTTTCACCAAAACTCCAGAACCACGACAAATTTTCATTTGGGTATCCAGCAATTCATCAAACCAAGCTGTTTTTCCGGTTTTATCAAAAAAGACATGTCGTTCCAGAGCCGTAAAATTCCACGCTTTCCCTTTGTCAAAATGTGGTTTTGCATAGGCTTGAAAAGCTGTCTTATCCCAATTTTCTGTTGCATCGGTACCAATGAAGACAGCATCATCAGTCATTAAACTGAAATAGTCGTTGTAGTTAGCTTGCGCTGCGGCTTTGTGCCAAGCATCGAGTGTTTCATTTACGTTTGCTTTCGAAAGTGTCTGTTGGTCCATGCTGCTTTTGCATCCGGACAAACAAAAAACGATAAGAACTGCCAGTAGTTTTTTCATACAATTAGAGTTTTTCATGATCTTTATTCCATCTTATTTTTATTTTTCCATCGACATCAACGGCCAATAAATGCAGCACAATTCCTTTCGTACGCTTTTCGGCTTTTTCCGCTTCATCGGTGATAAGTTCATCGTTTTTTGGATTTCTCAACGGAATAGTCATCGCTAAATTTGTACCTCTATTGAACGAATAAACGCCATTTACGTCTAAATTCAATACATTGGAACTCACTTTCAAATCATTTACATTTACTAAATCTCCATTAATTTTAAAATTTCCTGACAAATCACTAAAAACGATATGGTTCACATTTCTAAAAGGAAAAGCGAACTTACCTATGTTTGTAATAGGTTTAAAATCGATTAAAGCGCCTTGAGCCACCTTAAATTTAGCAGCACCGGAAAGAGAGTTCGTTTTTAATTCTCCGCCGGAAAGTAGTTTTCCTTTAAGCGCTGCCGAAGCTGTTAAAAATCCCTCTATATTTTTAGGTTCAAAAGATTGAATACCAAAATTATTTAAGCCGGCAAGGAATCGGCCAATGTTCACGCGGTTGATTTTCGCATTAGATTCGAGCAGAAAATCATCTCCATCAGGAACTAATTCCCCATCAAAAGCAATGTTTCCGCCAACGCTTTGAACCCAGCCATTTTTGACAATTAATTTATTGTTAAGCAACAAAATCGTTGCTTTTGCATTCGTCGCCTCGAGTTTACTGTAGACTATTTTGTCCGCTTTAACATTTAACGCCATTTGGCTCATTTCAATCACGGAATACAATTCGTCTGAAAAATCATCTTTTTTATCCTTGGTTTTTGGAGCTTTTTTACCGGTACTTGTAAAAACACCTATAAACTGTTTCACGTCCAAAAAGGGAGCATAAATATCCCAGTTTACCACCATTTTTTCTGGATTCTCGTAATACAATGTCAGGAAATTGTCAATTTTGCCTTCCATAAAAACCATGTTCCTACGGTCTTTAAAATTAATTTTTTTGATTAATAATGCTTGCTCCGTAAAATCAAGCTGAATATCTGTTTTCACAAAAGTCAAATTCCGTGGACCATAATTTACAGTTGCATTTTTAACAGCTACACTTCCAGTGAACAACGGTTTTTGTATTTTTAAATTCACTACATCAAATTTGAAATCCAAATTCACTTTGGCTTGACCGTCAGAAAAATGCATCAAATCCTCATTGACTATCTCATTTAATCTGGAAACGGGAAAGTCAGATTTAAAACTTCCTGCCGCAGTGGTTTTTTCAAAATTGGAAATAATCCCGATTGGAATTGCAAATGGAATAGTTTTGTATTTCCCAGAAAAATCCGTTAAAGTTATGGTCGAGTTAATATCGTTACAGCCTGCTCCTTTTTTATATTGGTTGGTGAATGTAGCGCCAAAGCTGCAGTCCGTAATGATTCCGTCCGGTATTTTGAGTTCATTATTTTTAATTTTTGTCGTCACCACAATTTCAGGATCGCCAGTGACATTCATATCGCCAATAATCGTGCAACCCACGTCAATCGGTTTTTTTAAATCAAACTGATTTATTTTAGTACTGATATTAGCGCTCAATAAAGCGGAAGCATCACGCCACAAAATCGTAGTTTTTATGGCAATATCAAAAGGAGACTTGTTTTTATCCAAACTAAAATGAGCGTTGATATCAAAAAACTCTTCCCCAATTCCGAAATTCTCCGTGGCAACACTAATTTGGTTTTTGGGTTCAGAGAAATCAACTTTCAAAACCCCTTCTACCATTCTATTTTGAATAAAACTTCCTCTTTTAGTATTGAAAGCCATACTTTTGGCAAGCGTTTTCAAATATAAATTCGTGTGCCAATTCTCGTTATCATGATCTATCTGGCTTCGCAGTGCCACGATATTAAAATCAAATAATTTATGTCCCATTTGATTTTCGGAAATAAAATGTACTTGGTCTAAAACGACTTCTTTTACTTTAGAATCGGTGGAGCTTTTTGATTTTTTGCTTTTTGGCTTAGGTCTAAAAATATTCGTATTTACAATTCCATTTTTTCCTTTGAACAAATGCAAAGTGGCCTGCTGGATTTCTATTTTATCGATGTTTATCTCATTAGAAAGCAATCCCAAAACATTGACGCGCACCTCAATTTGTTCCGCTTTGAGTAGCGTTCGCTTGTGTAAAGCCCACAAACTGTCTTTTAATTCTACTTGACTTAACGCCAAAGTCATATTGGGGAAACCCTTAAAAAACTTATAATTAATGTCACCAATAACAATTGTACCCGTAATATTTTCGTTAATTTTCGCATTGATTTGCGTGACAATTTCCTCTTTATTATTCTTAAAATAAACCGATAAAACCGCTGACGCTATCACCAAAAAAGCCACAATTCCCAGAAATAAAAAACCAATTCTTTTGATTATTTTTCGAAAATTTATAGTTTGAAAATAAGACTTTGTGCGCTGCAAATATTGATTCATACGTATTCCTTTACTATTTTAAATAAAGGTAGCTAAAAACATTCGGTTTAGGAATTAATAATCCAAAAACGGATTTCACACCCCTTTTGAACTGCTGGAATGCCATTTTGATTTTTGGGATTTCAGGTTGTTAAACGGCATTTTTAAAACAAAATTCTATCAATTCCCAATCGTTTTTTAAGAGCTATAACGTTCCATTTCTTAAGTTTTTCACTTGACTAAAACCACCTGAAATAGTATAATTATTGGGTTTTATCATCTGATTTTAGTTTGGTAAAAACCATAACATTATTCGGTTTTTTGTCAATAACGAACTTTATTATTATGCTCTTTCAACAAAATTGAGTTGCAGGAACAATTTTACATATCGCAGAACTATTTATTTCATAATTTTTGGATTTCTGAAAATATATTGGACCAAAAAAACTATCATAAAAACAAAATTAAATTCATAACTAATTAAAAAACAATAACTTAATTTAAAATTTAATTCGATAAATATACTTAAAGTAACGATTGAGATGCGCTTTGTAAAAGCACACGCAGTCCAAGGCTGGTAGCACCTCACTGGATTTGATGTATTTTTGTAATGCCTTAAATGCATTCAAGGCGAATTAAAAGTTGATTTATGAAAAAGTTACATTCCCCAATCCTATTGGTTGTATTTATACTGCTGTTTACCATTGTTTCCTGCAAAAAGAAAGATGGAAATATTGTGGCATCCAATACTCAAACGAGTTTAAATGCGATAGAAGTTGCGTTTGACAGCACGCAAATCAAAACATTCTTTGGAAAATATCCAAAACTGCAGCCGTATCAAGGTGAAGTAGAAAAATTATACCGCAAACATCAGTTTCATTACATCTGGTTTGACAAGGATGGTCTTAATGAATTTGCAGGTTTGCTGTACAGCAAAGTGAATAATTTGAGTAAGGAAGGTGTAGAAACCGTGATTCCGTACAAGGAAAAACTGGATGATATCTATGACAATCCTGAAGAAAATCAGAAAGCAACTATTGACACTGAATTGTTGAGTTCTGCGCTGTACTTTTTTTACGCGGATAAAGTATATGATGGTATCGATGCTCAAAAAACGAAAGATTTAGGTTGGTTTTTACCTCGAAAAAAACAATCGTATGTCAATTATTTAGATTCGTTGTTAATCGACCCTTCGTTAATCAACAAAGAAGAAAAAGGAGTGTTGAAACAATATTATCTGCTTAAAGACGTGTTGCAGGAATACCGCACCTTAGAAAAAAAGGGCGGTTGGAAAACCATTGCATTGGATCCAAATGTAAAATCGTATAAGCCTGGCGACAGCGCCACAGCCATTGCACAAATCAGAACGCGTTTGTTTATCACCAATGATATTTCCAGAGATTCTAAAAGTGCCGTATACGATGACGAATTAGCGACAGGAATTTTAAAATTCAAGAAAAGAAGCGGGAATTCGCTCAACAAAACGATTCTGCCGGAACATATCAAATACATGAATGTTTCTATTGCGGAACGCATCAAAACACTGATGGTGAACATGGAACGTTGTCGTTGGATTTCGAATGACATTACCAAATCTAAAGAATTAATTGTGGTGAATATTCCAGCTTATGAATTAACTTTTTTCCGAGACGGAAAACCAGAATTACATTCCAAAGTGGTGGTGGGAAAAGCAATGCACAAAACCGTAATTTTTAGTGCTCCTATGAAGTACATCGTGTTCAGACCGTATTGGAATGTACCCACCAGTATCCTGAAGAAAGAAATTCTTCCGGCCATTGAAAAGAATCCAAATTACTTGGCCGAACACGACATGGAATGGAAAGACAGCAATGTAAGACAAAGACCCGGACCGGAAAACTCATTGGGATTAGTGAAGTTTTTATTCCCCAATTCGAATGCGATTTATTTGCACGATACACCGTCCAAAAGTCTATTTGGAAAGGAAGACCGAGCTTTTAGTCACGGTTGTATTCGTGTCGCCAAGCCGAAAGAACTGGCCGCCGCGATTATGAAAGATGACAAGAAATGGAATCCTGCTAAAATAGAAACCGCAATGAACGGCGGAGAGGAATATTGGTACGCGCTAAAAAATAAAATTCCGGTATACATTGGTTATTTTACCTCTTGGGTTGACGAGGAAGGCGTGGTTCATTTTTATGAAGATGTTTATAAAAGAGATGAAGCATTGGCAACCTTGCTTTTTGATAAGTAAAAACAGAAGCTCTTTTTCCAGAGAATAACAACAAAAAAAAAATGACACTATCTTATTTAGACAGTGTCATTTTTTTGTTTGCCAAAAGGCAACTATTTAATACGTTTTCTTTTTCTCGAAAGTTGTTTCCAACACTTTTTTGATTTTGTCTAAGGCTCCGTGAAAGGCTTTTTCAGTTGTATCCGCATGATTGGTAACCGCTACCGGTTGCATGTTATTTGGTCTTGCTTCAATCAGGCATCGTTTGTCGTTTACACCACCTTTATCGCTGTTTTCGTCACCAAGATGCACTTCTAAACGGGTTACTTTATCTTCAAAACGCGCTAAAGTCGCTGCTATTTCATCGGCTATATACGCTTTCAAACGTGCGTTTCCTTCTACATTGTTGTCTGTGTTGATTTGTACTGTCATGTTTTTATATATTTAATGTTCTCTTTCAAATTTACCGATTGCGGTATGAAAAACCGAACCAATTAATAAAACATTGGGAAAATATAAGAGAGAATTTGTGGAGTTAAGGAAGGGAATGGATTAACCATTTTCTAAATAATTATAAATGAAGTCATTCTCAGTTTCAAACTCTGAATCAAATTTCATTACAAATCGAGAAGTCAATCTATCAACCCAAATTTCAATTTCTTGTTTTGAATTTATATTGTCCAAAAACTGTAGTTTGGAATTTTCTTCAGAAAAATCATCATCAAAGAACATTGTAACGTCAGCTTTGAAAGTGTCAGCGTAATTCTCTTCTGTTTGATTAAGAAGTTGTTCTAAATATTCGATTTTATCAAGTCGTGTCATTAATATAAAGTTTGAATTAAGTTATCCAATTGACATTTTTGCTGATTCTTTCCAAAGATAATTTGGCATTGGCTCATTAAGTTCCCATTTAATACTCATTGGTTTTGACCCTTCTGTTTCTCTAAAATTAGCTTCTCCTATAAAAACATAACCAAGAGTATTTCCGTTTTCATCATTTGCTTTCTCTCTAACAAAAAGAAGTATTTTTTTATTTTGCTTAATATGATTTATATACGACAATCCTTTGCTGGTTTTGGGTCCATAAGCATTATGTGATTGCCAATGAAATAAAGTTTCGCTAATTGCATAATCGTCATACATTGTTGTTGGAGAAAAATTCTCTTCTGATTTTATCAAATTAATAAAAAGAATTTCTGTGTTTAACTTATCATTAAAGGCTGCTCCTTCTCTATTAGATGATTTTTTTTCAAAAGTACTTAAGCCAAAAGCAACTAATATTTGATCTCTTGTGTAACGAGCATGCAATTTTAAAGGCTGACTGTATGGTAATTGTATATCAATTTCTTTAAATCCAATTTTATCAATCAGCATCTCTAATACTTCAATAATTTCATTGACAAGAATGTTATTTTTACCAATTTGTATTATACTTTTTTCTAAAGAATCAAAACCTCCTGCACTTTGCCAAACATCATAATGCAACATTAACAACATGATTTTTTGATTTTCATTAAAATCATTTATTCTAATATTAAAACCTTGTTTTGCAATCTTTAAAATGAAATTGAAATAACTCGTCGAATTAGTTGACAACCATTTATTACTAATAGCTGAATATATTTGCTTTTCATTTATGTTTTCAAAATCTTCGATTACTCCAGCTCTTTGACATAATCTTGACCAACTATCTTTTTTGTAAATAGTTTCAATTGAAATATGGTTTAACGTTATGAAATTATTTAATGTTAAAGGTAAATTAGTTTGATGTTGGAAATTTATAATTTTGGTTATTAATTGATTTACATTTAAAGATGTCGCCTTTTTTATGTTCTCAAGAATTGTTTCTTTTGTCTTTTTCTCTAAAACTATTGAACAGCCTAAAGGCAAATGCGGAAAATCATCTTCAATTTCTTTTTGAACCGAAGTTGTTGTTTTTCCAATTAACGCTCTAAATTTACTTTCAAAATCATATTCAGGTCTTGAATTTCCAACAAAATCTAGAACTGTCAAACAATCTTTTCCTTCTGACAAACGTAATCCACGTCCTAATTGTTGAAGAAAAACCGTCAAACTTTCTGTTGGCCTTAAAAACAAAACTGTATCAATTTCAGGAATATCTACACCTTCATTAAAAATATCAACAACAAATAAATAATTGAATTCTTTTTTCTTGAATTGTTCTCTAATTCTATCTCGCTCACTAGAATTTTTAGCCGTTAAACATTCTGCTTTTAATCCTGCTAAATTGAATTTTTCAGCCATAAAAGAGGCATGTTCTATTGTCACACAAAATCCAATTGCTCGAACATCATTTATATCATTTGTATACTTATCAAGATTGCTAATTATCTCTCCAACTCGAATATTGTTCTTAGTGTATAAGCTCGTTAATTCACTTGCTACATACTTCCCTTTCTCCCATTTTACATTAGTTAAATCTATACTATCAGTAATACCGAAATATTGAAATGGACTTAATAATTTTTTATTTAATGCTTCGGGAAGTCTAATTTCAGCAGCTATGCGATTACAAAAATCTTCAAGTATATTTTCATTATCCATTCTTTCAGGAGTCGCTGTTAATCCTAATAAAACTTTTGGCTGAAAATAATTTAAAAAAGGTCTATAACTAGACGCGGGTCCATGATGAGCTTCGTCTAAAATTATAAAATCGAAATAATCTGGCGATAGATTTAAATCTTTCAGTCTATTATTTAACGTTTGTACTGAAACAAAAAGATATTCATTAGATTTTGGTTCCATTCCATCAACCCATAAATCTCCAAAATTATTATCTTTTAAAACTCCTTGAAATGTGGCTTTTGCTTGTTGCAAAATTTCTTTTCTATGAGCCACAAAAAGTAACTTTGATGTTTCACTATTACTTCTAAAGTTTTTATAATCAAATGCAGAAATAACTGTTTTTCCAGTTCCTGTAGCGGCTACTATAAGATTTCTATATCTATTATGAACCGTTCTTTCAACTTCTAATTTTTCAAGTATTTCATTTTGATAATGAAACGGTTTTATATCAAAATAAGATGTTGTAAAAGTGTATTCTTTTGAAAACTTGCCCTGTTTTAAAGCTTCGACTAATTTTACAGAATGAATATTTTTATCATATAATTCAAATTCAGTATTTTGCCAGTATGCCTCAAATGTTTTCTTGAATTTATCAATTATATGCCCCACTTCTTTAGTCGTCACTTTTAAATTCCACTCTAAACCATCCGTTAAAGCAGAACGGGAAAAATTAGAAGAACCTATATATGCCGTATGAAAACCTGTGTTTCTTTGAAACAAATAGGCTTTTGCATGTAATCTTTCATTGCCTGTATTGTATGAAACTTTTACTTCTGTATTTTCTAAAGAAGCCAAAAACTCTACCGCTTTAGCATCTGTAGCTCCAATATAAGTTGTTGTAATTACTCTTAATTTTCCTCCTCGACTCGTAAACTCTTTAAGTTCACGCTCTAGAATTCTAATTCCTTTCCATTTGATAAAGGAAACTAATAAGTCAATTCTATCTGAAGATAAAATCTCTTTTCTCAATTCGCTTTCAAGAGTTGTCCCTGAATTTCCACCTGTAAAAAGTTCACTGTGAATCAATCTTGTGTAAGGAGTAATTTCTTTTAAATGCAAATCCAAGTCAGTGAAATGAGCATCCACTTTTGTAAAAACAGCTTTTAGAATTTTACCTTCTGTTTCTATTAGATCATCCTCAAACTCTTCTTTTTTTAGTTCTTCTTTCAGAAATAAAATAATCTTGTTAGCGATTTCTATTTGTGTCTCTACAACATCATCACCCTTAAGTAAAGTGAAAGCATGTTTAATTGTTTTACCGATATGTTGCGATAATAATTGAGCAGCTTCGGCTTTATCAATTGAAGTTTTCTTAACCTGAAAAGTATCTTTATCTAATTCGTTTATTTTATAGTTGATTAGCTTAGTAACTAATTCCTCATACAGTCCTTGGTTCATAATTCGAGTTTTAAAAATTCTTCAACGATTGGCAAATCTGCTTCTGCCCAATCAAGACTTAATAGTTCAACTTTTTCTAATAACTTGTAATCTTTATGCTCTGCCAATCTAATTTCACCATAAATATATTTTGCTATAAAAGGAATTAAATTAATTTTAAAAGTTCCATAATCATAAATAGTGTTTGACAATTTTCTTAAAACTTCTATTTCAATATTTATCTCTTCTTTAATTTCTCTTTTAATACAATCTATTTCAGTCTCATTTTCTTCTAATTTACCACCTGGAAATTCCCATTTTAAAGGCAATTTCATCTTTTCACTGCGTTGAGCAACTAAAATTTTATTCTCAACTAAGATAATAGCACAAGTGACGTTTACAATGTTTGACATTTTATGAATAATTATAAGAAAGTAATATTTAATTTGTACGAAAGATAGTCTGTTTTATATCAATATTAAAAAACTAACTGACAAAAAACGCTACTCTTTCGAATAGCGTTTTTTTTAATATTTATCGATTTATGATGTGATTGCCACGTTCCTCGCAATGACAATAGTCTGAGGAATCAAATGCCCTAGCCCTGATAGAAGTGAAAATCCTTTATTTCCGCCTTTTCGGCGGATATAAAGATTGTAACGGATAGCAGGAAAAAGCTTCTGAAATAAATTCAGAATAAATCCTGAAATAAATTCTGTTATTCCAACTCTGGCAATAACACCACTCCCATGTTGAATAAGGTAAAGGCCTGAATATCGACATTTTCCTGAATGGTTGCTGCTACGGATTTTCCGGCGCCGTGTCCTGCATTGATATCAATACGGATTAGGGTTGGGTTTGTTCCGGTTTGTTTTTCCTGTAATTCGGCAGCAAATTTGAAACTGTGCGCCGGCACTACTCTATCATCGTGATCGCCCGTTGTGACCATGGTTGCCGGGTATTGAATCCCTTTTTGTATGTTGTGTACGGGAGAATATCCCTTGATGTAGTTGAACATTTCCTTGCTGTCCTGCGCAGTTCCGTAATCATACGCCCAACCTGCTCCTGCGGTAAAGGTGTGGTAACGCAACATGTCCATCACGCCCACTGCCGGTAAAGCAACTCGCATCAAATCCGGTCGTTGCGTCATGGTAGCGCCCACGAGCAATCCTCCGTTTGACCCACCACGAATGGCCAGATATTGTGAAGAGGTGTATTTTTGAGCAATCAGATATTCTGCCGCTGCGATGAAATCATCAAATACATTTTGTTTTTGCATTTTGGTTCCGGCATCGTGCCATTTTTTCCCGTATTCGCCACCGCCACGTAAATTAGGCACGGCATAAACGCCTCCGTTTTCCATCCAAACGGCATTGGCAATACTGAAACTTGGTGTCAAACTCACGTTGAATCCTCCGTAACCATAAAGCATCGTTGGATTAGTCCCGTCAAGTTTTAATCCTTTTTTGTGGGTGATAATCATCGGGATTTTGGTTCCGTCTTTAGAAGTATAAAATACTTGTTTAGACTCGTATAGCTCGCTGTCGAAATCTACTTTTGGTTTTTCATACACAGCAGATGTTCCTGTTGCTGGTTCGAATGAAAATATAGAACCCGGCGTAATGTAATTTGTGAAAGAATAATACAATGTTTTCTCTTTTTTCTTTCCGCCAAAACCACCGGCAGTTCCGACGCCAGGCAATTGGATTTCACGCACCAATTTCCCGGAATAATCATATTGTTTCACCACCGAAACGGCATCTTTCATATAATTAGCAAAGAAATATCCGCCACCTGTTGATGGAGACAACACATTTTCCGTTTCTGCAATAAAGTCTTTCCAGTTTTCCGGTTTCGGATTGTTGACATCCACAGTAACGATGCGTTTGTTGGGCGCATTCAAGTCGGTTTCTATGAATAATTTCCCGCCTTCGTTTTCGATGATGTTGTTGTCACTTTTGAAATTATCCACAATCGTCACAATAGGACTGTTGGGCTTTGTCAAATCTTTGATGTACAATTCGTTTCCGTAGGTGGAATTAGACGCTGTGATAACCAAATAACGGTCATCCTCAGTCACGCCACCGCCTACATAACGGCGTTTTTGGTCGGCACCAAAAATTACTTTATCATCTTTTTGTGCGGTTCCTAACTTATGGAAATACAGTTTATGTTGGTCGGTTTTTGCTGATAATTCGCTTCCTTTTGGTTTGTCATAACTGGAGTAGTAGAAACCTTCGTTTCCTTTCCAAGACACGCCACTGAATTTTACATCGACAATCGTATCTTCAATAATTTTTTGGGTAATGGCATCCATAATAATTACTTTTCTCCAGTCGCTTCCGCCTTCTGAAATGGCATAGGCAACTTTAGAACCATCTTTAGAGAAATTTAATCCGCCAAGCGATGTAGTTCCGTCTTTAGAAAAGGTGTTTGGATCCAAGAACACGGTTTCGGTTCCTTTGGCGTCTTTTCTGTACAACACCGATTGGTTTTGCAAACCGTTGTTTTTATAGTAATACGTAAAATCTCCTTCTTTGAAAGGCGCTCCTATTTTTTCGTAATTCCACAGTTTTTCCATTCTTGCTTTTAGCAAATCACGAAACGGAATTTGGGATAAATACCCGTAGGTTACTTCGTTTTGGGCTTTTACCCATGCACCGGTTTCGGCAGATTTGTCGTCTTCAAGCCAGCGGTACGGATCCGGAAGCTTGGTATCGAAATAAACATCAACAGTTTCCCCTTTGGTGGTTACGGGATAAGTTACCTGTTTTGGTTTTTGGTTTTGTCCAAAAGTCGCCATTGCAGAAGATACAGCCATTATTAAAAAAGTTTTTTTCATATGTTGATATTTATTGTTTTTCATCGGTCATATGTAATTTGCATATCATCATTGGTGCTTGCGACCCAATTACCGTCATGCTCATTTCATTAGATTCTGTTTTAGGTTGTTACAAAAATAGGGAAATAGTTATTGTTGTAAAGGTGGGAAAGTCTTAAATAAAACAAAAAAAGCGTTTGGTTTATAAATAGCATTTGGTTTGAATGAGATAGCAACTATTTTTTTTGCCACGAATTGTACGAGTTATAGTTTAGGTTTAAAGTTTAATGAATTTTAAAGCCAGTACAATTGTGTCCGCACTGCGGACGTAATTCAAATATGGCCACAGATGACACGGATTGAACGGATTTAGACTGATTTTACAGCGAGATAGCTCTTTATTGAGATTATCATTTGTGTCCAAACGGTGCGTTATTCACTTTCTTTTCCTTGCTCAAAATTCTGGAGTTCTATATTCACAGCTTCCAACAACTGTTGTTCCGTGGGCAGGTATAATTCATATTGACTGGCAACTATATTTTTCTCGTTTTCCGGCAGCGTAAATTTCACGACTCCGTCATTTTTATTAGCACAAAGCAAAATACCAATAGTTGGATTTTCACGAGGCAGTTTTTCTACTCGATCATAATAATTGACATACATCTGTAGTTGACCTATATCCTGATGCGTAAGTTTATCTGTTTTGATTTCGATAATGACAAAGCATTGTAATATTCGATTATAAAAAACTAAGTCTGCAAAAAATTCATCACCATCAATGTGTATTCTTTTTTGTCTGGCTACAAATGAAAAACCATTTCCCAGTTCCAATAAAAAATCTTGCAAATGAGTAATTATGGCGCTTTCTAAATCCCTTTCATAGTAAGCCGCTTCCCGTTTTAACCCTAGAAATTCCAGATACATCGGGTCTTTTATAATCTCTTTAGCATCTGAAGGCAATTTTTCATTTTTGGCAACTGCTAATACGCTTTCTTTATCATTGCTGATTAAAAGGCGTTCGTATAAACTACTGTTGATTTGACGTTCAAGTTGTCTTGACGTCCAATTATTTTTTACGCTTTCCGCAACATAAAATTCTCTTTTATACTGATTTTCAATTGCCAAAAGGAATTTATATTGTGTCCAACTCAATTGCGTCCGCAGTGCGGACGCAATTGGAAACATTCGGTAAAACTGTCGGTATCTCTCTAATTGCCTCACAGAAAAACCACTTCCATATTCTGGCTGTAATTGTTGCGATAGGAATTTAATTAAGTATGTTCCATAATCTGCACGGTCCTTTCCGTCTTGTTCTTCCTCGAAAATACGTTGCCCAATATACCAATACATTAAAGTTCTTTCATTGTCTACAGCTCTAATTGCTTTGTCTTTCGAAGCTGCTATAATGGCTTTAATATCAGGAATTACAGATTGGTTTTGTAGCATCATTATTTTGAGTTATAAAAATTCATTCGATTCTATATACAATAATACGAAAAAAGCACTGAAATAGTAATCAATGATTTTTGCCCTAAAACTAAAAAAACGCTACTCTTTCGAATAGCGTTTTTTTGTTTTTTTGCTCATGCAAATGAATTACAAATTAAAATTCACACCCAAAACGATGTTTCTTCCAATGTTTGGAATGCCATCCGTTTTTAGACGGGAAAGATGTGCAATGTATCTTTTATCAAATAAATTATTCCCGTTGATGTTAACATCAAAAGCGGTTTTACCCAGTTTTACTGTTCCGCCAAAACCTAAATTCACCAAGTTATAGCCATTTGATTCTGTTTCAAATCCGCTTACATTTTTTTGGTTGAATGTGCTGGAAACATTCAAAGTTGCAAAACCATCTTCTAACCAGTTTTTGATTTTGAATTCGGTTCTAATAGTGTTGTTCCAATTGTTAGCCGGTATTAACGGCAAGTAATCTCCGTTTTCTTTTTCGCCGGTCACAGTTTCAAAACTCGTTTCAAAATGCAACCAATCCAATGGATGTGGGTGAAAATGCAATCCGATTTCGCCTCCATATAATTTGGCGTTATTCTGAATATAATCAAACACCGCATTTTCGTCAATCACTTCTCCTGTTGGCGAAGTGTAGATATAATTGTTGATGTGATTGTAAAATCCGTTGACAAAAAACTCAAAATGATCCGTTTTGTATTCTAAATTTAAATCCGTTTGTACGTTTTGCTCGGTTTCTAAATCGCTATTTCCTACTTCATAGCGATTCGTTCCCTCATGCACTCCATTTGAAGTTAACTCAGCAAGATTTGGCGCTCTAAATCCAGAAGCTACATTCAAACGCAACGTCAAATCATCGGCCAGATTGGTTTTGTAACCCAACGACGCATTAAAACTGTCGTATGATTTATCGATGGCTTCAAAAGAACCTTCTTCTCCTGCAATTCCCTGTGCATCCGTAGTAATATTTCTATTGTCGAAACGCAATCCGGCTTGCAACACATTTGAATTCCACTCATAATTAGCCGTTCCAAAAACACCAAAATCATTTGTAACAGCATCCGGAATTAAATATTCTTCTCCTGAATTTGTGTTGGTTTGATGCATTCCCTGAACTCCCACAATGGTTTCTATTTTTCCCATTTTTGGAAAATGGTATTTTGCATTGTAATTGAATGTCTTCAATTTCATATGTAAAACGGCCACATTGCTGTCTTCAAACTCACTTCGATCATTAGCAACATACCCTAAATCAAGATCTAATTTTGATTTTTCGAAAAAGAAAATATTGTTTAAACTCAATAAATGGTTAAAAACACCTTGTTTTGGAAATCCGGTTTTCTTGCTCGTCGTTTGATCTGCTATGCCATCTTCCGGAATTCCTAAATCCAATTCATTGTAATTGTAACGCAATACACTTGAAAATTTAGCATTGCTGTAGCCAATTCCTGTTTTGAAATCGGTTTCATTGTAACGGGTATTTGTCACTCGGTCACCATCTGCAATTTTATAATCAGAATGCGTGTTGTAACTTCCACGAGCCATGAATTTCCAGTTGTCTGTAGATGTTTTCAAACCCAAAGAAGAACTGCTTCCGGCAGTATTCGAGAAATATTTTTGACTGAAGTTTGCTTTAAAAGTATTCGCATCGGCAAATTTTTCCGGGTTAAAATACAAAACACCACCCAAAGCATCTGAACCGTACAATAAAGAAGCTGGCCCTTTGATTACCTCAACACTTTCTATTCCTGAATCATTCAATCCCAAACCGTGTTCGTCACCAAACTGTTGATTTTCTATTCGAACGCCTTGCGAATACACCAAAACACGATTGCCGCTCAACCCGCGAATTACCGGTTTCCCGATAGAAGTTCCAGTAGAAACCTGAGAAACTCCCGGAATAGTAGCCAATCCTTCGATTAAAGTGGCCGTTCCTTTTCGTTGCAAATTTTTGATGCTTTCATGCTCCACTTTCATGACGTTTTGCGATTGAATTTTGTTGAAAGCCGTAGAGACGATTACTTCGTCCATTTCGAAAATTGCTTCTTCAAGAATAATATCAAGTGTGTTTTCTTTTTGAAGACTGTTTATGGTTTTATTTTGGGTTGCAAATCCTACGAACGTAAAGCTGATTTTTAAGTTTCTATTTGGCAGATTTGAAAACGTATATTTTCCGTTTTCATCTGTTGTGGTTCCTTTATGCAATTCTGATGCATAGACTGAAACACCTTTTATGGGTTGGTTTTTTAAATCGGTTACGGTTCCCGAAAGGGTATTTTGCGCTTGAAGCATCGCCGAAAACCCCAAAAATAGGGCTATTATAAATTTTTTCATTGAAAATGATTGTAGTATCCATTATATCGGCTTTATCCAAAGAAAGTTTACCGAAATTGGAATTATTTAGTAAATAAAAATGCTTCCAACAAAATCAAATTATTGAAGTTGTATGGAAAATAAATTCAACAAAAGCTGAAAAGTATTCAGCCTAAATTATTTACCGGAGGACCTCTGAGGGAATACAAACTGCCTGAAAACGAAATAACCGTTTCCGCTGCAGTAAAAAAATAAGGGATTTCTTCAATAGTGGAGTACAATTGATAGGAGAAATCTTTTGGGGTAATGTAACTTCCAAAAGCAAATTCACAAACATAACAATGCTCTAATTTGTGATGTTGGTGCGTGATTTCAGTACCTGTAACATTGTATTTATGGTGACACTGCTTTTGCGTAAGCTGTTTTTCTAAATGCTCATACGTATGCCAAGACTGGAACAGCATTGAAAACAATACTGTAACAACCAGAGAAAGACTTAGTATGAGTTTATTCTTTTTCATTCGAGCCAAAGGTAATAAAAACAAGAAAAAAAGAAAACCATTTGTGTCACAAAATATATTTTTGCGAAACAAATGGTTTCATTTTAAAAATAAAAATTGATTTACACCAATTTAGCTGCAATCAAATATTCAGCAATTTGGATTGTGTTTGTTGCTGCCCCTTTTCTCAAGTTGTCTGCAACAATCCACATGTTCAATGTGTTTTCCTGGCTTTCGTCACGACGAATTCTACCTACAAAAACGTCATCTTTTCCTTGTGCATACATTGGCATTGGGTACGTATAAGTATCGTTATTATCCTGAACCACTACGCCATCGGTGTGATGCAAAATGTTTCTTACTTCGTTTACGTCAAAATCATTCGAGAATTCTACGTTTACCGCTTCACTGTGTCCGCCCACAATTGGCACACGAACCGCAGTTGCTGTAACGGCAATCGTATTGTCACTTAAGATTTTTTTAGTTTCACGAACCAGTTTCATCTCCTCTTTGGTATATCCATTTTCTTCAAAAGAATCACATTGTGGAATCGCATTTCTGTGAATTGGGTACTTATAAGCCATTTCACCTTGAACACCTGCGTATTCATTTTCCAATTGCTGTACTGCTTTTACACCTGTTCCAGTGATGGATTGGTAAGTAGAAACAATCACACGTTTGATGTTGTATTTTTTGTGCAAAGGAGCCAAGACCAATACCATTTGTATTGTAGAACAGTTAGGATTTGCAATGATTTTATCTGCTGCAGTCAATTCAGATGCATTAATTTCCGGAACGATTAATTTCTTGGTCGGGTCCATTCTCCAAGCCGATGAATTATCTATAACAGTTGTTCCTGCTGCCGCAAATTTTGGAGCCCACTCCAGTGAAGTATCGCCACCCGCAGAGAACAAAGCAATATCTGCTTTCATATCAACTGCCGTTTGCATGCCTACTACTTTATATTTTTTACCCTTGTATTCAATTTCTTTACCCACTGATCGCTCAGAAGCAACCGGAATTAATTCTGTTACAGGGAAATTTCTTTCTGCTAAAACTTTCAACATTACTTCGCCAACCATTCCGGTAGCGCCTACAACTGCTATTCTCATCTTATATTTATATTATTGAATATTAAATTTGAAGTACAAAAGTAAGTAATATTAAAATCAAAACAAGTGACCTCACAAAAAATAACAAAATGTTAAATTTATAACACTTAAATAAAAAACATGAAAAAAGAACGTAAAATTGTTTTAAATACTTGTTTTCTTTTTGAATAGCAAAGCTTGTGAAATAACGTTCTATATAATTTTTGAACCATTACGAAATTAAGAAGATTAAGTTTTAAAGTGCTTTGTAATGTAACTTAATTTCTTGATGGTAAAAAAGCCGATACTGTTTTAGACAAACTTTTAAAGAAAAACCGCTTCGGTTATGAAGCGGTTTAGTCCTGAAATGAATTCAGGATAAATTAAAATATATAATGTAGCGGAATTTACTTTTTCAATAAATCTCTAATCTCAGCAAGCAATTGTTCTTGAGTAGGGCCAGCAGGAGCAGCCACAACAACAACTTCTTTTTTCTTAGCTTTTTCAGCAGCTCTTAAAACCACAAAAATAAAGAAAGCGATAATAACGAAGTTAATAATAGCTTGCACCAAATTTCCATAAGTTATCACCGCAGCTCCTGCAGCTTTAGCAGCAGCTAAGTCAGCATAACTATTACCATCGAGTGTTACGAATTTTTGCGTGAAATCAATCCCACCAGTAAGTAATCCGACGATTGGCATAATTACATCATCCACTGCTGAACCCACTATTTTACCAAAAGCACCACCAATTACAACTGCAGTAGCTAAACTCAATACATCTCCTTTCATTAAAGAAGCCTTAAAATCACCGAAAAATCCCATAATTTTTTTTTTAAATTGTTAAACATTAGAAAACGAAAATAATAAAATTTTAACATACTTTTAATATTTAACATAAAAAACCAAGTTTTATCGATAAAAGACCCGTTTTACACGCTGAGAAACACTAGTAAGGATTTCGTAGGGAATAGTATTTAATTTTTCGGCGATAAAAGATACCGTTGGGTTTTCCCCAAAAATAAGTATTGAATCGCCCTCTTTACATTCGATTCCAGTAACATCAACCATAAGCATGTCCATGCAAATACTGCCAACTATATAGGCTTTGGTGTTTTTTATCATTACAAATCCTAAACCATTTCCCCAGCCTCTAGAAATCCCATCGGCATAGCCAATAGGAATGGTTGCAATTTTTGTTGGTTTTTCAGCTACAAAACGGCGACCATAACCCACGCTTTCACCAGCTGCAATGGTTCTTATTTGTGAAATCACTGATTTCAGCGTACCTACATTTTCGAGTTGTTTTTGTTCCTCGGCGTCATTTGAAACGCCGTACAATCCAATTCCCAATCGCACCATATCGTATTGCGAATCTGAGAAATTACTGATTCCCGATGTGTTTAAGATGTGTCGCAACGGTTTTATTTGTAATTCGGACATCAATTTAGATGACAATTTTTCGAATAAATTAATTTGTGAATGAGCAAAATCCATGAGTTCAAGATCATCACTCGTGGCCATGTGTGACAAAATACTTTTTATTTGAACTGTAGTATTTCCTTTCAGCGCGGCTATCAGTTCATCAATCGTGTTTTCCTCAAAACCCAATCGATGCATTCCCGTATCAAATTTAATATGAATCGGAAAGTGCTCTAAATTTTTCTTTTTCGCTATTTTCAAAAACGCATAAAGTCCTTTCAAGCAGTAAATTTCCGGCTCTAATTGATGTTGGATGATGGCCGAAAAACTCGTATTCTCCGGATTAAGAACCATAATTGGCACCTGAATCCCTCCGTTTTTCAATGAAATACCTTCATCGGCAAAAGCCACTCCTAAATAATCAACCTTATGATATTCCAGTAATTTGGCTATTTCGAGTCCACCATTTCCATAACCAAATGCTTTTACCATCACCATAATTTTCACCTTTGGCTTAAGCTTGGATTTAAAAAAATTCAAGTTGTAACTGATTGCATTCAGGTTGATTTCCAAAACCGTTTCATGTGTTTTCTCTTCTAACAAATACACAATTTCTTCAAACTGGAAGGATCTCGCCCCTTTTATCAAAATGGTTTCATTACCAAAATCCAAGTTTTCAAAATCAGCGACAAATGCAGCAGTATTTTCGAACGTTATACAATTGGTAAATTTATTTTTAAAAGCCGAAATGGTTTCTCCAATACCAATAACACGGTCAATTTTATTGGAAATGATCAACTCGGAAACTTTAGCGTAAAGCGCCTCCGTAGCCAAACCACTTTGGAAAATATCAGACAAAATCACCGTTTTCTTCTTGTATTGTTTTTGACTTTCGAGAAAATCCAATGCAATTTTCAACGACTGAAAGTCCGAGCTGTAACTGTCATCAATAATACTGCAATTATTAATTCCGTTTTTGACTTTCAAGCGCATTTCTACCGGATACAGCAATTCCATTCGGTTTTGAATGGTGGCTGCATCGTATTCAAAATACAGCAAAACCATCAAACAGGAGATGGCATTTTCGACCGAAGCCTCGTCTTGAAACGGTATTTTAATCTCAAAATGGTTCTGCCCAAATTCAATATTCAAAACAGTCTTGTCTAAAACGTTATTTTTGGAAACAAAAACAGATGCACTTTTATCATTGAAACTCCAGGAAAACAAATTGATTTCCGGATTGATAAGAGCATCTATACTTTTATTTTTATGATAAACTAAAACCTCAGCGTGCTCAAAAAGTTTTAATTTTTCGATAATTTTTTCTTCTGTGCTTGCAAACCCTTCATCGTGTGCAGTTCCAATATTCGTAAGAATTCCAATAGTCGGCTTGATAATTTGCTCTAATTTATCCATTTCAGAACGGGTAGAAATACCCGCTTCAAAAATCCCTAAATTGTGTTTTTCATTAATCGCAATCACGGACAGCGGCACTCCAATTTGGGAATTATAACTCTTTGGACTTCGAATAACGTTATAATCAGGACTCAATAAAAAATTGAGCCATTCCTTGACAATCGTTTTACCGTTACTTCCGGTCAGCCCGATAATAGGGAAATCAAAAAGACTGCGATAGTTCGCGGCAAATTGTTGTAAAGCAGCCAATGTATTTTCAACAACATAAAAATTCGCTTTCTCCTTACAATCATCCGGAATATGGGTCACAACAAAGTTTTGAACGCCATTCGCTATTAAATCTTTGATATAAAAATGTGCATCAATGTGAGCGCCAACCAATGCAAAGAACACCGTATGAGGGCCGTTTTGCAACGAACGACTGTCTATAGAAACACTGTCTAAAGTTACATTTTCTTGATTACCAATATATTTGGCGGTGATTCTTTGAAGGCTATTTAGGATTTTTTGACTCATGGAATTAAAAGAGATTGAGATGAATTTCTTTTCTGGAAAATATATTTATTACAGTTCTTACTGCTCTATAACTTCTCCAAAAATACCACTTCTTTTCAAAACGAGAACCTCGATATAATATAATTATCAGCAATTCCGTTTATAAACCATAAAGAAACAACAGAATTATGCTGTACTGTTTTTGACAGATTGCTTATATTTGTTTTTGAAAAAAAAATAACTCTTGAAAAAAATTCTTCCCTTTTTCTCTTATGTTTTCCATCCGATATTCATACCGGTAATGGCTACATTGTTCTATCTTTTTTTTAATGGAACTGAATTTGTGACTCAAGAAAAGTTGTTTGTTTTTTTCCAGATTTTAATAGTAACTATATTTATTCCCGTCCTGGTTTTCCTGCTTTTGCGGGCAACAGGAAATGTTGATTCGGTTATGGTATCCAAAGTGTCACAGCGTAAAATTCCGTTGCTATTACATTGCTTTTTAATCATCTTGCTAGTTCGAAAAAGCATTACCATAGATCGCTATCCCGAACTGCATTTTTTCTTGTTGGGTGGACTTTTGAGTAGTCTCTTAGCACTGATACTATTGTTTGGAAATATAAAAGCGAGCCTTCACATGATTGGCATGAGCTCCTTGACCGTCTTTATAATTGGCTTGAGCATGCATCTGCAAATCCAGAGTACTTTTACTATTGCAGCGTTGATTCTCCTTAACGGAATTGTAGCTTCGTCCCGCCTGGAAATGAATGCACACACTAATAAAGAACTGATTATTGGCTTTATTTTAGGCGCAATCCCTCAGTTACTTTTATTAGTTTTATGGTTATAAAATATAGAATATAATTCCAAAATTCAGTGATTTCATATCAACGGATTCACCATCGACTTTAGCGGATTGAAACAACGGGTTCAAACCATAATATGCATATAAATTTATCGTATTGTACCCAGATGAAATATAGGCACCGTACTGAAATTTATTCAAATCTTTGTTTCCGGTTAGTACTACTTTGCCGGTGCTACCATCAAAAATAGACTTATCATACAACAAATAACTGAACTTTATTCCGGTATAGATACGCCAGAACTTGTGGCTTTGATAGGTCGAAGTTCTCCATCTGAATTCAAGCGGAACATCCACAGAGAGTAGCGAGAATTTATTTTTATTATATTGGGTATCTGAATCAATAATGGTATAAACCGGTGTTTCGGCAGTAGAAGAAATCGCCAGATTCTGATTGTAATTGTTATAAGTAAAACCTACACCGGCAGCAAGAGCAACTCTTCGGTTCTTATTGATGGGCATGTCTCTCAAAAAACCCGCTGAGAATCCTGAAGAAAATTTACTTTGCGAAAAACCCGCAGGCTTATTGGTTAGCGTGTTATATGTTATTGCAAAATAAAATTGATCTTCTCGATACAGAGAATCCACTTTTACGAAGACCGAGTCTTGAGTTGCCGTATTTTCTTGGGAAAAAACATTCAAAACCGATAAAAGAAGAAAACAACTAAGAAAAATTCGCATATTGTTTTGGGTTTAAATTGCTCAATGGTTGTTTAAAACACCTTCTAGGTTTCAATTCTCATTATAACGTTACAAATATAACATTTTGATGGTTTTCTTATAGATAATGGTGACAAATAAACTTTCACAAAATGAATCGATACAAAACCAAAAAATAATTAACATATTGACTCTGCCAAGTTTAATATTTTTCGAATAAATTGCTTGTTAAAAAATTAAAACCAATATTTTTACTTTAAAATATTTTTACGATTACTCAAAAACGTCTTCAAATCAGACTTAAAACAATACAACGATGCAAATTGGAATTATAGGATTAGGAAAAATGGGCTTCAACCTTGCCCTTAATTTACAGCGAAATGGCTACGAAGTAGTAGCCCAAGATGTCAATACTGACTTTGTTACAAAAATTGGTCAGGAAGGAATCACAACCGCACTTTCCGTGAAAGAATTATGTCAAAAATTGAACAATCGAAAAGTGATTTGGTTAATGGTTCCTGCAGGAGAAATTGTAGATGGAGTAATCACTTCATTGCTTCCTTTTTTAGAAAAAAACGATATTATCATTGACGGAGGAAACTCTAACTATAAAGATTCCAAGCGTCGTTATTCACAACTAAAGGAACTTGGTATTGACTTTTTGGATTGTGGAACTTCAGGCGGAACTTCGGGAGCTTTGAATGGCGCTTGTACCATGATAGGCGGAGAACCAGCCGTATTTGATTATGTCGCGCAAGTTTTCAAGGATATTTCTGTTGAAAATGGTCATTTATATACTGGTGCAGCCGGAAGTGGACATTTTACTAAAATGGTTCACAACGGCATCGAATACGGAATGATGCAATCTATTGCTGAAGGTTTCGAAGTTTTTGAGCATTCTGAATTTGACATTGATTTCGAAAAAACAGCCAAACTTTTCAATCACGGTTCCGTGGTGCGCAGTTGGTTAATGGAACTCACCGAAAATGCCTTCTCAAAAGACCCAAAACTAGACAGCATCAAAGGAATCATGCATTCCTCCGGCGAAGGAAAATGGACTCTGGAAACCGCTTTAGATTTAGGTGTTCCAACTCCTGTGATTGCTTTATCGATAATGATGCGCTACCGTTCCCAGATGCAAGATACGTTCTCCGGAAAAGTGGTAGCGGCACTTCGCAATGAATTTGGCGGTCACGCTGTCGAAAAAAATGAATAATTGATTACACAAACTAACCAATTCGAATATCATTTCTAATTTTTCAAATTCAAGTACATGTCAATACTGATCTTAATTGCAAGTATCCTTTTATTACTTGTCTTGATATCCGCAGTAAAACTCAATGCGTTCATCTCCTTAATTATCGCTTCTTTCTTTGTGGGAATTGCCAAAGGCATGCTATTTCCTGACATCCTAAATTCCCTCCAACAAGGAATTGGCAGCACTTTAGGTTCTTTGATTTTGATTATTGCTCTTGGAGTTATATTGGGAAATATCCTTTCAGACAGTGGTGCGGCACAACGAATAAGCTCGGTGATGATTCGGTCTGTTGGAGTGAAACACATCAAATGGGCAATGTTACTTACCGGTTTTGCCGTAGGAATTTCTATGTTTTACAATGCCGGTTTTGTGATTTTGATTCCAATGGTTTTCGCTGTCGCAAAAAGTACGAAGCAGCCTATAATCTATCTTGGAATTGCCATGGCATCTGCACTTTCGGTAACTCACGGTTTTTTGCCACCTCATCCGGGACCTACAGCCATTGCGGTAATTTTCAAGGCTGATATTGGCAAAACGCTGCTATTCGGATTGATAATTGCCATTCCTACTTTATTGATTGCGGGAATTGTGTTCCCAGAGTTTATTAAGAAGATAGTCGCTAATCCACCCAAAGGATTATTCGAAAGTAAAACATTCGCTGAAAACGAAATGCCTTCTTTCATGATCAGTTTTATAACGGCTCTGATTCCTGTTATCTTAATGGCTATGGCAACAATAAGCGAGTTGACCTTACCTGAAATATCTTCTATACGTCAGATTCTTGGATTTATTGGAAGTCCAACCACTTCTATGCTTCTTGCAGTATTGTTTGCAATTGTTTTTTTAGGCATCAATCGCGGTCGAAAGATGCAGGAAATTATGGACAAATCCAGTTCAGCACTGAGTTCCGCCACGATGATTATTATGATTATTGCGGCCGGAGGCGCTTTCAAACAAGTACTGATTGACAGCGGTATTGGTAGTGATTTAGCTGTTTTTTTCGAAACCTCAACACTTTCTCCATTAGTATTGGGCTGGCTTGTGGCAACTATTATCAGGATTGCTCTGGGCTCAGCAACTGTAGCGGGATTAACTGCGGCAGGGATTGTACAACCTTTAGTGATTAGTTCTGGGATAAGTCCAGAATTGATGGTGTTATCAATTGGAGCCGGAAGTTTAATGTGTTCTCATGTGAATGATACGGGATTCTGGATGTTTAAAGAGTATTTCGGAATCAGTATTTCGGATACCTTTAAAACATGGACTGTAATGGAAACAATCATTGGAGTAATGGGATTGATTGGTGTACTATTACTGAATTTACTAGTGGGATAACCCCAATTAAACTAAAAAATGGAGCAATTTTACATTGGAATAGACATTGGTACCACAGCAACAAAAGCTGTGTGTTTTGACAGAACGGGAAAAGTGATTCAGGAATGTAGTAAATCCTACTCTATGTATCATCCTAAGCCAGATTGGAGCATTCAAAAACCCGATGAAATTGTAGCGGCTGTTTTAGGATGTATCCAAAAAATCACAAAAGGAATTCAGCCTGAATTTATCAGTTTTAGTTCGGCTATGCAAAGTATAATAGCAATCGACAACAATGGAAAACCGCTCACCGATGCTATCATTTGGGCCGATAATAGAGCGCATGCATTAGCCGAAGCGTTAAAAGCATCCGAACAGGGAAAAAATTTCTATCAAAAAACAGGAATTCCTATTCATACCTTTTCACCCATGACCAAAATTGCTTGGTTAAAAGAACACGATACAATCACTTTTTCTAAAACGTATAAGTTCATTAGCATCAAAGAATACATTTGGCATCATCTTACCGGCGAATATGTAATTGATTCATCGATGGCATCAGGTACAGGTTTAATGAACATTCATACAATACAATGGGAATCGGATATTTTAGATTATTTGAAAATAGAAGAATCATACCTTTCCACCATTGTTAGCCCAACCCACAAAGCAAAAGGACTATCCGATGGTTTTGATTATATTTTGGGTGGCGGTGACGGCGTATTGGCAAATTTAGGAACCGGAGCTATGCAAGCCGGCCGAATGGCGTTATCCATTGGAACCAGCGGCGCAGTTCGTTTACCAACTGAGAAACCTTTTATTGACCCGGAAATGCGAACACAATGTTACCATTTAATGGACAATCACTATTTGAAACTGGGAGCGGTCAATAATGGTGCAATTGTTTTACAATGGCTCAAAGAATCCATATTAAAAACAGATGAATCTTTCGAAGAATTATTTAAACAGGCTGAAACTATTGCTGCCGGATCCGAAGGCTTGCTTTTTGTTCCTTATTTATTGGGAGAAAGAGCGCCTATTTGGGATGCTTCTGCACAAGGAACTCTTTTAAGAATCCGAATTATCCATGCCAAAGCGCATTTGATTAGGGCAACACTGGAAGGTATTTTATTTGGACTATTGAGCATTACCGAAATCTTACTCCCAAATCCTGAGGAAAGACACAAAATCACCATAATGGCGAGTGGCGGTTTTGGAAAAAGTGAACTTTGGCTACAAATGGTCGCTGATATTTTTCAAATGAAAGTAATCGTAGCCGAAACAATCGAAGCTTCTGCTTGGGGAGCTGTTTTGATTGGTTTTAAAGCTACTGATATTGCCGTTCCATCCGAAAATAAAGTTGGAAAAACTTTTTTACCAAATATAGATTCCAAAGAAATCTACGAACAAAGCTTTGAAAAATTTAAAAAGATTTATTCTCTGTTGAAAGATATTTAAAAAGAAGAAACTAATGCTCGGCATTTCATGCCTGATCTTTTTTTGTTTTATAGCTTAAACAAACTAAAAAGTTTGCCAAGCCATAAAACAAAAAATGCTTCCCTTTCGGAAAGCATTATTTTTTTGCAGAGAGGATGGGATTCGAACCCACGATGCAGTTACCCACATACTAGCTTTCCAGGCTAGCTCCTTCAACCACTCGGACACCTCTCTATTTTATTTGAGGTTGCAAATAACAATAAAAAAAATGAGTTAGAAAAGTAAAATCGAACTATTATGCTATTTCACCGCGCAAAGAAGTTTCAAAAATAGTTTTGAAATCTTTTTGATCTATTTTTTGGCCTAACAAATACATTAATTTAGTGATTGCAGCTTCAGTTGTGATGTCTTTTCCAGAAATCACCCCTATTTTTTTCATCCCTGTACTCGTTTCATACTGTCCCATACTCACGCTTCCACCGGAGCATTGTGTTACGTTGATAATATGTAAACCTCTACTGATTGCTTTTTTTAATAAGTTTAAAAACCAATCTTCCGTTGGTGCATTTCCCGCTCCGTACGTTTCTAAAACAATTCCTTTAAGATTTGGAATATCAAAAATCGCTGCCAAAACTGCTTCGCTAATCCCTGGAAACATTTTTATAATAGCAACATTGTTATCTAAATTTTTATGAACCTTGAATTCTTCATTTTCACTTTTAGCCAGAAATAATTCTGGATTCAATTTCAAATGCACACCAGATTCTACCAATTCAGGATAATTTGGAGAGGTAAATGCTTTAAAATGTTCCGCATTTATCTTTGTGGTTCTATTGCCTCGGTACAATTTGTATTCAAAATAAAGACACACTTCGCTAATAACTGGCTCATCATTGTTTCGTAAAGATGCAATTTGAATTGCCGTAATCAGATTCTCTTTGGCGTCCGTACGTAAATCTCCAATGGGTAATTGAGATCCGGTAAAAATTACAGGTTTAGATAAATTTTCAAGCATAAAACTCAAAGCCGATGCCGAATAGGACATCGTGTCTGACCCATGAAGCACCACGAATCCGTCAAATGAAGTGTAGTTATCCTCAATAATAGTCGCAATTTTAGCCCATTTTTCAGGATTCATGTTCGAAGAATCAATTGGATTTTCGAAAGAAATAGTTTCTATTTCACAATCCAATTGTTTTAATTCCGGAATGCGCTGCAACAATTTACTAAAATTGAAAGCTTTGAGCGCTCCCGTCTCAAAATCTTTTCTCATACCGATGGTTCCTCCGGTATAGATTAAAAGTATTTTGGCTTTATACAACATCGTGGTATTTTAATTTATTCACAACCGGGTTGGCATACATCGCCAGAAAACCGTCTAAGGCCACTGGATTATCGTGATCAATTCGCATTTCAAGTCTACGCTCGAATAACGACTTTTCATTTTCGGTGTATAAATGAGCAAAGCGATTGGTCTTATTTACAATATCAAAGGCGATGAAATTTGTTGGCCACAATTTATAATTGCTCAATATGGCATCATCAATTACTTGTGCCAAAGCTACTATTTGCTTATTTGAACTGTCATTTTCAGTTTTTATGGCTTCAATTTCTTGATCTAAAACTTTGCCTACATGAATATGAATTCTTTTCTTTTGTCCCAAAGCACCGCTAAGAATCGTCATGAAATCTTCATTTTTCTCTTTAACGTACACTTCATTATTGGCTTCAGCCATTAATTGCGGCATTTTCAAAGCATCAGTAGGATCGTATTCGTATGAAATAGAAACCGGTACAATTTTTATTTTCTTAAAATAATCCATCAAATTCTTTTCATCAGAACCCATTCCAAGCATTTTCAAAACACCAGGATTTGTCTCGTCATTACCGTCTTTAGTCCTTCCTTCGCGTTGTGCAATCCAAACGGAACGGTTTTCATGAAGCAACAAATTCCCAATATATTCTGCCAATAGCTTTGAACTTTGCAGCATTTCCCTTGGCGTTAAGCCACGTTGCACCAGAAAGTTCCGGTTCAGTTTTGCTAACGTATTCAAAAAAGCTTTTTTGACTAAATTATCGCCAATCGCTGAAGCAGTCATCACTAAACCGTGCTCAAACAAAGCCGTATTCAACAACGTTGTGTCTAAAAGAATATCGCGATGATTGGATATAAATAAGTAAGAAGTATTAGGTTCTAAGTTTTCAAAACCGGAAGTAGTCAATCCTTCAGAGCTTTTCTCGAGCACTTTTTGTACCGATTTGTAAATGAAATTACACTGAAAATCACGAATAGAATGCGTTTTGCGAAGTTGTTCTTTCCAAACTTCATCCGCAACATCCGGGAAAGTAAAATTCATCAATGCTTTCATCATTGGATGATTAACTACATTATGAAGTGCTTCGTTTATTTCGGAATCATAAAATGGCCGAATAGCGTCAAATTTCTGCATTTTGGTTCTCAATTTTTGTGTGGGCAAATGAACAAAAAAAATATCAAAATAAGGTAAATTCTACTTTAAATCCCAAAAATAGCTTTAGAATTCTCTGTGGTGACCGCCGCAATTTCATTTGCCGAAAGGCTATAAATTTGCGCTAACTTATCTACTACGTTAACAATATAACTACTTTCGTTTCTTTTCCCTCGAAAAGGAACCGGAGCTAAATACGGGGAATCAGTTTCCAGAACTATATGTTTTAAATCAATTTGGTTCAGGAACTGGTCGATTTTTCCATTTTTAAAAGTCACAACACCACCTATTCCCAACTTCATGTTATACGAAATCGCTTGTAAAGCCTGCTCATAAGTACCTGTAAAACAATGAAAGATGCCAAACAATTCCGGTGATTTTTCTTCCTCCAAAATTTCAAAAATTTCTTCAAAGGCTTCTCGGCAATGAATCACAATAGGCAATTTGTACTGCTTGGCTAATTGAATTTGCTTTTTGAAAGCGATTTGTTGCTGAGGCAAATGGGTTTTGTCCCAATACAAATCGATTCCTATTTCACCAACCGCATAAAATTTTCTTTTGGCCAATTCATTTTCTACATGCTGTAATTCCTCCAGAAAATTGTCTTTTACATACGTTGGGTGCAAACCCATCATCAAAAAAACATTTTCAGGATGATTTTTCTCCAATTCATACATCGATTCTGTGCAGGTAGAATCGATTGCGGGAATAAAAAAACGCGAAACACCGGCATCAATGGCGCGTTGTATCATTTCGTTTCTATCTTGATCAAATTCCTCTGAGTATAAATGGGTGTGCGTATCGGTAATTGTACTATTTGTTTCCAAGTGTAAAGTTTAAGTGTACAAAATTACAAGAATAATAGTTGTTGAAAAAATGGTTTTAAAAAGATTCGCGGATTCCTTCGATAACTCCATGTATCTTTGTAAATTGAAAATTTAGGAAAATAAATTCCGCATCAATGAAGAACCTACACGAAATCCTTAAAAAGGAAAATTACAGAAAAGTAAAATTTAAAATTACTAAAACACAACATCTTTTGATAAAAGCAAAAATCAATGGCGTTACAGGAAATTTCATTCTGGATACAGGAGCTTCAAACAGTTGTGTGGGATTTGAAAGTGTTGATTTATTTTTATTAGAAGCAAAAAAATCCAAAACGAAAGCCGCTGGTGCAGGAGCCACTGGAATGTTTACCCAGCTGGCTTTAAAAAATCAATTACAACTTGGTTCTTGGAAAGACATCACTTTTGATATTGTTATTTTCGATTTGTCTCACGTCAATGAAGCGCTAACACAGCACAAAGCAAAACCGGTTCATGGAATTATAGGTGCTGATATATTGATGAAAGGAAAAGCAATTGTAGATTATTACAATCATTATTTGTATTTATTGAAATAAAAAAATCCTGTTTAGAAAACTAAACAGGACTCTCAAATATTTCCAAAACCTTAAAACTATAGTTCTAACGCTTTTTTAGGATTATTGTCCATCAATAATTCCATTGGGTTTTCTAATGCTTCTTTTACCGCTACCAAGAATCCAACAGACTCACGACCATCAATAATTCTGTGATCATAAGATAAGGCTACATACATCATTGGGTGAATTTCCACTTTTCCGTTTACGGCAATTGGGCGCTCAATAATGTTGTGCATTCCTAGAATTCCAGATTGTGGAGGATTGATAATTGGCGTACTCAACATACTTCCAAAAACACCACCGTTAGTAATCGTGAACGTTCCACCAGTCATATCATCCACTGTGATTTGACCATCACGCGCTTTGATTGCTAATCTTTTAATATCAGCTTCAACTCCACGGAAAGTCAAATTCTCTGCATTGCGAACTACAGGAACCATTAATCCTTTTGGTCCCGAAACTGCAATTGAAATATCGCAAAAATCGAAAGCAATCTTATGATCGCCATCCATCATTGAGTTCACATCTGGGAATAATTTTAATGCTCTAGTTACTGCTTTAGTAAAGAAAGACATGTATCCTAAACCAATTCCACCATGTTTTGCTTTGAACGCATCTTTGTATTCATTACGCAAGGTGTTAATTGGCGTCATGTTTACTTCGTTGAAAGTAGTCAACATGGCTGTTTCATTTTTAGCAGCAACTAATCTCTCAGCCACTTTACGACGCAACATCGATAATTTAGTGCGCTCTGTTCCACGAGAACCACCTGTAGGAGTTCCCATTGAAGGCACTGCATTTACGGCATCATCTTTAGTGATTCTTCCGTCTTTTCCAGTTCCTGTTACGGAAGCTGGCGCTATATTTTTCTCGTCTAATATTTTTCTTGCTGCTGGAGATGGAGTTCCTGAAGCATAAGTCGCTGCTGGAGCTGCCGCTACTGGTGCCGCTTTTGGCGCTTCTGCCTTAACTTCTGCTTTTGGTGCTTCAACTGTTTTTACAGCTTCAGCAACTGGCGCATCACCTGCTGGTTTTGCTCCGTCCGTATCTATGTGGCAAACTACTGCTCCTACCGCAACTGCATCGCCTTCTTCTGCTTTTAAAGTAATGATTCCGCTTGCTTCTGCTGGCAATTCTAAGGTTGCTTTATCAGAATCAACCTCAGCAATTGCTTGGTCTTTTTCTACATAATCTCCGTCTTTTACCAACCAAGTTGCAATTTCAACTTCCTTTATAGATTCCCCTGGTGACGGGACTTTCATTTCTAAAATCATGTTCTATTATTTTAAATTATGAATTTTAATTCTTCTTACAATTACTTATGTTTTTATTTATTAGTAATTGAATTATTTACCTGTTTCTAAATTCGAAACATAATTACTATTTATTGTCATGGTAGGATAAACTTCCCCTTCTGCCTTTCGCTTAGTGTATTTCTCCATCGAACGCTTCACTAAATCTTCTTGATTTTTTTTGGCTTCCGCTAAATCATCTTCACTTATTGTATATTCTTTAGCTCCTGAAATAGCTTTTAATATCGCTTCCTTTTTTCTTTCATATTTATTGATATTCTTATAATTTTTCGGATCATTATCAAAAGGGTCTAATTTTACAGCTGCTTTAAAAGCACCCATTTGAGGTTCCGAATCAATTATATAAACTTTACCCGCTTCTAATTCTGCTTCTAAGAAATCTGTGTTTTCAGATTTAGACCAAAATAAATGTTTCCCAGGTTCACATTCGTAAACCAAGTATTTTCCATGATTAAATTTGCCTAAATATTTATCCCCATCAAAATATTTAAAATTGATTAAAAAACCTGTCGCTGATGCTCTTGTAAAATAAACCAATGACTTTCCTTCGCTAGGTTTTTTTAATTCTTGAGAATAAGAAAAACTAAAAATTAAACTAAAAATTAATAAAGCAAAAAGTTTCTTCATAATTAAAAAATTGAGGTTATCTAAATAAATTTTTATCAAAAACCATTCTTAAAGCATCCGCCTGACGACGTTTTGCTCTTGTATAACTTCCAGCCGCTGGAGCTGCGTATGCTTTTAGTGAAGCCAATCTCCATTTTACTAAATCGAAATTCATCAACATAAAGCTGTACGCTCCCATGTTTTTTGGCTCTTCTTGTGCCCAAACATAATCATCAGCGTTTGGATATTTAGCAATAATTTCTTTTAATTGTTCCACTGGCAATGGGAATAATTGTTCGATTCTAACAACCGCAACATCATTTCTACCAAGATTTTCTCTTTCGGCAGTGATGTCATAATAGAATTTTCCGGTACAGAAAACTAGTGTTTTCACCTCATCCTTATTCACTGTTTCATCATCGAATGTTTCCTGGAAACTACCTGTCGCAAATTCTTCAACTGTAGAAACCACTCTTGGATCACGCAACAAACTCTTTGGTGTAAACACGATAAGCGGTTTACGGAAGGTTGTTTTCATTTGTCTTCTCAACAAGTGAAAGAAGTTAGCTGGCGTTGTACAATCCGCAACATACATATTATGTCTGGCGCAAAGTTGTAAATAACGCTCCATTCTGGCTGATGAATGTTCTGCTCCTTGCCCTTCATATCCGTGAGGCAATAATAAAACAATTCCGTTCTGGTTGTTCCATTTATCTTCTCCACAAGAAATGTATTGGTCAATCATAATTTGAGCTCCATTACTGAAATCTCCAAATTGTGCTTCCCAAATGGTTAGTGTATTTGGGTTTGCCAAAGCATATCCGTAATCAAATCCTAACACTCCATATTCAGACAAAAGTGAATTGTAAATATTGAATTTTCCGGTTGCTCCTTCTAAATTACTTAATAAAGTAACTTCTTCTTCTGAATCCTCCACTTTTACAACGGCGTGACGGTGAGAGAATGTCCCACGCTCCACATCTTGTCCGGAAATACGAACATCGTATCCTTCTTTTAAAAGTGAACCATACGCTAAATGTTCGGCCATAGCCCAATCCAGCTTATTCGTTTCGAAAAACATTGTTTTTCTGTCGTTTATCAGTTTTTGTATTTTGCTTATAAATTTTTTGTCTGTTGGCAAGTTACAAATCACGTTTGCAACTTCAGTAAGTCCTTCTTCTGGAAAAGTAGTGTCTACTTTTTTAAGCATTTCAACATCAGAAACCTGTTCAAAACCTTTCCACTCATTTTTCATGAATGGGGTAATAATGGTCAAATCCTTTTTACGAGATTCTTCTAAGTTTATTTCCAGGTTTGATTTGTATTCTTGCTCCAATCCTTTTACAAAAGTGTTGTCGATTACTCCATCAGCAAGTAATTTCTCCATGTAAATATCTCTTGGATTTTTGTGCTTAGCAATAATTTTATACAATACCGGCTGCGTAAAACGAGGCTCATCACCTTCGTTGTGTCCGTATTTTCTATATCCTAATAAATCGATGAAAACGTCACGTCCAAATTGCATTCTGAAATCTAAAGCAAATGACATTGCGTGAACGACAGCTTCAGCATCATCCGCATTTACGTGCAATACTGGCGAAAGTGTTACTTTAGCAACGTCCGTACAATAAGTTGATGAACGCGCATCAAGATAATTAGTCGTAAAACCAACTTGATTATTGATTACAATATGGATTGTCCCTCCGGTTTTGTAACCGTCCAATTGCGCCATTTGTACAATTTCGTACAAAATTCCCTGACCAGCAATTGCGGCATCCCCATGAACGGCGATTGGCAATACTTTTGAGAAATCGTTAGGGAAATATTTGTCTTGTTTCGCTCTAGTAATTCCTTCGATTACTGCACCTACAGTTTCAAGGTGAGAGGGATTTGGCGCTAAATTGATATTGATTTTTTTACCAGTGCTAGTCACTTTATCAGCAGTAAGTCCCAAATGGTATTTTACATCACCGTCAAAATATTCTTGATCGTAATCTTTACCATCAAACTCCCCAAAAATGTCTTGGGTTGATTTGCCAAAAATATTTGCCAAAACATTCAAACGGCCACGGTGTGCCATTCCCATTACAAATTGTTCCACTCCTTTTTCGGCTGCTTTTTCAATTAAAGCATCCAAAGCCGGTATGATTGATTCTCCACCTTCAAGAGAAAAACGTTTTTGACCTACATATTTAGTATGCAAAAAGTTCTCAAAAGAAACGGCTTGGTTTAATTTATTCAGTATTGATTTTTTTTCATCCAAAGAAAACTTAGGCTGATTGTCATTGAAACCTAATTTTTTCTGAATCCACTCTACCACTTCCGGTTTACGGATATACATATACTCCACCCCAATGTGCTGGCAATATATAGTATCTAGATGTGTGATGATTTCCTGAAGCGTACAAGGCTGAATATTAATCACCTTAGCGGCATCAAAAACAGTATTCAAATCTGCGGAAGAAAGTCCGAAATTCGTGATTTCTAATGTTGGCGATGTTGTACGTCTTTCACGAACCGGATTTGTTTTAGTGAACAAATGACCGCGAGAACGATATCCATCTATTAGTTTTAATACGTTGAATTCTTTTTGAAGCTTTTCAGAGACCAAACTTACATCCGTATTATTAGATGCAAAATTTGCTATTTGTTCAACAGGGTTTTCCTCATTGTAAGTCGTCATTCCAAAGTCGAAACCCTGAAAAAAACTTCTCCAACTTGGCTCTACGCTATCTGGATTCTCTAAATATTGATCGTATAATTGTGCGAAAAATTCTGTGTGTGCTGCGTTTAAAAATGAAAACCTATCCATAATATTTAGTGAATATACCTTTTTTGTTAAAATAGTTTGGCAAAAGTACGATAATACAATAAATTTATAATTTATTTTAAGATACTTTTACATTGAATATTGTTAAAAAACCAAAAACTTATGACAAAGAATTGCTTTTTGAAGGATTCCAAAATCTTTTTGGCGCTAATTGCTTTGTTTTTTTCAAGCTGCGCATTTGCGCAACAAAATGATATGCAACCAGAAATGGAAAATCAGTTTTGGCGAAATGTACAATTTGGAGGTGGAATCGGTTTAGGTTTTGGTTCTGGCTACACGGACATTTCTTTGGCACCAAGCTCCATTTATAATTTCAATGAATATGTAGCTTTAGGTGTTGGCTTACAATATAAATATTTAAAACAAAGAGATTTTTATGCTTCCCATTTGTATGGTGGTAGCGTTATAGGTCTTTTTAATCCGATACCTGAAATCCAACTTTCGGCTGAACTGGAACAATTAAGAGTCAATGTAAATCTGGATGGATCCAATACTAATTCACAGGATTATTGGAATACGGGATTGTTTATTGGAGCCGGTTACCGCTCCGGAAATGCTACTATTGGCGGACGATACAATGTTTTGACAGACAAAAACAACATTTACGGCAGTGCCTTTATGCCATTTATCCGAGTGTATTTTTAAATCCTCTTTCTTAAGGTTTAAGGAATCTAAACTGAAAAAAGATTAACGATATTTATTCCTGAACCAAACTTTTTGCCATTCTCTTTTTAGAATCAGAAAAGCGACTTGTTCTGCCAGAATTACTAAATCAGAACCATCGAGTTTTTTTATTTCTTCTTCGGAAACATCAATTATGTACAATAAATTGAGGTATTCCGCAAATTTGTATTGAATGAGTCGGTAGATTTTTTCATGAAGCTGTAACTTCAATTCATTAGGAGAAATACTCAAAGGAAAATCAATGGCTTCATTAGCCAAATTGAAATCCTTAATCATTTGTTCGATTAATTTCAAATATAAGTTTTCACCTTCGGCTTCAGAAAGTAGTAAATCGGTATTTTTTGGAACTATAAACATTTGATTTCAGATTGTTGATTAACGATTTTTGATTTTAAGAAACACTCTAAATGTTTGATTTTTTTTTGAATTATACTGATTTTTGAAATAAACCATTATTTACCCGAAGTAAAACTTCTGCGATCATAAATCGTTAATCTGCAATCAAAAATCTAAACTTTTCTTCCCATTAAGTTTTCACCAAAAGTCTTCAACATTTCTTTTTTCTCTGTGCTGATATTCATTTTATCCAAAGTTTGAAAAGCTTTGAACGTAAAATCCTGTATCGCATCCTGAGTTGCTTTTGAAGCACCAGAACTATTGAATAAAGCTTTTACACGTTCTATTTTATCAGTATTATCTTCTGGTTGAATTGAAAATAAGCTTTTCAATTCCTGCGCTTCTTCTTCATTTGAAAACGCAACCGCTTTAAGATACAAATAGGTTTTTTTGTTTTCAATTATATCACCGCCCACTTGTTTTCCAAAGGTTTCCGGATTACCAAATGCGTCCAGAAAATCATCCTGCAACTGGAAAGCTAATCCTAAATTTAATCCGAAATCATAAATTAAATTGGCATTTTCTACAGAAGTTTCCGCAATTATTGCTCCCATTTTCATCGCTGCTGCCACTAAAACCGCTGTTTTATATTGAATCATTTTCAAATATTCCGCAATTGTTACATCGGTGCGCTCTTCAAAATCAACATCCCATTGTTGTCCTTCGCAAACCTCGAGTGCCGTTTTGCTAAACAACTTTGCTAAATCCCTAAATATAAGAGGCTCGTATTGTTCGAAATATTGGTACGCTAAAATTAACATAGCGTCGCCTGATAAAATTCCAGTGTTTAAATTCCATTTTTCATGCACGGTTTCATGTCCTCTGCGCAAAGGAGCATCATCCATAATATCATCATGTACCAATGAAAAATTATGAAAAACTTCGACAGCCAGAGCAGCAGGAAGCGCTTTCTTGTAATCTGCATCAAAAACCTCCGCACTCATTAAAGTAAGTACCGGACGCATTCTTTTTCCGCCAAGATCTAAAATGTAATGTATAGGCTCATATAAATTTCTAGGTTCTTTGGTTTCGTATTGTGATTGCAAATAATCCGAAAGGAACTCCTGATACTGAAAAATGGTATGCATAAAATAAATTTTCGGCTAATTTACAGTATTCAATTTGCATTACAAACTCCGTTTCATTATCAAATGTTAAATAAATCAAAATACAATGGAAACTATTTTGGTATTCAAAGTTTCCGTCTTACATTTGCACTCGAATTTAACATTTCAAATCCTTAGCTACTTTTTTTTAAGTGCTTGTTAGATCAATTAAATTTTAATACACCCGATGAATTATGAAAACTAAATGGACAATTGACTCCAACCAATCTGATGTTCTGATTAAAATGAGGCATTCAATAATTGCCTATTTAGCGGGAACCATCAACAAATTCAACGGGCATATCGATATTGAAAACAATGAAATTGAAGACGCCTCGATCGAATTTTCATTGGATGTAAACAACAAGGATGGAAAACTGGAGCAAATTGACACGCATTTAAAAATGAATGACCTCTTTGATGTCACTGAATATCCTATTATTAGTTTTAAGTCAACTTCATTCGAAAAAGTAAATAAAAACATCAATTTCTTGAAAGGGAATTTAACCATCAAAAACATTACAAAAGTCGTGGAATTAGATGCGGAATTCATCGGAATAAACGCTTACAATGGCGATCAGAAAGCAGCATTTGAAATAACAGGTAAAATCAACCGTAAAGATTTTGGACTGACATTTAATTCTTTCAATCAAACCAGTGGCTTGGCTTTGGGACAAGATATCAAACTGATTGCTAATCTTGAATTTACGGTTTAATTAACATATTTAAACTAAATGTTAAATAATTACAAATTAAAAGGAAACTATTTTAGTGTTCAAAGTTTCCTTCTTACATTTGCACTCGATTTGATTAGTCCACCTTCACAATAGAACTTAATTAAAACATACTGAAACTATTTCAGCATAAAAAGATGAAAGAAAAAATTATAAATAAAGCAAAAGATATGTTTTTGAGACTTGGTTTCAAAAGCATAACAATGGATGATATTGCCGGTGAAATGTGCATATCAAAGAAAACAATTTATAAATATTTTGCCAATAAGGAATTGCTGATACACGAAAGCACACAATTGCTTCACAAGGAAGTTCACGAAATCATCACCGAAATTATCTCTCGAGATTACAACGCAATAGAGGAAAACTTCCAGATTAGAAAAATGTTTGCTGATATGTTCAAATCTACAGACACCTCTCCTATTTATCAGCTAAAAAAGCATTATCCAGAAGTATATGAAAAGGCTTTAGAGTATCAAGTTCAAGAATGTGAAAGCTGCTTTAAACAAAACATTGAAAAAGGAATTGCTCAAGGCTTGTACAGAAAAGACATCAATATTGAAGTCTATGTTAAACTTTATTACGCTTTAATTTTTACCATTAATGAAAATACGCGTTCCGAAAGAGAAGCTGCGGCCTTAGAAATGGAAGCACTGGAATACCACACCCGAGCAATGGCGACAGAAAAGGGAATTGCCGAATTAGAAAAAAACTTACTTAACCCAATTACATAACAATGAAAAAAACAATTCTTTTTATAATCTTAACATTTACTCTTGGCGTCAATGCCCAGGTAGTAAGAACACTTACGCTCAAAGAGGCAATAAATTACGCTTTAGAGAATAAAGCCGATGCCAAAAAAGCAAAACTGCAAGTGGAGAACAGCGAATACCAAATTCAGGAAGTGCGCTCCAGAGCATTGCCACAAATATCGGCAAACGGAAATTTGACTTACAATCCTGTGATTCAAACTACTGTAATTGACGGAGCTGGATTTGGACAACCAGGAACAACTATTCAGGCCGCTTTTGGTCAAAAATGGGTTTCAACAGCAGGTGTTTCTTTGACTCAAGCAATTTTCGACCAAACGGTTTTTACCGGTTTGAAGGCGGCAAAATCTACTAGAGAGTTTTACCAAATCAACAACCAGTTGAGCGAAGAACAAGTAATTGAACGCGTAGCCAATAATTATTATCAAGTTTATGTTCAAAGACAAAAACTGACAGTTATTGATAGTACTTACAAAAATACCAATAAAGTAAAAGACATTATCAAAGGGCAATTTGACAACGGATTAGCTAAGAAAATTGATTTGGATCGAATTTTAGTAAAGATTTCAAACATCAATACGCAACGTCAACAAGTGCTGAATGCGGTTCAAATTCAGGAAAATGCGTTGAAATTTTACATGGGAATGCCGATAGAAACTCAAATTGAGATTCCACAAACTGCATTTGAAGTAGGACCACAAGCACTATCTGAAATTCCAAATACAACTAACAGAACGGAATACTTGCTTTTGAAGAAACAAGAACAACTTTTATTTTATCAAAAAAAGGCTGTTGAAGCTTCTTATTACCCAACATTATCATTGAACGCCGGATACAATTATATTGGTCAAGGCCCAAAAATGCCTATTGGAGGAAAACCTGCTGACGGAGTTTATTGGTCTGATTTCTCATCAATTGGACTGAATTTGAAAGTACCTATTTTTACTGGTTTTGGAACTCGTGCCAAAGTAAGACAAGCCGATATTGAAATTAGAACTGTTCAAGAAGATTTACTTGACACTAAATTAGCGCTTGATCTGGCTTTCGCCAATGCAAAAACGCAAATTGATAACAGTTTAACTACCATCAACAATCAAAAAGAGAATGCGCAATTAGCCAAAGAAGTTTTAGACAATACTAGAAATAATTATGTTCAGGGATTAGCTTCTTTAACTGACTTATTGGATGCCGAAAACTCTTTGACGGAAGCACAAAACAACTACACATCGGCCGTATTGGAATACAAACTGGCAGAAATACAATTAATCAAATCAAAAGGCGAATTAAAAACACTTATAAATAATTAACAAAATGAAAAAAAGCATACTTACCATAGTACTAATTGTTGCCACTTTAGGGGTTATTGCCTACGTTTTAACCAATAATAAAAAAGAAAATGAAGCAAAAACTGCTGTAGTAGCAGAGAAAAATGCTAGCATTTCAGTAAAAGTAGCAACGGTAAAAACCGAAGAAGTTTCTCTTGATTTTGTAGCCAATGGAAATTTTGCACCGCTACAAGAATTGAGTTTTTCTGCTGAGAAGCCAGGAAGAGTAGTTCGTGTTTTAGTTGATGAAGGCGACAGAGTGCGCATTGGTCAAACGCTGGCAATTGTAAGAAGCGAACAAATTACAGCTGATTTACAAACCGCACAAGCTTCGTATCAAAATGCATTGACTGATTACAGTCGTTTTGAAAATGCTTTCAAAACTGGAGGTGTGACTAAACAACAATTGGATCAGGCTAAATTGAGTTTAGTGACTTCAAAATCAAGGTTGCAACAAGCAAAAGTGAATATTGGCGATACGAACATCAAAGCGACAATCAACGGAATTGTGAACAAAAAATACGTTGAACCAGGATCGGTTCTTGGTGCCGGAACACAATTGTTTGACATTGTTAATGTTTCTAAATTGAAACTAAAGGTCAATGTCAATGAAAATCAGGTTGCAGGTTTAAAAGTAGGAACGACACTATCTGTAAAAGCAAGTGTGTATCCAGATGCAACATTCTCAGGAAAAATCTCGTTCATCGCCCCAAAATCGGATGCGAGTTTGAACTTTCCTGTAGAAATAGAAATTGCTAATAATGCAGCAAATGATTTGAAAGCAGGAATGTACGGAACTGCTGAATTTTCTGCAAATCAAGGAAAACAATCGTTGATGGTTGTTCCTAGAAATGCTTTCGTAGGAAGTGTGAGCAGCAATGAAATATTTGTAATCGAAAACGGAACTGCTAAACTGAAAACGGTTACAGCCGGAAGAATTCTTGGTGATAAAGTAGAAGTTTTAAACGGACTTTCAGAGGGTGAAACTGTAATTGTTACCGGTCAAATCAACCTTCAAGACGGATCTAAAGTGGAAGTTATTAAATAAAGTAATTAGTGATTAGTGAACAGTTATTAGCCAAAAGCTTTTTACTATTTACTATTCACTTATCACTTATCACTCTTTTAAAATAAAAAAATGAAATTAGCAGAAATATCCATAAAACGTCCTTCCTTAGTCATCGTATTGTTTACGATACTAACTTTAGGAGGATTGTTTAGTTACAGCCAATTAGGCTACGAATTGATTCCAAAATTTGAAACTAACGTAATTTCGATTGCAACTGTATATCCTGGTGCATCACCTAGTGAGGTCGAAAATACCGTTACTAAAAAGATTGAAGACGCGATTTCCTCTTTAGAAAACATTAAGAAAATCGACTCTAAATCCTTTGAAAGTTTATCTTCGGTGTCTATAACACTGACATCAAATGCTGATGTTAATATTTCGATGAACGATGCGCAGCGAAAGATAAATGCTATTATAAACGACTTACCGGATGATGCGGACGCCCCTTCCCTAAACAAGTTTTCTTTGAGCGATTTACCAATTATGACCATTGGTGCCAACGGAAAAATGGACGAAGTTGAATTTTATGACTTAGTTGATAAAAAATTAGCGCCCGTATTATCTCGTGTACAAGGAGTCGCACAAGTAAACATTACCGGTGGACAAGAAAGAGAAATTCAAGTCAATCTTGACGCTGTAAAAATGCAAGCCTACGGACTTTCGGTACCGCAAGTGCAACAGAACATTTTATCCTCCAACTTGGATTTCCCAACCGGAAATATTCAAACCCGTGAGCAAAAAATATTAATCCGTTTAGCCGGAAAATATAAGAATGTTGAAGAGTTAAGAAACTTAATTGTTTCTTCTAAAAACGGAATCCAAGTTCGTTTAGGCGAAATCGCTGATGTTCAAGACACACAAAAAATCACTGAAAAAGTAGCTCGTGTCAATCAGAAAAGTGCTATTATTTTGCAAATCATAAAACAGTCCGATGCTAATGCGGTTGCGGTGAGTGAAGAGTTGGTGAAAACAATTGCTAAACTAGAAGCGGAGTACAAAACGACTGAATTAAAACTAGAAATAGCAAAAGACAGTACTGTATTTACACTTGAAGCTGCTGATGCCGTGGTACATGATTTACTTATTGCAGTACTTTTAGTAGCGTTTGTAATGTTGTTTTTCTTACACAGTATTCGAAACTCATTGATTGTAATGGTTTCTATTCCAGCTTCGTTAATTGCTACCTTCATCGGGATTTATTTAATGGGATACACCTTGAACTTAATGAGTTTATTAGGATTGTCTCTCGTTGTTGGTATTCTTGTGGATGATGCTATTGTGGTTCTAGAAAATATATACAGGCACATGGAAATGGGCAAAAACAAAGTTCGTGCTGCCTATGATGGTACAGCCGAAATTGGTGGAACTGTAGTATCGATTACGCTTGTAATTGTGGTTGTGTTTTTACCAATTGCATTGAGTTCTGGATTGGTTTCTAATATTATTACGCAGTTTTGCGTAACGGTAATTATATCTACTTTACTATCATTAGTGGCATCATTTACTATTATTCCTTGGTTATCATCTAGATACGGAAAATTAGAACATATTGAAGGTAAAAACCTTTTCGGAAGAATCATCCTTGGTTTTGAAAGTTATTTAACGCGTTTCATCAACTGGATTTCTGGATTATTGACTTGGAGTTTAGATCATTACAAAACAACACTAGCTATTGTTTTAGTTATCTTTTTCAGCTCAATTGCATTGGTTCCTGCAGGGTTTATTGGAGGTGAATTCTTTGCAGCATCAGACAGTGGTGAGTTTTTAGTTCAAATCGAAATGCCAAAAGATGCCTCGCTAGAACAAACTAACTTCATGACACAAAAAGCTGAAGCTTTTCTAGAGAACGAAGCTTTTGTCGAAAGCCAGTTTACTATTGTGGGTCAAACCAGTGGTGGGCTTGGAGCTTCGCAAGCAACTGCATACAAATCAGAAATTAACGTGAAAATGGTCCAATTAGACCAACGCGATGAACCTGCAAATGTTTACGCTGCAAAAACCAAACGTAAATTAGAAAAACTATTAGTTGGTGCAAAAGTTAAAACCGTTCCGGTAGGTATTTTAGGAACGGCTGAAGATGCTACTTTAGGGCTTATTGTAACGGGTCCAGATGTAGCAAGTGCCATGAAATTTGCCATTGCTGCTGAAAAAGAATTGCGTACTATTCCAGGAGCAACAGAAATAGAATTATCTGTGGAAGATGGAAATCCTGAAGTAAACGTAAAAGTGGACAGAGATAAAATGGCCGCACTTGGTTTGAGTTTACAAACAGTTGGTATTACAATGCAAACGGCTTTTAGCGGGAATACCGACGGACGTTTTAGAGCTGGAGAATACGAATATGACATCAATATTAAATACAATGCATTCGATAGAAAAAGTATTGCTGATGTAAGCAACTTGATTTTCATCAATGATATGGGTCAACAAATCAAGTTAAATCAATTTGCAACCGTTACGGAAGGTTCTGGTCCAAGCCAATTGGAACGTAGGGACAAAACGGCATCGGTGACAGTAAAAGGGCAAAACGTGGGAGTTGCTTCTGGAACAATTGTTGCGCAATGGCAAGAAAAAATAGATCAACTAAAGAAACCTACGGGTGTCAACTACATTTGGGGTGGTGATCAAGAAAACCAGTCAGAAGGTTTTGGAACATTAGGAATTGCTTTATTGGCTGCCATTATCTTAGTTTACCTTGTAATGGTTTCCTTATACGACAGTTTTGTGCATCCATTCGTAGTATTATTTGCTATTCCGCTTTCATTCATTGGAGCATTACTAGCATTAGCATTAACGAATAACACCTTGAACATCTTTACGATTCTTGGAGTCATCATGCTTATTGGTCTGGTATGTAAGAATGCGATCATGCTTGTGGATTACACCAACCAACGTAGAGCTGCTGGTGAAACCATTAGAACCGCATTAATTCAAGCGAATCATGCGCGTCTTCGTCCAATTTTAATGACAACAATTGCAATGGTTTTTGGTATGTTCCCTATTGCATTAGCCGCTGGAGCTGGAGCCGAATGGAAAAATGGTTTGGCATGGGTAATTATTGGTGGATTAATAAGTTCCTTATTCCTAACCTTGATTGTCGTTCCAGTAATTTACGAAATCATGGAGAAGCTAATTGCTAAATTCTCTAAAGGAGAAAAAGTTGATTACGAAGCGGAAATGGTTGCTGATTATGACCACATCGAGTTAAGCGAAGATGGTTTTAATCCAAAACATACGGTTTAGGAATATTAGAAGTTGGGTTAAAAAAAGAGGCTGTTCGAAAAGTATTTTTCGAACAGCCTCTTTTTATATAAAAACTCTTAATTCAAAAAAGCTCCTATTTCTTCATTAAATTTCGGAGAAGATGGCCTTGCTGCATCTGCTTTAACAACTTTTCCATTTGGATCTATCAAAATAAATCTTGGAATAGATTTAATTCCGTAAGCTTTTATAAAATCTGAATTCCAATCGTTATCCGCAAAAAGCTGAACGCCGCCTAATTCTTTTTTATTAACCATCGTTTTCCACTTATCTAAATCTTTTAATTTATCAATTGAAATACTTATAAAAACTATATTTTTATTTCGATAAAGTTCTTCTGCTTTTTTTAGAAAAGGAACTTCAGCTATACAAGGACCGCACCAAGTAGCCCAAATATCTAAATAAACGTACTTACCTTTAAAATCTTCCAATTTTGTTTTTCCACCTTTATAATTATCATAATCAAATGATGGAGAAACGGAACCGTTTAATTTATTATTATCCAATACTTGGTTATAATAACTAGTTAAACCAAGTATCGAACTTTCAATGTCCTTTTTTTGAAGTGCTTGAAAATTAAGGTCTAAATTTTTATTTTCTAAACGCGCAAAACTAGATTTTTTTTTGTCATCCACTACTCTTTTAAAAGTCTCCTGATCTGAAGCTAAAAGAGAAGTGTAATCATATTTAGCATCCAAAAGCGAACTTTGCACCATATAATTGTTTTCGACTGCTCCCTTTCCAGAAAACACCATAGATTCATCAAATTTTTGAGCATCGATTTTAAGTTTTAAATCAAACCCATTTTTGATAAATATTTTAGCGTATTCCTTACCGTCATAAAGCATGTAAATCCCTTCAGCAATACTCAAGGTATCTTTAAAAATTCCCTCCTTATTGATTGCTATCGTTTTGAGTAATTTTCCATTTTGTCTGTTTCGAATAAAAATAGAATCCGTGTTTCTATTGGATATTTCAGCCTGAAAAGACATTTTCGATTTCATCTGAGCAATACCGTTAGAAAAGCAAAAAAATGCGAATACGATACAAAATAATTTTGTCATAAAACTGTGGTTTAAATATTGTTAATCAAATCTAATTTAATAATTCCAATTCGAAATAAAAGATTTAATTATAATTTTTTAATCACATAGGTAACAATTCCCCAAATGATTAATTGGTTTTCTTCGGTGACTTTTATCGGAGCATAATTGGGATTTTCAGGCATCAGATACAAACAGTCTTTCTCAACTTGCATGCGTTTCACCGTAAACTCTCCGTCGATAAAACAAATCGCAATTTTATTGTTTTGCGGTTCTAAACTTCGATCCACCACAAGAACATCTTTGTCATTGATTCCGGCATCGATCATGGAATTTCCCTTGACTTTTATATAAAAAGTTGCCAACGGATTTTCGCTTAATTGTTTGTTCAAATCAATGCTCATTTCCATAAAATCAGCCGCCGGCGATGGAAATCCTGCCGAAACACCTTCGCTGATGAAAGGAATTCGCAATTCACTTTCAAAATCAGGGAGAAAAAAAGTCAGTTTTTGATCTTTGTTTATTGACATTTGATTTCGAGTATATCTTTAAAATTAGTGGTGTATTTAGGTGACAAATGCTTCTGATTCATATTCCAGGTCAAACTTAAATTTTGGGTAGCCAACTTCACTTTCTTGTCACCAATTTTTTTATTCAGGCCGTCCATTACTTTCATCAATAGCAAATGTTTTGGATTTTCCTCATCAAACAGCTGCAATTGTTTCTTATTCTCATCAATCAATTCAGTGACAATAACGCCCGCTTTTTTGAATTTCAAATGCTCATTTCCTTGGTGCAGTTTTTTTAACATTACGATAGCAGCATTGGAAATTGTCAACGTAGAATTTGATGCATACGGCAATGTAATCGCCATGTTAAAATAATATTTGGAGGTTTTAACCGTATGTTTATCCACCACAAGCATCACAATAATAGTATGACAGCAGGAGTTTTGTTTTCGCAATTTCTCAGCGCAAACAGAGGCAAAAGTAGCAACACGTTCCCGCAACAAATCAAAATCAGCAATTTGTTTTGGAAAACTTCGGGTCGTGGCAATACTTTTCTTTTGGTCTACGATAGGTTCTAAATCCAAGACTGATTTTCCTTCGAGTTCGTATTTTAAACGCATACCAATCACGCCCATTTCTTTTTTGATCCAAGCTTCGTGTTGCGGTGCAGTAAAATCTAAAGCAGTCACAATATTCTTGGCTTTCATCTTTTTATTCATTCGGTAACCAATGCCCCAAACGTCTTCAATCTTTGTCCATTTCAAGGCTTTGATACGTTTTTCTTCACTATCAATAACGTAAACCCCTTTAGTTCTGTCTTGGAATTTTTTAGCAATTTTGTTGGCTACTTTTGACAATGCTTTGGTTTCGGCAAAGCCAATGCAAACGGGAATTCCTACCCATTTTTGCACACGGGTTTTCATTTGGATTCCATAATCATGATAATTGGAAATCGTCAAACCATCAAAATTCAGGAACGCTTCGTCGATGCTGTAAATTTCTAGATTTGGTGTAAACTGACCTAAAATTGCCATCACGCGATTGCTCAAATCACCATACAACGCATAATTTGAAGAAAATACTTGTACATTTTTCTCTTTTACCAATTCCTTAATCTGGAATGCTGGCGCACCCATAGCAATCCCAACCGCTTTCGCTTCATTACTTCTGGAAATAACACAGCCATCATTATTTGACAAAATCGCAACCGGTTTCCCGTTGAATTTCGGCTGAAAAACACGTTCGCAGGAAGCGTAAAAATTGTTACAATCGACTAATGCATACATGCTACAAAATTACTCAATATCAGTTGAAGCGAGTTCGTAACATAAGTTAATTTTAAGCACTGTTGATAAGTAGTTTTCATACTAAAAGTTTTTAAAAACAAGATGATTTCTCTTTTATTGGAATTATTTAATTGTAAAAACAGCAAGAAAAAGTATAAAACGAACCTTCTATTCTATTAAAAAAATCTTAATATATCGTATTTCATAAAATTACTTTAAAGTCACAAAACATTGATTTAAAACTATTTAAAACCTTAAAAATAACATTCACTCTCAAAACACAAGACCATGATTAAAAATTTTGGCATGCTACTTGAATATCCTAAATCAAATAACACAAAAAGCGAAAGCCGAAAAGCTTAAGAGTAGGCAAAATTCAAAATAACTATATCATGAAAAAAATTACCCTTTTAGTTGCTAGTATCTTCGTTTTTGGAGGTAGTATAGCGAACGCAGCAGAGAAAATCGATTTTTCTGTAGAAAGAAGATCTCCAGTAGATTTTAGAAACGCCGACCCAATTGTGTTCACAGAAAGAGGAATTGAGTTCTTCGTGTTCCCTGACGGACAATTAGATTTTAATACACGCCCTACAACAGGTCGAGATATGTATTACAAATCAAGCCGAAAAAACAGTGTTAATAAAACATTTGGCGCTCCAGGAAATGTTCGAAATGGGAATTATGGTGTAAAAGTGGAACACGACAATATGGGTCGAGTAAGACAAGTTGGGAATGTGTTCATCAATTATGATGCGAATGACAGAGTAAAAAGAATTGGCTCTGTTTACATGACCTACAACCGTTTTGCATTAGAAAGAGTGGGCGGATTAGAAATTATCTACAACCGTCGTGGTCAAATTGTTGATACTTTTGGCGCCGTAAAAGGAGGAAAAGCTTACCAATATGGACAAAATAGTTTTGGCAACAATGATTTTGGTAACAACCAAAACTCAAATGATGACGATTACTACTATTACAAATCAAATGGCACAAAAGCCAAAATTGAAAAAACTAAAGTAGTTGATAACGCTGTCATTGTATTAAATAGAAGATAATTATTTGGTTTGGAATGATTGGTTTGAAAATTCCCGTTGGTATTCGTATCAGCGGGTTTTTTGTTTAAAAAGATACTGCAATAGTACTATTTACGCTACTTAAGCACTGATCGCAATTCCTGACGGTATTGCGAAGCGCTTTTTCCGGTAAATTCTTTGAACGATTTATTGAAGTAACTAAAATTATTGAAACCACTTTCATAGCATATCTCAGAAATGCTGATGGGTTTCTCCGCCAGCAATTTCGAGGCATGAACCAATCGGTAATCATTTACAAATTTGGTAAAAGTTTTGTTCGTAATCTTTTTGAAATACCTGCAAAAAGAAGGTTCTGTCATACTCACCAATTCTGAAACTTCTTCCAGCGTAATATGTTCCTGAAAATTATCTTTTACGTAATTAAAAACAGCGTTGATGCGGTCATTGTCCTGCATTTGCATTTCCATCGAAAATCCATCGGCATTCAAAACAGTGGCTTCATTGGATAATTCCAGCTCATTAAGAATACTCAACATCGTCAACAATCGCTCAAACTGCGGCTGTTGTTCCATCGATTCTATTTTCTTCCCGATATTTTTTTTGGTTTCACCATGAAAAGCAATTCCGGCTTTGGCTTGACTAAAAAGATTCCGAATATTCGTCATTTCGGAAATATCAAAGAAACCATTCCCTAAAAAATCCGGTTTCATTTGGATAACCGTTTCATTTTTATTCCCGGTTTCTTCATTGGTAAACCCACAGTGCGGCAGGTTACTTCCTATCAAGATTAAATCACCATCAGTATAATACGAAATATGGCTTCCTATCTGGCGTTTTCCGGAACCGCCATTTACAAAAACCAGTTCAATTTCAGGATGATAATGCCACAAGTGTGCTTTGCTATTCGCGTTTTCGACATATTTCGAAAAGTAGAAAGAACTCCCAAACGATGGCGCTATAATTTCAAAAGCTGGCGGTATAATTTTCACACGAATCCGTATTTAGAATTACCACAAATTTACCAAAAATAGACACTCAATTAACTTTTTTAACCTTAATCGATTTCGTAAAAGGTAAAATAGCACACAAATCAGAAAATTCAGCACTACTCATACTGAATAGGTTACAGTAATTTAGCCTCAGATAAATATCATTATAAATCTAAAAATTTACAATTATGAAAAAGATTTTAAAATTTAGTTTAGTGTTAGCCGCAGTAGTATTGACTGCCGTACAAGCACATGCAGGAAACGCAGATTTTTCACTGGATTTAATAAAAGAAGAGGGAAAAACGGTAAGTTTTAATTTGAAAGAGACAAAGAAAATTGATTTGTCCATTTATGACACCAATGACAGTTTAATCTATCAGGAAAAAGTTACTTCTGAAGAAAATATCAGCAGAACATACGATTTGACTGCTTTGCCAGACGGAATTTACTTCTTGAAAGCAGAGAGTGATCTTAAAATTTCAAAGTATAAAATTGAAGTTGTAGGTAACAAAGCTAAATTATCAGCTGATGCTATTTCTGAAGTGTATAAACCAGTTTTAGTGAACAAAAACGGAATGGTTACCGTGAACATTTTAAACTTAGAAAAAACTCCAGTTAGTGTTGCCATTTACAACTCAGAGGAAAACGAAGTATATAATGAGACTTTGACTGCTGATCTTTATGTGGGTAAAATATTTGATTTAACTAGCGCACCAAGTTCAAAATATACGTTTGAGATTACTTATAACGGAAAAACATATATCGAAACAGTGGCTATCAAATAGTGATTAAATAAATTATTGTAGTAAAGAGGCTTTCTTCGGATTGCCTCTTTTTTTTGTTTTAAATAGATGAAAATCCTAAAGATTTCCAATAATAGAATCCATAACCCAACTTGAATGGGCTGCTGTTAAACCTGTAGAAGAGTGTTTACTATTCCCCAAAAGGTCTTCTCGCATTTGCTGCACATGATACAACTGGATATTTTCAGGATGTTCAATGAATAATTCTGTCTGCCCTTGTTCGTTAGAAAGCACTACAGGATCATTTTCAAATACAGAAAACATTATTTTTCCTTTGCTTCCATAAATGTCCACTTTATCTTCCCGTTCAAAACAACCAAAGTTCCAGCTTCCTGAGCCGGTAATTCCAGACTCATGCAACCAGCAAGCAGAAACGGCATCTTTAGCTGAATACAATCCCTGTTGATTGAGGCTTAAGCCCGAAACCTCTTTTATGTTTCCCAATAAATGTGTGAATAAATCCAGTCCGTGACTAGCTAAATCATCAAAATAACCACCTGTAGCAATAATGGCATCGGTTCGCCAATTGTATTCTCCAGATAAATCTTTCGCATTTGCCGATTTACTCAGATGCCATCTTATGTGCCTGATTTCGCCAATGCAACCTGTATCCAACCACGTTTTCACTTGTTCAAAACGAGGCAATGTGCGCCTGTAATAAGCAACAAACAAAGGAATATTTTTTGCGGCAAAGGCATCGTAAATTGCCAGACTGTCTTGGTAATTTGGAGCTAAAGGTTTTTCGATACAACAAATCTTACCGACTGCAGCGACTTTAAGTCCGTAAAAATTATGAACATCGGGAGGTGTGGCAATGTAAATGGCATCAATTTCAGGATCATTAATCAAATCATCGGCATTGGTGTAACACTTGCTTATTCCGTGTCTTTTGGCATAATCAGCAGCCTTGACCGCATCTCTTCGCATTACTGCAACGACTTCAAAGCCATCCGTTTTCTGGTACGCAGGACCACTTTTCAGTTCGGTAACATTTCCACATCCCAATATTCCCCAACGGATTACTTTTGTACGTTCACTCATAATTACTAATTTTTCAATACTTCTGACAATTTAGAAAAAATGGTTTATAGTCTTAATTACAACCATCGATTCCACAACTGTCTCCATCTGTAGTATTCAATACCGTTACTTTCGAATCAAATTTGCCTTCTTCCCATACTTTTTCAAGTGTTTTCACAAATGTTTCGACATGTTGCGCACCCGAAACCGCATATTTATTATCGAAAACAAAGAACGGAACACCTTGGACACCGATAGATTGTGCCTCATCAATATCTTGCTGCACTTCTTTTGCGTAGGAATTAGAATGTAATACTTCATCAATGGATTCAGCATTCAGTCCTACTTCCAGTCCCAATGCTTTCAAAGTATCTAAATCATTTATGTTCTTGCCCTCCGTCAAATAGGCTTTGAATAATAATTCTTCTAAGTCATTTGCCAAATTATATTTTTTGGCCAAATGCAACAAGCGATGCGCATGCAATGAATTCGCCATAACAGCTTTTTCAAAATGGAAATCCAATCCTGAATTTTTAGCATTTTGAGTCATATTATCCAGCATCTCTTGTGCCCAATCAGTATCTTTTCTATATTTTTCTGCCAAATGCTCTACCATATTATCCTCCGGAGAAGCTATAAAACTGGGGTCCAACTGAAAGCTTTTCCATTCAATTTCAACTGCATCTTTATGTTCGAAATTCTCTAAAGCACCTTCTATTCTCCTTTTTCCTATATAACAAAACGGACACATGATATCCGACCAGATTTGTATTTTTAATGTATTTGCCATCTTACTTTCTTTAATTAAATTCAAAATTAATTCTATGTTACAAAATTAATAAATTCAGTTTTGAGCTTTTTGTGTTTTAGTATTTAATTATAGATACTGGAATAGTAAATATTTATTCCAATCAAGAAAACCCGTTTAAACCAAAAAAAACCATCAAAATTGCTCTTGATGGTTTTCTGTATATTTTTAAAACTTTGGTTTATGCCAATAAATCCAAAATAAATGAAGGATACAAACCTAAGGCGATATTCAAAACAATTGATATAACAGCAACGGCATAAATGATAACCGGAGTTCCTTTTCTTTCTTCATTTGGTTCTTTGGTATACATCGCCAAAATCAATTTGAAGTAGTATCCAACGCTAATAATAGAGTTTATAACTGCTACGATTACTAAAGCCAAATAACCCGCTTGAATCGTTTGATTGAACAAAACCAATTTGGCAAAAAATCCGGCGAAAATTGGAATACCAGCCATCGAAAGTAAAGCTGCCGTAAGAATGGCTGCTAACAATGGATTCGTTTTTCCTAAACCGTGGAAATTAACCACATCTTCATTCTCTCTATTTTTACAAACATATAAAATTACACTAAAAGCAGCGATTCCAGATAAAGAATACGCTGAAGCATAATACAACAAACTTCCTGCTGATGTAGACAAACTCAATAAAGTCATCAACATAAACCCAGCGTGGGAAACCCCTGAAAAAGCCAACATACGTTTTACATTCGTTTGTCTTAATGCCATAATATTACCCACGGTCATAGAAGCCATAGAAATAATAACTACTACCATTTTGAATGACTCTGAAACATCAGCATTCATAACGGATAATAATTTGTACAAAGTCGCCATAGCAACAACTTTGGCTAAAGTACTCATCAATGCTGTTGTCAATGCCGGAGAACCTTCGTAAACGTCCGGTGCCCAGAAATGGAATGGAACTGCAGCCACTTTAAATAACATTCCGATAGTTACCAATACAATTCCTATTGGAAACCAAACCGGCAATTCGGCTGATTGCGATAATTCACTGATTTCAGTAACATCAAAACTTCCCATAGCTCCGTAAATTAAACAGATACCAAAAAGAATGATTCCCGAAGCAAAAGATCCCATTAAGAAATACTTCATTCCAGCTTCGTTACTTTTTAAATTCATACGGTCACTTGCCGCAAGAATATAAAGTGCAATTGATAATACTTCAATTCCTAAAAAGAACATTGCTAAGTTTCCAAAAGAAACCATCGCCACTGCTCCTGCCAATAAAAATATTTTTATGGCAATATAATCAGAGATTTTAGATTGATGATTTTCGTAAAAGTTATGTCCTAAAGCCACCAAGAAAATAGTAAGCACAATAAACAAAGACGAAAAAGTACTAGAAAATTTACTCACAACAATCATGTTATTGTAGTAGCTTTCCGTTGAATTAAATTCAGATATAGTTAAACCCAACACTCCTAATAATCCAAGTATTGTTATTGGAACAATGGCTTTCCTTAAATTAAAAATTTCAAATAAAAGGCATAAAACACCTAATCCTATTATAGCTATTAATGTATTCATTTTCTTATTTGACTTAGTTAATTCGGTTTATTTGAGTTAAAATTTCTTCCAGACTTGGCGTAATCAAATCGGTAATTGGCTTTGGATACATCCCAAAAAAGAATAAAACACCAATTATAAGTACCAATGTTATTCCTTCATTGACAGTTACATCCGCAAAAGCCTTTGTATTGGTTTCTCCCAACATTGCATGTTGAAACATTTTCAGCATATAATACGCTCCTAAAATAATGGTTGTTCCTCCTAAAATGGCAAACCAAATATTAATTTGTGAAAGACTGTATAAAACAGTAAATTCTCCAATAAAGTTAAAAGTAGTTGGCAAGGCAACAGATGCTAAAACCAAAATCAAAAACATCGAAGTGAATTTTGGTGATTGCGTACGGATACCTCCCATTTCAGCAATTGCTCTGGTTTCGTATCTTCTGAAGATAATTTCAGCGGCATAAAACAATCCAACAACTACAAACCCGTGAGCAATCATTTGTAAAACTGCTCCACGCAATCCGTCTAATGTCAAAGTGTATGTTCCTGCTGCAATCAAACCAACGTGAGCCAAAGAAGAATACGCTAATAATTTCTTTAAATCTTTTTGTTTCAATGCTACGATAGATCCGTAAATCACACCTGCAATTCCAAGTCCTATGAAAATATACATGTACTCTTTGGCTGCCAATGGCGCCAATGGCAATTGCCAACGAATAACGCTATACAATCCCATTTTTAGCATGATACCAGATAAAAGCATCGTACCAACAGTTGGCGCTTTTTGGTACACATTTGCTTGCCAAGTGTGGAAAGGAATTAATGGAATCTTGATCGCATACGCTAAGAAGAAAGCCAAGAATATCCACAATTGTTCCGTTGCTGATAAATTTAATTTGTATAAATCTTCTAATAAAAGACTTCCTGCTTTTTGATACATATAAACAAAAGCAACCAACATAAATAAAGAGCCGGCAAGTGTGTAAATAAAGAATTTAACTACCGCTTTTTTACGTTCTTCTGCATCTCCGTTACCCCAAATTAAGGCGATAAAGTAAATAGGAATCAATGCTAATTCCCAGAAAATATAATACAACAAACCATCTGATGCCAAGAAAGTCCCTGCCATAGCAAACGCCATAAACAAGATTAAAGCATAAAATGATTTTGAATTTTTATAGTCATTTCCAAAAGAGGAAAATATAATTATTGGAGTCAAAACTGTGGTCAATAAAAGCATTGCCATTGATAATCCGTCTGCTTTTAGAGCAAAAGAGATATTAGGTTGCGTAATCCACTGGTTGATGAAACTGATGTTTTCACCTAAATTATAGTGATTTAATAATACAATAGATGCGCCTGCAGCAGCTAACCCAAAGAACAAAGCCAGTTTTGAAGCCAGTTTATCGCCTGCAAGAAAAGTTGCAAACGCACCAACCAAAAGTATAATTAATATTAGAGATACATTCATGATATATGATTATTGTTGAGCTAAAAATAAATAAGAAACAATGGCGCAAAGCCCCAATACGAAAGCAAAAAGATAAAGACCAATGCTTCCATTTTGTATTTTCTTTCCTTGGTAACTTATTTCGTTGGTAACTTTTCCGAATCCAAAAACTAAAGCTGATAAACCCGTTTCTACAGTGTCTCTGAAAAAACGAGACAAGAAATTAATTGGTTTAACAAAAATAGCGTCATAAAATTCATCAACATAATATTTATTGTAAAGCACTTTAGAAAATCCTGTAATAGCAGCATCTTCTGTTGGAACTGTATTTTGTTTGATGTATTTGGCGTAAGCAATACCAATTCCTACCAATCCACCCACAACAGCAATGGCCATCAAGATATATTCAGTAGTTCCTAAATGGTGTTCAGCGGTTGCTAATTTTGGTAAAATTGGAATCAGATAATGATTCAACCAACTGTTTCCTGGTAAACTGATCAAACCACCGATAGTTGCCAAAATTGCTAAAACAATCAAAGGAATGGTAATCAAAAATGGACTTTCGTGCAAATGGTGTTTTTGTTCTGCGGTTCCTCTGAATTCTTGGAAGAATGTCAAGAACATTAGACGGAACATATAAAAAGCAGTCATTATAGAAGCAACCGAAGCCACAATCCATAACGGAATATTATGATGGAAAGCCACTAATAAGATTTCGTCTTTCGAGAAAAATCCTGAGAATAAAGGAACTCCAGAAATCGCTAATGAAGCAATCAACATCGTTGCAAAAGTAATTGGCATTGCTTTTTTCAAGCCGCCCATATTTCGCATGTCTTGTTCTCCATGCAAAGCATGAATTACAGAACCTGAACCCAAGAACAAACAAGCTTTGAAGAAAGCGTGAGTGATTACGTGGAAAACAGCCACTTCATAAGCGCCTAATCCTAAAGCCAAAAACATTAATCCCAATTGAGAAACGGTAGAGTAAGCTAAAACTTTTTTGATATCGTTTTGAACTAATCCAATGGTTGCAGCAACTAAAGCAGTAACAGCTCCAACTATCGCAATTATAGACTGCACATCTGGAGTCAAATCAAATAAGAAATTCAATCTTGTAATCATAAAAATTCCTGCAGTTACCATCGTAGCCGCGTGAATCAATGCTGAAACTGGTGTTGGACCTGCCATCGCATCCGGCAACCAAGTATACAATGGTATTTGTGCTGATTTACCACAAGCTCCAATAAATAAAGCGAAAGCAGCAACAGAAAGCCAATACATATCAAGATTCGTTGCACCGGCAATAGCCGTTTTTAAAGTAGCATAATCTAAAGTTGAGAATAAATTTCCAAGAATGAAAATCCCAACTAACAACCCTAAATCACCAATACGGTTCATGATGAATGCTTTCTTAGCAGCGTCATTGTACTCTTGGTTTTTATGCCAAAATCCAATTAACAAATACGAACAAAGACCTACACCTTCCCAACCGATGAACAATACTAATAAGTTACTTCCTATTACTAATGTAATCATGAAGAATATAAACAGATTCAAATACGCGAAAAACTTGTGCATATTTTCATCATCGTGCATGTAACTGATGGAATACAAATGAATCAAAGATCCAATTCCAGTTACGAAAAGCAACCATAAAATAGACAATTGGTCCAATTGAAATCCAAAATCAACATTGAAGTTACTGATTTGAATCCAGTCAAAAAGTGAAATACGAATTCCTTCCGGTTGTGCCGATATTCCACTAAAGAAATAAGCCGTTGCTATAAAAGAAACCAAAACGGAAAGCGTTCCTATTATTCCTGAAAGTGATTTTCCAAGGCTTTTGCCAAAGAAAACATTGATTAAAAATCCTAAAAAAGGAGCGAGAACTAAAACTAAAGCTATATTGGTATTCATTTCCATTTATCCTTTTAAGTTTTTTAAATTATCGATAGTAATTGAACCTAGATTTCTAAAAATAGAAACTAGAATTGCCAATCCTACCGCAACTTCTGCCGCAGCAACAGCCATCGAAAAGAACACAAAAACTTGTCCTTGCGCATCTTGATGATAGGTCGAAAATGCTACAAACAATAAGTTTACTGCATTCAGCATAATTTCAATTGACATAAATACGATAATGGCATTTCGTCTGTACAACACTCCGAAAACCCCAATACAAAAAAGTATTACGCTTAGGAATATATAATTTTCAATACCAATGTGGTTTAAAATATTGTTCATCTTATTTTTGCAATTTTTCTTTTTTAGACAATAACACAGTTCCAATCATAGCAACCAAAAGTAATATGGAAGCAAATTCAAACGGAACCATATATTCATTCAGCAAGATTTTACCCAATACTTTTATAGACTGATAATCTTCGCCGGTAGTTACGTATTCTCCAACAATAGGTTTTGAATTGATGAAAATAGCTATCAAAACCAAACATATTAAACAAAAAGAAACAATAGCTCCTAATCGTGTAATTCTAGGTCGGTGCACTTCTCTTTCCTCATTTAAATTCATCAACATGATGGTGAATAAAAACAAAATCATAATCGCTCCAGAATACACAATGATGTGCACTATCGCCAAGAATTGAGAATTCAATAATAGATAATGACCTGCAATCGAAAAGAAACAAATCACTAAATAAATAGCGCTGTGAATGGGATTTCTGCTAAAAATTGTCAAAAATGCGGTTGCTAATGTGATAGCAGCCAATACACAAAAAATTATAAGTACTGTAGACATTAGTTAGCGTTTTTAAGTTGAGCATTTTGCATTGCGATATCTAAAGGCATGACTAATTTATCTTTTCCAAAAATAAAATCTTCTCTTTCATAACTTGAAGGAACCAAAACTTTAGAAGTTGTCAAGTAGATAGCGTCTTTCGGACAAGCCTCTTCACACAATCCACAAAAAATACAACGCAACATATTGATTTCATATATCGACGCATATTTTTCTTCTCTGTACAAATGTTTTTCGTCAGCTCTGCGTTCTTCAGCTTTCATCGTAATCGCTTCTGCAGGACAAGACAACGCACACAAACCGCAAGCCGTACAGTTTTCACGACCTTGTTCATCACGTTTCAACATGTGCTGACCGCGATAAACCGGACTCATTTCACGTACTTGCTCCGGATATTGAATCGTTACTTTTCTGGTAAACAAATGCTGAATCGTTATTATCAAACCTTTGACAATCGCAACAAGATACATTCTTTCCCAAAAAGTCATCTCCTTGTTAGAGACTTGCTTTTTTCTTCCTGATAAGGATATAGTTTCTATTGACATTTTTTATTTTTATTTGAAGCTTAATCCTGCTATTCGTTTCAATCTTTTATGTTTTTAAACAAAAAACATAAAAGGATTTCCACTGCTATCAGGGCTAGGGCTTTTCGGTACTAATTAAAATCCTAAATAAGCAGCAATTTCTGCTCTCAAAATTACAATTCCAGTAATTATAATATTAATGATTGACAGTGGAATTAATATTCTCCAACCCAAATGCATCAATTGATCGTATCTGAATCTTGGAATAGTCCAACGAACCCACATATAGAAAAAGATGAATCCACACAATTTGATAAACAAAGCACCAAATCCTAAAATGTTGGCAATATTTACACCCCAATTTTCAACAACCCAACTCATTCCAGGATAATTATATCCTCCAAAGAATAAAACCGCTAAAATCGTAGAAGAGATAAACATATTCGCATATTCAGCAAATAAATAGAATCCCATTTTCATCGATGAATATTCCGTGTGATATCCTCCAATTAATTCACTTTCGCATTCCGCTAAGTCAAAAGGAGTTCTGTTCGTTTCTGCAAAAGCACAAATTAAAAATATAATAAAAGATAATGGTTGGTAAAATACATTCCAGTTCATTCCTGCTTGTTGTGCTGAAATCTCTCTTAAACTCAACGTTCCAGTCATCATCAACAAAGCAATCATCGAAAGTCCCATGGCAACTTCATAAGATACCATTTGCGAAGCAGCACGAACCGCACCCATCAAAGAGAATTTATTATTAGATGCCCAACCACCAATCATGATTCCGTAAACACCTACTGAAACAACTCCAAAAAAGTATAACAATCCAATGTTCAAATCAGTAGCCTGTAATAAAATATCTCTTCCAAACAAATGCAGTTTATCTCCCCAAGGAATTACGGCACTGGTCATTAAAGCAGTACTCATTGCGATTGCCGGACCTACAAAAAACAAAAATCTGTTTGGTGTATTAGGCTCAAATTCTTCTTTCGAGAATAATTTTAAACCATCGGCAAGCGGTTGAAACAATCCAAAAGGACCGGCTCTATTTGGTCCAACACGATCTTGAAGCCAAGCGGCAACTTTTCGTTCAGCCCAAGTGGAATACATTGCCATCAACATTGTCAAAGCAAAAACTGCAATAATAATGACACTTTTTTCTATGATAATAGTACTATCCATTATTACCCAAGCTTTTTTGATTAATAATGTCTTCTTCGGTCAATGGAATCTCGACCATGCTTATTTTCTTACGGTCTTCTTCTCTACCTAAAAGAATATTTTCTTCAGTAGCGATTTCCACTTTTTGTAATTTTCTGTTGTATTTATTTTGGTTGATAACCGAATCTTTTTCGAATGCTCTTGGTCCTTCAATAGTCCAATCAGCAATATCTTTGTGATCAAAACGACATCCATTACAAATAAATTCATCTACTTCATGGTATTCGTCTTTTCTTCCGGTAACACGTTGGATTTCGTCACCAAACATCCAAACGGTAGTTTTTCCAGAACAAGTAGGGCAATTTCTGTGTGCGTTATAAGGCTTACTGAACCAAACTCTAGATTTAAATCTAAATGTTTTATCAGTTAAAGCACCTACAGGACAAACATCAATCATATTTCCAGAGAATTCATTATCAACCGCTTTAGAAATACAAGTTGATATATTAGAATGATCTCCTCTGTCCATTACTCCATGAACACGATCGTCAGTCAATTGATCTGCCACCATTACGCAACGGTAACAAAGAATACAACGGTTCATGTGTAATTGAATATTTGGACCAATATTTTCTGGTTCAAAAGTTCTTTTTTCTTCGATAAAACGAGTTTCTGATTTCCCGTGCTCAAAGCTTAAATTTTGCAAATCACATTCTCCTGCCTGATCACAAACCGGACAATCTAACGGGTGATTAATCAATAAAAATTCTGTTACTGATTTTCTGGCTTCTTGAACTCTCGGTGAAGATTTACTGTTCACTTCCATTCCGTCCATACAACCTGTTACACAAGATGCCATTAATTTAGGCATTGGTCTTGGATCAGCTTCACTTCCTTTTGCAACTTCCACTAAACAACAACGGCATTTTCCACCGCTACCTTTTAGTTTAGAATAATAGCACATTGCTGGCGGAACTACTTCTCCACCTATCATACGTGCTGCCTGCAGGATTGTTGTTCCTGGTTCTACTTCTATGCTTTGACCGTCTATGGTTACTTTCATTTTCTGAAATTCTTGACTTTATACGATTACTTTAGAAACTAAATGCTTTACTTTTTCAAAAGGTTCCGCAACAAAATGATCTCTATTCTTTATTTTTTCCGGGAAACGAATATGGTATTCAAACTCCTCTCTAAAATGACGAATTGCTGCTGCCACTGGCCAAGCTGCCGCATCACCTAATGGGCAAATGGTGTTTCCTTCAATTTTACTTTGAATGCTCAACAACAAATCAATATCTTCTTCACGACCGTGACCATTCTCGATTCGGTGCAATACTTTTTCCATCCATCCCGTGCCTTCACGACAAGGAGAACATTGTCCACAGCTTTCATGATGATAAAAACGAGAGAAATTCCAAGTATTACGAACGATGCAAGATGTGTCATTGTAAACAATAAATCCGCCTGATCCTAACATAGAACCCGTTGCGAATCCACCGTCACTTAAAGATTCATATGACATCAAACGATCTTCACCGTTTGCCGTTTTATAAATTAAATGAGCAGGTAAAACGGGAACAGAACTTCCTCCAGGTACAAATGCTTTCAAAGGTCTATCAGAACTCATTCCGCCTAAATACTCATCAGAATTCATGAATTCGTAAACACTTAAACCCAATTCAATTTCATAAACACCAGGATTTTTAATATGTCCTGAAGCCGAAATTAATTTAGTTCCTGTAGAACGTCCAATACCAATTTTAGCATATTCTGCACCTGTATTATTGATAATCCAAGGCACAGCGGCAATTGTTTCCACATTATTTACGACCGTTGGATTTGCCCAAAGTCCTGAAATTGCAGGAAATGGTGGTTTGATACGAGGATTTCCTCTTTTTCCTTCCAAAGATTCGATTAAAGCAGTTTCTTCACCACAAATGTAAGCTCCGGCACCACAATGAACATAAAGTTCTAAATCGTATCCTGAACCTAATATATTTTTACCCAAAAATCCAGCAGCTTTTGCTTCGTTAATGGCTCTTTCTAATATTTTATACACCCACATGTATTCTCCACGAATGTAGATGTAAGAAAGGTTTGCACCCAAAGCATAACTGGAAGTAATCATTCCTTCAATCAATAAATGAGGAATAAATTCCATCAAATAACGGTCTTTGAAAGTTCCTGGCTCTGATTCATCCGCATTACAAACTAAATGTCTTGGTTTTCCTGATTTTTTATCAATAAAACTCCATTTCATTCCTGCTGGGAATCCTGCTCCACCACGACCACGCAATCCTGAAGTTTTCACTTCTTCGACAACTTCGTCTGGCGTTAATGTTTTTAGGGCTTTTTCTACTGAAGCATAACCCCCGTTTTGACGGTACACTTCGTAGGTTTTAATTCCTGGAATATTTATTTTGTCTAATAATATTTTTTGTGACATATTATTTATCGTGTAATATTATTGTATCGTTTTTGCAATCTTCAATTAACTGGTCGATTTTTGCTGCCGTCAAATGTTCTTTGTAAAAATCGCCTAATTGCATCATTGGAGCGTAACCACAAGCACCTAAACATTCAACTCCTCTCACTTCAAATAGACCGTCTGGAGTAGGCTCACCTACTTTTACACCTAATTTTTCACAGGTATAATCCATTAAATCTTCCACTCCATTCAAACAACAAGGAGAAGTTTGACAAAATTCAAACATGTATTTTCCAACTGGTCTTTGGTTGTACATCGTATAAAACGAAACTACTTCATAAACTTCAATTGGCTTAATCAAAAGAATTTCAGCGACTTTATCCATTAATTCAATACTCAACCAATTCTCGTGAGCATCTTGAACTTCATGTAAAACAGGCAATAATGCCGATTTTCTTTTGTCTTCAGGATAATGACTAATCAATTCATTGATGCGGGTCATCAATGCTTCAGTCATATTTATTTCTTGTTTGTGATAAGTTCTTTCCATTTTTTTTAAATCTGAAATGCTTCGCCAGTTCGCTGACGCTCGTGTCTAAAATCGTTAATCAACAATCTGATATCTTTTATGCGTCTAATTCTCCGGCAATAACATTTAAACTTGACAAAATAACAATTGCATCTGACAGTAATGAACCTTTAATCATTTCAGGATACGCTTGATAGTAAATAAAACAAGGTCTGCGGAAATGTAATCTATAAGGAGTTCGACTTCCGTCCGTAACCAAATAAAAACCTAGCTCTCCGTTTCCACCTTCAACAGGATGGTATATTTCGGCAACTGGAACAGGAACTTCACCCATCACAATTTTGAAATGGTAAATCAACGATTCCATACTCGTGTAAACATCTTCTTTTGGAGGAAGGTAATAATCCGGAACATCAGCATGGAAGTCATTTCCTTCCGGCATTTTTTCTAATGCTTGACGAATGATACTCAAACTCTCCCAAACTTCGGCATTACGAACACAAAAACGATCATAAGTATCGCCTGATTTTCCAACTGGAATAATAAAATCAAAATCTTCGTAAGAAGAATATGGTTGCGCTACACGAACATCATAATCAACACCTGCAGCACGTAAATTTGGACCTGTAAACCCATAAGCCATAGCTTGTTCAGCCGTTATAGCTCCAACATTTACAGTTCTGTCAATAAAAATTCTGTTTCTTTCGAATAAGTTTTCAAATTCTTTCCAAGCAGCTGGAAAGTCTTGTAAAAACACATCTAATTTTCTAAAAGCTTCTGGTGACCAATCTCTTTCGAAACCACCAATTCTTCCCATATTAGTAGTCAAACGAGCTCCACAAATTTCTTCGTAGATTTCATACACTTTTTCTCTAAATTGGAATACATATAAAAATCCGGTATACGCTCCGGTGTCCACACCAAGGATTGAATTACAGATAATATGATCCGTGATTCTTGCCAATTCCATTACAATAACTCTTAAATATTGTGCTCTTTTAGGAACTTCAATATCCAACAATTTTTCTAATGTCATCCACCAACCCATATTATTTATAGGTGATGAACAATAGTTCATTCTATCTGTAAGAGGGGTGATTTGGTAAAAAGGACGGTTTTCGGCGATTTTTTCAAAAGCTCTGTGAATGTAACCAATGGTTGGTTCCGCTTCCAGAATTCTTTCTCCATCCATCAACAGAATATTTTGAAAAATACCGTGTGTAGCTGGGTGAGTTGGCCCTAAATTCAGAATCGAAAGCTCGCTTCCATCTTCGTTTAGCTGTTCTTTTATTCTTTTAGCATAGCGATGCTCTGGTGGTAATAATAGTTCTGACATTTATTTAATGTGAAAAATTATAATAGTGTGTGTTTTTAATAATTGTCGGTTGTTCTTCCAAAGAAACGATCATCTTTATCAGTTCTTCCGCTATCTTCCATCGGGAATTCCTTACGCATTGGAAAAGAAATCATTTCATCCATATTCAAAATACGTTTCAATTGTGGATGACCAATGAAGTTTATCCCATAAAAATCATACGTTTCTCTCTCCATCCAATTAGAACTTAAGAAAATGTTTGATATCGTTTTTATTTCTGGGTTTTCACCGTTGATAAATGCCTTAATTTTAATTCTTTTGTTTTCGTACCAATTATGCAGATGATAAACTACTGCAAATTGATGATCAACATCATTGTCTGGATAGTGAATCCCACATAAATCAGTTAAAAAATGAAAACGTAATATTGGGTCATTTTTCAAAAAAAGAATAACCGCTGTAATTTTATCAGCAGCAACTTCAAATGAAAATATATCTTTTTCCTGATTGAATTCAAAAACAGCCGAATCAAATGTTTCAACTAATTTTTCTTGGATTTGTATCGTTTCTAGCGCCATTATTTATTTGATGTTATAAGAAGCTAATAATTCTTGGTATTCAGGAGAACTTCTTCTTCTTACCGATTCCGTTTTAACCAACTCTTGCAATTTCATAACACCGTCAACAATTTGTTCTGGTCTTGGCGGACAACCCGGAACATAAACATCAACCGGAATTACTTTATCAATCCCTTGCAAAACAGAATAAGTATCAAAAATTCCACCAGATGAAGCACAAGCTCCAACAGCAATTACCCAACGAGGTTCTGACATTTGCTCATAAACCTGACGTAAAATTGGCGCCATTTTTTTCGAAATCGTGCCCATTACCATTAGCATATCCGCTTGACGAGGAGAAAAACTCACTCGCTCCGAACCAAATCGTGCCAAATCATAATGCGAAGCCATTGTTGCCATAAATTCAATTCCGCAACAAGATGTTGCGAAAGGCAAAGGCCACAATGAATTTGCACGAGCCAATCCCACAACATCATTCAGTTTTGTAGCGAAGAAACCTTCACCAACAACACCTTCCGGAGGGGCAACCATATTTATATTTGAATCACTCATTTTTTATTTTTTTTGAATTATAAATTCTGAATCAATAGTAAACCTATTTTAAAATTCAAAATTCAGCATTTAAAATAAACTTTATTCCCACTCTAATGCTTTCTTTTTGATGATGTAGAAAAAACCCACCAAAAGCAACATCATAAAAATCACCATTTTCACCATTCCTTCCATTCCCAATTCCTTGAAGTTGATTGCCCATGGATACAAGAAAATCACCTCAACGTCAAACAAAACAAATAAGATAGCAACTAGAAAATATTTTACTGAAAAAGGAATTCTTGCGTTTCCAACAGATTCAATACCACATTCAAAATTTTTATCCTTTGCTTCAGACGAACGTTTAGGACCTAATTTACCTGAAACCAATATAGTACCAACAACAAAACCTACAGCCAAAATAAACTGCATGAGAATTGGAATATAATTTAATTGATCCGATTGCATATTGTGTGTTTTTTGATTAAGAGTAAGTCGCAAAGATAACTTTCAAATTATTAAATAACAATTAAAACTTAAAAATACATCCGTACTACATCGATGTAAATTTACAATTTTTATTAATTATAAATAAGAAAAGGCCATTTTCTTAAGATGTGTTTAACGTTTATTTTATTTGACAATGTTAAATACTACGCTTATTTTTTCGGATTTTATAGGTACAAAAAAAAACGTTCCGATATAAATCGAAACGTTTTTACCATTCGTAGGCAAAAAAAATTAATTTTTTATGCTTAGATAACTGCTACTTTCGCAGCAACTTTTCCTTTTCTTCCTTCTTCTTCTTCATAACTTACTCTGTCACCTTCGCGTAATTCTTCCGCGTTGATTCCTGATGCATGAACAAAAATGTCTTTTCCTGTTTCTTCGTCTGTAATGAATCCGTAACCTTTAGACTCATTGAAAAATTTAACTGTACCTGTACGCATTGTAATTGTAATAATAATTTATAATGAAGCAAATGTAATATTTAATATAATACGAAATGCTATCTTCTGTTTTTATTTTGTAAAAATATTGATATTCAACGTTTTCTAACAAATTATTCCGACCAACTACAACTAAGCTAATTTTATATGCAGCTCTTTCAACTGTGATTCATCAATTACAGATGGCGCATCGATCATAACATCCCTTCCGGAATTGTTTTTGGGAAAAGCAATAAAGTCCCTGATTGTTTCTTGCCCTCCAAGAATAGCAACCAATCTATCCAATCCAAAAGCCAAGCCTCCATGAGGTGGCGCACCGAACTGAAATGCATCCATTAGGAATCCGAATTGCGCTTTCGCATCTTCCTCTGTAAAGCCTAAATACTTAAACATTAATTGTTGTGTCGCCTTATCATGAATACGAATTGAGCCTCCGCCAATTTCATTGCCATTCAAAACCATATCATATGCATTGGCACGAACTTTCCCTGGGTCTGTTTCTAATAAGTGCATATCTTCCGGTTTTGGAGAAGTAAACGGATGATGCATCGCATGGTAACGACCACTTTCTTCATCAAACTCTAATAAAGGAAAATCAACTACCCAAAGCGGAGCAAATTCAGCTGGATTTCTCAATCCTAAACGAGTTGCTAATTCCATTCGTAATGCGCTTAACTGCGTACGTGTTTTATCGGTAGGACCAGAAAGTACAAAAATCATATCTCCAGGTTTTGCACCAGTGATTTTTGCCCATTGCGCTAAATCATCTTGATCGTAGAATTTATCAACGGATGACTTATAAGTTCCATCTTCATTGCATTTTACATAAACCATTCCGGATGCACCAACTTGAGGACGCTTCACCCAGTCAATTAATCCATCAATTTCCTTACGGGTATAATTTCCAACACCAGGAACTGCAATTCCAACCACAAATTCCGCAGCATTAAAAACCGGAAAATCTTTATGTTGTGTTACTTCATTTAATTCTCCAAACTCCATTCCGAAACGGATATCCGGTTTGTCATTCCCATAGGTTTTCATTGCATATTCGTAAGTAATTCTTGGGAATTTCTCTACTTCTATACCTTTTATTTCTTTTAATAAATGTCTTGTCAATCCTTCAAAAACATTTAAAATATCTTCTTGTTCCACAAAAGCCATTTCACAATCGATTTGTGTAAACTCCGGCTGTCTGTCTGCACGCAAATCTTCGTCACGGAAACATTTCACGATTTGGAAATACTTATCCATTCCGCCCACCATCAATAATTGCTTGAACGTTTGCGGAGATTGTGGCAATGCATAAAACTGTCCTTCATTCATTCTTGAAGGGACCACAAAATCTCTGGCTCCTTCGGGAGTAGATTTGATCAAATACGGCGTTTCTACTTCACAGAAATCCAAATCCGAAAGATATTTACGCACTTCCATGGCCACTTTATGACGAAACATCAAACTATTTTTTACCGGATTTCTACGGATATCGAGGTAACGGTATTTCATTCTGATGTCTTCTCCACCGTCCGTTTCATCTTCAATTGTAAATGGAGGCGTAAGCGAAGCGTTTAGAATAGTAAGTTCTGTCACTAAAATTTCGATTTCACCAGTCGTCATGTTTTTATTTTTGGCTTCACGCTCAATAACAGTTCCTTTTACCTGAATCACAAATTCACGACCAAGTGTTTTCGCCAACTCAAAAACAGATTTTTCAGAACGTCCTTCGTCAAAAATTAACTGCGTAATTCCATAACGGTCCCGTAAATCAACCCAGTTCATAAATCCTTTATCACGCGATTTTTGTACCCATCCCGCAAGTGTAACTTCAGTATTAATGTGTGAGGCATTCAATTCGCCACAGTTATGACTTCTATACATGTTCTAAATTTTTGATTATTTTGTCCTTTGGACATCGCTGCAAATTTAGGACTAATTATGAATAATGAATTGAGAAATAAGAAATTTTAGCGATTGGTTTATAACCAAACTTTCATTCCAATGTTAAATTTTATTTCAATGTTACTAAATTGTTAACTTAAAGTTTTTTTATTGTAAAATGTTTTATACATTTGTTAAGCTAATATGAATTTAAAATCCAAACACCATGAAAAAATATATAATATTAACGGCATTACTTTTCTCAGGAATAGCATTTGCACAAGAAAACAATCCAAAATTAGAAGCTGTAGGTGAATTAGTTAAAACCACATACTACTTTGAAAACGGAAAAGTACAGCAAGAAGGTTTCTTTAAAAACGGGAAACTGGAAGGAGTTTGGACTTCATACGATACAAATGGTAACAAACAATCAGTTGCAACTTATAAAGACGGAGAAAAAACTGGAAAATGGTTTTTCTGGAATGGAAATAACTTAAGTGAAGTAGATTATTCTAATAGCAGAATTGCTTCTGTTAAAACCTGGAAACAAGACGCTTTGGTTAACAACTAAAAAGAAATTAAAATATCACTAAAGCTTTCGTTATTCGGAGGCTTTTTTTTTGTGCCTTACATTTTTTGTTCAAGCTACACTTTAGAAGATTATTGCTTCTAAAAAACAACACGTTTAGCATTGAAACAACCTTTATAGGAATCTATATCATTTGCAACAATTGTATTTCAACCTTATTATCAAATAAAAAAGCGATGAATTCAATACAATTGAAACCATCGCTTTTTTGAATTTAGTTATTTTCTACCAGAAGATAGTATAGAAAGCCGCAATAAGCGAAAGTACAATCAACATCCCGACTGTAAAACCTGGAGACATTTTAAACATGGTACGATCAATTTCCAGACCATTTGTTTTAACGCCTCTTGCTGTTTCATACATACTAATGCTGTACATTCCGACAACGCAAATCAAGAAAACAAATCCCATTCTGTCAATAAAAGGAATTTCATAAACGCCATCAGCATTTGGAACTGAAAAACCAGTTGAATGAAGGAACGATAAGTCTACAAAAGCCGGCATGAATTTGAACAGAATAGAGAACATAAATCCACCGATTGTTGCAAACAAAGCCGCATTAGAAGTTGTTTTTTTCCAAAAGAATCCTAAAATAAACATGGCAAAAACTCCTGGACTTACAAAACCCGTATATTCCTGAATGTATTGAAACCCTCCTTTTTTATCAATTCCAAGAAAAGGCGCTACCACAACTGCAATTAACATCGCAACAACAATAGCTTTTTTCCCCACATTAACTAATTTCTTTTCATCGGCATCTACATTCAATTTTGTTTTGTAAATATCCAAAGTGAAAATTGTAGCAATACTATTCGCTTTTCCAGCTAAAGAAGCAACAATCGCCGCAGTAAGAGCTGCAAATGAAAGTCCTTTTAATCCTACGGGAAGCAAGTTTAGCAAAACTGGATACGCACGATCAGGATTTACTGTACCATCTTGCAACATTTCGACACCAAAATGTCCGTTCTGATACAATACAAAAGCAGCTATTCCGGGCAAAACAACAATTATAGGCATTAACAATTTCAAGAAAGCAGCAAACAAAATTCCGTTTCTGGCCGTTTTTAAATCAGCTCCTAATGCACGTTGCGTAATGTATTGGTTGCAACCCCAATAATTTAAATTGATGATTAACATTCCTCCAATCAAAACTGACAATCCCGGTAAATCCATATAGTTAGGATTAGATTTTTCAAAAATCATGTGGAAATGATCGTTTGCATGTGTCGTCATTAAATTGAACCCGTTTATAACTCCTGTAGATCCGAATTCTTCGGCAACTAAATTCAACGCCAAATAAGTAGTTACTAATCCACCTAAAATCAAAAAGAAAACCTGAATAACATCCGTATAACCAATCACTTTCATTCCGCCCAATGTAATCATCACCGCAAAAAACGCTAAGAAAATCATACACAAAGTAATGTCCAGACCAGAAATACTACTTATTGCTAAAGCTCCCAAATACAATATGGAAGTAAGATTGACCAAAACATACAATAACAACCAAAATACGGCCATAATCATGGCAACATTACTGTTATACCTTTGATTCAGGTATTGTGGCATGGTGAAAATTTTGTTTTTCAAATACACCGGAATAAAGAAAATAGCAACAATAATCAATGTAAAAGCCGCCATCCACTCATAAGTAGCAATCGCTAATCCCATCTTGAAACCGCTACCACTCATTCCTATAAATTGCTCTGCACTAATATTACTGGCAATTAATGATGCGCCAATTGCCCACCAAGTAAGTGATCCTTCGGCTAAAAAATAATCTTTACTACTCGTTTCTTCTTTCTTTTTCTTATTGTAAATCCATATTCCATAACCTACAATCAGGATGAAATAACATAAAAAGACAATATAATCTTGGATTGCTAAAGTTTGCATTGGTTAAATGTTTTTAGTTTTAGGTTAGTATTTTATAATGAACGTTCGATTGGTTTTTTAAAATTTCAGCACTTTTCTCCGGTGTAATATCTCGTTGTGATTCGCCCATCATTTCATATCCGACCATAAATTTCTTTACGGTTGCCGAACGCAACAATGGTGGATAAAAATGCATGTGAAAATGCCATTCCGGATGCAACTCTCCATCTGTTGGTGACTGATGAATCCCTGATGAATACGGAAAAGTCGTTTCAAAAAGATTATCATATTTGGTTGTCAATTGTTTTAAAATAACAGCAAAATCAGTTACTTCCATTTCCGTGAAATCAGTTATTTTATTTACATTACGCTTGCTGACAACCATCGTTTCATACGGCCAAATCGCCCAGAAAGGCACCAATGCCACAAAATGATCGTTCTCAATAACGATACGTTCGTTTAAATTCAACTCTTCTTTTACATAATCCTCTAAAAGCGTTTTGTTGTGTTTGTCAAAATAGGCTTTCAGATTACTTTGCGTTTTCTCGACTTCTGTTGGTAAAGACGACTGCGCCCAAATTTGTCCGTGTGGATGCGGATTACTGCAACCCATAACACTTCCTTTATTTTCGAAAATCTGAACATGGTTGATATAATCAACATTACCCAAATCTATATATTCTTTTTGCCAGGTATGAATGATATTTTCAATCGCTTCAGCTGGCATTTCTGGCAATGTCAAATTGTGTTTTGGCGAAAAGCAAACCACTCTGGAAATTCCTCTTTCTGGTTTAGCTCTAAAAAAAGTCTGGTTTTTATTTTCTTCAAAAGCAATTTCTTCTTGCTTTAAAGCAGCAAAATCATTTTCAAAAACAAAAGAACTTTCATAATCCGGATTGACCATTCCATTCGCTCGAACATTTCCCGGACACAAATAACAAGTCGGGTCATATTCCGGCAATGCATCCGAAGTTACTGTTTCATTTTGCCCTTGCCAAGGACGTTTCGACCGATGTGGAGAAACCAAAACCCATTCGTTGATTAACGGATTATAACGTCTGTGCGGATCTTCGTTGATGTCAAAATTTTTCATTTATTTCGCAATATAAAGTGATGTTCCATTCCCAATTTTGACATCATAAATTTTTAATTCTATTCCAAATTCGTCCTGATACAACTTTGACAATTTGTTTTTCACAGCTTCTTCTTGTCCTTTTTTGATCAAATTAATAGTACAACCGCCAAAACCGCCGCCCATTAATCGGGAACCTATCACTGAATTATCCTCTTTAACCGTGTTTACTAAAAAATCTAATTCGGCACAACTCACTTCATAATCCAATGATAATCCTTCGTGCGTTTCGAACATTAATTGCCCTAAAAGTTCAATGTTTCCAGAATCCAAAGCGTCACATGCCAGTTTCACGCGATTAATTTCTTTCACCACAAAAAGGCTTCTTTTGAAAACATTCGCAGACATTTTATCTTTCAGACTCAAAACTTGCTCTTCTTTACAATCTCTAAAACTACTAATTTCCGGGAAATTAGCACTAATTATCGAAATTCCTTCCTCACATTCTTCTCTTCTGGTATTATAAGCCGAGCTAAACAAGGAATGTTTCACATTCGAATCGAATAAAACTAAGGAATAATCACTAAAATTAGCGTCGTGATATTCGAATTCCAATGTTTTACAATCAATTTTTATGACTTTATTTTCTTGTCCCATGACGCTCGAAAACTGATCCATAATACCACAATTGATTCCCACCCAATGTTCCGCTTTTTGTCCCAAAAGCGCAATATCAATGGGTTTAATTTTCAAATTGAAAAGTTCATTTAAACCAAACAAAAAGCCACATTCTAAAGCCGCCGAAGAGGACAAACCAGAACCAACAGGAATATTACTGCTAAAAACACAATTGAAACCCTCCACGGAATAACCCTTCATTTTCAACTGATTCAGAACACCACGCAGGTAATTTGTCCAAACACTATCTGTCTGCTTCTGCTCATTATTTACACAAACTTCGAACTCGTCATTCAAATCTATGGCCACAATTTTAGCTGTATCCGAATTGTTTTTTTCGAAAGCAAAACAAATGATTTTATCGATGGCTGCCGGTAAAACATAGCCGTCATTGTAATCAATATGTTCCCCGATAATGTTGATTCTACCAGGCGAAAGAACCGTTTTTGATGGTTCTGAACCAAAAGTCTGCTGAAAAAAATCAGTTGTTTTGTGTATTAAAATGTCATTCATAATTTAAAAATTATCCATTTCCTTTTTTTAGGAACTCGCTGTTATTGTTGTTATTTTTTTAAAATATTCTGTAAAAATTATATGGATTTTTCGTCTATTTCGTCGCATTCAAGGTCAATTTTCCGCTCTTAAGCCCAGCACCATTTACTTCAAGTTTTATATCTCCTTCAGTTATTTTCGATTTTACAAGCACTACTAATTTTCCGCTAAAAAGTTTCATGGTATCTTTATGGAACATTTCGAGTGAAGTAGCATCGCCATTGCAGGCAGCTCGGTAAGTACCCGCTCCTGTAACCTGAAATTTCAATTGGTTTGTCGCTGTAGGACAAATAATTCCATTTTTATCCACTACAGATACGGTTATGAAAGATATATCCTCGCCATCAGCAGTGATTGTTTTCCTGTCTGCTTCTAAAACAATTTGATAAGGCTTGTCGGCAGTACGCACTTCTTCTTCAGCAACAGCTTTACCATTGTCATCAAAAGCCACCACTTTTACTATTCCCGGCTCATATTTTACATCCATCCACATCAAACGATAGCGATTTTGTGGAGTGTTTTTGTTTTTCGTCTGAATTCCCATACTTTTTCCATTAATAAAAAGTTCAGCGCTGTTGTAGCTAGTGTAAACAAAAACGGGAGTTTTTTCTCCTTCACGTCCTTCCCAGTTCCAATGTGGTAAGATGTGAAGAGTTGATTCTTTGGTATTCCAACGGCTTCGGTATAAATAATAACGGTCTTTAGGTAAACCCGCTAAATCGTTAATTCCAAAATAAGAACTTCGGGAAGGCCAGCTTTCATCATAAGGCGTAGGTTCTCCTAAATAATCAAAACCAGTCCAGACAAACTCGCCAATTACCCATGGTTTATCATCTTGAAGCACAAAATCCTCGTCAGGCACATTAGACCAGCTGCAAGCTTCCAAATCATAAGAAGAAGACTGAAAATCTGGATATTGTTTCATTTTTTCTTGAACCACAGGGAATTTGTAGATTCCTCTCGAGCTAACCGTTGAAGCGGTTTCTGAACCTAAAATAAACCCTTGCGGAAATTTTTTATAGGCTTCATCGTATAAATGTACCCGATAATTCAACCCTGGAATATCTAACAAAGCGCCAAAACCAGATTCAATAGTTGCTTTTACCTGATCCATTCCAACAGTTACCGGTCGAGTTGGGTCTTCCCTATGAAAGATTTCCTGCAACCATTTAGCGCGTTTCACTCCTTCTTCACCCCACTGATCCGGCACTTCGTTTCCAGAACTCCACATCACAATCGAAGGATGATTTCGTGTCGCTTGTACTAAATTCACGATATCTTTTTCGGCATATTCCTCAAAAAAACGATGATACCCATTTTCTACTTTTGGCTTTGCCCATTCATCAAAACTCTCTGCTAAAAACAGAAAACCCATTTCATCCGCCAACTCTAACTGCTCGAAAGAAGGCATGTTATGAGAACTGCGAATCGCATTGCAACCCATGTCTTTTAAAATCTTCATTTGTCTGCGCATCGCGGCTTTATTTACCGCAACTCCCAGTGGACCCAAATCGTGATGCAAACAAACTCCCTTGAATTTGGTTATCTTTCCGTTTAGGCTAAAGCCTTTATTGGCCTCGAATTTTATTTCTCGAATTCCAAAACGTGTTGATATCTCATCTTTCAGTTCTTTTCCAACATACAATTGGGAAACCGCTTTGTATAAATATGGAGTTTCAGGACTCCACAATTTAGGTTTTTCTACTTTTATATTTTGATCAAATTCTTTTCCGAATTGTAAAGTCGACTCCACAGAATTTAGTTTCTTTCCTTCGGCATCAAAAATAGTGGTGACTAAACGAGTATTTTCGCCGGAGACTTTAGTCTTGATATTAACTTTAGCAACTTCCTCACTGATAAAGGGTGTCGTTATAAACTGACCCCATTGGTCAATGCTTTCGTTATTTTTTATAATAACACTTACATTTCGATACAAACCTGCACCAGGATACCAACGAGATGCAAATTCTTTATTAGTTAGTTTTACTGATAATGTATTGGTTCCTTCTTGTATAAATTGGGAAACATCAAAATAGAAATAACTATAGCCATAGGCCCATTCTCCCACTTTTTTTCCGTTTAAATACACTTGAGGCTCACTCATCGCACCTTCAAAAAGCAAAATTATTTTTTTACCTTTTGCATCTTTAGGCAAGTTGAATGTTTTGCGGTACCAAGCAGTTCCTATATGAGGTAACGCTCCTGTTCGTCCTGTTTTTTCGGTGGCAACTTTTTCTCCGTTTTGAACAATAGCAACTTTTTGTATGTCTACATTTTTATCAAAAGGTCCGTAAATTGCCCAATCATGCGGAACGGTTACAGATTCCCATTTCGAATCATTAAAATTTACTTTGTGCGCCGCTTCAAAATCGCCTTTTTGAAATTTCCAATTGGCCTTTAGTACTTTAACTTCTCGTGATTGAGACAAGGCAACTTGTGTACATACTAAAATCACAACAAGAAAACATATCAATTTCTTCATTTTTATAATAAATTAGAATTTATTTTTTTGAAACACATAAGTCATTTAAGCTTTTAATTTGAGTAATTAAATTGAAAATCCTAGTGAATTTAAGTAATATCTGATGGCTTTGTAAAAAATAATTTCGGTCTATACTCCCCTTTATACCTTTGACATAAGTCAACTGATTTTAAACACTTAAATGACTTATATGTTTACAATTCTTTAAACGCGTCTAAAGCCATTGTTGGTTTCCCGTCAGATTGCCAAGCGCTCAAGGAATAACCGCTCCAACTTTTTTCTCCCTGCGGCTCCCAATATATCACGCCTAGTCCTTTATTATTAGGCACAGCTTTTACCGCTTTGATTGTTGCTGCTAACATTTCGTAGGTATTTTGTACTTTGTCATATTCACCACCAACTTCCACAACCATCACTTCTTTGTTGTATCTGGCAACCATATCGTTTAGATTATACGCTAAATCCGAAATAGTTTCCGTGTAATCTTTCTTGATCCAAAAAGGGTAATAAGACAATCCAATCACATCGTACTTTACATTATTTGCTGTAGCATTATCAAAAAACCAGCGAAATTTTTCATTGTTATTTCCTTCGTCAAGATGAACAATTACTTTGATTTTAGGATCAATGGCTTTTGTTGCTTCGTAACCTTTATTGAGTAATTGTGCTAATTGGCTCCAATTTTTAGTGCTCCCTTCCTGCCACATCATACCGCCTGGAATTTCATTCCCAACTTGAACCCATTCCGGAGTAACTCCTGCTGATTTCAATGCGCTCAAAACATCAAAAGTATGGTCATATACATCCGTCATTAACTCTGAAAAAGTATGGTTTTCCCATGCTTTTGGCTTAAATTGTTTAGCAGGATCGGCCCATGAATCGCTGTAATGAAAATCGATCATGATACGCATTCCCATTTTTTGGGCACGCAAAGCCATAACAACGGTTTCTTCTTTACTGCAGTGTCCACTGGCTTTATCATCATTTGGATTTACCCAAACACGCAGCCGAATGGTATTCATTCCTCTGTCCTTTAGGAGTTGCAAACAATCTTTTTCGGCGCCATCGGTATCATAAAATTTATATCCTGTGGCTTCCATCTGCGGCAACCATCCCACATCAGCTCCTTTTGCAAAAGAATTTTTGGACGTTGATTGCACATTTTTGGATGTACTGCAAGAAAAAAGTACTGAAACCAGTAAAGACATCAAAACGAATCGCAAATGTATTTGTAAATTTTTCATATTTTCTTATTTATTAAACGCCTGCAAAACAGGTAATGCTCTATTATTAAAATCATAAAAAGCCTGGTTTTCAAAAGTAGAGCCATTTGCAGCCTGATTGCCTTTGAAAGAAATCCATTCGCCTCCCCAATACGCAAATCCCAAACCGTATTCAGACTCTTTAACGAGTGTTTTTATTGCCAACACAAAGTTTTTTTGACCATCAGGAGTAGCAGGGTAACCGGAAACGAGTTGCGAATCTAAACCCACTATATTATTCGTCCAATCATTGTATCCTAACGTAAAAGGATAAGCGGTTTCAGCGATAATAACTTTCTTATTGTACGTTTTTCCTAATGTATTGATGGCAGTTTTTACAACTTCTAAATCTTTTCCGTGCCAAATTGGATAATACGACAACCCAATGTAATCGTAATCTACACTTTTAATTTTGTTAAAAAACCAATTCGTATCCGAAGCTTTCACGCCTGCATAATGAATCATGATTTTGGTATTTGGCGCTTTGGCACGAATAGTTGCGCTGGCAGTTGCCAATAAAGAAAGACTTTGTACTTCCTGATTGATTAAATTTCCTTGTGGCCAAAGCAATCCGCTGTTTATTTCGTTTCCAATCTGGATAATATCCGGATTAATTTCCGTGAGGATTGTGGAAGTATAATTGGCGACAGCCGTTTTTAAATCGGTAAATGATAAATTTTTCCATTCTGCTGGCGTAGTTTGAACCGCAGGATCAGCCCAAGTATCGGAGTAATGTACCGTTAACCAGACTTTCATTCCGGCTTTTTTTAAACGTTCTGACAGCGCTTTAACCTCTGTCATTCCGGAACGTCCATTTGCTGGATTTTTCCAAAGACGAATTCGAACCGTGTTACAACCTGCATTTTTCAGAGTTGTAATCATATCCTCCGCTTGGTTGTTGCTGTTGTATAAAGCCGCACCCGATGTTTCTATTTCCGGTAAAAAAGAAATGTCTGCAGCTCTAATAAAAGAATCAACTGCAATTGGAGGTTCCACTACTGGAGTTTCTGCTGTATCAGTACTATTAGAACAGGAAAAAAGAAGTACAAAAAGGGTCAAGAATCCTGAAATTAGAATATTTTTCTTCATCTTAAAAAGATTGAAATTTATAAATAGTTTTATGATAATATAATTCTCCTTTTCTCAAAACAGAAGATGGGAAATGTTCGTGATTAGGCGCATCAGGGAAATTTTGAGTCTCAAAACAAATACCGCTGGTGGGATGATAATTAGCATTTTCTTTCCCTTTTATTGTATTAAAGCAATTTCCTCCTACATAAATATGAACCGCGGGCTGATTCGTGTAAACAGACATTTTCAAAGTTTTGTCACTATTGTAAAGAGACGCAGCGTATTCTTTTTCCTTATTTAAAACAAAAGTGGTGTCAATTTTTGACGGACAGGTTCTCGCCGAGGTGAAATCAAAAGGACAATTGGCAACATTTAGAAACCGTCCCGTAGGAATTCCCGAAGCTGCGGTTTCTAATATTCGTTGAGAATTTACACGCATTTCCTGATTCGCAACGCTGGATTGATGACCATTAAGATTGAAATAACTGTGGTGCGTTAAATTTATAATAGTATCTTCTGTTGTGCTGGCGATGTATTCTATAATTAATTCATTATCGTCAGAGAGCATATAAGTCAAATCAACCGACAGTTCTCCTGGAAAATGCTCCTCATTATCCGGACTAACACATGTAAAAGTCACGGAAGGATTCTTGCCTTCAGTATGTTTTTTTATTTTCCAATTTTTCTGGCTAAAGCCAATAGTACCGCCATGCAGCGAATTCCCATTGTTATTTTTGTTGAGGGAAATTAATTTTCCGTTCAGTTTAAATTCACCTTCATTTATTCTTCCGGCAAATCGTCCTACAGTTGCTCCAAGATAAGGCGCGCTTTCTAAATTAAAGGACTGCATGTAGGCCTCTAAAGTGTCAAAACCTAAAACTACATCTACCAGATCTCCATTTTTTAATGGAACTTTTAAGGAAGTAAGTGTAGCACCATAACCCATCACTTTCATTCGCATGCCATTCTTGTTTGAAAGTTCGCATACAGAAACCTCTTCCCCATCTGGCATCAAACCAAATGATTCCATTACAGAATTGGTTTTAAAATGTGATATGTGTTTTATTTTCATGGTTTAATTATGAAATGTGAAAAACCAAAAGTAAAATAATTGTTATCATTAACATACCAGTACCTACCAGTTTTTGTATATTGCCAAGAAATTCACTGCTGCATGAAAATAATTTCGATTCAAAACAACCTTGGAGTTCCTAAATACAGACAAATAATTAGTTCCGTAGAGAAGGCAATAGAAGACGAAAATTTACAAAAAGGGGACAAACTTCCATCGGTAAACAAAGTCTGTCTCGAATTTTCCTTGTCCCGAGACACGGTTTTACAAGCCTATGAAGAATTGAAGAAAAGAGGAATAATTTATGCTATTCCAGGTAAAGGATATTATATAAAAAGCGTTGAAGTCACCATAAAACAAAGGATATTTTTACTTTTTGACGAATTGAATATTTTCAAGGAAGACTTGTACAATTCGTTTCTGGAGAACATTGGCACAAATGTTCAGGTAGACATTTTCTTTCATCATTTTAACACGCCTGTTTTCAAAAAACTAATCAATGACAGTAACGGCAATTACACCAAATACATCATTATGCCGACCAATTTAGCCGAAGCCGCTGCAGTGATAAAAACCCTACCAGTTAATGAAGTATATATATTAGACCAGACTAATCCCGACCTAAAATCGTTTCCGGCAGTGTATCAAAATTTCGTAAAAGACATTTATGACGGCTTGTTGAAAGGAAAATCTAAGTTGAACAAATACGAAAAACTGATTATGATTTTTCCGGGATTCCGAGAGCCGCTGGGTATGAAAATAGGTTTTGAGAATTTCTGCAGAGACTTTGCATTCGATTATGAAATCATCACTGAATTCAAGAATCGGGAAATACAAAAAGGCGAAGTGTATATCATTCCGAGTGACAGGGATTTAGTAAGCGTTATAGAAAAAGCAAAAATTCAGAAACTGCAACTGGGCAGTGATTACGGCATCATTTCATATAACGAAACGCCGCTGAAAAAAGTAGTAGAAAACGGCATCACAACGATATCAACCAATTTTGAAGTCATGGGAAAGTTACTGGCAGAGATGATTTTAAAAGGCAAAAAAGAACAAATTGAGAATAAATGTGCTTTGATTATCAGGAATTCGTTGTGATTTAAGATTATAAAAAACCACTTTACGGAAAACCTCAAAGGGAATGATTTGTATTAACCTACATTTGGTTTTAATAATTTAAAAAACAGCATTATGAAACTACAATTATCACTTTTATTGATTTTAAGTTTACTTATATTTTCTTGTTCATCAAAAACAAAAAGTGAAAGTGAAAGTGAAAACAATGAAACTCCAAATTCTTTGATTACTACAAATAATGAATATGGTGAAAACGAAACTGTTTCTATAGAAAATATTGATAATGAAACAGCTATTAAAACAAACACATCATCATCAGGTTGCAATTTAGATGACGGAACTTACTCAGCAACTGTAGGGTACAACAATTCTGAAACGGGATATTCAGCTACTTATACTTTAGATGTAGATGTTGAAGATTGCCAAGTAGTCCAAATAAACTTTCCCAATGACGGCTATTTAGATGAGGATCATATTTCAGCTGCTGATATTGATGAAGATGGAAATGCAAATGTCGATGGAGAAGACGGAAAATCCTATGAAATACAAATTGATAATTAAATAAAAATTATGACAAAATACGAAAAATATAAAATTAGTTTATTGGGATTATTTGTAATTGGATCTCTTTTATGTTTGTATGAATACTCTAAAAACGGTAGATATATTTCTAATGAGACTGAATTCACACGGAATGTAATTGACACACGAACCGGTACTGTTTATCGAGTGATTAATGAAACAAAAATAGAAATAAAGAATTTTGAATTAGGCAAATCAAATAAATAACATGAAAAACATTTTAGCATTAATATTATTAATTTTTGTTAGTTGCAGCAAAACAGAACAAAAAAAGGAAGTATCTAAAAAAGAGCAACAAATAGACAAGTATTTTTTAGCCGATTTAGAATTAGAAAGTGAAGAAGAAAAAATCACACTTTTATCAATTCTAAAAAACACTTCTAAAGATTCTATAATTCTTGTAATGAGGGATTATTTATTAAACACAGAAAACGATTCAATACCTTATAAAGACATAATAAATAAAATTTCACAAAAATATAAAATATCTAACAATAAAGTTGCCAGTATCATTTTTAGCTATAAATATGAGATGCTGACAAAAGATGACATTACTAACGAATTTATAGAAAATGAAAGTAATTACCAACAACAGACATCAAATGCAGATAGTGAAAGCAATCCATATTAAAAAAAAACATGAACAACTGAAAGAAAAGTAGAGTAATGAAGTCTAAAACATTGATTAAACAATTAAAAAAAGTTCGCTAAAATGAATTTATCAAGCTTCATAATTAGGAAATCAGTTCTAGTGAAAAATCTAAGAGAACTATATAAATTATCCCCGTGGAATAAATCATCAGTTTTAGAATTGACCATAACAGATGGTAAATTAACATTAGTGATTCCTGGTGCTAAACATATTTTAGAATGCGAAACTAAAAGTACAGCCAAGGCTACTATCAACTTGTCTTATTTTTTAAATATTATCAAAACTCAAAATGACATTAAAATCCAATGTAAAATTACTGAAGGCACACTTGAAATAAAGGGACTATTTGTAAACATACAAACAACATTCTTTGAAACAGATAGTATATTAAGAAGTATTAAAATGCCACTAAACTACACAGACTGGCATTTATTGAAACTTGAAAAAGAAGGTTATACCTATGAAGAAATTGAATTCAATAAATTAAATTTTGAAGTCTATTATGCAAAAAAAACATTGAATTCAAACATACTTAAGACCTTTAATCTACTCAGAATTTACGGATTTACCAAAAAAGACATAAAAGAAATTATTTATAAAAAGGGGGATTTATAAAATAAGCGGTTAACGGTTAAGCAAAGAGAAAATAGAAACCCCTAGAACCAAAAAAACCGCTTCTTTCGAAGCGGTTTTTGTACCCGGAGCCGGAGTCGAACCGGCACGGTTTCCCACAGGTGTTTGAGACCAGCGCGTCTACCAATTCCGCCATCCGGGCTTAGCAGACATGAAATAACGACAGTTATCTCAACGCAATAAAAGATGTGATTGTGTTTAAATCAACCATCAATTCCTTTAACACGGTGCAAATGTAAAAAATAATATTAAATGTTCAACTAAAAATACTTAATTTTTTCCTTTCAGAGTTGAATAAATTTTATAAATTTGCACCTCGTTAAAAACACAACACACAACTAACTACACCCGAGGCAAATACACGCATAAGGCTTTAAATAAAAGACAAAGCCAAACTGTATGGAGCGCATCGGAATAAAAACAACAAATTAAATGTCACACCTAGAACCAGAAGCTAAAATTTTTGCTTGTTCACAAAGTGTATATCTTGCTGAGAAAATAGCAGAGCAATACGGAATCCCATTGGGGAAAATCACCATGTCAAAATACAGCGACGGTGAATTTCAACCTTCTTATGAAGAATCTATCAGAGGATTACGTGTTTTTATCGTTTGTTCGACTTTTCCAACGGCAGATAATCTAATGGAATTATTATTGATGATTGATGCTGCAAAGCGTGCTTCGGCAAGACACATCACCGCAGTAATTCCTTATTTTGGTTGGGCAAGACAAGACAGAAAAGATAAGCCAAGAGTTCCGATAGGAGCTAAATTAGTGGCTAAATTATTAGAAAGTGCTGGTGCAACAAGAGTAATGACTATGGATTTGCACGCAGATCAAATTCAAGGATTCTTTGAAAAACCAGTAGATCACCTTTTTGCATCAACAATCTTTTTGCCTTACGTGAAAAGTTTAGGATTAGACAATTTAACAATTGCTTCTCCGGACATGGGTGGTTCTAAAAGAGCTTATGCTTATTCTAAATTTTTAGAATCTGACGTAGTTATATGTTACAAACAAAGAAAAGAGGCCAACATTATCGACACCATGGAATTGATTGGTGAAGTAAAAGGTAAAAATGTAATCTTAGTAGATGACATGATTGATACCGGAGGCACTTTGGCGAAAGCCGCTGATTTAATGATGGAAAAAGGAGCATTGAGCGTAAGAGCGATTTGTACTCACGCCATTTTATCCGGTGAGGCATACGAAAAAATAGAGAATTCTAAATTATTAGAATTAATTGTTACCGATTCTATTCCATTAAAGAAAGAATCAAACAAAATAAGAGTGTTGAGTTGTGCGCCACTTTTTGCTGAAGTTATGCACATGGTACATCATAACAATTCCATTAGTGGAAAGTTCATAATGTAACCCCAAACAAGTAATATTATTTAATAACTATATTTTTTTTACAATGAAATCGATTACAATTAAAGGATCAGAAAGAGAAAGCGTGGGTAAAGTTGCGACTAAAGCCCTACGTAATGCTGGATTGGTTCCTTGCGTATTATACGGAGGAAATCAGGCAGTTCATTTCTCAGCAGAAGTTATGGCTTTCAAAAACTTGGTTTACACTCCAAACGCTCACACAGTTGAGATCGATCTTGGAAAAGGAAAATCATTTAACGCTATTTTACAAGATATCCAGGTTCACCCGGTATCTGACAAGATTTTACACATTGACTTCTTTCAATTATTTGATGACAAAGAAATCACTATGGAAGTTCCTGTAAAAGTAGTTGGAACATCTAAAGGTGTTCTTGCTGGTGGTGTTTTACGTTTGAACACTCGTAAACTTAAAGTAAAAGCTTTACCAAAAAATCTTCCTGATTTTATTGAAGCTGACATTACTCCACTTGAAATGGGTAACAAATTGTACGTTACTAAATTAGTTAACGACAACTACAAATTGATCCACCCAGACAACACTGTTGTTGCTCAAGTAAGAATCTCTCGTGCGGCTATGAAAGCAGCTCAAGAAGCAGCAAAAGCAGCAAAAGCACCTGCAAAAGGAAAGAAAAAATAATATTTTTTCAATCATTCAAGAAAGCATCAGTTGTAAAACTGGTGCTTTTTTTTTGCGCATTACTTTTTGCTACTACAAGGAACGAAGCAATCTCATTATTCTATTTTAAATTATTAGGAGCACCACTACTCCTTTACACAACAACGCTGCTCCTGCTGTCCGTTGTATCCACGCCAAAAAGCGTGGGATGCCACTTCCATCAGGGCTATTCAGAACTATTTTACTCTCAATAACGATTTTCATAAAATCTAATAGTCCAATATTCTAATTAAGTCTATTTTTGCAGTATGATAAAATGGATTTCAAATTTATTCTCATCAAAAAAAGAGAACAATACAGATTGTATAAAACCAGAAGTTCACGAACACCAAAAAAACAATATAGAAAGCGTGAGTAATAAATTTTTAATAGTAGGACTCGGCAACATTGGCGCCGAATACGTAAACACAAGACACAACATTGGTTTTAAAATTGTGGATTTCCTAGCTCGCAAAGAAGGCGTTTCTTTCGAAACCGTAAAACTGGGCGCACTGGCCCAATACAAATTCAAAGGAAGAACTTTTCTGCTTTTGAAACCCAACACTTATATGAATTTGAGCGGAAAAGCAGTTCAATACTGGATGGATAAGGAAAATATTCCGCTTGAAAACATTCTGGTTATTACAGATGATTTGAATCTGCCGTTTGGAACCATTCGCATTAGACAAAAAGGAAGTGACGGCGGACACAACGGACTTAAAAACATCAATCTGGTACTGAATACACAAAACTACGCCCGATTCCGTTTTGGGATCAGCGATGAATTCAAAAAAGGAAAACAAGTTGATTATGTCCTTGGTGATTGGGATGATGCCGAAAAAACAGCACTTCCAGAACGACTGGAAGTAGGATCTGAGATTATAAAATCTTTTGGAACAGCAGGACTGGAAAATACCATGACCGGCTTTAACGGGAAATAAAAAAAGGGAAACGTTTTATGAACTGCCCCCAAAAAGTTAGACACTATTTGGGGGTATTTTTATGGAAAGAAAAGTCAAATACAATTATGAATTTAAACTTCGCTGTGTAGAAGAAGT
>NZ_QNUX01000010.1 GCF_003312425.1 Flavobacterium psychrolimnae | reverse complement strand
AACTTTACGATAACTCCATAGTTCCTGCCAGTGAACGGTTCCGTTCAACCGGAGTTTCATTGTTCGTGCTGCGCACGCAACGAATCTCTAGCTGTTAGCAGCTGTTTTTATTTTTCTAGAATATCTATAATTCTTTTTTTTGATATTTCTAAAAGCTCAAAATGAGAATCAGATTTTTTGTAGATATATTTTTGTCCAGGCATAATTATTATTGAATTACCACAAGATGACTCATTAGCAAAAATCAAATTAAGTATTGAGTTATTAGAATCTTTCAGAATAGTTTTGTCTAACAAAATTATATTATTAAATCGATTTCCAAGTTCAGCGAATCTGTATATTGAAATACTAGGTCTTTTATCTATATGTTTTTTAATTCTCGCTTGAGAGTTTTCTACGCCTTTTAGAATATAATCTTGATTTTCCATATCTAACATATTCCAGCAGCTGCTATCTTGATAATCATATTTGATTATAATAGTATCTTTAGGTTTATTTCCATCGTACTTTTCTAACAAATTAAGCAAATTTTGATAAGTTTGGTCGTCTAATTTTCCACTTCCACCAAGTGAACTACTTATTTTATTAGAATGAGTCGATGAGCAGTTAATAAAAGAACCACAATAAATAATTAATAATAAAAAAACTACTTTTTTCATGTTTGATTTTTTTTAAAATAGCTGCTAACTATTAAATATGCGCAACTTTATTGCGCATATACACCCAAAACAAAGCGCTTTGTAGTTGCTTTATAACACGTTATTTCATTGCTAATATACAAACAAATAGTACAAAATGAGCTACAAGTTTTTTGTTTTTGTACAATTTATCATGTGGTTTTGCGTGAAGGATGGAAGCGGCATCCTTTTATGGAGTTTACGGAATAAAAGATACAGCGGACAGCGTGACCCGGAGTTTTTACACAGGGGCACGCCCAAGATTTTAAGAGAAAACTTCTTTTAAAACGTCTAATGATTTTGGTTTTTTAAAGCCGTCCAAATGAAAACTGTAATAATCTATTAGAATTCGTAAAACAATTTGTCTTTCGATAACATGAAATGTTTTTTGATTGTTATCGAATTTCAAATCTATCAGTTTTTTGAACAAATTACTTTCATGTTCCGTAAGCGAACTAACGGCATGAAAAGGCGTAAAAATACCTTCGTTCATTTCGAAAAAAGGCATGTCCAAATCGGAAATATCAGGATAAAAGCCCAAATATTTTGTAGTTTCTAATAATAAAATCAGATGAAAATTAGCAATTTCATCGTGATTGTCCAACCAATGCAATGCGGTTTCCAGAAAAGTAAAAAGATGCTCATTCGTTTCTTCTTCGTGAATGGAATGATGCAACATTTCTGAAATAAACATCACAATCGTACTCTTATAAATATCCGAATGAATCGAGTGAAAAGGAGTTGCAATTTTTATCTCTTTGAAATTTTCTAAAGTCCCTTTATTTTTATGAACAGCTTCAATTTCGAGTATCGTTAAAGGCTGAAAATAAGCGATTTTCTGATTCGCTTTTCGGCTCGAAAAAGCATCTCGAACAAAGTACGATTTCAAACCATGCGACAATGTGAAGCATTTGACAATCAAGCTTTTTTCCTGAAATTTTAATGACGAAAGGACGATGGCTTTGGTTTTGACTTGCACAATTTTAATTTAAAGATTGAAAAATTTAAAGATTAAAAAATTAATTCACTCTTCTAAATCATCTGATTATCATTACTTTTTTAACTTTGGTTTCCACTCCATCTTGTGCCGAAATAAAAATCATATACACACCGGAAGCAACTTTGTATTTACCAAAAGCCGTGGTATCCCATTCTATTGTTCCACCTTCAGAGGTAGTTTCATATACTAAATTTCCACCAATATCGGTGATTTTAACATTCGCTCTATCCAACAGTCCGGCAATTTTTACGGTTCCCTGATACTCCGGACGCATAGGGTTTGGATACACGTACGCGTTACTCAAATCATCATTGGCGGCAGTCGAAACCCCTTTGAAAGAGACCATTCCCTTTGCCGTAGCAATAAAAACTTCGCCAGTGGTGCTATTGATATCAATGTCATTTATTACATTACTGGGCAACGGCGAATTATTTATCGTGAAATGATATTTTGTTTCCTGACCGTTTGGCGAAACCAAAAACAAACCAGAATCTCCCGTGCCAATCCATTTGTTATTGGCACCATCAACAGCAATATCCGTGATAAATTGTTCAAACAACAATTCCTGCGCTAAGTTATCTTCTAAAATAATTATAGGATTTGCCGTCATCTGCTCCTCTGATTGAAAACTGCTGACGTTGGGCAGAACCCGTAACCCTTTTGTGGTTCCTATCCACAATTGATTTCTGGTATCTACCGCAACCGTTCTCACATTTGAAATTGGCAAATTTCCGGTATCAGGTCCTGATGTTATTTTTTTGAATTTATTGTTAGTTTCATTAAACCCAACGACACCATCTTCACTGGTAGATAGCCATTTGGTTCCATTTTTATCAATGACCATCGCACCAAAACTGTTGTCAATTGGCGATGCTAAAATAGCGTCCATAGCATAACTTTGCCATTGGCCACCAGGTTTCAATACTTTCAATCCGTTTTTTATACGGCTGTTGGTAACCCAAAGATTTCCAGATTTGTCAAATGCTGTTCCATTTATCCTTATATCTATATAATCAGGCCCCACAAAAGTCAAAGATTCTAAACCGCTATTGGTTTGATTGTACAATATTTTAGGTTCGTCATTTTCTATTTTTAATAATCCCGAAAAAAAAGAACTTGCATAAACCTCGTTTTCATTGCTTGGATTAATTGCAATTCTTGTCATTGATTGTGCGCCTAAAACTTTCTCGTAGGGGATATTAAGCCATCCTTTCTCATTAAATTTACTGATACCGTAGCTATCTAACGGATATGGATTGTAACCTGCAGTATAATCTCCATAAACCGCCCAAAGTACATTTGGTGTAACCTGCAACGAAAATATATTATTTCGCGCAGGACCAATAGGGGTAATATTTTCAAAGGTTACGGCCGAAGCAAGTGAAGTGGTAATTAATCCGTTTTCTTTTGTTCCAATGAAAACTGAATCTCCTATTATAGTAGCGCAGGAAAAACCCAAATTAGTTTCCGGAATCTGATTGGTATTTATTTGACGCACCAAAACCATTTGGCTATTGTAAATATAAATACTGTTCAAAGTTGTCATTATCAAATAATCTGTTGTTGCCCTCATATCGACTGAGCGCTGGGGAAGCTGAGTAAATCCTGTAAAAGAACTTGATGTAGCAGAAAGCTTTTGAACATTCCCAAAAGTATCTGTAGCATACAAATCAGTCCCGAAAGCAGTTATTCCAGACCAGTTTCCAGCAGCAATGGTTGTCCATTGATTGAAATCGATAAGGTTTTCATTAGCAATTGCAGCTCTTCTAATTCCATTATTGGTAGCGGCATAAATAAACCCATTAAAAACTGCGGTTTGATTCACAATAATTTCGGCTCCATTATCACCAATAAAATAGGTATCACCAAAAAGCATGGTCGCTAAATTAAATTGTACGATTCCAAAATCGCAAGAAACATAAGCAATACCTTCAAATTCCATGAAGTGATTGATTTTTTTTAAATTTGCGGGCAATTGTTTATTGATGATATCGACCACATTCAATATGGTTCCGTCTGCCTGATTGATTACAAGTATCAGTCCGTTTTCGTAGCCTAAAATTGTTTTATTAAATGTTGCGCTGTAGTATAAAGATGAAATAGTTTGTCCTGAAAGTCCATCGATAGTATTGGTGGTTTTGATTAGGTTTGTTGTTGTATTTTTAGAAAATAATGCATTCTCAGAAGCGGCAAAAACAGCACTTGGAGCCTCAGAGACATCTTTAATTTCGTTGTAAGAGAAATAACCCTGCCATGACAAATCGCTTTGGGCAAAACCCATTTGCACAAAAAGCAGAAGCAAAAAATATAAAACGCTCTTTTTCATTATTTGTATGACTATTGGTTTACAAATATAGAACAAACGGAAGTCTTAGCATTTTGTTACATAAAAAAAATGCCTTCAACCGATAACATCGGCAGAAGGCATTTTAAATTATAATTAAACCTGATTTACACCACTCCTTGAGCTAGCATTGCATCAGCAACTTTAACAAATCCGGCAATGTTTGCTCCTTTTACGTAGTTCACATAACCTTCCTCGTCTGTACCATATTTTTTACATTGATTGTGAATTCCAACCATAATCTCCTTAAGTCTTGTATCTACTTCTTCACTGGTCCAGTTCAAACGAATAGAGTTTTGAGTCATCTCTAATCCTGACGCTGCTACACCACCAGCATTTGCTGCTTTTCCTGGTGCAAAAAGTACTTTAGCTTTCAAGAATTGTTTAATTGCCTCTAATGTACATGGCATATTTGCTGCCTCTGTTACACAAATAACACCGTTTGCAATCAAATGTTTAGCATCTTCCTCGTTCAATTCATTTTGAGTAGCACAAGGTATTGCCACATCAACTTTCACTTCCCATACACTTTTTCCTTTGTGGAAAACTGCGTTTGGATATTTTTCTAAATAAGCTTCTGCTCTATTATCACCTCTTGCTCTCATTTCAAGCATGAAATCAATTTTGTCTCCAGAAATTCCTTCTTCGTCGTAAATATAACCATCAGGACCTGAAATAGTAACTACTTTTCCACCAAGATCATTTACTTTTAAAGCAACACCCCAAGCAACATTACCAAATCCAGAAATAGAAACTGTTTTACCATTAATGCTTTGACCAATAGTTTTCAACATTTGTTCCGCAAAATAAACTACTCCATAACCCGTAGCTTCAGGTCTGATCAATGATCCTCCGTAAGCCAATCCTTTACCAGTTAACACTCCGGTAAATTCGTTTTTGATTCTTTTGTATTGACCAAATAAATAACCAATTTCTCTTGCTCCAACACCAATATCTCCAGCAGGAACGTCTAATTGTGGCCCAATGTGTCTGCATAATTCAGTCATGAAAGACTGACAGAAACGCATTACTTCACCATCAGATTTTCCTTGTGGATCAAAATCAGATCCTCCTTTTCCTCCGCCCATTGGCAAAGTGGTTAAACTATTTTTGAATACTTGTTCGAATGCTAAAAATTTAAGTACCGATAAATTTACAGTATGATGAAAACGGATTCCGCCTTTGTAAGGTCCAATTGCTGAATTCATTTGAATTCTGAAACCTCTATTTACCTGAATTTCTCCTTTATCATCTACCCAAGGAACACGAAATATAATCGAACGCTCCGGTTCGGCTATTCGAAGAAGCAAATTTTTACCATCGTATTTTTTTTGCTCTGCAATAAATGGAATTACAGTTTCTGCAAATTCCCTAACAGCTTGAATAAATTCAGGTTCATTTGGATTCTTGGCTTCAACTTGAGCCATAAAATCATTTATTTTTAGTAACATAGATTATAAATAATTAATTAAGAAAACGATTTCGTTATAATTTACAAAGATACATTTTATAAAAATATTCGGACTCAGTTTTTTGAATTTATCAATAGAATTATCTTTTTATTATCCATTCACAAACAATTATGTTTAAGATAGACACTTTTAAACCTAATGACTACCACTTTCGTAAGTAAATAAGAATTTGTCTGCTTATTTTTAATTTTAGATTTATTTAAATAAATGAATGATGTTTTTATATATTTGTCAGGATTTGAAAATTTTACACCCTAATGATCAAACAAATAATACCACTTTTACTAATTTTTATTGGGTTTTCTAACAGTTCAAATGCACAATTTGGCGGTTTTTCGCATGAAGTTGGAATCATTGCCGGGCCAGTAGCTTTTCAGTCGGATTATGGAGAACGCAGTGATTTATCGACAAACGCCGGAAACACTGGATTGGGTATCGGAATTATTCATTATTTAAACTTTTCGTACAAAGCCGAATGTAATTGTTATACGCCTGAAACGTATTTCAATGACCACTTTAAACTTAGGTCTGAACTATCCTATAATAAAACCGAATTAGAGCATTTTGGAGAATATGTTGAAGGAAAACCTTCGCTAGGAAAAGAGCAATTGAAAGCAATGACTGGTAGTACAGCAGTAACTAATCTTGGCATGCAACTGGAATTTTTCCCGTGGAGCATTCGTGATTTTACAGCAAGAACAGGCAGTCTAGGTCCATTTATCAGTCTTGGCGGGCAATTTAGTTATTACAATGCTGAAGCCTCATCTACTCTTGGTCCGTTGGGAACTCCTTTGACAACATTTCCAAAATATCTAACTCCAACAGACGGTCGTCCTTATGGATTTTCTTCGGAGAGCGGTACCGTTTGGTCCGTTGTTACTAGTGTAGGAACCCGTTATAAATTAGCGCCTTTATCGGATTTAATGGTTGATTTACGATTTCAATATTTCTTTTCGAACTGGGTCGATGGCTTAAATCCAAATCCGGAGATTTATAAAGAAAACAAAGCAAACGATTGGTTGGTTTGGTTTAATGTAGGATATATTTATTACTTGCAATAGCACTTAGACAATTGATATAAAAGTAAAAGCTCCAATCCTAAATTAGAATTGGAGCTTTTTTATTTAAGATATTCAGTTACGCTAATGCTTGTTTCAAATCTTCGATTAAATCCTCCGCATCTTCAATACCTACGCTTAATCGAACCAAATCATCTGTGATACCAACTTCCTTACGCTTGTCTTCCGGAATGGAAGCATGCGTCATCAAAGCAGGATGATTTGCTAATGATTCCACTCCGCCTAAAGATTCTGCCAATGTGAAAACTTTTAATTTTTCCAGAAAATCAATTGCATCTTCTTTTTTGCCCGAAACAAAAGTAAATGACACCATTCCTCCAAAACCACTCATTTGTTTTTTGGCAATTTCATGATACGGATGGCTCGATAATCCCGGGTAATAAACTGTTTTGACTTTTGGGTGATTGTTTAAAAACTCCACCACTTTTCCACCATTTTCACAATGTCTTTCCACACGCAAATGCAAGGTTTTAATTCCTCGAAGCACTAAGAAACTGTCCATTGGTCCCAATGTTGCTCCTGTCGCAAATTGTTGAAAATGCAATTGTTCCCCAAGTGCTTCATCTTTTACAATTAAAGCGCCGGCAATAACATCAGAATGGCCTCCCAAATATTTAGTCGCCGAATGCATTACAATATCAGCACCTAAATCCAATGGTTTTTGCAAATAAGGCGTTGCAAAAGTATTATCAACCGCAAAAAGGATTTTATTTTCCTTGGTGATTTTAGCAATTTCTTGAATATCGGCTAGTTTCATCAAAGGGTTTGTTGGTGTTTCTACCCAAACTAGTTTTGTATTTTCATTGATTAATGACTTGAATTTCTCGATGTCATTCATATCCACAAAATGGAATTTTATTCCGGAATCTTTATAAATTCGGGTAAACATTCTGTACGTTCCGCCGTATAAATCGTCCATCGCAATGATTTCATCACCAGATTTAAAAGAACGCAAAACACAATCAGTTGCCGCTAATCCTGATGAAAAAGCCAATCCTCGTGTTCCGTTTTCAATACTTGCCAAGGCGTTTTCAAGCGCGCTTCGGGTAGGATTCGCAGCTCTACTGTATTCATAATCTGGATTTATAGGTTGCCCAGGACTCGTTTGTACAAAAGTTGAGGTTTGATAAACTGGAGGCATAACTGCTCCTGTGCTTGGGTCGTGGTGCTGTCCACCGTGAATGACTTTAGTATTGAATTTCATAAGTTGAATTTTTAATGCAAAATTGTTTCACAAATTTACCCTTTAATTTATTTTAACCAAGCCACAAGTTGATACCTTTGTATATAATTAACAATTTTGAGATGAAACACTTTATAATTTACACTTTACTGCTTTTTTCAGCTGCGCAATGTTCAAATGAATTGGTTTTTGAAGAAGAATCTTTTCAGAAAAAAACCACAATGCCCTGCAAAGAAAATTGTCCGTCGATTAGTGTAAAAATACCCGTTGCAAATGCCGTCCCGGTTGTTGCGGACAGCATTAATAAAAAAGTGTTTTCAGTAATGAAAGAGATTATTTATTTTGGTGAAAAGCCCTATTCAGCAACTAATTATGATAGCTTATTAGCTTCATTTATTGATTCCTACGAGAAACTTCAGAAAGAATTTCCCAATGACAAATTTGGGTGGGAAGCTGACATTGAAGGAAATGTAAAATACCAATCCGATGCTGTATTGAATATTGAAATCAAACATTACACCTACACCGGTGGCGCTCATGGATACCAAGGTTTGCGCTCACTGCTTTTTGACCCAAATACTGGAAAATCAATCTCGAATGATGAATTATTCAATGATAAAGCAGCTTTCAAGGCTTTCGCCGAAAAAAAATTCAGAATAAAATACAAAATTCCTGCAAACAAATCCATTAATGCAACCGGATTGATGTTTGAGAAAGAGAAATTCCAATTGCCCCAAAATATATTTTACACCGATAAAGGATTGTTGCTTTATTACAATTCCTACGAAGCCGCATCGTATGCAGACGGACCAAAAGAATTATTATTGCCGTACACTGAAGTGAATGATTATTTGGCGGTTAAATAATAAATGATCTTTAAAAAATGAAATGTTTTTTTAAAGACCAAATAGTGTTTTTTAACGATTCCCTAGCCCCGATAGAAGCGGATATCCTTTTCCTTTTTTCTTTAAAAAGGAAAAGATAGGAGCGAATAGCGGGATTAAGCTCCCAATATTTATAGGAATAAATCCTAAATAAATTTTCGGATACTCATCATACTTCCAATGTGAAGCCCTTCATGGAAATTACTGAAAGCCATAGCATCCTCGGCATTTCGTAAAACGTGATCGCCTGTTGAAGTGGTATATTCCATGTAGTTTTTAAAAATTTGATTGTCATAATCTACTTTTGTTTGTTGAATAGTTTCAAACAATAACGATTTGATTTCGTCCACTTCGGCTTGGGTTACGATGTGTTCCGGCTTGGTTCCCTTTTTGTATTTCTCGACTAATTCATCAGAAACCATCATTGGCAAACCAGAAAGTTTGTAAACCAATAGTTGTTGCGACACGATTATATGACCGATGTTCCAAATCAAATTATTGCTAAATCCTTCCGGAATCGTGTTGAGTTGGTCAAGATTGTATCCCGATAGAAATTTTGAAACCATATTTCTGCTTGTAGTGCTGACGTCGAATAATTGATTCATTTTTTTATTTTTTTGATAAAAATAATCATTTTCCGTGTCAAATGAATTTTCTTTGCACAAAGAAATCGCTATTTACATGGACATAATATACTATCTCGCTTCTTGCGACACCTGCAGAAAAATTATAAAATCATTACCGAAAGAACATGATTTTAAATTTCATGACATCAAACAAGACCCAATTACTGTAGCCGAATTAGAAAAAACGCGTGAGCTTTCCGGCAGTTACGAAGCGCTTTTCAGCAAAAAAGCACAGTTGTACAAATCAATGGATTTGAAGAACAAATCGTTGACCGAAGACGATTACAAAAAATACATTTTGGAACATTACACGTTTTTGAGCCGTCCTGTTTTTATCATCAAAGACAAAATTTACATTGGCAATACCCAACAAAATATGTTGCAGGTAATGAAAGCTTTGGTATAATGTCCAAAAGAAATCTTGCACTTATTGGCGCCACAATTGTCTCTATAATTTACGGTGTCACGTTTACCATTGCCAAAGATGTCATGCCGTTGTATATTGACGCCTATGGTTTCATCTTGTTACGCGTGGGCGGTTCGGTGCTATTGTTTTGGCTGGTTTGGCTTTTTATGCCAAAAGAGAAAATTGCAATCAATGATTTCCCTCGAATTATTGCGGCAGCTTTCTTTGGTGTGGCGTTTAATATGCTTACTTTTTTCAAAGGACTGAGCCTTACTTCTCCTATTAGCGCGGCGGTAATCATGGTTTCGACACCCATGATTGTTTTGACGCTTTCAGCCATTATCATGAAAGAACGCATGCAAAAACGAATGGTTTTTGGGATTATCCTTGGTCTGATAGGAACTGCTTTTCTAATTCTGTACGGAAAATCCATTGGCAGTGCAACGAATGCCGGATTGGGAAATTTTCTGGTTTTGATCAATGCCATTTCTTATGGATTTTATCTGATTATCGTCAAGAAATTAATGGACAAATACAATGCGTTTACGTTTGTAAAATGGATTTATTTATTTGGTTTTATTATGGTTTTGCCTTTTGGCTGGAGCCAATTTCAAACTGTGAACTGGGCTTTGGTTCCGATGGATATTTGCTGGAAAATAGGGTTTGTAGTGGTTTTTTCGACTTTCCTGACTTATTTGTTGAATTTGCTTTCGATGAAAGAATTAAAACCCACCACAGTTGCCGTTTTTATTTATTTACAACCGCTATTTGCGACTATTTTTGCGATAAGTCTGGGCAAAGACGAATTGAGTTTGGTGAAAATTGGTTCGGCCATTTTGATATTTGTCGGCGTTCATTTGGTGACCCAGAAAAAGACTAATCAGTGATCAGTATTCTTGCGTTACTTTAGAATTATAAAAAAAGCACTGAATACTAAAAACGGACGACTGACCACTTTTTTATTATCTTTGAACTCTTTTAGAAAAATATATGATACAATCAATGACGGGTTTTGGTAAAGCGACTTTGCAATTACCAACCAAAAAAATCACGGTAGAAGTAAAATCTTTAAACAGTAAAGGTTTGGATTTGAATGTGAGAATGCCTTCGCTGTACCGCGAAATGGAATTGGGTTTACGCAACCAAATTGCACTAAAACTGGAAAGAGGAAAAGTAGATTTTTCTATTTTTATCGAAAGTACCGCGGAACAAACTTCTACTAAAGTGAACGTGCCGATTGTAAAAGCATACATCAACCAATTGAGAGAAGTATATGCTGATGCTGATGAAACCGAACTAATGAAAATGGCAATTCGCATGCCGGACACCATGAAAATAGAACGCGATGAAATCGATGAAAACGACTGGGTACAAATCCAAACCGTTATCGAAGAAGCGTTGCAAAACATCCTGAATTTTAGAAAAGATGAAGGAATGTCTCTAGAAAAAGAATTTCAATTGCGAATTGGCAATATTCGTCAATACATGACCGAAGCTTTGGCACTTGATCCAGAACGCGTTCAGGCGATAAAAGACCGTTTGCAAACTGCAATCTCAGAACTTAAAGTGAATGTAGATGAAAATCGTTTCGAACAGGAATTAATTTATTACTTAGAGAAATTAGACATCACCGAAGAAAAAGTGCGTTTGACGAATCACCTGGATTATTTCCTGGAAACCATCAACGGAGCTGAGGCCAATGGTAGAAAATTAGGTTTTATTACCCAAGAAATGGGTCGCGAAATCAATACGATGGGTTCTAAATCCAATCACGCACAAATGCAAAAATTAGTCGTTCAAATGAAAGACGAATTGGAAAAAATCAAGGAACAAGTATTAAACGTATTGTAATTGTTAACCTGCACTGTTGTTAACTTTGCAGGTTGATTAATTTTATAACATACCTACAAGGTTTTAGAAACCTTGCAGGAAAACATAAACAGATACTGAAATAAATTCAGCATAAAATGAGCACAGGAGGAAAATTAATCGTATTCTCAGCACCATCAGGATCGGGAAAAACTACTATCGTTAGACATTTATTAAGTAAAGAAGATTTGAATCTTGAATTCTCTATTTCGGCAGCTTCCCGCGCACCAAGAGGCGAAGAAGTAAATGGAAAAGATTATTATTTCATGTCTACCGAAGAATTCAAAAAACACATCAAGAACGAAGACTTTCTGGAATGGGAAGAAGTGTATCGCGATAATTTCTACGGAACTCTGAAAAGTGAAGTGGAACGCATCTGGGCCAAAGGAAAGAATGTAATTTTTGATATTGATGTATCTGGCGGATTGCGCATCAAACATAAATTCCCCGAAGAAACTTTAGCCGTTTTCGTGAAACCCCCAAGCGTGGATGAACTAAAAAGAAGATTAAAGGAACGCTCAACCGAAAGCGATGACAAAATCAACATGCGTATCGCTAAAGCTTCTGTAGAACTGGCAACAGCACCACAATTTGATGTGATTATAAAAAACTACGATTTGCCTATAGCTCTTGAAGAAGCATATCAATTGGTAAAGAATTATGTTAAGGATTAAAAGATTGAAAAATTAAAGAATTGAAAAATTCAAAGTTATTTCTAATCTTTAAATCATTTAATTTTTAAATTAATGAAAATAGGTCTTTATTTCGGAACGTTTAATCCCATTCATGTTGGGCATCTCATCATTGCCAATCACATGGCGGAGCATTCTGATTTAGACCAAATCTGGATGGTGGTTACACCACACAACCCTTTGAAGAAAAAAAATACATTGCTAGATGATTACCATCGGTTGCAAATGGTGCATCTTGCCACCGAGGATTTTCCTAAAATCAAACCTTCAGATATTGAGTTCAAATTGTCCCAGCCTAATTACACAATAAATACTTTGGTTCATTTAGAAGAAAAATATCCAAAATATGAGTTCTCCTTAATCATGGGCGAAGACAATTTAAAATCTTTGCACAAATGGAAAAACTACGAAGTGATTCTCGAAAACCATGATATTTATGTTTATCCAAGAATTGCAATTGAAACTGAGAATATACTGTTTAAAGACCATCCAAAAATCCACATGATTGATGCTCCGGTTGTAGAAATATCGTCGACATTTATTCGGGATAATATCAAGAAAGGAAAAAATGTGCAGCCATTATTGCCTGCAAAAGTTTGGGAATACATTGATCACAATAATTTTTATAAGAAGTAACTCAAGTAAATAATTTTCTTAAATAGCCTAATATTTAAACACATAGACGCATAGTAAAATTACCTAAGCAGATTTGTTTAGAAAATAATTTTCTCACATAGCTATGTAAACTAATTAAAAGCTAAGCTTTTCTTGCTTTTACCACATAATTCTATGTTTCTATGTGTTGAAAAAATAGCCTTTGTAATAATTACTATCACTCCAAAACCCTTTTCAATTCTATTTGAATATTTTCAAAAATCGTACTCAAATTATCGTTTTTACCGGATAATACAAACACTTCCGTACTTGGCATTTGCTTGCTGTTCCATAACAATTGGATTTTATTTTCTTCGATTAAACTTTTCGCATTGCAATCCCAAACAACCGCTATTCCTGTGTTTTTCGAAATGATTTCGAGCATTTCATATTCGGATGGAATGATATAATTAGGAATCATCGAAGGTCTTTTTTTATTAAAAACATGCAACCAAAATAATTTGATATGCGGAATTTGCGCATTGTGACTGAACCATTTTTGGTCGTTTAACCACTGTTCCGTTGCAGAGAAATCCTTTGTTTTAATATTAGACTTCAACTCGGAAGCATCGATAGTATTAGAACCTACAATCACTTGTTTAATTTCTCCAATCTTTTTCTGAATGGTATCAAACGTGTCATATTGTTTGGTTACAACCGCAAAATCTAATTTTTTAGAATCGACCAATTCAAAAAGCGTATCGTTTTCATGAAAGCTAAAATCGATAAAATCAAATTTGGAAACCAAAGCGCTTCCCAAACTTCGCATCAAATGCTTTGAAATCCCAATAGAAATTAATCGATTGGCATTGAACGCTTTGGCACGAAAACCATTCTCCACATTTTCCAGTCGGTCCAGTGCTTCAATAATTAAATTATTGAGTAACTTAGCGTATTCCGTTGGTTCCACGCCTTTAGACTTTCGATTAAAAAGTTTATAACCTACATGGGCTTCCAACATGGATATTTGCTGACTAACAGCAGGTTGACTGATAAATAATTCTTTGGCAGCCAAAGAAAAATTACCGTTTTTGTAAACCGATTTAAACGTTCGATACCATTCGAGATTGACCATGATATAAATATATTTATCACAAACATAATTTAAATTATTTTTACTAATAGCATATTCGCCTTAAATTTGTACAAAGAAAATCAGAAATGAAGAAAATCGCATTATTTGCCATTATAGCATTAACCGCAAGTTGTATTACAGCAACTGCACAAAATAAAAAAGGTATGAAAAAAGTATTATTCGTTCTAACTAGTCATAGTGAATTAGGGAACACAGGAGAAAAAACAGGATTTTGGATTGAAGAATTTGCTGCTCCTTATTATGAGTTAGCAGATAAAGGAGTGATAATTGATATTGCATCGCCCTTAGGAGGACAGCCACCTATTGACCCAAAAAGTTCAGATCCATCTTCGGCAACTGAAGATACCAAAAGATTTGATAAAGATACTGAGCTACAAGCTAAACTAAGTAAAACACACAAACTAGCTGATGTTAAACAAGCTGATTATGATGCTGTATTTTATCCTGGAGGTCATGGTCCATTGTGGGATTTGGCAACGGATTCAACTTCAAGTGCTTTAATTGAATCTTTTTACACGAATAACAAGCCTGTTGCTTTTGTATGTCATTCACCAGCAGTGTTGAAAAACGTAAAAGTAAATGGGGAATTTTTAGTTAAAGGTAAAAAAGTAACCGGATTTTCAAATACCGAAGAAGAAGCGGTTGGATTAACCAATGTAGTTCCATTTTTATTAGAAGATGCGTTGCAAGCTAACGGTGCTACTTATTCAAAAATTGGGGATTGGCAGCCTTATGCAGTAGAAGATGGATTATTGATTACAGGTCAAAACCCAGCTTCGTCTAAACTAGTTGCGGAGAAATTATTAAACCAATTGAATTCAAAAAAATAAGAAGATGTTAAATTTCGAATTATACAATCCTACCAATTTAGTTTTTGGAAAGGGACAAATTGAAAAATTATCCACGTTAGTACCACAAGGAGCAAAAATACTTTTGGCGTATGGCGGTGGAAGTATTTTCAAAAATGGAATTCACGAGCAGGTTATCAACAATCTAAAAGGTTTTGAAATCTTAGAATTTGCAGGAATTGAACCAAATCCGCATTTTGAAACATTGATGAAAGCAGTTGCGGTTATCAAAGAACAAAACATAGACTTTATCCTTGCCGTAGGTGGAGGTTCTGTAATTGATGGCGTAAAATTCATTTCGGCAGCCGTAAATTTTGACGGAAATCCAATGGATATTCTTCAAAAGAGATTATTGATCAAAGATTTGTCTAAAGTGATTCCTTTTGGAACTGTATTGACTTTACCGGCAACTGGAAGCGAGATGAATTCAGGAGCTGTAGTAACCATCGAATCTACTCAGGAAAAATTAGCTTTTGGCGGTAGCGCTTTGTTTCCAAAATTCTCTATATGCGATCCAACCGTAATTGAATCTTTGCCAAAAAGACAATTGCAAAACGGAGTTGTAGATGCTTACACTCATGTTTTGGAACAATACTTAACGTATCCGCACGAAGGATATCTACAGGATAGAATTGCCGAAAGTATTTTGCAAACTTTGATTCAAGTGGGTCCAGAAGTTGTTGAAAATCCTAAAGATTATGCTTTGGCTTCCAACTTTATGTGGAGTTGCACGATGGCTCTAAATGGATTAATCCAAAAAGGAGTTCCTTCGGATTGGGCAACGCACATGATTGGACACGAATTAACCGCTTTGTACGGAATTGATCACGCCAGAACTTTGGCTGTCGTAGGTCCAAACTTATACCGAGTGATGTTTGAAACCAAAAAAGGAAAATTGGCACAATACGGAAAACGTATTTTTAATTTAACTGGAACTGATGATGAAATCGCAAATGAAGCCATCAACAAAACTGTTGAATTTTTCCACACGATGGGAATGGACACTAAATTATCTGATTATACCAAAGATTATGATAAAACGGCAGATTTTATAGTGGATCGTTTTAAAGAAAGAGGTTGGTTAGGATTAGGTGAAAAACAAAATATCACTTTAGAAAAGGTGAAATCAATTGTTGAAATGAGTTATTAATCTAATATAATCATTACATCAATCTGTTTTAAATAAAAAGGCGTTCTCATTTTTTGGGAACGCCTTTTAAAATTCTAAAATATAACTAACTAACTCAATCCACATTTTTTGTTAATTTTTTAAACAATAAATATTGATAACGAAACAGTTATATTTATATTGTATGAAAAATCAAAAATATTTATTTTAAATTTAAAATATTAAGACAATTATATCCTATAACTATATAAATAGAGCATTTCTAAGAATAATTAAATTTGCTTAATTGATGGTTTTTTAAGTACTTTTGATTAAATTCAATAAAAAAATGGCTGAAAATATAAAATTCGCAGTAATAGGTGGTGGAAGTTGGGCGACAGCCATAGCAAAAATGCTATGCGTAAATCTTACCGAAATTTCTTGGTATATGCGCAACGAAGCTGCTATTGAGCACATTAAAACCTACAAACACAATCCAAACTATTTGAGTTCTGTAGAATTCGACATCAATAAACTGAAACTTACTAGCGACATCAATGAAGCTGTTGCGTATGCAGATTACATAATTTTTGCTATTCCATCTGCTTTTTTGGATGGTGAATTAGCAAAATTGACCGTTTCTCTAAAAGATAAAATCATTTTCTCAGCAATTAAAGGTATTGTTCCAGAAACAAGCTTAATTGTAGGCGAACATTTCCATGTAAAATATGACATTCCTTATTACAATATTGGTGTTATTACCGGTCCTTGCCATGCAGAAGAAGTAGCCATGGAGCGTCTTTCTTACCTTACCATTGCGTGTGGTGATCCAGACAAAGCTAAAACCGTAGCTAAAAATTTATCTGGAAATTACATCAAAACTAAAATTACAGATGACATTATAGGAACTGAATATGCTGCTATGCTAAAGAACATTTATGCAATTGCAGCAGGAATGGCGCATGGTCTTGGTTATGGCGATAATTTTCAGTCAGTATTGATGAGTAATGGGATTCGTGAGATGAAAAAATTCATCAAAAAAGTCCACAAAATGAAACGTAACATCAATGATTCTGCTTATTTAGGCGATTTATTAGTTACCGGTTATTCTATATTCTCCAGAAATAGAATGTTCGGAAATATGATTGGTAAAGGCTACACCGTAAAATCAGCAATGATGGAAATGAGTATGGTTGCCGAAGGATATTATGCCGCAAAAAGCGCGTACAAACTTAATCAGGCGTATGGTGCCAAAACACCAATTATTGATGCCGTTTACAGTATTTTATACGAAGGTCAGGAAGCTAAAGCTGTTTTCAAAAAACTAACTGATAAGCTAGATTAATTCAGCTTCATATAACAACCAAACACAATCACTTCATGAGAGAAAGATGGAAATATCAGATTAAAACTGGCGGAATTTGGGGTGTATTTATGACGGTTTTCAATGTATTGTTTGATATCAAAGAAATCCCTTTTTCGGAACAGGTTGCTACGCCAAATTTTTATATTCGCGCAGCCGCTTATATCTTGGTCGGCATATTTATTTTGGGTTATTTTACTTGGAAATCAAAAGTTAAACAACAAAACTAATAAATCATTTTATGAGCGAAAGATGGAAATTCCAAGTTAAAAACGGGTTGATTTGGGGGTTTATGGTTTCTTTCATCATGGCTGGATTTGACCTGTTCGAAATGTCTTTTGAAGACGCCTTTTTGTCAAAAAAGAATCTATCCCGAATGTTATTATTTGTTCTAGCAGGGATATTTGTGGTCAGTTATTTTAGTTGGAAGAAGAAAATAAAAAGAGAAAGTAATACCAGCTTATCTCACGATAACGCCGTCAACAAATAAAATAGGTACTTCTTCGACTTCTGTTTCGTTAATGGAATTTGCTTTGAAAATGAACTTTTTATCGTATAATTTTCCGTCCATGAAAAACGTAAGCATGAACTCATTATTTAGTGCCAAAACACTTTTCTCGATCATCTCAACTTTCACCACAGAAACCGCTGGTACTTCGACAAAAGCATGACGCAAAAGTGATGTTTTTTTCATTTCGCCGTCAATAGTTCCAAAAGCTTTAGAAACCACCATAACACTTTCGATTAAGAAATCGCTGTCATTGACTAAATAAGCGTACCATACTTTTTCCATGAAATCGTCACTCCATTCCTGGACTGCCGCAAAAAATACGTTTTCTACTTCGGGTATGATGATGTCGGCTTTCATTTATTTGATTGTTGATTGATGATTAACGATTTTTGATTGCAGATTTAAACTTTTAAAATCAAAAATCGCTGATCAAAAATTTTAACTTTTATATACTTGATTTGAATTGCTCTAAGAAACGAACGTCATTTTCGTAGAACATACGGATATCGCCGATTTGATATAACAACATGGCAATTCTTTCGATTCCCATCCCGAATGCGAAACCATTGTATTCATCAGGGTTGATGCCACAGTTTTTCAAAACGTTAGGATCTACCATTCCGCAACCCATGATTTCTAACCAACCAGTTCCTTTGGTAATTCTATAATCAGTTTCTGTTTTTAGACCCCAATAAATATCAACCTCAGCACTTGGTTCGGTAAACGGAAAATAAGACGGACGCAAACGGATTTTTGATTTTCCGAACATCTCTTTGGTAAAATATAAAAGCGTTTGTTTTAAATCGGCAAAAGAAACATCTTTATCAATATATAATCCTTCCACTTGGTGAAAAATACAGTGAGAACGAGACGAAACAGCTTCATTACGGAATACTCTTCCAGGAGAAATAGTTCGAATTGGCGGTTTATTATTTTCCATATAACGCACCTGCACCGATGACGTGTGCGTGCGCAACAAAATATCAGGATTGGTTTGAATGAAAAACGTGTCTTGCATGTCACGCGCCGGATGGTATTCCGGTAAATTTAGCGCGGTAAAATTATGCCAGTCGTCTTCGATTTCAGGACCTTCGGAAACGTTGAAACCAATGTTCGAAAAGATATCTATAATTTGGTTTTTGACCAATGAAATAGGGTGACGAGAGCCAATAATCATTGGTTCCGCAGAACGAGTCAAATCCCCGTAAAAGCCTTTACTTTCTTCTTTGTTTTCCAAAGCTTCCTGAATGGTCTTTACTTTTTCTTCGGCAGAAGTTTTAAGCAGATTAATCACCTGTCCAAATTCCTTTTTTTGGTCGTTAGGAACATTTTTAAATTCGGCGAAAAGCTCTTTCAAAAGTCCTTTGCTTCCTAAAAATTTGATTCGGAATGTTTCTAATTCTGCTGCATTTTGCGTTGAAAAAGCCTGTGCTTCGCCAATATATTCTTTTATCTTATCTATCATTTTCATTGCATAATTGAGAGTGCAAATTTAAGAAATTTGTTCCAAGTTTCAAGTTTAAAGTTTCAAGTTTGTTGCATTACATTTAAAACTAAACATGTTACTTAAATTAGCTATTCTATTACTTCTCTTTCCAAAAAATAATTTACAATGGCTTCTTTCATCAAAACCGATTGTTCTCCAGCTTTTAAGGGTGGTAATTCCTCTTTTACTTTGTAATGTGGCCATCCATCTTCATCAAAAAATTCGAATTCATAAAAACCATACGGTTCTAATAAACGGCAAATTGCGATGTGCATCAGGTTTAATTTTTCGTCTTTTTTGAACTCTCTGTGAACTTTTCCGAGTTCCTGAACGCCAATTAAATAAATTATGGCGTCTAAATCTAAATCTTCACCTTGCGAAAATTGATTGGAAAGTATATTGACAAGCTGTTCCCAGCGTTCTTTAAGTTGCGTGTCTCTTGACATTTTTTTGAATTATGAATTATGAATTATGAATTATGAAATCCTCGCTCATAAAATTATTTTGGCAAAGATAAGAACTTGAAAACTGACAATGGTAAAGAACAATTCTTTTATATTTGCGGATATAATTTTCTTAATTAAGCTTTATGGGGTTTTTAGATATTATTTTGGGTGTGCTACTCGCTTTCGCTTTTTATAAAGGAATTAGAAATGGTCTTTTTGTCGAACTAGCTTCGTTGGTTTCGCTATTGGCGGGAATTTATTTTGCTGTCAAATTTTCTTCCTTTATGCGAGATATTTTAGTAGGATATGTGAAGTGGAATCCCAATACTATTCAAGTTGTTGCCTTTATACTTACTTTTATTGCTGTGGTTGTGGTAGTCATAATTTTAGGAAAGTTCCTCACAGGAATTGCCGATTTTGCTTTTTTAGGGTGGTTGAATAAATTGGGTGGTGGTTTTTTCCGAGTGCTGAAAACAATTTTGATTATCAGTATTGTCTTTGCAGTTTTCGAAAAAATAAATTACAATAATATTTTAGCCAAAAAAGAAACTTTGGACAATTCTCTTTTTTACAATCCAATCCAAAAAACAGCGGGATATATGTATCCGTCACTAAAGGAATGGTATAGTAGTCTAAAGAAAAAGTAAGTGAAATTCACAGTGAATATTATTATTTCACTTCCTTAATCGCACTAGTTTCAATCCAGCCTTCGGTTCCATCAGTAAGTTGTATTTTTTTCCATTTTCCAATGGTTTCAAAAACAAATACTTTTGTTCCTTCATGCAATACTAATAATGGCTTACCACCATCTCTGGGTTCCGACTTCATATTTGTTCTTTCGGCAAAAATTATGGCTGGTTTTTCTGTATCAAAATGACTTTTCTCAATAATTGCAGCAGATAAAGCAATGACCATCAAAATAAATACTGCAAACATTCCAAAGAAGAAAATACGTTTAGAAAGTGTTCTTTGTGAAAAATAATATCCGATAAAAAACAATAAAAAAAATGTCGCCAACCCTACAGAAATCCATCCCCAAGTATTGTAATGATAAATTCCGGTGAAATCCCGAAGTAACTTTCCAAAACCCACTTTTGGAATTACTTTAATCTCATCAATGGTTCTTTTTTGAGCGAATTTCAGGTTGTTTATACTTTCCTTATCGTTTGGATTCAGTACCAATGCTTTTTCATAATTATAAATCGAAGGCGCTACCTCATTCAATTTATAATACGCATTTCCTAAATTAAAATACAATTCTGAGGACTGCTTATTGTCTTTTAAAACACTTTCATAAGCTGCTACAGCTTCGGTGTACTTTCCTTTTGCATAATATGCATTCCCTTTTTCGAAGCCGTTTTGGGCAAAGAAAAGCTGGGTTGAAAGTAATAGTATGTATAGAATGTTTTTCATCATTATGGTTTTTTGCCACGAAGGCACAAAGGCGCAAAGTTTATTTAATCAAAAATTAATTTTAACACTTTTATTAAGCAATTTGTTTTTCTAATTCAGAGATTATAAATACCGCTTTATCAAAATCCTGTTGTATCGTAACACTTGACGAAGGTGCATAACGAGCCACTTCACAATTTTCAGTAAGTGCAATAAAATCATTTACAGCATCTGGTTTTGCATTTCGGGACAACAATAATTCCTGAATATTATCCTTGCTCATTTCTGAAGTTTCAATGTGTAATTTCGCTTTCAGGAAATTATGCATCGCTTTTTCCAGCGCAATGTAAAACAGTTCTTTGTTGTTGAGTTGTTTCTTCGCTTCTGATAAATATTTCTTAGCCAGTCTGTTATTCATTCGGATTCTGTTTCCGGAAATATCACCATCCATAGCCTCTTTCTTCTTTTTGAATAAAACAATTATTGGTACCAGTAAAAAAGGAAGCAATAACAATCCAATAAACAAATTCGATCCAAAGAAATCCTCTTTGTCAATGGTAACAAGATTGGTTTTTGACTTGATCGTTTTAAATTCCTCTACAGCTGCAATTTTATTCTTATTTCCGCTTGTTGCTGTAGAATCAGCTGGTGTAGGACCATCCAAAACATTAATCATAATCTGCGGAGAACTCAACGTTTTATAGGTTCTGGAACTCAAATCAAAATAAGAAAACTGCATTGGCTTGACCGGATAATTTCCTCTGTATTGCGGAATTATTGCATAACTATCCGACGATTTTCCAGCCATTCCAGAAAGTGGTGTGCTGATGTCTTCGCTATGAACCGCATCGTACATTTCCAGCGCATTTGGCACTACAGGTTTTGGTAAACTGAATAGTTTTAAATTTCCTTTTCCTGTTACACTTACAACCAAATCAAGGCTTTCTCCATGTTTCAAATTAGTCTTTGATGGTGTAACTTTAAAATCAAAATCTCCAACCGCACCGCTAAAATCATCTGGTTTTCCTGCCTCAGGTAATGGCTTAACGTTGATGGTTTTGGCTCCAGCCGAAACACGTTTAGTAGTTTCTGTAAGCATCATACGACCAAACATGTCCCTACGATTGGTTGGTAATTGCACATCTACCGCTAATGACAATGGCTCAATTTTAAGTCTGCCCGATTTTTGCGGATACAGCACTACTTTTTTCAGCACAATAAACCTGAAATTCTGGCCCTTGAAAATCCCTTCTTCGGCCACAGGTTGTTTGATCTCGATATTTTGACTCCAAAAATCATTGTACTTAGGCTTACTTGATTCTCCAAGATTTGAAATTCCAATGTTACCAAAATACAATTTATAAACTACAGTAATGGGTTCGTTGATGTATGGATTTGTTTTAGAAACATCAGCAACCAGATATAGGTTTTCATCCCCAGACATTTGAGTATCGTTTGGGTCTCTAGGCTGTTCCGTGGCGGCGGTCACAATGATTTTTACAGGTGCCGTTTTATAGATTTGACCGTTGTATTCAATAGCCGCCGGCTTAATTATGAATGTCCCTTTTTGATTAGGTGTAAGAAAATAAGAATATACTTTTTCAAAAGAACTACGACCACCTCCCCATGATTGACTCACTTGCTGGCTGGGCCCGGCAATAATTCTAAACCCATCAAAAGAGGGTTGGACAAAATTATCTCCATCCATATTCATCATAAAATCAATACGCAGTCTTTCATTTAAGCCCAGAGTAGTTTTACTCACTCTGGCCTCAAACTGAACCTGAGCGCTGAGTGTGCCACAAACCAATAAAACAATCGCCGCTATATATTTTTTCATTTTCAAACTCTCTAATTGAATTACCAATCCTTCTCCGTTTTAACTGGTTTTCCTTTTACTTTTTGGGCATTCACTTTGTCCTGAATCTTCTTTTCTTCTTTATTTACAGCATCCAAAAGATTTTCTAAACGTTCCTTTGAAATCCCTCCTGGCGCAGGTTTTGGTTCACCCTTATCATTGGGTTTCGGATCTTTGTTTTGTTTGTCCTGATCTCCTTTGTCGTCTTTCTTATCTTTTTCTTTATCGTCCTTTTTGTCTTTTTCGCCGTCTTTCTTGTCGTCCTTTTTATCGTCTTTCTTTTCCTGATCTTTTTTCTCGTCTTTTTTCTTATCGTCCTTTGGCGGATTATCTTTCAGCATTTTTTTTGCCAAAGCATAATTATAACGGGTTTCCTCATCAGTTGGATCATTGCGCAAGGCATTTTTATACGCTTCTACCGCTTGCGTATAATCTTTTTCATTCATGAACACATTTCCAAGATTATGAAAAGCACGGTGTTTCTGAGGTCTTGTTTTCGAATTTTTTAACGCTTTTGCGTAAGCAAACTTGGCTTCAGAAGATTGTTTTTGCTTGTAAATACTATTTCCAAGATTAAAAGGCGCAGCTGCTTTATTAGGAAATTTTGAATCCGAAATTCGGTAATTAGCCTCCGCATCCACAAATTTATTATCCGCATAATCTTGGTTTCCTTTGGGCAGAATTCGATCTTTTTGTTGCGCATGCAATTCGGCTTTCCCGGAGAAAGCAACGATTAAAAAGGCAATTATGATAATTTTAAATCTTTTCATTTATTGTATCTATAAATCCAGAAGGTTTTGAAGCCTTTTAGAAATAATTATTTATTCTCGTTAAATAAATCCAACTTTTTAACCCAACTCGTTTTTCTTTCCAATAGAAATACATCAACAAATAACAGCAAAAAGGCAAAACCCAAGAACCATTGAAATTGGGATTGAAAATCTGCCATTTCGGTCGCTTCAAACTCTGTTTTTTGAATATTATTCAAAGCATTCTTAACATATTCCAAAACCTCTTTGGTGTTATTACCATTTACATAGCCTCCTTTTGTGGCTTTTGCAATGGCTGTCAGACTTTCCGGAACCAATTTTGTTATCACTACTTCGTTGTTATTGTCTTTCTTGAAACCTTCGACAATTCCATTTCTTTTTAATGGAATTGTACCTCCTTTTTCAGTTCCAACACCAATTGTAATAATTTTAATTCCAAGTTTATTCGCTTCTTCGGCGGCTTCATCAGCACCTTCGTTATGGTCTTCACCATCCGAAATCATAATCAATAACTTACTCGTTTTTTTATCATCAAAATACGTTGACGATAATTTGATAGCCTCGTTGAATGATGTTCCTACGGAGGAAACCATATCAGTATTCATGCTTTGGAGAAACATTTTAGCTACGCTATAATCCGTAGTGATGGGTAATACTGGGAAAGCGCTTCCTGCATACGCCACAATTCCTATTCTGTCACTACCTAACTGATTAATAATTTGCGAAACAATTTGCTTGCTTTTATCCAATCGGTTTGGCGCTACGTCTTCGGCCAACATACTTTTGGAGACATCCACTGCAAAAACAATGTCAATTCCTTCTCGTTTCACGGTTTCCATTTTGGTACCAATCTTTGGATTTACCAAACCAAGAATGAGTCCAAGTAAAGCCAAAATCAAAACTGTTACTTTCAAAACGGGTTTAAAAACTGAACTTTCCGGACTCAGTTTTTTCACCATTTCTAAATCGCCAAACTCGCGTTGTTTTTTTCTTTTCCAATATAAATTGAACAGAAAAACCAACACCACCAAGGGCAGTATAAAGAGAAGATATAAATATTTTTTTTCGTCTAATTCCATTTTTTTACTTTTAGTCGCAGTTTTCAGTTACAGTTTTCAGTTTGCGACTGTCATTATATAAAGCTTTTAAAGACCGTATTCCTTAATCCTACTTCTACCAATAATAAAAAACCGGCGAACCATATAAAAGGTCTGAATTTTTCATCGTAATCATAGAATTTTAATTCTTCGATTTCAGTTGTTTCCAGTTTATTGATGGAAGCATAAATCTCCGCTAATTTGCTGTTGCTTGTAGCTCTGAAATATTTTCCATCTGTTTTTCTGGCAATATTTTTCATCAACTGCTCGTCAATTTCCACTTTCATCATTTGGAACAGAAACTTCCCATTTGGTGCAATAGCGTACGGAAACATGGCCATTCCATTAGTTCCAATTCCAACGGTATACACTTTGATTCCGTATTGTTTGGCAATATCCGATGCTGTTTCCGGCTCGATAAATCCAGCATTATTCACACCATCAGTCAAAAGAATAATCACCTTGCTTTTTGCCTGACTGTCTTTCAATCTATTCACAGCAGTCGCTAATCCCATTCCTATTCCGGTTCCGTCCTGCAAAACATTATCATATTTAATGCTGTTGATGGCATCCAGAATTACAGCTTTATCACTGGTTACCGGCGTTTTTGTGTACGCTTCAGAGGCATAAACCACAAGTCCAATCCTGTCATTTGGTCGTTCTTCAACAAAATCAGCGGCCACTCGTTTCAGGGCTTCCATTCTGTTTGGTTTCAAATCTTTGGCCAGCATACTTCCGGAAACGTCTATCGCCATGACGATATCAATTCCTTTCGTCGTTTTAGTTTTATTACTCACATCGACCGTTCTTGGCCTTGCCATGGCTACAATCAAAGAGCATAAAGCCAAAATCCGAAGCACATTCAACATCGGTTTTAACTTGGTTAAATACGATCCTGTTCCTTTAAATCCTTCTAACGAGCTTATTTTTAAGGTGGCTGATTGATGGTTCTTTTTTTGCATGAACCAGACAATTACAACTGGAATCAGTAGAAGCAACCAAAAAAATTCTGGGTTTAAAAATGTTATTTTCTCCATTATTTACTTGCTTGTTTTAATTCGACAGCATTCAAAACGCGTTCTGATATTTCGTTGCCATACTTATCTCCTTCTTCATGAAAAATTAAAATCTGTTGCAATCCGCCTTCTTGACTGAACAATATTGCTTCATAATACATTTTTGCAGTAGTCTTATTGTCACTATCAATTTGGGAGAACGTTCCGTAAGCTTTCAATCCTTTAACTCCTTCATTGGTTTCAAAATCTTCTTGTTTTACAATCATGTTTTGAGCTCCTTGCGCTTCAAGTGATTGCAGCGCGCCATCCATAGATTTTGCCAAATCAATTTGCGTTTCTGCTTTGAATTTTAGTGTAGAAACCATCACATAAAAACGGTCCAAAACACTTCCATAAGCAAAAGACTGCATTTCTTTGATCAAAGCCATTCCGTCTTTAGGGAGTGTTTTTGTCAAATCCACTCTCTTAAGCACTTTTGGTGTTTCTATGATAATTCCTGGATTTCCGTACTCACTTTTTACCCATTCACCTTCCAATAATTCTTTTGTAGGATGACCAATAATATTGTCTTTCACATAATCAAACCCTTTGGTAACAATGAAAAAAGTAGTGGTCGCTGCCAATAAAAAAACAACCGAAGCCACCGCAGTTACGATGCGTTTGTTCCTTTGTTTGCGCAATTGAATTTGGATTTGTTTTTGTCTTTGCGCTTCATTCAACAACATGTCTTCCTCTACCGGAATTTGCACAGGAATTGAATTGTCTAATGTCAGAATTGCTTTTTGAATCTTATTTCGGTCTTCTGTGATTTCAAAATCCAATGGTTTTGACTTGGCAAATTTTACTAAATCGGCTTGTTTTAAAACACGCTCTAGATTTTCGATAATTTCTTGCGAAAGCGTCATTTTCTTTTTTACAGAAGCTGCTCTAAGACCCTGAATCAGTTCCGAAGTCGTGCTTTCCATAGCCGGAATTTCTATTGCTTCTTCGATATAATTTCTTGCGATATCAGTCAATTCACTATAATAGGCTTTTACTTCTCCTTTTTGCCAAAGTTCCTTTTTCTCTAAAGTATCCAGCAAAGTAGTCGCTTTCTCGATTGGAGTTTTATAAATTTCTTCATGTAGTTTCTTTTCTTGGCGTTTTTTAATAAACCAATAAATAAACGCTCCAATACCTACAATCAAAGCAATAATCAAAAGGTATTTCCACCAGTCTCCAATTTGGTTATCAGCTGGAGCAATGTCCTTGATGTCAAACATTTTTTGTTTCAAAGTATCTACTTGAACATTTGCGACTTCAACCAAAAGTGAATCTGTCAAAAACGGTTTGCTGTTGATAAAAATCTTGATACTTGGAACCACATATCTACCGGAATCAAATTGGGTTAAACCGTATTTTTTGATTAATTCATAACGGCCGTCCATTTTGACAGTATCAATAGGATAAGACTGAATCACCTCTAAAGCTCCAAAGTTTTTCAATTTAGGGAAAATCACTTTAGACGAAGAATCAACAGTAGTTTTTATGGACAGTTTAAATTCCGCACCAATTTTATTTTTAGTGGTGTCAATACTTGTGACTACTTGCTTTTGTTGTGCAAAAACCGCAGTCGAAAGCAGCAATAGTAGTAGGTATAATTGTTTTTTCATCTTTTATTATTGAACCTCTTTCGATTTTTGATTGAAGATTAACGATTTTTGATTTCAGATTTGATCCCGAAACTTCGATCCGCTTTTCATCAAAAATCTAAATTTATTTCAGATTTGTTTTAGCTGTTTTAATACTTGATACGAAAATAGAAATTAGCTCATTAGCCTCAGTTTTTGCAATAGTTAGATTTGTTAAATCGGACGTTAAACTTGATTTTTCAATAATTTTTAAACAAACAAAGCTTTCTCTTAACTCTTTTAAACAAATGCCCATTTTATGAATAAAATCTTTACTGCTTTCTGCACTTTGTGCCTCTCCATAATTTAAAGCAGGAGAAGTTCCAGATCTAATAATTTGCCCAGCAAGATGATTTCCAGCATAGTTTTTTTCAAATTTGCTTGCAACGATTATTATTGTTGCTGCAAAATCTATCAATCTATTTTCTAATTCTTGCTTATTCACTTATTATGATTATATTTTTATTTTCCCAATCTAAAATCCATTTTCCACTTCTACAAAATCTAAAATCAAAAATCGTTAATCAAAAATCTGAAATCATCATCTCGATTTGAAATAACTTAATAATTTCGTCACATAACTTTCGTCAACTCTTGTGTTTACAACACCGGAACCTGATTTACTGAACGTTTCTTTAAAATAGTTGACTTTATCACGGTATTGTTTTTCATAATTCATTCGCACTGCTTTCGAACCGGTATTTATCAATTCTACTGCTCCGGTTTCAGCATCAAGCATAGAAACCATTCCTAAATCCGGCATTTTTTCTTCTCGAATGTCGTACACGCGAATCCCAGTTATGTCGTGTTTTTTTGCAGCAATTTTTAAAGTGTGCTCATAATCTTCCGACATGAAATCAGAAATTACAAACACAATCGCTTTCTTTTTTTGGGTTCCCGATAAAAATTTTAGAGCTTGAGCAATATCTGTTTTTCGGCTTTTAGGCTGAAATTCTATCAATTCTCGAATGATTCTAAGTACGTGTGATCTTCCTTTTTTTGGCGGAATGTACAATTCGATTTCATCCGAAAACAAAATCAAACCTATTTTATCGTTGTTTTGAGTCGCTGAAAAAGCCATTGTTGCAGCGATTTCGGTCACGATATCTTTCTTGAATTGATTTTTTGAACCAAAACTTTCTGAACCCGAAATATCAACCATTAACATCATGGTCAATTCACGTTCTTCTTCAAAAACCTTTACGTGCGCTTCGTTGTAACGTGCGGTTACATTCCAATCAATCGCACGAATATCATCTCCGTACTGGTATTGACGCACTTCACTGAAAGTCATTCCACGCCCTTTGAAAGACGTATGATACTCTCCCGAAAAGATGTGATCGCTCAATCTTCGGGTTTTGATTTCTATTTTCCGTACTTTTTTTAAGAGGTCTTTTGTATCCATTTTTAATTTGTTTAAAGTTTAAAAGTTTAACGTTCCAAGTTCGTAATCCAACAACTTGAAACTTTAAACCTTAAACAAACTTTAAGGTACTTCTACTTCGTTTACGATTTTGTTGATGATGTCTACTGAAGTAATATTTTCGGCTTCTGCTTCATAAGTAACTCCAATTCTGTGACGCAATACATCATGAACTACAGCACGAACATCCTCTGGAATTACATAACCACGACGTTTGATAAAAGCGTAACATTTTGCGGCAGTCGCCAAATTGATACTTCCACGTGGTGATGCTCCAAAACTGATTAATGGTTTCAAATCAACTAATTTGTATTTTTCTGGATAACGCGTGGCAAAAATGATATCAAGTATGTATTTTTCTATTTTTTCATCCATGTAAACCTCACGAACTGCTTCTTGAGCTCGTAAAATTTGTTCCACAGAAACTACAGCATTTACTTTTTCATAACTTCCTTTTAAGTTTTGACGAATCACTAAACGTTCATCTTCCATTTTTGGATAATCAATAACTGTTTTCAACATGAAACGATCGACCTGAGCTTCAGGTAATTGATACGTTCCTTCTTGTTCAATTGGATTTTGAGTCGCTAACACCAAAAATGGTCTGTCTAACTTGAAAGTAGTGTCGCCAATAGTTACTTGCTTTTCCTGCATGGCTTCCAATAATGCTGATTGCACTTTGGCTGGCGCACGGTTAATCTCATCGGCAAGGACGAAATTAGCGAAGATTGGTCCTTTTTTTATGGAGAACTCATTAGCCTTAATGTTGTAAATCATTGTTCCCACAACATCGGCTGGCAATAAATCCGGTGTAAATTGGATTCTGCTAAAAGATCCTTGAACGGCTTGAGAAAGGGTGTTTATCGCTAAGGTTTTTGCTAATCCGGGAACACCTTCCAATAAAATATGCCCTTGACCCAAAAGTCCGATTAACAAACGCTCCACCATGTGCTTTTGACCCACAATAACCTTGTTCATTTCCATTGTGAGAAGGTCTATAAAAGCACTCTCTCTTTCTATTTTTTCATTGATTGCTCTGATGTCTAAAGTCGCCGTATTTTCTTCCATTTTATTATTTTTAAAACCTTGAATTTAATGCCTTCGTTTTGAAGGTGCAAATTGAATTTTTTTTTAGAAGTAAGATGTTAAAAAATGGTTAAAACTTCAATAAAAGCCTTAATTTTAAGGACTAATTGTGATACAATTTTTATATTTTTAAGAACTTTGAAAAATATACTTTGAATTACAAGATTTACGCATTTCAATAAAAAATAAAAACCATGAGCAAAACAAAATTATCACCCATTGTAGCGGGAGTAATGAATTGGGGAATTTGGGATAAAAATCTCAATACCAAAGAAATGGAAAACATGATTAATGTGTGTTTAGAAAACAAAATCAGCACCTTTGACCATGCCGATATATACGGAGATTACACCACCGAAACCGACTTTGGAAAAGCATTCGCTTCCAGTAAAATTGCACGAGAAAAATTACAGTTGATTTCGAAGTGTGGTATCCAAATGGTAACCGGAAACCGAGACAATAAAATTAAACATTACGAGTATTCCAAAGATTACATTATCTGGTCCGTTGAGAATTCCTTAAAAAATTTACAGACGGATTATTTAGACGTTCTTTTGCTCCACAGACCAAGTCCCTTGATGCAGGCAGATGAAATTGCCGAGGCGGTTTTAAAACTAAAATCAGACGGGAAAATCATCGATTTTGGACTTTCTAATTTTACGTCTTCACAAACAGAATTAATTAGTCAAAAAACAGAAGTTTTATACAATCAAGTGCAATTTTCGGCAACGAATTTTGAGCCAATGGTCGACGGAAGTTTTGATTATATGCAAGCCAACAACATTCGACCGATGTCATGGAATCCGCTGGGATCTGTTTTTAGAAAAGATATTCCACAAACCAGAAGATTGAAACAATTACTGGCGACCTTAGTTTCAAAATACCATTTAGGTTCGGATTCGATTTTACTTTCCTGGATTTTAAAACATCCTGCGCAAGTAATTCCTATCGCAGGAACCGTAAATGTTGCCCGAATTCAATCATTGATGAAAGCCGTCGAATTAGAATTAGACAAAGAAGATTGGTTTGCCATCTGGACCGCAAGCATGGGCGATGATGTAGCCTAAAATAGTGTTCAGTTCAGCAACTTTAGAATCAAAAAACAGAAAAAAACTCATGACTAAAACAGCCTTAGTGACTGGAGCAACCAGCGGAATTGGTAAAGCAACAGCACAAATATTAGCTAAAAACAACTATAAAATTATTCTTTGTGGACGCCGTGAAGACCGATTAGAGGCTCTTGAAAAAGAACTTTCGGATTTTACGGAAGTGCATACTTTGTCCTTTGATGTTCGCGACAAAAAAGCGGTTTTTGAAAGCATCAATTCCATCCCGGAAGCTTTTTCCACAATTGATGTTTTAATTAATAATGCCGGAAATGCGCATGGTTTAGATCCCATTCAAAACGGAGATTTAGATGATTGGGACGCCATGATTGACATCAATGTCAAAGGACTTTTATATGTTTCGAAAGCAATTATCCCGCAAATGATCGAACGAAAATCAGGTCATATCATCAACATTGGTTCCATTGCCGGAAAAGAAGTTTATCCGAACGGAAACGTTTATTGTGCCTCCAAACATGCCGTTGACGCCTTGAACCAAGCCATGCGCATGGACTTGAATCCGTATGGAATTCGGGTTGGTGCCATTCATCCCGGTGCCGTAGAAACCGAATTCAGCGAAGTGCGTTTTAAAGGCGATACGGAGAAAGCCGCTAATGTTTACAAAGGTTTTGAACCTTTACATCCGGAAGATATCGCTGATATTATTCACTTTGTAGTTTCCAGACCATACCATGTAAATATTGCCGATTTGCTGGTGTTACCCACAGCGCAAGCCTCGGCGACTATTTTAAAAAGAGATATTTAAATTTGATTTTTAGATTGTTGGATTTTTAGATTATTAGGAGAATCTAAGAATCCAACGGTCTAAGAAATCTAAAAATCTAATTGTATGATCAACAAACGCATTCTTATCAAAAACCTGCTTGCTCACAATGATGAGGGTAGTTTTTATGACAAAAAGCGCCAGTTGAATTTGCATACTCGGGAAGGAAAAGCCAAATTTCTCAAACACATTTGCGCGCTGTCTAATTCGAATCCTACAAACAATTCCTATATTGTGGTGGGAGTGGAAGATCATGACAATCTTATCGTTGGGGATGATTTTTTTGATGACAGTCGGATTCAGAATTTAGTGAATGCTTATCTGGAGAATCCTCCGAAAATTCAGTACGAAAATGTGCCATTCCCAAATTTGCCAAAAGATAAAGTTATCGGACTAGTAACGGTCAAGCCAAAAAGCAAAACTTCCCATTTCAAAAAAGGAATTCACACGATTCCCGCCAACAGTACTTTTATACGGCGAGGCAGTAACACAATGCCAGTCGAAGGTGAAATTGAAAAAAATTATCAGAATACGGAAACCGTAATTGGCATTGAAAATAACTCCAGAAACAGCATCGAAAACACACTTGATGGCGTGATTGATTTCATGAATTTTCGCCACAAAGATATGGCCCCAAAGTATAAAGTATTCAAAGAATTATTTGTGATTTGCTGGGCTGGAATTGCCAAAAAATCTCGTGAGAAAACGTATTTATCACGCGTAGATATCGAATTAATAAACGAACAAATCAAGCTGTTTTACTCGGCTCAGGATGTAGTCGAAATCACTTATAATGAAGATACTTTTACTATTATTGAATATGTTCCTTTGGGTTTAAATGACAAAACGAGCTATTATCCTTTAGAAAAACAAACGATTCATTTTCATGATAATGGCTATTACAAAATTGAAAGAGAGATGCTGTTTCAGCCTCCAGAATTCAACAAGAAAATGTTATTTCACATTTACAATTCCAATATTGCTTTGCTGAACAAACTCCAAAAAGGAGTTTCGTTATCCGAACGGGAACACAAAGATTTAGAGAATTTACCCTCAACATTCATGATTTGTTACCTCAACGGTTTTGAAGAAGCCAAGCAAAAACTGATTGATGCAAAAATACTGTTAAAACCTTTCAACCAAGTGTATTTATCGTTTAAAGAAGCGTTGCGTATTTTGAGAAAGATGAAATATGATGTGCAGTAGTTATAATTATTTTATAAATTTTACTCGGTAAGAAAGCCCAATACATAAGCATTAATTTCTCTTTTTTGTTTTTTATTTCCGCTGTCATTCATGTCATTGTGAATGGTATTTGGGAGTTTAATGATTTTTATTCCAAACTTTTCCTGATCTGTAACAGTAGGCAAAACTCCTTCATCTGCAGGTTGGTCACTGGAGCGAAGCGAGTAAATTTTAGGCTGGGAAGTTCTGGGCAATTCCATCCGACGATTGTCTAACGAAATTATTTTATCAACTAATTTTGGATATTTATGAGCAAACAAAACCGTCATATCACCTCCATTGGAATGTCCAATTAGGTTTACATGTTTGAAATCTAATTCTGGTTTAATTTTTTTCAATTCATTCAGAACAAACAGGATATTCTCCGCTCCTCTTTCCCAATTTGATCGTCGCACAATTTGGGGGATTCCCGTCAAAGGCAACAAATCATCCGTTGGTAATTCATGTTGAATACTGACTACATAATAGCCTTTGGATGCTAACTTTTCTGTTAAGTATGAATATGATTTATTTGCGAAAGGCTTATTTTCTCCATATCCATGACTGATTATTACCAATTGTTGATTTGAAATTTTATCATTTACAATTGGTAAATAAAACACTACCGGAATTAATCTGTTTCTGGAATTATCCAGCCAATTAGCGCTATTTAACTTGATTTCAAATTCTTGGTTATTGAATTTTTCAATAGTTAAGTTTTTATTGGTTGCACAACTTAACAAAAGGAAACAAACCAATATTTGTAGGTGAATTTTAAGCATTTATCTGATTATAAAGTAGTTTTAAAACAAATTTATTAGCTTTTTTATTGAATAAAAGCCAACAATTCTTTTAAGACTTGACAAATCATTTTAGCTAACAGCAACGATAACGTAACAAGTGTACTCATTTGAAAAAAGTTTAATTTTTTGTAAAACTAATCCGAAAAATTAAATAAAACAATCACCTAAAACAGTGATATTTCAATTTCACGTTAAAACACGAATTCTTTAATTTTTTAAAAAATAATAAACTAAAAAAGCTTGGTTCATCACACTTTTACTTAATTTTATGACTTGAAAAATAGTGCTTATTTTCTGCTATTTTTTCATTAATAAAAAGAAATACAGTACATGAGAACACTTGTTATAGGCGATATTCATGGTGGTTTGCGAGCGCTGCACCAAATTATGGAAAGAGCCAAAGTTACTAAAAAAGATACCCTAATTTTTTTGGGCGATTACGTTGATGGCTGGAGCCAATCTCCTCAGGTACTTGATTTTATCATTGATTTAAAAACCAAACAAAATTGCATTTGCATTCGCGGGAACCACGATGATTTACTGCTGGAATGGCTTGATGAAAGCAAAGACAATCTGTTGTGGTACAAACATGGCGGGGAAGCTACGGTTTTGGCCTACGAATCTGTCAGCGCAGAAACGAAGCAAAAACACATTGAATTCCTGAAATCTCTGGATAATTATCATCTGGACGAACAGCGACGTTTGTATGTTCATGCTGGTTTTACCAATATGAACGGTGTAGATTTTGAATATTTCCCTGGGCTTTTTTATTGGGACAGAACCTTGTGGGAAACCGCATTGGCATTAGACACAACAATGAAAATTGACCACCCTTTTTATCCAAAACGTTTTACTTTATACGAAGAAATCTATATTGGTCACACGCCCGTTACCCGTATTGGTGAAACCACGCCCGTACAAAAGGCAAATGTTTGGAACGTAGATACCGGAGCGGCTTTCAAAGGACCCTTGACTATTATGGATGTTGACAGCAAGGAATTTTGGCAAAGCGAACCTTTGAGCCAACTGTATTTTGACGAGAAAGGAAGAAATTAGATTTTATTGAACTACTTTTGCACCACTTAAAAAAATAAGAGTATGAAATGAGCACAACCGAAAATTGGTCGCAAACACCAATCAAGATATGCAAATTCCATATTCCAATAAAAAACAAATTTTATCTTCATATGAAAAAGATTATTACATTAATATTACTATTGACTGTTGGTTTGATCAATGCTCAGGCTTTCAAAGGAAAAGGCGACGTTAAATTTGATGTTGGAGCTAACTTCCAAAACGGAGGATCAGGAATTCGTGTTTCTTCTGATTTTGGTCTTGGAGAAAACATGTCTTTCGGATTTGTTACCTCTTATTTGTTGTCTGTTTCTAAAGATGATTTAGGAAACAAACCTGATTTTGGCGATAGAATAGATGTTAAAGCACGTTTCAATGCAAACTTGGGAAATGTTTTTGAATTAGATCCAAAAATGGATATTTATCCAGGATTGGATTTGGGACTAAGAAATTTTGGTGCGCATTTAGGTTTCCGTTATTTCTTTACCGAAGGTTTTGGTGTTTTCACCGAAGCTGGAATTCCAATTGCCAGTTATAAAACAAATCCAATAGGTTTTGATAAGTTGAACAACCAATTCACGTTTAATATTGGTGCTTCTTTCAATTTGTAGAAAGATTATCCTGAAAGTTTACAAAGAATTTGAAATAAAAAAAGGCAATTTGAACTATTCAAATTGCCTTTTTTAGTTTATTATATTTTGTTGCTACAAATCGAATTTGATTCCTTGTGCCAATGGCAAACTTGTAGTATAATTAATCGTATTCGTTTGTCTTCTCATATATACTTTCCAAGCATCAGAACCTGATTCTCTTCCTCCACCAGTTTCTTTTTCACCACCAAAAGCACCACCAATTTCTGCACCGGAAGTTCCTATGTTTACATTTGCAATTCCACAATCAGAACCTACTACGGATAGGAAAAGTTCTGCTTCACGCAAATTGTTTGTCATAATAGCAGATGATAATCCTTGCGCCACTCCGTTTTGAATTGCGATAGCATTCTCCACAGTTCCTGAATATTTCAATAAATATAAAACAGGTGCAAAAGTTTCGTGTTGCACGATTTCGAAAGAATTTTCAGCTTCTGCAATTGCTGGTTTTACGTAGCAACCACTTTCAAATCCTTCACCAGAAAGCACGCCGCCTTCAACGAGGATTTTCCCGCCTTCAGCAACAACTTTTTCTAATGCTTTATTGTACATTTCCACAGCATGCTTATCAATTACAGGACCTACATGATTGTTTTCGTCCAAAGGATTTCCAATACGTAATTGTTTGTAAGCCGATACAATTGCATCTTTAACTTTATCATAAATACTTTCGTGAATAATCAAACGACGTGTTGATGTACAACGTTGTCCTGCCGTTCCTACCGCACCAAAAACAGCACCAATAACCGTCATTTTGATATCAGCATCCGGAGTTACAATGATGGCGTTATTTCCGCCTAATTCCAATAATGATTTTCCAAGACGACCTGCAACTGCTTGCGCAACAATTTTCCCCATACGAGTAGAACCCGTTGCAGAAATCAATGGCACACGCTTGTCGTTAGTCATCATTTCACCCACTTTGTAATCTCCATTTATCAAACATGAAATTCCTTCCGGAAGGTTATTTTCTTTAATTACTTCGGCTATAATATTTTGACAGGCAATTCCACAAAGTGGTGTTTTTTCAGATGGTTTCCAAACACAAACATCGCCACAAATCCAAGCTAAAGCCGTGTTCCAAGCCCAAACGGCAACTGGAAAATTGAAAGCCGAAATGATTCCCACAACTCCCATTGGGTGGTATTGCTCATACATTCTGTGTCCTGGACGTTCGGAGTGCATTGTTAATCCGTGTAATTGACGCGATAATCCCACTGCAAAATCACAAATGTCTATCATTTCCTGAACTTCACCATATCCTTCTTGCAATGATTTCCCCATTTCATAGGAAACTAACTTGCCTAAAGCTTCTTTATTTTTTCGCAATTTTTCACCAAACTGACGCACGATTTCACCACGTTGTGGCGCAGGCATCATTTTGAATGTTTTAAAAGCTTCGGTAGCGGTTTGCATTACTTTTTCATAATCAGCAGCCGTAGTTGTTTTTACAGTACCTATTAGCTGACCGTCAACTGGTGAATAACTTTCAAGAATTTCCCCATTTGAAAAATGGTTTATCCCGGTTGATGTTCCTTCATTTATGGCTTTTACACCCAATTGCGCCAATGCTTCCTTCATTCCGAATTGATCTGCTATTGTTATCATTGTAACTTTTTTATTAAAAATTGTTATATTTTTTTACAAATATATTGATTTAAGGTTAAATAGTAAACGTTACTACTTATATTTTCATTTTTTAGCCCTGATAGAAGCGGCATCCTTTATAGGTCTCGTTTTTTACGAGACCTATAAAGGATGCCGCTTCTATCAGGATGAGCTCCTGAAAATTATTTTTTGGCAACAAATCGAGGGTCCGTTTCCATTACAGTTCCGCATTTTTCGCAAGTTCTCAAGTGTTCCGAATTGTAGAAATGTTCGAAATGAGGCAAGAAATCTTTCTCGATATTATGCAATTCAAAATAGACTTCGTGAAGCTTATGATTACAAGTATCGCAAAACCAAAGCAAGCCGTCTGTAAATCCTTGTCCGGCTCTTTTTCGTTCGATGACAAGTCCAATAGAACCTTCGGAACGAACTGGAGAATGCGGAATTTTAGCTGGATTAAGATACATATCGCCGGGATGCAATTCCATTTCTTTGCGCTCTCCGTCGTCTTGAACAATGACTTTTATGGAGCCTTCGAGTTGGTAAAACAATTCTTCGGTTTCGTTGTAATGATAGTCTTTTCGGGCATTTGGACCCGCAACCACCATAACGATATAATCTCCGGATTCTGTGTATAAATTCTTGTTACCAACGGGCGGTTTGAGCAGATGACGGTTTTCGTCAATCCATTTATTAAGGTTGAAAGGTTTTGCTATTGCCATGATTTTTATTTTAAATGTAAATTTATGAAATAATAAATGGTTATTTTTTTTCCTTAATCAAATAAATATAGACGGGAAAATGGTCACTAAATCCTATTTCGGTGGTGGAATGTCGCAACGGATAGCCTTTGTATTGTCCGCTGTTTTGTATCAAAAATGACTTGTTGTAAATTCCTGCTTTCCAATATCGAAAGCTCGAATAATCCGTTAGCAGTAAGGTTTCGGAAACCATTATTTGGTCAAAAATATCCCAAGCATCCCGAAATGCGATGGTTCCAAATCCCTTTTTGGCCATTTCTTCGAATGGATTGTAAATTCCAAACGGAAGCACATCTGCCTTTTTTGCTTTGGCGCCAAGCCCAATTCTGACGCTTTTATTATACGGTCCGTCATTCAAATCACCCAACGTAATCACTTTTGCGTTTGGATTTATCCGTTGTAAAGAGTCTATTATTTTTCGGTTTAATGCGCCGGCGGCCTCGCGAAATGGACTAGATTTTTTCTCGCCGCCAGAACGTGACGGCCAGTGATTGACGATTATATTGATTTCCTCACCATCGAGAAATCCAGTTACCAAAAGCTGATCTCGTGTATAAACCCGATAATTTTTGGTGCTTATTTGCAATTCGTCATCTGTTTTTTCTTCTGAACTGGCTTTGGAATTTTCGTTCGCAGTGCTTCCTTGTTTATAAATATACAACGGAATATTACTGTAACTCGTAGGCTGAAATTTATTTTTCTGATACAAAAGCGCCACATCGATTCCTCTTTTGTCCGGCGAATCAAAATGGATGATTCCGTAATCTTTCTCGATTAATTTAGGTTGTTTGACTAAATCCTCCAAAACACCTCGGTTTTCTATTTCGCATCCGCCAATAAACGTAGGCGAATCAGTATTTTCAGCTGAACCAATTTCGAATAATATGCGGGCTAAATTCCCCAATTTCTTTTCATATTTATCATAAGTCCATCGCTGCAAACCCGTTGGCGTCCATTCTTCATCAAAAGTATCCGGATCATTTATGGTATCAAAAAGGTTTTCAAAATTATAAAACGCAACGGTGTGAATGACGTATTTTTTCTGTTGTGCAGTAGATTTAGCTATCGAAAAAAATAAAAAAAGAATAGGAACCCAGTGCGTAATTCTCATAAGTATTATTTATTTCCAGTCGTTAATTAGATTCTATTTTAGAATCTGGCTATTGTAAAAATAGTCATTTGAACCTGAACTTAGAATTATTTTCTAATTGTCTATCTTTGTTTTTATCATTTAAAAACTTTACCACTAGAATTTTTTCAGAAAAGCATTAAAGCATGAACAAAAACCGATTAACTTTTACACCACGCCGTCCTGTTTTATATCAATTTCTATTGCTTATTTTTGTTTTACAATCTTTCAACAGCCAAGCCCAATACAACATGATTACACCGCCAAGTTTACAAAAAGGAGATACCGTAGCAATTTTGGCAACAGCCAGAAAAAATACAGATGACAACCTGAAACCCGCTATTGCTTTATTGAAAAGTTGGGGTTTGGAAGTAGTCATTGGAAGTACAATAGGTTTAGATAATGACCAATTAGCCGGAACCGACGAACAACGTGCAGCCGATTTTCAGCAGCAATTAGACAATCCAAACATCAAAGCAATCTGGTGTGTAAAAGGCGGATACGGAACTGTACGAATGATTGATTTATTGGATTTTACTGCGTTTAAAAAAAATCCAAAATGGATTGTTGGTTTCAGTGATGTGACCGTTTTACACAATCATTTGAATACAATGGGTTACAAATCCATTCACGGAATCATGCCAATAACCGCTCCTAGAGCAACTCCTCAAGCCATAGAAACCTTACGAATTGCGTTATTTGGCGAAAAACTATCGTACGAAATAGATCCATTCCTGATGAACAGACCCGGAAAAGCTACCGGAGAATTAGTGGGCGGAAATTTATCGATTCTATACAGTTTGTTCGGTTCCCCATCCGCGATTGATTGTACTGATAAAATCTTGTTTATAGAAGATTTAGACGAATATTTGTATCATATTGACCGCATGATGATGAATTTAAAACGAAATGGGTGTCTGGAAAGTATCAAAGGAATTGTTGTGGGTTCCATGACAAAAATGAAAGATAATGACATTCCGTGGGGAAAAAACGCCATAGAAATTATTGAAGATGTTACCAAAAAATACAATATTCCTGTCCTGTACAATTTCCCTGCCGGACATATTCAAGACAATAGAGCATTGATTTTAGGGAATAATGTGACTATCGATGTCAATGAAAAATGCAGTACGCTGGTTTTTGAATAAAGGCAATTTGATATTTGATTACAGAAGTTTAAAAACTTGAAACCTTAAACTTAAAACAAAATTTTTCAATGGCGGAACATAATGAGCTCGGAAAACTTGGAGAAGAAATGGCTGTCGAATTTCTACAGAAAGACGGCTACACGATTTTGCAAACCAACTGGACCTTCCAAAAAGCCGAAATAGACATTATTGCCCAAAAAGGAAATACACTTGCCATAGTTGAAGTCAAAACCCGTTCCTCATTAGAATTTGGCTTGCCACAAGATTTTGTAAAACCAAAAAAAATTCAGCTTCTTGTAAAGGCCGTGGACGCTTTTGTCAACGAAAGAAATTTGGATATTGAAGTTCGTTTTGACATAATAGCCATCCATAAAGAAGGGAAATCTTTTGTAATTGAGCACCTTATCGATGCTTTTTATCACTTTTAACCGTTTTTTCTTGATGTTATATTTGTAACAAATTGTTTTTTATTTATATTTGCGTCCTATTTACACACTAACTACGCGTATATAACAACCAACTAAAAAAAATTACATCATGAAAACTGTTTCTTCCATTGTAGAAAACTACATCAAAACAAAGCCTTTTTTACTAAATGCATTATCATTAGGTATCATCAATCTGACCTCATTATCCCGAAACATAATGACTGAATTAGAAAGTGAATTTGGCAAGGAAGTAAAACAAGGTGCAGTTGTTATGGCTTTAAAAAGACTAACAGAAGAACTGGATTTCAGGTTGAACCATAAGATTAACAAAGTCATCAAAAATATCGGAGAAATCACCGTTCGTTCGGCTTTGACCGATTATACTTTTGCTGCATCCGACACCGTTTTGAATAAACAAGCCGATTTAATTACAGATATCAATACGCTACCGGATATTTTTTACACTTCATCTAGAGGAGTGAATGAAACGAATATTGTGGTTAGCAACAGTATAAATCATTTAGTAGACAAGCATTTTGCTACTGAAAAACTGATTCAAAAACTAGATAACCTGGCTTCGATTACAGTAAAATTACCCAAAGAAAACATTGTCGTTCCTGGAATTTACTATTTCATTTTTCAGCGTTTGGCTTGGGAAGGAATCATCATCAATGAAGTAATTTCGACTTCTAATGAGTTTACCATTTTAGTGAGCGAAGAACAAGTAGATGTGGCTTTTAAAGTGATTAAAGATTTGAAGAATTAGATTAGTTTTCTAATATTTCGGTTTTTGTTTAGTTCCTCTAAAATTAATTATTTCAATACTTGATTTTTTATAATTTACTCGGTAAACAAAGTAGTTATTTTTATCTATTATTGCTTTGTGAAGATTTTTATAGGTTTCAGATTTTGGATGTAAGTTAGGGAAAAGACTAATCTGATTGGTAACTTGGTTGATATTTTCTTCCAATTGCAAAATTTCTCTAAAAGTCCATTCTGCTTCTAAATATTCAATAACAATTGCTAAACCGTTATCGGCTTGTGGCGTCCATTTGATCTTTAACGCCATTTAGAAAATCTATTCATTACAGTTTCGTGACTAATAAATTCATCATTTTCTGCTTGTTTTAAACCGATTTCAATTTCAAGTTTTTCATCTGAATTCAAATCAGTGAACCAATCTTTTTTGCTAGTTTTTAAAATAATTTCAAGTTTTTCCAATAAACTTTCGTCTATTGTAGTCAACTCTTGAATAAAATTATATTTTCTGGTGGCTAAATTCATAACTTAAAATTTTAGTATAACAAAGTTATCTTTTTTGATTGTGTTAAAAAAACAAATCCTAAAATTTAACTAACTATTTCATTTTCAAATATTAAAAAAGAAATTAATCTTAAAAATATTTCGTTTTGATAAAAAAAATTGAATTAAGTGCAAAATAGAATCCCATTTAAAAATTTCTTATTCCCCACCCAACTTCTCCATTAATTCCAAAGCAGTTCTGGTATTCTTCACATTGTCAAAAGTCAACAAAAGTCGTAATCCAGCCGGCGTTTGCTTTTCTTTCATTTTGCATAAATTAGGATGTTTTTGTACAAACTGCAGTACTTTATGAAAACGATTAGATTGGTAATAATCGGATTGTTGATCCGAAATGAAATACCCAATCATCTTACCTTGTTTCATCACTAATTTTTCGATTCCAATACGAGTCGCAATCCATTTGATACGAATACTGTTCATTAATGCTTTGGCTCGTGGCGGCATTGGACCAAAACGGTCAATCAATTTATTTTGGAAAACAATCAGTTCTTCTTCGTTTTTGACTGCGCCTAATTCATTGTACAAACTCAATCGCTCCGAAACATTATTGATGTATTCATCAGAAAACAATAACTCAAAATCAGTATCGATTTGCAGGTCTTTGACGTATTCTTTAGTTTCCAGATTATTTTCCTCCGGATACAAATCCTTGAATTCGTTTTCTTTTAATTCATCGATGGCCTCGTTCATGATTTTTTGGTAGGTATCAAAACCTATTTCATTGATGAAACCACTTTGCTCGCCACCCAATAAATCTCCGGCACCACGAATCTCTAAATCCTTCATCGCAATATTAAATCCGCTACCCAATTCACTGAACTGTTCCAATGCCTGAATTCGTTTTCTGGCGTCATCGGTCATCGCAGAATATGGTGGACAAATAAAATAACAGAATGCTTTCTTGTTGCTTCGCCCTACTCGACCTCGCATTTGATGCAAATCAGACAACCCGAAATTATTCGCATTGTTGATGAAAATCGTATTCGCATTCGGAACATCTAATCCGCTTTCGATGATGGTTGTAGCCACCAAAACGTCAAATTCTCCATTCATGAAAGCCAACATCAATTCCTCCAGTTTCTTCCCGTCCATTTGGCCGTGACCAATTCCAACTCTGGCATTTGGGACCAAACGCTGAATCATTCCGGCTACTTCCTTGATATTTTCTATTCGATTATTGACGAAAAAAACCTGTCCGTTACGCTGGATTTCATACGAAATCGCATCCCGAATCATCTCTTCACTAAAACCAACCACATTCGTCTCAATAGGATAACGATTGGGCGGAGGCGTTGTAATAACTGATAAATCGCGTGCAGCCATTAGTGAAAACTGCAAAGTTCTCGGGATTGGCGTCGCTGTTAAAGTTAGCGTATCAACATTCGCCGCAATGGTTTTGAGTTTGTCTTTTACGTTAACACCAAATTTTTGCTCCTCATCCACAATCAGCAATCCAAGGTCTTTGAAAACTACATTTTTATTAACCAATTGATGGGTTCCTATAACAATATCCAGTTTTCCTTCGGCCAATTGTTTTAAAGTTTCCGCTTTTTGTTTGGCCGTTCTAAAACGGTTTAAATAACCAACAGAAACGGGCATATCTTTCAATCGTTCTGTAAAAGTTCGATAATGTTGGTAGGCCAAAATGGTTGTAGGAACCAAAATCGCAACTTGTTTGCTGTTATCCACAGCCTTGAAAGCCGCACGAATGGCAACTTCGGTTTTCCCGAAACCTACATCACCACAAACCAAGCGATCCATCGGACGGTCGCTTTCCATATCAGCTTTTACCTCTGCCGTTGATTTGGTTTGGTCCGGCGTATCTTCGTAAATAAAAGAACTTTCCAGTTCATTTTGCAAATAACTGTCGGGCGCAAACTGGAATCCTTTTTCGAGTCTTCTTTTAGCATACAACTGAATCAGGTTGAATGCAATATGTTTGACCCGTGCCTTTGTTTTTTGTTTTAAAATTTTCCAAGCATTCGAACCTAATTTGTAAATTTTGGGCGGTGTTCCGTCTTTTCCGTTGTATTTTGAAATTTTGTGCAGCGAATGAATACTCACATACACAATATCATTATCGGCATAAACGAGCTTGATGGCTTCTTGCGTTTTGCCTTCGACTTGTATTTTTTGCAATCCTCCAAAACGTCCAATTCCGTGATCAATGTGCGTCACATAATCCCCAACCGAAAGTGTCGTCAGTTCTTTTAAAGTAATATTCTGCTTTTTCGAATAGCCGTTTTTGATGCTGAATTTATGGTAGCGTTCAAAAATCTGATGGTCAGTGTAACAGGTTATTTGGTTTTCTTCATCAATAAATCCTTGGTACAAAGGCAAAACAATGGTGTTGTATTGCTTGCGGATATTTTCAGAATTCGCTTCATCCAGCGTTTCAAAAATATCATGAAATCGTTTGGCTTGGGCATCATTCGAACAAAACAAATAATTCTTGTAACCGTTGAAATGATTTTCATTCAGATTATTCAGCAACAAATCAAACTGTTTGTTAAACGATGGTTGTGGCTGAATGTGAAATTCGAATTTTTTGGTGATTCTAAAAATAGGTTTTGAACTCAATTCTACAATCGAAAAATCCAACGCTCTTTTTATAAATGCTTCTTGATTCAAAAACAATTGTTCTGGCGAAGACCGCTTTATTTCCTGCGACAATTTTGCGAAAGCTTCTTCGGCTTTGCCAAATTGTTTATCCAATTGCAATAAAAAATCTTCGGTATTTTGAATGAAAATCACTGTTTTCTCCGAAATATAATCTAAGAAACTTTCTCGGTTTTCCTGAAAAACTTTGTTTTCCACATTTGGGATTATTGTAATCTTTTTTTGTGTTTCAATAGACAATTGCGTCGCAACATCAAACGTACGGATGCTCTCGACTTCGTCTCCAAAAAACTCAATTCGATACGGATTATCATTCGAAAATGAAAACACATCGACAATTCCTCCACGAACCGAAAATTCTCCGGGTTCCGTAATGAAATCAACTCTTTTGAATTCGTATTCGAACAAAACTTCATTGATAAAGTCGATGGAAATCTTATCCCCAACAGCAACTTTCAACGTGTTTTTGTCCAATTCTTTTCGGGTTACTACTTTCTCGAAAAGCGCTTCGGGATAGGTAACAATAATGGCCGGTTTCTTGCGGGAATTGATTCGGTTTAACACTTCGGCGCGAAGCAAAACATTCGCGTTATCCGTATCTTCGATTTCGTACGGGCGACGAAATGAACCGGGATAAAATAGGACATCTTGCTCCCCAATCATCTGTTCTAAATCGTTCAAGTAGTACGCCGCTTCTTCTTTATTGTTTAAAATAACTAAAAAAGGAAGCTCCGATTGTTTAAATACAGAACGAATTACAAACGAAACTGCAGAACCCAAAAGTCCCGACAGCTGCATTTTTACTTGATTGTTTTCTAATAAACGAGCAACTATTTGCTGGGTTTTTGGCGAATTATCGTAGGTGTTGTATAAGATTTTTTTACTCAACGCGTGGTATATTTGGATCGATGACTGGTGTGTTAGGAATGGCTCTTGAAGTATCCATCATTTTCAATAAATCAGATTCTCCTTCTTCAACTGGAATTTTACTTTTCTCCACAATTTTGTCCATTTGTCTTTGTAGCGAAACCAATTCCAAGTTGATTTCCGACACTAATAAAGTGACTTTCTTATCTGGAATATTATCCAAATGAATGAATAAATCCAACAATCGTACTTTAGTAATCAAAGTCGAAATCCTACTTTTTATTTGAGGCTTGTTGTATTCGTAAGGAATATTATCGTTCAAAGCCATTGCTTTTTTCGAAAGCGCTTTCGATTTTTGCTGAAAAGCTCCAATCGTTTTTTTAGGCTTTTGTGCTAATTCAGCCAAAAACATACGCCATTCGTTCCAAGATGCAATACTTTTTTCACCCGCTTCGGTTACTGGTTCATCGTATAAAACCCAACCTTTCTGTATGTTTGCAAATATGATTTCTCTTTTTTGTATCTCTTTTTTGTTTTCCGCAATTCGTTTTTGATTGTCATTTTTACAAGAGAACAAAACAAAAACCAGAGAGAAGAAAACGGCTATTTTATATTTCATGTGCGTCAATTTATCATTTTTTAATGGATGAAAGTAATTCAAATACAGTTGTAATTTTTTAAAAAAGAAGCAATTATGACCCTTTAAAAATTTCCATTAATTTAGGTGCAAAGTTACAAAGTAAATTTACAATAATGAATTCCAGTATTGGAATAACAATCTAATATTGCCAGACTGATTTTTATGCTTAAAAACATGAAAATTTAAGAAAATAAACATGTTTTTAAATACTATTTTAAGATTTTTATAATCATTTTCATCAAAGTTATGTTATTTGCGAAAACGTTATCTTTGTTTTTCAAAACAGACAAAAATGAGTACAAAAATATTGATTATTGGCGCTTGCGGCCAAATAGGAACAGAGCTTACGCAAAAGTTGCGAAAAATATACGGAACCGAAAATGTAATTGCTTCGGATATCCGAAAGCTAAATATTGATGTGGTGAATTCCGGTCCATTTGAAGTCGTGAACGCTTTAGATTTTAATCAAATTGAACATTTGGTCGAAGTACACCAAATCGACGAAGTATATTTGATGGCTGCATTGTTATCGGCAACAGCCGAGAAAAACCCTGCATTTGCTTGGGACTTGAATATGAATTCGTTGTTTCACGTTTTGAATTTGGCGAAAGCCGGAAAAATAAAAAAAATATTCTGGCCTTCGAGTATTGCGGTTTTTGGACCAACAACTCCCAAAGAAAACACGCCTCAATACACGATTATGGAACCTTCAACGGTGTACGGAATCAGCAAACAAGCCGGCGAAAGATGGTGTGAATACTATCATAATATTTTTGGTGTAGATGTAAGAAGCATCCGTTATCCGGGTTTAATCAGCTGGTCATCGCCTCCTGGTGGTGGAACTACAGATTATGCAGTGGATATTTTTCACAAAGCACTTTCGGACAAAAAATACGAATGTTTTTTATCCTCAGAAACTAAAATGCCAATGATGTACATGGATGATGCTATTGCTGCGACCATCCAAATAATGCAAGCGCCGGCTGACCAAATAAAAATTCATTCTTCGTACAATTTAGCTGCAATGAGCTTTACGCCAACGGAGATTGCTGCCGAAATCAAGAAACATATTCCTGAATTTACCATTACTTATGAGCCGGACTTCCGTCAAAAAATAGCCGACAGCTGGCCTGCGAGTATTGATGATGCTGAAGCTAGAAAGGACTGGGGATGGAAACATGAATTTGATTTGGAAAGCATGACTACAGATATGCTGGAGCATTTGAGATAGTTCCCTTAAAAACATAACCAAAAAAAGTCTAATTCTTACATTAGACTTTTTTTGGTTTTATTAGGATCAAGCTATACTTAATCTTTAAATAGCATGCTAAAATCCACAAGTATCCTTCGTTTTTAAAAGGAAGAATATATCCAATCTACTTCATATTTTAAAAGCGTATTTTTATGAGTTTTTTCTAATACATAAATTTTAAAGTATGCACTAAAATCAGTTACCGGATACAGTATTGGATTTTTTAACTTCATTTTTCTTTCCTCTATTTGCTTTTTTTCCTTGTAAAACTGATACGCCTTTTGTTGTAAATCTTCTGATTTATCGACGGTGAATTTTAATTTGTCAAGTAAGCAAGTATCCATTTTATTGATCTTGACATCAAAAATAAAAGTTTCTCCTCCCATGTAAAAATAGATTTTATTAGCAACTTCTTTTTTAGTGTCTCCTGAAGTAGTATCAAAAAGAACATATTTCACGGGTTTCATATATTTAGTCCCGCCTTTGTAAAATTTGAAGAAATCACTTTCTTTGGATTGTCCCACCGTAGAAAATGATATACAAAATAGCAATAAACAAATTATTTTTTTCATGATTAGTTACAATTTGAAGGTCCGTTATAAAAATTTCTGTTATTAATAGCTGTCTTTTTACGAATAAAATGTACCTAAATCTATTAATTCAGAAATAATAGCAAGGATACATTTTTAATTTAAAATACCTTTCTTATTCAATAACTAAATTTATATTAAGTTATTTAGTGCAATTATTGTTTTTCCAACAAAGAAACACTTGATAACTAATTAAAAAATTCAGAAGGACATAACCATTCTATACTTTTATAATAGGTTTTGTTTTTTTCTTAATTATCGTGCAAAAAATATTTTTACTAAATTTGATAAAAACCGCAGCGCCATGAAACTAAAATCAAGTGAACCTTTTTGGTTGGTAAAAAACGGAATCATCAACTCGTATCCGTCATTAAGAGAAAATCTGGACACAGAAATTCTAATTGTAGGCGGTGGAATAACTGGCAGTCTTATAGCTCATCAATGTATGGCGGATGGTTACAAAACCATGCTGATTGATCGCAGAGAAATAGGTCACGGAAGTACATCGGCTACGACATCCATGTTACAATATGAGATTGACGTTCCTTTGCACCAACTTATAGATTTGATTGGCGAAAAAGCTGCCGTTAACAGTTATTGGGCATGCTATAAATCGATTGATGATTTGAAGAAAATAGTGCAACAAGTAAAATCAGATTGTGGTTTCAAGAAAAAAGAATCGCTTTATTTTGCCGCATTAAAGAAAGATGTTAGTTGGTTAAAAAAAGAATTCGAAGCTCGAAAAAAAATTGGAATGCCTGTAAAATGGCTCGAAGCCGATGAAATTGATAAAAAATTTCACATCAAACATTCGCATGGCGGAATCTTGTCAGAACAAGGCGGCAGTATTGATGCATTCCAATTAGCTCACGATATTCTAGCGTACAATCACGAAAAAGGATTACAGATTTTTGATAAAACCGATATCAAAAAAGTTACTTACAAACAAAATGGCGTCACCGTTCTAACCGAACATGGAACTACCATCACTGCCAAAAAAATAATCTACTGCAACGGTTTTGAAAGTACCGAAATCATTAAAGACAAGTTTGTAAAATTACTTTCTACTTACGCCATTGTGGGAGAACGGTTTGAGGATGATCAATCGCATCTTAACGACACTCTTTTTTGGAATACAGCGGAGCCTTACATATATATGCGAACCACGGATGATAATCGATTGCTTATTGGCGGCGAGGATGAAGATTTTGTAGACGCTGCAAAAAGAGATTCCTTACTTAACGAAAAGTCCGATAAATTGACTAAATATCTAAAGAAAATTTTACCTGATTATGATTTCAGAATGGATTTTGTTTGGGCGGGTACTTTTGGCGAGACCAAAGACGGCTTACCTTACATTGGCAAACACCCCAATTTTCCAAGCGCCTATTTTGTTTTGGGCTTTGGCGGAAATGGCATCACATTTTCAGTTATTGGAATGGAACTCGTTTCTGAAATGTTGAAAAACAAAAAACATACTTTATCAGAATATTTTAAATTTAGAAGGTAATTTCCCAAGGCCAATATATCGTTAAACTGCATAAAAAATGCCCCAAATAGTGACTAACTTTTTGGGGCATGTTCATTCAAGCTTTTAAATATTACTTTAATTCGTAAGTATTGTTTTCTTTCTTGATGTCAGCCATTAAGCCACTTGGATCAATGGTTATTTTCATAATGGCGCTTTTTGGTTTTGCAATCATGAATTCCATTGTAGGATAGGCCCAAGCCCAATCGCCTAAAACCGTTCTTTTTATAGTTGGATTCGGATTTTCTTTTTCGAAACTCATCATGCGCAATGGAATGTAAAAACTCTCCATTGTTCCATCTGTATACTCCACTAACAAATCAATTGGCATTGGCATCCTGCCTATTCTTTCTAATGTTACAATCGTTTTTTCACCAATATCTCTTGGTTCTCTAATACCGTAATCAATAGTGTTTGTGGTTTGTGTCCAATCCGTCAAATACCAATCCAGATTTGCTCCCGTAATTCTTTCGGCAGATCTTTTGATATCATTTGGCGTAGGATGTTTAAATTTAAAATCGCTGTAATACTTTTTTAAAGTTTTCATCAGATTTTCTTTCCCTATCAAATACATTAATTGTGTCAGGAAAAGTTCTCCTTTGCTATACGAAGTGATGCTGTAGACTCTGTTTTCGTCAAAACGATCTGCATGTGTAGTTTGTGGCAATTCCTTACCTGAATTTACCATTGAAAAATATCCGGCATACGCTCCCTTAAATGGGTTTTCTACTTTTTTATCTGCAATTTCATTCATTCCTAAATCTTCTAGAAATGAAGTGAAACCTTCGTCCATCCAACCGTGTTTTGATTCATTGGAAGCCAATACATGCTGGAACCAAGAGTGCGCCATTTCGTGAGCGGTTACACCTAATAAACCTTCAAAACTTCCTTGTCCTAAAATTAAAGTACACATGGCATATTCCATTCCGCCATCGCCACCTTGAATTACAGAGTATTGTTTGTACGGATAATCTCCAACTGTTTTATTATAAAACGCCATTAACTGAGCAGTTTTTGGCTGTAAGTTTTTCCAGTTTTCAATGAATTTTGGATTGTTTTTGTACAAGAAATGCAAGTCGACATTATTAGGCCCTTTCACTACATCGTGAATGTACTCTTTGTCAGCTGCCCAAGTAAAATCATGAACCATTGGTGCATTAAAATGCCAAGTCAGTGTTTTAGTTCCTTTAGGAAGTGTTACCACAACGCCTGGATCCTGATATCCGTGACCTATTTCGTTTTTGTTTTGCAAATAACCCGTACCGCCTAAAACGTATGCTGCATCAATGGTGATATTCACATCGAAATTTCCCCAAACACCATGAAATTCTCTGGCGATATATGGATCTGCATGCCATCCTTCAAAATCAAATTCGGCAATTTTTGGGTACCATTGCGCCATTGATAATTCTACTCCTTCAGCATTATTTCTTCCGGAACGACGAATTTGAAGTGGAACCTGACCGTCAAAATCCAACTTAAAAGTGGTTTTAGAATTTGGCAATATTGGCTTAGCCAAAGTAACTTCCAAAATCGTACCAACTGCTTCTACGGTAGCGCTAACACCATCTTGTGTAAAATTAGTAATATTCAAATACCCCGTTTCGTTAGGTTTCAAGGTTTTGATTCGACTTTGTTTCCATTCATTCTCGCCCACTTTTATCTTAGTGACCATTCTTGCGTCCGGATCTCTAATACTTTGGATTCTAGCATCCATCTCACTTCCGGGTTGAAATGCGTTATTATAAAGGTGGTAATATACTTTTCTTAAAGTATCAGGAGAATTATTGGTATAAACCAACTCTTGCTTGCCTTTGTATTCATAATTTTTGACATCCATTGTTACGTCCATTTTGTAATCGGCATGTTGCTGCCAATACGAAGTGTTTTGAGCCAATAGACTTCCAAAACTTAAAGTAAGAAAAGATAGTAAAAGTAGTTTTTTCATATAGGTTAAAAATAAAAATGGAAGGACAAATTGGCCTTCCATTGATGAATATTTGAACTGTTATTTTTTAGACATTTTTTCTGCCATAAGTAATGCGTTGTAAGCATTTACTATTTTTCCTGATTGCGATAAAGCACTAAAAGGACGAGTATCATTTGCTTTTCCGCCTACAACAACATCAGTTGTAATAGCAACTCCTGAATCCATCAAAATATGTTTCACTTGTTGAGCTGATAATTTTGGGTAATACGAACGAATCAATGCAGCAACTCCGGCAGCATTTGGCGCAGCCATTGAAGTTCCTTGTAGGTACTGATAGTTATTGTTTGGCGTAGTAGCATAGATTTTTACTCCAGGAGCAAAAACGTCTACATTGATTTTTCCAATGTTAGAAAAACGAGCCACAACTTTATTTCCATATTCAAAATTCAAAGCACCAATTGTGATTAAATTATCAGCAAACTCAGTTACTTTATCTTCAGAATCGTTAGGGAAATTTTCAGCGAAGTCAATGTCTTTTGCATCGTTACCCGCTGCGTGAACGATTAATACATCTTTTTTCTCAGCATATTTTATAGCATCATAAACCCATTGCTTGTGTGGAGAGAAACTTTTTCCAAAACTTCCGTTGATTACTTTGGCACCATTATCAACAGCATAACGAATTCCAAGTGCAATATCTTTATCGTACTCATCACCGTCTGGTACTGCACGAACGGTAAGGATTTGAACGTTATTAGCAACACCATCTCCACCTAAGACATTGTTTCTGCTTTGAGCAACAATTCCGGCAACGTGAGTTCCATGAAGAATTTCGTTCTTGTCTGGACCCATCACATTATTGTTTCCGTATTTAGTATCGGTAATATCATTTGGATTATCACCAACTACTTTACGGTAATCTGTTTTTAAATGATCACCATTGATAAGCGCAATTTGACCGTCTAATTGTTTTTGAACAGCCACTTTTAGTTCCGCTACTGGCAATCCATAAGAAAGCATTTGTTGCATAGCCGCTTTACTTTTTTGTGTTGCCGGTTCTTGCGAAACAATTGCATTTACCTCTTCAATTGTATAAACCGGTTTGCCAAAATGCTTTACTAAAATAGCATCACCTGCAGCGATAGTTTCTAGCATTTGCTCTGAACGCATTTTTCCTGTAGCTGCATCAGCCACTTTTTTATCATTTAATGCTTTCGCCGATTGATATGTAGCGTCATCAACTAAAGTTTTGTCTTTGATGATTCTTTCGTATTCCAAATTTTCTTTGGTACTGTCTCCAAGAAAATTCCATCCGTGAATATCATCGATATATCCGTTTTTGTCATCATCAATTCCGTTTCCGGCAATTTCTTTCGTATTGGTCCAAAGCACTGATTTCAAATCCTCGTGCTCAATATCCACACCAGAATCTACAATCCCAACAATAACTGGAACGCCAGTTTTACCTTTTAATAATTCGGCGTAAGCCTTATCAACACTCATTCCAGGAATAGTATCGGATACAATATCTAAATGACTCCAACGCTTTAAATCGTTTTCAGTAATAGGCGATTTTTTAGTGATGTTCAAAGGAGCGCTGATGGCAACCAGTCCAGAATTAGAAGCATTTGAAACTTGTTTTGAAGCGCCACATCCTACTAATGCTAAAAGTGCAAAAGCAGAAATGTAAATAGGTTTAATGGTATTCATCTAAAATGTTTTTGTTAATTTGAAATATTTGTCTAAAATAATTTTTTTTGTTACAAAAGGCGTTATGATTAACACTATGTTAAGATTTGTTCGCAGGTGAAAACTTCTGCCAAGCGAACGCCTTTCTCCGTTTTTTGTACGGTTATGATTTCATTATGTGCGTCATGTTCCAAGAACAAATAATAATTGTTATCAGCAGCGGCATTCATGAATTTTTCTTTTTCTGGCATGGTCAATAAAGGTCTGGTATCATATCCCATCACATACGGAATTGGAATATGTCCGGCTGTCGCCAATAAATCAGCGCAAAAAACGATGGTCTTGTCCTTATATTGAATGTGCGGAATCATTTGCTTTTCTGTATGTCCATCAGCAAAGAAGATGCCAAAACCCAGTTCCGATTTTTCTAAAAAATCTCCTTCGGGTCTTTGTATGAAATTGAGCTGTCCGCTTTCCTGCATCGGTAAAATATTTTCGGATAAAAACGATGCTTTTTCTCTTGGATTCGGCTTTGTTGCCCATTCCCAGTGATTTTCATTAGACCAGAATTTCGCATTTTTAAAAGCCGGTTCGTATCCTGTTTTGTCAGCGTTCCATTGTACGCTTCCACCGCAATGGTCAAAATGCAAATGCGTCATAAAAATATCGGTAACATCATCGCGATGGAAACCATATTTAGCCAACGATTTATCCATGGAATGTGTTCCCCAAAGCGAGTAATACCCAAAAAATTTCTCGGATTGCTTGTTTCCCATTCCCGTATCAATCAAAATCAATCGGTTGCCATCTTCAATTAATAAACAGCGTGCCGCAATATCAATCAGGTTATTTTCATCGGCTGGATTGGTTTTGTTCCAAATGGTTTTTGGCACCACGCCAAACATAGCGCCGCCATCCAATTTAAAATTTCCGGTTTCTATGGGATATAGTTTCATGGTTTTTCTGTTTTTTGAGAGGTCTCAAAGTTAGGGAATTCAAATGCTTTTTACTGTTTCAAATAGCTTTTTTCTATTTTTACATTGGTTATAAAAATGTTATCAATTATGGAAAAAGCATTTTATACACTATCTTTGTCCTTAATTTAGACAAAATCAATATAAGCTATGATAAAAGTTTCTGACACAGCAAGAAAAAAAATCATCGATTTAATGCAAGATGATGGTTTTGACGCTGCAATCGACTACGTAAGAGTGGGTGTAAAAAGCGGCGGATGTTCTGGATTGTCTTATGATTTAAAATTTGATAAAACAAAAAGCGACGACGATAAAATTTTTGTAGACAACGATATCACTATCGCTGTTGAAAAAAAATCTTTTCTGTACTTAGCCGGGACAATATTAGAATTCTCAGGAGGAATTAATGGGAAAGGATTTGTTTTCAATAATCCTAATGCCAATAGAACATGTGGTTGTGGGGAATCATTTTCATTATAACCAATAACAAAAGATTTAAACCATTAAGAAATTAAGCCAATTAAGTCTTAGTGGTTTTAAAAAATAAAATTATGTCAAAATATACAGAAGACGACTTAAAAATCGAACTCGAAACTAAAGAATACGAATACGGATTTTACACCGAATTGGAATCAGAAACGTTTCCTATTGGTTTAAATGAAGATATCGTTCGCGCTATTTCGCACAAAAAAGGAGAGCCACAATGGATGACCGATTGGCGTCTGGAGGCTTTTCGCGCTTGGGAGCAAATGACAGAACCAGAATGGGCAAATGTGCATTACACTAAACCTGATTTTCAGGCGATTTCCTATTATTCAGCTCCCAAAGCGGTAGATCCCAATAAAACATTGGACGATGTAGATCCGGAACTTTTAGAAATGTACAAAAAGTTAGGTATCTCTGTCGATGAGCAAAAAATGATGAATAATGTAGCGATGGATATCGTTGTGGATTCAGTTTCAGTAGCGACTACATTCAAGAAAACATTAGGCGAAAAAGGAATTATCTTCATGAGTATTTCTGAAGCCATCAAAGAGCATCCAGAATTAGTACGTAAATATTTAGGAACAGTTGTACCGCAAAAAGACAACTTTTATGCGGCGCTAAATTCAGCAGTTTTCTCTGATGGATCTTTCTGTTATATTCCAAAAGGCGTTCGTTGCCCAATGGAACTTTCAACTTATTTCAGAATCAATCAGGCAGGAACAGGACAATTCGAAAGAACATTATTAGTTGCTGACGAAGGTAGTTATGTTTCTTACCTTGAAGGTTGTACGGCTCCTAGTCGTGATGAAAATCAACTACACGCTGCTGTAGTAGAACTAATCGCTTTGGACGATGCCGAAATCAAATATTCAACCGTACAAAACTGGTATCCTGGAAACAAAGAAGGAAAAGGTGGTGTTTATAATTTTGTGACTAAAAGAGGAATTTGCGAGAAAAATGCAAAAATTTCTTGGACACAAGTAGAGACTGGTTCTGCCATTACTTGGAAATATCCTTCTGTTATTTTAAAAGGAGACAATTCAACAGGAGAATTTTATTCGATTGCGGTAACCAATAATTTCCAACAAGCCGATACGGGAACCAAAATGGTCCATTTAGGTAAAAACACTAAATCGACTATTATTTCTAAAGGAATTTCTGCTGGAAGGTCACAAAACAGTTACCGTGGTTTGGTAAGAATTTCGCCAAACGCAGATAACGCCCGAAACTTTTCACAATGTGATTCCTTATTAATGGGGAACAATTGTGGCGCGCATACCTTCCCTTACATCGAAAGTAAAAATCCATCGGCAAAAATAGAACATGAAGCTACGACAAGTAAAATTGGCGAAGACCAAGTTTTCTATTGCAACCAACGTGGAATTCCAACCGAAAAAGCTATTGCTTTAATCGTAAACGGTTTCAGTAAAGATGTATTGAATAAGTTACCAATGGAATTCGCCGTAGAAGCACAAAAATTATTAGAAATTTCGTTAGAAGGAAGTGTAGGGTAATCTCTGATTACAAAACAAAACTTAATGAATCTTAATACCTTAATGGTTTAAAAATAGAAACATGTTATCAATAAAAAATTTACACGCCTCGATAGGTGATAAAGAAATATTAAAAGGAATTAACCTTGAAGTAAAAGCAGGAGAAATTCACGCGATTATGGGACCAAACGGTGCTGGAAAAAGTACCCTTGCGTCTATCATTGCAGGAAACGAAAACTACGAAGTAACCGAAGGTGAAATCTCTTTAGACGGAGAAGACCTATCCGAATTGGCACCAGAAGAAAGAGCACACAAAGGTGTTTTTCTTTCGTTCCAATATCCAGTGGAAATTCCGGGAGTTTCAGTTACCAACTTCATGAGAACTGCTATCAACGAAACACGCAAAGCAAACGGTCAGGAAGAAATGCCTGCAAACGAAATGCTAAAAGTGATTCGTGAGAAATCAGAATTATTAGAAATCGACCGTAAATTTTTGTCTCGTTCTCTAAACGAAGGTTTTTCTGGTGGAGAGAAAAAACGTAACGAAATTTTCCAAATGGCAATGCTAGAACCAAAATTGGCTATTCTTGATGAAACCGATTCTGGACTTGATATTGATGCGTTACGAATTGTTGCTAATGGTGTTAATAAACTAAAAAGCGACAAAAATGCCATCGTGGTAATTACGCATTACCAACGTTTATTAGATTATATCGTTCCTGATTTTGTTCACGTACTTTACAACGGGAAAATTGTAAAATCCGGCGGAAAAGAACTAGCGCACGAACTGGAAGAAAAAGGATACGATTGGATTAAACAAGAACAAGAAGCTTAAAATTAAAATAGTCTAAAGTCGAAGGTCATAAAGTCAAAAGAAAAAAGTAATGGGGAAATTTAATTCTTTCGAAGAAATTAATTCTTGGCAAAAAGCAAGAGTTTTTAATAAAAGAATTTACCTAATTACTGAAAATACAAATTTCAAGAAAGACTTTGATTTCATTAGGCAAATTAGACGGGCTTCAATTTCTATATCATCAAATATTGCTGAAGGTTTTGAGAGAAATACTGACAAAGAGTTTATTTACTTTTTATATGTTGCAAAAGCTTCCGCTGGAGAAGTTCGTTCTCAATTATATTTAGCATTTGATTTGGATTATATTACTAAAGAAGAATTTGAAAAACTTTTAGAATCAGTAACAGAAATATCAAAATTGTTAGGTGGTTTTATTAAATATCTGAGTCCAAAGTCATAAAGTCTAAAGTCATAAAGAGGTAACCTCGATATAACTTTAAATACTTTCAGATTAAAGACACATAAATAACGTTACGTTGACAATCCAAAGTCTTTCGACTTTCGACTTTCGACTTTAAGACTTAAATTAAAATGGAATTAAAAGAAAAATTACTATCGTCTTTTATGGCTTTCGAAGAGCGTGTGGATGTTCATTCTGAACTTCATGACGTGAGAACTGCCGCCATAAAAAACTTTGAAAATAAAGGTTTCCCAACCAAAAAAGACGAAGCTTGGAAATACACTTCGCTAAACGCCATCTTAAAAAATGACTTTACCGTTTTTCCAAAGCAAGAAAACGCAGTTGAATTCAACCACGTAAAAAAATACTTTTTACACGAAATAGACACCTATAAAGTGGTGTTTATTGATGGTGTTTTCAGTTCGCATTTATCGTCAACCACACACGAAGGAATTGATGTTTGCTTGATGTCATCGGCATTGACCAAACCAAAATACAAAATGGTTATTGATACTTATTTTAACCAAATTGCCAACAAAGACGAAAGTCTGACTTCCTTGAATACGGCTTTCGCTATTGAAGGAGCGTATATCAACATTCCAAAAAGTAAAGTGGCCGACAAACCTATTGAGATTATGTATTTCTCAACAGGTAATGAAGCAGCTCTTTTGGTTCAGCCGAGAAACTTAGTGATTGTTGGTGAGAATTCTCATGTTCAAATTATCGAGCGTCATCAAAGTTTAAACGAAAATCCTGTGTTAACGAATTCTGTTACCGAGATTTTTGCTCAAAAACGTGCTATCGTTGATTATTACAAAATTCAAAACGATACGCTTGAAGCGAATTTAATAGATAACACCTACGTTTCTCAACAAAAAGAAAGCCACGTTTCGGTTCACACCTTCTCTTTTGGAGGAAACTTAACAAGAAACAACTTGAATTTTTATCACTTTGGGGAACGATTGACAAGTACGTTAAACGGAATCACGATTATTGGTGAAAAACAACACGTAGATCATTATACTTTAGTGAAACATTCTACTCCAAATTGCGAAAGTTTCCAAGATTATAAAGGAATCTATGCTGATCGTTCTACGGGCGTTTTCAATGGAAAAGTGTATGTGGAAAAAGATGCTCAAAAAACAAATGCGTTCCAAAAAAGCAACAATATTTTATTAAGCGACAAAGCGACAATAAATGCTAAACCGCAATTGGAGATTTTTGCTGATGACGTAAAATGTTCTCACGGTTGTACCGTTGGACAATTAGACGAAACAGCAATGTTCTACATGCAACAACGTGGAATTCCTAAAAAAGAAGCCAAAGCGTTATTGATGTATGCGTTCTCGAATGCCGTTATTGAAAACATAAAAATACCAGAATTAAAACAGCGTATCACCAAAATTATCGCCACAAAATTAGGCGTGAAATTGGGATTTGATTTGTAATATAGTTCAAAACAAATATAAAAAACCGTCTTGTTTAATAAACAAGACGGTTTTTATTTTCTTGCAAAATCTAACAATTTTGAAATATCTTCATTATCTGCTTCCTTTAAAGCATCAATGTAATTATATCTGATTTCATCTGCTTGAAATCGATTTTTAAAGCCCCAAGTAAAAATTTCCTTGTCAAAAATAGTTTCTATAATAATATCTGCCATAATTCTTGAGTGGCGACCATTACCATTAGGAAAGCAATGAATTTTTACAATCCTATGTTTAAATCTAATCGCTATTTCATCTGGAGAATATGTCTTATTTTCTATCCAATATTTAGTATCATCTAATAAACAATGGAGTTCAATACCAATTTTAATCCAAGATACACCGATGTTTTTCTCCGATTTCCTGAAATTCCCAGCCCATTTCCAGACTCCACCAAACATTTTTTTGTGAACTTGTTTTACAAATTTCTCAGTTAATATATTTTCGGTTTTAAATTTACTTCTGATTGTCCATTCAATGGCTTTTTCGATATTTAGCTGTTCAAATTCATCTAATTCTTGTAAAGTACCAATTGTTTTTATTAACAGCCCGTCTTTCTCTTCTTCATTTAAAGGAGTTTGCCCATTCTGGTACTCTAAATTTAATCCCATAAGCTTCTGCGCATTTCTTGTTTGATTTCGAATGCTAAATCTTCAATAGCCTTTTGAATTATTATTTCCCTATTTCCTTGATTTTCCAATTGCATAGTTTGATGAGTTCTCATTACAATTCTCTTTGCTAATTCTTTAGATTTATCTTCAACATAGCTGCTAAAAGAACCCTTATTAGGTACAAAACCATAAACTAATTGCATATCTAAAACCTTAGCTACTTCTTTTAAAGATTTTATCGAAATAGAACCATTTGTTTCACTTTCCTCTATACTTCGAACACCTTGTTTGCTTATACCAAGTTTATTACCTAATTGTTCCAATGTCATGTTTAATCCTTTTCTTATAGAAAAGACCCAACCATTTTCAGAAACCGGATTTTTCATTGCCTCTACTAACAAACTGGATTTCTGATCTAATTGTTCTAGTATTATTTGTTTATTTGTTCTCATTTTTAAGTGATATTAAATAATAAGTAAACTAATTAGTTTACTATAAATAACAAAAGTAAACAAATATATTTACTATAAGTAAATAAAGTAAACTTATTAGTGTACTTAAGCAACACTTAAATACATAAACAATTTACTATAAACATCATTACTCGACACCCTACAAACTCCCTACAATTCCTCTCAACATACCATTAAAATCAAAATTAGGATCTTCTTTTAAACCCATTCGAACAATCACTAAATCAAGTGACGGAATAATTGCCACCATTTGCCCCTGAAAACCGCTGCAGTAGTACATATCTGTTGGAACATCAGGAAAATGTCCGCCGGCATTGAGCCAAAAATGTCCGCCATATCTTCCCTCAGATCTATTGGTAGGAGTTGCGGTATATTTTGCCCAACCTTCATTGAAAATTTGTTCCCCGTTCCAATTACCGTTATGTAAATACAGTAAACCAAATTTAGACCAATCTCGTGTTGTAGCCCAACCGTAAGACGAGCCCACATAATTCCCTGCCATATCGGTTTCGATTACCATCGAGTTCATTCCTATTTTATCTATTAAATCTGTATACCAAAAATCTAAATATTCTTGATGTGTTTTGAATTGCTTTCGCAAAATACCTGAAAGTAAATTCGTCGTTCCTGAGGAGTAATTCCATCTCGTATTGGGTTTGAATGCCGAAGGTTTTTCCAGTTGTACGCGTGACATATCTTCGGCCTGAAAAAGCATTTGAGTTGCATCACAAATTTTATCGTATTTCTCTTCCCACTCTAAACCGGAATTCATGTGCAGCAAATCATTTGTGGTGATAATTTTACGTTCATCATTTTGCCATTCCTTAATCGGCGCAGGATCATCAATATCAAATTTCCTTTGTTTTTCTAAAACTCCAAATACAGCGCTGGTAATGCTTTTTGTCATCGACCAACCTAGAATTTTGCTGTTTTTATCAAAACCGGTATCATACTTTTCGGCTATGATTTTGTCCTTATAAATCACCAATAGGGAACGCGTTCTCTTTTTCAATTCTCCTTTTTTATCGAAAGCATTGGCGACAGCCGCATTCAATTTAGTATAATCAACATTAGCAAAAATGGTGTCTTTAGGCTCCTTATTTCCATATGGAAAAGGTAAATTGTTGTTCAACTTTGTTCTTTTGGGAACCAAATACGGTTTTGACATATCAAAATCATCATTGATTAAAGTCGCTCCCAAACCTTCGCGGTAAATTGCTTTTCGTTCTTTCAAACCATAAACCGAAGCCACGGCAAACTTTCCGGCTTCTTCAATTTTGTTTTTGGCCAAATCAATCATGTCGATATCATTGTCGCCTTTCTCAATCATTTCTTGCGAACGATTATCAATAAAATGCCCCGAAGCGATACTTTTGGCTGAAAAGCCAGAAATTAAATCCAGTTTTGGATAAGTAGTGAACCCAACATAAAAGATTCCGATAAAAGAAGCAAAACCAACGAACTTGAAGAATTTTTTCATAGAGAATTAATTTGAAGCAATTTAATGAAAAAGAACCACATTTTTGAACCGATACCGAATTGAGAAAATCAAGTTTTATTAACAAGTGTTTGCTAAAAATTAATTCCAATTTCACTACTTTTGTATTTAGAAAAATTCTAAATAATGAAAGGTTAATTCCAAATTAGCTTTTCTAAAAAAATGTTGACTGTTGGCTTTATTTCGGACCAATAAAAACATTAAAAAAACAAGCCGACAAAATGTTAGACATTAATAAAATTAGAGCCGACTTCCCTATTCTTTCACAAAAAGTAAACGGAAAACCATTGGTTTATTTTGACAATGGAGCCACTTCGCAAAAACCACAAGTGGTGATTGATGCGATTTCAAAATATTATCAGGAAATCAACGCTAATATTCATCGCGGCGTTCACACGTTAAGTCAATTAGCAACTGATGCGTACGAGATTTCACGCGGTAAACTTCAAAATCATATCAATGCAAAATTTGCTCATGAAGTACTTTTTACTTCGGGAACAACCCATGGAATCAATTTAGTTACTAATGGATTTGCTTCGATTTTGAACCCAGGTGATGAAGTTTTAGTTTCGGCATTGGAACACCACAGCAATATTGTGCCTTGGCAAATGTTGTGCGAGAAAACGGGAGCGACTTTGCGAGTTATTCCAATGAATCTTGATGGCGAATTGATTATGTCAGAGTATGACAAGTTACTTTCGGATAAAACTAAAGTTGTTACCGTTAATCACATTTCGAATGCTCTTGGAACGGTCAATCCAATTAAATATATGATTGACAAAGCACATGAAGTTGGTGCGGCGATTTTGATTGACGGAGCGCAAGCTGTTCCGCATTTGAAACCAGATGTTCAGGAATTGGATTGTGATTTTTATGTTTTTTCAGGACATAAAATATGTGGGCCAACAGGAACCGGAATTTTATACGGAAAAGAAGCTTGGTTGAATAAATTACCGCCGTATCAAGGTGGAGGTGAAATGATCAAAGAAGTGACTTTCGAGAAAACTACTTATGCGGAATTGCCTCATAAATTTGAAGCCGGAACACCAAATATTGCCGGAGGAATCGTTCTGGGAACTGCCGTTGATTATATGAATGAAGTTGGTTTTGACAACATTCAACAACAAGAAAAAGAATTACTGGAATACGGGACGAAACGATTATTAGAAATTGAAGGTTTAAAGATTTTTGGCACCGCCAAAGAAAAAACTTCCGTAATTTCGTTTAACATTGAAGGGATTCATCCGTACGATATTGGCACCATAATTGACAAATTAGGAATAGCAGTACGAACAGGTCATCATTGCGCGCAACCCATTATGAATTTCTTTAATATTCCAGGAACGATACGAGCTTCATTTGCTTTTTATAATACCAAAGAAGAAATTGATGTTATGGTTGAAGCTATTAAAAAAGCGCAACTCATGTTGTCCTAAAAAAAATTAAAAATATCTACACATGAAAATTCTATCCTTATTATTTCTGACTATTTTTCTGGGCAACGGTTGCGATAGCGCCAAAGCACAAGATATTGAAACCGCTGTTATTGAATACACTGCCAACACAAGAGGTTTTTATCAAAAAATAACAGTGAAAAATCAGATGCTGACGGTTTCAAAAGACAGAGACGGAAATGATAAACCGGTACCAACGAAAATTTCGGATGCCGACTGGAAAGAATTAGTGGATTGTTTTAAAAAGGTGGAATTGGATAGTTTATCCAAATTAAAAGCACCAACCGAAAAACGTTTTTATGACGGTGCGGCTATCGCCAATTTGAAAATCACCTTCAAAGATAAAACCTATGAAACGGATAGTTTTGATCATGGTTTTCCACCAAAAGAAATTAAGAAATTAGTGGATACAATAACGTCATTAGCTAAAGAATAAAACTGAAATAAATTCAGCATAGTATGAAAATTAAAGAGATACAAGAGGAAATTGTTGATGAGTTCTCCATGTTTGACGACTGGATGGAGCGTTATGAATACATCATCGAATTAGGAAAAAAACTTCCTTTAATCAAAGAAGAATTCAAAACCGAAAACAATCTGATTAAAGGCTGCCAGTCAAAAGTATGGTTGCAGGGGGAACAAACGGATGATAAAATTGTTTTCACTGCCGACAGTGACGCCATTTTGACCAAAGGTATTATTGCGATATTAATTCGGACTTTTTCCAATCAAAAAGCATCTGATATTCTCGAAGCCGACATGGGTTTTATTGACGAAATAGGTTTGAAAGAACATTTATCACCAACGCGAGCTAACGGATTGGTATCGATGATAAAAAATATAAAAATGTATGCTTTAGCGTTCAATGCACAGAATTGATTTCAAACATATAAGTCATATCAGTTTTTTTAATTCAAATTAACATACACTAACTTTACCAACTTAAGCTGATGACTATAAACATAACGAGGAGTTATCTCAAAGATTTAGTGTATCAGGTTAATGGAGCAGCAATTGAAGTTCATAAAAGTATAGGTCCGGGTCTATTGGAATGTGTTTATCATCAATGCCTAAAAAAAGAATTAGAATTACGGAAAATAAATTATTCTTCTGAATTACTGGTCCCTTTAAAATATAAAGGACATGAATTAGAATCTAAATTGTGATGTGATTTATTTATTGAAAATGCTCTTGTTGTTGAATTAAAATCGGTAAGTGAAATAAACCCGATTTATGAAGCACAATTACTTACTTATATGAATTTATTAAATGCGCCAATTGGTTTATTGATTAATTTTAATGTGAAAAATATTTTCTACGAAGGTCAAAAAACAATGGTGAATGAATTATATAGGCGGCTTGAAGACTAAAAAAAATTAAACATCTAAGTCATATAAGCAAATTAGTTGAATGTTTTACTTTGAACAAAGAAACTTACATGACCTATATGTTTTAAAAATATTAAAAACTAAAATAAAAACTTACACATACTTATATCTTCTTTAAAAAGAGAAACTTATATGACTTATGTGTTTAAAAAACAGACAAAATTATGACACAAGAAATAGACACCACAGAATTAGGAGAATCAATCGTAAAAATATTAAAGACTATTTACGATCCGGAGATTCCTGTAGATATTTACGAATTAGGATTGATTTATGACGTGATGGTCAATACAGATTATGAAGTAAAAATCCTGATGACACTTACCTCTCCTAACTGCCCAGTTGCAGAAAGTTTACCAAGAGAAGTAGAAGAAAAAGTAAAATCGTTAGAGAATGTAAAAGATGCTGAAGTAGAAATCACTTTTGATCCGCCTTGGAGTAAAGATTTAATGAGCGAGGAAGCAAAATTAGAATTGGGAATGCTTTAAAATGGCGCGGACTCAACCCAAATCTTTAAACGATCAAAAAATTGGACTAAAATCTTCTTTTGATTCGCTTTTTTTTATACCCCGCTTTTTCAAAGAAATTTGGCGTACTAACAAAACGTTATTCTTGACATCAGCTTTTTGCAGAATCGTTGCGGCTTTGTTGCCCGTTGCAATTTTATGGGTTGGAAAACTCATTTTTGATGCCATCATCCAAATTACAACACACGGCGAAAAGGATTATTCTGCGCTATGGCATTCTGTAGCAATAGAGTTTATACTCGTCGTGTTATCTGATTTGGTAGGTCGGGCAATTTCACTTACCGATGGAATTCTTGGAGATCAGTACAATATCAATAGTTCGATTAAAATTATCAAAAAGACTAATGAAATCGATATTAGTCTGCTGGAAAATTCTGAATTTTACGACAAGCTTGACCGAGCACGAACGCAAACGGCAGGTCGTGTCGATTTAATGTCGAATGTTTTAGGTCAGGCGCAAACTACTATTTCTATCTTTTCGCTTGTAATAGGATTGATTTATTTTGAACCTTATTTAATTGTCTTATTAATTTTAAGCATTTTTCCGTCTTTTATTAACGAAGTACGTTTCAGTCAACAACAATATTCGCTGGCTAGAAGCTGGACTTCCGAAAGAAGGGAATTGGATTACCTTAGATTTATTGGCGCTAATGATAAAACGGCAAAGGAAATTAAGCTTTTTGGATTAACTAGCTTTCTGGTCGAAAGATTTGAAACCCTTGCAACGCGCTATTTTAAATTAAATAAATCCCTCGTTGTAAAACGTTCCAGTTATGGGTTTTTATTTAATGTTTTAGGATCAATTAGTTATTATGCAGCATATGTTTTTATAATTTACAGAGTTCTTTCGGGCGGAATTACACTTGGTGAATTAACTTTTTTATCCGGGAGTTTCAATCGTTTAATGAGTAGTCTGCGAGATTTTTTTTCGAAATTTACTCGGATATCCGAAAGCTCTTTATATCTGAAAGATTATTTTGATTTTCTTGACATTCCGTCCGAATATAAAAATGAAAAGGAGGTTCCGTTGCCAGAAAAAATCAAAACCGGATTTGAATTTAAAAACGTCTATTTTGCTTATCCGGAATCTGATAATCAAATAGTAAAAGACATTAGTTTTGTTATAAAAGCTGGAGAAAAAATAGCATTCGTTGGGCAGAATGGTGCTGGAAAAACAACACTTACTAAATTACTGCTTCGGTTTTACGAGCCAACATCGGGTGAAATTTTGCTTGATGGCATCAATATAAATCGATATAATAAGGCCAATTACCAGGAATATTTTGGAGTCCTTTTTCAGGATTTTTTCAAGTATGAATTTTCAGTGAAAGAAAATATCGCCATCGGCAAAATTGATGAAATTAATGATTACGAACGAATACAAAAAGCGGCTGAATTGAGTTTGGCCAACGAAGTTGTCTCTGAATTAAAGTATGGCTACGATCAACAACTAGGAAAACGATTTGCCAAAGGTCAGGAACTATCCGGAGGACAATGGCAAAAAATTGCGTTGGCGCGGGCTTACATGAAAAACGCTGAGGTTATGATTCTAGACGAGCCCACATCGGCACTGGATGCCAAAGCTGAAAGCGAAGTTTTTGAACGATTTATAGGATTAATAAAAGATAAAACCAGTGTAATAATCTCTCATAGATTTAGCACTGTGAGACAGGCAGACCGTATTTTAGTCTTACAAGAAGGTAAGATCTTAGAATCAGGAACGCATAATGAGTTAATGGAAAATAAAAAATTATATGCCCAACTGTTCACACTGCAGGCTGAAGGCTATCTATAAAAAAATGGTATGGAAGATGAAATTATAAATAAAGTTGCGAATAGTGTTTTGGAAGTTTTCGATCTCGAAGATTATTATCCAAAAGGAATTCGCACGCAAATCGATATTTCGCAATGGCTTTTGGAAGGTTTTTTATTGAAAGAAAAAGACTTTAGAGAGGAGTTGAAAAATCACGATTGGTCACAATACCAAGATCAATATATAGCTATTCATTGCAGTACCGATGCTATTGTTCCGGCTTGGGCTTCAATTTTGGTTGCCATTCAACTAGCGCCATTTGCTAAGAAAATCATCAATGGAACTTTGGAAGATTTAGACGCTTCACTATACGAAGAATTATTGCCTAAAATTGACTATTCGGTTTATGAAAATAAGCCAGTTATTATAAAAGGATGCTCCAGAAAACCGGTTCCGATGCGGGCTTATGTATTAGCAGCGCATTACTTGCAACCTTTTGCTCGAAGTATAATGTATGGCGAAGCATGCTCTGCCGTTCCATTATACAAAGCACCTAAAAAGGGATAATATATTTACGTTTAGGAATACTTTAAAATGTATTTAAATTATAAAACATGAAAAAAATAGCTTTTTCTGTAGTGTTTCTTTTTGCAGTGCTTTCTGCTGCTGCACAAGAAACGTCAACAGACACGATTAAGTATTGGACCAAAAAAGGAAATATCTCACTGCTTTTTAATCAATCGGCTTATAATAAGCAATGGCTGGGTGGTGGAACTTCTAATATTGCGGGGAATTTTGGACTGAATTACGACTTCAATTATAAAAAAGAAGATATCGTTTGGGATAACAAATTTATTTTAGCGTATGGTTTAACCAAAATTAAAGGAGACGAAAAAACTGCAAAAACGGACGATCGTCTGGAACTGAATTCTCTTTGGGGAAAGAAAGCCAAAGGACAATGGTACTATTCGATGTTTTTTAATTTCAAGACTCAAATGGACACTGGACTGGACAAAAATGATGATAAAATATCTCATTTTTTCTCTCCGGCTTATTTCCAGTTGGGACCAGGAATGCTGTGGAAAAAAAGTAATAATTTGAGTGTCAATTTTTCACCAGCGACTGCAAAACTAGTTGTTGTTCATCCTCATTTTACTGAATTTGGCCCTTCTTTTGGAGTATTGCAAGGCGATTCTACTCGATTTGAGTTTGGAGCCAGTATTACGGCATACTACAAATTCAATATCATGACGAATGTATCTATAGAAAACCGATTGAATTTGTATTCCAATTATTTAGACAATCCTCAAAACGTGGATGTTGATTACCAAATGAATGTCATCATGAAAATCAACAAATACTTGTCGGCTAACGTAGCCTTACAAGCCATTTATGATGACAATTCGATTCAAGCCGTTCAGGTTAGAGAAGTATTTGGATTAGGGGTTAATTACGGTTTCTAATAAAACACATTTTTATAAAAAAAAGACCTTTAGAAATTTCTAAAGGTCTTTTTTTGTTCTGTAGTTCTCTATACCCTGGTGCTCGTTTGCAACGAGTACCTAATTAATTGTGTGAACTAAATAAAGCGTTTACAACGCGGCTAATATAAACAGATTACCATAAAGATTCGACATTTACATTACGAAAAACAGTATTATCTTCTTCATAATTTCTATAACTACTGTTTACATAATCTCTTTCATGAAAAACGATTTCGGCTTCAATAGGATTATAATGAATATAGTTTAGACGCTGTTCTAATTTTTCCAAAGTATCCAATACAACGGGATGAAAACCATCTTGCCATACTTTATAATTTTTAGCTCTTCCTGATTTTTGAGCTTCAAAACTAAATTTCCGTAACAGCCATTCTCGCCTGCTTTCAGGATATTCTTTTATCGCTTCTATCAGTTTTTTAGATGTAAATTTTTTAAAATCCCGAATAACACCTTGTAATTCACCATCAAATGCTGTTACAATTAAATGAATATGACTAGTCATATATACATAAGCATGCACACTCAATCCTTTTTCCTTGATACAATAATTTAAGGATTCATCTAAAATAGTACAATAATTAGGTCGTACAAATAAATCTACCCAGTCTACAACTGTTATAGTAATAAAAGTAGGCACTGTACTATCGATAACTTTGTAATTCTCAGACATTTTTTTCAAATATTGATTTTAAGAAACGCTACTATAAAACAGTCGTAAAGTTATTTAAAGGTACTCCGGTTTTAACGATCCGCGTTGCAAACGCTATAATTTGTTTCTTAATTTAAGTAGGTACTCGTCGCAGACGAGCACCAGAGAATGTGGACAAACGAGTGCTAGTGGGAATGCAAAAGAAAGCTGGACCAACGAGCGACAGTTGGATAGGGAGATTAACGTAAATAAATTGGAATATCAGACGCCCAACCATTTATACGATGTTGGATTACTTCTAGTACTTCATCATTTTCATCAAAGAGATTTTGTTTATGCCATTCATTAGTTTTATGGTTATAATATGCTACATATTTAAAAGTAAAATCTCCGCCACCTTTATATGGTTTTGTAACGCTTATTAAATACGTTCCAGATTCTAAAGGATGATTTTCAGGATAATCATTCCATTTCATATTTATTTATTTTTAATTATTATTTTCTACAAAACTACAGTTAACCTTGCTAAAAGAGGTTTGGGACTAAATTTAAATCTATTTTTCGGTTAATCATTAATTTTTCAAATACAAAACCATATTTAAATTAAGCCAAATCCCCAAATTGCTTGTAGCGCGTGTTAGCTATAGTTTATTTATTTTAGATCAACATTGTTTCTTGCAAAATATTGATTAAGACTATTTTTTATTTCCAAACTAGAAGGAACAAAATTAGCATCATTAGTTATTTGATCTCTTAAAAAAGGTAAGAAATTTTCACTTGTAAAATCTTCATATTTTAAATGATTATTTATTTTTATGAATTTCGAAATTGAAGAATTTATATAATCTTTTCTGTCTTTTTCATTTAAAATTATGTCATATTTTCTTTTAGTATAATTTTCATTTCTACCATTTTGATTGACACGCATTAAGTGCATTTCATTAGTTAGACTTTCAAGTTGTGAAATTATAAATTTACTTTCAGGAATTTCTGTTTGGTTAATTGCGGCTGGAACTATAGTTTTTCCAAAACTTTTCAGAAATGGAGAATAATTTGGTTCTGATTGTGATTTTTCATATGTAGCATTTATTCTTTTTATAAGCTCAAGTTTAAATTCTACAATCTGATTAAATCTTAAAGAGGATGGATAATTAATATGCTCTATTACTCCTGTATCAAAAGAATATCCGGTTTTTTCGTCTTTAATTATTATTGTAGGTTTGTCGAAAGCGAGTCTCATTCCTAATTCGAACATTACATTAGGATTTTTAGAACTTACATCACATACAACGATATCATCGCTATAAATATTATTTACAATTCTATCGTGAATAAGTCCAATTGCAACATCATCACTCACTAATCTTGGTTCAAATTCAGTTTGTGAAATTGCTTCAGATAAAATTAAAAGAACTTCTTTCCAGTGCTCATTTGGATAATCAGGATTAGAAGCAATTGGCATTATAATTCCACATTTTTTTTTAACGGCTATTTTTTCTACTGTCTTAGTGTTTTTTTCAGTCATTTCTTATTTGATTTCACGTTTTTTTTTAAAATTACCGCTAACTTGTATATACCCGCCACAAAATAGCGCAGATACATCTCATTTTGGATGGATAGGCGCTACTTCATAGCGTATTACTTTCAAATATACACTTTAATAATTATCTTACAAATCATCAAATGGACTTTTTATTTGTAAATAATCGTTCTCGTTAATCCGCATGAAGGATGGCAGCGGAAATCCTCCCGATTTTTCTTCGGGAGATTATAGCGAACAGCCTGACGCAGCTGTAACGCAGAGGAAGCTGGGGCATGCCCAAAAAAAATCCCTCTTGAAAATATCAAAAGGGATTATGTTACTCCACTAGCGCTGTTCTTGACTGCGCTCGAACTGACAGCTGTGTACTCTATAAATTGAAATTATTCGTTTTCTTCTTCGTCTTTGTCTTCTTTTTCCACCGCATCTTTATAATCCGGATATAAAAACTTATTGTATGGAAAACGGGTGATGTGAATTTGTCTTACGGCTTCGTAAACGCGTTCTCTGAATTCCTCAAAATTTTCTTTCTCGGTAGCGGAAATGAACAACGCATTTTGCTCTCCTACTCGGCTCATCCAAGTCGCTTTCCATTCTTCCAGCGTGTAATGTCTTGGCGTTTTTTCGGTCATTAAATCATCTTCATCAATAGTCAAATGCTTGTAAGCATCGATTTTGTTGAAAACCATAATAACGGGTTTGTCATTTGCCTTGATGTCCAATAACGTTTGGTTTACGGATGCAATATGATCTTCAAATTCCGGATGCGAAATATCAACAACGTGCAATAACAAATCAGCTTCGCGAACCTCATCCAGTGTACTTTTGAAAGAGTCAACCAGTTGTGTTGGCAATTTTCTGATAAATCCTACGGTATCCGAAAGCAGGAAAGGCAGGTTTTTGATAACTACTTTTCGAACGGTCGTATCCAATGTTGCAAAAAGTTTGTTCTCTACAAAAACATCACTTTTCCCAACAGCATTCATCAATGTCGATTTCCCCACATTTGTATACCCAACCAGAGCCACACGAACCATAGAACCGCGATTGCCTCTTTGCGTTCCCATTTGTTTGTCGATTGCTTTGATTTTATCTTTCAATAATGCGATTCGGTCACGAACAATACGTCTGTCGGTTTCAATCTCTGTCTCTCCAGGTCCACGCATTCCAATTCCCCCTTTTTGACGTTCAAGGTGTGTCCACAGTCCCGATAATCGCGGCAACATATAGATACATTGTGCTAATTCTACCTGCGTTCTTGCATACGAAGTTTCGGCACGTTGTGCAAAAATATCCAGGATAAGGTGCGTTCTATCCAGAATTTTACATTCTGTAATGATTTTAGATATATTTTTTTGTTGTGAAGGCGATAATTCATCATCAAATACCAAAGTCGATATATCATTTTCTTTTACAAAAAGATGAATCTCTTCAATTTTTCCAGTTCCTACAAAAGTTTTAGGATTAGGACGTTCCATTTTTTGCGAAAAACGTTTCACCACTTGACCTCCTGCGGTAAAAGTCAAAAACTCCAATTCGTCAAGATATTCGCGTAGTTTCTCTTCACTTTGGTTTTGAGTCACAATACCAACTATAGCCGTTTTTTCGAAATTTATTACTTCTTTTTCTAACATATTTTTGAATAAGTTACAAATTTAATGATTTGTAAGGGACTTATTGAGTTCTAGGTTTATAAAAAAATCATAACGTGTGAATAATGATAGTATTTTGGTCGAACGACATATTAGACCAAAGAAGGACCAAAAGAAATTAGCGAATTTGCGGTTATTTTAAAATCTCATACGTTTGCCTTGCTTACTTTAGGAGTTCCATTGGATTTTTAATTATTTTTACAGCAATTTAATACCATTTGAATGAATCGCTTTTTGACTGTACTTATTGCGTTACTGCTTCCTGTTTTTCTTTTTGCCCAAAATAATTCTGAACAATTATTGCAGGAATTGGATCAAACAGTTGAGGATTACCAATTGTATTCAGATAAAAAAGAGATTCAAATCAACAAACTCAAAGAACTGCTGCTTTCTACTTCGTCCGATATTCAAAAATATGATGTTTACGGAAAGTTGTACGCAGAATATAAATCGTATCAATCAGATTCAGCCTTGATTTATGCTCGAAAGAGTTTTCAAATCGCCGAAAAACTAAATGACATTGAAAAGCTAAATCATGCTCGATTAAATCTAGCTTCAATCATGGGAACATTAGGAATGTACAAGGAAGCAACGGATATTCTTAATCGAATTAACATCAATACTTCACCAGAACTAAGAGGTTATTATTTTACCGTAAATAGCGTCGTTTATGGTTATATGTCTGATTATGCGGCTTCACTTCAGGAAAAAAAGAAGTATATTGTTTTAACAAAAAAGTACCGTGATTCTTCTTTAAACTATTACAAACCACAATCAAGCGCCTATATTATGGCGAAATCCAGTACGCTTCTTGATGCCGGAAAACACAAGGAAACATTGACTTTATTGCTGAACTATTTCCCCAAAATTGCTCACAACAGTGATGATCGAGCGGTTATTGCCTACATTATTTCGCAGGCGTATCACCAAAAAAAAGACTTTAATCAAGAAAAAAAATGGTTGACCATTTCGGCCATTTCCGATTTGCAATTGGCCAAAAAAGAATATATTTCGTTGCGCTCGTTGGCTTTTCTAATGTATGAAAACGGGGATATTGATCGCGCTTACAAATACATAAAACGCTCGCTTGAAGATGCTCTTTTTTGTAATGCACGCCTACGAACCTACGAAATATCGAAGATGCTGCCCATTATTAACGAGGCGTATCAAAAACAAAATGAAACCAATCGATTTCAGTTGGTACTTTTTTTAATAAGTGTGAGTATATTATCCGTGTTCCTGTTGGCGGTGCTTTTTTTACTTTTTAAGCAAATGAAAAAATTGTCCAAAGCAAAGCAGGATTTAAGTTTGGCCAACAGCAAGCTTTCGGAATTAAATGCAGAATTGAACACTTTCAATGAGAAATTGAACGAAACCAATTATACGCTGACCGAAGCCAATCTTTTGAAAGAAATATATATCGGTCGTTACATGGATCAGTGTTCGGACTACATCGGAAAATTAGACGAATACCGCCGAAAATTGAATGTGATGGCAACAACGGGAAAAATGAACGACCTGATTAGTGCCGTAAAATCAAAACAATTTGTCGAAAATGAACTGGCTGCATTTCTCACGAATTTCGACAAGACGTTCCTACAACTCTTTCCTAATTTCATAGCAGAATTCAGCGCTTTGTTGATTGATGACGAAGAGATACAATTGAAAGAAGGCGAACTGCTGAATACGGAATTACGGATTTTTGCACTCATTCGTTTGGGCATCAAAGACAGCGCAAAAATTTCGACTTTTCTTCGGTATTCGGTATCCACAATTTACAATTACCGTTCCCAACTCAAAAACAAAGCAGCAGGTCCACGAGAAGATTTTGAAGCTAACGTAATGCGGATTGGAACCAATCTAAAATAGAAAAATACTGTTTTTCAAGAAGGTCTTCGGGATTAAAACAATCTCAAAGACCACTTTTTTATTATAAATTCACCACTTTTTTTAAATACTAAATTCACATAATAAACAGTTATTCAGTATATTGCATATAAAAAATAGAAATACAATCTACTTTTTTATTATGACAAAAATATGTAGCGTGTAAAGCGTTTACTTTTACTTTCTCGAAATATGGAAAACTATGGATTTTTCAATAAATCGATTTCGTGAAAATCAGAATCTATTAGCAAACCTGAAAAATTAATTTATCAAATTCTATTTAAAAAATGAAGCAATTTCTTTTCACAGCCCTAATGTGGCTCGCGTTTTTTAGCGCTGCACAATCGCAGCAGTTAAAATCACCAAATGGAAAATTTGTAATGGAGTTCTCCTTACAAAATGACGGAACCCCAAGTTACAGTTTAAATTACAAAAATAAAGCAGTAGTAAAGCCAAGTAAATTAGGTCTTGAGTTGAAAAACGACAAAAAATCGTTGTTAAATGATTTTACTGTTATTGATACCAAAACAGCAACTTTTGATGAAAACTGGAAACCAGTTTGGGGAGAAGTAGCTTCCATTCGCAATCATTATAACGAATTGGCAGTAACTTTAAACCAAAAAGAAACCGATAGACAAATTGTTATTCGTTTCCGTTTATTTGACGATGGATTAGGATTCCGTTATGAATTCCCTTCGCAAAAAAACCTTACTTACTTTGTAATCAAAGAAGAAAGAACTCAGTTTGCCATGACAGGTGACCATACCGCGTTTTGGATTCCTGGTGATTATGACACCCAGGAATATGATTATACAACCTCAAAATTATCTGAAATTAGAGGATTGGCTGAAAAAGCAAAAACGGCAAATGTATCCCAAACTTCTTTTTCTTTGACAGGAGTTCAAACTTCACTAATGCTAAAAACCGCGGACGGATTGTATATCAATTTACACGAAGCAGCATTAATCGATTATTCATGCATGCATTTGAATCTGGATGATAAAAACATGGTCTTCCAATCTTGGTTGACACCAGATGCCAAAGGGGACAAAGGATACATGCAGGCTCCAAATCATTCGCCTTGGCGTACCATAATTGTTAGTGATGACGCAAGAGAAATTCTAGCTTCAAAAATGACTTTAAACTTAAATGACCCTAACAAAATTGAAGATACATCATGGATAAAACCGGTTAAATACGTAGGTGTTTGGTGGGAAATGATTACCGGAAAAAGCTCTTGGGCATATACGGATGAGTTTCCTACAGTGCAACTTGGCGTAACTGATTTTTCAAAAGCAAAGCCTAATGGAAAACACGGAGCCAATAACGCTAATGTGAAAAAATACATTGATTTTGCAGCGAAACATGGTTTTGATGCCGTTTTAGTCGAAGGCTGGAATGAAGGTTGGGAAGACTGGTTTGGTCACTCCAAAGATTATGTTTTTGACTTTCTGACTCCATATCCGGATTTTGATGTCAAAGGATTGCATGAATATGCCAAATCAAAAGGCGTTAAAATGATGATGCACCATGAAACTTCAGGTTCAGTTCGTAATTACGAGCGTCATTTGGATAAAGCGTATCAGTTTATGAAAGACAATGGATATGATGCCGTAAAAAGTGGTTACGTAGGTTCTATCATTGAAAATGGCGGAAATCATTATAACCAATTTATGAATAACCATTATCAATTCGCAATAGAAAAAGCAGCTGATTATAAAATTATGGTGAATGCTCACGAGGCAGTTCGCCCAACAGGAATTGCAAGAACATACCCTAACTTAATTGGTAACGAAGCGGCAAGAGGAACAGAATATCAATCTTTTGGAGGTTCTAAACCAAATCACGTGACGGTATTGCCTTTTACACGTTTAGTGGGTGGACCGATGGATTACACTCCTGGGATTTTTGAAATGGATTTAAGTAAAATGAATAAGGACAACAACTCCCATGTAAACAGCACGATTGCAAATCAATTGGCTTTGTATATAACGATGTACAGCCCGTTGCAAATGGCAGCTGATACTCCAGAAAACTACGACCGCTTTCCGGATGCGTTCCAGTTTATCAAAGATGTAGCAGTAGATTGGTCGGACAGTAAATACCTTGAAGCAGAACCGGGTCAATATGTTACCGTTGCGCGTAAAGCAAAAGTGACGAACAATTGGTTTATCGGTAATGTAAATGGAGAAACTTCTCGTACCTCAACGATCAAATTTGATTTCTTGGAAAAAGGAAAAAAATATGAGGCAACGATTTATGCTGATGCAAAAGATGCGCATTATAAAACCAATCCACAAGCGTATACAATTCGTAAAATGACAATAACTAACAAATCGAAACTGGCACAACTCAGTGCTCCTGGTGGAGGTTATGCAATAAGCATTGTCGAAATTAAAAAATAATTAATTACAAAAGGCTGTCCGAAAAGACAGCCTTTTTTGATTTAATAATAGCCTTAAACTAATTTACTTTAATCAGTTTGACATCGAAAATAAGTACAGAACCTCCGGGAATACTACTGTAATCATTACTCCCATAACCAAGATGAGAAGGTACCAAAAGGATTCCGCTTCCGCCTTCTTTAAAATAAGGGATTCCTTCCGTCCATCCTTTTATCACTTGGTTCAAACCAAATGAAATTCCTGAAGCATTACTTTGATCAAAAACATTTCCATTAGTAAAATACCCTTTGTACGCAACTGTTACATTAGAGGTTGCGGTAGGTTGTTCTCCATCACCAGCTTCATTAATCACATAATACAATCCTGAATCGGTTTTTGTGGCAGTCAATTTATTTTTGGCAACGTAATCCACGATTTCTTTTTCGTTTTGAACGGTGTAATCAACAGGTTTAGATGCTTCGTTATCAGATAAACAAGAAACAAATAATAAAGAAATTAGGGCTAATAAAGTAGATTTCATAATTTAATTTAAATGTTAAGGCTGCAAATATAGTAATTCAAGTAAAGCCTTTAATAAAAATTATTTGTCTCCAAAAACCTGAACATCATCTACTTGAAAAGCACCATCCAAAGCCAGGTTTTTACCGGAACCCGTATATTTAAAAGCAATGTTGATTTTACCTTTGTACGAAGATAAATCTACAGCGCCGCTTCCTACAAATTGATACCAAGGCGTAGCTTGTTTAGGCAAATTAACAACTAACGGAGTCCAAGTTGCGGTAGTAATATTCAACCCGTCAAAATTACTGGAAACATAAACTTCCAAAGAATTTAACTGGGAATCAACATCTAAGTGATGCTGAGCCGTTCTAAAAGTCAAGACTTCTTTCGTATGAACCTCCATATCTATTTTTGGCGAAATCAACCAAGCCACATTCGAAACGACTTTGGTTCCTGTGATATTAAATTCGGCATAACCGTTTCCGGAATAAACAGTGCCTTTCCAGAAAAGCGTTCCTTTTTGGACCATATTTGCCCAGCCGGGAAGATTTAGTTTAACATTGTTTTCAACCGTTTCAAAATCTTGCGAGAAAAAAGGAGTCGCTCTGTTTCCGGTCATAACCACATCTTTTTCGGAACGCGGTAATAATTGGTAATCACTCCCGTATTTCGTCAAAATTCCTCTTACTTTTCCACTTCCATTAGGGACTAATTTAGTCGCAAAATCAGAAAAACTACTCGTTCTAAAATACACTTGATTCCCTAGTTTATCCACCAAACTCCAATTCGTAGCACCGCCAACATTATTCGTTTCTTCAAAATAATGGCGCCCTATTGCTGCAGCTGAAAACTGAACATCAGACAACTCAACCAACGTATTCAAATTAGAATCATTCAGTAATTCTGACATGGTCAGAGACCGAACTAAAACCTCTTCCTTTACATTCGTGCAAGATGCGTTCAGCACTTTTTTATACTCATTCTGTGAAAGCCGCCCCACTCCACCTTCATTATAGGAATTCACAAAAATGCTTCCGATACGCATTCCACCAAACGAAATATCCGTGTATTGGTCTTTCAACTTGATGTATACTTTATTGCCCAATCTATAGTCAATATACAAATTTGTAGCATCCACAGGAACGCTAAATCCTATGGCAGGTGTTGTGGCTGTTGCCAAAGTTTGAAAGGATATTGACTTGAAAAAATTCCCCGATTCATCGCTGGAAACCACATACGCCTCGATGACATCATCGTATTTGTATTGCGTTACAATGGCGTTTGCAACAGCATAAACCTCGCTGACTGATTTATTTGTAACCAAATCCGGCTGCGTACAAATGAGTTTTGGAGCCACAACCTCATCTGTCACGCAACTGCCAAATGTAATTGTCAACAGTAAAAATAGAACCGATTTGTAAAATGTTGATTTCATATGCTTTAATTTATAGATTGATATAAAGATTTACGAAATACGTTCTTCCGTATCCGTAGAAATATTTTGGTCCAAAAGAAGGCGTACCGCTGGAAACATCCTGATTAATTTGTCTGAAATTCGCATTTCGGGCTTGTTCGTAACCGCCCGTTTTATAGGTAACATCAAGCACATTATTGATGCTGGCAAAAATCCCAACATTCTTTCCATAAATGCGCCATGATTTTCCACCCACGAGGTTGAGCAGCATCGTTGGATCAAATTTTTCTTGTTTTATAAGTGCCGCGGCGCGTTCTTCTGTTGCTTCTGGAAAATTAAAACCGCTTGCTGGATTTTTATAAAATATTTCGGTTCTGGAAATAGGTGAAATATCAATATAACTGTTGGTGAGGTAATTTACATTGGCGCTAAGCCACCAATATTTTGGATCTCGATACTCAATTCCCACGGAGTACGCACGTTGTGGCATTCCCGCTTGCTTGTAATTTTTGAGGGAAGCCGTTCCAAAATCAAAAACCGGACTGGTGTTTTCTGGAGTTGCTTCGGCATCGTTTGTCAATGTCACATGTGGATTACTGTCATACGTATATTCACCAAAAGCCGCTGAAAAAGTCGTTTTAAAAGTTTGGCTTACTTGGTATTCCAAACTAAATTCGGCACCCATATTCTTCTTATTCAATTTTGTTAATGTTTGGCTCACAAAAGCATCGGTATTTAGATAGCCCGAGCCATCATCAAAAATTCCTTCGGCATAAAAAAAGGAAATTTGAGTTGCGTTTTTAATCAGGGAATAATAAGCCGTCAGACGGGCTTTCAGTTTTGGTGAACGGTAGACATAACTCGCGTCCAAACTGCTGATGTTCTCACTTTCGATTCCGTTCACAATTGCATTATTCAATCGGGAATTAGCAAAAGTATTTCTCAAAGAAGGCGCTTTGGTCAAATGTGCCGTATTAAAAGTCACCAACTGTTTGCCAGAGATTTTCAAATTGAATCCAGCTTTGAAGCCAAAATTTTCAAACGCAACTTTTTCACTTTTCCCGAAGGAATTGGTTTCGTAAATTCCGTTTTTGTACAAACCTTCTCTTTGATAATTGGCACTTGAAAAATTCTGAGCCAGATAAAAATCTACTTTATTGTACGTGAATTTAAATTGCGTGAAAGCCTCTAAAGTATTGGCGAAATAATTATAATTGTATCCGTACGTGTCACCAACAACTACTTGACGGTCTGGATGATTCAAATCAGATTGGGATTGATTCCCGCTGTAGAAAGCATCGATATCTTCAAAATAAGAACCGCCAAGCAAGTCCAACAATTTTTGAGAATTATGCGATTTTAGTTTTTTGAAAGACGCTCCAACATTTAAAAAGATATTTTCTGACAGTTGCGCAGTCAAATTTGTTGCGGCCACCGCCGTTTCATCCTCTACTTGATCTTCATACAAAACGTACTTACTTTTTGTGGGTTCGTAGCCCGTAATTGTTCCATTGGTATCAAAAACTGGATTTTGATTGGCTTGATATAATGCCGCCCAATCAATTTGAGGATTTGCTAAAAATTCTGCTTTGCTTTTTTCTGCATTTTCATAATCCGGAGTAAATGCTCCCGAAAATTCTCCGTTGTCCGGTGCATAAAGCGAGCTGTAATAACTGGGCATTTTTCTATAATACGTAGGATCCGGACTATTGGCATTTTGATAATCGATATTGCTGTTAGCAATTTTTCCAAATTGATACATTACACTCGAATTCAAGTTAGTTTTATCATTAATTTTAAAATAATGATTCAGCATAAACGTAGGTTCTTCAATGGTTTTCATACGGGCATTTCTCTTTTCACCATCTTGAAAACCCCAATACGAATTGTATTTTACGTTTGTCAGCTGCGTAACTTCGGCAGTGTTTGGAGAGTTTTTGGCTCTGGAATTGGGCGTGTACAAAGCCGTCAGATTTAATGAATGCTTCTCGCTTAATTTTTTTTCAAGACTTATAAAAAAAGAATTCGCATCATAACTTGTCCCTTCAAAATATCCTTCCTGCGCCCAGCGCTTTCCTGCCGAAACTACAAAAGCCCAACCACGGGAATTCATGCCGGAAGCATGTGTTGCCATCGTGCGCCAACTGTAATTAGTATTTGTTGATGAAAAGGAGATTCGGGAACCCGGTCTGTAAATGGAAGCCCTCGTATTGATTTCCTGTGTTCCTAAAATACCTCCAAAAGTATAATCCGAAGGCGCAGTTCCCAGGGTAAATTCCTGATTGCGGAGCGCGTCATTCAATCCGCCCCATTCTCCCCATTGTGGTCTTCCGTCATAAATTTTGTTCATGGAAACGCCATTAATCATCATCGTGGAATGTTCGCTGTCTAATCCGCGAACTCTAAAACGAGCTTGTCCCCAATTGAAAGCAGCGGCTTGCAGAAAAGCATCTCGGGACGATTGCAAGAGTCCGGAAGTACTTTCAGAACTGCTGTTGTCCTCGCCAAAATCACTTTCGATAAGCGTGATAATACTGCTTTGTTGTTCTGTGGATTGGTCCTCTTCTAAAGTTATGGTTCCTAAATCCAGCATTTTTCCTTCGGTAATTTCGACCGGATATAAGCCATCTTTGAAACCCTGACTGTGTATCAAAAGCAGTATGTTTCCTGTGGGAACGGAATCAAAACTGAAATTACCATCCTCTTTAGTGAGTTGCATTAAAGTCGTATTTTGAATACTGACGACGACAAAACCTAATGGATTTTGGGTTTTTGAGTCCACGATTTTTCCAAAAAAACCCGTACTGTTTTGTGCAATACTACATCCAATATGAATCATAAAAAAGAACACAACGTAAAATTTATTCATAAATTCAGATGATGAGGTTACAGTATAAGCGGGAATTGCAATAATAAGTTCAACCGCTACAATGAATTGAAACGGTTGAACTACAAAAATTGAAAACGTTATCCGAAATGGGATAACGTTAAATAATTAAAAGTGAATTTTGGAAAAAGTGGTATAAACCTTAAATACGATACTGCTGATTGAGTGGTATTTTGCATGCAGTATCAAATGAAAACATTCTATGAAAGAATAATAATGTTAAATGTATTAAAAAAAATACTAACATATTGATTTTCAATGAAAATATTTTTATCAAATCTGTTTTCGAGGAAAGTTCTTAGATAATCTGAACGAATTCAGTAGCCCCGATGGCAGCAAGTATCCCACGCTTTTGGGCGTGGATACTGCGAACAGCGGGAGAGTTCGTTTTTATGGAAACGAAATGTAATGCTCCTAAAAATTTATAGTTATTCTATTGCTTTGATTCGGGACACCATTATGGCGATTAGAATCCCAAATACGCCGATAAATGCGAATGAAAATCTAAGACTTGACAGCTCCGCAATGTACCCGATGATTGGCGGACCCATAAGAAAACCCAGAAAACTGACGCTTGAAACTGTCGTCAAGGCTACGCTGGGAGATACATTTGGGGTTTTTCCGGCCACACTGTAAACTGTGGGAACTATGGTGGAAACTCCCAAACCAACGAACATAAACGCGATGGTTGCGGGAATGACAAATGGGAAGAATACGGCTGTAAAAAGTCCGGCTGATATCATGATGCCGCTGATTTGCAAGACGGTTTTTCGACCAAATTTACCAATCAAACCGTCTCCTAAGAATCGTCCGCCGGCCATCATAATCATAAAGGAAGTGTACCCCAGAATAACTAATGGTCCGGGTGCTTTGATGACATCTTTGAAATAAACACCGCTCCAGTCGAACATAACGCCTTCGCTGGCCATGCAACAAAATCCGATTATTCCCAACCATATCAGCGCACTGTCCGGTTTTGAGAACAATTTTTTCTTCTTGGGTTGGATAGTTTCTTTAGCTTTTATTAAAAATTTATAGTTGAAAGCCATCATCAAAAATACGATTCCGGCCACAATGAGAAAGTGAATATAAGGTGTTAACTCAAAAGCCAGCATTCCTAATCCTACTAATGCTCCCATGAATCCGGCAAAACTCCACATCCCATGAAAGGAGGACATGATGGTTTTTTTGAAAAGCACTTCGGTGTAAACGCCTTGTGTGTTTACGGCAATATTAGATAGATTTCCAAAGATTCCAAACACAAATAATCCCAACGACAATTGCCAAGCCGCAACAGCCAAACCTAAATTTGTCATGCTAAAAACATATAATGAAAGGGCAAATATCAAGATTCTGTGGCTTCCAAAACGAGTGACCAATTTTCCAGAAAAAGGCATTACTACTAGTTGTCCTAATGGCAAAGCGAATAAAATACTTCCTAAATCGCCTTCGCTGAGGTTCAAAGTCGTTTTGATATCCGGGATTCGGCTTGCCCAAGTGGCAAAACATAAACCCATCCCAAAGTAGAACATGGAAACTGCCCAACGAATTCGGTTCAGATAAGAAACCTTAGCTTCAGTGTATGTTTTCTTGAGTTTGGCTTTCGTTTTTGACCTTCCTAAAAAGTTTAAATCTATCAAAGTGATTTATTTTAGCATTAATCGGTCAAAATTACAAAAACCATTCATTGGTTGTGTCAAAACAACACATTTGAGGGAAAATACAACGTTATTGTTTATAAAAAATGATTACCGCGAATTCGCTAATTTTTAAAAAGTATACAAGATTAGCGAATTCTCGGTAGATTTTATAAATCTAACAATTGATTTTTAAATAAAAGGCCACTGATTCACTAATTTCATAAAAGTTAAAATCTGTGAATCTGTGGCTAAATTTTTATTTTGACAAAGCATAGCTTTATTTATTTAAGGTGGTTACCGCGAATTTGCTAATTTTTATAAAAGTAAAAAAATTGGCGAATTTGCGGTAGATTTTATAGGTCTAACAATTGGTTTTTAAATAAAAAGGCCACTGATTCACAGATTTCATAATGGTTAAAATCTGTGAATCTGTGGCTAAATTTCTATTTTGACAAAGCATAGCTTTATTTATTTAAGGTGGTTACCGCGAATTTGCGGTAGATTTTATAGGTCAATTGCTTTTTTCTGCGCGCTGCTTTGTATCGCAGCTTCGATAATTTGCATAACCTGAACACCATCTTGTGCCGTAACCGGTTCTATAACGTCATTTGTAATCGAATGATAAACTCCGTCAAAAAAGTCGTAGTAATTCCCTTGAAGTGTGGGGATAATTTCCTGAACAATTTCTCCATTAATTTCAGTGTGCAACAATCCTCTTTTCTCGATGGATTCTGTTCCCCAAGTTTCTAAATTTGGTTTATTTCCTAATTTCAATTCGTCTTCCTGAACATCACCACGCGGTTTCAGGAACGAACCTTTCTTACCATGAATGACGTACGCCGGAATTGCTTCCCGAACAAAAAATCCTGCTTTGAGTCGGACACGGAAATTGGAATAATACAGTAAAATATCAATGTAATCATCTACCAACGAATGCTCTCGTGTGATGCGAATATCCGCAAAAACGGATTGTGGCAAACCAAATAAACATAACGCTTGATCAATCAAATGTGGTCCTAAATCCTTTAGAATTCCAGCACCGGAATTGGCCGTTTCTTTGTGTTGTTTCGGACTCAAAATAGGATTGTAGCGGTCGAAATGGAATTCGGCTTCCACAATGTCACCTATTACTTTCTCTGAAATAATTTTCTGGACGGTTTTGAAATCGCTGTCCCATCTTCTATTTTGGAAAACGGCCAGTTTCAATCCTTTTTCTTTGGCCAAAGCCGATAATTCCTGCGATTGGGCAACCGTTGTGGTAAAAGCTTTTTCGACAATAGCGTGTTTTCCAGCCAAAAGGACTTGTTTTGCATATTCGTAATGCGTTTCCACCGGCGTATTTACGATGACTAAATCAACATCATCTTCCAACAACTCTTCCATGGTAGCGTAACTTTTTACCGAAGGAAAATCCTGGTGTATTAATTTTTTGCTTCGCTCCCAAGAACCAAGAAGTTCAAATCCGGGGTGAAAATTTAAAAAAGGAGCATGAAATACTTTTCCGGACATCCCGTAGGAAAGTAAAGCAGTTTTTATTTTTTGCATGGTATTATTTTTCAAATTATTGGCGTGTGTTTTTTAATCAATAAAGCCCTGTAAGTTTTTAAAAATTAAATAAATAAAGAAGTTCTTGTCATTTCTTTTTCTTTTAAAATATAGACTGAAACCTATTTTTTTAACATATAAGTCATGGAAGTTTTTAAAATCAAATAAGTAGTTAAGTACCTGTCATATCTTTTCTTTTAAAATGGAGACTGATTGCTTTTTTTAACATATAAGGCATATAAGTTCATATAAGAATTGGAATATTTCTATATAGTTGTTTTATAATTTTTAAAAGTAAAACTTACATGACTTATATGTTTCAAAATTTAAACATATAAGTCATCTAAGAAATCTTAGAAAAAACTGACATGACTTATATGTTTCAAAATCAAAAACTTACTTTTTAGCTCTTTCGTATTGTTTTGGCCATTCGATATCCGCATTTAAATCATGGGCAAATGTCAACCCTAAATTCGGATTTCTAAGGGATTCTCTGGCAAATAACACTAAATCCGCTTTTCCTGAAGTAATTATTTCCTCGGCTTGAGCGGCATCAGTAATTAAACCTACGGCGCCAGTCAAAATTCCGGTTTCATTTTTTATGCTTTCCGCAAAAGGAACTTGGTAATTTGGGCCCAACGGAATTTGTTGATGTGACACTAATCCTCCCGAAGAAACATCTATTATATCCACACCTTTTTCTTTTAGTATTTTAGAAAGCTGTACAGATTCTTCAGCATTCCATCCGCCTTCTGCCCAGTCTGTAGCCGAAATTCTAACGAATAAAGGCAAGTTTTCCGGCCATTCTGATTGAACTGCGTCCACGACTTCGAGTGTTAAACGGATTCGGTTTTCAAAACTTCCTCCATAAGCATCTGTTCTAAAATTGGATAATGGCGAAAGAAACTGATGCAACAAATACCCGTGCGCCGCATGAATTTCCATTACCTGAAAACCGGCTTGAACGGCTCTTTTTGTGGCTGATTTAAAGTCGGAAACTACTTTTTGAATTCCCGCTTCATCTAATGCAACAGGAGCGTTTTCAGTATGATGATACGCAATCGCACTTGGCGCCACGGTATCCCAACCGCCTTTTGTTTTGTCTATTTTTCGGCCTCCGTTCCAGGGTGATGCGGCACTTGCTTTTCTTCCGGCATGAGCCAATTGGATTCCGGGAACCGATTTCTGACTGATAATAAATTGATTAATCTGCTGCATTTTTTCGATTTGCTCGTCTTTCCAAAGTCCTAAATCCTCTGGTGAAATTCGGCCTTCGGGAGAAACTGAAGTAGCTTCCTGAATGATTAATCCCGCACCACCACTGGCGCGACTTCCAAGATGTACGAGGTGCCAGTCATTGGCAAACCCATCTTGGGCCGAATATTGGCACATTGGTGAAATGGCAATTCTATTTTTTAGCGTGATGCTTTTTATTGTGAGATGAGAAAATAATTTTGAAGACATATCTTTATTTTAAAAGTGAAAGAAACAAGAAATACTCATTTCAAAAAAGTAAAGTTAAGATTCACAACTCAAACTTAGAATTCAATTTAGATTAATTAACAAACTTTTAAAATGGTATGGAACAATTATTGTAAAATAAACAAATAGAAAACCTTACTTTTGTGAGTTATAAAATTAAATTAATAAGAGGATTAGATTGCTTCGTTCCTCGCAATGACAAATAAATGGACATAGTTATCAAGCTTTCTCAATTTTTATTGAGCTTATCATTACTGATTATACTTCACGAATTAGGACATTTCATTCCTGCAAAACTGTTTAAAACCAGAGTTGAAAAATTCTACTTATTTTTTGATGTTAAATATTCCCTTATCAAAAAGAAAATTGGCGAAACCGAATATGGTATTGGTTGGTTGCCTTTGGGCGGTTATGTGAAAATTTCCGGGATGATTGACGAAAGCATGGACAAGGAACAAATGGCTTTGCCACCTCAACCATGGGAATTTCGTTCTAAACCGGCTTGGCAACGTTTGATTATTATGTTGGGTGGGGTTACGGTGAATTTTATTTTGGCTTTCATTATATATATCGGAATGGCATTTGCGTACGGCGATACCTATATTGCTAATGAGGATTTGAAAGACGGTTTGTTAGTAGAAAACAAGGCGATGCAAAAAGTGGGTTTCCAAACTGGAGATCATATAGTTTCTGTGGATGGTGAAAAAATAGTCAAATTTGACAATGATCTTACCATGAAAGTCATCATGGCAAAAGAAGTGCTTATTGTAAGAAATGGAACAGAACAAGCCATCAAAATGCCAAACGATTTTGTGGATCAATTGTCACAACAAGAAAAAAGTGTGTTGCTGGATATCAGAATGCCATTTGTGGTAGGAGCTGTTACCCCTGGATCAAAAAACACTGCGTTGCAACCAAAAGATATTATTCTTGCATTGAACGGGCAACCGACAAAATATTTTGACCAAGCTAAAGTGGTTTTGGAAAGCAACAAAAACAAAACGATTGCGGCAACTATTTTAAGAGACGAGAAAGAAATAAAAGTTCCAGTTATGGTTACTAGTGATGGAAAACTAGGAATTGGTATTGGACAATTAAGCATGGCTTCACTGGAAAAACTAGGCTATTACAAAGTAAGCAAACAGGAATTTGGTTTCTTAGAATCTATTCCGGTTGGGATTACTAGAGGAAAAGATCAATTAGTAGGATACGGAAAACAATTGAAAATGATTTTCAGTCCAAGTACAGGTGCATATAAATCAGTGGGTGGTTTTAAGGCCATATTTGATATTTTTCCTAATACGTGGAGCTGGCAAGTTTTCTGGAACATCACCGCATTATTATCGATAATGCTTGGTGTAATGAACTTATTGCCTATTCCGGCACTTGATGGTGGTCACGTTATGTTTTTATTATATGAAATCATCAGTGGTAAAAAACCAAGTGACAAATTCCTAGAGAATGCGCAAATGGTTGGTTTCGTATTACTTATAACACTGTTACTATTTGCTAACGGAAATGACATTTACAAGGCAATTGTAGGGAAGTAAAAAAAATAAAAAAAAGTTTGATTTTTATTTGCACAAACCAAATGATAGCCTATCTTTGCACCGCTTTACAACTGAAACGAACATCACAATAAAGCAATTAAAAACGTTCATTCACACCAGAATAAAAATATACAGTTTCCTTCTTAGCTCAGTTGGTTAGAGCATCTGACTGTTAATCAGAGGGTCCTTGGTTCGAGCCCAAGAGAGGGAGCTTTTTAAAAAGACTTTACAGCAATGTAAGGTCTTTTTTGTTTTAAAGCGGTAGTGAAAACTGCATAGTCTTTAGAAAATCAGAAAAAGCAACTTCATACATTCTTAAAGAGACAAAATAAAAAAGAGGATCCAAAACGTGCTGTTTTGAATCCTCTTTTTTGTAGACCACCTTTAAATGACTAAGGAATCAATCGGTCCGCGCGAAGTTGTTCAAACAAATCGTAAAAGGAATCTTCCGTTCTTTGAAAAACATGGAAACCAAGTTTACGACTTTTAGACATATCCGTCATCACTTCTATGGGGCGTCCTAAATCAAGATCCGTATGCCAAGGAGAAGCCAGCTTGTTTAAATCAGACTCTTCAAGATCATATTTCGTAGCAATTTTTGTCCAAACCGGAGCTTCATTTTTCATTTGTTCTTCAAGAGTATGAATAGTACCATCAAAACCTATTGCCTCAATCCCGAACGATTCCGCTATTTTTTTCCAAAGCCATTTCCAACGAAAAAAATCTCCATTGACCACGTTGAATGCTTCGTTACGAGCCGCTGCAGTAGTGGCAGCCCAAATCAAATGTTCTGCCAAAACTCTGGCATCCGTAACATCAGAAAGTCCATTCCATTGTGCTGCTGAACCCGGCCACTGAAATGGCTTTCCAGTTTCTTTACAAATGCTGGCGAATACAGCGAGCGTAGTACCAAGATTCATTAAATTACCTACCGCTTTTCCAATAACCGTATGCGGACGATGGATGCTCCATGTAAAACCATCTCGCGCTGCAGCCGCATAAACTTCATCTTCTTGAGCATAATAAAAGTTCTCCAAATCAAGACGGGGTTGCTCTTCCCTAAGTGGTGTTTCGGTCAGAAATCCTTCTTTGGCGTAAGCCTCAAACGGTCCAAGATAATGTTTCAATCCTGTAACAAGTGCAACGTGTTGCACTGATTTTTTAGGAGATAATGCCTCGAGAAGATTTCTAATCATCAAGCTATTTACCCGAATGTTTTCGGCTTCAGTATCTTGACGCATCCAAGTTGTAATGTAAATGTGAGTGGGAGAAATGTCTTTTAAAGCTGTTTTTAAATTCTCCAAATCCAAAAGATCTGCAGCAACTGGCTGAAGGTTTTCTATGTCTTTGCGTGGGTTTCTGGCTAAACCATAAGTAATCCAGCCTCTGTCAATAAGTTTTTCTGCGAGATTGCTACCCGTTATTCCAGTCGCTCCAACTACAAGTGCTATATTTTCCATGTTTCTGTTTTAAAATTTTATCAAGTACAAAATTCTAAAATATTCCATGGATTATAAAGGACATACCTCACATATAATTTGTGACCTATATCACGTTAATTCCACAAACGGCTCAATGTCTCCCTTGAGATACCAAGATAGGATGCTATCAAAGTTTTAGGAATGCGATGAATCAAATCAGGGTATAATTGGATAAATTGAATGTATCGTTCTTCTGAATTTTTGCTCATCAACGATAGTATTCGGTTTTGAAGCGCAATATTTCCGGCCGTCATTTTTTGCAAAAAGAAGAATTCCATTTTCTGTAATTCATTACACAATTTTTCTCTGTCCTCAAGAGTGATATAATAAGTTTGTGCGTCTTCTAAGCAGTCAATATTGAGTGTGGCATTCTGATTATTATAAAAACCTTGGTTATCCGTTATCCACCAGTCTTCCATCGCGAATTGCAGGACATGATTCTTACCTGATTTGTCTATATAAAAAGATTTCAATAATCCTTTTACAACAAAATGAACATAAGGAACAGGATTTTCCTGCTGAACAATATATTGATGTTTTTTATAATTACCAACCGAAAAGTGAGACAGCACTAATCGAAATTCATCATCTGTTAATGGTACAATTTTCTCAATTTGTTGTCTTAAAATTTCTTCCATAGTTCCTTTTATTAGTGCCCGGATAAAAATACAATTAAAAAAGAACGATTAGGATTTATTGCCAATCTTGAATAAAAAAATTAAAAATCACACGTAAAATACAAAGAAAACAACACTATGAGTTCAATGCCATTTTAGAAAACTATTCTGTTTTTAGAAATATGAAGAAACGCTCTATCTCCAAATTATCTCGATTATTTTAGATTAGTACAGCTGCGAATCAACTGCATTCAGGAGAATCCATTTTTTATCACTGTTGAGTTTAAAAGTACCTATGTGTTCTTTGTTCCATTCGTTCGGACCTATCAACGAAAGAAAATTTACGCCTGCAGCATCTCTGTACAAATGATAAATTTCGCCAATAACGGGTTCAAATGAAAATTTAGCACTGTATACTAATTCGTTCCATTCGTATTCTTGCATTAACTTTTCATATTGAAGCTTGAGTTCATTAAATTTATTCCCTAGCTCTTTATTCACATTGTCAATTCCTCTACTTTTCCAAGAAACCACATCATCAACTCGAATTACGGGTGCGCCAACTCCAGTTGCGTAAGGCAAAATATTGGCATTATATCCCGCTTCAACTGTGTATACAACATTATCTGGTTTTTTATTTTCCATTTACTTTTTCTTTTATTTAAAGATAAATAATTAATACCGACTGGTTTCATGTATGATTTTTTCAAAACGAATTCAAAATATTTATTCGTTCAAAAGTATTGTTTGATTACCAAATTTTACTCAAAACAAAAGACGATTCCGAAATTTTAAAAAAAGAATATTTTGTTTAAATATTTTGACGCAAAGTTAAACAATAAATACAAATCACCAACATAATTAAGCTATGAGAGGCAATAATTAATGTGGTATTTAAATCATATTGGAATAACCAAAAAATAATTTTTCAATGTGTCGAAATAACACATTTATTTTTTACATTTGGAAACTATAAAATGCTATTACACTGATAAATAAACCATCATGAAATCAAAAATCTTCCTCCTCCCGTCTTTATTGTTACTAGCTGTATCATTGAAGGCGCAAACTAAGTGGACTGAAACACCCAAAGATTCCCATAACATTGTTCAAAACCAAGGAGGACAAATATTAGGATATTCTCCAAAATCAGGAATTAAAATCATACAAGCAGACGGCTTGGCTTTTAAAGACCTCAACAAAAATGGAAAGTTAGATATTTATGAAGATTGGAGAAAAACGGTAGCGGAACGTGCCAAAGATCTTGCCTCTAAAATGACGGTAGAACAAATGGCTGGGTTAATGTTATATAGCAGGCATCAGGCTATTCCTGCAGCCGAAGCAGGAATGTTTACCGGAACCTATAATGAAAAACCATTTTCTAAAAGTGGTGCAAAATCGTCTGATTTGTCTGATCAGCAAATTGCATTTTTAACCAAAGATAATTTACGTCATGTACTAATGACCTCTGTTGAAAGTCCAGTAGTGGCCGCAGCATGGAATAATAATATACAAGCATTAGTAGAAGGTATTGGAATGGGAATTCCTTCCAATAACAGTTCTGATCCAAGAAATGGAGCCAATAAAGATGCCGAATACAATGCCGGTTCCGGTGGCGCTATATCACAATGGCCGGAAGAATTAGGATTAGCTGCTACTTTTGATGCTGCTATTACAGAACAATTTGGTGCTATTGCAGCCAAAGAATACAGAGCTATGGGAATCACCACAGCACTATCGCCACAAATTGATTTAGCGACAGAGCCAAGATGGAATCGTTTTGTGGGTACTTTTGGCGAAGACCCAAAACTGGCAACAGATATGGCTAGAGCATATGTAGATGGATTTCAAACGTCTCCAAAATCGATAAAAGCTTATGAAGGATGGGGAAATCAAAGCGTTAATGCGATGGTCAAACACTGGCCAAGTGGCGGTCCTGAAGAGGGAGGTCGTGATGGTCATTTTGCGTACGGGAAATTTGCAGTGTATCCTGGAAATAATTTCGAAACCCATTTAAAACCCTTTACCGAAGGTGCTTTTCAATTAAAAGGTGCAACTAAAAAAGCCTCAGCAGTGATGCCGTATTACACGATTTCGTATGGTCAGGATAAAAAATACGGTGAAAATGTGGGTAACGGATTCAGTAAATACATCATTACAGATTTGTTAAGAGACCAATACGGGTATGATGGAGTTGTTTGCACCGATTGGTTAATTACTGCAGATGAAGGACCTAAACCAGATGTTTTTTCAGGAAAATCTTGGGGTGTTGAAAAATTAAGTGTAGCCGAAAGACATTATAAAGTTTTGATGGCTGGAGTGGATCAATTTGGAGGGAATAATGACATTAATCCAGTGCTTGAAGCCTACCAAATGGGAATAAAAGAACACGGTGAATCATTCATGCGCAAGCGTTTTGAGCAATCTGCAGTTCGTTTGCTTTTGAATATATTCCGAGTGGGATTATTCGAAAACTCTTATTTAGACCCTAATGAGACCAAAGCTATTGTGGGAAAACCTGATTTTATGAAAGCAGGATATGACGCGCAATTAAAGTCTGTTGTGATGATTAAAAACCAAAATAAAACCTTACCAATCGCAAAAGGAAAGACTGTTTATATCCCAAAAAGAGTTACTCAAGCGGGAATCAATTTTTTTGGTCAACCATCACCTGAAAAAATTGAATATCCGGTTAATTTAGAATTAATTAAAAAATATTACACAGTAACGGATGATCCTGCTAAAGCGGATTTTGCGATTGTATTTATCAAAAGCCCTATCAGTGGCGGATACAGCAGAGCCGACAGAGAATCCGGTGGAAATGGATATGTGCCAATCAGTTTACAATTAAAAGACTATACCGCAGTCGATGCCAGAGCGCAAAGTATTGCTGCCGGAGATCCTGTGATTGACCCAACGATTACGAACCGCTCGTATTTGAATAAAACATCAAAATCAAATTCATATCCAGATTTAAATACCATTCTGGAAACTAAAAAAGCCATGAATGGAAAGCCAGTATTAGTATCTGTGAATATTTCTAATCCAATGGTTTTTGGAGAATTTGAAAAAGAGGTTGATGCCATCGTGGGAGAATTTGGCGTACAAGTAGAAGCATTGTTGGATATTGTTTCCGGTAAAACAGAACCTTCCGGATTGTTGCCTTTACAAATGCCTTTGAATATGTCAACTGTTGAAAAGCAACTGGAAGACGTTCCTCATGACATGATTCCCTATAAGGATGCTGCTGGAAATGTGTATGATTTTGGTTTTGGATTAAACTGGAAAGGGATAATTAAAGACGCCAGAACTACAAAGTACAGCGTTAAGAAATAAGTAAATTACATTAAAACCACCTAGATTTTTAGGTGGTTTTTTTATGCCCCATTCCAAATTTTGACTTGAAATCTGATAATCAAAACAGAACTCAAATCGCATTGTTTTGTTAATTATACGAAAAATTATATACTGAATTGAATATTTAAATCCTCTTTTACTACCTTTAAAAAGATTTATGTCTTACAAAGACTCAAAAACCTAACTCATGAAAAAAATCACATTAGTTTCACTTTCAATTATATCCTTTCTTTCTTTCAGTTGCGATGCGCAGGTAAAATCCAATGACATTGCTCTTAAAGACGAAGTAAAAAACTATACGCTTGAAACCGTAGCCTCCGATATTGCTATCCCTTGGGGTATGACTTGGTTGCCAGACGGCAGCATGTTAGTTACCGAAAAAAGTGGTGTTTTATATCATGTGAAAAATGGTATAAAAACCGAAATAAAAAATGTTCCCAAAGTATATTCTCGAGGACAAGGCGGATTGCTAGATATTGTTTTACATCCTAATTATGCTAAAAACGGCTGGATTTATATGACTTTTGCTTCAGATGAAGGTGAAGGAACCGGCGGCCACACAAAACTCATTCGAGCAAAATTATTGGACGGAAGTCTTACACAAATCGAATCACTTTATAAAGCTACTCCGAACACTACAAAAGGACAGCATTTTGGTTCCCGCATTGTATTTGACAACGATGGCTATTTGTATTTCTCTATTGGAGAACGTGGTGAGCATTTTGTAAATCCGCAAGATATTAAACGCGATGGCGGAAAAATATACCGATTAAATGATGATGGAACAATTCCTAAAGACAATCCTTTTGTAGGTCAGACCGGAGCAAAAGAAGCAATATATACCTACGGGAATCGCAATCCGCAAGGAATGGCCAAAAATCCAGTAACAGGAGCCATTTGGGCGCATGAACACGGTCCTCAAGGTGGAGATGAAATTAATATTATCAAAAAAGGAGCAAATTACGGATGGCCAGTTGTTACTTATGGTATCGATTATGACGGCACAACAATTAGTAAAAAAAACGAAAAACCTGGCATTGAAAAACCTATTTATTATTGGTTGCCGTCTATCGCGCCAAGCGGAATGACTTTTGTAACCGGTGATAAATATCCAGACTGGAAAGGACATTTGTTGGTTGGTTCTTTAAAATTCCAATATCTTGAATTGCTAAAATTGAAAGGCAATGAAGTTATAGGCAGACAAAAAATTGCAACCGATATTGGTCGTGTGCGTAATGTGGTGCAAGGTCCGGATGGCTATATTTATATGGGCGTTGAAGGAAAAGGAATACTCAAAATTATACCGAATTAAATTATGTTGACAACGAAATTATTTTGGGGATTTGGTGTGTTTGTATTGGGAAGCTTCTCTTTCGAAAACCCATTTTCCGCAGACAACTATATTGACTTGAATACCGAAACCGCTGTTATTTCAAAACTTCAGTCACCCGGAAAAGAAATTTATGCTGATTTTTGCATGCAATGTCATGGCGCAAATGGCAAAGGAGACACTAAGAACTTCCCTCCTCTTGACGGTTCTGACTGGTTGAAAACCAAGAGAAATGAAAGTATTACTGCCGTAAAATTTGGACAAAGTGGCGAAATTGTTGTCAATAAAACAAAGTACAATAGCAGCATGCCGGCAATGGGACTTACGGATCAGGAAGTGGCTGATGTGATGAATTACATTATGACTTCTTGGAGCAATAAACAAACGAAAGTTGTAACCGAGAAAGAAGTTGCTGCCATCAAAAAATAAAATGCAGACTTAGGATTTCTATCTAAAAAACATACGCTACTGAAAAACCACCGTAATAATTGATGGGATTTCCTGGATAAAAATAACGTGGAGCAGCATTTCCAAAACCAACTGCGTTAGGCAAAATATTAGCCGCATATTTGGTATCCAATGCGTTATTGACTCCGGCATTCAGCTCTGTTTTTAGGATTTTAAGAATCGTAAAAACATACGTCGTTTTAATATCGAGCAACGAATACCGCTCACTGTATTTTGTATTGGAATCATTTAACGGAATTTTACCCATCGTTCGGAAAGACGTGTTTACACTAAATCCGTTTTTGGTGTTTAAATCCACTCCAAAATTAAATTGCTTTTCGGGAACGCCCGTAAGTTGGTTTCCCGAATAACCCGCGTCACCATCCAAGAATTCTTTGAATTTAAAGTTATTCACCGCTCCTGAAAAATAGGGTGTAATTTGAAATTGGGTTAGTTCCAACAGTTTGTAATTAACCAAGAATTCAAAACCCGAATGTGAACTACTGCCTGCATTAATCCCTACAAATTGGTCATTGGCGGTGCGTCGTGCCACTAATAAATTTTCAATTTGTGTGGTATAAAACGTTACTTCCGTGTATACTTTATTTTTAAGCCAATTTCCTTTAAAACCCAATTCATAATTCCAACCTATTTCTGGTTTCAAATTGGTATTTATTTGACCTTCGGGAGTTAATGTTTCTGCAACTGATGGAACCGAAAATCCTTTGCTGACGGACGTAAATATATTTTTCCCATTGCTTACTTTATAGGACAAACCAACTCTTGGCGACCAAACATTTCCAAAAGTAAAAGGCATTTTTTGACTGCCGGAATTATTTTCAAAAACATCTTCTAACGAATATTTGGTTGTGTTTAATGCCACTCCAGTTTCCAGATGCAGCTTTTCAGAAATCCAAAGTTCCATTTGTAAAAAGTAGTTGGTATAATTTCGATTTTGTTTGATAGCGCTGAACTCGTCGCCTTTTATACTCCCATGCCCCGGTTGCGATTGGTATAAATTTTCAAAAAGCGAATACGCATACTTTTCCGTTAATAATTCGGTTCCCAAACTCAGTTCAAACGGCAAAGAAAACAATCGGTCTTTATAATTCACATTGGAACGAAAACCTGCAGTACTTGTTTTTTCATCCAAAATATCAAAAGGTCTGGGCTCATAAGCGTCTTTAAAATTAGAAAAAACACTAGTTTGCATGGACCATTTTTCAGAAAATTGATGGTCGTACCCTAATCCGAGCATGAATTTATCATACGACTCAAAACCTTGTGCCGCAGCCCAAGTAGCGGCTGCTTTCTCCGGATTATTTTTTAAATCAGTCTCATTGATAGAACTCGGAATAAAAGCTTTCAATCGGGTGAAGGTTCCTAAAAATGACAAGCTTCCGTTGGAACTAATTTTTTGTTTGCCGTGCAGGTTAAATGATTTTCTTTTATAGGAACTATTGGCTCTAAATCCATCGCTTTGTAAATCCGTATAACTTGTGAATACATTCGTTTTGGAATCACTGTAACCTGCGGAAATTCGGCTTTGTAACAAGCCAAAACTCCCAAAAGTAACTGTTGATTTTCCAAATGATTCCAACAAAGGAGTTTCTCTCGAAAACAGCTGAATCACACCACCCAAACCGGATCCAAAACTAGTGGAATTTGGTCCTTTTATGATTTCTATTTTTTCGATTGAAGCCAAATCAATATCATCAATCGTAGTTTCGCCTTCACCAGAAGTTAATGGAATCCGATCAAAATAGGCTTTAATCTTATTGGTTCCGTATTGAGATCGGGCACCAATACCACGAATCGTAATCCTGTTGGTGTTCAAAGCACCTTGTTGCATTGTCACACCGGGAATTTTATTTAGAATCGGAGTCAAAATAATTCCGTCACTTTTATTAATGTCAGCGGATGTAATCACTGAAACGGATGCCGCAACATTTTGAAGTGCATTTTTGATTGGAGAACCTTTCAACGTGACTTCTGAAAGAGCTATCGTGTCTTTTTTTACTTGGCTAAAAACAATAGTCGTGCAAAATAAAAAAAGAAGAAAAGTAAGGTGATTTTTGAACAATTGTTTGAGTATTTGAATGAGTAAAAACGTTTATAAAGTTAGCCTTTTCTTTTTATTTCCAAAAGCTATTCTGAAATTGTCATCAAAGCAAACTCTTTTCTAAATTATAACGACGAACTGACAATTAACTGAAATAGATTTCGTTTAAGTATTAAATTAGAAGAAATTTGATACTAGAACCCGTAAATTATGTAATAAATAGGCGTTGAAACACAATTATAAATGATTTCTCGCTTCTAAAATACTTTATCTTTACATTAAAAAAATTAGAATTAATATATGAAAAAATCAGCTATTGCATTACTTGCACTTCCATTACTGCTTATGAGCATTTCCTGTGAAAAAGGAAAAGCGGCAGATGGTGTAACCGCTACAGAAAAATCAGATACTGTAAAAACGGACACGAAAGAAAAAACGCCAACTCTGACAATTGACACTGTTGATTTTAATAAAAGAATGATTGCTTTAAGCAACAATGACACGACCGGAAGATGGCCTGTAAAAGCGCCTTATCCTTTGCCGGGAGCGTTATTGCCATACAATCGAATTATTGCGTTTTACGGAAATTTATATTCGACACGAATGGGAATATTGGGTGAAATTCCTAGAAAAGAAATGTTAGCAAAACTTCAAGGCGAAGTAGCTAAATGGCAGGCAGCTGATTCTACTGTAAAAGCAATTCCTGCTTTGCATTACATTGCTGTTACAGCTCAAGGTGCTCCGGGAAAAAATAATATGCACCGCTTGCGAATGCCTTTTAAACAAATTGACACAGTTATCAGTTGGGCAAAACCCATCAATGCATTAGTGTTTTTAGACATTCAAGTAGGTCACAGTACGGTGAAAGCTGAAGTGGCGGAATTAGAAAAATATCTTTCTATGCCAAATGTACATCTTGGAATTGACCCTGAATTTTCGATGAAAAACGGAGAGCGTCCAGGTTCTAAAATTGGGCATTTTACGGCATCGGATATTAACGACGCGATTGACATATTAGTAAATATTGTGCGCAAAAACAAACTGACTCCAAAAGTGTTAGTAATACACCGTTTTACGCAAGGAATGGTAAAAAATTATAAAGAAATCAAAACCGTTCCCGAAGTTCAAATCGTAATGGATATGGATGGTTTTGGAAGTAAAGTATTAAAAAAAGATTCTTATGTAAGTTATATATATAGAGAACCTGTACAGTTTGCCGGTTTTAAATTGTTCTATAAAAATGATAATAAAAACGACTGGAAAATGTACAGCCCGGAAGAATTAGTGAAATTTACTCCAAAACCTATTTACATTCAGTACCAATAATTTACCATTGAATTCATGAAAAATATTTTTTATTCCGTTTTCGTTGGACTATTTTTAATGGTAAGCTGTCAGTCTGAACCACGTAAAATAGTTCCGGAAGTTCCACTTGTTGTTTCACCCGCGAAGGTTGTAGCACCAAAAAAAGTAGCTGCTGATGCCGCAACCATTCTTTCGAAAAAAGAAGTTCCCATTTTATGTTATCATAATATTAAAGAATTGAAAGCGGGTGATGGTGAAATGACAAAAACATACACGGTTTCACCAGCAAACTTTGCACAGCAAATGAAAGCCTTATCTGATGCCGGTTATCATAGTATTTTACCCAATCAATTGAACGACTATCTCGTATATGATGTACCGTTGCCTTCAAATCCAGTAATGATTACCTTTGATGATACGCGGGAAGAACAATTCAGCATTGGCGCTGCCGAGATGAAAAAATACGGTTTCAAAGGCGTGTTTTTCATCATGACTGTTTCTATTAACCGTCCTGGATATATGAGCAAGGAGCAAATCAAAAACTTATCTGACGACGGGCATGTGGTAGGCGCGCATACTTGGGATCATCACATGGTTACAAAATATGCTGGAGACGACTGGAATACACAATTGGTAAAACCAAAAGCAAAATTGGAAGAAATAATAGGGAAACCGGTAAAGGATTTTGCTTATCCGTTTGGTTTATGGAATACGGCTGCAATTCCTGAAATTAAGAAAAGTGGTTACGAAATGGCTTATATCTTGTCTACCAAAAGAGATCCTGTAGATCCATTATATACCATTAGGCGTATTATTGTTTCGGGAACTTGGTCTACTGAAGGGATGATGAAATCGATAAAATCTTCTTTCACTAAATCCGAATAGCACTTTAAACAGCTTCTAATTTTGATTTTTTATCCAATAAAATCAATGACACGAACTATTAATTAGCGATACAACAGATGAAAAGGTTTTTATGAAACCTTCGATGATTTTAGTTCTAAACGGTTTCTTAACTATAGATTACAGCCATAAAAAAAGCACTATCATATTCCAAGGAATATAATAGTGCTTTTTTTTTATAATGTAACCGTTGTTATCGCGGAGACAACCAACCCTCAGGATTGTTATAAGTCGTATTCTGGAGGATTAGGAATTTAATGATTGTCTTTCCTGTTTCCCCATTGGTTCTTACTTTCCCCAAACTTTGCTTGATACTTACTTTATCACCTTTGCTTACGCTTACAGAACTTAAATTTTGATACACTGTGAAGTAATCTCCATGCTGTATCATTACCGCTTTGTTCACGGGTGACAATACGATAACACTGGTTACTTCTCCGCCAAAAACAGCTCTGGCACTTGCGCCTTTATCAGTGGTGATTTCCACACCACTATTGTGAACAGTTATGGTATTGAATAAAGGATGCGTTTGGTTTCCATATCCTAGTGACACATACCCTTTTTCAACAGGATAAGGCAATCTTCCTCTGTTGGCTCTAAAATTATCTGCAATAATTTTTGATTCAGGCGTCAACTCAATTTTAGATGAAGAAACCGCAGCTCTTGAAACAGGCGCACTTGGATTAGCTTTCGCTTTTTCTAAAGCCGCTTTTCTATTGGCTGCAGCAATTGCCTCCCGAATCAATTTATTGATTTGTCTGTCAATCGTTCTGTATTCCTGCTGTTTTTTCTTGATTTCTTGGGCTATCTTCTTTTTGTCTTTTTGGATAACGTTTACTAACTTCAATTGCTCCTTTTTCTCTTTTTCGAGTGATAAGCGTTCTTTTTCGTTTTCAGCAATCAGCTTTTGTTTTGCTGTTTTTTGTGTATTCAGTTTTTGATTGAAATCAGTAAGCTTATTGGATTTCGTTTTTATTTCTTCACCCTGCATTTTTCTGTAGCTGGTATACTGCTTCATATACTGTGCTCTTTTGTATGCCTGTAAAAAGTTTTCAGATGATAATAAAAACATCGCTCTACTTTCCGCTGAACGGCTTTTATATGATTTCACAATCATTTCGGCATAATCCTCCTTAAGTTCTGTCAATTCTTTTTTCAATTTATTAATCTGAACTTGATTAATATACATGTCATTACTCAGCAATTTGGTTTGCTTTTCAGTCGTGTTTATTAATTTTTCTTTAAGCTTTATTTTAGTGCTTTGAATGATTACTACGTTGACAGCAGATTTTTCTTTTTTCTTTACAGATTGTAATAACTTTTCATTTTCTCTAATTTCTTTTTGAATTTGAGCTTTACGTTCTTCTAATTTTTCTTGTTGTGATTCCTGACTCCACAGTAATGAAGTCATACAGATAAAAATTAGGCTTAGGAGAAATTTTGGCATATCGAAAAAATATTTTTGCTAATTTACTTAATTATAATTCTTTTGTACCCATTTGGAACACTATAAGGAAAAGAAAGTTCTTCATTGAAAGTTACTGAGTTGTATTCCAGATTGATTTCGGTGTTTCCTTTCTTCTGAAACGTATTGATTAAAACGCTCGTAGGCAAAATCGCCTCATTATATACTTTGTTGTCAGCGTAAGCCACTTTGATCATTCGCTCTTCGGCAGTTTGCGTGATTTCTTGTTTTTGAACTAAAAATTTATCGGAATCCAAAAAGAATGATTTTTTCGTATTTTTATTCGATGTATCATCCAATCGATACGTTTGTTCCAATAACGTTTCCAAATATTTCCCTTTAGTCAAATCATCGATGGCTTGTCCTAATAACATATTTTGAATTTTATTGTAATCCAAATCCGTTCCCAACCATTGGCTTAAACTACTAAAATCACCTTCAAAATATTTCCCGTTTATCTTTTCGTAATAGCTCACTGTTTTAGGAGTGATTAATGCTTTTGCCATTGTAATTCCCAGAAAACGAATGCTTACCAAAATCTGTTCGTCTTTCTTGATCTTGATTTCAGCGGTAACATTTTGCGTTTGTTTATCATCGGCATAACGGGCGCTTGACTTAATATATAATGTAGAAAACTCATTTTTATTGTTGTAATGATTTTCTATTATTTTTTTGGCCGACATTTGTTCTGCTGTCGCAACTGGTTCATTACCGGCTGCAATAGCAATAGCTTTGGATTTGCACGAAACCATAAAAACAGTAAGTAGTACTAGTATTGAAATTTTTTTGATCATTTTTTTTCTTTTAATAATTGATTGGCTTTAGCAAAAAACAAGTCTTTTTTCTTGAAATCTCCCAAACCATTATACGCTTCTCCAAGTTGGATATTGAAATTTATTTCCAATTCCTTATTCTCCACTACATAATCCATGCCCATTTCTAAAAAATCCTTTGCTTTTTTAAATTGCTGCAGCTGATTATTAGCCAAACCAGCATAATAATAAAACTGAGGCTGCGTTGGAAAAGTCTCTACCAGCTCCAAAGCTTTCTTGGCTACTATATCAAATTTTTTCAGCTCCGTATGCGCTTGAAGCAAAAGCAAATGTGTTTCAACAACATCACCAACTCCATTACTTACCGATTTTTCATAATACATATTGGCTTTTTCCCATTGTTTTTTGGCATGAAAAAATTTTCCAATTTCTTTCGCAACATCGACAGTTTTGTCATTTTCGAAATAACCAACTGCTTTTTCTAAATCAGGTGAATATTGCGGATTCTTATCAGTGAAAATCAGAAACTCATTCAGAATTCTGTGTTTAATTTTCGAATCTATTTTGGCACTGGCCAAAACAATATTCATTGCTTTTATCGCTTTTGGTGCGTCATTTGAATCTAAATAATTCTTGAATAAACTCACTTGTGCCCACTCCGAATTTGGGATTGCTTTTTCGAGTTTTTTGACTGTTTCAAAAGCTTTTGAATCTTCATTATTTTTAGAATACAAAAATATCAAACTGATATAATTAGACTCTTCTTGCGGATTTTTGACAATCAATCCCTCCAGATTCGAAATTTCATTGTTCTGAAACTTCCCTTCGGACAAGATTTGGCTTTTGTATAATTCCCTTCTGTCTGTTTTTCCAATAGTTTCATTGAGTTCCTGAATCAGCGCCAACGCTTTCTCATACTGATTGGTTCCCATATACAATGAAGTCAAATCTTCTTTATATTTTGGATCAAATTCAATCAACTTATTGATAACATTAATTCCCTGAGTGAAATTTTTAGTTTCATAACTCACATCATACATTCCTATCCAAAACCACTTGTTATTAGGATCAATCTTGGTAGCGTTTTCAAAGTAATTATAAGCACTTTTATACTCTTTTAATGCTAAATAATTCTTTCCTAATTCATAATAAACGGTCGCATTATTGGGTTTTAATTTATCGGCTTTGTCCAAAGCTACTATCGCTTTATCATAGTTCTCAATCCCTTTTTGAAGTAAGGATTCATAAAAAAGTTCCTGAAACTGATCTGTATCAAGCTTGATTTCTTCAGGCTCCGATTGTGCGCACAGCAAAGCTGAATTGCATTGCAAAACGATAAATAAAATTATGAAAGCGCTTTTTTTCATTTCAAATTTAATCCTGCACCATTTTAAAAAAGATGCAGGAATTGTATTTTATTTATTCCAATACCGAATAATCTCCAATACTTATGCTAGTAAAATTCCCATCGAAACTCGCATGATTTCCAATCATCGCATTGTCTAAATTCGCATTTTTGATATGAGAATGCGTTTGTACCAAACTGTTTTGTATCGTACTGTTTGAAACATGACATCCATCGCCTAAAGATACATTTGGACCAACAGTTGCATTAGTCAGAACTACATTTTTACCGATATAACAAGGCGGAATAATTGTCGAGTTTTCTAATTTAACATCAAAATCCACTAAATGTTCGCCATCATTATGCAAGAATCCTAACATTCTGGAATTCGTTTCCACCGTTACGTTTTTGTTACCGCAATCCATCCATTCATCCACTTTACCGGGAACGAAAGTCATTCCTTTGACCATCATCTGTTTGATACCGTCATTTATCTGGTATTCGCCACCGTGGATAATGTTGTTGTCTAATACTAATTGTAATTCGTTTTTCAGCACGGCAACATCTTTAAAATAGTAGATTCCAATCACGGCAAGATCAGATACAAATGTGACTGGTTTCTCAACCAATTCTACTATTTCATTTACTTCATTCAATTTTACAACACCAAAAGCTTCGGGTTCATCTACTTGTTTTACCCAAATCACGCTGTCGGCATTTTGGTCTAAATCGAAATCTGCCCGAATCAACGTATCGGCATAAGCGATAACTGCTGGTCCGCTCAAAGAATCTTTGGCACACATAATCGCGTGACCGGTTCCTAAAGCTTCGTTTTGGTAATAAATAGTTCCTTTGGCGCCTAGTTTTTGTGCGATAGCAATAAGTTCTTCTTCAACTTTTTTACCAAATGTTTCATGGATGATAAAAGCTACTTCTTCAATATCTTGATTCAAAACACCTGCAATATCCTCTACCAATCGATGCACGATTGGTTTACCTGCAACAGGAATTAAAGGTTTAGGAATAGTTAATGTATGTGGGCGAAGGCGTGATCCGCGGCCGGCCATTGGGACAATTATTTTCATGTTTTTTTATTGAAAGATTAAACGATTGAAAAATTTAAAAATTATCACAAATCTTTAAATTTTTCAATCTTTAAATTATTAAATTTATTTCACTCCAGTACTTCCAAAACCACCTTCTCCTCTGGAGGTTTCTGTCAATTCCTGAACTTCGATCCACTCCGCACGTTCGTGTTTTGCGATGATAAGCTGGGCAATGCGCTCTCCGTTTTGGATAACGAAATCTTCATTGGATAAATTTACTAAAATAACTCCAATTTCGCCACGATAATCGGCATCTACTGTTCCCGGAGCATTAAGTACCGTGATTCCATTCTTGGCAGCCAGTCCGCTTCTTGGACGAACTTGTGCTTCATAACCTATGGGTAATTCGATGAAAAGACCTGTTTTTACGATAGCTCTTTCCAGTGGTTTTAGTGTTATGGATTCCGATAAGTTGGCTCGTAAGTCCATTCCTGCCGAGGCTATGGTTTCATAGTTAGGCAAGGCATGTTGTGATTTGTTGATGATGTTTATTGTCATTGTTTTTTATTTAAAAAAGGAATACAGGAGGGACAAGTTGTGACTTGTATCAACATATTCTTTTGTACTGTTTTCGAATTTTTAGCCCTGATAGCAGTGGAAATCCTTTTCCTTTTTTCTTTAAAAAGGAAAAGATTGCAACGAATAGCAGGAAATAGCTCCTAAAAACTAGGTTCTAATTCTTTTTTCGGTTCAACATTTTGATTAATAATTCTTTTTCATTGTGGTATATAAAATACATAAACACCAGTAACAACGTGATTCCTACGTAATAATTCTCTCTAAAACCATAAAAGGAAACTGCCGAAAACCCTACTGAAATCAGTAGATACATGAATATTTTATTGGTATCATACGGAATGGGATAATATTTATTTCCAAAATAATAAGAAATGGTCATCATGCTTCCGTACGCCGCAATAGTGGCAATTGCCGACCCATAATAACTCATTGTTGGAATTAATAGGTAATTTAAGGCGAGTGTGATTATGGCTCCCACGATAGAAATATAGGCACCAATATGAGTTTTGTCAATTAGTTTGTACCAAACGGAAAGATTGGTATAAATTCCTAAGAAAAAGTTGGCCAGAATAATCAGAGGCACTACTTTCATGGCTTCCCAATAGGACTCATCCCGAATCATAATGACTTTTAATACATCCGCAAAAACAATCACGGATAATAATATAAAAGACCCAAAAATGACAAAATATTTGGTAATTGTAGCATACGTTTGTGGTGCATCCTGACTATCCGAGTGACTGAAAAAGAAAGGCTCTATTCCCAATGTATAGGCGGTACGGTACAAAACCATGAACAAACCGAGCTTGTAACAGGCGGAATACACTCCTACTTCAGCATCGGCAATATCTGGAGGTAATAAATAGCCCAATAAAATTTTGTCGAACTGTTCGTTGATGGCAAATGCGATTCCGGCGACCATTATGGGCATACCGTATTGCATCATCCGTTTCCAAAGCGAATAATCAAAATGCCATTTCAGTTTGAAATAATTGGGTGACAACACTATAAAAGTAAGTAAGCTGGCAACAATATTGGATACAAAAATATAGCCAATCTGAAAATCTTCCAAATATAAAGAACGTAAGATACTGTCAGGATTTGATTCTGCAATCGCGGGTAAATAACTCAAAAAGAAAAGGTTCAAAAACAGATTGACGGCTACATTCCCTATTTTGATTATCGCATATTTTACGGGTTGCTGATTGACTCTTAATTTAGAGAAGGGAACAATCACCAAGGCATCGAGTACTAAAATCCAAATCGTGTAACTTATGTATTGTTCGTCAATTTTAGACCAACTCGATATCGTATTTCGGAATAATAAGGCTACGAATAAAAACGCTATGGAAGTCCAAAAAATAGAAACGGAGGTAGTTTCAACTACTGAATTCTTATTGTTCTCTTTGTTATAAAACCTAAAAAAAGCGGTTTCCATTCCATACGAAAGAATGACATTGAAGAAAATCATTCCGGCAAAAATGATGGAAACCTTCCCATATTCCGCTTTTGGGAGTAAATCTGTGTATAATGGCACCAATAAAAAACTGAACATTCGCGGCACAACCGTTGCTAATCCGTAAATGGCGGTCTGTTTAAAAAGATTTTTATATAATCCCAAAATGGTGTATTTATTATAATTAAGGAAACAAAAATAACTAATTCTTTGGTTTAAACCGCTGATGTGAATGTTTGTTTTGAAAGAGAAAAATCAATTACAAAAGCTTTTCTAATGCGCAGTTATCTTAATGGCTTTTCTTGGACATTCAATATTTTATAAAAAAGGGTTTTACTGTCTTTCTTATATTCCAAAACTGCTTCATTGAGTTTTAAATTGAATTTAGATTTTGAAACGACTGGTGCTTTATTGCCATATTCTTTGGCAGGATTTTTATCCATAATCAAATCTTCCTTTTTATTGCTTTGGAAAAAAGTAGATTTAAAGTCTTTTGGTGTAATTTCCTGAACTAGAGATTCTTGATTGTGAAAATAGATTTTTTCCAGTTTTATATTTGCTGACAGCGGATTTTTGAATTCGATATAAAAATTGATCACGCTTCTTTCCGTACCTTTTTTTATTTTCTGATAAAAAACCGATTGTATTTCTTGAGGAAATTCTGTTTGAAATTCCTGTTTCATAGCACAAAAAGTTAGGCTAATTGCCGTAATCAATAAGAAACTAATTATTTTATATCCTTTCATAATTCACGATTTAGCTTAATCCTTCTTCGTTTAAAATCTTAAGAAAATGAAATCCTTTAGGAATATAACCCTGGTTATAATAAAACCGATGTGCGGTGAAATTTCCGGTAAAAGCATCTAACACAATCATGGTACAGCCAAGTTCTTTTGCTTTAGCATCGACATAATCCGTCATCATTTTACCAATTCCTTTTTTGCGATGCTCTGGATGCACAATAAAGTTGTCAATTTCCAGATATTTACCAGACCATAGTTTGATACCGGACCACAATCCTGAGAGTCCAACACAAAGCTCATTTTCAAAAACGGCGATTTGCTTATAATTATGCGGAATCATTTCCGTAAGATAGGAATCGTATTTTTCTAAAGTGAAATTGGTGTATAAATGTTGCATAACTTCATATTGAGCCAACATTTCTTGTTTTGTTGTGAGTTCCCTAAGTTGTAAATTCATTCTTAATGCTATTGTTTAAAAGTATAAAATTAAAACAAAAAGAGCCACGCTATGCGTGGCTCTCTAAATATTTTGAATTAATAAATTATCCATTCAACGCTTCTGCTCCACCAACAATCTCTAAGATTTCGTTAGTAATAGCAGCCTGACGTGCTTTGTTGTATGTTAATTTCAATTGATTTCTCAATTCGGTTGCATTATCTGTTGCTTTGTGCATCGCGGTCATACGCGCTCCGTGCTCTGAAGCAAATGAATCACGAATCCCTTTGTACAATTGTGTCTTCAATGATTTTGGAATCAAAGTCAGTACGATCTCTTCTTTAGATGGCTCAAAAATATAATCTCCCGGAGTAACCGTAAGATCAGATTTTAAAGATGCCAAAGGCAAAAATTGTTCTGTTTGAACGATTTGTGTGGCTGCATTTTTAAATTGATTGTAAATCAACTCAATTTTGTCGTATTCACCGGCAACGAATTTCTCCATTAGTGAATCAGCAATTTTAGCCACATTATCAAAAGTCAAATCATCAAAAACAGTACTTTGATTGTCTACAACAGGTAATGTTTTGCTTAAAACATCATTTCCTTTTTTTCCAATAGCAAAAATATCAACTTGTTTCCCTGCGTAAAATTCAGCACGGCTTTTAGCTTCTTTGATTGCATTGGTATTAAAAGCACCTGCCAAACCTCTGTTAGAAGTAACTACAACAAGTAGTACTTTCTTGATTTCGCGTTGTGTTGTATATTCACCACCAACATCACCTTCTAGTGTAGCAGAAAGATTTTGCAATAATTCCGTTAATTTTTCGGCATAAGGGCGCATAGCTGTGATTGCATCTTGTGCTTTCTTTAGCTTTGCTGCAGAAACCATTTTCATTGCCGATGTAATTTGCATCGTCGATGAAACGGAAGTAATTCTATTACGGATTTCCTTTAAATTTGCCATTTTTTTGTAAGTATGAAGATTTAAGTATTAAGCATTAAGTACCCAGAAAATCTTGATACTTAATACTTATCACTTAGTACTTTTTAGTTATATTTTGCTGATAATTCTTTTGCTACAGTTTCGATTACATCTGTAATTTCGTCTGTTAATTTTCCTGCTTTCAACGCATCAAGAGTAGCTCTATGTTTGTTGTTTAAGAATTCCAAGAAATCTTTCTCAAATTCTCTTACTTTGTTCACAGGAACATTTCTCAATAAGTTTTTAGAACCAGCATAGATAATTGCAACTTGGTCTTCAACAGTATATGGGTCGTTCAAACCTTGTTTCAAGATTTCAACGTTTCTTTTTCCTTTTTCAATTACGTTTAAAGTAACTGCATCTAAATCAGAACCAAATTTAGCAAACGCTTCCAATTCACGGAATTGTGCTTGATCTAGTTTTAATGTACCTGCTACTTTTTTCATTGATTTAATTTGTGCATTTCCTCCAACACGAGATACCGAGATACCTACGTTAATTGCAGGACGAACCCCAGAGTTAAACAAATCTCCATCAAGGAAAATTTGACCATCTGTAATCGAAATTACGTTTGTTGGGATGTATGCAGAAACGTCACCAGCTTGAGTTTCAATAATTGGTAAAGCAGTCAATGAACCACCACCTTTTACAATTGATTTTAATGAATCTGGCAAATCGTTCATGTTTTTAGCAATTCCATCATCAGCAATTACTTTACAAGCACGCTCTAATAAACGGCTGTGTAAGTAAAAAACGTCTCCAGGATATGCCTCACGTCCCGGTGGTCTTCTTAATAAAAGAGAAACCTCACGGTATGCAACAGCTTGTTTAGATAAATCATCATAAACAATTAAAGCTGGGCGACCTGAATCTCTAAAATATTCCCCAATTGCAGCACCTGCGAAAGGAGCATATACTTGCATAGGAGCTGGATCAGATGCGTTTGCAGCAACGATAACAGTATACGCCATTGCACCTTTTTCTTCTAACATTTTCGCAATACCTGCTACAGTAGAAGCTTTTTGTCCAATAGCAACGTAGATACAAAATACTGGTTTCCCAGCATCATAAAATTCTTTTTGATTTAAGATAGTATCGATACAAACAGTTGATTTACCTGTTTGACGGTCACCAATAACTAGCTCACGTTGTCCACGACCTACTGGAATCATTGCATCTACTGCTTTGATACCGGTTTGTAATGGCTCAGTAACGGGCTGACGGAAGATAACTCCAGGAGCTTTTCTTTCCAAAGGCATCTCGTATAAATCTCCACCGATTGGTCCTTTTCCATCAATTGGAAAACCAAGAGTGTTTACTACACGACCTACCATTTGTTCTCCTACTTTAAGAGAAGCAATACGTTGTGTTCTTTTTGCAGTTGAACCTTCTTTGATTCCTGTAGATGGTCCTAAAAGTACCACACCTACATTGTCTTCTTCAAGATTCAAAACAATAGCTTCTAATCCATTGTCAAATTCAACTAACTCTCCATATTGAACATTAGAAAGCCCGTAAATACGAGCAATACCATCTCCAACCTGAAGTACGGTTCCTACTTCTTCTAGTGTAGCACCAGATTCAAAACCTTCTACTTGCTTTCTTAATATTGCTGAAATTTCAGCAGGTTTGATTTCCGCCATCTTAATTTATAATTTAGACACTTAAATGTGCAATAAAACTAATTACTTAACTCTCTTTTTAATACTTGTAATCTGTTGGCAACTGAAGCATTATACTGCTTGTCCCCTATTCTCAAAATAAAACCTCCAATAATTGCAGGATCTACTATGTTTTCAATTGTTATCTTTTTATCTGAAAGTGTTGCTACTTTCGCTAAAACTTGTGCTTCTAAAGCTGCATCCATAGGAATAGCAGTAGTCACTTGTGCCAACTCAATACCATTTTCTAAGTCAGATAATTTACCATACTCAGTAGCAATTGCACCTAATATTTCGAATCTTTTGTTTTCAAATAACAAATGAAACAACCCTTTAGTTACGCCATTGATACCTGCAAAAACTTCTAACAATGCATTTTCTTTCACCGCAACTTTAATGGTAGGGTTCTGAATAAAAGTACTCAATTCTAAATTCCCATTAATAGTGGTAGCAATAGTTTTCATATCACTGCTTACTGCTTCGGCAACATTTTTTGAGTTTGCTAAGTCCAAAATTGCTTTTGCATAACGAATTGCTGCTCTTGTACTTGCCATAATTAGTTCAATTTAACCTCACCTAACATATTCTCAATCAATTTTGTTTGAGCTTCTTTGTTAGATAATTCATCTTTTAATACTTTTTCAGCAATACTCAATGACAATGATGAAACTTGTGATTTCAATTCTGCCATAGCCGCATTTTTTTCTGCTAAGATAGCTGTTTTAGCTTGCTCAATCATTCTTGCGCCTTCTGCTTGTGCATCAGCTTTAGAATCAGCGATCATTTTTTCTCTCATTTCACGCGCTTCTTTCAATAAAGAGTCGCGCTCTAATCTTGCTTCCTGAAGAATACGTTCGTTTTCTGCAGTAAGATTTTGCATTTCTCTACGAGCAGTTTCTGCTGAAGATAACGCTTCATTGATTGAATCTTCTCTACCTTTTACTGCGCCAAGAATTGGTTTCCAAGCGAATTTTCTTAAAAGAATAAAGAAAACTATAAAGATGATCGAGGTCCAAAAAATTAAACTCTCTGGTGCTGTTAAATTCATATTTTTATATTTAAAAAGTTTGTTTTAGAAATAAAAACTCCCTGATACCAACCGTATCAGGAAGTTTTAAGCTTTAATTATTTTGCGATCAACGCAACAACTACTGCGAAAAGTGCAACACCTTCAATAAGTGCAGCAGCAATAATCATAGCAGTCTGGATTTTTCCAGCAGCCTCAGGTTGACGAGCAATAGCGTCCATTGCAGAACCACCAATTTTTCCAATACCTAGACCTGCACCAATAACAGCTAATCCAGCTCCGATTCCAGCTAATACCATAATACTAAATTTAATATAGTTAATAATTAATAAAACACATTTTAATGATGATCATGCTCTGCTACAGCCTGACCAATAAACAATGCTGTCAACAACGTGAAGACATAAGCCTGCAACGCCGCAACCAACATTTCAAGTACACTCATGAACAATACGAAAGCTCCAGAAATAGGCGCCACAGCTACTGTTTTGAATATAAAAATCAATGAGACTAAACTCAAGATGATAATATGTCCTGCAGTAATATTCGCGAATAAACGAATCATTAATGCAAAAGGTTTTGTCAACATTCCGATAATTTCTACAGGAATCATAATAGGATACAATGCTTTAGGAACTGGAGGCATAAAAATATGTTTCCAATAATCTTTGTTGGCACTGAAAGAAGTTACAATAAAAGTAATCAATGCTAATACAAACGTAAAAAAGATATTTCCGGTAAGGTTTGAACTGAAAGGAAAAAAAGGAATCAATCCAATAAGGTTGTTAATCCAGATAAAGAAAAATATAGTCAATAAATACGGCATATATTTCGCGTATTTTTTTGTTCCAATATTAGGTATAGCAATTTCATCTCTAACGAATATCACTAACGGCTCAAGAAATCCAGCGATTCCTTTTGGCGCCAATTTATTTTTATTGTAAGAACGTGCAACAGCAAGAAACAAAAAGAACAATACAAGAGCTGACATCAACATCGAGAAAACATTCTTAGTGATTGAAAAATCAAGTGGTCTGGCATCAAATGCGAAAGCACCGTTTTCTCTTTGGTCTTCAGTTAAATTTTCAAATTTATCTGCGTAAAAAATAACTTCGTTGAAACGAACTAAATTTTGACCGTTCACATCAACAATATGGTGACCATCATTATCATGGTGAAATTTTTCAGAAGAGAAAATTTCCAATCCATTGTTCGTCCACAATATTACAGGAAGATAAAACGTAATAGGATGACCATCATAATCCGCAATGTGAAATTCATGAGAATCACCAATGTGATCATTAATCAATTCCGTGGCATTGAATTCTTTTTCAGCAGAATGACCTGTTTCTCCATGTGCTTCTGCAGCTGGAGCAGCGTTTTCAGTGTGATTTTGAAGACTATCCGCGGTTGGATTTGCGAAAGTAACCAACGGCATACACGCTAGAAAAGTAACTAACAGGAATTGAAGTGATTTTTTTGAAATTACCATTATTAATTGTGTATCTGATTTTACGTTTTTAAAATTTTTTGCAAAGGTACATATTTAATTCAAAATTGAAAATTATAATGATGATTTTAAAAAATGAATTTTACAATCGTATTGCATTATTTTCAAGCAACTTATCTTTTATTTATTAATCGTACCGAAAAAACTGTTTCAAAAAGCAAAAATAGGAAATAAGGGATGAAAAAAGCCGCTATATCCAAATTAGTTTCTCGCCCTTCTGATTGAATCAATGGAATCAAAAAAACAACAGCCGCCATCATTTTCACGAAAGTGGTGCCCAGAAACGCAAAACCGGTGAAATCCGGAAAATTAGCATTTACAAAAAGTAACAATACATATATTAAAAGTGTGGTTACAAACAGGAAAAGATAGATACTCCAAGTAGCATAAAAGAAATCATGATCTTGACTGATTGACGCTGTGCCATAATATTGAGCAAAAAATAAGAGTAGTGTGAAGGGCACTAAATACTTCAGAAACGAGAAAACTTTGATCATTCGTTATTATTATTAATATTTTTAACTTGGCGAATTACGTTATAAAGTGCTATAAAAACAGACAATAACGATAATATAATAGTGTAAAAGGAAGAGGATTCATCTGAATATTTTTCATCCAGCCACATCCCAAAATAAGTAAATGCGAAAATGACAACTCCCATTTGGAACGGAATCCCCAGAAATACCAACCATTTATTAAAATTGTTTTTATTTGGAGTTTTGTTGTCCATTATTCGAGTTTTGATTTTTAATATTAGTTTTCATCGCACAAGAAGCGGTGAAATCAGCACCAGGTTCCACGGATAATTTCCCTACGGACACTTCGCCATGAATGCTGGCCTTCGCTTTTACATTAAGGACTTCCGTAACTTGAATCTTCCCTTCAAATTTTCCTTCGATGTCTGCATTTTTGCAAACAATATCACCAACGACACTTCCCGCAGGACCAATGACAATTTTCCCGGCCGACTGAAAGTTACCTATTAAATTTCCGTCCAATCTAAAATCAGCTTGCGAAATAATATCGCCTTTTATGGTTGTTCCCTCCACGATTCGATTGGTTTTTCCCAAAAGATCAGTGTAGGATTTTTGTTTTTTATCAAACATAATTACTCTTTTGTTGGTACTAAATACGTTTCAAGATTTTTCTTAATTTGAATCACTTTATAGTTCTCGCCCGAAACTACAATTGCAGGTTCGATTGCTTTGTATTTTGTATTTTCTTTTAAAATCAGCGCAATATCATCCGCATAAACCCGTGACTTTATTCCGTGAATGACAATGAAATTTTCTTTGTCCGTATAAATATCATAGGAATAATATAACTTTTGAAGATTTTCACTCGCAATGAATAATTTGATTTTTTCTTCTAATGCTTTGGTATTTTTATCGTCACGAGAACCTACTCGGTATAGAATTTTCCAATTATTTGAATCAGTTGATTTAAACTCCATTTTTTCTAAAAAAGGAATTTGTTCCGTCAGGATAACTTGTGCATTTTTCCCTTCTTCACTGTTTGGATAATTATCCGCCACCACTTGCAATGCATTTTTGTAACCCGTAAGTCCTTTCAGTTTACCAATGGCATTTGCTTTTAGCAACTCAAATTTAGATACAATCTCCTCACCTGAAAACTGATTTATCAAAGCGTCTGAATTTTCCAATACACTAACAAATTGTTCTTGTTGAAATGCCTTATACCACTTATTATACACACTTTCCGGCGTTTCGTTTTGAGAAATTCCGTTTGGATTTGTGTTATTAATTATTTGTGCATAACGAGAATCCGGAAATTGCGTTGAGATCTTATTTTTTAACGCTGTAGCTTTATTTATATCGGTGATTTGATATAATTTATACAAATTATACATCGCTGGAAGCACCAGTTTTTCCTCTGGATTGTTGTTTAATAATTGCTCAAATTTAGTGATAGCCAAATTATTTTCCTTAAATTTTTCCTTGTAAATAATTCCCAATTGGTAATAGGCAAAATTGCGTTCTTTGTTGATGCTGTCTAATTCTATTTGTGCGGTTGGAAGTTGCTTCAGATAAAAATCAGTCGTGTATTGCTCGACTATTTTATTTGGGTTCGCTTCCGCTCCAATAGTTTGTTTGTTTACACTCAAAGAATCAACTACTGTTGGATTTGCATTTGCCGATGCAATTCTCCAATTGCCATTTAAGGTTCTTTCGCCCCAATTTTTTTTGAATTCTACTTTTCCAAAAGCAACCGTTGTAGGATTATAAAAATAGAAACTACCCGCTGCTGATTGAGAAACCGCACTAGCAATAGTAGGCGGAGCCATGGGTGATTTTCGAATTGATTTTATGGCATCTTGACTGGCAACAGGATCTATCGAACTAATCGAATTGTTTCTGTTCATGTTTTCCTGTTTGGCTTTGTTTTTTTCCTCCAAAAGCCTTTTAACCTCATCTTGTTCCTTTAATTTAGTAATGTATTTTTCATAATAAGCCGAACGATCCATAGGATTCATCGCAATCACATTTAAAATACTGTCATTTCGTTTTGCCAATGCTTCATACAAAATCACCTCGTCGAGATTGTTTCTTATTTTTTGGATTTTTCCAAATTCCCTTGTTTTGGTATTTAGTTTAACTAATGTGCTGTCATAGTATTTTGCCGCGGCTGAATATTCCGCATTTCTAAAATAGAGATTTCCTAAATTTCTATAATTTGACGCAACTAAATACGTGTCTTTTGAATTGGTTTGTAACGATGCGTTGTAAAGTTCCAATGCTGTTTTCTGATTGTTTTGTTTGTCATGAAACACCGCCATTTGATGAAAAATCAAATCTTTATACGGACGATTTTCACGATCTTGAATCAATTTATTGAATGTTTTTGCAAATGCAACCGAATCTCCTGTTTGATAATCAAACAATTCCGCTTTTTTGGCATGCGCCTGAATTACAAATTTCCTGTCTGCTTTTCGGTTCATGTCAATCACGGATTGATACAAAGCAACAGCACTGTCCTTGTATCCCAATTCTTGATACAATTGTCCCAAAACAAAACGGTATCGTGCTTTTTCCTGATTTACTTTCGTGTATTCGATGGCGAGTTTTATCTTAGCAACGGCGCTGTCTTTTTCTTCTAAATTTAAAAAAGAAGCAGCTAAAAGTGCGTTTGCATCTGCAAAAACTTGTTTTTTTACGTCTTGATCTTCTAATAATTTACTGATATTTTTTATGACCAAAGCATCATTTCCCAGACGCATATTTGTTTTCTCTCGCCAAATTTTGGCTTCATAAATTCGGCTGCTGTTTGGATATTTGTACAGAATATAATTGAATGCATCTAGCGCAGGAACAAATCGTTGGTCGTAATATCTGGCTTTTCCAAGCATCAGATACGCTTCGTCAATTTGACTGTTTTTTTCTTTTCCGCCAATGTTCATCGAGTGTTTTTGAATGGCTTTGGTGGCTTTAGTTTCTGCCAATTCAAAATCAGTATTTTTAGGTTTTGTTGTGGAAGTGAAATCTTCTACGATTTGCATTTTTTCTATCGGCAGAAGTTGCCAGAAATCATCATCGCTGTTAGTGTTTAACGTCTGAACTCCTTTGTCTAAGCCAACTTTACCGTTGTATAAAATATTATATTTAGTACTTAAAGCATGGGAATTCCTAGCCATAAAGGTGTCTCTTTTAGTAGAACAGGCTACCAAAAAAGCAAAAAACAACAAGAAAGATAACGGTTTAAATATATTGATTTTCAATGGAAAACGTTTTTATCAATTAACTATTAAATATACTTTTTAGTATATGCACTGGTAAAAATACATTTCTTTTTGCTATCGTGAAAATTATGACGTTATATTTGGGTTTTCCTGACGTGCGTAAGGGATGGAAGCGGCATCCCACGCTTTTTGCGTGGATACAGCGGACAGCCCGACGCGAAGTCTCGGCTTTTGGGACGAGACTTCGGGTTACGCCAAAATAAAACCGCTAATTCACAAATTGTATAAACGCATTGGAGTATACAATTCGCAAATTAGCGGTAAAATTTTGTCTGAGTCTGTTGCTTGAATTTTAAACCGCAAAAAACAGTTCTAGTTCCTTTAAAGTCTCTTGAGAAGTTTGAATGTCTTTGACCACTTCGCCTTTGTGCAGCGCGACAATTCTGTCACTTACCTCAACGGTGTGCAGCAAATCGTGGCTGGAAACCAGTACGGTTACTTCCGGATTGTCAGCTAAATCCTTGATAATTTTTTTTAATCGGAATTGTGTGGTTGGGTCTAAATTAGCAAACGGTTCATCCAGAATAATCACTTCCGGATTCCCGATTAAAGTGGCGATGATACCCACTTTTTTCTGGTTTCCTTTGGATAAATCGCGTAAATATTTCTTGTTTTTAAGAATTTCTCCGTTGAAAAATTCTTCGTGTGTGGCCAATAAAGCATCTACATCGGCTTTGTTTTGTCCGCGTAAATCGCCAATGAAATAGAAATATTCTTCGGGCGTTAAGTAGCCAATTAAAAAACTTTCGTCCAAGAAAGAAGCGGTGAAGGGTTTCCAGTTTTCACTGGTGTTTACCTGAATGTCATTGTTGATAATATTTCCCGTGGATGGCTGGATTAAATCCAATAAAAGACTAAAAAAAGTGGTTTTCCCAGCACCATTATTGCCCACTAATCCAAAGCTTTCGCCTTTTTTTATTTCTAAAGAATCTATTTTTAATACGGTTGTTCCGTTGTATGTTTTCGAAAGGTTGTTTACTTGTATCATTTTTGAAAAAGTTTATTCGGTTATTTGTTGATTTCGTTAATCCCTGGATTATCCTTTTTGTTTGTAAGCAGCAATGGTCGCGTATTTCTCTGATTTATAGATTTTTTCAATCACGGAAAATGCTTTCTCTTTGAATGCAAATCCAATCACTCCTGTACCTGCTACCAGCGCTAAGCCTACATTTGGATTTGCATATTTTGAACCCAGCCAATACAGTAAAACGGGCAAAGCCAACTGTGGAATAGAAATCAACATCGTTTTAATATTGAATGCTTTTTTATCACCAAAAGCGCCTTTCCCGGAACTCAAATCGATTGGTGTTTTAGTATATGCTCCACCCAATAAAACCAAATGAGAATTGACTCCAATGTTATAAATCGCACCCACGACAATGGTTAAATAAACATGAACCCCTAAATAGAGATAGAATGACGCTATGGTTGTGGTTACAATTGTAGCAATTACCATCAGCCACCATTTAGAACTCAAATAGCCTTTGTACGGAATGTTTTGTGTCATCATCAACTGGTAATAAGCGCTGTCCCAACTCGGCACAAATTGTCCGAAAGTAATTAAGAATCCACCCGAAACTATAATCCCGCCCAAAATGTGCATTAAAGGATTATTATAAGCTTCAATACTACTAGTGAAGAAAAGAAGCCCATATAAAAGGAACATGACGCTCAATCCAACAGTGGTTTTAGAACGTTTGTTTCTTTTGATTAATTTGATATCGTTTTTTAAGAAGGTTCCTATGGTTCCAAATTGGTTTAACCAAGTCAGCTCCTCTGTTTTGGCAACATCGTGTTTGTTTGACAATCCCGCATCGAGGTATAAATTCTTTTTGAAATACTGAAAAGTAACATAATATATCGTGATTAAAGCCAAAACCGGAATTGCAAAAGCCCAATACGTATTGAAAATAGCATTGAAAAATGGCGCTGTAATTTCCGTGATATTAAAGAGTCCGTAGTAGTGTAATCCTCCTAAAATAGCTGCTATTGCTAAGAAAATGGCGAATAAATTATCCTTATTACTCAGTAAAATATTCAAAAAATTGTTGATAAATAGCAACGAAAACATGGCAGTGTACCAAAGCACTACGGAGAGTACATCATAGCCTTCGATAATCAAAACAACACAAAACGGAATCAGAAAAAAAGCGTGTACCAAATTGAAGAAGGACAAAACCGTTTTTCCTAGTGAGAAATGAACAATTGTCGATTTTTTTATGGGGAAAATCAACATCGGGCGAATGTTCATCACCGGGATTTTTTGCAACAGCAATCGGATAATTAAATCCATCAATACATAATAAATCATGAATTGATTCACGGTAACAATTGGGTCCAGATTCATTTTCTTCAGAATATAAAAGGCCCCAACTCCTACTGCTAAGAAAATTAAAAGGAAATAAACGGCGACAAAACCCATCAGGATTTTCAAAGCCAAATTAGTTGCGAAGGAAGCTGACCTAAAAAAAGCTTTCCATTCGAGATAAAGGAATTTTTGAATCATAGTTTGGTTATTTTGGTTTTGTAATATGTAGTCAAAATAAGAAAACGTTACAAATTTTCTAATTTAAATTCCGGGTAGGTTTGTTTTAAATAGGTTTGTGTTTTAGATGGGATTAATTTAAAAATGATGAAAAGTAAAATACTTAATAGTACGAAAATAAGACTACACCAATTTTAACTTTTTGACTATTTTGTAGTGTTTGACAGTCAATAATAATTGAAAAAAAGAATAAGTAAAGGGGAAACCTATTAAAAGACAACTAATAAAATTATATAAAAAGGAATTATTATTATCGAAATGTTTTAGTGGTTCATTGTTGATATTGAACTGAAAAAAGAATAAAAAAACGAGCCAACCTCTGTAAAGAAATAACCTCCCATAAGTTGTTTTTATTTTAGAATACCATATTAAAAACAAACCTAAAACAGTGGCTAAAACCAATATCAAATACGCTCCTTTTAACCCTAAGTTTAGGCTATTAAAAGTTTGTTGTGATTGAATATTTGAAACAATAAGAGCTAAAACAAAACCAAAAACAAGAGCTGACATTAATATAAATACTACTTGCATTTTAGAATAAGTAACTAATTTTTCAATTACAACTCTTGGCGCTTTAAAAAAAGCTCCTAACCAATTACCGCTAGATGAAATTTCAAGCGATTGTTCCCATTTCTCAAAAACTGCTTTAAAAACAATGTCGAATGACATTTTTTCACTACTCAATCTCTCCTCAATCTCTGAGGCAATGTGGTCTAATAATTCTAATTTGACATCCTGATAAACAAGACCATTTAAAACTAAGGTTTCTTCTATTTGAGCGATTTGTTGGGTGGTTAGTTTCATCTTCAAAAAATTAAAATTCTAAACTAGGCTTTGGGTTCACTAAACTCTGCATGTTTCGAATGAAATCTTCGAGTTCTGAGAGTCTGTTAACGGTTTCTTTTTGACCGGTTTCCGTCAGTTTGTAATATTTTCGCATGCGATTATCCACTTTTTCGATTTCTACATCCAGCAAACCTTCGGCTTCCAGTTTGTGGAGAGCCGGATACAAAGCGCCTTCGGTGATGTTCAGTTCACCTTGGGTAATCGTCTTTACTTTCTGGGTAATTTCATAGCCGTACATCTTACCGTTTTCCTCCAGCAATTTCATGATAATCGTATTCAGACTTCCTTTGTATAATTGTGAGTTTTTCATTTTTTTGTCATTGCGAGGCACTAAGCGATCTCATTTTGAAAAACAAATATACATAAGATTCTTATACATAATAGTTTTAGGTATTGAAATTTTCAAATATTTTGAATTCAAAAAACCTATTCTGTTTAGTATATTTGCAAAAAAAATATCATGTCATCCTTTCTGAAATTAATCATAAAAGAAGTAAAACGCGAAACCAAAGACGCTGTTTCCATACTTTTTAACGTACCTGAGGAATTAAAAGCGAATTATACTTTTGTTGCCGGTCAATATATCAATCTAAAATTAACCTTGGACGGTGAAGAAATTCGTCGTGCGTATTCTATATGCTCAGCTCCTGACAGCGGAGAATTGCGTATTGCTGTGAAAGCGGTCGCAAACGGTGCTTTCTCTCAATTTGCCAATACAAAACTCAAAGCTGGCGATGTTCTTGAAGTGGGAAAACCGGAAGGAAAATTCACTTTTGAACCGCAAGCGGACCGACAAAAAAACTACGCGGCTTTTGCTGCCGGAAGTGGAATTACACCCGTAATGTCTATCCTAAAATCAGTATTGAAAAACGAACCGAAAAGTTCTTTTGTATTGGTTTACGGGAACAAAACGCCAGAAGAAACCATCTTTCACCAAGAATTACATGATTTGCAATTGCAATATGTAGGACGACTTTTTGTTCATTACGTATACAGTCAAGCCAAAGTAGAACCTGCTTTGTTTGGACGAATTGAAAAATCGACAGTGAATTTTGTTCTGAATAACAAACACAAAGAATTGGAATTTGATAAGTTCTATTTGTGTGGACCGGAAGATATGATCAATATTGTTTCCGGAGTTTTGAAGGAACATAATGTAAAAGAATCTAATATTAAATTCGAATTATTTGCTTCTTCAACCAAAGAAAATAAAATAGAAAAATCGTTAGGTGGCCATTCAAAAATCACTATCATGGTGGATGACGAGGAAACAACTTTCGAAATGTCACAAAAACAAACCGTTCTTGATGCCGCTTTAAAGCAAGGTATTGATGCTCCGTATTCGTGCCAAGGCGGAATCTGCAGCAGCTGTCTGGCTCGCGTTACCTCCGGAACTGCCGAAATGACTAAAAACTCCATCCTTACCGACAAAGAAATCGCCGATGGTTTGATTCTTACCTGTCAAGCGCATCCAACCTCAGAAACTATCTATGTAGATTATGATGATGTTTAAAAGATAAATTGCTTATATATGAAACTTCTCTGAAAAGGGAAGTTTTATGTTTTAGGGAGGTTTTGATTTTTACTATATTAGCAGAATAGTAGTACATTCCTATCCATCCTGTTTTAGGGCAGTTTTACTATGTTATAGAAATAATTTGTCTTTTATTACCACAAGAAAAGTTGAAAATGAAAAAATACTATTCAATACTAATCCTAATTTCAATTGTTAATTTTAGTTTTTCGCAAGTACAAAAGAAAGTTTTTTATAATGAAAATCTTGAAGAAATATCAGAATCGAATTTTTATAAGCAGCTAAATTTTCAAAAAAATTTGGATTTACATTTTGAAAATGACACGCTGAAAACATCTTTACTAATTACTCGAAAAAACTATGGACAACTTAATGATAGTATTTTTAATAATTTAAAAAAGTCTCTTTCATCAGATAAAGAATTAAGTAATAATCTTATCGTAATTGTATATTATCCTGGAAAAGATAGATGTAATGGAACAGAAAGTACATCTTTTTGGAATATTTTTGATCATGATTATTTAAAAAAACTTAATAAAATAGGAAGTTACAGTCATTTTTGGATTTATAAAGATGATGAAAACTTACAATATTATCACCCAAAGCAAGTAAAATGGGAAAACGATAAGAATCAATTAGTAGAAAATTTATTTTTTAAATTGCATTATCCTTGTTCTAGCGCTGTAATCATAGATAAAAACGGAAAATACATTTCTTATTATGGAGAGTTCGGAAAAAGTACAATTTGGGAATTGAGCAAAGAACTAATTAATACAAAAATATAAAAGTAGAATAAGTAAAAAACTACTGTCAACAGCTGGAATATCGTGCAGCGCATACATAATGAGACTCGTGTTGAAGGAATCTATTAAAAATTATAACCAATCGCACGGAAATATATTCAATTTTTTTAATTATCTGGACGGCGAATTATATGATCACCATCGAGACCAAAATACACAATGTACTACTAAAAAATACTTATTTTAGTGTTTAAAAAGTGGAGAATTAAGCAACGTTAACTCCTTTTAAATTTTAAACAAAACTGAGACTGTTAACTACTTTCATTATGAAGTCCATTCGAGAAATATTCAAAAACAACCCTTCCCTTCTTGACGAACCAGAAGTAGCACAACTTTTGGAATATTGTGAACAATTACAAGATGAAATTGTGGAATTCAAATTTCAAAAAACAAACAACAAAGAATTAGCGATGCTTGATATGCTTAAAGAAGTCTTAAAAGGCTGCGATGCTCTCGAAAAAGAACAAGCCGAACACGACCGTTTTGGGTATGATGAGCCAAATTATCAGGAAACTATTTCGAATTTAAAAAGATATATTTTGAAGCGTTGTCAAGAGGAAAAAATTTGGCTTTAATTACAATCTTGTTTTAAGACTTCATTTTCAACAATCAGTAATTTGATTTACAGACAAAATATTACAAAAAAGCATTCCACAAGAACATATTTTTTTGTCTTTTATTCTCTTCCTTGTCCTCTCCGTACGTATACCAGTCCTTTGTTTTTTCTTCTATTAATGTTTTTAGTTCTTTAAAATCATAAGTTTTTTTAGCTGTAATAGGTTTAATCACAGCGCTATCTTTGATTTTTAAATCTATTTTAGTTGCTATGTATGACGTATACAATCTAGGAATTGAAAGTCCTAAAATCATACCCGGTAAACCATTTATACTACATGGACCGCCGGTAATGGTTATGTCGTCTGTATAAAAAGCAAACACATAAACATCATCAAATATTTTTCCAACCGCTTTTCGGCAATTATAGCCCGCTATTTCTCTGCGCTCGTTTGTGATTTTCCATTCAATGTTGGGAATACTATCTGCAATTACAAAATTAGTACCCACAATTTGTTTTTGTAGGTTCATTTTTTTGGTTGTAAAATCAAAGAACCAAGTGTTTTCTTCGTCAGCTTCTTTCTCATGTTTTGGTATTCTAGTTTTTGGACTCCATCTGTCGAACTTATACACACTTTTATTGTCTTCAAAAGTATACGTGTAATACGATATTTTTAAGTCGGATAAGTTCTCTTTCATCATCTCATCCCAACTGTCATTGCTCATTGTTTTTTTGAGATTGGTATTGACTTCATACTCAATTACAGCCTTATCTACAAATTGCTGTGCATAAGATCCTGTAGTAAAAACAAATAATGTGATATAAAAATATATTGATTTCATTGGGTTGTATTTTAAAGTAGTGAGATGATTTATTTTAAAAATATTGACATTTTTCGAAGTTGAATTACAATTCCTATATGGGCTTCTTTATTTTTTTTCCATACCGTTTTTATTTTTAAAATTCCATGTAAAACCTACCATAGCATAGCGTCGGAGTCTATCATTTCGCTCTTCTCCAATTGTGTTTTCATAAACAAATCTGCTAATACCTATGTTTTGATTCAAAATGTCGCGCACCATTACATAAGCCGTAAACTCATCGTTCTTAAAGGTACGTTGAAACCTGGCATTCCACAATTGATTGGTAAGATTGGTTTGAAAATCAACTGTTTTTTGGCGAGAATATAAATTATAATCTGTTGATAATTTCCATTTTTCTCTAAAATAAACTGCAACGTCTAAACCAAGGTTATTGGTGTTAAATGATTTTACTTCATTGTTTTGAGAAGTACTGTTACGGCTGTTTGAGAAAGTATTACTTAGATTGATATCGTATTTCTTTTCTTTGGATTTATTCAAATAAACAGAAAAATTAGAACTTAAAATATTCGAGTTATTGATTTGTCTGTTAATGCTATTAACCGATTTATTGTAATTTACTGAAGGACTAAGATTAACATACATGTTTATTTTTTTGACCTTAAACCCGTAACCCATATACAAATTGGCTGAAAAATTACCATTTGTATTTATAGGTGTACTAATTGTTTTTGCGCTTTCAGGATCAATATCTCTATTGAAAGAAATCAAATTTGAGGTTGTTCTAAAAGAGATGCTTTGATAAAAATTAGTTTCGGTCAAAATGCTGTAACTATTGTTAGAAACATTGATGCTATTTGTAAAAGATTGTTTTAAATCTGGGTTTCCCAGCACTTGGTTAAAAAAATCTTGGTTGTTTCGTAAAGGCTGTAATTGGTCAATAGTAGGCTGTCTTGTTGCACCTTGATAATTTACACGCAAATTGCTGTTGCTTTTGTACTTGTATGAAAAATTTGCACTTGGGAAAAAATTAGTAAAACTGCGTTTGTATTCCTTATTTAAAGTTTGATCTTGCAAATCAAATGAGGTAAAACCAAAACCACTACCAAAACTATAATTGATTTTTTTGGCATTATAACTTAATTTTAGAACGGGTTTATTTGTTGTAATGCTTTGCTTGAACTGGTTTGATAGTGAATCTACTATTACATCATACTTTCCTGTTAGGTCTGAAAAATCATAAGTCACAAAGTTACTATTACCTGTATTGTGTGTGATTTGGTAGGATAATTGCAAAGCAAGTTTCTTTCCTATAGGCTCTGTATAGGCTACATTCAAAGCAAGATTTTGATTGCTTTTATCTCCAATTTTATTTTGATCTACCTCATTACCAAAGGCAAAAACGCCTCCTTCATAACTCTCATTAGCCGATTTTAAAAAATTGTTAGCATTCGTATTCAATGTACTCCAACTGCTGTTGATAGAAAGGGTTCTGCGTGGCTTTACAAATTTATGTTTAAACAAAGCACTTGCTGACAGGGATTGCTTATCTGATTTTGTGGTAAATAATCGTTCCTGTTTGTTCCTTAATAATCCATCGCTTCCTGTGGTATTTCCGGTCGTAAACTCATCACTTTCAGTATTATAAAAATTAGTTTTAGCTGTAAATTTAAGGGTGTTTACAGAATCTATTTTTACATCATAAACCGCATTAAGCTTAAAATTGTCTCTATTTACATGACTAGCAGTCTCTCTATTCTCATTCAATTGAGTCGCTCCTACTTGTGTTTGTGTATTCCTACTACTATTGTTTTGGTAGCTTTGTCTGTTGTATTTTGGTGATAAATTTAAGGAATGTTTGTCATTCCATTTATTGCTGTATTGCAATCCTGCATTGGTATTTTTTATAAAACCGTTTTGAGTGTCTACATAAGGTTCGTCATCATTATCGCCGCCTGTCCATTCGTAATTTACATTTCCATCATCATCCATACTCATGCTGACATTTCCGTCTCCTCCACCAAATTTGTCACTGTCCTGCCAGCTTAATCCATCTTGCCCCGTGTTTCCATTTAATAAAAATGCCGAAAGCTTTCTTTTCCCTTTGAAACTACTCACCATGATATTACTATTATATCTGGAATCGGCGTCGGTAGCGGGTTGGTTTGCTCCATCTATCTTACCAAAATAGCCTTTCTTTTTATCCTCTTTTAATCTCAGATTTATTGTTTTTTTGGAATCGCCATCATCTATTCCTGTAAACTCAGCTTGATCACTTTTCTTATCAAAAACCTGTACTTCTTTTATAGCATCGGCACGTAAGTTTTTTACAGCCATGCCAGGATCATCACCAAAAAACTCTTCGCCATCAACCAGTACTCTTTCTACTGTTTCGCCCATCGCTTTGATAGTTCCATTTTTATCTACTTGTATTCCCGGCAATTTTTTCAATAATTCTTCAACATTGGCATTGGCATCAACTTTAAAATCACTAGCCCTGTAACTAGTAGTATCGCCTTTAATTTTGATAGATCCCGTTTTTATGATTACCTCTTTCAATAGCTCCATTTTGCTCATCAAAGCAATAGTTCCTAAATCTTTATCAGTTGAAGTCACGGTAATTTCATCTAAATAATCCGCATATTGACTGTGCGATGTCATTACAATGTAATTCCCAGGTTTTACATTATTAAGGCTGAATTTACCCGCTTTGTCTGATCGCGTAAATTGGTATAAAACCGAGTCTACCGGAGTTAATAAAGCAACAACTGAATTGTAAATGGGGGTTTTTTCACTTCCAGCGGTCAAAATACCGGAAAGTTTATTTTTTTGAGAAAACGCAGAAAAAGAGAAAATCAACAAAATTGCAATTGTTACCGTAATTTTTGACATAAATAGTTTCATATTTTTGTTAATGGAATATTTCAAAGTATTTCCAAAAAGTTGAACTAACAAATAAACATTTTTATTTAGTCTTTACTTTACGGTTTAAGCTGAACATCTCAAAATCAAAAATAGTATTTTTCTCACTACACAATTATGTGTTAATGTTATAAATGTGTTAAAATTCTCATTTCATGAAAATTACTTCAAAAATTAAAAATGTATAATAAGTTCTAAATGTATAACCTACCGTTAAAGTGCCTTAAGAATTGCATCAACGGTAATCGTTCGCATCGCATCTTCATAACCTGCAACTTTTTTGTTCCCATACACCGAAGTTGGTAGTTTAGGAAATAGGTTTCTATCAGAAACTAATGCATTTTCAATAGGCTGATTAAATGGTGAAAATCCTGCATATGGATGTGTCGCTCCCCAAAGCGTGATGACTTTTACACCGAGCATTGCAGCAATATGCGCATTCCCGGAATCCATGGAAAGCATGACATCAAGATTACTAATGAGCTGTAATTCCTGCTGAAACTTAATTTTCCCCGCCATATTGATTACGTTTTCTTTACTCACAGAAAGTGAATCCAAGATTTCGATTTCCTTTTTTCCACCTCCAAAAAGTAAAATGGTATTGGTTGTATCCAAAGCCAATTTGTTAATTACTTCCTGCATTAAATCCAACGGATAGACTTTAGAATCGTATTGTGCAAAAGGTGCTATTCCAATTAGTTTCTGATGATTTGCTCCAATTACCGTTAAAATTTCCGGACTCAAAACTGCTTTTTCAGGAAATTCTGGTTGGGATAAATCAATAGTAAAACCAAGTTGTTCAAACACTTTCATATGTCTTTCGAACATAGTAGGCAATTGCTGGAAGTCTTTATTTTCGGGTTGGGTCAATGCTTTTTTCTCTGCTCTTCCCTTATCAACTGAAGCTGTTTTTTTTCCGCTTAAAGCAAAAAGGTTTCGGATGATTTTAGAACGAAGAACGTTGTGTAAGTCAGCAAAAGCATCAATTTCTAAAGCTTTCAAATCTTGGAACAAACGCAACAATCCAAGAAATCCTTTATGCCGTTCTTTTTCATCAAAAGCAAAAAAAGAAAGATTCGGAATTCCTTTAAAAAAAGGTTTGAAAAACGGTCTGGAAATAATCGTGATTTTAACTTGTGGATGCTGGTTTACAAAAGCCCGTAAAACAGGAACCGTCATGGCGACATCTCCCATTGCAGAAAGTCTCATGACGGCTATATGCTTGATAGTATTTGACATTTTTTAACCAGAATAATTTTTATTTCCTATTACTTCTTTATTTGATTGCGAGACATTCTAAAGTAGAAAATTCCGAAGAGAATAAGAATTACTCCTTTCAAGTGTTTCGTTTGATCTATGTAATCCAGAAAAATAACTTCGTACATTACATATAAAAACCCTAAAAAAGTTATGCTGTATATCAGCTGAAAAAACAAAGGTTCTGATCCAAAAAAAGTTTTTTTAAACATCTTATTTTTTGGCTTGATACAAAACAGGATTCAAATCATCATCATTGTACATTTTCATTTGTTTATACACTTTCATGAATTTATCTCCGTTTGCAATGTCGGTCAACAAATCATCAATTGCAGTTGACAAGTCTGTTCTTTGTTCCAATAAAATATTCAATTTCGCCTGACATTTATCTCTGTGATCTTGTGAAGCCTCAGCACGATTAGCTTCTTCTTGCATGTGATAAATTTTCAAAGCAAGAATTGATAATCGGTCAAAAGCCCAAGCAGGACTTTCTGAATTGATTTTTGCGTGATCTTTTACCACAACATGACTGTATTTCTGAAGAAAATAACTGTCAATATATTCCACCATATCGGTACGTTCTTGATTAGAAGCATCAATTCTTCTTTTCAAAGTCAAAGCAGCAACTGGATCAATATTTGGATCACGAATAATATCTTCAAAATGCCATTGAACAGTGTCAATCCAGTTTTTGTGATACAACAAATGTTCAAATTTATCCTTTGCGAAAGGATTGTTTATAGGCTGATCAACATTATCAAATTGATGATAATCCTTGATACTTTGTTCGAATACGGAGTACGCTAGTTTTGAAAACATATCTTTATATATTAAAAGACAAAGATACTTTTTATACTTTTATACCATAAAAAAATAACTAGAAGTTTAATTACAAAAATATAACCATGCAAATTCATTATTTATCGGAAGGAAACAGTGTCCTAAATCATTTTTTAGGACAAATACGGAATGTGAATGTTCATAATGACAGCATGCGTTTCCGAAGAAATATTGAACGTATTGGTGAAATAATGGCGTATGAATTAAGTAAAGAACTGCATTACGCACCCGTTGAAATCAAAACGCCGTTAGGTGTAAAAAATACCACTGAAATTAAAGACCAACTGGTTTTATGTTCTATTCTGAGAGCCGGATTACCACTACATTTGGGCTTTCTAAATTATTTTGACAGTGCCGAAAATGGTTTTGTATCTGCTTTTAGACATCATCCCAATAATGATGATTACTTTGATATTTTAGTGCAATATCAAGCTCTTGCTGACATAAACGGGAAAAATTTAGTGCTAGTTGATCCCATGCTTGCCACTGGTCAGTCTATCGTTGCTGTGTACAATAAATTAATGGAAAGAGGAACGCCAAAAGAAATACATATCGCTGTTGTGATTGCTGCCCCGGAAGGCATTGCGCATCTGAAAAAACACTTGCCGGAAAACTGTCATCTTTGGGTTGCTTCTTTAGACGAAAAGCTCAATGAACACAGTTATATTGTTCCAGGTTTGGGTGATGCGGGTGATTTAGCCTACGGTGAGAAATTATAATTGGCTGAAAAAAACAAAAAGACTGCAGGCAATTAGCACAAAAAGTACCATTTCCTGTTTTAATTTTTCTTGAGGTATTTCTATATGACTGGTTGCCATCATGGCCAAAGGCGCAAAGGTAAACACTAACAAATCATTACTTTTATTTGCAGAAATTACATAAATAAGTATGCCGATAAAAAAAGAAGCAATGATTTTTTTGTACGAAGTATGCAACAGTTGTGGGCGGCTTGACAATGTGGAAAACATAGAAACTACAAAAAACAGAGCAACAGTCGCATAAATTGACAAAGCACCATTTTGATAACTATTCGTGAAGTAATTGATCTCAAAATTGATTTTCACACTCTTCAGAACGTATTCAATAACATCCAAATTGAATACTGTAGCAAAAAGCATAAACATGATTAAAGCTATAAAGAAAGCAATGAAAGGCAATATCCAGTTTCTGTAATCTCTGGAAACATGAAAAATTATCGATATAAAAACCAATACGATAAAGATGATACTCCAAAAATGAAATAAAGTAGCCAGAAAAATCCATAATGACGCGTCAAATATTTTTTCTTTGGATGCTTTCAGCGATTGTAACGAAATCAATCTTCGCAGTGCTAATAAAATAAAGAAATTCGCAATAAGAAGGTTCGTATTATTAAGTACAGAGGGGAAAAATAATAAGAATAAAAAGTAAAAAAAAATCGTGTATGTACTGTCTTTGCTCAATCCGTTTTTCTTGGCAACAAAATCGGTAATAAAAACAGAAGCAACTACAACACAGAACAATCCCCCTTTTTTTAAGATCGAAAAAAAGGAACTTGTCCAAGATAAATCCTGAAATTGGAATAATAAAAAGAAAACCAGCATTAAAATTACGACCAATGAAAAATTTAACGGTGTAGATTTTCTAAAAACACTTGTTATCATAAGGATATTTTATACTTTTGTGTTCGTAAATATAATACTTGTTTAAAAAGTAAACCCTGCTTGTTCAAAAAGATTCTTCTAAATCAGAATTTTTACGAATCAGAGTTCCCAAAAACAACTAATAAAATTAATTCTATACATTATGAAATCATTTTTCGAAGGAATACAATACTTATTTGTTGATATTCTATTTGCTCCACTAGACTTTTTACGCTCTTTAGAGTTAAGTTCTTGGTTTGTTGCAAATACAATCAACTGGATTTTTATGATTATTTGTGCTGCCGCAATGGTATATTGGATAAAACAACTTAGTATTTTTGATGCAAACGGGACAGAAAATCAAGATACTACCGCTCACTCTTTCTTAAAATAATATTTAAAAAAAAGTGAACGATACTTGGAAACTATTTTAAGTCGTTTCCAATATCTTTTCTAAAATACATCTTATCAAAATGTAGCTTGTCTATGTTTTGGTAAGATTTTTTTATGGCCTCTTCAAAATCATTTCCATACGAAGTTACGGTTAAAACTCTTCCTCCATTTGAAACAATACTACCGTTATCCAGTTTAGTTCCAGCGTGAAAAACAATTGAATCTTCAATATTTTCCAACCCAGAAATCACTTTCCCTTTTTCGAAATCTTCAGGATATCCACCAGAAACAACCATAATTGTAGTCGCACTTCTTTCATCAATCTCCAGATTAATTTCGTCTAGCTTTTCATTGGCAACAGCTAAAAACAATTCTACTAAATCTGTTTTCAATCTTGGGATAACCACTTCGGTTTCCGGATCGCCCATTCGTACATTATATTCAATTACGATTGGCTCGTTATTGACATTGATCAACCCAATGAAAACAAATCCTTTGTAAGGAATTCCATCTTTCTGGAAACCGTCAATCGTAGGTTTTACAATGCGTGTTTCGATTTTTTCCATTAAAACAGCATCAACATAAGGAACCGGAGAAACGGCTCCCATTCCGCCTGTGTTCAATCCTGTATCGCCTTCGCCAATACGTTTGTAATCTTTAGCAGTAGGCAGTATTTTATAATTTTTTCCATCAGTAAGAACGAAACAGCTTAATTCTATTCCGTCCAAAAATTCTTCGATAACAACTTTAGAACTAGCCTCACCAAATTTTTGATGTACGAGCATATTCCTTAATTCTTCTTTGGCTTCTGCCAAATCCTGAATAATCAAAACTCCTTTTCCGGCTGCTAAACCATCGGCTTTCAAAACGTACGGAGGTTGTAATGTCTCTAAGAATTCACATCCTTTTTCTACCGTTTCAGCAGTGAAACTATCGTAAGCAGCCGTTGGAATATTATGTTTGATTAAAAATTCTTTAGCAAATTCTTTACTGCCTTCCAGTTGCGCGCCCATTTTTGATGGACCAATAACCGGAATATGAGTTAACGCAGCATCGTTTAGAAAGAAATCATAAATCCCTTTTACCAAAGGATCTTCTGGTCCTACGACAACCATTGCTACTTTTTCCTGAATTACGAATGCTTTTATAGCTTCAAAATCAGTTGGACTCATCGCAACATTAGTCGCAATTGAAGCTGTTCCAGCATTTCCTGGCGCTACAAAAAGTGTGTCGCAAAGCGGACTTTGAATCATTTTCCATGCAAAAGCATGTTCTCTTCCGCCCGAACCCAGTAGTAAAATTGTCATGTGTAGTTGTGTTTAGTTGTGCTGCAAAAATAATTGCTTTTGAACTTAAAAAATAATTAATTTTCAAAAAGTTGTTGGTTCTCCATCATTAGTTGTTGTTAAATATTATTTTTGATGAAATATTCCTTTGAAATGTTCCCACTATTCGATTTAACGCTTCAATTAAATGGTTTCCAAATGAAGGAAGCCAAAGCCGAACTGCGGAAAATTGTAGCCTTTTCTGAAAAAGAACATGAAGTTTTTATTGAAAATAAAAAAGTGGAAATTGTCGATTTTCATTTGCAAAACAATCCTTTTTACAAAGATTTAGTAGGTATTACAACTTTTACCAACTGGGAAGAGTTACCCGTTTTAAACAAACAAAATTTACAAAAACCTTTACAGGAAAGACTTTCAAAAGGGTATTCAATAAAAAATAGTTACGTAAACAAAACATCCGGTTCAAGCGGCACTCCGTTTATTTTTGCCAAGGATAAATACTGTCATGCGTTGACTTGGGCTTCCAATATATACCGTTTTGGTTGGTATGGAATTGATTTTAATACTTCCTACCAAGCACGCTTTTATGGAATTCCAATGGATTTTATTGGCAACAAAAAAGAACGTTTCAAGGATTTTTTGAGTCATCGGTTTCGTTTCTCTATTTTCGATTTATCAGATGCTGTTTTAGAAAAAATTCTGAAAAAATTCCAAAATACGAAGTTCGATTACATCAATGGTTATACGAGTTCCATTGTTTTGTTTGCTAAATTTTTACAAAAGAAGGACATCATATTGATTACAATTTGTCCGAGTTTAAAAGTATGTATGGTAACTTCTGAAATGCTTTTTGAAGACGACAAACTCCTTTTAGAAAAGCAATTTGGCATTCCTGTTGTCAATGAATATGGTGCTTCGGAACTCGATTTGATTGCTTTTCAGAATACGGAAGGAGAATGGCAAGTGAATTCAGAAACATTATTTGTAGAGATTCTGGACGAAAATAATAAAGCAGTTCCAAATGGTACTTCGGGCCGAATCGTGATTACTTCCTTGTTCAATAAAGCGCATCCTTTTATACGATATGACATTGGAGATATTGGAATTTTGGATGAAAAAAGCACGTTACAAAAACCCATTCTTAAGAAACTAATAGGAAGAACGAATGATGTAGCGGTTTTGCCAAGTGGGAAAAAATCGCCCGGTTTGACGTTTTATTACGTGACAAAAAGTATCATTGAGGACGATGGAAACGTAAAAGAATTTGTTATCAAACAAACCAAAATAGATTCCTTTGAAATTGAATATGTGAGCGAAGTGGAATTGAATTTGGAACAAATAAAAAAGATTAAAAAGGCGATTGAATTGTATCTCGAACCGGATTTGAATTTTATATTTATTCGAAAAGATAGTTTAGAAAGAAGCAATCGAGGAAAATTAAAGCAATTTAAATCGATGCTTTAATGGTTTTGGAATAACGTGGTTTAAGAATTAATTGCGTGAATAAAAACCCAATCATACAAAGTGTTGCGCCAATTAAATTCAAACGGTGATGTGTTCTGTAAACCGAAAAATTATGTTTTACTAAATCCAGTTTAGAGGCTGAAATCGAATTTTCTCGAATGCGATAAAAAGCTAAACTTTCAGGAATAGGTTGCGCGAATTGTATTTTTTTAAGAATAGTCAACCACATCATCCAATCTTGACGTTTCCGAATCGAGGAAACACTGACTTTCCCAAAGTAATTGGCATCATAGATTCCCGTTAGATTCCCTATATAATTACAAAAAAACAATTGTTGATAGGAAAGATGCAATGGTGCTTCAATTCTTTTATTTAAGGGTTGTCCCGCTTCGTTGATGCAATCATAAAATGAAAATGTAAAAGGAAGGTTATTCGCTTTCATAAAATCAAGCTGTTTGTCTAATTTTTTGGGTTTCCACAAATCATCAGCATCTAAAAAAGCAATGAATTTTCCGGTTGCTTTCTCCAAAGCGGTACTTCTGGCAATTCCCGTTCCTGAGTTTTTCTGGAGTTGAAAAAGGTGGATTCTCTTGTCATTATTTGCGATTGCCTCAATTATGGAAACCGTTCCATCAGTCGAACTATCATCCACAATAATCATTTCCCAGTGCTGATACGTTTGATTTAGCACCGATTGAATAGTTTCGGCAATGAATTTAGCCGAATTAAAAGAGGGCGTAATTATGGATACAAGTGGTTTTTCCATGTCTAATAGGCTTTTTTATCCCCTTTTAAAGTGTTGTATATTGTGATGAAAATAATCTTGATGTCTAATAAAATAGACCAGTTTTCCATATAAAATATATCAAATTTTACACGGTTAATAATATCCTCATCCGTTTCAACTTCGCCACGGAAACCTTTAGTTTGGGCAAGTCCCGTGATTCCTGGTTTTACAAAATGCCGTACCATAAACTTATCAATTTTAAGGGCATACATTTGGGTGTGACTGACCATGTGCGGCCTTGGACCCACAACGGACATATCACCAAATAATACATTAAAAAATTGCGGAAGTTCATCAATGCTAGTTTTCCTTATAAACCGACCTATTTTAGTAACACGAATATCATTTTTGCAAACCTGATTCAAATGCGCCTCATCGTTCAACTCCATAGACCTGAATTTGTAACAATTGAACTCTTTATAATTTAATCCGTTTCTTTTTTGGATAAAAAACAAAGGCCCTTTTGATTCCCACTTAATAATAATTGCGAGAATTAAACTCAACCATGAAAGTATGCCAAAAATCACCACTATCGAAAATAAAAGATCAAAAACCCGTTTGACAACTTTGTTCAAAGTATCGTCCAACAAGATATTTCTCAAAGAAATTACTGGAATATAACTATAATATTCAAAAGTGAAATTCCGGGAAAGAATCTGTTTTTCATCAGGAATAAACTTTAAGGTTTTCATGTTATTATCCGCAAAATAAACAATTTCATTGATTTGGTTCTGCGTCAAATCGCTCATCGTGCAATATATCTCGTCGATTTTATTTTCTAAAACATAGGCGAAACTTTCCCGGAGATTTCTTGCTTTATCTTTTTCGAGATCAAAAACGCGTTCTAATTTGTATCCATAATCAGGATTTTCAGTGAAAAAATTCTTCAATGGATTAACACTTTTATCATTTCCCATTAGGATTACAGTTCTAAAATTTCCTCCAAAAAGAACCCTATATCTCTTTAGAAAATAATAAATACATAATTTAATAATCAGAATTATGAACAATGAAACCGAAGTAAAAATAACAATTCGTTGAAAACTGGAATTTTCAGAATCAAAAAAAGCTAATGCGAGGCAAAAAAGCGTAAACAAAATCCCTTGCTTCAAGGCACAATTTAATATTGAGATTAATTTAGTATACCTGTAAACTTCATAAAATCCAAGGCTGGCAGCGATGACAAACCAACTGATACTGATAAATAAAGGATAAAAAACCTTGTTTACAGGGAAATCCGTCAAGTATACCGAAAGTACATTGATAACAATTAAGTCTATTGCAAATGAAAAAGGGCGAATATAGCCTGAATATCTTCCCGTTTTTGTTTTCAACATTTTATAAAATTAGAAAAGTAGTACGCCTTTTCTTTTACTAATACGATTCTTAATTACTCCTAAGTTGAAAATAAGTTGTCCTTTCGATGCAGTATTTTCATACCTAAAATTATACTTTTTAAATTGTTTTAAACAAATAAAAGAGTGTTTTTATTACAAAACAATTTGCATCGAATATTCAAACAATAATTCAGTTTGTAAAAATGCTTTATTTTATTAAAAAAACAAATCAAACCGAGTATATTAAAACTATACAAGAATGTTGAAAAACATTTTGAACCTAAATCCTTGTATTAAAAAATGTATTTTGAAAAATCCTTGTGTTCTTCTTTGGATAGCTCTTCTTTAGATAGCGATTTGAAATAATCATAGGTTATTTTCATTCCTTCAGCACGACCTACTTTAGCTTCCCAACCCAACAAGTTTTTAGCTTTTGTAATATCCGGCTGACGCTGCAAAGGATCATTTACAGGCAACGGATGATACACCACTTTTTGATTGGTTCCGGTTAGTTTGATGATTTCTTCTGCAAAATCCTTGATGGTTATTTCGTCCGGGTTTCCAATGTTTACAGGAAATACATAATCCGAATGCAATAACCTAAAAATCCCTTCGACCTGATCATCCACATAACAAAAAGAGCGGGTTTGCATGCCATCTCCAAAAATGGTTAAATCTTCGCCACGAATTGCCTGACCTATAAAGGCCGGAATAACGCGACCGTCATTGAGACGCATTCTTGGACCATATGTATTAAAAATTCGGACGATTCTGGTTTCTACACCATGAAACGTATGATACGCCATCGTTATGGATTCCTGGAAACGTTTGGCTTCGTCGTACACTCCTCTGGGTCCAATGGTGTTTACATTGCCATAATATTCTTCAGTTTGAGGATGAACCAATGGATCTCCGTAGACTTCGGAAGTGGATGCAATAAGAATTCGTGCTTTTTTGACTCTCGCCAATCCTAATAAATTATGTGTTCCCAGTGAACCTACTTTCAAGGTTTGAATTGGAATTTTTAAATAATCTATTGGACTAGCCGGTGATGCAAAATGAAGTATATAATCTAAATTTCCCGGAACATGGACAAACTTGGTAATATCATGGTGATAAAACTCGAATTGCTCCAATTTAAAAAGATGTTCAATATTTTTTAAATCTCCCGTAATGAGATTATCCATCCCAATAACAAAATAACCTTCTTTGATGAAACGGTCACAAAGGTGTGATCCTAAAAAACCTGCAGCTCCGGTGATAAGTATTCTCTTCATCTTTATATTTTTAACTTTTTTGGGTTATTTATCGTGTTCAACATGCAATATAGCGTAATGAAGAAAATTACACCTCGTTGCCTGCAAAAAAAGGATTCCGTCAAAAATAACATTATCATTGTTACCGCAAAAACAATATGTATGAAATCTTTGTTTTGCAAAGCGTTTTTTAAGTTTATGAATAAGAGCAAGAGTAAAACCAGTAGGCCAAAAATTCCCAGCTCGGCAAATGTCTGAACGTATTGATTATGAAAATTGAACGTCCCATAATCCGGATATAAATTGTGCTGTTTCACCTTTTCCCTGATTTTTTCTTGTGAGGCTTCGAGTCCGTAACCCGTAAATAAAATGTTTTCTTCGTAAAGCAACTCTTTAAAAATCCTAATCTGATACAATCGCAAAGCGGTTCCAGAAAAGAAATCATTGTGCTCGAAGCGCTCTTTACTCCATGCTTCTTTCAAACTGATAGTATTCACTTGGTCTTCTGTTTCCTTTGTAGTATTAATTGAATTATCGGTGTAAATAGTTTGATATTCAATTAAAAAACGATCTCTTATTTTTGGAACCAATAGAACTGCAACTATCATTATTGTTGAAAAAACGGTAACAATTATCCCCTTTTGTCGCTTTGTACTATCTGAGAAAAAAAAGTAATAAATAAGAATCAATAAAAGGTCAACAGCCAGAATATTTTTAGAACTTAATAAAACAACAAGTACAAATAACAGCACTATTGCTATCTTTTCCTTTATCTTTTTTACATCCAATACAATAAAATAAAACAGCGCAAAAGAGGCAAAAACGGAAACGTAAATAGCATTTAATTCCTTGGTTACCAATTCATGGTAGAAAAAAACCGTCGTATCTCCAGACTTCGAGTATCTGAAAAATGCTTTTAAAAAATAATAAATCGCATAAAAAACCATGCTGAAACTAAATAGCCGGAAGACTTTATAAACGCTTTCCTTACTTAATTTTGGAATAAAAAGAAAAGCTAAAGGCATTAACAAAAACAACACTTCTTTTTTTAATCCGCCCAATGTCAATTTCAGATCGCGGGTCCAAAACAGTGAAATAACCATCAAAAAATAAAAGGTAATAAGCAATAACAACGAACTATTGTACGCAAATTTTATTTTGTGTACCGATGAAAATGAAACCAAAATAAATAAAATACACGTAATGCTTCCAAAAGCAAAATTCAAAGGAAGTGTAATCAAAATAGCCGATAAGAGATATACAAAAACTGCAGGATTTTTTATAAAATCAATTGTTTTCAGCGATGCTTTTTTGAAAAAGTTGTAAATATGCTCCATTTATTTTGTCCCAGTTATAATCTGCTTTGATAGCATCGAAATTATTTTGAATCAGTTGCAAGTTATCCTTTTTTTTAATCTTTAAAATCAAATTGTGAACCTCATCTGAATTAGAAAAATAGTAGGCGTTATCTTTTAGAATTGCACTGTTAAATTCATTTTCATGCGCAATAATCAATGCTTTTGAGGCCATTGCTTCCAATAAAGAAGGATTAGTTCCTCCCACGGAATGACCATGAAAATAAAGATTTGAATAATATCTCAAATTATTCAGGTGACTCAAATTGTAAACTACCCCAATAAAACGAATCGATTTTTTGGTTTTAAACTTTTCTTTTAAATAATTACCAAACTTAGTATTGTGATTTCCAATGACAATTATAACCGTTTCATCATTACTCGATGCCACTCCATCCAGAATTGTTTCAATGTTGTTTTCCGGCTCCAGTCGGGCCAAAATCATATTGTAATTGAATTGAGTAACGTTATATTTTAAAAGTATTTCATCATTAGGTTCATCAAATAAAAAAGCGCCGTAAGGAATATAAGTAGAATCCTGATGGTATTTTTCTTTAAGATATTTCTGAATTCCTATTGAATCCGAAACTAAATAATTGCTGCTCTTCACCGCTAATTTTTCAGCATATTTTAATACGCGCTGAACCGGTTTTGAGTATTTGGTACGTTTCCATTCTAATCCATCCATATTGGTGATTACAATTGCTTTTTTTGGCAACAGAAAGTGCCAAATAGAATTGCTGGTATAGCCCAATTGCAAAATAATGTCGAAATTTCTTTTTCGAGAATCCAGAATACAATTCAAATCATAGATAAACTGACCAGCGGTTCCTATTTTTGTTTCAGGATCATAACAATGAATAATCTGAACTTCTTTGAAAAAATTTTCTTGATAAGGATGATTATGGGAATTGTAAACCAACACTTCATGACCGCTTTCTCTCATAAAAACAGAAAAAAATTCAGCAAATTGCTCAAAACCTCCATAATGGTTTGGGATTCCTCGCGTTCCTAAAATAGCTATTTTCATGTGTGGGATTCAATTTATAAGACGGCTAAAATAAAGATTTAATTTATCTTAGGAGTTATTGCTGTTTTATTCTTCTGCTGGTACTAATTGTTCCTTAAAAATCGCTGCTGTAAGTTCCCAACTGTATTTTTTCTGGATGGCTTCTACAATAGAAATGTCTTGTTGATTTTGTAATCCAAATTTGATTTTCTCGTTAAAATCATTTTCTGAAAACGGATCAAAAAGTCGGTTTTTCAAAAAAACAAAATCAGACATAGCCGTTGTATTGGAACAAGTAGTTGAAATCCCGGCTGCGGAAGTCTCCAAAGGCGGAATTCCAAAACCCTCAGCTATGGATGGATAAACAGCCAGTGTTGCGCCACGCAGAAGAAGGACTAATTCTTCAAAATTGACTTTGTCTAAAATAAAAACAGTTTTTTTTACCGATTCTTCCAGACCATCGTACAAAGTTTTGAATTCCGGATTAGCTATAGATTGACTGCCAATTAAAACCAAAGAATACTTTTTATAATATTCGTTTTCAACAAAGACTTTCAATAAAGTATGATGGTTTTTTCGTGGTTCCCATCGGCTAATGTAAATCCAATAGTTCTCTAAATTGTATTTCTGTTGGACTTCTTGAACGACCTTTTCTTTATCATATTTTTCAAAAAAAATAGGATCAACGGCATTTGGAGTGATGACAACGTCTTTGATTCCGAAGTGCTCTTGAATCTTTTGTTTTGAATAATCGGAGACCGTTAACACAATATCAGAATAATTGGCACTCCACTGAAAAAGTGCTTTATTCTTGAGTCTGTAACTCAAAGGAAAATATTCAGGATAATCTAGAAAAAGTACATCATGAATCGTGACGATGTACTTGCAGTATTTTATTGGAGGCACAATGTACTGAAAATGCGCATAGTCAATTTTATTTTTTTGTATCAGCTTTGGAATATCAAAAGCTAATCTGTAAAACTTATTTTTAGAGCGGTATTTTAAATAAGAGATGTTTTCAGCAGTTCCAAAAATAGCCTGAAGTCGCCCAATATCGTTGGCAGCAAAGAAAAACGCGATACTTTTATCTTTTATAAGTTCCTTGTACAAACCTTGGATGTACGTTGTAGTTCCTTGAAAACTTCCGTCAAATACATGACAATCAACAAATATTCTTAGTTTAGCTTTCATTTTAAAGTACTTCTGGTTGCATTATTATTGTGCGACACCGCGATAAGCCCGCCTAAGATAATAATTATGACATCTTTAGGGTTGTAAATTCCCGTAATGGTTAAGGTTGTAAAGAAAAAAACCATACCGGTAAGTCCTATAAATTGATTCGCAAATGTATATTCCCGATACACATAACTGTGCAGTTTTTTCAAGAAATACAATAAAAGTAAAAGACCTACTATTCCTGTTTTATAAAAAATATAAATGTACCCGTTGTGTGTTTCGGAGATGTACCGTATTCCTTTTAAATCTAACGGCGCTTTGAATTTAAGATCAATCAATGAGCCAAAACCGGTTCCAATAACATAACTTGATTTACTTTCGTTCATTAACGCAAATGCCCGCTTGACTTCATAACCGCGCCAATGATCCCAAAGATCTTTGTGGTTTTCCCGGTTTATTTTTGTGGAAAAAACTTCGGATGGAGCAATCTTCACTTTGTATAAAAAAGATTCTACTCCAGCTGCATTTCTATCGAGTTTAATAGAAAACAGATACGCATAAAAAACAGCGATTAGCGCTATGGAAACCAGAAAAAAACGAATGGTTTTAGCATTTATTTTGGTGAAACCATAAATTGAAAGTAGTGCCACTACAAAAACAATCACCATAGTTCTGGAGAAATAAAGCGTGTTAGAAACTACTAAAACTAGTAAAATAATGTTCTTTAAAACCTTGCTTTTAAACAACGGCTCGTGCTGAAATTTACCATAAAAAAGAGCAAATAGTAAACTGAATAATTCCAGGAAATTGTCTTTTCCAAAACTATTCCGAATGTCATTTATAGATTCTGAGGATAGATTTCCAAAAATGAAAATCAGGCAAAAATGAAGTAACGCAGAGGCAAAACCAGCGAGTATAACTACTTTCACAAAGACATTGAATTCCATTTTTTTGAAAATAAAATAGCCCAGCATCAGCCCTAAAATCGGTTTTAAGAAATGAGTAATGTCCTTAATAAAATGAATTAGTTTGAATTCGTGGAAGATTGAGGTGAACATTCCCAAACCAAAAATCAGCAGTAATGGCGTTATTTTGTTAACGATTCCCTTGGTCAATACTGTATCATCCAACAGAAGAATTACCAAGATTGCGACAAGCTGAATGAACATGTTTATCCTAAACGACGGAACATATAATTGGCAAAAGACAATTAGTAAAAAAAGGGGAATAAATATTTTATGAGCCTTAATTGTCATTAGTAATTTTTTAGGCGTTTTACTGTTTTATTAACAAACAGCAACATAAGTGCCAGCTGTTTTGAGTATACCGAAAAATGTTTTTGGGCATATATTCGATACCCATGAATCAGCATATTTTCTCTGCTTTTATTGAATCCCACAAAATGAATATAGCTTAATTTTGGCACAAAAGCACCAGTTTTACCTAAATCTGCTATTTTTTTGCACAAATCAACATCTTCTACGTACATGAAATAATTAGGGTCAAAGCCGCCAACTTTTTCGAAATCAGCTTTTCTGAGTAACATAAATGCTCCCGTAACCCAATCGACCTGATACGTCTTTTCCTTATTAAAATTTCCGGTACGAAATTCTGTTCGTCCATCATTCAAAAGGGAAATTTTAATCATTCTCCACGGCGACGGAAACTTACCAACGGCAGGAATATAATTCTTGTTTTCTCCAACCATATTAATGGTCAAAAAACCATAATTCTGATTGGATTTTAATTCTTCTAAAGCAGGTTGAACGGGATCTAAAAGAATAGTATCATTGTTTAAAAATAAAATAAAGTCGCCTTTAGCATGCTGAACTCCATAATTGTTGGCCTTGCCAAAACCAAGGTTTTCGTTGCTTTCCAATAATTTTACAGCTGGAAAGTGTGTTTTGATGAAACTGCAGCTTTCGTCATCAGAGTTATTATCTACAACGATGATTTCAAAACGACTATTTTTGAGATTCTCAAACAATGAATCCAAACAATTCTGGAGATATTTGAGCCCATTATAATTTACGATTATTACTGATACTTCTATTTTCATTCTAAAATAAAGTGTAAAAACCCAATCTCTTTTTTATGTAATACATACACAAAAGATTAATCAATACATTTGTAATTAAACTGGCCGATGCGGAGCCTTCTATGCCATAAATGGGAATTAAAATCACATTTAAAATCACATTTATAAAAAAACAGACGCCCGTAATATTGCGTAAAACATTCTGATTATTTGTCATATTTAATATCTGATCCACATTACCAGCCATGGCGCTAAAAAGTACTCCCAAAGATACAATTATAAGTGTGGTACTACCTAAAACTGCTTCTGGGCCAAAAAAAGAAAGAATATATTTATTCAAAAAAAGTAACGTTCCCACAATTGGAATTGATAAAATAGCTATCAATCGAGTGGAATTATGAATGAGTTTTTTTAGTTCCGGAATATTATTTTCCCCATACAGTTGTGCCATTTTTGGAGTGATAATCGTACTGACAGAAACAATAACCAGGAAACCTACACTGCCTACTTTAAAGGCAATATTATAAATCCCTAACTGTGAATCGTCAACCATTATCCCTAGAATAATTACATCCGTCCAATTTAACAAATAAAGCAATAATCCACTAAATAATAAGGGAGTAGCTGTTTTTAGCAATTCAATTGTTGTGAAAGAAAGTTCTTCTTTTGCTGGTTTCCATTCAAAAATAGCGATTGTTGCTGCGATAACTGTCAATAGAATCGCTAATGCAAAAGCTAAAAAGCTATAATGACCACTTTTGTCTAAGTAGTAAAACCCGAAAAGAAAAAATATTAATAAAACATTAGGGACTACAAACATGAATAAATTGAATTTCAAGAATTTTTTTGTAGCAATAAAAAAATAAAGAAAAATTTCATGAACAATGAATAAGGGTAAAGAAAGAGTTACGATTAAAAAATAATTAATCAATTTTGGGTTTTCGAATACTTTATTGGATAGGAATTCTGCTCCAAAATAAAAAAATATAACAGGAAATAAGGAAAGTAACAATGCTATTCTAAGCCCTTTTATTAATAATTTTTTAGCCTTGGAATAGGTAAAATGATGATTACCTATGATTTTTATGAGCGTATTAGGAATCCCTAGCGTAAATAATAATGCTGTTGCCTGAGATATTGTAAAGACTAATGAATAGTTTCCGTAAACACCTAAACCAAATAATCTAGTAATAATTACAGTTATCAGAAAGGAAGCAAAAAGACCAAATATTCTAAAAATAAAATTTATTCCTGATGAGGAAATAATTTTTTTAAAACTAGCGGATAATACATTCATGTCTTGATTTTGATTATAAATAAAAAAGTTACCTCTTACGAAGGTAACTTTATTAATTAGGGCAAAAATAATTTATTTTATCAATTTAAGAATTTCTTCTTTCAAATTACTTTGAGGATAAAGTAAAGGGTCATACACTTCAGCTTGTCCTTGGTTTGGAGTCAAAATTCCTGTTTTTTTATCATATTGTAATTGATCTCCAATAACAAAATTCACTAACACCAATGAATCTTTTAATACAAAAGACTTGTCATAATAACTCATTTTGAAACTGTTAAATTTCATTGGAACTTGTTTGGCATTACTACCTAAATCAACTCTCAAATTGCTAGGAATTACATCTTCTGGGAAATTAAAAACAATATCTTGAGGGCTTTCGGATCCTTTTACAGGAACAAAAAATGATTTTTTATCATCAAAATCTAACGTTGATTCATCTGTATAGTACAATTGAAACTTATCGTCATTTTTAACAACCATGTTTAAGGTAACATCAAAAGTTTCTGGTTTTTCAGTTATTATCGCTTCTTCTTTTTTAATGTCTTTACAGGAATACAAAAAAACTGATAGGAATAAACTTGCAATTACAATTCTTGATTTCATTTTTTATTTATTTTTTTGGCAAAATTATACTTTTTTTGACTTAAAAAAGTACTGAGTGGAAAAAAATTCTTCAAATACTTTAAAGGTTAGACTGTTGACTAGTTTGGCCATAGATCTTCCTTGAAAATTTTTAATGGAACTTTCCACATGTACTGTTTTAAAATGGGCATTCTCTAATAATCTTTGGATATTTGTTTTACAATAAAAACGCCTGTGTGTGTAATCAAAAACACCCGATTCTTCATACCTAAAATCACCTTTGAAGACAATTTTATTAATCGCGGAATAATGACGGATATTAGGCATACTTACAATAATTTCTCCTTCTTCTTTCAAATATTGATGTACTTTCTTCAGAACAATTTGTGGTTCAATTAAGTGCTCTAAAACATCTGGCAGAAGGATTAAATCAAAATAATTCTCGAATTCCTGAAAATCTAATTCTTCAATATTTCCAAAAATAAACCGATCGATATTTTTATAGTTTTGACTGTTATTTTTATCTTCAAAAATATCAATTCCTACCGCTTCAATGGCAATTCCTTTTTGTTTTAAATAAAATAAAGTCTCCCCATAAGCTGCTCCAATTTCTAGAACTCTTAAGCCTTTTTTGTCTGAATCGATAAGGCCTATCAATTCATGCCTGATATTGGAATAATAACTTGATGCTTTATTTTTGTAATCCATCGTTTTTTTATTTAAGGATTTATTGATTTTCTACGTACTTACCGGTCAAAACAAGTCCTTCTTTTTTGGAGTCTTTATTGGTTAAGTATAATCCTAATTCATATTTCCCCGCTTCAAGTGTTGCTATATCAACTGTCCCGTTAAAACCAGAATTACTCAAATCAAAATCACTCTTAAAGTATGTGGTAACATCTTCTCTAAACACTTTTTTAGACTCTAATCTATGGGCAACTCCCTCTTTTACAAGAACTAAATACAAAACGGATTTAGTGGCATCTTGCTTCTCAAAATAAGCCCATCCAGATATTTTTACAGTAGCTGTACTGGTATCAAATGTTTCTAAATTATATATAAAAAGATCCCCATTAGTTGGTTTTAATTTTTTAAATTTTGAAATATCTACAGTTTTTGGAACATCTTTTAATAAAATAAAATGCTTCGTCCAAGCCTGAACCCCGTCAAAATTATTTTCTATATAAAACGTTTTATTAACAAAATTCTGAGTGCCTTCACTCAATGTATATTCTCTCCCATGCCCATCAAAATACCAAAAAGGCTTGATTTTAGTCGTGTCTTGCTGCATTTCAAGAATATAATTTTCAAGAGGCTTATCAATAATTACAAAGTTTGTTTTTCCGTTTTTTAAAAAATAAGGCATATACCACCCTAAACTACTGACTACTGGCGTATTATTTGTATTATTATTAATGATAAAATTAGTAGCTTCTCTAAACTGCGCTTTGCTCACCGTGCTATAATATTTTTTAACAATGAGTAGGTCTGTCATTGAAAAAACGAAAAATAACGATAATATTGTAACCCGAATTACCTTATTATTAAACTGACAAATACCAATAGATAAAATAAGTATTATAGCGGGTAAAACCACAATAAAATACCTACTTATTAACATTGGAATCGTAACATACGAGCGTATAAGCGGAATAAGAATTACAATTACAATCCAAGGAAGTAAAATGATAAAATTGAATACGGTACGGTTGTCAATTATTGATTTATAAGTCACAGCAAAATTCCTGACTTTGGATAATTTTAAAAAATAAAAATAAAAAAGAAAACCAACCATGGGCAACACTAACTCTGAGTTTCCAAAAAATTCTTTAAAAATTAAAGTGTACGCATCTATTGTTGGCGCCGGAATCCAAAAATTCTTGATTTGTGTTGTGGCAATAAACAATTCTGTGGCGGGTATAAAAAGAATCAACGTGATAATTCCAGCAATCAATGCGTTGACAAAAAACGTTAATCTGTTCTTTTTTTCGATTAAAATGAAGAAAAACAACAAAATAAAATATTGCGTGAATAAGGCAAAAAGACCAAAGAAGTGACCGTATATCATTAATGCCGCCCCTACTCCATACCAAATAGCGTTTTTCCGATTTGGGATTTTTATAAAAAGTATCAGTCTATAAAAAGCGAATATCGTAAACAAAACCAAAAAAATATAAGGTCTACCATCTTGGGAATAATACAAATGAAAGTAGTTTATAGACAACAAAAAAGCAGCTATTAATCCTGTTTTTTTGTTACTCATTTCTTTTCCTAAAACATACATTGCATAAAGACCAACAACTCCAAGAAGTGCCGAAAACAATCTTAAAACTATTACAGAATATCCGAAAACACTAAATAAAATACGTGCTAAAGCAAAATACAATGGCGGATGTGGCTCTGATGTCAAAAGTAATTTATAGAATTCAGACCAAGTTATATTGGGATTTGACTCGTTCAAAGTGTGAATTTCATCCAGCCAGACACTCTGAAAATCTGCGTTATGAAATCTTAATATTGCTCCAAATAGCAAGATAGAGATTAGAATATAATTTTGTTTTAAGCTTTGTAAAACCTTCATATTGATTTCTATTATTTTATTTCTTCTTTTACTTTTCCGTCCTGAATTATTTTATCAATTACGAACAAAGGTCTGTTTCTAACCTGATTGTATATGCGAAGCACATATTCGCCTATTAATCCTAATGATATTAATTGAACGCCGCTAAACAGAATAATAGCTAGTATAGTTGCGGTAAATCCTTGGGGAACGTCATTGTACATTATCTTTCGGTAAACATTGTAAACAAAATAAATAAATGAAAACAAAACCGTCAAAAAGCCCAATCGGGTAATGAATTTTATTGGAAAATCACTAAAATTGAAAATGCCGTTGAATGCTAATTCAAATAATTTTGACCAACTATATTTTGTTTCTCCCGCCTGTCTCTCGTCACGATCATATTCAAAACCAATTTGTTTAAAACCCACCCAAGCTCGCATTCCGCGTAAATAACGGCTTTGCTCTGGCATATCATTCATCGTATCAACGACTCTGCGGCTCAGCATGGAGAAATCTCCGCTATCAATTGGAATATTAAAACTGGATATTCTTTTTTGCAATCTATAATACGCAGAATAGGCTAATTTTTTAAGAAAACTTTCTTTTCTGTTTTTCCTGATGGCATAAATTACATCGTAACCTTTCAGCAAAAGTTCGTGAAAATCAACAATTAATTCCGGAGGATCTTGTAAATCCCCATCAATTATCAACACTCCCTGTTTGGCTCTGGCATAAGCTAATCCAGCACTTACAGCTAGCTGATGTCCATGATTTCTGGATAATAAAACACCCATGAATCGGGTATCTTTTTCACAGATTTTCTCAATCAGCTGATCTGTTTTATCAATACTTCCATCATTTATCAAAAGTACTTCACACGAAAATTTTGCCTGATCCATGACTTTAGTAAGCCTTTGAATCAAAGTATCAAAAACAGCTTCTTCATTGTACAGCGGCACAACTATGGAAATATCTATTGGTCTCAAATTTTGATTGTTTTATTTAAACTTTCCTTCCATGTTTTTATGGCAATCCCAAAAACCGTTTTAATCTTTGTATCAATAGAAAACATGCTTTCTTATTACTAAAAAAATAAAGATGACTTTCTTTTTCTTATTAGAAATTAAGCTTTAACATGTTGCTCTTTAAGCGATTGTTTTTTGTAAAAAGCAATAAAAAACCGAATTAGAATAAATAGTAAAACAAATAAAACAGGCAAAATAAATTTCATTTTACCATTTGTTGATTTAGTGTTTTTGATATTTATTGTTGTGCTGTTATCTTTCACAACTTTATCTAAACCCACTAATTCTACTCTGTGATTTCCCTGTTCATTTATTAAGGCGTCTTTGGTCTTGATAACATCGTTGAGTTGTGTATTTTCGTTATAATACACCAGTTTATCGCTTTTGGTGCCCTTTAACTCAGAAGAAAATCCACTCAAAACACCATTTATCTGGGAGATAATGGTATCATTTTGTGACATCTTAACCTGAATATTATTTAAAATTTCTTTTTGAAGTGTTTTATAATACTTCGAATCATTAAAAAATCGCAACAACGGCTGAACCATTTCTTCGTCAATTATTAATTTATTCGTTGAAAAAGAAACCGTATGGAAGTTATAATTTTTACTGGTCAAATTATCTTCCATTATTTTTTTGACATCGCCATCCTCCGCCATCAACTTGATAAGTTCAAAGTTTTCAGGTTTGTTTTCTATGAATTTATAAACATCCGTAATCGGTTTTACCGCTATTTTAGAAATTGTTTTAGGTTGCTTTATACCAACCACTTCTTTCAAAAATGCGGTGTCGCCTTCGATAATTTTAGACTGAAGAAGATTAATTTTTGAGTACAAATAATCGGTGCTTCCAAAATTTGGAGTTACAATGATTTCATGATTGTAAGTCTTCTTATTTGAATCGATAAAAAGTCCAATCGCTAAACCTACTGCAAACAAAATCAAAATTACTACCGCATTTTTTACAAAAAATCGAATACATCTAAATAATAATGTATTGAAATCCTGAAATACATTGCCTATTTTTTTTGAAATTAGCATCAAATCTATTTCTTGATTATCCTGATTATCGGGCACGTTTGTACTCATTTATATTTTTATTTTACGTTGAAAATTTGTTCCAATATTTTAATGGTAATCAAATAAGTAGGTTTTACACCCGTAGTTCCCAATCCGCCTGAAGCTAATGTGCTTCCGGTTTCCAAAGGATTATCAGAGGCATAATACGCATATCTTACCTTCACATCATGAGGAACACTTTTTCTGATTTTTGATGCAGATTGAATCGCTTTTTGGTAATAAGAACCTTCCATTTCCAGTCCAATAATACCCCAAGTCGACTCATGGAAAAACTTCAATAAATCTCGGTTTTGCAAAGAAGTTCCCAAAACGGTAACCATTGGACCTGCAAAAACAGCAATGTCATTTCCTTCAAACATCGCAGCAGTTAATTCATTTTCAAAGAAGTAATTATCCGCTGTTCCTTCATTGATGTGTGCATTAGGAATCATGATATCTCCTTTTCCACCTTCCAGAATTCCCGCTTTCCCCATGATAGAAACTGATTCCACATTCAATAAGGTGTCTTTTTTAAATGGTTTCAAAAGCTCATCAATGGTTTCATACGCTTGTTCTCCAAACGCATAATCCATAACAATCAATACAGGTTCTTTGTCACCAATTTTCGCTTTAGGAAAAGATGTTTTTGCCCAATCAATTTTGGCGGTATCAAAAATCTGTACGTCGATATTTGTTCCTGATGTATCCGGCAACGAAATCATTCCACATTTCAACGCTACTTCTTCCACTTGATTTCGAACCGCATTCGCACCTGACTTACTCAATTCCTCGTAAATAAAGAAATCAGATTTGTCTTTGAACTTGGTTTTCAATACTTCCGTTGCAAAAATAGAGTTCATCACACTGTGCATATTCGCACTGATTACGTGAATTGGACGGTCTAAAAGTTGGTTTTCTTTCAAAACTTCCTTGATGTTGGTAGCCCAAATTTCCCCGTGAATGTGGTGACCCAAACGCTCTCTCAAAATAGGACTAAAGGTGATTGTTCTCTTATTATCATCTACAATTTCTTCAATGGCGAGTTTTCCCAACCAAAAGATGACATGCAAGAAACGATCTGGCGCAGCAGCTGAACCAAAAGCATCATAAATATCCAATACTTCCTCAAATGACCTTCCCAGAATATTGGCGGCATGCGAAATGGCTTTCTCTTTTTCTACCAAAGTCAGTTTCTTCTTTTGTGAAACTGCTTGTTCCAGTTTGAACCAGTCGCGAGAAACTTCGCCGGCATCATCCAGTAAAACTCGGTTTCTAATTTTGTGTGATTCGATGAAAATGAAAGTCAAATGCGTCAGAATATCATAAATATCCGAACGTCCTCTTGTAATCTCCACATTCATTTGTTCCTCATCGATACGGTAACAATTACGACGTCTTTTTGGCGGTACAATCGCTTGGAAATGCGATTTAGAATACCCTTCATCGGATGTTAAATTGATAAATCTACATTCTTCAATTCCAACTGGAAGACGTTCTATAACATATAAAAGCCCGTTCAATTCTACTTTTTCTTCGGCAATATTCCCATAAATTTCTGGTCGTAATGCTAATAATGCTTCTCGTAACGTATCCCCTGAAATTCCCATAGGTTTGTAAAATCCCCTATTGAAAAGGTGACGCATCGTAATGTACATTTTTTCAATTGCTGCAGACGATTCTTGCGCTCTGGAACGTGATATATTTTTTGTTTCTTTCATTTTCTACTTATTTTCTAACCTGCAAAGGTAGTTTTTTTATATTCTAATTTGTTAAAGTAAGTTTAACTGCTAAATCGCCTGTGTTACCAGTGTATCGATTCTTACTATTGCTATTTTCAGGACGCTTTATAATTTTATTCCATTTACCACCAATAAAATGCCACGTCGAAAATTCATCTGAACGAACAGTTCCTATATAAGGTTGGTAGTCTTGTCCGTCCGTATATATTTTTTTCTTTGGATCATAAAGGGCTCCAATTTGCTTTACATTGTTGGAGTCAAATGTATAATTGTAAGTATATTTATTTTCATCAATTATCATCCATTCAAATGCTAAAAACAAACCCTCTTTTGGAATTGAAATGTTTTTATCACTCAAGTCTATTGTGACGCTTCTTTTACCTTTTTTTACCGAAACTATTACATGGTCAGTAGAATAATCTTCTCCTGGATTACCGTCAACAGCAACATTATAAAAACGTATTTTAATTTTTGCCGTTGGTGTTTGACAATTGGATAAAAAAGTAATTTTTTTTAGAAAAGGATGTTCTTCAATTACTGCTGAATTTTGAATATACTTAGCTATTATAGTCGGTCTATTGTTAGCAAAATGAAAAGAAGTGATCTCTTTATTGTTATATTTATTGATCTCGATTTTTTCTTTTTCGGTCCGAGTTCGTACGAATACCTCCTTTAATTGCTGAACTGCGATTTGCAATACTACATTTTGACCGGCTGCTACTTTTGTCTTTAAACTTTCATATCCAACAGCGGAAAAAACCAATACTGTATCCGCATTTGCGTCAATATTGAAAGTCCCATCCTCATTTGAAGTCGTCCCGATATTTTCATTTTCCAACCAAATATTAACATATGGAATGGGTTGGTTTTTGTCATCAACTACAAAACCTTTGATTTGAGCCGTAATTGAGAAACAAGTTAAAAATAATAATACCAAATATCTTTTTTCTTTCATCTATTCTCTTTTTAATAAATCCACTATGTTTCTGTCATTTGAAAGCCTCGGGATTTTATTTTGTCCGCCCAATTTGCCAATCGATTTCATATAGTCTTGAAAACCATTTTTAACGACTTTGGTAACCACCACTTTTCGCAACACTTTGCCCACAATCAAATCATCGTAATACATGTTTTGTTTTCGCATGGCATTGTCCAGCGCTTCCGCAAAAGATACGCTGTCTTCCGGTTCGTTTTCAAATTCAATAAACCACTCATGATACGGCAATCCCTCTGCTGGAGTGATTTGTGGTGCCACGGTAAACTCATTGATTCGAATGGTAGTTCCAAGAATTGCTTCCTGTAGCGCACTTTCCACTTCTTTCCCAATTACATGTTCTCCAAAACCCGAAATATAATGCTTGATTCTTCCCGATACAATGATTCGATAGGGTTTTAAACTGGTAAACTGAACGGTATCGCCAATATTATAACCCCAAAGTCCCGCATTGGTAGATATTATCAAAACATAATTCACTCCCAATTCTACTTCGCCAATCGTATAACGTTTTGGCTTTTCATTAGAGAATTCATCCGATTTTATAAATTCATAAAAAATACCGGAGTTCAAAAGCAGTAACATGCCACGTTCTTTTTGCGAATCCTGGTAGGCAAAAAACCCTTCCGAGGCCGGAAATAACTCGATACTGTCTACTTTTCGTCCAATAAGATTTTCAAATTTGGCGCGATACGGTTCATAATTAACGCCGCCGTAAATAAACAAATTGAAATTTTTGAAGATTTCCCCCACCGGCCTGCCTCCTTTTTGATGCAGTTTTTCAAAATACATTTGCACCCAAGATGGAATTCCGGAAATCACAGCCATATTTTCGTTGAATGTTTCCTCGACAATCGCATTTACTTTGGTTTCCCAATCCTCGATACAGTTGGTCTCCCAAGAAGGCATTCTATTTTTTTGAAGATATTTTGGAACAAAATGCGCCACAATTCCAGACAATCGGCCTAATTTAACGCCATTTTTTTCTTCTAATATTGGACTTCCTTGTAAGAAAATCATTTTCCCGTCAACAAAATCAGCTTTTCCAGTTTCATGAATATAATGCAGAATCGCATTGCGAGCAGCCTCAATATGATATGGCATCGATTCCTTAGTCAACGGAATATATTTAGCCCCAGAAGTAGTTCCTGAAGTCTTGGCAAAATAAAGCGGTTTTCCTTTCCAAAGGATATTTTCCTGGCCTTTTACCACCTTATCCACATAGGGTTTCAACGCTTCATAATCCCGAACCGGAACTTGTTTGGCAAAATCTTTCTCGTTTTTTATTTGATCAAAATGGTGGTCGATACCAAATTGGGTTTTTTTCGCTTCTTTAATTAATTTTTGCAAAACCTTCTTTTGAGTTTCAATAGGATTATTGGCCCAGAGTTGTGTTTTCTTGTATATTTTTTGTGCAAATAATTTTGCTGCAACTGATTTTATTGACATTTTTATTTTTGTTCTTTAAAAGATAAAAGTCTGTTTTTTTACTCTTTTTTTGATTTTTTAGAAAGCGTATTTTTCTCTTCTTTTGCTACTTGTTCCCGCAATTCCAGTTCTTGTTCGGATGGCGACAAATCAACTGGTGTATTAATTTCATCTGCTGCTTCCAGTATCGAGTCTTTATTGAATTTTGCATATTCTAATTCTCCTGTCAACACTTTCTGAATAGATTTGATATACGCTTCATTTCTTTTCAAAGCTTTTGACAAAGAATCTGATTTTAAAGCCAGTTCCATAGCATCTCGCTTTAATTTTGACGAAGAATATCCTGGTATAAATTCTCGTAAAGGAGTAAAAGCAATAATAAAAGTGGTAACAAATGTAATAATTATTGCTCCTAAAGATGCTACCACAAAAACGTTCATTAAAGTAAGTTTCAACGAAAAAGTTTCTTCAAATGTATCTTCGTTCAGTATGATTAAACGTCGTTTATTGAATAGTTTTTCTTTAATTTTTTTTCGTTTTTGTCTTTTCTTGGACATATAAATTGATTATTGAACAAATATAACAATTATTGTCGTTGCTTGTATTTCCTTGTTTTTCTTGATTATTACAAACCTAAATTAATTTTTAATAAATTTTTAACGCAGTTGAAACCAAATAAATGCATCAAAATGAATTTCCGTAAACTAATTCTATATACCTTTGCTTTTAGGTTTATTACAAATTTGCTTCGGCAATAAATTATTCTATCATGGGAAGATTAGGTGTTACAGAAATCCTCGTTATATTAGCGATTGTTTTATTACTTTTTGGTGGTAAAAAAATCCCGGAACTTATGAAAGGTTTAGGAAGCGGAATTAAAGAATTCAAAAACGCAGCCAAAGACGGTCAGCCAGCTGATAAAAAAGAAGAAGAAATAAAATAAAAAAAAGGCTTTTCATAATGAACTGCCCCCAAAAAGTTAGACACTATTTGGGGGTATTTTTATGGAAAGAAAAGTCAAATACAATTATGAATTTAAACTTCGCTGTGTAGAAGAAGT
>NZ_QNUX01000001.1 GCF_003312425.1 Flavobacterium psychrolimnae | reverse complement strand
ACTTCTTCTACACAGCGAAGTTTAAATTCATAATTGTATTTGACTTTTCTTTCCATAAAAATACCCCCAAATAGTGTCTAACTTTTTGGGGGCAGTTCACTTCGTCATTACTTTTATAAGTATTATCCCCATAAACAGAAGGTTTACCCTCATAGCCCATTGAAATTGGCCAATTATAGTCTTCACTATATTTATCAAACTTATCATTTGATATTAGACAACAATAAATTCCAGCAGAATCGTCAGAATCTTTTGATTCGTCTTCATATATTTTTAACTAACCATTTTTGATTGAAAATTTGGATTCAATTTCCTTTTTTTTATCCTCCAGAAGGAAATAATCTTTTTCCATTTGTTGCTTATTTTATTTGTATGCGACTTTTGACGAAGGCATATACACGAAAAGTTTTTTGTAAACTATATCAAATTTAGTTGGATTGGCGAAGATTTCTTTCGTTCTATACTTCCTCAAATATATTAAATTTTTCTTACAATTTTCTTGAAAGGAATAAACGTTATTTTTATTGCGGTTTGCGTGAGGGAGGGAAGCGGCATCCTTTATTTTCTTTCTTTAAGAAAATAAAGATACAGCGTACCGCCCGACCCAAAGTGGCGAGGAGGAACGACAAAGCTGCTGAAGGGTCACGCACAAAGGAACAATCTCACTTTTTCCGTCCTTTTTATCAAATTTCCAAAAAAAGTATATCTTTAGCCAACTAAAAACCAAAAACCGAATATATGGAAGACCAAAAACCAGACGATTTTAAAAGAGAATTAGGATTACTTGACGGAACAATGCTTGTGGTGGGTTCTATGATAGGTTCCGGGATATTTATTGTAAGTTCGGATATGGTTCGGCAGCTGGGATCGGCCGGTTGGTTGATTGCTATGTGGGTGCTTACGGGCGCCATTACAGTGATTGCTGCCGTGAGTTATGGCGAGTTGAGCGCGATGTTTCCTAAAGCGGGTGGGCAATATGTGTACATCAAGGAAGCGTACGGGAAACTGGTGGGTTTCTTGTACGGTTGGAGCTTTTTTGCAGTGATACAAACCGGTACTATTGCTGCCGTGGGTGTGGCTTTTGCCAAATTTGCCGCCTACTTGTACGCGCCTTTAAGTGATAAAAATATTTTATATGAGATTGGGGATTTCAAACTCAATGCGGCTCAGATTGTTTCTATTTTTACTATTATTTTGTTGAGTTACATTAATAGTCGTGGGGTGAAAAACTCTAAGATTTTACAAACGGTTCTGACGGTTATCAAAATTTTATCGCTTGCAGGTTTGATTATTTTTGGTTTTATGGCTGCCAAAGCGGAAGTTTGGGACGCGAACTGGACAAATGCCTGGACTTCTCAAACACTAAATGTGGAAACGGGTTCGTGGTTGCCCATCAGCGGAACGGCTTTGATATCTGGAATTTCGGCAGCCTTAGTAGGTTCGATGTTCTCCAGTGTGGCTTGGGAAGGTGTTACTTTTATCGCCGGTGAAATAAAAAATCCAAAACGTAATGTGGGATTGAGTTTGTTCTTAGGAACCTTAATCGTGAGTGTGATTTATATTTTGGCTAATATCATGTACCTGGCAGTGGTGCCTTTGTATGATATTGCTACAGCCGAATCAGATCGTGTGGCTGTTGTGGCTTCACAAAGTATTTTTGGTTCTGTGGGAACATTAATTATCGCTGTGATGATTATGATTTCGACTTTTGCGTGTAACAACGGTTTGATTATGGCGGGAGCCAGAGTGTATTATACGATGGCGCAAGACGGTGTTTTCTTCAAGAAAGCCGCTGAACTGAATCATGCCAGTGTTCCGGCTTGGTCTATTTGGGCGCAGTGTATTTGGGCTTCGGCGTTATGTCTGACTGGGAAATACGGAGATTTATTGGATTTTGTGGTTATTATCGTTTTGATATTTTATATCCTTACTATCCTAGGAATATTTATTCTGCGCAAGAAAATGCCAAATGTGGAAAGACCCTATAAAGCTTTTGGATATCCATTTTTACCTGCACTCTATCTAATTATTGCCACGGCAATTTGTATCGCTTTATTGTATACAAAAACCAGTACCAGTGGTTGGGGTGTTTTGATAATGCTAATTGGTATTCCGGTGTATTATTTGACGAAAGCTAAGGAGTAGTTTTTTTAAAATTATTAGTTATGAGTTATTAGTTATTAATTAGTAAGTTGTGAGATGTATTATATCATTTATGAATTTAAAATAGTCCAACTTAAATGAACTTATATTCCTTATATGTTTAAAAATACTTCTGATTAATTCCTTTCAGATGTTTTTAAAAAATCAATTAAAATCCGCTTAATCTGAGTGATCTGCTTGCCACTTCGGTACAATAACAGAAAATCATAAACAAAAAATCCGTCTAGTTAAAGAACAAGACGGATTTTTTTATGAGTAGAAGAACGAACGATCATTCAAATTCTTGCTTATCCCATTTTTTAGGATCTAGATTTGCAGCCATAGTTATAGCGGTACTTTCCCCATTTCGAACAAGTGTTATTCCATATGGTTTTGAAAGCATATAGGAACCGCATGAAGTTGGGTTTAAAAAGATTTTCTTTCTTAATATATTTTCTTGGTCGCTGAAATAGTATTCACGTTTGCTTTTTGAATTTTGTACTTCAATACCTTTTTCAAAAAAGACCAAATAGACTAGATTTTCATTTTTACTTTCAATATATTTTTTCCAAGTATTGGTGTGATATTTTCGATTTGCAATTTTTGACCCGCTCCACTTATTGGAAGAATTACTGCTACAAAGGTCATCTTTGTAATGAAATTCAATTAATAATGTGGTGTTGATAGGTAATTTTTTATTGGTAGTGCGGTTGATGTAATTTAGAAAAAAGGAATGATCAACGGTATACAAGTTAAATTTATAATGGGTTTTTGTGACCCGTCCAGAGTCTTTTGTAATGTAATTCCATACAGCAAATTCTGAATATCGGCCACCAAATTGCTTTAAAAACTGTGTTTTAGAAACAGATTTCCCATCGATATCAATCCAGTAATTTGTATTATCATCAGACGATTGGCTATAACTTATAAAACTTGTAAGAAGTAGAAGGGCGATTAGGGAATTTTTAAGCATTCTGAATTGAGTTAGAAATTTGACAATGCTAAAAGTAGAAATAAAATACTACATAACTGCGGTATTTTTCTTTTATAATTGTGAAACAAAAAAATCCGTCTCGTTTTCATAACGCGACGGATTTTCTATTTAATTCAGGCTGGGTTAAGGTTGTATTAAATTTAAAACTAAGGAGACTAAAAACTAAAACTAAAAAAATTACAACCTCAAATCCACAACCTGTAATTTATAGGCTAGTAATACGTGAAACGTCTTACTTTGGCAATGTATTTTGCTAATCTAATGACTTGGTGGCTGTAACCATATTCGTTATCGTACCAAATGTATAGCACGATATTTTTTCCATCGGCGGAAACGATTGTGGCATTACTATCATAAATAGCTGGTTGCGATGTACCAACGATATCCGATGAAACCAACTCGTTATTCATGGAGTATTTGATTTGCTCTACTAATTCGCCTTCCAAAGCATATTTTTTCATGATGGCATTGATGTCCTTAACGGATGTTTTTTTGGTTACTTCCAGATTCAAAACGACCAATGAACCATTAGGAACCGGCACACGAATCGCATTTGACGTTAATTTTCCTTCCAATGACGGCAATGCTTTTGCAACAGCACTTCCGGCCCCCGTTTCTGTAATCACCATATTTAAGGCTGCAGCTCTACCACGACGGTATTTTTTGTGCATATTATCCACAAGATTCTGGTCGTTTGTATAGGCATGGATGGTCTCCAAATGTCCTTTGACAACTCCTAAAGTGTCTTCAACAGCTTTCAAAATTGGCGTAATCGCATTAGTAGTACACGAGGCCGCGGAAAAAATGTTGATTTCGTCAGGATTATATTCGTTATGGTTTACACCGTGAACAATATTAGGAACTCCTTTTCCGGGAGCGGTAAGCAGTACTTTATCGGCACCTTTGGAAACCAAATGTCGGCTTAATGCTTCGTGTGTGGTAAAAGCGCCTGTGTTGTCAATTACTAAAGCATTATCAATTCCGTACTGTGTGTAATCAATTTCTTCTGGACCATTTGCCGTTATCACGTGAACGGTTGTTCCGTTAATAATTAAAGCATTATTTTTAGTATCAGCAGTAACTGAACCTTGGAAATCACCGTGAATAGAATCGTAACGCAGCAAAGAAGCTCTTTTTTCTAAAGAAGTAGCATCATTTTTATCGCGTGTTACGATAGCGCGCAATCGCATTTGACTTCCTTTTCCGGTTTTCGACATTAATTCTCTGGCCAGCAAACGACCAATTCGACCAAAACCATACAGAACGACATCTTTTGGTTGAATTTCTTCCGAATTTTTGGCGTTTTTCAATTTGTCAATGACAAAATATTTGGCGTCTGGATATTTATCTTCTTCTAAACCATATTCGTACGTAAGTTTTCCAATATCCAATTTTGCAGGTGGCAAATTCAATTCTAAAATAGCTTTTGCAATTTTAACCGAATCAAATACTGAAATGGGTTTGCCTACAAATTCAGCGGCATATTCATGCAGGTTGATAATATCACTGACATTTCTATCAATTAATTGATTTCGGAATAAGACCATCTCAATGGATTTATCATACCATAAATCGCTGATGATTTTAATCAGTTTTACTCCTGCACGTCGCCTGTCGGCTTGAAAAGAAACTTCTTTTTCGTATAAAGTTGTGGTTGCCATGTTGAAAATTTAATGAAAATAAGTGATTGTATTTTTTAAAATTTGCGCAAAAGTACCCATTTCAATCGATTTCGTAACGTGTTTTATGAATTATTTATAAAATAAAAAAGCCACCTTGATTTTTCAAGATGGCTTAGGTTTTAATTTTTTTGGATGCGTTAGAGAATGACGCGCATGACTTCTCCATTTTTATTGATCATTTCGATCCGAACCGTTTGGCTTTCCTCTTTTTTACTTAAAAGCTTAGAAACGGTTTCGACATCCGTAGCTTTGATATTGTCAATGCTCAAGATAATATTTCCTACTAACTCATCTTCGTATTGTTTCAAATTTTGGCTGGTAATCGATTTGATTTTTACACCGTAATCAATTTTGAACTTCTTTTTGTCAGCGGCTTCAATGTTCTCTAATTCGATACCTTTAAATTCTGCATTAAAAAATTCATTTTTGCTCAACACTACAGGAACCACTCTCGTTTTTCCATCTCTAATATAGGTGACCTGTACTTTATCATTCGGTCTTTTAGTATTGATGTATCCGGAAAGATCCGCAAAAGTAGCCACATTTTGTTCGTCTAATTTGATGATGACATCACCTTTTTCAAGTCCAGATTTTTCAGCACCGGAATTTTTGGTTACTTTATTAATGTAGAATCCCTGCGTTTGACCAATTCCATATTCTTTAGAACTAATACTGTTCAATTCGCCACCTTCAACGCCAAGAATTCCACGCTGCACATTCCCAAATTCCATTAGATCTTCAATGATTTTTCGTGCAATATTCGAAGGAACCGCAAATGAATAACCGACATAAGAACCCGTCATAGAGGAAATCATCGTGTTGATTCCTATTAGTTCACCACGCGTATTTACTAAGGCGCCACCACTGTTTCCGGGATTCACCGCAGCATCTGTTTGTATGAAAGATTGGATTCCGCTGGTGTCTAAATCTCTGGCTTTCGCCGAAACAATTCCGGCGGTTACCGTTGAAGTCAAATTATATGGATTTCCGACAGCCAAAACCCATTCGCCCACTTTCACCGAATCAGAATTGGCAAAAACAGTATAGGGTAATTTCTCGTTGGTGTCAATTTTCAATAGGGCAATGTCCATTTTAGAATCGGTTCCAATGAGTTTTGCCACATATGATTTTTTGTTATTTAAGGTAATTTCAATTTCTGATGCGCCTTTTATCACGTGATTGTTGGTTACGATATAACCGTCCTCAGAAATAATTACACCAGAACCTGTTCCCACTTGTTCTTGGGATTGTCCTCCTTTATATCCATAAAAATATTCTAAAATGGGATTTGTAATTGTTCTTCGGGAAACATTTTTTACGTGTACAACCGTATGGATGGTTTTTTCGGCAGCCTCAGTAAAATCAAGTACGTCCGATGATAATCCCACCTTCTTTCCGTAGGAATCGGATGCCATTGTGACTCCTGAATTTTTATCATCAGAAAAATATCCATTGGTGTCAAATAATAATTTGTATGAACCTAGTGTTACTACTCCGCTCAACAGGGAAACCAAAAAAAGTGTTGAAAATTTTTTCATAATTAAATTCGTTTATTAAGATATTTACATGTAAAAATAAAACTAAAATTGATTCAGAAAATACAGTTTAACGGTCTTTAACAATGATTAACATTTCATTAATAGTTCGTACTTTTGTTGGACTCAACACAAATTAAAATGCAACTAGAATTTTATAAATACCAAGGAACAGGAAATGATTTTGTAATGATTGATAATCGTTCGGAGTTTTTTCCAAAAGAGAATACACAACTCATTGCGCATTTATGCGACAGACGTTTTGGAATAGGAGGCGATGGTCTTATTTTGCTGGAAAATGACACGATTGCTTCGAATCTCGCAACGGCCACAGATTTCAAAATGGTCTATTACAACTCTGATGGAAACCAAAGTTCCATGTGTGGCAATGGTGGAAGATGTTTAGTGGCTTTCGCCAAAAAGCTGAGCATAATCGAGAATAAAACTACTTTCGTAGCAACAGATGGTTTACACCACGCAACAATTGGCGATGACGGATTGGTTGCACTACAAATGATTGATGTTGATGCGGTAAAAATAAGTCCAGATCATGTGTTTATGAATACAGGTTCGCCGCATCATGTACAATTGGTAGACGATTTAGAAAATTATAATGTTAAGGAAAATGGAGCGGCCATTCGATACGGAGATTTATACGGTAAAGCAGGAAGTAACATCAACTTTGTCAAACAGATTGATGACACCACTTTTTCGTTGCGAACGTATGAAAGAGGCGTAGAGGACGAAACTCTTTCTTGCGGAACAGGCGCTACAGCAGTAGCAATTGCGATGAACGTGTTGGGAAAAACAGATGCTTCTTCTATTGATTTAAATGTGGAAGGCGGAAAATTAGTCGTTTCTTTTGATAAAGGAGAAGGGAAATTTACGAATGTTTTCTTGAAAGGACCAGCAGAATTTGTATTTAAAGGAACTATCGAGATTTAAAAAAAAAACCAAGAACCAAATACTTAAATGAAAACATTAAAAGGCGACAACATCTATATTCGTGCATTAGAACCCAATGATTTGGAGTTTGTGTATGCGATAGAAAACGACCAGAGCATTTGGGAAGTCAGTAATACACACACACCTTACAGTCGATTTTTAGTCAAACAATATTTAGAAAATGCCCATCAGGATATTTATGAAGCCAAGCAATTGCGATTGGCTATTTGTCAGGATCAGGATTTTCCTGCTTTGGGTTTAATCGATTTATTTGATTTTGATCCAAAGAATAACAGGGCAGGAGTAGGTATTGTAATCCAAAATAACGAAAACCGAAAACAGAACATTGGTTCAGAAGCTTTGGCATTATTAATAGAATATGCTTTTTTTAATCTTAATTTACACCAATTATATGCAAATATTGGTACCGAAAATGAAGCAAGTAAAGCTCTTTTTACTAAATTTGGATTCGAAATGATAGGCGTCAAAAAAGATTGGACTTTTGTAAACGGAAAATACAAAGACGAAGCTATTTTTCAATTGATTAATACTAAATTTTAAAAAATACAGTTTTAATTCCGCACCTTTTAAACATAAAGAGAAGATTATAAATACTAACACTCCAACAAAAAAATACCACACATGAATATAAAGAAAATCATCACTATAGTTTCCGTAATTTTAATATCACTATTAATGATTTACGGATTGGTTATTTTACGTCAGATTTTTTCCTCCAACACAAAATTTTCGGAGAGCGAAGTCTATGTTTATATTCCAACGGATTCTAAATATGATGATGTCAAAAAAATAATGGCGCCTTATGTCGAAAACATGGATCGATTTGACATGGTTGCCAGTAAAAGAGGGTATTCTGATAATGTGATTCCGGGACGTTTTTTAGTGACAAAAGGAATGAACAGTTATGAACTGGTTAAAACCTTAAGACTTAATTCGGCAGTAAAGTTAGCTTTCAACAATCAGGAACGTGTGGAAAATTTAGCGGGACGCGTAGGTTCTCAAATCGAAGCCGATAGTTTATCGTTATTGAATTCGTTTAAAGATTCTATTTTTCTAAAGGAAAACGGGTTCCATGAAGAAAACGTTTTGGTGATGTTTATTCCGAATACTTATGAGATTTATTGGAACACAACCGCTGAAAAGTTCCGCGATAAGATGATCAAAGAGTATCGTAATTTTTGGAATAAAGAAAGAATTGCCAAAGCACAAAAACAAGGACTGACTCCAATTGAAGCTACTATTCTGGCCTCCATTGTTCATAAAGAATCCGTGAAAAAAGACGAAAGACCAAGAATTGCAGGCGTATATTTGAATCGATTGAGAGCTGGAATGCCGTTGCAAGCGGATCCAACGGTAATATTTGCGATGAAAAAGAAATCGAATGATTTTAATCAAGTTATTAAGAGAGTTTTTTACAATGATTTGACGATGGCGCATCCGTATAATACGTATATGAATTTGGGACTTCCTCCGGGACCTATCGCTATGCCAGATATCACCGCATTAGAAGCTGTTTTAGATCCTGAGAAAAATAATTTTATCTATTTCTGTGCCAGCGTGGAGCGTTTTGGATACCATGAATTTGCTGCTACCTTAGAAGAACACAATAAAAACGCCAAAAAATATTCCGATTGGATCAACAGTCAAGGGGTGAAAAGATAGTTTTGAGATACAAAACAATCTTACTTTTTTTATGCTTAATTGGATTTCAAATTGGAAGTTCTCAAAATAAGGCGGAAAGCTTTTTTAAACCGTCCGATTCTTTAAATAGGAAAAGACAAAATTCAGTGATTATTTCGGAGGCTGTTTTGTCGACCGGAACTTTAGTAGGTTTGAACCAACTTTGGTACGCCGATTATCCCAATTCTGATTTTCATTTTATTAATGACAATTCTGATTGGCTGCAGATGGATAAAGCGGGTCATGTTTTTTCCTCCTATCATTTAGGACGGTTTGGCGCCGAAATGCTACAGTGGAGCGGTGCTACTAATAAAAATCAGTTGCTTTACGGCGCTGGACTCGGTTTTGCATTTCTGACCGCTGTTGAGGTTTTAGACGGTTATTCCTCTGAATGGGGCGCTTCTTCTGGCGATATAATTGCAAACGCTACTGGAACCGCTTTGTACGTTTCCCAAGAATTAATGTGGAACGAACAACGGATTACACCAAAATTCTCTTTTCATACTACAAAATATGCAAGTGAACGACCGGAAGTATTGGGTAGTTCCTTCTCGGAGCAAATTTTAAAAGATTATAATGGACAAACGTATTGGCTTTCGGTCAATTTACATTCTTTTGCAAAAGGCTCTAAAATACCAAAATGGCTGAATTTAGCATTGGGTTATGGAGCAGAAGGAATGATCACTGGGAGAACTGAAAATACAACCGCTTTTTTAGCTTCAAATCCACGGCGATTTAGACAATTTTACCTGAGTTTGGATGTCGATTTAACAAAAATTAAGACCAATTCTCATTTTCTAAAGACCGTTTTTTCTGTTTTTAATACCGTTAAAATTCCTGCACCAACCATCGAATTTGTGCGTTTCAACGAGGTAAAATATCACTTTATCTATTTTTAGAAAAGTTTAACTACTTGATTATCAGTATAATTATTTTTGTTGTATCTTTGCGCGTAGAAATTTCATAACGGGACAGCGTTTTGAAGAAAAACAATTTATGATAAAGAAATGGTATTTTTATGCAAGTTTGACTGTAATTACAGTTTTTTTGAGCTCAGGTTTTAGACCTTTTAATTTAGAAACCAACCCATGGTTTCTCATCAATGAAGAAGATGGAACACACTACTTATATCCATCCGAAGAACAAGAAGAATACACTAATTTAAACATCCCTTATACCGGAAACTTCTTTATTGGATTTAAAGAAGCCATCGGATATAGAGAATCTGAAAATAAATATAAAAAAATCAATTCTCTTGGTTATATGGGTAAATACCAGTTTGGTATAGAAACATTAAAATCAGTTGGTATTTACAATCGCTCCGCTTTTTTGAATAGTCCTGAATTGCAGGAAAAAGCATTTTTAGCGCTTTTAGCAAAAAATAAATGGGAGTTGAAAACGGAAATTGAAAGATACGAGGGCACAATATTAAACGGCATTCAAATCACAGAATCTGGTATCTTGGCAGCAGCACATTTAGGAGGCGCAGGATCTGTTAAAAAATATTTTAAACACAAAGGGAAACGTAATTTTAGAGATGCTTATGGAAGTTCCATACGATCTTACATGAAAATGTTTGGAGGTTATGATACTTCTTTCATTGTTGCCGATATCAATGCAAAAGTGAAAAATATTTAATCACTTTTACTGCTAAATAAAAAAGAGGCTGTCAAATTCATGACAGCCTCTTTCCGTTTTATTATAAATGGATTATTTTGCTTTAAGAATTTCTCCATTTGGACGTACTAATAATTTAACTACTTCCTTATCCTTTTTGATTTTAACATTATACTGTTTCTTGATGACGTCTCCGTCCTCCTGTGTGTATAAGAAACTGTCATTGACAATAGAATAGCCAGGATACGTTCTGTAAATGGAGTAAATAACTTCACTCGGAAGTCTTACGTTTTTAAAATTTTCTACCACGCGTACTAATTTTCCGTTTTCATTATAAGTAGCGGTCAAAGAGCCGTTTTTTGCTTCCATTACCACAAGATATTCTTCATAACCCTCTGCATCTTTTCCTAAATCATAAGCGATGAATTTTTCTTCCACCATTTTGACTCTTTGATCCGGATTATTATCGGGGATATAAACTGAAAAATCAGTTCCAACCCTTTTAATGACTACACCAGGCAGTTCCTCAATTTTGATTTTTCCTTTCTCCGTTACCTGAGCCAATGCTGTGAAAGAAAAACTTAGAAGAATGATAATAATAAGTGATTTCATAATATTTAGTTTTAAATTAATTAATGAGTTTTAATACTTGTAATATGCTAATGAATGCTAAGGCTTGTCTTTTCTTCCCCTTTTTTTTAAATATTTAATTATCTGTTTATCAATGATTTAAAATATAAATTATCATAAGTTTATGTAAATTTACCTATTTTTTAAAGGTTTGAGTGTTAACGTATTCCATAAACAATGTTAATATAAAGGTAGAATTTCATATTTTTTTAATAGGATTTAAATGATTTACTATCAGTGTTTTAACAAAAAAAAGCACCAACCTTTCGATTGATGCTTTGTAAGTCATAAAATTTTTATGAGTTATTTTTACTCGAAACTCCCTATTAAAATTTCTAATATTTTAATAGCTGCTTCGCTGATTTTTGTACCGGGTCCAAAAACAGCAACTGCACCGGCATCAAATAAAAACTGATAATCTTGTGCCGGAATTACTCCGCCTACAACTACCATAATATCTTCTCGACCGTATTTTTTTAGTTCTTCAATCACTTGTGGTACTAGCGTTTTGTGTCCTGCTGCAAGAGAGGAAACACCCAGGATATGCACGTCATTTTCTACCGCTTGTTTGGCAGCCTCAGCCGGTGTTTGAAAAAGTGGACCAATGTCAACATCAAAACCAACATCAGCATAACCAGTTGCGACCACTTTGGCACCTCGGTCGTGTCCGTCCTGTCCCATTTTGGCAATCATGATTCGTGGGCGACGTCCTTCTTTTTTAGCGAATTCATCTGCCAGTTGTTTTGCTTTTTCAAAACTTTTATCGTCTTTTATTTCTTTGCTATACACACCGCTAAAGGATTTAATTTGTGCTTTGTATCTTCCAAAAACCGTTTCAAGAGCATCGCTGATTTCTCCTAAAGTTGTTCGGTTTCGAGCAGCTTCAACTGCGATTTCCAGTAAATTCCCTTCACCAGTTTGCGCACAAAGGATTAATTTTTTAAGTGAATTCTGAACTTTTTCAGAATCTCTGGTAGCTTTAATTCGGTCTAATTGTTCCAGTTGTTGCTTGCGGACCATTTGGTTATCCACATCTAAAATCTGTAAAGGATCTTCTTTTTCTAATCGGTACTGATTGACACCCACAATAATATCTTGTCCGCTGTCTATTCTGGCTTGTTTTCTTGCTGCAGCTTCCTCAATTCTAACTTTTGGAATTCCGGATTCAATGGCTTTGGTCATTCCGCCCAGTTCTTCAACTTCTTCGATAAGTTTCCAAGCGTTTTCTGCAATCTCATTCGTTAAGCTTTCTACATAATAACTTCCAGCCCAAGGATCGACGGTTTTGGTGATTTTAGTTTCTTCTTGTAAATAGAGTTGCGTGTTTCTGGCAATTCTAGCCGAGAAATCCGTTGGTAGAGCTATGGCTTCATCCAATGCATTGGTATGTAAAGATTGCGTTCCTCCAAAAGCTGCTGCTGCGGCTTCAATACAGGTTCGTGCTACATTATTAAATGGATCTTGCTCAGTTAAACTCCAACCTGAAGTTTGACAATGGGTTCGTAAGGCTAATGATTTATCGTCTTTTGGTTCGAATTGTTTCACCAGTTTCGCCCAAATCATTCTTCCCGCACGCATTTTGGCAATTTCCATAAAATGGTTCATTCCAATCGCCCAGAAAAAAGATAATCTTGGAGCGAATTCATCAATTTTCATTCCGGTCGCTAATCCAGTTCGAATGTATTCCAGTCCATCGGCCAGCGTGTAAGCTAATTCAATATCAGCAGTGGCTCCCGCTTCTTGCATGTGGTATCCAGAAATTGAAATCGAGTTGAATTTCGGCATTTTTTTGCTGGTAAATTCGAAAATATCAGCAATGATTTTCATCGAAGGCGTTGGCGGATAAATATACGTATTACGCACCATGAACTCTTTCAGAATGTCATTTTGTATCGTACCTGAGAGTAATTCGGGTTTTACGCCTTGTTCTTCGGCGGCGACAATATAGAAAGCCATAATAGGTAAAACAGCGCCATTCATCGTCATGGAAACGGACATTTCATCTAGTGGAATTTGGTCGAATAATACTTTCATATCTTCCACGGAATCAATCGCAACTCCCGCTTTTCCTACATCACCTACCACACGTTCGTGATTCGAATCATAGCCACGGTGTGTAGGTAAATCAAAAGCGATGGAAAGTCCTTTTTGACCCGCAGCCAGGTTTCTTCTGTAAAAAGCATTACTTTCTTCAGCGGTCGAAAATCCGGCATATTGGCGCACAGTCCAAGGACGACGAACGTACATTGTAGCGTAAGGTCCGCGTAAATTTGGTGCAAAACCAGCTCCAAAATCAAGATGAGTAAGATGCTCAATATCTTGTTCTGAATACGTTGGTTTTAGTTCGATTCCTTCTGCGGTTAGAAATGCATCAGCCAAAGAATTTTCATTCTCCACTTTCAACGGTGTGCTTTCTAATTTTATATGTTGTAAATCTTTTCTTTTCATTTGTTTAGTGCAAAGATTATATTTTTTGAAATTTTAATTCCTTTTCAATCCATATTTCAGTATTTCGTGAAGTATGAAAAATAGCTTTAATGACAATTGTGTTATCGTAGCTGTTGAAATGAATTAAATATGGAAAATTTTCAATTAAAGCCACTCTGGTCTTGTCATATCTTATTTGAAAAAGTAGCGGATTTGACTTAATTATTTTTAAACTTTCCTTGAAAGAAGTGGAGAACGTATCGCCCAATTTAGGTTGAATGCTTTTGTACCAATCCAAAGCTGTTTTGAAATCAAGTTTAGCTTCCTCTACAATTACAATTTTATAATTCACCATCAATATCCTTTAGAAAATCATCAATATCTTGAGCTGAAGAAGGATTCTTAAGATATTTCTCAGTTCTTTCTCTAACTTGGTCCATTTGCCATTGAGGGATTTTTACATTATTCGACTTTGGAAGAATAATCACTTCAACTTCATCAGCATTAAAATCATCCGGCAATGTGATACTTATTTTGTGATTTTTTACCTTAACGATTTGTCTTATGGCTTCCATTATTTTATGTTTTTAGTAAAGTAAATATACTCTTTTCCATTGGTATTAAATTAAATAACAGATTCGGCCTGACTATTCAAGATCCAATCTTTCCTGTTCTATTTTTTCTGCCAGACGTTTTTCGATTATGGGCGTAATCAAGGTTTTTCTAGGTTTGACTTTTACAAAAGGAAACAATTCTAAATCATGTTTCATTTTATCCTGTTTATTAGGATGTTTGTTAGTGCCTAATAGAATTTCTTTCCCAGAATCAAATAGTTCCTGAGCTGTATCAGCACTTTCCTGAATTTTCCTTTTGATGATTCCATCGTTAAGTTGTTTGAGGAAACCTCCATTTACCTCCATATCTTTGAATAAAGCCAACGATTTTTCAGCTAATTGATTCGTAAGATTTTCGATATAATAACTGCCGTCAGCCGGATTATTGACTTTGTCAAAGTAACTTTCGTTTTTGAGAATCAATAATTGATTTCGGGCAATTCTGTCACCAAATTCATTGTCTTTGTGGTACAATGCATCATAAGGCAAATTAGCAATAGCATCCGCTCCACCAATGATGGAACTCATACATTCAGTTGTGGTACGCAACATATTTACATTATAATCGTATAATGTTTTGTTTCGTTTTGTAGGCGAAACGATAATGTTGCAATCTAAGTTGTGGTTGTATTCCTTGGCAATAAGATTAAAAAGTAATCGTAATGCACGCAGTTTTGCAATTTCAAAAAAGTAATTTGTCCCAACGGCTACTTCAAAAACTATTGGTTGGTTTATAGCTTCAATTCTATTAAAATATTCATTGGCGTGTCCTAAACTATAGGCAATTTGCTGTACCATATTGGCACCTGCATTTTGATACAATGCTGCATTGATACTTATTAACGATATTGATTTTGACGCATCCGAAAGTAAATTCAGTGTGTCAAAATTGCTTTTTTCGTTAGTTACAAACCAGTTTCCATCTTTGGCTAATTGTCCAATTGGATCCAGATTACAAAAAACAATAGTATTATTTTTCTTTGCGAAAGCGTCAATTTTTTTAACGAAATCGATTGAAATAAATGCAAGATTAAAATAAACGGTAACTTTTTCTAATGGTAATTGCTCCAAAAGATTAGTAATATCAATTGATTCATTTTCTATTGTAAACCGAAGGCTATCCGCACCACGACTCAAGGTGTCGCGCGCTCTTTCTATTGATTTTTCAACATCGTAGACAAATATATTTTGGCAAATTTTGAATTCAGTCGCTTTAGTGGAAACAGGAAAAGCTTTAGTGAATTCATCTTTGTGGTAAAAAGGTTTTACCTGAATGTCTTCCGGAGAATTCCAAACTAAGGTTTCATTATAATCCGCTCCTTTGAGTTCAAATTGGATTTTTTGTTTCCATTGTTTGGAGGATATGGGATTGAAATCATCGAAAAGGTTTGCAGCCATTTTGTTTGTTATTTTCCTCACCCCAGCCCTCTACAAAGGAGAGGGAGCCGAAACTTGGTGTTATGTTTTTAATAATTATTATAAATTTTACACTCCCTTGCCTTTGGGAAGGGTTGTGGATGTGATTTTATTTTTTTTCAATCGTGTCACCTTCGAATTCGATGATATAAATATCTTCACTATCTTTTTTCATATAGTATTTTTCGCGGGCGTATTTTTCTATTTGTTCTGAATTTTTTAATTGCTTGATGTTCTCTTGGTCCTTCTTAATTTCTTCTTTATAATAGGCTGCGTTATCTTCTAAATCTTCAATTTGCTGATCCAAAATACGATGACCGAAATAGGAATAATTGTCCAAGAAAATCATCCAAACGCAAAAAAAACACAAGACCCAAACGTACTTGTTACTCAAGAATTTAAACCAAGATTTGTCTTTATACGGATTTGTCATTTTATTTTTTTTAGCCCCGATTAAAGTGGAAATCCTTTTAGTAGGTGATACTGACGAAGGAAGATTCACCTACTAAAAGATTGCAATCTCGTCTTCAGGACGAGACGGGAAATAGCTCCTAATAATTATTGCATTAAAATTACAACTAAATTATAGAATTTTTTGATTTATTACCGCACGAACCACGTCAATGGCTACGGTGTTGTATTTGTCGTTTGGTATTATGATGTCCGCAAATGCTTTGGTTGGTTCTATGAACTGCTCGTGCATTGGCTTCAATGTTGTTTGGTATCTGTTGATTACTTCATGCATGTCTCGACCACGTTCCGCGATATCACGTTTCATTCTGCGGATTAATCGCTCGTCAGAATCAGCGTGAACATATATTTTCACATCGAATAATTCTCTTAATTCTGGATTTGCCAAGATTAAAATCCCTTCTACAATCATCACTTTTCGAGGATGTGTAAAAACGGTATCATCCGTTCTGTTGTGAGTGACAAAGGAATAAACGGGTTGATGGATGTTGTTTCCTTCTTTTAATTCCTTAAGATGAGCCACTAATAACTCAAAGTCGATAGCACGGGGATGATCAAAATTAATTAATGCTCTTTCGTCAAATGAAAGTCCGTGATTTTCTTTGTAATATGAATCTTGAGAAATAATACCAACTTCTGTTTGTGGTAATTCATTCATAATCTGATGTACAACGGTTGTTTTTCCGCTACCTGTACCACCTGCAATTCCTATAATGAGCATAAATTTTTTGTTATGTTTTTATCGGGACAAAAATAGGAATTTAATCGGGAGCAGTTTTTCTTTTTTTAAGAAATATTGCTAAATTACTATATTTATTTAGGGGTTATTAATTGACATTTTTCTATCTTTAGTTTCTAAAATTTAAAACATTGTATTCACAAATCAATAAAAATATAGGTCGGTATGTCACTTTTGAACCAGAAGAGTTAGAAATTTTCAATTCTTTATTGGAATATAAAACGGTTCCTAAGAAAACGATTTTACTTCATGAAGGCGAGATGTGCAATTTTGAAGCATTTGTCATCAAAGGCTGTGTCCGAAAATATTACATTGACGCTAATGGTTTTGAAGTAATTCTGCAGTTTGCTATCGAAAACGCTTGGGTGAGTGATATTTCTTTTAGTATTTACGAAGATAAACCCAGTAGAGTGTACATTGAAACTTTGGAAGATTGTGAATTCTTCCTTTTTAGTCCAGAAACAAAAGAGGAATTATTTGCCAAAGCTCCAAAGTTTGAACGCGCTTTCCGTATCCTAATGCAAAGAAGTCTTGCTGTTACTCAAGACCGTTTATTTAATACGATTTCTAAATCGGCAACCGAGAAATATTTAGAGTTTCTCGAACATTATCCCACACTTTCACAGCGCGTTGCCCAGCATTATATTGCGTCTTATTTGGGAATTTCAGCCGAGTTTCTTAGTAAAATAAGAACTAAAATCGCTAAACTCTAGATTTCACTTTTTTCATTTCTTGTCCTAGTTCAATGCATGCGCTTTTTTTTTGACGCAACTTTGCATCATACTATTAAAGAACAGGACAATGGAAAATACAGATAAAAAAATAGATGGTGTAATTACTAATTCGGTTTTGCATAAAGCAAATACTCGCGGTCACGCTAATCATGGTTGGTTAGAATCCTATCATACCTTTAGCTTTGCCAATTATCAAAATCCAGAACGTATGAATTTTGGAGTCTTACGCGTTCTAAATGATGACAGAGTCAGCCAAGGAATGGGTTTTGGGAAACATCCACATGATAATATGGAAATTATTTCTATTCCTCTCGAAGGTGATTTAGAACACCAAGACAGTATGGGAAATACTACCGTAATCAAGGAAGGTGATATCCAGGCGATGAGCGCCGGTACCGGAATTTTTCACAGCGAGTACAATAAAAACAAAGATCAGTTGGTTAAATTTTTACAGATTTGGATTTATCCAAATAAAAAAAATGTAACGCCTCGTTATGACCAAATCACTTTAGATTTAAATGATCGTCACAATAAATTACAGCAAATTTTGTCACCTAATCCAGAAGATGAAGGGGTTTGGATTCATCAAGATGCTTGGTTTCATATTGGGAAGTTTGACAACGATTTTTCTACTTCGTATGAATTGAAAAAACCAGGAAATGGAATTTATGCTTTCGTTTTAAAAGGAGATTTTACAATAGGAAACATCGCTTTAAATGAACGTGACGGATTAGGAATTTGGAATACGAATACAATAAAAATTACCGCTAATTCAGTAAATGCCGAAATCTTATTGATGGAAGTACCAATGCAATTGTAATCTAATAAATAATTAAAAATAACTAATAAATATCAAAAATTATGTCAACAACAAAATGGGTAATTGACCCAACACACTCAGAAATTGGTTTTAAAGTGAAACACATGATGTTCACTAATGTTTCAGGTAAATTTTCAAAATTTGATGCAACAATTGAAGCAGAAGACAGCAATTTAGAAAATGCAAAAATTGAATTTACAGGAGCAATTGATTCTGTATCAACAGGAAACGCAGATAGAGATACACATTTATTGAGTGCTGATTTTTTTGATGCTGCTCAGTTTCCAGAAATTAAATTTAGCGCTACTTCTTTTACCAAAATTAATGAAGGTGAATATGAATTGGTTGGTGATTTAACATTACACGGCGTTACAAAATCAGTGAAATTAGCTGCTGATTATGGAGGATTAATGAAAGATCCATGGGGAAATACCAAAATGGCACTTGCATTAGAAGGAAAAATCAACAGAAAAGATTGGGGATTAAACTGGAATTCGGCTCTTGAAACGGGTGGTGTTTTAGTAAGTGAAGAAGTTCGTTTGAACATCGAATTGCAATTTTTGCAACAATAATTTTAAAGTAAACAAACACAAATCTCCGAGGATTATTTTCTCTGAGATTTGTGTTTTTTAATAAAATAGAATGATGGAAACCATAAATATTTTATACATAGGAAGACATCCGGAAATTCTAGAAACCGTCATCCGATTGATAAATTCAAACGAGAATTGGAATGGAGTAGGAGTTATGAATGATGAGGAAGCGAAGGAAATTTTTCTGAAAAAAAAATTTTCTATTGTATTGTTAGGTTCCGGAATTCAGGAAGAAAGTGAAGCTGAATTGTGCACTTTTTTCAAAAATAAAAATCCAAATATTAGTATTGTTCAGCATTATGGAGGTGGAAGTGGTTTACTGAAATGTGAAATTCTACTTGCCTTGGAAAATACTAAATAGTAGCAGAAACAAAAAAGAGAGCCATGTGAATGACTCTCTTTTTATTTTATATAAAACTATTATTTATTCTTCTTTGCTTTGATCATCATTTCTAATTGATCCCAAAGTTCCTCTGGAATTGCTTCAAGTAAATTGAACTGTCCAGCGCCTTTGAGCCATTCGCCGCCATCAATTGTTATAACATCTCCGTTGATGTATGCTGAAAAATCAGAAACTAAATAAGCCGCTAGATTGGCTAATTCCTGATGATCTCCCACGCGTTTTAACGGCACTTTTTTAGCCATATCAAATTTTTCAGCTAAGTCTCCAGGTAACAATCGGTCCCACGCACCTTTAGTTGGGAACGGTCCAGGAGCAATTGCATTCGAACGAATTCCGTATTTTGCCCATTCTACCGCAAGACTCCTTGTCATTGCTAAAACTCCTGCTTTTGCAGTTGCGCTAGGTACCACGTAAGCAGAACCTGTCCAAGCGTAAGTCGTAACAATATTCAAAATGGTAGATGATTTTTGTTTGGTGTCAATCCAATGTTTCCCAAAAGCAAGTGTACAGTTTTTGGATCCTTTTAAAACGATATCAATTACAGTATCAAAAGCATTGGCAGATAATCTTTCGGTTGGAGAAATGAAATTTCCGGCAGCATTATTTAATAAAACATCAACTTTACCAAAAGCTTTCAACACTTCTTGCAGCATATTTTCCACTTCTTCATAATGACGTACATCACATTGAATAGGTAGACAAATTCCGCCGGTTTCCTTTTCCAGTTCTGCGGCAGTATTTTTTAGTTTTTCTAAATCTCGGGAAGTAATGGCCACTTGCGCACCCAATTCCAAGAAATATTTGGTCATTGCTTTTCCTAAACCGCTTCCGCCTCCGGTTACGACAATCACTTTGCCTTTTAGGGCATCGTCGCGTAACATTTTATCTGTATAGCTCATATTTCGATATTTTTTTATTGTAAATATAATAAAATTAAATAGTATGCATGCATAATAAAAATAAATTTCAATTCTGATTTTAGATGGCACACAATCTTTTAGCGGCTTCTTCAAGCGTAGCATTGTCTTTGGCGAAGCAAAACCGAATTAATTTCAGGTCTTTTCCATCGGCATAAAAAGTAGAGATAGGAATTGCAGCAACGCCATGTTCTATAATGAGGCGTTTGCAAAAATCAACATCATTCTCATTTGATATGTTTGCATACGAAACCACCTGAAAATAAGTTCCTTCGCACGGCATGAGTTTGAAGCGGCTGTCTTTTAATAATTGTCTAAAATAATCCCGTTTTTCCTGATATAATTTCCCGATTTCAGAAACAGAAACAATCTCTAAATACTCGCTAATGGCAACTTGACAAATACTATTGACACTAAAAACTAAAAACTGATGGACTTTTTTGATTTCCTTCATCAAATATTCCGGTGCTGCTAAATAGCCAATTTTCCATCCCGTTACATGGAATGATTTTCCAAAAGAGGAAATCATCACACAACGATTCAATAGTTTCTCGCTTGTATGAGCTGAAATATGTTTCTCCTCGAAAGTGATGTATTCATAGACTTCATCAGAAAGAAGTACGATATCAGGGTGTTTTTCGAGCAGCATTTCCAAGGCTTCAAAATTAGATTCTGTTAAAATTTTCCCTGTTGGATTGTGCGGATTATTGATGATAATCATTTTAGTTTTTGCAGTACAAGCTTTTATGATAATTTCCCAATTTGGAGTATAATCATCATTAAGTGCTACCCGAACCGGATTTGCGTTGCATAATAATACGGACGCTTCATAGCAATCATAACTGGGATCCAAGATAATCACTTCGTCATTGCTTTTTACCAAAGCTGTTATGGTGGTAAAAATGGCTTGTGTCGCTCCAGCGGTAACTAGCAATTCCGTTTCAGGCTGAATAGTTCTTCCGTAGGAGTTTTTAATTAGTGTCGCTATTTTTGATAATAACGGTGGATAGCCAGACATTGGCGTGTATTGATGTACATTTTCTTTGGCCAGTTTGGCAACAATATCTGTTAATCGTTCATCAACAGGAAAGTTTGGAAAACCTTGAGAAAGATTGATGGCATTATATTCAGTAGCCATTTTTGACATAACCGTAAAAATACTCGTACTGATATTTGGAAGTTTACTCATAAAAAAAATCATTAATTCTAAGTATAAAAATAGGTTTTATACTTAGAATTAATGATTACGAGTTTTGTTTTATCTTTTATTAACTCTTTTGAGTCGAAAAATTTAAAGTTTACTATTGTTATATAAAATTGTAAGTTCTAAAATTTTACTGATTTCATTCTTTAATATTAATAAAAAGCATTTTGAATTTACATCTTGTGAATGATGAAAATTGTGGGGCGTTTGTGTAAATCGATGGTTTCTTTTTTCCAAGCCGCAATTTTTTTGGTTTTGATGTATTCTGTAGGTAAAGTAATGTCCGTGGCGATGCATAAATGCGTTTCAGGATGTAAAGTTTGGATTAGATCTTCCAGTAATTTGTTGTTGCGATACGGAGTTTCAATGAAAATTTGAGACTGATTTTTCTCGAAAGAGACTCTTTCTAACGTTTTAAAACTGGCTTTCTTTTCATCTTTCTCAATTGGTAAGTAACCATGAAAGGTGAAACTTTGTCCGTTCATTCCTGATGCCATCATTGCCAAAAGAATAGAAGAAGGACCAACCAAAGGAATAACCTGAATTCCTTTTTCATGTGCTAATTTTACAATTACAGCACCAGGATCAGCCACTCCGGGACATCCCGCTTCGCTCATTAAACCCATATTGTGACCTTCAAGTAACGGTTTTATGAACTCTAAATGTTCTTTAGTTTCGGTGTGTTGGTTTAATACAAAAAGTTTTAACTCGGATTGTTTTTTCTCGGGATTAACACCTTTGATAGATTTTCTTGCCGTCTTGTCATTTTCAACAATATAATAATCAATGAGGTCAATACTTCTTTTTATGGTTTGTGGCAAAACATCCATAGGATCGCAATCGCCCATTGTGGTAGGGATTAAATAGAGTTTTCCTAAAACAGCGTTTGATTTCATAGGTGTGATTTATGTTCCTAAAAGTAATGTATTTGTAGTATGGTATGGTCAGGATTGTGTAATGAACCCAAAGTAATTTTTTGCAGAAAAATTATGTGTGCTTCGCTATAAGTTTTTTTGCAATTATATCGCAAACTTCATCTAACATATTGTAGACGATTTCAAATCCGTTTGGTAAACCAAAATAGGGATCAGGAACATCTACATTTTCATTTGGAAATAATTCATTCAAAATAAGCTGAACTTTTTCTACTTGATTCTGATTTTGGGCAAGTGCAGTTACATTTTTGTAATTGGAACTATCCATCACATAGATATAATCAAATTCTTCAAAATCCTTAGAGCTGAATTGTCGTCCTTTTTGATTTGAAATGCTGATTTTATTTTTTTTTGCAACAGCAATTGAACGTTCATCAGGCGAATGGCCAATATGCCAAGAGCCAGTCCCTGCTGAATCAACTGTGAATTTGTCTTTAGGAAGTTTTGAAGCCAAAATGCCTTCTGCCAATGGAGAACGGCAAATATTTCCCAAACAAACCATTAGAATTTTTACAGACATGATGCTTTTACAACGTTAATTTTTTATTGATATCCTCAACGAACTTTTTGAATTGTTTGTCAGTAGCCACTAAATTATCAACAGTTTTACAAGCGTGTAACACCGTTGCGTGGTCGCGATCTCCAATTTGAGAACCTATATTTGCCAAAGAAGCTTTAGTAAATTTCTTTGCAAAAAACATGGCTAACTGACGAGCCTGAACTACGTGTCTTTTTCTTGTTTTCGACTGCAATGTTTCTAAATCCAATTGGAAATAATCCGATACAATTTTTTGAATATAATCGATAGAAATTTCTCTTTTTACATTTTTCACAAACTTTTCCACGACACTTTTAGCAAGTTCCAATGTCACTTCTTTTTTATTGAAAGACGATTGCGCTATTAGTGAAATGATTGCTCCTTCTAATTCTCTAACATTTGATTTGATATTGCGGGCCACATATTCGATAATTTCTTCCGGAATTTCTACACCATCTCTGTACAATATGTTTTTCAGGATGGAAATTCTGGTTTCATAATCCGGTTGGTGCAATTCCGCAGATAATCCCCATTTGAAACGGGATAATAAACGTTGTTCAATATCTTGCATGTCAACAGGCGCCTTATCCGAAGTTAGGATTACCTGTTTGCCATTTTGATGTAAATAATTAAAGATATGGAAAAATACATCCTGAGTTCCAGACTTACCGGAAAGGAATTGTACATCATCAATGATTAAAACATCAATTAATTGATAAAAATGAATAAAATCATTTCGGTTGTTTTTCTTAACCGAGTCAATGTATTGTTGTGTGAAAATTTCAGCCGAAATGTATAAAACCGTTTTTTCAGGATATTTATCTTTTATTTCAACACCAATAGCATGTGCTAAGTGTGTTTTTCCAAGACCAACTCCTCCAAAAATCAACAAAGGATTAAACGAAGTTCCACCCGGTTTATTGGCAACAGCCATACCTGCAGAACGTGCTAATCTATTGGAATCTCCTTCTAAAAAATTATCAAAACTGTAATTTGCATTTAGTTGTGATTCAATTTTTAGATTTCGAATCCCCGGAATAACAAAAGGATTTTTTAATTCTGGGTTTAAGTTTTTAAATGGAGCATCCACTTCCTGTGGTTTCATAGGAACCCTATTAGCACTTGGCAACTGTTCCGTAAACGGTTGTTTATTGCCATAAGTGTTTTCCATTCTGATTTTATAAAGTAACTTAGCGTTTTTTCCAAGTTCTTTTGTAAGGGCTACTTTTAGTAATTTTACATAGTGCTCTTCCAACCATTCATAGAAAAATTTACTTGGAACTTGAATATATAATGCGTTATCGGTAAGTTCAACTGATTTGATTGGTTCGAACCAAGTTTTGTACGCTTGGTCTTGGATGTTGTCTTTTATGAAAGACAAACAGTTTTCCCATACTGATTGAGCAGTTTTGTTCATATATTCTATAAAATTGTTTTTAATTGGTAATTGTTATCTTACTAAAAAAAAGATGTTTTGTTATTAATTATCGGGGTAACAAATATGTGAACAAATTTCTGTAAAAAAAAATATATAGGGTAATAATTTTACGAATTATTGTTGTAAGGCACCGTTCAAAGTTTAAATTTTTAATTCATAATTAATGAAAGATCATCAAATAGAAGTTAGGGTTCGATACTCCGAAACAGACCAAATGGGAGTTGTTTATCATGGGAATTATATTCCATATTTTGAAATAGGAAGGGTGGAATGGCTTAGAAACAAAGGGATTTCATATAAAAGCATGGAGGAAAGCGGTATTGCGTTGCCTATAGTTTCCATGAATATAAATTATAAAAAATCTGCTCGCTATGATGAGTTGCTAACGGTTCATACGGTTTTTAAAAGTCAGACTTCTGTGAAGATTGAATTTGATTGCGCAATTTATAATGAGTCGAATGAGTTATTAACAACAGCCCAATTTATTCTGGTTTTTGTGTCCTTAAAAACGGGTCGACCAACGGCTCCTCCAGATTATATTTTGGAATTGTTAAAAACTATCGAATAAATTACCAAAGAGGCAATTTTGTAATGAAATTAAAGCCGATTTATTTCGATTTCAAACATCGAATTGAAAATGTCGAATATCATTTCGGCATTTTTTTTTCGTGTTTTTAGTTCAATTTTTCCAATTGGAAGAGTCGTAATTTCATCTATTTCCATTTCCTGAGATACCATTTCCAGTTTTTTTTCCTTGATTACGCGCATCACTTTATTCATGTTTTGGTAATCAAAAGTGATTTCAAAATGAATATCTATTGTTTTTTCGACAATGTTACAACTTTCAAGAACCATTTGCGCAGTAGTTTTATAAGTCGAAATCAATCCGCCAACTCCTAATTTTACTCCACCAAATATCCGAACCACTACTACCAATACATTTGTGACTGAAAAAGACTGAATTTGTCCATAAATAGGCATTCCGGCGCTATTACTTGGTTCTCCGTCATCATTTGCTCTGTAAATTATTGCATCACTGCCCATTTGGTAGGCATAACAAAAATGTCCTGCGTTAGGATGTTGCTTTCGTAAAATTTCGAGGAGTGGTTTTACCTCTTCATCGGTTTTGATTGGGTACGCATAGCCAAAAAATTTGCTATTTTTTTCTTTAAATAGAATTTGCTCGGATGGGATTTCAATAGTGCGGTAGGTGTCTTTCAATTTGAATACAAAAGGGAGTGAAACTTAAATTTGACTTAGATTGCTGAGGTAGTTGCTATCAAATTATCTTTTTATCCAGTAAATTGATGACATCTTCTTCTCCCACTTGTAAATTCCAAACTTCAAATCCTAATGCGAGAGCAGCATCAGTATTCTCTTTTTTATCATCCACAAATAACGTGCGTTTGGGAGCTAATTCATGGTTGTTTATCAAATGATTGAATGTCTCAGGATTTGGTTTTCTCAAGCCAAGTTCAAATGAAAAATAAACTTTTTCAAAACATTGATAAAAATCCCTGTAAAATGAAACTCCATGCCTTTGCTCGAAATTTTCGATGTGAATTGCATCCGTATTGGACAATAAGAAAAGACGGTATTTCTCAGATAGCATTTGCAGAAATTCTAATCGATACAACGGAAAGTCAAGAAGTATCGCGTTCCAAGCGGACAATATTTCTTTTATGCTGGCACTAGGAATATGTTTTTGAATTCCAAAAAGGAAGTTTTCACGGGAAATTTGCCCAGTTTCAAATTGTTTATTCAAAAAATCTAGATCTTCATTCCATTCCTTTAATCCTAATTTTTCAAAAGCATTAATGGTGGCTTGCTTATCTAAATTGATAAATACATCTCCAAAATCAAATATTATAGTATTAATCATGGTTTCTAGAAATTATAAGTTCGTCAGCACCAATCAAATGTTTTTCGAACTGTTTATTAACAAGATTAGGCGCCTTGATTCCATTTTTGAATTGGACTTTTCCAATAAATATTCGTGCCTCGTCCCAAAGATTGGCATCGATAAAAGTTTGTATCGTTTGTCTTCCGCCCTCAATAATAACGGATTGAATGTTATGTTTATACAACGATTGAATAACTTGCTGCGCTACATTTTTTTCAAAATCGATTGTTTCAAAGATACTATTTTCTTTTTCAACAGCCATTTCAAATCTAGAAAATAGGATAGTTTTAACTTGATTGTCAAGGATATGATTGTCTTTTGGGATTCGGTTATTTTGATCTAAAACCACTCGAATAGGATTGTTTCCATACCAATCTCTGGCATCTAGTTTTGGATTATCATCAATAACCGTTTGGGTTCCCACGAGAATCGCTTGTTCTTCAGTACGCCATTTGTGTACTAATTGTCTAGAGTACGTATTGGTAATCCACACCGGTTTTTTTTCTAATTTTTCATTGGGTGCAATAAATCCATCTTGACTTTCGGCCCATTTCAAGATGATATAAGGCCTTTTCTTTTCGTGAAAAGTAAAGAATCTTTTATTGAGTTCATGACATTCCTCTTCAAGGATGCCTACGGTGACATGTATTCCGGCTTCAATAAGTTTTTTAATACCGTTTCCGGCTACTTTTATATTCGGATCTACTGTTCCTATGACCACATTTGGAATTTTATTTTTGATAATCAAATCACAACATGGAGGCGTTTTTCCAAAATGACTGCACGGCTCCAGACTCACATAAATTGTGGCTTTGTTCAATAATGATTTGTCTTTTACGGAATTTACAGCATTGACTTCGGCATGTGGTTCTCCTGATTTTTTATGCCAGCCTTCGCCAATGATTTTATCTTTATAAACTATAACACTGCCTACTAAGGGATTTGGATACGTTGTTCCCAAACCATTTTTGGCTAATTCAATGCACCGTTTTATGTATTTTTCATGTATTTTCACATCACAAAAGTAGTAATTTTTGAGGTTAGCCCCAATCCCGTAGCGAAACTTCAGAAGCAAGTCGGGATTTGTTTGAAACTTTTCAAAATAATAGTAAACAATTTCTATTTTTGCAGGTATAATCAGATTTTGAAAAAATGGAAAATTACATTATCAGAAAAATAAATAAAGAGGACAATTCTGAAGTTGCACAATTAATTCGTGCTGTTTTTGATGAGTTGGATATTCCAAAAGTGGGGACAGCTTATGAAGATCCGTATTTGGATTTAATGTATGAAGAGTACAATAAACCAAAATCCGTTTATTATGTAGTAGAGAACAACGGAAGAATTGTAGGTGTAGCCGGAATTGCTCCACTTGCAAACGAAGCAGATAACATTTGCGAATTGCAGAAAATGTATTTTCTACCTGAAACACGCGGAATTGGAATTGGAACTGAAATGATGGAAGTGTGTATCCAAAGTGCTCGGAATTTTGGCTTCGAAAAATGCTATTTGGAAACGATGCCATTTATGCTTGATGCACAAAAATTATATAAAAAGACAGGTTTTGAATATATTTCTGGCCCTATGGGAAGCACCGGTCATGTTAGTTGTCCGGTTTGGATGCTAAAAGAGCTGTAAGTTTTAAAAGTTGAATTGCCGAATTGATTCATAGCATCGATACCACTATAAAATGAAAATAAAAGAATATAGAAGCCAGTTTATTCAGCAACTTGGACCCATTTACGATGCAGGTGAGGCCGAGAGCTTTTTTTATTTGGTTCTAGAGGACAAACAGCAATTAAAAAGAATTGACTTGGCTTTACATCCTGATTTGGTTTTTTCGGAGGAAGAAATTGTAGTTTGGAAATCGATTTTAGAACAATTAAAAAAGGAGATTCCGATTCAATATTTGTTAGGGAAAACGAGTTTTTACGGTTTGGATTTTCAAGTTAATGAATATGTTTTAATTCCAAGACCAGAGACCGAAGAATTAGTGGAATGGATTTTAGAAAGTCAAAAGTCAAAAGGCGAAAATAAAAAGATCCGTATTCTTGATATTGGAACAGGAAGCGGTTGCATCGCTATTTCATTGGCGAAGAATCTTCCAAATGCCGAAGTTTTTGCGATTGATGTTTCTGAAAAAGCTTTGGCTACGGCCCAAAAAAATGCAGAAATAAATGCAGTAAAAGTCACTTTTGTCAATCAAAACATTCTTGAAACAGAAGATTTACAACAACAATTTGATATTATCGTATCCAATCCGCCTTATGTTCGCAATTTAGAAAAAGAGGAAATCAAGAAAAATGTTTTGAACAATGAACCGCATTTGGCACTTTTTGTAGAAGATAACGACGCATTAATTTTCTATAAAAAAATAGCCGAATTGGCCCATAAAAACGGTTCTGAAAATAGTCAGTTGTATTTTGAAATCAATCAGTATTTAGGAAAAGAAATGATTGATTTACTCGAAAAAATGAATTTCAAAAATATAGAATTGCGCAAGGATATTTACGGGAACGACCGGATGATTAAAGGAGAAATGAGTGTTCAGTAAACAGTCCTAGTATTCAGTTTTTAATCTGCATACTTTATTCCTCCTTCAGGGGATAGGGGGCTTTATTCGTATCGTAACGCTTCAATTGGATCTAATACAGCGGCTTTGATAGCAGGGTATAATCCGGAAGCAATGGCTACAATGAAACTAGTGATGAAAGCGGCTATAATTGCGCCCCACGGAATTACGAATGCAAAATCCATTGCGGTTGCAATACCAAAACCAATTAGGATTCCAAAAATGATTCCCACCAATCCGCCTAGTTGACCAATTAGCAATGTTTCTATGAAAAACTGAATTGCTATTGTCGTTTTTTTGGCTCCCAATGCTTTTCTGACCCCAATTTCTCGAGTACGTTCTGTTACCGAGACAATCATAATATTCATCAAAGCGATAGAAGAACCCAGAACGGTGATGATACCTATCAGCCAAGAAGCAAGTCCCAAATATTGTGTGATTCCTAATATTCGGTTGATTAAGTCATCACTGCGGACGATTCCAAAATTATTATCTTCAACGGGACTTAATTTACGAACCCTGCGCATTGTGCTGTTAGCATTGTCTATGGCTTGGTCCAGCAATTCTTTTTTGCCAACCATAACACTCACGGTATAATTGATGTTAGGTGCCGTAAACAAGGAACGCGCTAATTGTATCGGAATTAAAACCCGTAAATCCTGGCTGTTCCCAAAAGTTGATCCTTTCTCTTTTAACACCCCAATAACCTTAAATTTAGCTCCTCTGATTGAAATTATTTTATCAATGGGATTCACGTCTTTTAGTAATCCTTTTTCAAAATCAGAACCTACAACACACACATAGGCATTGTTGTCAATATCAAATCCTGTAAAATTTCGTCCAGCACTGGTTTCTAAACCGGAATTAGTCATGAAAAATTCATCGACACCTACAATTGTATTTTCTGGGTCTGTTTTTGAAGATTCAAATTTTACTTCAGCACCAGAAGTAGCGGTAAACGAAAGCGAAGTTTCCGTAAAAGGATATTTGTATTTGTTTTTGAAAGCAACGGCTTCAGGATACGAAACAATAGGATTTATTATTTCGCGCTCGCCTCCGCCACGATTTCTAGTCGTATTTTCGTATTGTTTAATGTTGAAGGTATTGGCTCCCATCGATGCAAAATCGGAGGAAATTGTATTTTCAAGTGCCGAAACAACCGTAAGAATACTAACTAAAGCCGTGATTCCAATAGCGATAATCATCACCGTAAGAACCGTTCGCAACAATTGCGTTCTGATAGAACCTAGTGCAATGCGAATATTTTCTTTGAATAATTTTAACATCATAACAGTTTGACACGAAAATACAATTTTTGTTACAAATTTCCTTTTCAAAAATCCTAATTTATTTTTTAGGAGCTATTTACTTCGTCAGTTCGCTTCGCTCGTGTCCAGCTTTTCGCTACAATCTGTCAGTGAAAACAATGTTATTTTTCACTTTCCTATTTTCGCTACAAACTGGGCTAGGCATCTGGCAATAAAATGATGAAATTTGTAAACAGATTTATTTTAAAAATAAGATATTTGCAAAGAATTAGAATTTGGAGTTTTTCAAGAATTCCTAAATCTAAAAATCTAAAATCCAATAATCAAAAAATGGCATCAAAACCGAGCATTCCAAAAGGGACTAGAGATTTTTCACCTGCAGAGGTGGCAAAACGTCACTATATCATTCAGATTATAAAAAGTAATTTCGAGAAATTCGGATTCCAACCCATAGAAACGCCTTCATTTGAAAATTCCGAAACCCTGATGGGAAAATACGGTGAAGAAGGCGATCGTTTGATTTTTAAAATATTAAATTCCGGAGATTATTTGGCGAAAGCCAATGCAACGCATCTGGAAAATAAAGACAGCACAAAACTGACTGCGAGTATATCGGAGAAAGCATTGCGTTACGACTTAACCGTCCCGTTTGCGCGTTATGTGGTACAACACCAAAATGATATTGAATTTCCGTTTAAGAGATACCAAATCCAGCCTGTTTGGAGAGCTGATCGTCCACAAAAAGGCCGTTTCAGAGAGTTTTTTCAATGTGATGCGGATGTGGTAGGTTCGAAATCGTTGTGGCAAGAAGTAGAACTGGTACAATTATATGATACGGTTTTTTCGACTTTGGGTTTAGAAGGTGTAACCATCAAAATCAATAACAGAAAAATATTATCCGGAATCGCGGAGGTAATCGGTGCTTCGGATAAATTGATTGATTTTACAGTAGCGCTGGATAAGCTGGATAAAATTGGCGAAGACGGCGTAAAAAAAGAAATGATCGAGAAAGGAATTTCGGAAGATGCCATTCTGAAAGTACAGCCGTTATTTAATTTTACAGGAACTATTTCAGAGAAAATAAACCAACTTTCGGTTTTGCTTGAAGAATCACAGGAAGGAATGAAAGGAGTTGAAGAGCTGCGTTTTATTTGTGACAACGTTACGGAACTAGGATTGTCAACAGCAATTTTAGACTTGGATGTAACCTTGGCCCGAGGATTAAATTATTATACAGGTGCCATTTTTGAAGTGGCTCCACCAAAATCGGTAGCAATGGGATCCATTGGCGGCGGTGGAAGGTACGATGATTTGACCGGAATTTTCGGATTGAAAAACATGAGTGGCGTGGGAATTTCTTTTGGATTAGACCGAATCTATTTGGTTGTTGAAGAATTGAATTTATTTCCAGAAACCGTAACGGCAACTTCTAAAGCGTTGTTTATTAATTATGGTGAAAAAGAAGCTTTTTATGCGATGAAAGCAATAAAAGAATTAAGGAATGCAGGCATTAAAGTAGAAATGTATCCTGATAATGCGAAAGTGGCGAAGCAGTTTCAACATGCGGACAAAAGAGGAATTCCTTTTGCCGTAATTGTAGGAGAGCAGGAATTGGTTTCGAATACTTTTTCTCTTAAAAATCTAATCACGGGCGAACAGCTTTCGTTGGATTTTGAAGGTGTAAAACAAGCATTGTCAGATTCTTAATTTAAAAGCAGAAAAAAAGCTTCGTTTTGGTAAACGAAGCTTTTTTAATATAAAATAATGGTGAATTAATAATTGTTTAGAATAAAACCTTGGTTTTTTTAACTTTTAAAAGTGCTCTAAATAAAAAGTTGCAACAAAGCTAGATAAAGAATGCCAAGATAATCTTAAAATAATCTTAAAATTTTAAGTGTTTAGTAGTTATGTTGAAAAGAAAAGTCAAATCGACAAAAAGGTGACAATTTGACATTTTAAAAGAATTGGCAGTACTTTTGCAATCCAAAGAAAAGAATAAAAATGAAGTTTAAGAATATTTTTAAAAATACGAATACTATGACTACTGAAAATACAGAAATCGATCAAGAATTAGATGATGCGACATTAGAAAATAATGCCAATGGGGAGCAAATGATTATTGAGGAATTAAGTGTAGAAGAGCAATTAACGCAAGATTTAGCCAAAGAAAAAGATAAATATTTACGCTTATTTGCTGAATTCGAAAATTATAAAAGAAGAACTTCTAAAGAACGTATCGAATTATTCAAAACTGCTAATCAAGAAGTTTTATTGGCTATGTTGCCAGTTTTAGATGATTTTGACAGAGCTTTGGTTGAAATTAACAAATCGGATGACGAATTGTTGGCAAAAGGAGTGGAGCTTATTCATGAAAAACTAAAAAGTACTTTAGTTTCTAAAGGATTAGAGCAAGTTGATGTAAAAGCTGGAGATGCTTTTGATGCTGATTTTGCTGAAGCAATCACTCAGATTCCTGCGCCAAAGATGAAGGGAAAAATTGTTGATGTTCTTGAAAAAGGATACAAATTAGGAGACAAGATCATTCGTTTTCCAAAAGTTGTAATAGGGCAGTAATAGATTCGCGATTAATCGCGTATTTATATCACGCATGGATACGCACTGCAATGCGTCTCAACAAAAGAAAAAAATAAAAATGAAAAAAGATTTTTACGAAATATTAGGCATTTCAAAAAATGCTGACGCTGCTGAAATTAAAAAAGCATACCGAAAAAATGCTTTGCAATATCATCCTGACAAAAATCCTGGAGACAAATCGGCAGAAGATAAATTCAAATTAGCTGCTGAAGCTTACGAAGTATTAAGTGATCCTCAGAAAAAAGCAAAATACGATCAATATGGTCATCAAGCTTTTGATGGTTCAGGCGGTTTTGGCGGAGGTGGTCACGGTGGAATGAATATGGATGACATATTCAGTCAGTTTGGTGATATTTTCGGAGGCGGTTTTGGTGGTTTCGGAGGCGGTGGAGGCGGTGGAGTTCGTCGTGCTAAAGGAAGCAACCTTCGTATCAAAGTAAAATTGACGTTGGAAGAAATTGCCAATGGCGTTGAGAAAAAAGTAAAAGTAAAACGTAAAGTTCAAGCACCTGGAGTTACCTATAAAACGTGTTCTACATGTAATGGTCAAGGACAAGTGATGCGCGTTACGAATACCATTTTAGGCAGAATGCAATCAGCTTCTACGTGTCCAACATGTAGTGGTTCTGGTCAAATTTTAGATAAAAAACCATCAGAAGCAGATTCACAAGGAATGATTCTTGAAGATGAAACGGTTTCAATAAAAATACCTGCGGGTGTTGTGGACGGAATGCAATTGAAAGTTTCTAATAAAGGAAACGATGCTCCGGGAAACAGTATTCCAGGAGATTTAATTGTTGCTATTGAAGAGTTGGAGCATGAGTTCTTGAAACGTGAAGGAGAAAATTTACACTACGATTTATACATCAGTTTCGCTGAAGCAGTTCTTGGAATTTCTAAAGATATCGAAGCTATAAACGGAAAAGTGAGAATCAAACTGGAAGAAGGAATTCAATCCGGTAAAATTCTAAGATTAAAAGGAAAAGGAATTCCAAGTATCAATGGCTACGGAAACGGAGATTTATTGGTGCATGTAAATGTTTGGACGCCAAAAACACTGAACAAAGAACAAAAACAGTTTTTTGAAAAAAATCTTACGGATGAGAATTTTATTCCAAATCCAGAAAAATCAGATAAATCATTTTTTGAAAAAGTGAAAGACATGTTTTCATAATAAAAAATAGTATAGACGCGATTTATCAATACTGTTAAAAAAAATATTTACCCATCCTTGTTAAAATAAGGATGGGTTTTTTATGTAACTATTCTAAGTATTTCGATACTAATTATTTACTTTTACACCAACTAAAAAATAAGCATGAATAACATTCTTGAAGTGAATAAAGTTGTCAAGCAATACGGTGATTATGTGGCGCTTAACGAGGTTTCATTAATGGTTCCAAAAGGAAGTATTTACGGACTTTTAGGTCCAAATGGAGCCGGAAAAACATCACTTATCCGAATTATAAACCAAATTACATTGCCTGACAGCGGTGAAATTATTTTGGATGGTGAAAAACTTCAACCCAAACATGTTCAATATATAGGCTATTTACCTGAAGAAAGAGGATTGTACAACACGATGAAAGTGGGAGAACAATGCTTGTATTTAGCCCAAATGAAAGGACTTTCTAAGGCTGAAGCCAAAAAACAACTCGAGTATTGGTTTGAAAGATTAGAAATTCAAGGTTGGTGGAATAAGAAAATCCAAGAGCTTTCTAAAGGAATGGCCCAAAAAATTCAGTTTGTAGTTTGCGTTTTGCACAAGCCTAAACTGTTGATTTTTGACGAACCTTTCTCTGGTTTTGATCCTGTAAACGCCAATATTATTAAAGATGAAATCCTGGCATTGCGAGAAGAAGGAGCTACCATAATTTTCTCGACTCACCGTATGGAAAGCGTTGAAGAATTATGTGACCATATCGCTTTAATTCATAAATCGAATAAACTCATTGAAGGAAAACTGGATGATGTAAAAAGAAAATTCAAAACCAATAGTTTTGAAGTGGGCATTTTATCGGAGAATGTAGAAGGATTGATGTATGCAATTACACAAAAATTCACTGTTGGTCCGGCTAATTTTAAATCACTGAACAACGAATTAAAACTGGAAATTCAACTAGGAAATGCTACACCAAATGAATTATTGAATATCCTCACGCAATCTGGACAAGTAACACATTTTGTAGAAAAAATTCCAAGTGTCAATGACATTTTTATTCAAACAGTAACACAATAGACTTTCTTAGACTTTTAGAAATCTAAAGGTTTATAATTCTAACAGTCTAAAATGTCAAATAATCTAACCATCTAAAATGTCCATAGTATCATTAATCATAAAAAGAGAGTTTATTGCCAAGGTTCGCAATAAATCCTTTATTGTTATGACTTTTTTAAGTCCGTTACTGTTTGTAGCAATTGCATCATTTGTGGCGTATTTAAGTTCCATGAAAGCGGAAACAAAACGAATCGCTATTCATGACGAATCAGGTATGTTTGTAAAGGAATTTACGTCGCAGAACAATAAAAATGAGGAATACAAATACCTTGATTTGTCTTTGATAGATTTAAAATTCCTGAGAGACAGTATCACAAATGAAAGCTATGAAGGATTATTGTATATCCCAAAGGCGAGTAATACTAAGGAATTCGAAAGTAAAATCCAATTTATTTCAAACAGCAGTCCCAGTATTTCATTCATTGAAAATGTTCAGGATATAATTGCAAGTAAACTGACCAAAAACAATTTAGAAAAAGCTCATTTAGATACGCTGGCAATTAAAAACGCCCAGTCCAAGGTGAATATTAGCTTGACAAAAGCATCCGGTGAAGAAAGTGTCAAAGGACTTAACGAAATCAAAATCGGTATCGGTGGAGCATTTGGATACCTTATTATGATGTTCATAATCATTTACGGAAACATGGTGATGCGAAGTGTCATTGAAGAAAAAACCAGCCGAATAGTAGAAATCATAATTTCCTCAGTGAAACCATTTCAATTAATGATGGGAAAAATCATAGGAACTTCATTAGCAGGATTGTTGCAATTCTTTATTTGGGCAATAATCGGACTATCATTAATGTTTGCAGCTTCTGTGTTTTTTGGAGTAAATGTGGGGCCTACAGCCAGAGTTTCACCAGAAATGATGCAGACTGCACAGCAAGAAATGACCGGAACTGCTCAAATGTATATTAAGGAATTATGGAATTTACCCATTGCAAGTATCTTGATTGGATTTGTGATTTATTTCATAGGCGGTTATTTTCTGTACAGTTCCTTTTACGCGGCAATTGGTGCCGCAGTAGATAATCAAACGGATTCACAGCAATTTTTGTTGCCAATCATTATGCCGTTAATGTTGAGCGTTTACGTTGGTTTTTTTACAGTTATCAATGATCCACATGGCACAGTTGCAGTTGTTTTTTCAATGATTCCACTTACCTCACCAATAGTAATGTTGATGCGCATTCCCTTCGGCGTACCTTTGTGGCAAATCGCCATATCTGTAACGTTATTGTTTGCAAGCTTCTTTGGTGTCGTTTGGTTTGCTGCAAAAGTGTACCGAATTGGTATACTTATGTACGGCAAAAAGCCAACGTGGAGTGAAATGTATCGCTGGTTGAAATATTAAATAAAGCTCGGCTCAGCTTTGTTAAAACTTAATTAATTTATGGAGCTATTTCCCGTCTCGTCCGGAAGACGAGATTGCAATCTTTTTATTTTTAAAGAAAAAATAAAAAGGATTTTCACTTCAATCGGGGCTAGGAAATCAGTTTTCAAAAACGTTGTCTGTTAATTAAAAATGAAAATTTTGTGCCTTCGTGGCAAAACAAAAATATAAATATGTCAAAAATACTAATCATAGAAGACGAAGCCGCAATTCGAAGAGTACTCACAAAAATACTCTCTGAAGAAAATGATACCTATCAGGTTGAAGAAGCTGAAGATGGTGTTGCAGGTCTTGAAAAAATAAAGAACAACGATTACGATTTGGTTTTGTGCGATATCAAAATGCCGAAGATGGATGGTGTTGAGGTATTAGAAGCAGTCAAAAAAATCAAACCCGAAATTCCTATGGTGATGATTTCCGGTCATGGCGATATGGAAACGGCAATTAATACAATGCGTTTGGGAGCGTTTGATTACATTTCAAAACCACCCGATTTAAACCGATTATTGAATACGGTTCGCAATGCTTTAGACAAAAAACAACTCGTTGTTGAGAATAAAATTCTGAAGAAAAAAGTCAGCAAAAACTACGAAATGATTGGCGAAAGCGAAGCTATCAATCACATCAAAGTGATGATTGAGAAAGTAGCTCAAACCGAAGCCAGAGTTTTAATCACGGGTCCAAATGGAACCGGAAAAGAATTGGTTGCGCATCAATTACACGAAAAAAGCGAACGCGCTAATTTCCCTTTAATTGAAGTAAACTGTGCGGCTATTCCATCTGAATTGATTGAAAGTGAATTATTCGGTCACGTAAAAGGAGCGTTTACTTCGGCTGTCAAAGATCGCGCAGGAAAATTTGAAGCGGCGGATAAAGGGACTATTTTCTTAGATGAAATTGGTGATATGAGTCTTTCGGCACAAGCCAAAGTATTGCGTGCTTTACAGGAAAGTATGATTACCAGAGTGGGAGCGGACAAAGACATCAAAGTCGATGTTCGTGTGGTTGCAGCTACTAATAAAGATTTGAAAGTCGAAATTGCCGAAGGGCGTTTCCGTGAAGATTTATACCATCGTTTGGCAGTGATTTTGATAAAAGTTCCTGCTTTGAATGATAGAAGAGAAGATATCCCGATGTTGATTTCGCATTTTGCAGATAAAATTGCATCGGAACAAGGGAATGCAGTCAAAAAGTTCTCTTCAGCAGCGATTAATTTACTGAAGGAATACGATTGGACAGGAAATATCCGTGAATTGCGAAATGTAGTGGAGCGCTTGATTATTCTTGGTGGAAGCGAAATTTCCGAAAATGATGTGAAGTTGTTTGCATCGAAATAAAATTAATTTAATGATTTAAAAATTTAATGATTTAAAGATTTGGTAATAGTTTTAATCTTTTAATTTTTTAATTTTTAATCTTTCAATCATAAGAAATGAAACTAAAAAAAATAAACGAAGAATTACAACAAGCCCTGATTGAAAACGGTTTGACCGAGGCCAATGCGATGCAAAAAGAAACATTTTCGACCATGAAAAGTGGTTCGGATTGTATTATTATTGCACCAAAAGGAAGCGGAAAATCGACAACAATTGTGCTAAATGTAATTCAGCGATTGGCAGGCGCAACCGAAGAATCACCAAGGGCTTTGATTATTGTTGAAGACAAAGCGAAAGTATTGGAAATGGAATCGCTTTTTGAAAAATACGGAAAGAATTCTAATTTAGAAGTTTATGGTGTTCATGACAAAGGCGATATGGAATACGATAAAAATTATATTTCCAGCGGAATTGACGTGTTGATTGGGACTCCAAATAAGTTAAGCGAAATGTTTACTACGGCTGGATTTAACGTAAACCGATTGAAAATGTTTATTTTGGATGATGCTGATCCAATTTTGAAATTGCGTCATGAGACAAAAATCATGCGTATTTCGAATAGCATTGTCAGAACCCAACGTATTATTTTTTCGGAACAATTAACGGAACGAATAGAAGTCCTTGCTGAAAAAATGTTAGAAGAACCTTATGAATTCGATTTTGATGGAGAAGATGAGGATGAAGACGATGAAGATTTCGAAGAAGAAATAAACTTGGAGGCAGATGCAGATGAGGATTTCGAGGAGGAGGAATTAGAAGGCGATGAAGAAAATGGTACAAAATAATTAAATAAAGAGTGAAATGGGATTAATGAAAGTGTTTTCGGGAAGTGAAATTTTAGCAATGGCGTTACAAGAAAAAATTGAAGCGATTGGTGTAAATGTAGTAGTGAAAAATAATATACAATCGGCTCGGTTGGGAGGATTTGGAAATTCAGATTTAGCGGTTGAATTGTTTGTTCAGGAAACCGAGTTTGCAAAAGTAAACCCTGTTATTGAAGAATTCAGAATGAGTATTTAATTCATTCACAATAAAAGAAATAGAATGAAATATAAAATGTTGGTTTTGGACATGGATGATACTTTGTTGAACGATGACCATACCATTTCAGACGAAAATAAATTGATGTTGGCTAAGGCACAGGAATTGGGTGTTTATGTTATTCTGGCTTCTGGGCGACCAACTCCCGCAATGATTGCTTACGCCAAAGAATTACAATTGGATAATTCGTATATGATATCGTATAATGGCGCTGTTATTACAGATTTGAAGGAAGATAAAATCATTTTTGAGCAAACGTTAACCCAAGGACAGATTCATGAATTGTATGATTACAGTTTGAAAAGTAAGACACATATTATAACTTACGTTAATGGGAAGATTGTAAGTGAAACGGATTCTGAATATATTGAAATCGAAAAAAACATTACTGGTTTAACCCATAATAAAGTGGTAAGTTTTAAAGATGAAGTCCAATCTTCAGCTGTGAAATGTATTTTATTAGAAGAGCCAAGTTATTTAAAAGAAGTAGAGAAAGACTTGAAAGCCGCAATGCCACATCTTAGTGTGAGCATGTCAAAACCTTTCTTTCTTGAAGTAGCGCAAAATGGAATTGATAAAGGTGCCAGTATCAAACTTTTATCAGAAAAACTGGACATACATCAAAGTGAAATTATTGCTGTTGGAAATGCAGGAAATGATTTATCTATGATTGAATATGCTGGATTGGGCGTTTGGGTTGATAATGTAGATCCTGAATTGCGAGATAAAGGAGATGTTATTGTAGCATCTAATAATAATCATGGTGTGGCTGAAGTTATTAAACGATTTATCTTGAACTAAAATTTTTCAAGTTATAATTTAAACCATTAAGAAATTAAGGTAATTTAAGAGCAGTTCTTAATAAACTTAATTTCTTAATGGTTTTTTTGTTGATGCTGTAGGGAATTTGAACTGGCAGGAGATTTTTATTTTTTCTTTTTAGGTGGTTTGCAAGTTTTACAGAAATCAGAAAGTTCTTGAATTCTTATTAAAACATCATCGTTAAGTTTTTTTAATATATCCTCTTTTTGCCCTAAATTACTTTTTTTAGAGGCTTCACCATGCTCTTCTACATATTCTTTTTGGATAGCATCATAAAGTGGTTGTAGAAAACTTATATCTGAAAAAGTTCCTTTGTTGACATACAAGTCTTTTCTAAGTTTTCGAGCATAAAGTTCCGATAAGTCAAAATCATATTGAGCAAACTTCATCATTCTTTCAGCTGTAATTGTGTCTGTTGCTATTAGGGAAGCCGATTCTCGTTTGAATGTAGAACTTACTTTCGAATTGAAGTTTTTGGTAAACATAAATTCAACATTACTCATTTGTATGCTAAAATTTAGTGCGGAAGCAGTTTGTAAGCTATTGCTGCTAACATTGCCAATTTGAGTTGATTTTGATTGAAAATCTGATAATTGGATTTGGTATTTGCCATCCCATTCGATAGCGTTTTGAGCATTTATTTGAACTGCAATCAAGAGAAATGTAATTATAATTATTTTTTTCATTCTGATAGTATAAATTATTGGTCTCGAAGATGCTAAGATATAGAAATTATTGATTTCATTTTCCAGATTTTAGTTCGTAAATTTGCGCACTCAATTTTTTGACAACGATTTCATTAATTGAGTTATCTTATGGAAAACAGAAAAAAAGTAGCCTTTTATACCTTAGGCTGTAAACTAAACTTCTCAGAGACTTCTACGATTGCGCGTAACTTACAAGACGAAGGATTTGATCGCGTTGATTTTGAAGAAGTGGCTGATATGTACGTGATTAATACCTGTTCGGTTACTGAAAATGCTGATAAGCAGTTCAAACAAGTCGTGCGAAAAGCAATGAAATTGAATGACAAAGCATTTGTCGCGGCTGTGGGTTGTTATGCGCAATTGAAGCCGGAAGAATTAGCGAGTGTAGATGGAGTGGATTTAGTTCTTGGTGCAACTGAAAAATTTAAATTGGCAGATTATATCAATGATTTGTCGAAAAATGATTTTGGCAAAGTGCATTCCTGCGAAATTGCCGAAGCTGATTTTTACGTGGGAAGTTATTCAATAGGAGACAGAACCCGCGCTTTCTTGAAAGTACAAGATGGTTGTGATTACAAATGTACCTACTGTACTATTCCATTAGCAAGAGGGATTTCGAGAAGTGATGAATTGGAAAATGTTTTGAAAAATGCTTCAGAAATTTCAAAACAAAATATCAAGGAAATTGTTCTTACCGGAGTAAATATTGGGGATTACGGAAAAGGAGAATTTGGAAATAAAAAACACGAACATACCTTTTTAGAATTAGTTCAGGAATTAGACAAAGTAGAAGGAATCGAGCGTTTGCGAATTTCGTCTATTGAACCCAATTTATTGAAAAATGAAACGATAGAATTTGTATCAAAAAGTAGAACTTTTGTGCCGCATTTTCACATTCCGCTGCAATCAGGGAGCAATGACATTCTAAAGTTGATGAAACGTCGTTACCAACGCGAAGTATATACGGAACGCGTAAATAAAATTCGCGAAGTGATGCCGCATGCTTGTATTGGTGTAGATGTAATTGTTGGTTTTCCAGGCGAAACAGACGAGCATTTCCTGGAAACCTACCATTTCTTGAATGAAATGAATATTTCGTATTTACACGTATTTACGTATTCGGAACGAGATAATACTGAAGCCGCTGCAATGGAAGGTGTTGTTCCTGCTAATGTTCGGGCTAAACGCAGCAAGATGTTACGCGGTTTGTCTGTTAAAAAACGTCGTGCTTTTTACGAAAGCCAATTGGGAACCAATAGAACTGTTTTGTTCGAAAGTGAAAATAAAGAAGGTTACATTCACGGGTTTACTGAAAATTATGTAAAAGTAAAAACACCTTGGAATCCAGAATTAGTAAATACATTGCATGACATTAATTTGACTAAAATTGATGAAGACGGAAGTGTGCGAATGGTTTTTATTACGGCTTTGGTGTAAGTTTTTTTCAACCATATAAGTCATATAAGCAAAAGATTAGAAAATTATTAAGGGATTAAGTTCATTAAGTTTTATGCTTAATTTTCTTAATCCCTTAATGGTTTTAAAAACTTATATGACTTACATGGTTGAAAATTTTAAGGATTCGTAGACCAAATACTACTGTTTTTAATAAAAACGCGTCGGTTTAGTTTCAGTTGCGCGATGATTAATTCTGCCATATCTTCTGCCTGCATTACGGTTTCTGGATTTCCGTCAGTCAATTTTAATTCTTTGGCCATGTCAGTTGCAACAGTACTTGGCGTTAATGCTGTTACACGAATATTATGTTTGCGAACTTCCTGCATTAATGATTCCGTTAATCCTAAAACAGCAAATTTTGAAGCGCTATAGGCACTTGTTAACGCATTTCCGCTTAATCCTGCTGTTGAAGAAATATTGATGATATCACCTGTTTGTCTTTCAATCATATTTGGCAAAACGGCGCGTGTCACATAATACGTTCCCATTAAGTTTACCTGAATGATGCGTTCCCAATCGGTCGGTTCTAATTCTAAGAATTTTCCAAAAGCGGCTATTCCGGCATTATTAATTAAAATATCAATGGTTCCAAATTCGGCTAAAGCTTTTTCAACAGCAGTGTTTACCGAATTTATATCAGCAACATCAGCGGTTATTGCCAATGCTTTCACTCTTAAAGAGCGCACTTTTGCAGCTACACTGTCTATTTCTTCTTGCGTACGTGCTACCAAAATTACATTTACTCCTTCTTTGGCTAAGGCCAAAGCGATTGCTTTTCCAATTCCTTTCCCTGCGCCGGTGATTAGGGCATTTTTATTTTTTAAATCTGTCATTTTGTATATTATTTTATGCCAATAAAGGCTTAGTTTACTGTAAAAGTAGTACGTTTTACAGTTGAAATCTATTTTGATTTTCTATTTAATCTAAATTTAACGTTCTTTTATTTTGACTGAAATGAGCATTATTTTTTGTCTAAAGTCAATTTGTAAATATCCGTTTCTAAAACTTCGGTGTCCTTGTCTTCACAAAGTAGGAACTCGATTTTTTCTTTTGAATTTGCGTACAAAGTCAATCCTTCGAATTTATGGGTGCTGCTAATTTTTTGAGTGAAATCGATTTTCATAGTTTTCAGGTTGATGCTTCCAATAAGACTTCCTAAAACTTCGCCATCATCATATGTAGATTCGGTATCTTCGGCTGTGGCTAAAAAATAAATACTGTCACCGACTAAAATCGCATCGGTAAAACTACTGCGCACTCCTTTTATTTTAGGGAGTTTGTATTCGTTTGATAGAATAGCAAAGTCGTTAGTCAGATTTTTTCCTTCGATGGTGAAAAGGACATTTTTATTGGAACTTCCGTTGCCACGATTTAATAAAAACCAACTTTCGCCATTATAGATGGCGCCTTCGAGGTTGAAATCTGCTGGTTTTATTGCTCCAAAATTTTGCATGACGGCATACAAATCGCTGAGGTCATTTGTGGCGATTATCTTTTTATCAGTAGAATTGACTTGTATCATTTTGTTTCTTTTCTCGGTGGAACCGGAACCAAAAACATACAAGCTGTCTCCAAAATGGGTTATGGCTTCAAAATCTGCTTTGTCTTTTTTGAGTGTGTTCTCTGTTGGGTTTTCTAGTAATGGATGGCGTTTTAAATTTTTAGAATCCATTTGGTATTGGTAAAGAAAACCGCTGTTGTCACCAATAATCAGTAGGGAATTGTCTTTGTAAATAAGTCCTGATGCGGAACCAATACCTATGATTTGAAATAATAATTCGAGTGTGAATTTTTCCATTGTATTTGTTTTTAAAACGAGTGCCTAGCCCAGATAAAAGTGAAAATCCTTTTATTATTTTTCTTTAAAATAATAAAAGATTGCAACGGATAGCTGGAAAATGCTCCTGAAATTCATCAGGATTAATCCTTATAATTTGTTATATTTGAGTTTACAAAGATAAAATATTTCTTATGAAGTCTATAAATCCCGATGATTTTAAAGTGATTGGCAAAATTGAATTGGCCAAAATTCCAACGAATTTGTTTAATGGCGCCAGTGATGACGCCAAAGAGGAGAAACTCGATAAGGTTCAGGCGAAATTGAGCGAGTTGCAGGATGTGATGTACGCGCACAATCGATACGGCGTTTTGATTTGTTTGCAAGGGATGGATACTTCTGGGAAGGATAGCCTGATTCGGGAAGTTTTCAAGGAATTTAATCCGCGAGGTGTTGAGGTGCATAGTTTTAAAACACCCAATTCAACGGAACTGGAACACGATTACTTGTGGAGACATTATTTGGCTTTGCCAGAAAAAGGGAAATTCGCAGTTTTTAACAGAACACATTATGAGAATGTTTTGGTAACACGGGTGCATCCGGAATATATTTTGAATGAAAATTTGCCGGGAATTGAAAAAGTAGAAGATGTGACGCCACAGTTTTGGCAAGATCGATTGGATCAAATTAATAATTTCGAAAAGCATATTACACAAAACGGAACTATTGTTTTGAAGTTTTACTTTCACATGAGTAAGGAAGAGCAACGCAAGCGCTTGCTGCGACGATTAGAAGAAGTAGAGCATCACTGGAAGTTTTCGCCTGGAGATTTGAAAGAGCGCGAGCATTGGGATGAATACATGCAGTATTATGAGGAAGCAATTAATAAAACGGCTACTGAAAATGCGCCCTGGTATATTATTCCTGCTGATGATAAGGAAATGGCACGTTATGTAGTTGCTAAAATTATTTGGGAAGAAATGCAAAAACGAACTGATATAAAGGAACCGCAATTAGATGAAAAAGTAAAAGCTAATTTTGAGATGTATAAAGAAATGCTGAAAAAAGAATAAACAAAAAAATGCGCTGAATTTCAGCGCATTTTTTATGGAATTATTTGTGGATTATAGTTTGAAACCATAAGCTAAACGTACACCAACTTGTCCAACTCCTCTACCTACAGAACCGTTGTTGTTTAAACGATCAAAATGATTGTAGTGAGTATAGTTCAATGAAATATCTATGTATTTAGTAGCATAACCTATACTTGGAGATAACAATAAAGAAGTTTTATCTCTGGTGTTTTCTACATTACTTGTTGCAAATGCTGCACCAGCTTCTCCCATTAGGTAAAATTGGTCATTCCATACGAAAGCTTTAAAACCTGCTTTAGCTGGAATAATACCTAAATCTTTTCCTTCTGTTTGACCAGGAAACCCATCAGCTTTGCTTACAAATAAATTAGTGTAACCTGTAGTCAACGTCAAAGAGTATCTTTTTGATAAATCATATTGTCCTCTTACATCTGCTCCAAGTGCTAATTTGTATGGGTCATTTACTGAATAACCAGCATTTGCACCAAATCCTAAACGAAATCCTTGATCGTAATTTGTTGCTTTGTTTGTTTCTTGAGCTTCTACATTGCTAGCGAACATCATTGAGATTGTAAGTGCTAGTGCGAATTTAATTTTTCCTGCGATTTTCATAATTGTATTTTTTAATATTTTGTTGTTTTTAAGGGTTTTGTTTGGCTGAAAACAACGGTGCAAAAGTAAGACTCCAAGTTTTTTAAAAGTTATAGAATTAAGTTGTTTTGTTATAGAATTCCTTGTTTTGTTGAACATCCAAAAAAAAACAGCTGTTATAAATGAAATACTATCGATACTATTGAAAGCTTCTAATTATATTTGCCCCAAAAAAGACAGAAAGTGAATTTATCAAAATACTTCAAAGAGTTTTCTTATAACATTAAATTAGCGTATCCTGTAGTTTTAGGAATGTTAGGACATACACTAATAGGTATAGTTGATAATTTCATGGTAGGCAAGTTAGGGTCTACTGAGTTGGCTGCGGTTTCGCTGGGAAATAGCTTTATATTTATTGCATTGTCTTTAGGAATAGGCTTTTCTACGGCAATAACACCATTAGTTGCTGAGGCTGATGCAGAAAAAGACGATCAAAAAATTCGGACTACTTTTCACCACGGATTACTTTTATGCACCGTTTTAGGAGTTGCATTATTTATATTGACAGTACTTTCCAAACAAATTATGTACATGATGCACCAACCCAAAGAAGTGGCTGACATGGCCGCTCCCTATATTGACTGGGTGGCGTTTTCATTGATTCCTGTGATTATGTATCAGGGTTACAAACAATTTGCGGATGGTTTAGCTAAAACTAAATATTCTATGTATGCTATTTTCATGGCAAATGTGGTCCATATCTTTTTTAATTATGTTTTGATTTACGGAATTTGGATTTTTCCAAAATTAGGAATTCTCGGAGCTGCATTGGGAACGGTTCTGTCCAGAATAATGATGGTGGTTTTCATGCATTATCTTATGAAACGAAACTCAGCATTGAAAAAATATTTCAAGAATTTCAGTTTCAAAGAAATCCGCAAGTCAATTTTGAAAAAAATCATCAATCTTGGTTTGCCTTCAGCAATGCAAATGTTGTTTGAAGTAACGTTGTTTACCGCTGCCATTTGGCTTTCTGGCTCCTTGGGAAAAAATAGTCAGGCAGCCAATCAGATTGCACTTATTTTGGCATCCTCCACTTTTATGGTTGCAATGGGTTTAAGTGTTACCGCAATGATCCGAGTGAGTCATACCAAAGGAATGAACGATTATAAAAACTTGATTGTTGTGGCAAGATCTATTTTTCTATTGGCGATTATTCTAGAAACTTTCTTTGCGATAATCTTTGTGGTATTCCATAATTTTTTACCGCATCTATTCTTGAATATGAGCGATTCGACTCAAATGTTGGATAACGAAGAAATCATCCTAATCACTTCAAAACTACTATTGATTGCGGCTATTTTTCAAATATCGGATGGAATTCAAGTTGTGGTTTTAGGAGCATTACGTGGTTTGCAAGATGTGAAAATCCCGATGTACATTACCTTTGTGGCGTATTGGGTTATTGGTTTTCCTATTTCCTATTATTTAGGAAAATACACAGAACTGAAAGCTGTAGGAATCTGGATCGGACTTTTAGCTGGATTAACAGCTGCCGCTTTATTTTTGTATATTCGCTTTGCGAGATTGACAAGAAAGTTGGTGATGCAAAACGAGAATAAATAAAATAATAAATTACTTAAATATTAAATTCATGGAATTACCAAAATTTTTACTAGGCGATAATACTGATTTTCCCGAAGATATTTTCATCATACACCTTGATTACCCGAGATTTATCATCAATTTAAAAGATGATGAAGTAGAGTTTATGGAAGAAGCGGAAGATCTAGACGAGGCAGAATTAAATTCAGAAATGGAAGGTTTAATAGTTCTTGCCAATGAGTTTTATGATCGAGAAATCAAACTTTACGAGGAGTAGTTAAATTTTTGTCTTACCAAATTTATATTCAAATGAAAAATGTATTTATGTATTCTATGTTTGTTTTTGGTACAATACTTATAATTAAAGGGGTTTTTAACTTTTTTCCGTTTGAAATTAAATCAAATGTAAACGCAAGTGAAGCCTATAATTCTGGACATATTGTAGGATATATTATTGGTAAATTTGGTAAGATTGCTCTTGGTGTTTTAATGTTAAAGTATGGATACCAAACTTATTTAGAAGGAAAAAGAAGAACAGAATAGATTAGTCTTTTTTGAAATATTTTTCCAATAATTTTTGAGCGGCTGCAAAGGGTGAAATTTCATCATTTTGTACCGCTTTTTTAGTTGAATCTAGTGATTTTTGAATTTCTGGATTGTTGTAAAAATTAGTTTTCAACTGCTCGTTGATGGTTTCCAACATCCAATATTGATTTTGTTCTTTTCGTTTTTCAAAAAAATAATTATTCCCTTTTGTCAGTTCCAGAAATTTCTGAATGGTTTCCCAAACATCAGGTATTCCTTCATGGGTAATAGCGCTGCAGGCAGCAGTTGTTGGAGTCCAACCTGATTTTTTGGCAGGAAAAAGATGCAAGGCTCTATTGAATTCCAGTTTAGCAAGATGAGCTCTTTTAATATTATCACCATCCGCTTTGTTGATGACAATAGCATCCGCCATTTCCATGATTCCGCGTTTGATACCTTGCAATTCATCGCCCGCACCAGAAATTTTTAATAAAAGAAAAAAATCAACCATGCTGTGAACGGCGGTTTCACTTTGGCCTACGCCAACGGTTTCTATGATGATGGTATCAAAACCGGCAGCCTCACAAAGCGTAATGGTTTCTCGGGTTTTTCTCGCTACACCACCTAATGTTTCCCCCGAAGCTGATGGTCGTATAAAAGCATTTTTATCTTTGACCAATTCTTCCATTCGAGTTTTATCACCCAAAATACTTCCATGTGAAATCGTGCTGCTGGGATCAACGGCAAGTACGGCTACTTTTTTTCCTAAACCAGTCAAGTATTTTCCGAAAGCTTCAATGAAGGTGCTTTTTCCAACGCCAGGAACGCCTGTAATTCCTATTCTGACGGATTTATTGGCATAAGGCAAACAAGCATTAATTACTTCATTGGCTTTAGCCAAATGATTGACATTCGTGCTTTCGACTAAAGTAATCGCACGGCTCAGCGCAGTAATATTTTCATTCAAAATTCCTTCAAAAAGTTCTTTTGCCGAAGGTTGAATTTTTCTAAATTGCTGAATATTCCCAACAGCAACGGCGCTGATAATTTCTGGAGCAGAAATTCCGGGTTTTTCGTTTAAAGCGCTTGGATGGTGTTTTTTATTTGGCAAAACTATTTTTTAGAATAGTAAAAATAATAAAAACTATCTTGAATAGACGGTCATTCTCTTAAAATGTCATTTCATTTAGATGGTTCCTCTTTTACGAAGGATATATCACAAATTTTATTTTTTTGAAATCATTTTATTTCTCATTAGTCAATATCTTTGCGGTATTATGACCAACTTCATCCTAATCTTTGTTTTTTTATTCCTAGGCATTGTATTCCAAAATATAAAGGGTTTTCCTGTAAGTATTTACAAGCTGTTAAACAAGATTGTTATTTACATTTGTCTTCCAGCGCTGGCTTTATATTATATCCCAAAAATAAAATGGAGCAATGAATTGCTGTTCCCAATTGGAGTTGCTTGGATTGGTTTTGTTGTTTCCTATTTGCTTTTTAGTTTTTTAGGTGCCAAATTCGGTTGGTCTAAAAAGCTTATTGGTTGTTTAATTTTAACGGCTGGCTTAGGTAATACTTCCTTTTTAGGTTTCCCAATAATTGAAGCATTATATGGAGAAGAAGGTTTGAAAACGGCTATTTTAGTCGATCAACCCGGTTCTTTTGTGGTACTTTCTACCTTGGGAATTCTAGTGGCAACTTTATATTCCAGTGGTAATCCGAATGGTTTTCAAATCGCTAAAAAAATTCTACTCTTTCCGCCATTTATAACTTTTTTGATTGCCTGTTTGATGAATGTTTTTAATGTCGATTTCCATGAATACTTACAGCTTTTATTCCAAAAATTGGGAAGTGGAGTAACACCTTTGGCTTTACTTTCTGTTGGTTTGCAACTACGTTTTGAACGTAAAAGCCAGCATTGGAAATTTTTAGGACTCGGACTTTTGTATAAATTAATATTAACTCCGGCTCTCATTTACGTGTTGTATGTCTTAATTTTGCAACAGCATTCTAAAGTTATTCAAGTTGCTATAATGGAGTCAGCAATGGCGCCTATGATAACGGCTTGTATTTTAGCGTCCACACATGGTTTAAAACCCCGTTTAAGTAGTATGATGATTGGTTTTGGAATTCCATTATCGTTTATCACCTTGTTGTTTTGGTATTTTGTGGTTCAGTATGTTTAATTTTTAAAGCCTAAATCTGAACCAATAATTAGTAATAAAGTTTTATAAAACATGAATGCATCTCTTGATACTGTTTCTAAATCAGAAACAACTCCTATTGCGCAGCAAACAGTTTATTCCATTCTATTTTCGATTGCATTTGCCCATTTATTGAATGATTTATTGCAGTCAGTAATTCCGGCGGCATATCCTATTTTAAAAGAAAATTTCAATTTAACGTTTACACAAATCGGATTAATCACTTTGGCGTATCAATTGGCGGCCTCTATATTGCAGCCTTTGGTTGGTTTGTATACCGATAAAAGACCAAAGCCTTTTTCTCAAATTTTTGGAATGCTGTTTACTTTATCCGGAATTGTATGTTTGTCGTACGCTTCCAGTTTTGAAATGATTATAATTTCGGTGGTTTTAGTCGGAATTGGTTCTTCTATTTTTCATCCTGAAGCTTCCCGAATCTCCTTTTTGGCATCAGGTGGAAAGCGAGGTTTGGCACAATCCATTTTTCAGTTGGGAGGGAACGCCGGAACTGCAATCGGACCTTTATTAGTTGCCTTAATTGTAGTTCCAAATTCACAATATTATATCATTTGGTTTGTGGTTGTTGCCATCATCGGATTGATTGTTTTAAGTAGAATTGCGCTTTGGTACCAAAACCATTTAAGTTTAAGAAGTGCAAAGAAAAAGGTAATCGATTTGCCCAATTTGTCCCAAAAGAAGATTGTAATTTCGGTGGGAATTTTGCTGGTTTTGATATTTTCAAAATTCTTTTACATGGCCAGTATGTCCAGTTATTTCACCTTTTATTTAATCGAAAAATTTGGATTATCGGTTCAGGAAGCGCAATTTCATTTGGTTTTGTTTTTGGCTTCTTGTGCTATTGGAACGTTAATTGGCGGACCGATAGGCGATAAATTTGGAAGAAAATACGTGATTTGGTTTTCTGTCTTGGGAGCAGCGCCTTTCACTTTATTGTTGCCGTATGTCGATTTGTTTTGGACAGGCGTTTTGTCAGTTGTAATTGGAATCATAATTTCCTCTGCATTTCCAGCTATCTTGGTTTATGCGCAAGAATTATTGCCTAAAAAACTCGGAATGGTTTCTGGTCTTTTCTATGGTTTTGCCTTTGGAATGGGTGGTTTGGGTTCCGCTTTATTGGGGAATCTTGCAGATCACACCAGCATAACGTACGTGTATTATCTTTGTGCCTATTTGCCTCTGATAGGGATTATAGCCCTCTTTTTACCCAATTTAAAGAAAAAATAACACTTCTTTTAGGAGCTGTTTCCTGCTCTGCACTGTATTCCAGATTAATAAAAACTACGGCTGAAAAAGCCTTGTTTTTCTAAATCGGGAGATGCCGTTGCGATCAGGGCTAGGGCATTTGGTTCCCTAATGACATTTTTTAGAAGTATTGCTTTCTGTTTTCCATAAACATTAGTACAATTTTAAGATTAGATTTCTGCTTTATTGCTTTTATTTCAATACCTTACAGTGTTACTAATCAATAAATTAAATTACTATGGCAACATTACGATTAGGCGATATTGCTCCTGATTTTGAAGCAGAAACGTCACAAGGAAAAATAAAATTTCATGAATGGTTAGGTGATTCTTGGGGAGTTCTTTTCTCCCATCCGGCTGATTTCACACCTGTTTGCACCACTGAGCTAGGAACTGTTGCGAATTATTATCCTGAATTTGAAAAACGAAATGTAAAAGTAATCGCATTGAGTGTTGATGGTGTAGATTCGCATATGGAGTGGATTAAAGACATCAATGAAACTCAAAATACAACTGTAAATTTCCCAATAATTGCCGATGAAGACAAGCATATTGCTGAATTATATGATATGATTCATCCCAATGCGAGTGAGAGTTTCACGGTTCGTTCGGTTTTTATAATTGCACCTGACAAGAAAATAAAATTAACGCTAACATATCCTGCATCAACAGGTAGAAATTTCGATGAATTATTGCGTGTAATTGATAGTTTGCAATTGACAGCAAAATACAGCGTAGCAACGCCGGCAAACTGGAAGGATGGTGATAAAGTGGTAATCTCGACCTCGGTTAAGGACGAAGATATTGCTGCTAAATTTCCCAAAGGATACGAAAGAGTAAAGCCCTATTTAAGAATGACACCACAGCCCAATAAATAGTAATTTTCAGTATATCTTTTAAACAAAAAAGCAGAATTAATTTATTTTAATTCTGTTTTTTTGTTTTGTCAAAAGTTTAATGTTTTACTTTTTGTTGGTAATTAATAACCCGGAAATAATGATTCCCATACTTATGATTTGGGTTAGTAAAATGGCTTGGTTAAGAAAAAAATACGCCAGAATTCCACTGAATACCGGAATCAAATAATAAATCAAGGCTGTTTTTGACGTCCCAATTAACCGAATGGCTTCGTTCCATAAATAAAATGAAATTAAGGAAGCGCAAACGCCAACGTATGTGGTTACCAAGACTGTTTTAGTGTCAAAAATAACTTTTTTATAATAAACGTGTTCATACATATAAAAAGGGAACAGTAAAATTGTACCAATTACGAAAACACTAAACAAGAATACTTTAGGTGTTAATTCATCTGGTTTTTGTCGCACTAATATCGTGTAATAAGCAAAAAAGAAGCAAGCTACAAGCATTAGTAAATCTCCAATGGTAAAGTTGATATGGAGTAATGCTTCTAATGAACCTTTGGAAATAAGCACTAGAACTCCTGTGATTATGGTTACAATTCCCGCTATTTTTATATTAGACACTTTCTCTTTAAAAATAATTCTGGAGAGGACAACAATAAATAACGGAATCGAAATGGCGATTAACGATAAGTTGACTGCACTCGTTGTTTTTCCTGCAAAGTAAATCAGCGTATTAAAAATAGTGATGCCCAATACTGCCGTAAGCGTAAGATATCGAATGTGTTTCTTTACGATTTTGAAATTTTCATAAGTGCTTTTTATAGCAAATGGAGCCAAAACAATACAAGCAACCGTCCAGCGCCAAAAAGCCAATCCAACAGGAGGAATGTGACCTTTTATGCCACTGGCAATTACCATATTTACGGACCATAGCAAGGTAGCAAATAAGGCAAATAAAACTCCTTTACTCGTATTGCTCATTAAACCAAATTATGAATTTTTGCATATTGTAACAACATAATCGTCTTTGCGTCTTGCATTTTACCAGATTCAATCATAGCATATGCTTCGTCAAAAGACATTTCCATTACATCAATATTTTCTTCTTCATGTGCTACTCCGCCACCGTCGCTTACTTTCATGGATTCATCATATTCACCAACAAATAAATATAAAATTTCAGTTACCGCACCGGGAGACATATAGGTTTCCATCACCTTTTTGACTTTAGTAATGCGGTATCCTGTTTCTTCTTCGGTTTCTCGAATGATGCATTGCTCGGGATTGTCTGCATCCAAAAGTCCGGCGCAAACCTCAATCATCATTCCGGTTTCATTTCCGTTAAGGTAGGTTGGCAAGCGAAACTGACGCGTTAGAATAACTGTTTTTTGCTTTGTATTATAAAGTAAAATGGCAGCTCCGTTTCCTCTATCATAAACTTCTCTTTTTTGGGTAATCCAAGAGTCGTCTTTTTTTTGATAGTCAAAAGTTACTTTGTTTAAGATATACCAATTGTCAGATAGCAATTCTGTTTTTTGTATTTTGATACTTGGATTTTTCATGGATGTATTGAAAGTATTTTTTTTCTGTTTAGGTAGAAAATTATTAGTAAAAAATAATCCAGTCTCGACTCCCTTTCCTTTGGAGAGGGTTGGGGAGAGGAAAAAAAAACGTCCCGATTTATCGGGACGTGTGGTAATCTTATTTTAGAATAGTTTGCTTTCTGTCTGGACCTACAGAAACTATTTTGATAGGAACTTCCACTTCTTTTTCAATGAATGCAATGTATTCTTTCAACTCTGTCGGTAATTCATCATACGTTGTCATACCTGTTAAATCTTGTTTCCAACCTTTAAAATCCTGATATACTGGAGTTACATTTTCTGGTTCGATGTTATAAGGGAAATGAGAAATTTTCTCTCCTTTATAATTGTATTCTGTACATACTTTCAAGGTTTCAAATCCTGAAAGGACATCACCTTTCATCATCATCAATTGCGTTACACCATTAACCTGAACAGCATATTTAAGCGCTACTAAGTCTAACCAGCCACAACGTCTTTGTCTTCCGGTTACAGAACCAAATTCATTTCCTACACGTGCCATAGTAGCACCATCTTCGTCAAAAAGTTCAGTAGGGAACGGACCACTTCCAACGCGTGTTACATACGCTTTGAAAATCCCGTATACTTCCTTGATTTTATTTGGAGCAATCCCTAAACCGGTACAAGCACCAGCAGCAGTAGTATTTGATGAAGTTACAAATGGATACGTTCCAAAATCAACATCTAATAATGAACCTTGAGCACCTTCACATAATATTGATTTACCTGCTTTTTGAGCTTGGTGCAAATATTCTTCGCTGTCAATAAAATCTAATTTTTTTAGTTCTTCGATGGCTTCAAAAAATTCTTTTTCTAATTCTTCTAGATTATATTGGATAGCAACATCGTAGAATTTTATCATTGCTTCATGCTTATCAGCCAAAGCTCTGTAACGATCTGCAAAATCTTCTAATTCAATATCACCTACACGAAGTCCGTTTCTTCCGGTTTTGTCCATATATGTTGGGCCAATTCCTTTTAATGTAGAACCAATTTTTGCTTTCCCTTTAGAAGCTTCAGAAGCGGCGTCTAATAAACGGTGCGTTGGTAAAATTAAATGCGCTTTTCTTGAAATGATTAATTTGCTTTTGATGTCTAAATTAAATTTTTCAAGACCTTCGATTTCTTTTTGAAAAACTACAGGATCAATCACAACTCCGTTTCCAATAATGTTTACAGCAGTTTTATGAAAAATACCGGAGGGAATTGTTCTTAGAACATGTTTTATTCCGTCAAATTCCAAAGTGTGTCCTGCATTTGGACCTCCTTGAAAACGAGCGATAATGTCATATTTTGAAGTTAAAACATCAACAATTTTTCCTTTTCCTTCGTCTCCCCATTGTAACCCTAGTAATAAATCTACCGTCATTCTGAATGTTATTTGTAGTTAGTTTTTATGTTTATGAACGATTTTCTTCGTCCAAGTTGTTCTTTAGTTTCTTAGTTCCATACAGATATAACGAATGGTTGGTAATATCTATATCGAATATTTCTTCAATTGTTTTTTTGATACTTTGAATTCGGGGATCACAAAACTCGATTACTTCGCCAGTATCCGTCATGATAATATGATCATGCTGCTTGTCAAAGTATGATTTTTCGTAATGTGCCTGGTTTTGTCCAAACTGGTGTTTGCGCACTAAAGCACAGTCCAATAATAATTCAATCGTATTGTAAAGGGTGGCCCGACTCACACGATAGTTTTTGTTTTTCATTTTGATATAGAGGTTTTCTACATCAAAATGTTCTTCGCTATCGTAAATTTCCTGAAGGATAGCATAACGTTCAGGGGTTTTGCGATGTCCTTTTTTTTCAAGGTACATTGTAAAAACATTTTTTACAATTTCTTGGTTTTTGTTGTTGTCTGTGGAAATGAGTGTCATATGCTGGCAAAGATAATTTTTTTAGTTTAAAGTTTAAAGTTTCCGGTTTGTTTAGTTTCAAGTTTATTCCGTTTGCGTTTAAAAATCCGAAAGACGGACTCCAATAAACAATACCACTTTTCTATGTTTTATACTCTCGTGTTACCTTATCGATTCCATCAATTTTTTTGATGTTATTAATCATCTTTTTCAATATCGTATTGTTTTGAACAATGACAGCTACCTGACCATGAAAAATACCTGCATCGGTGCTCAAAGAAATACTCTGTATATTCACATGCATATTATTCGAAATCACTTTTGTCAATTGGTTGGTAAGCCCCAGAACATCCATTCCGGTAATGTTTATGATGGCTTTAAATTCCTCTTGAGATGAATCAATCCATTTTGCTGACATGATTCGGTATGCATAGTTTGATTGCATGCCAATGGCGTTTGGACAATCTTTTTTATGCACTTTTATACCTTCATTGATTGTTACAAATCCAAAAACGTCATCTCCAGGAATTGGATTGCAGCAAGGCGATAATTTATAATCCAGCTTGTCGTGTTCTTTCCCAAAAACGAGCATGTCATAATTACTGCTTATGACTGGTTTGTGAATATCCTCATCCGAAGTGTTGCTTGGAGAGCGTTTCATTTTATTTTTGAAAAAATTAATGAAAGTATTGCTCTTTTGCGCAGCGTAATCCTTGAGCTGTTGGTTTTCAATAGCTCCAATTCCAACTCTGTAGAATAAGTCCAGGCTTGTTTTTAATTTGAAAAAGTTGACTAATTCGTTAATAACTTGTTCGCTCAACGTTATTTTTAAATGCTTTAATTTTCTGGTGAGCAGTTCTTTTCCTTCTTCACCAATTTTCTTGGTGTTTTCGTTTAGAACGTTTTTAATTTTTGTTTTAGCTCTCGAGGTCGTCACATAATCCAGCCAGTTAATGGTTGGTTTTTGATGTTGTGAAGTAATAACTTCTATTTGATCCCCACTTTTTAATTCGAAATTCAAAGGAACTAATTTTCCATTGACACGCGTTCCTCTGGTTCGAATTCCTATTTCAGAGTGAATGCTGAATGCAAAATCCAGAGAAGTGGCGCCTTTAGGCAATGATTTTATTTCTCCTTTTGGAGTAAAAACAAAGATTTCTTTGGAATATAAATTCATCTTGAAATCTTCCACGAAATCTACCGCATTTGTTTCGGAATTTTCTAAAGCTTCTTTTAGTAAATTTAACCATACATCCAGACCACTTTCTTCGGTAGCCCCGTTCTTGTATTTGTAATGTGCGGCATATCCTTTTTCGGCAATTTCATCCATACGTTCGCTTCGAACTTGTACTTCAACCCATCGCCCTTTTGGTCCCATTACTGTAATGTGCAAGGCTTCATAACCGGTAGATTTTGGGGACGAAATCCAATCTCGCAAACGACTTGGACTCGGTCTGTAATGATCTGTTACGATTGAATATATTTTCCAAGCAACGAATTTCTCTTCATGTGGAGTCGCTTTGTATACAATGCGCAACGCAAATTTATCATACACTTCATCAAAACTTACGTTTTGTGCCTGCATTTTTCTTCGAATAGAATAAATAGATTTTGGACGTCCTTTTATGATATATTCAACTCCTTCGGCATCTAAAGAGGCTTTCAGGACATTAGAAATATCTGCAATATAAGCATCTTGCTCTTCTTTGGTTTCTTTTATTTTACTGACGATATCATTGTAAACAGCAGGTTCCGTGTATTTTAAACCTAAGTCTTCCAGTTTGGTTTTAATGTTATACAAGCCCAATCTATGCGCTAATGGAGCATAAATATATAAGGTTTCCGATGCAATTTTGGTTTGTTTGTCCTCTTGCATCGAATCCATTGTTTGCATGTTGTGCAAACGATCGGCTAGTTTAATCAGAATTACGCGTACATCATCGTTCAACGTCAATATCATTTTACGGAAATTCTCTGCTTGCATGGAAACATTCAGATCTTTTTGTACCAATGATATTTTTGTTAATCCTTCAACGATTTGAGCCACTTTTGGATTAAACAAACGTTCGATATCCTGAACAGTCGTGGGTGTATCTTCGACAACATCATGCAGTAATGCAGCTGCAATAGATGTTGCTCCCAAACCTATTTCTGAAGCAACAATTTTTGCGACAGCAATAGGATGAAAAATATAGGCTTCGCCGGATTTTCGTCGTTGTTCTTTATGTGCTTCTACAGAAACGTCAAATGCTTTTCGGATGAGTTTTTTATCTTCATCACTTAACGTTTGGTAGCTAATACGAAGTAATTCTTTGTATTCTTGAGCAATTGCTTTATTTTCTTTTTCTATATCAATTTCTGTCATAGCGGCATGGTTCATTTTCTAAAAATAGAAATTAGTTGGGAGATGTGCAAGTAAAAAAAGGGTTTCTGGATGGAAATAACAAATGTGACATTCAACTTGATTATTGCACTTTACTAAAATCTAAGTCCTGAAAATCATAACTAAAATCAGTTAAGTCAGAAATAGGTTTCATTGTTAATCGCACGGCTTTTCCAGAGGTATCACATTCAAAAAATAAATGGGCATCAGCATGAAAATAGGCATTGTCCCATTTCACCACATAATTAGTGTCTTTGTAGAAAAAAACTTCACCGGTAAGTTGTGGAGAACGTTTTGAAGCAAAATACAAGCGCCCTTTCTTCTCTGAAAGTACGACTTCACCAAACCAATTGTCTTTGTATGTTCCTGTAAAGCTTTTGAAATCAATTTTGATTTTGTCTTTTTTATTATTGGCTACGGTTGCCCAAACTTCATCGGTTACTTTGTCAGCAGAGGCTTCGTTTTCCTTTAAACTCGCACTATAATTAGTGACATAATCCTCGGATTGGATGCCTAAATAACTGTCTTTTATAGTATTGGTAATTGCTCTGAATGCCGCTCCTGATTGTTGATTGGTCAATACAATAATTCCCAGATTCAGTTCCGGTAAAAGCGTGACTTGCGTAACAATTCCTTCTAATCCGCCAGTGTGCGTTACTTGTTTGTATCCTTTTACGTCGCTTAAGAACCAGCCCAATCCATAACCACTGAAATGAGTATTGTAAGGAGGTCTTGTGGCCGCAGGAATTATGGTTTGTAATTGCCACATTTCTGCATGCTCTTTCTTAGAAAATAATTGCTTGTTATCAGCGCCATATTGTCCGTTGTTCATTTGCATAATGGTCCATTTACTCAAATCATTTACACTGGAGTAAATACCGGCTGCCGCATCAAAAAGTTGGTTTTGGTAACGTTTGATTACTTTTAGTTTACCGTCAATAGGAACGTGCGGCGCAATAATGTTTGTAGTGTCTTTTAAACGTAAAAAAGAAGATGCGCTATGATTCATTTCTAAAGGTTTCATCATACGTTCTTCCACAAAATCACACCAACTAAAACCACTTGCTACATGAATGACTTCTCCAGCAACGATATAGAGCAAATTGTCATAATCATATTGCGTTCTAAATGCCGAAACCGGTTTTAAATACTGTAAATTCTGAATAATATCTTGTGCTGTGAAATTACTTCCGTCAGGCCAAATCATTAAATCTCCAGCGCCAAGACCCAATCCACTTCTATGGGTCAATAAATCGCGAATCGTAAATTCATTCGTTACATAGTCATTGTACATCTTGAAATTAGGAAGGTATTTGATGACTTTATCGTCCCATTTTACTTTTCCTTCATCCACTAACATTGCCAAAGCAGCGCTTGTAAACGCTTTACTGTTGGATGCAATTCCAAAAAGCGTATTCGCATCTACTTTTTCATTAGTCAAAATTGATTTTACACCATATCCTTTCGCATGAATAATCTTTCCGTCTTTGACTATTGCCACTGCAATTCCAGGAACGTTGAATGTTTTTAAGGTGCGATCGACTAATTCATCCACTTGAATCGGACTAATTTGTGCGAAAGAAAATGTGGTTGAAAGTAATGCTATTGCAACGAATAATTTATTTTTCATGTTATTTCTGTATTTAATAAAATGGGTAAATTCTTATTGGTATTTGATTTTAAATCTGCAATCTCAAATCTAAAACCCTCTTTGCCTTTTAGCTTCAAAAATTAAGATGGCTGCGGCAACCGAGACATTCATAGAATCGATTTCGCCTTGCATCGGAATAATAATATTTTGGGTCGCTTCTTTTCTCCATTCTTCCGTCAATCCGGTGGCTTCCGTTCCTACGACTAATGCCGTTGGAGTCGTGTAATCCTGCGTGTGATAGGAGGTGGAGTTTTGTAAAGTCGCACAATAAAAGTTGATTTTTCTTTCTTTCAAAAAAGCAATAATTTCTGATGTGGTTCCAGTTGCAATTTGATTGGTAAATAAACAGCCCACGCTGGAACGCACAATATTTGGATTGTATAAATCGCTTTTTGGATTGGCAATAATCACCGCATCCAGATTAGCCGCATCGGCGGTACGAAGCAAAGCACCGATATTTCCTGGTTTTTCGGGTGCTTCAGCAACAAGAATCAAAGGGTTTTTAGATAATTTCAAATCGGCTAATTGCATCGATTTGGTTTTGGCTACAGCCAAAATTCCTTCAGTGGTATCACGATACGCCAGTTTTTGATAGACTTCTTTGTTGATTTCAATCAGCTCCGCATTTTTGGATAATGCTCTGGCATCCGTTTCTGAACAAATTTCAGGTAAAAATAGTAGCGTTTCCATTTCGTAACCACCTTTGATGGCAATCGAAATTTCGCGTTTTCCCTCCATTAAAAAAGTACCTGTTTGCTTGCGGGCTTTCGCTTTTTCCTGCAATTGCACTAAAGATTTGATATATGGGTTTTGTATCGAAGTGATTTGTTTCAAGACTTTCAACTATTTAATTAGTAGCAACAAAGATACATAGAGAAAATCCAGTTTTCTAATCCGATTAGAATATTTATTTGGAAGTTATTGATTCATTAATTGTAGGCATTTCTAGCTGTTTTCACGAGTATTTTCTTTATTTTTGTCAAAATCCCAATCTAAATGTTTCATTTATTAGACATCATCGGTACGATGGCTTTTGCCATGTCAGGCGCATTGACGGCCATGAGTAAAAAACTCGATCCTTTTGGGGTTTTTATCATTGCATTTGTAACTGCGGTTGGCGGCGGAACCCTGCGGGACATTATGATTGGACGAACTCCTGTAGGGTGGATGCTGGATTTAAAATACGTTTATGTGATCATCATCGGGTTTGTTTTGGCAATCCTTTTTCGAAAAAAATTCGACAGATTACGAACTTCCTTGTTTTTATTTGATACGATTGGCTTGGGTGTTTTTACATTGATTGGTCTTGAAAAAGGAATCAATATTGGACTTCATCCTGTTATTTGTATTGCTTTAGGAACCATGACGGCCTGTTTTGGAGGTGTTATCCGAGATATTTTGTGTACTGAAATCCCCGTTATTTTCAGAAGAGAAATTTATGCTACGATTTGTATTTTGGGCGGGATTGTCTTTTTTCTGCTTCGAAAACTGAATTTAGATAATGATATTTTATATTTAACTACTTCAATTGTTATTATATCAGTTCGTTTAATGGCCGTGAAATTCAAATGGTATTTGCCTACTTTAGAACATAAATAAAAATTGATTACTTTCACGGAGTCTAAAATTTAACGGTGAAAAATTATTCTGTCAAACCATATCGGGAAAGTGATTATGCAAATTGGAATACCTTTATTGGTCAGGCCAAAAATGCTACTTTTTTATTTCACCGAGATTTTATGGAATACCACAAAGATCGATTCGAGGATTTTTCGTTGATGGTTTTTGAAGACGAAAAACTAATTGCTGTTTTGCCGGCAAATAGAGTTGGAGACATCGTTTATTCGCATCAAGGTTTAACCTATGGCGGATTGGTTTATTCCCCTAAATTGAACGGAGAAAAAGTAGAAAACATTTTGGATTCTCTTGTGTTCTTTTTTAAAGAAAATGAGGTGAAATCATTCTGTTTTAAACCCATTCCTTTATTCTATACTTCAAAAGGCAATGCTGAAATGGAATTTTTCATGCTTAAAAAAGGAGCGTTTTTGGATAAAAAAGAAATGAATTTGGGTATCAATTTAGCGATGCCTTTGACAATTTCAAAAAGTAAATTAAAGCATTTCAGGAAAATCGAAGAACTCGATTTAGAAATGGTCGAAGAACAGCATTTGGAATCATTTTGGGGATTGGTTTTAGAGCCAAGATTATTAGAAAAGTATGATGCCAAACCCGTACATACTTTACAAGAAATTACTACATTAAAAGAAAAATTTCCGAATAATATCAAGCAATTTTCAGTGTATTTTGAGGACGTTATTATTGCAGGCATTACAGTATTCGAAACAGAAACCGTTGTCAAATCGCAATATGGTGCTACTACTAAGAAAGGGGAAGAGTTGCGTGCGTTGGATTTTTTATTCATTAATTTGATTCAAAAATATAAGCGCGAAGGCAAACTTTTTTTTGATATGGGAATCGTAAATGAGGACAATGAAAAAGGATATCACGCTGGACTTTTGAAACAAAAAGAAGAATTAGGATGTTCTGTTTATAGTCAGGATTTTTATAAAATGAATCTGATATGATACCATTTCTTGATTTAAAAAAGATAAACGAACCGTATGAAACTGCTTTTCAAGAAAAATTGAAAGTGGTTTTAGATATCGGTTGGTATATTTTAGGGAATGAAGTCAAGGAATTCGAAACCAATTTTGCCAATTATTGCGGCACTAAATATTGTGTGGGTGTTGGAAATGGTTTTGATGCTTTAGTTTTGATTTTCAAAGGTTATATTCAGTTAGGGAAATTGCAAAAAGGCGACGAAGTTATTGTTCCTGCGAACACCTATATTGCCTGTATTCTCGCTATTTTACAAGCAGATTTAATTCCTGTTTTGGTCGAGCCAAAGTTGGAAACCTACAACATCAACCCTGATTTAATTTCTCAAAAGATTACCTCAAAAACCAAAGCGATTCTGGTAGTTCATCTTTATGGACAATTGGCAGAAATGGAGAGAATAAACAAAATTGCTATGGCAAATAATTTACTGGTTGTTGAAGATTCGGCTCAGGCTCACGGCGCTTCCTTTGAAGACGAAAGTTCTTACACCCAGAACCTAGAACCCAAAACCCAAGCATTTAGTTTTTATCCGGGAAAAAATTTAGGAACATTAGGTGATGCTGGTGCGGTTACCACAAATGATTTGGAATTAGCCAAAGTGATTCAATCGCTTCGGAATTATGGTTCGGAAACCAAATATTACAATGATTATGTTGGTGTAAATTCAAGATTAGATGAACTGCAAGCAGCTTTTTTGAACGTGAAATTACCGTTTTTAGATGCTGAAAATGAAAAGCGAAGAACAATTGCCAAACGCTATTTGTCTGAAATTAAAAACGACAAAATAACGCTCCCAACAGTGTCATTGCGAGGAACGAAGCAATCTAATCATGTTTTTCATTTGTTTGTCATTCGAACCCAAAACAGATTGGATTTACAAGACTATTTAGATAGGAATGGAGTCCAAACGGTAATACATTATCCAGTTCCGCCGCATAATCAAAAAGCATTATCTGACTGGAATCATTTGTCGTTTCCTATTACTCAAAAAATTCATGATGAAGTGTTGAGTTTGCCTATAAGTCCAGTTTTGAAAGATGATGAAGTGGGTTTTATTATTGCAATTTTAAATCAATATTAAATGGGAATAATCAGTAGAATAAAACAATTTTGCTTTGTTACTTTACGAATCAAAAAATATAAATTTCTTTCCGATTGTAAAAGAGTTTCGGGAAAACCTAACTTATATTTTCCCTTACTTTTAAAGGGAAATGGGAAGGTACAATTTGGTAAAAATTTTCAAAATGGCGTCGTAGAATCTTCATGTTACTATTCTAATTACAATTATATTTTGTCAATGGATCATGAAAGTGAAGTTATAATTGGTGATAATGTAGTTTTTAGTAATGGAGTCTCAATTTATGCAAAATCGAAAGTTACAATCGAAGATAAGGTTATGATTGGAATTAATTGTTTTATTATTGATAGTGACGGGCATGATTTAAGTGCCCAAGAAAGAATGACAGGAATTCCTAAAACTGCTGAAATTACTATTAAAAAAAATGTTGCCATATATTATAATTCAACAATTTTAAAAGGCGTGACAATTGGAGAAAATTCAGTTATTGGAAGTGGTTCAATTGTGACAAAAGATATTCCTGCGAATGTATTTGCCGCAGGAAATCCAGCTAAAGTCATAAGAAATTTATAATGTTAAAATCTCTAAAACAAAATGTACTTTTAAAAGTAGTATCTTTTAATTCCATTTCGGTAGCGGTGAGTTTTGTTTTGGGAATTTTTGCTACTAAAATTGTATCTATTTATTTAGGAACTTCTGGAATGGCATTGTTAGGGAGTTTCAGGAATTTTACGGCAATGATGAAGTCCGTAGCGACTTTAGGTATAAACAATTCTTTTATAAAATTATTCGTTGAAAATAAAGATGATAAGGAAGAATTAGGAGTCATTTACGCTACTTTTTTTTGGTTTTTCTTGATAGTTTCAACCGTATTGGCTTTGTTTATTTTAGTATTTGCCAATAGTATTTCCGAATTTTTATTTTTCACCAATTCGTTTGCGAATCATATTCGTTTTTTTGGATTGCTATTACCTTTAATCGTTATCAATACGTTTTGGATGGCAATTTATAACGCCTTAGAAAAGTATAAAAAAATTGTGATTCTCCAAATTATTTCTAATGTGCTAATTTTTGGTTTCACCGCTTTTTTAATAGTCAACAAAGCAATAAACGGAGGATTACTAGCCGTTGTTTTAGGTGAATTACTGATGGTATTAGTGACTTTTGCATTTGTTTTAAAAGATAAAAGCTATTATTTTACATTCAGTTTTCGAAAAATTTTAAAAAAGAAATACCTAAATGTTATCAAGAAATTTTCTTCGATGGCATTGTTAAGCGCCGTAATTGCTCCTGCAACATTAATGCTTATCCGGAATTTCATAATTGAAACGCACTCTATTCAAGAAGCGGGAATTTGGGATGCGACCAATAAATTTTCCAGTTTTTACATGTTGATTTTTAGTTCAGGATTGTCTTTATACTACATGCCAAAATTAGCTTCGTTGACTACAGATGAAGCTTTTAAAGTGGAGTTGAAGTCCTATTTTAAAGTTTTCGTTCCGCTATTTTTAACGGCGTTGATAGCAGTTTTTTTCTTGAAAGGAATTATATTGGATATGGCTTTTACTGCAGCGTTTTCAAAAGTGAATGAAGTGCTGATTTGGCAGCTTTTGGGTGACTTTTTAAGGATAATGACATTAGCGTTTGGCTATCAAATCGTAGTCAAAGCCCATATTAAAAAATATTTTATTCTTGAAATAGTTTTTAATGCATCGTATCTTTTACTGTGTTTTTATTTAGTGCCACTTTTTTCATTCGAAGGAGCTTTGCAGGCTTATTTTTGTGCAAATTTAATTTTGTTTATCTTGATTTTATGGATGTTTAGGAAGTTGTTTTGGAGTTCCATAGTCGAAACAAGATATATAGACACAAAAAATAAAACACATTTATGATTGAAATTGCTAAGAATTTAGATACTTTTAAAAAATAAATAAATTAAAATGATTGCATTATATTTTGATCCGGGGACAGGAGCTTTAATTGTTCAGTTTTTGGCAGCTGTAGTCGCAGGCATTTTACTGTTTTACAAAACTGTTGTATATAAAATAAAATCTATTTTTGGTATAAAAGGCAAAGAAGAAGACGATTTTATGGATGAAACCGATAGCAAGGAAAAACAAGAATAAATGGAATCCAAAAGAAATACTTCGTCTTTTAGAGATCCGTCAGGGTATGTTTTTATTGAAGACAATAAAGTAAAAAGAGTCATAAATCCAATCTATTTTGAGCAATACAAATCTTTAACGGATAGCGGTTTCTATAAGACTCTTTTCGATAAAAAGTATTTAATTCCGCATCAAGAAGTTTCGAAATCGGATTCCAAAATCAGTATTGAAGCTTCGAAAATTCCTTTTATAACTTATCCTTACGAGTGGAGTTTTTTGCAGTACAAACATGCAGCGTTGCTGACTTTGAAAATCCAGAAGTTGTGTTTGGAAAATAACTTTATCCTGAAAGATGCTTCGGCTTTTAACATTACTTTTCACGAAGGGAAACCCATTTTTATCGATACGTTGTCGTTTGATTTTTATAAGGAAAATAACCCGTGGTTGGCTTACAAGCAATTTATAATGCACTTTTTGGGCCCTTTGGTTTTGACCAAATACTTTGGACAAGACCATTTGAAAATCTTGTCCCAAAACTTGGAAGGTATTTCACTGCAAAAGCTATCTCAATTGTTGCCTTTCAAAAGTTATTTTAGTCCCACAATATTTACCAATGTTCATTTGTTGGCCAAATACGACAAAAAATACGAATCCGATAAAAAGACGGTGAACAACAATTTATCGAAAGTTTCCCAAGTAAAATTATTGGATGGATTGTATGATTTTATTGCCAATTTATCGGTAAACGAAAAAACGGAATGGGATCATTATTACAACCAAATCAATTATAATGATGTTGCTTACCAATTCAAAAAAGAAGTTGTCAAGGATTGGTTTTTATCAATAAAAGGAGAGTCTTTGATTGACATTGGAGGTAATGACGGCACTTTTTCAAGAGAATTGAAAAACGTTGCAAAACTTATTATCGTTGCCGATGTTGATCCAAACGCTGTCGAACAAAACTACAAACAGGTATTAAAAATCAAAGAAAAAATGATTTTGCCTATAGTTGCCAACGTGTTAAATCCTTCGGCAAATTATGGTTTCAACAACGGGGAACGTTTTTCTTTTATTGATAGAGTTGAGGATTTACATCTTGACGGTTGTTTGGCTTTGGCTGTGATTCATCACATTACTTTGTCAGGAAACATTCCATTTTCGTTATCGGCACAATTTTTCTCGAAAATGGCTCCAAATTTATTGATTGAATTCCCAAATAGAAGTGATTCTTGGGTTCAGTTTTTATTGGACAGCAAAAGAGAATTCAAAAACCATTTTGATTTTTATAACGAAGAAAATTTCGAAAAGGAATATTCCGTTTATTTCGAGATTTTGAACAAACAGAAAATAGCTTCATCGGAGAGGATTTTATACAGTTTAAAACGCCGTTAATAGTAATTTAAATTGTCAAAATGAAATTCAACATCAAGGAAAAATTTAATGCTTTTTTAAATAATTCAAAGGATTATCCCATTTTGGCTGGTTTTAGTGTTGGGTTTTATGCTTTTGTATTTTATTTTTCCAATAATTTTGATTTGGTTAATTCATGGCAACAGACGCTAGTTTTTTTACTCAACTTTATTATTTTTCCAACAGTACTTGTATTTGGAATATTTAAAATCATTCAAAAAAGTAAGTTTTCTTCTTTTGCGACACAAAGTATCTTTATAATGATGTTGGTGTTGTTGCCTATTTATTTATTTGGATTTTCAAATTTATTGGCATCTTACAAAAAAATAGGATTACTCGTTATTTTACTCTTTTGTGTAATTATATTCAAAATCAAGAATTACAAATATTTCATTGTACTTGTTTTTCTGATGACTGTTTTACCAATAGTGAAACTCGGAAAAATAATTTACTTAAATTATATGAATTCAACGGAATGGAAACTGCAACCTGATGCTATTTTTAAAACCAAATTCAAGAAAAAACCAAATATTTATTACATTCAACCCGATGGCTACACTAATGAAACGAATTTAAAAGGTTCACTTTATCAATTTAATAATTCAGAATTTGATGGTTGGCTAAAGGATCAAAAATTTTCTTTGTATGATGATTACAGAAGTAATTACCCATCTACTTTGTATTCTAATTCGTCGTGTTTTTTTATGAAACATCATTTTTCGAATGAGTTTTCGAAATTTAAATATGCTAGAGATTATATTGTAGGGAGAAATCCTGTTTTGGAAATTTTCAAGAATAATAGTTACAAAACATTTTTTATTACTGAAATTCCTTATTTATTGATGAATAGACCAAAGGTTTATTTTGATTATTGCAATTATAAATTAGAGGATCTCCCTTACTTTAAAGATGGTTTGTCTTGTTTCAAAGAAATAACAAATGAAATTGAAAATCAAATAGTACTAAATAAAGAGACGAGTAATTTTTTCTTTATCGAAAAATTTAATCCGGGTCATATAAATCCAAGTAAAATAAAAGGAGGTAGCATTGAAAAAGAAAGATTAGAGTATCTTAAAAGTTTACAAATCGCAAATGCGTGGTTAAAGAAAACCATAACAATTATCGAGAAAAATGATCCAAATGCAATCATCATCATTGGTGCGGATCACGGTGGATATGTTGGATTTGAAAATACGTCGCAAGCCCAAAATAAAATTACGGACCGTAAATTATTAAATTCTATTTTTGGAGCTAAATTAGCCATTAAGTGGAATGGCGTTCATCATTCAGAGTATGATTCCCAACTAAAATCATCAGTAAATTTATTTAGAATTTTATTTTCTTATTTAAGCGAAGACAAATTGCTCTTAAATAATCTTCAGCCTGACGCAAGTTATAATAGTTATGATGCTTCTGATTTTTCAAAAGTTTACAAAGCAATTGAAGATTAAAGCAATGTTTTTTTCTTCCAAGCTTCCAGATACTGAATCGCAATTTTAACATATTCATGTTCTCTTTCGATAAATGCTCTGGCTCGTTTTCCAATAGTGACAATGGACTCCGGATTTTCGATCAAAAAGGAAAGTTCATTCACTAAATAGTCTACATCTGGTAGCGCATTAACATTTATTCTTTCCGTTAAATTATAATGATCCATAAATGCTTTTCCGGCACCAGTAAAAACTACTTTTCCTTTTGCCATAGCTTCAAGCGCATTGTATCCTTGGTCTTCAGCGTAGATTTGGTCTAACACGATTTGTGCAGTATAATATAAATTTATATAGTCCTTGTAAGGAAGATTTTCGCTGATAATCACAGTAACTTTTTCAATATATTTTTCCTGAATTATTCGCAGTGCTTTTTCAAAATATGGAATCCCTTTTTTGATGTAACTGGCGCGATTTATTCCAAGAAAAACTACAATTTTATCATTGATTTTTTGTTCTTGAAAGTTGATTTTTTGAATGTTAATAGGATTTGGGATGAAATAAACCGAATATCCCATTTTTTCCATCGGGATTTTATAATCTAAGTCGGAAGCAATCAGGTCTTGGCAGTTTTCGACTAACCAATCAAAGGTTTTTCTATACTTTTTGGTGGTGTATTTTAATGGATATTCAAAATGTTTTTCTAACGAATTGTCTTCAAAATAAGGAGTCAAAATGCTGTAATGAGTTTCCCTTTTTAGCAAATAATCAATAACCGGAGTTTCATCACCACAAATCAATAAGCTCCGATTTTTAATTTTCTTGAATAATTTTTTATAGAGAAATCGGGAAAAAAAAGGAAATGTTTCAATGGCGTCAGAATTAATGAGCTGTACATGATCGAAATTTTGTAATTGAGGCAATAAAAGATAAAAACGAAGCCCTCTTTCAGCTTTTTCTAAATCGATTCCAGTGAGTTTGTGAAGGATATTTTTTATCTTTCTTGGCAACCAATATCCAGATAAAAAGGAGGAATGAAAGGAATAATCGGTATCGAATTTTTTGAAATAATCTCCTGATGACAGCAAAATCACTTCGTGTCCCAGCGCCACCAATCCTTCTTTTAAGGAATTATGCAAACGACTGTATTCGCCAATCAAAAGTATTTTCATTTACAAAGCTGAATTATTTATATTTGTGTAAATATAATAACAAATTGACAAAAGAATTTAAAAAAGGAGATCTGGAAATAGTACTGGCTACGATGAATAGAGATTCCTTGGATTTTTTGATTCCTATGTTTCCGTTCTGTCATTTTTCGGAATTCCCCATTTTAATTATTAATCAAACAACTGAAAATGAGCTGTTGGTTTCAGATTTCCCTTCTGTCAGAATTGTAAATTCATTTGAAAAAGGATTGTCAAAAAGTAGGAATTTAGGTTTGCAAAATGCAATTGGAAAAATTATTTTGCTGGCCGATGATGATGAGGTTTTCAAGGAAAATTTTGAAAATACTATTCTGGAAGCCCACAACAATTATCCTGAGGCAACCAGCATTTGTTTTGCCATAGAAGATTCCAAGGGTTTTTTGTTCAAAAAATATCCTGCGAAACCCAAATTGCAACTAAATAATCTAGATGTTTTTAATGTTTTATCAATTGAAATTAGTTTAAAAACAAAGTCACTTCATCAATTCAACACTAAATTCGACACTGATTTTGGTCTTGGAAGTTGCTTTTCGATGGGAGAAGAAGCTGTTTTTTTGTCGGATTTAAAGAAGCAGCAGCAAAATATAATTATTGTACCAACGGTTATCGCAAGTCATCCGGCGGTTTCAACAGATGGTAAATTGAATTTTGAACAACGCTATTATATTCAGGGCGCATTCTTGACTAGAGTTGTAAAGGATCATTATTTAAAACTGCTTTTTTTAAAACTTTTTTTTGATCTAAAGCAGAATAGAATACAAATAAACCAAGTTTATACAGCATTAAAAAGTGCGAACAAAGGAAAATCAGCTTATTTACAAATCAATAAATGAAAACAACCGTTATAGGCGTACAACTCTTAAAGATCCCCGTTGTTGAAGATACAAGAGGGAATTTAGCATTCATTCAAAAAGATGTTGCGCCATTTGAATTCAAGCGTGTATATTATCTTTTTGATGTGCCAAGCAGTGCTTACAGAGGCGGACATTCTCACATTGTTCAGCAAGAGCTTTTGATCGCTTTAAGCGGAAGTTTTGAGGTTGTTGTTCAGGATAGTTTAGTCAAAAAATCATTTATTCTGAATAAACCAAATGTGGGTTTGCTAATTCCAACAGGGATTTGGAGAGAATTGCAAAATTTTTCCTCCGGAGCGGTTTGCTTAGTCTTGGCTTCGGATGTTTTTGAAGAAGCCGATTATATTCGGGATTTTGATGCATTTTTGGAATCAAAAAAATGAGACTTCTTTATATAGTTCCCAACATAAATAACGAAGGTGGAGTAGCTAGAGTACTTTCGGTGAAAACGAATTATTGGATAGAAAAATCAGGATATGAAGTCTATATTTTAACTCAAAATGAAGGTTTTTCTCCTTTGTTTTATTCTTTTAATTCTAATATTATTTATCACGATTTGCTCTTGAAAGGCCACTTTTTACAGTTTTTTAATTCTTTTGCAAAAGGTTTAAAAACTAAAATTAAAAATGTACAACCTGATATTATTATTGTTGGTGATAACGGTTTAAAAGCTTATTTAATTCCTTTTATTTTAAAGACAAACATACCGATTATTTTTGAGTGCCACGGTTCCAAATATCTTGAGGAAACTCAGCCTTCAAAATATTTTTTTTCGACAAAAATTAAACTACTTTTTAAAACGTTTTTCGCAAATAGTTTTACCAAATTCGTGGCGTTGTCGCAGGCGAGTTTACAAGAATGGAATGTGAAAAATGGAGCTGTAATTCCAAATCCACTTTGGTTTGAACCAACAAATTTTTCCGATTTAAAAGCTAAAAAAGTAATTGCGGTTGGCCGTCATTCTTATGAAAAAGGATTTGACAGAATGTTGCAAATTTGGCATAAAGTCATTCAAAAACATCCAGATTGGACTCTTGAAATTTACGGGAAATCCAATCAAAATCAAGAATTGCAAAAATTTTCCAAAACTTTAAATATTGATACTAATGTTGTTTTTTTTGACCCTGTAAAAAATATTAATGATAAATATCGAGAAGCATCAATACTGGTGATGACCTCTAGAACCGAGGGTTTCGGAATGGTACTTATTGAAGCAATGGCAATGGGTTTGCCTTGTGTTGCTTATGATTGTTCTTGCGGTCCAAGAGCTATAATTCAAAATAATGAAAACGGATTTCTTATTGAAAACGGAAATATAGATTCCTTTGTTCAACAAATGGAATTGCTTATTGAAGATGAAAACTTAAGAATAAAAATGGGAAAAAAGGCTCAGGAAAGTATCAAAATTTATAACTTAGAAAATATAATGCAACAATGGGAATCTCTTTTTGAAAATCTTGTGTCGAAATAATTATCGTGATGCGATGGTGCAGTAATATCCCAATTTATACAAATCAAATAACAACAAAGAGGATTTTTTAGAAAGTAAGTTGTGTTCTAAATTCCTTTCGGTTTTTTTGAATAGTATGGAAATAAAAGAAGTCAAATACAATCGTTTCAATACACTATAAGTTTTTAAAATCTTGCTTTCGGAGTTGTATAAAGAATTGTTTTCGGTTATTAATTTTAGGTTTTCCAGAGCAATTTTTGTCTTTTCTAAAAACTGTTGTGAGGTTTCCAATCCCAAGTGATATGTTGGATTGTCAATATGTTTTACTAAAATCCCCTTTTTTTTCAAATCAGATAAAAAAACTAAATCTTCGTAGCCATATTTAGTGATTGACTCGTCAAATTGATTGGAGATAAAAACCTTTTTTTGGATTAAAATATTTGATGTCAGTGAGCTACCGTTGGGATTGGAATTTCGTTTTTCAACAGAAATTGATTCTCGCGCGTTGCCATAAAACCATCGCAACAATTGGTCGCTTGAAGGTTTTTCTTTTTGGTATTTGATTCCACCAAAAAGAACTTTTTCAGCTTCGTTTATTTGGGAAATATATTTTTGGATGTAATTATTCTGCGTTGGAAAAGTATCACAATCCATAATTAGGAGCCATTCATATTTAGATTTTTCGGCTAAAAAGTTGATGTTTTTTCCTCGTCCTACATTTAAATTGTTTACTGAAAAATTACAATTTTCTAAACTGTTAGTGTTTTGGTTTTCAGTTATAAAAAGATTTGAAGAGTCATCTTGGCACAAAATTTCAAACTGTATGCTGCTTTCCAAACATTGTTTCTGCAACTCCGAAACCAGCGGATAAACACTGTAATTATAAACCGGAATTAGTATCGAAAGCATTACGCGTTTCGCTGCTGAATCACTTCAAAAATTTTAGAATCTTCACATTTCAATGTTTTCGAAGGGAATTTCATTAGCAACGCATAATCGTGTGTCGCCATAATAATGGTTTTGCCGTTCGCATTGATTTTCTTCAATACTTCCAGTACTTCGGCGCTGGTTTGTGGGTCTAAGTTTCCTGTAGGTTCATCAGCAAGGATTAATTCCGGATCGTTAAGCAAAGCTCTGGCGATGGCCACACGTTGTTGCTCTCCTCCGGAAAGTTGATGTGGCATTTTTTTGCCAAAATCTCTCATTCCTACTTTTGCTAAAACCTCGTCAATTTTATTTTGCATTTCTGCGTTATCCGTCCAGCCAGTTGCTTTCAGAACAAACAACATATTATCATTTACAGTACGGTCCGGAAGCAATTTGAAATCCTGGAAAACAATTCCAATTTTTCGTCTTAAAAACGGAATGTCATCTTCTTTTAGAGTTGCTAAGTCAAAGTCTACAATATTTCCTTCTCCTTCTGTCAGAGGTAAATCAGCATATAAAGTCTTCATTAAGCTACTTTTTCCGGAGCCTGTTTTTCCAATGATGTAAAGGAATTCACCATGATTTACTTCCAAGTTTACTTCTGTTAGAATAGATTTTGCTTCTTGATAAATCGTTACATTTTTTAAAGACAGGACGGATTGTGACATAATTTACGTTTGTTTATTGGGTAAAAGTAATAAGATAACGGTTCTATTCAAAATAAATTCTGTTGTATTAAGGAGAATTTCAATATTTATAAAAATAAAGGAAAGTGTTGATGTTTGATTTGGCCATTATTATAGAAAAGAGGGTTAAATTCTAAAGCGTAATAAAATTATTCATAATAAAAGCCAATTGTGATTCGTTATAGAGAACAGAATATAATACATTTGAATTTTTAAAATAAAATCACAATGCGTAAACTTTCCTGGGGCTATTTCTTCTCATTTTTTCTTATTACTGCTGCGATTTCAGCACAGAAATCGACCATTTATACTCACGATTCCAAAGATTTCAATAAAGCGGTTTCATTGTTTAAAGATGAACAATATGCATCGGCACAACTTATTTTTAATAAAGTAAAGGAAACTGCCGCAACTGAAGAATTGAAATCAGATTGTGCATATTATGCTGCGAATTGCGCCATTAGAACCAATCAATCCAATGCGGATGAATTGATGGAAAAATTTGTTTCGGATTATCCTACTAGCGTAAAACAAAATCAGGCGTACATTGAAGTCGCACATTTTCATTTTAATCAAGGGAATTATCCGCAAGCATTACAATGGTTTGATAAAGTGGACGAAAGCAGCTTAAGCAGAAAGGACCAAGATAAATTCAATTTCCAAAAAGGCTATAGTTTTTTTAATGCCAAAAACAAAAAAGAAGCTACGGTGTATTTGAATAAAGTGGTGAATTCAGCTGAATATGGTTCGCAAGCTAAATATTATTTAGGCTTTATGGCGTATGAAGGCGACGATTACAAGCAAGCGACAAAGTATTTTGACGAAGTTTCAGGTGAGGAAAAGTACAAAGAAAAGTTATCGTATTATCAAGCAGATATGAATTTTAAATTGGGAAATTTCCAAAAAGCGATTGATTTAGGACAAAAAGCAATGGCTAAATCAACTCCTTTGGAAAAATCTGAACTGAATAAAATCATTGGAGAAAGCTATTTTAATTTAAAAAAATATGACACCGCAATTCCATTTTTAGTAGATTATAAAGGTAAAAAAGGGAAATGGAATAATACGGATTTTTACCAATTGGGATATGCGTATTACAAGCAAAAAGACTACGAAAATGCGATTTCTCAGTTCAATAAAATCATTGGAGGAAAAGATTTCGTAGCGCAAAATGCCTATTATCATTTGGGAGAAAGTTATCTTAATACCGATAAAAAACAACAAGCTTTGAATGCTTTCAAAAATGCTTCGGAAATGAATTTTGATTTAGCCATTCAAGAAGACGCGAGCTTAAACTATGCTAAATTAAGTTATGAATTGGGAAATTCGTATCAAAGTGTTCCTTCGGTTTTACAGGCTTTCTTAAAAAAATATCCTGAGAATGCAAGTCGTTCTGAGGTGGAGAAATTATTGATTGATTCTTATATTTCTTCAAAAAACTACAAAGAAGCTTTAGTTTTATTGGAAAGAAATAAATCTCCTGAAAATAAATTAGCGTATCAAAAAGTCCTTTTCTACAGAGGTTTAGAATTGTATACCGATGGGAATTATGAAGAAGCATCGAAAATGTTTACTAAATCGATCAGCGAACAAAGAGATGCTACTTTTACTGCACGCGCAACTTTCTGGAAAGGAGAATCGGAATATGTTCAGAATGATTTTAAAGAGGCGTTAATCAGTTTTAAACAATTTATGGGTTTGCCTCAAGCCAAAGAAACACCCGAATTTAAAAACATTAATTATAACATTGCTTATGCGTATTTCAAATTGAAAGAATACGATCAGGCAGGGAATTATTTCCAAAACCAAATTGAAAAAGCGCCTAGTGATAAAGTACGTTTGAATGATTCGTATTTGCGTTTAGCGGATTGTCGTTTTGTAACTTCAAAATACGGTGCGGCAATGGAAGCCTACACGAAAGTAATCGAATCTAAAAGTGTAGATGCAGATTATGCCTATTTCCAAAAGGCAATTTCCTATGGATTTATGGCTAAAAACGATAAGAAAATAGACGAGCTAAACGCTTTTTTGCAATTGTATCCAAAATCAGAATACAGAGACGATGCACTTTTTGAACTGGCAAATACATACGTTGCTGAGAATAAAAATGACCTAGCCGTAAAAACGTATGACCGATTAAATATGGAATTCAAAAAAGGATCTTTCACTTCCAGATCTATTTTGCGTCAGGGATTGGTTTATTATAACACGGACAAAGATGATCAGGCGTTGTTGAAGTTTAAAAAAGTAGTGGCGGATTTCCCCAGAACTCCGGAGGCTTTAGAAGCGGTTGCGACTGCTCGATTGATTTATGTGGACAATGGCAGAGTAGATGAGTATGCAACTTGGGTTCGTACATTAGATTTTGTTGCCGTAACGGATGCAGAATTGGATAATGACACCTATGAAGCTGCTGAAAAACAATTTCAACAAAATAACGCCAAGCAGGCAATAGCAGGATTTAGTGGTTATGTAAGCCAATTTCCTCGTGGGATTCATGCTCTGAAAGCTAATTATTATCTGGCTCAATTGTATTATGCTGAAGGGTCTGAGAGCAAATCTATTCCTAATTATGAGTATGTAGTTGCACAATCCAGAAGTGAATTTACAGAGCAATCTTTGTCAAGATTGGCTCAAATTTTCCTTAAAAACAAAGAAGATCAAAAAGCAATTATAATTTTGACCCGTTTAGAAAACGAAGCAGATACTTCACAGAATAAAACATTTGCACAATCTAATTTGATGAAATTGTATTACGACAAAAAAGATTATCCAAATTCAGTTATTTATGCTGAGAAGGTTTTGATGAATCCTAAAACAGATGATAATGTAAAAAGTGATGCGCAAATTATCATTGCACGTGCAGCAATTGAAACCGGTGATGAAGCGAAAGCGAAAGTTGCCTACGCAAAATTAATGACAATTGCCAAAGGAGAATTAGCCGCCGAAGCCTTGTATTATGATGCTTATTTTAAAAATAAAGAAGGAAAATTTGAGGTGTCAAATGTTGCAATTCAAAAATTAGCCAAAAATTATTCCGGATATAAATATTTTGGAGCCAAAGGGCTAGTTTTAATGGCGAAAAACTTTTACGCACTAAAAGACAGTTATCAGGCGACTTATATTTTAGAAAATGTTATTCAGAATTTTACTGATTTTCCGGACGTCGTTTCAGATGCACAAACAGAATTGAACGCTATTAAAGCTGAAGAATCCAAAACAAATTCATCGATTACAAAATAAAAAATCAAGGATTTAAAGTTGGGAAACAACTTAAATCAAGCGTAAATTTTTAAATAATCGAAAGTCAAAAAACAAATTGAATGAGTCTATCTTTTTATATCGTTGATGTTTTTGCAGAAAAAAAATATGCTGGAAACCAACTCGCAGTTTTCTCAGGTGCCGATGCTTTAACTGGCAAACAGATGCAAGAAATTGCTCGAGAAATAAACTTTGCAGAAAGCACTTTTATAACCAAGCTTAATGCTGGAAATAATTCAGCAGCCATCAGAATTTTTACCCCTGAGCATGAAATGAAGTTTGCGGGTCATCCCATTATTGGAACTTCATGGGTTTTGATGAATAAGATTTTTAAACATCAACCGGAAAAGATTACACTATCGGTGCCTATCGGTGAAATTCCGGTGCGTCAAGCGGGAGATTTGGTTTGGCTGCAGGCTGCTCAACCAGAGTTTTTGGATACTTTTTTAGCAGAAGATTTTTCGAACTTCAGCAATTTAAGCAGTGCTGATTTTGATGATGCATTTCCCATTCAGGAAGTAACCACAGGAAGCGCGTTTGTAATTGTTCCTTTCAAAAATAAAAAAGTTTTAGAGAATTTGATTTTGGATAAAACTAAAATGAACGAATGGTTGCAGGCAAACTGTAAAACAAGTCATAGAGCGTTGTATTTCTTTTGTTTAGAAGACACGAAATTAAGCAGTAGAATGCTTTGTATAGAAAACAATCAACTTATAGAAGATGCAGCAACGGGAAGTGCAAGCACTTGTTTGCAGGCTTTTCTGTTAAAATATAATGCTCCAAAAATTCAAATAATCAATCATCAGGGAGAATTTATAAATAGACCTTCTCAAATTTATTTTGACGGAAAATTAGAGAATAATCATTTTGATATAAATATTGGTGGCAAATCGCAATTCATTGCAAAAGGCGAATGGGAAGTTTAAATTACAAGTTAAGTTATAAATAAGAAGTAAAAAAGTAAAGAGACAATTAGAAAAAAAAGATTAGTGATTAGGCAATTTGTAAAGTCTTATTTATTTTTTCTTTTATCAAAAAACAACAATACAAATGAGAATCAATTTCCAAAATAAAATAATTTTAAGTCTATTACTTATTGCATTTCAATTTTCGTTTGCACAAAAGAAAGAACAAATTGGAACCGAAACGGTAAATGTTGTAAAACCGTATACGCCAAAAATTTCTGATGCTTTCAAAGTCAAAGAAATTCCAGAACTGGATGAAGAAGGGAATTCCAAAAAAGAAATCATTAAATATTCTATTTTTTCTTTTCCGGTAGCATCAACATTTACACCATCCAAAGGAAAAGCAGAAGGTGTAGAGAAAGAAAAGCAAGCACATTTGTTTAAAAATTACGCGACTTTTGGTGTTGGGAATTACGGAACCTTTATTGGAGAATTATTCGTAAATCACGATTTAAATAATACGGATTATGTAGGTGGAATGTTTCGCCATCATTCGTCAGAAGGCGGAATCAAAAATGTAGCATTAGAAAATCGGTTTTATGATACTTCGTTAGACTTAATGTATGGTTCCAATCAAAAAGACGTGTCTTGGAATTTGGATTTAGGATATCGAAACCAGATTTATAATTGGTACGGATTACCTTCGGAATTTGGAAATACTTTATCAGCACAGGATCAAGTGATGTTGATTAATGGAATTGATCCGCAGCAAACTTACAGAACCATATCGCTGGGCGGAAATGTAGCTTTTAACGAAAGTGTTTTAAACAAATCAAGTCTTAAATACAATCATTTTTCGGATGCGTCCGGATCTTCAGAAAATCGATTTTATGCAAAACCAACCATTGAATTTGACGTGATGGAAAGTGCTGTGAAAACAGATTTAACGGTAGATTATGTGGGAGGAAGTTTCAAGAATAATTATTTAAATACAAATGTTGAAGCCATCAAATACGGATTTACGAATTTTGGAATCTCACCAAGTTTTGTAATGCAGGAGGAAGATTGGACGCTGAATATTGGTGCCGCTGTTTTTTATAGTATGGACAATCAAAACAGCAATAATTCCTTTTATGTGTATCCAAAATTCAATGCTTCGTATAAAGTGGTTGGCGATTTGATGATTTTCTATGCAGGTGCCGAAGGAAATTTGAAACAAAATTCATATCAGGATTTTGTAGACGAAAATTCGTTTTTATCCCCGACTTTGAGCATAACTCCAACAGATCAGCAGTATGATGTTTTTGCCGGATTAAAAGGAAAATTGACCAATAATGTGAGTTATAATATTAAAGCTTCGTATGTGAATGAAAGAAATAAAGCCTTGTTTAGAAGCAATGATTACAATGAAAATGCGAGTAATGAAGATTATGCGTTTGGAAATTCCTTCCAAGTGGTGTATGATGATATGAAAACATTAAGTTTTTATGGAGAACTTAAAGCTGATTTTTCTGAGGATGTAACTTTTGGAATCAACGGAACTTTCAGCAGTTTCACTAATGATTATCAGCAAGAAGCCTGGAATATGCCAGCAATAAAAATAAATTCAAATCTTGATTTTAATATTACAGAAAAATGGTTCGCTGGAACAAATGTGTTTTACGTAGGTGAGCGAAAAGATTTTCAGATGAATACGGCGTTTTCGGCAAATGCAGCTCCTGTAACGTTGAAATCATATTTTGATGTCAATGCAAATGTAGGCTACAAATACAGCGACCGATTGACGGCTTTTGCAAGAGCTAATAATATTACAAATAATGCGTACCAAAAATGGTTGAATTATCCAGTTCAGGGTTTTCAAGTGATTTTAGGAGCAAACTATAAATTTGATTTTTAAATACTCGCCGCATCCTTCCCCGAAAGAGAAGGAGCCGAAACGGAAAACAATCTTCGCTTTTTTTTATTATAAAAATTTGAAAGCCTGGCAGGTTTTAAATCCTGTCAGATTTGTAATTCAACTTATGACATTTAAACAAAAAATACATACCCATTATTTACAATTAGTTCAGGATCGAATCGATGTTTTCAAAGACATGATTGTGGCGCTTACCGAAGATTCTAAGAACGATGCCAAAGGTTCTGCCGGAGACAAACATGAAACCGCTTTATCAATGATGCACATTGAACAGGAAAAACTCAATCGTAAATTGAGAGAAGTATTGGATCAAAAAACAGTTTTGGATAAAATTGACGCTACTACAATTGCTGAGACTATTATTGTTGGGAGCTTGGTAAAAGCGAACGGAATTTATTTGTATCTGAGTGTGGCGCTTCCAAAAATTAATGTAGAAGGAATCAATATTATCGCATTATCACCACAATCTCCTTTGGGAAATAAATTGATGGGAAATCAAGAAGGTTTTACTTTTGAGATTAACAGTACGAAATATTTAGTGCAGACTATTGAATAAAATTTGTCTTCTCGGCGTCCCATTTTACAATTCTCAACTTCGATTGCTTTTTTATTCTTTTTTAATTACATTTTAAACACAAATGCTATTTTTTTGTTATAATTTATAACTAAAAATAGCATTTATGTTTTTAAATTAGAACTATAACTGCATCTTTGCCTTATCAAAATAAACAAAACATTTAAAATATATAGTTATGTGCGGAATAGTATGTGCCTTTGACCTAAAACAAAAAGCGGAAGTTTTAAGACCGCAAGTATTAGAAATGTCTAAAATTATCCGTCATCGTGGACCGGACTGGAGTGGAATTTTCAGTAATGAAAAAGCTATTTTGTCTCACGAGCGTTTGGCAATTGTTGATCCTGCGTCAGGGAAACAACCTTTATTTAGTGAAGACAAACAACTTGTTTTAGCTGCAAATGGTGAAATCTATAACCACAGAGAATTGCGTAAACAATTTGAAGGGAAATACAACTTTCAAACAGAAAGTGACTGTGAAGTTATTTTAGCACTTTACAAAGAAAAAGGACCTCATTTTATAGATGAAATGAACGGAATTTTTGGATTTGCCATTTATGATGTAGAAAAAGATGAGTATTTTGTTGCTCGTGATCACATGGGAATTATTCCATTATACATAGGTTGGGATGAGCATGGAACTTTTTACGTAGCTTCAGAATTGAAAGCCTTAGAAGGCTATTGTACAAAAATCCAATTGTTTCCTCCGGGACATTATATGTCAAGTAAAGACGGAGAATTTGTACAATGGTATAAAAGAGAATGGACAGATTACGATGCCGTAAAAGACAACGTAACCAGCATTGACGAAATTAAAGTCGCTTTAGAAGCCGCGGTTCACAGACAATTGATGAGTGATGTGCCTTATGGAGTATTGCTTTCGGGAGGGTTAGATTCTTCTATAACTTCGGCTGTAGCCAAAAAATATGCGCAAAAACGTATTGAATCCGGTGATGTTGCTGATGCTTGGTATCCGCAATTGCACTCTTTCTCGGTAGGATTAGAAGGTTCTCCAGATTTAGCAGCAGCTCAAATAGTTGCTGATCATATTGGAACCATTCATCACGAAATAAAATTTACTATCCAAGAAGGTTTAGATGCAGTTAAAGATGTAATTTACAATTTAGAAACCTACGATGTAACTACAATTAGAGCATCAACACCTATGTGGTTAATGGCGAGAGTTATCAAATCAATGGGTATCAAAATGGTATTGTCAGGTGAAGGAGCTGATGAACTTTTTGGAGGATATTTATATTTTCATAAAGCGCCGAACGCAAGAGAATTCCACGAAGAAAACGTACGTAAATTAGGTAAGTTGCACATGTACGACTGTTTGCGTGCCAACAAAAGTTTAGCAGCTTGGGGAATTGAAGGACGTGTGCCCTTTTTAGATAAAGAATTTATGGATGTGGCGATGCGCGTTAATCCTCAGGATAAAATGATCAATGCAGAACATCCAATGGAAAAATGGGTAGTTCGTAAAGCTTTTGAAGAGATGTTGCCGCCAAGTGTTGCATGGAGACAAAAAGAACAATTCAGTGATGGTGTAGGATACGGTTGGATTGATACTTTGAAAGAAGTGGTAGCGGTTGAAATTTCAGATGAGCAATTAGCAAATGCTAAATACAAGTTCCCTTTACAAACGCCAACTTCAAAAGAGGAATATTATTACCGTTCTATTTTTCATGAGCATTTTCCAAGTGATGCAGCTGCTTTGTGTGTTCCGCAAGAAGCAAGCGTTGCCTGTAGTACAAAAATTGCATTGGAATGGGATGAGGCATTCAAGAACATGAATGACCCATCTGGAAGAGCAGTAGCTAGCGTGCATGATGATGCGTATGCAAAAGCATAAACACAATTAATTAAGATTTTACAAATAGACAAACGCTCTCCTTTTGGAGAGCGTTTTTTTATGGAAATAATCAGAATGGTCAAGTTAAGAATTCAAAAATTTCTTTTAATTCCGTTTGTTTAAAATAATTCGGTACAGTTTTTTTATATTAGCACAACTAAAATGTTTATTATGAGATCTATTACTTTATTTCTTGCTTTATTTTTATTGATCTCCTGTGATCAAAAAAATAAAGTTACCGTTGACACTATTATTACAGATGCTACTATTTACTCGGTAGATAACTCTTTTTCTGAGGCTTCGGCTATGGCGATTGATAAGGGGAAAATTATCGCTATTGGGACTAATGGTGAAATTTCAAAACAATATGAATCCAAGAATACAATAGATGCAGAAGGGAAATTCATTTACCCGGGATTAATTGACGCACATTGCCATTTCTATAGCTATGGTTTAAGTTTACAAGAAGCTGATTTACGCGGCACCAAAAGTATGGACGAAATAATTACTCGTTTAAAGGCTTTTCAAAAAGATAAAAATCCAACGTTTATTGTGGGTAATGGTTGGGATCAAAACGATTGGAAAGTCAAAAAGTATCCTACAAAAGCTGATTTAGACGCTGCATTTCCTGATATTCCTGTTGTATTGAATAGAGTTGACGGACATGCAATAATCGTGAATAGTAAAGCATTGGAATTAGCCGGAATTACAAAAAATACGAAAGCTGTTGGTGGTCAAATTGAAATTGCAAACGGGGAACCAACTGGGATTTTAGTGGATAATCCGATGGAATTAGTGTTTAAGATAATTCCAAAACCAACTCGTAAAATACAAATAGCAGCTTTATTGGATGCCGAAAAAGTGATGTTTGATTATGGATTGACAACCGTAAATGATGCAGGATTAGATCCGGACATTATTCATTTGATGGATAGTTTGCAAAAAACAAAAGTGATGAAGCTTAATGTGTATGCAATGATTACGGCAAATCAGAAAAATATTGATTTATATCTAAAAAAAGGAATTTATAAAACGGATAATCTAAATGTTCGATCCTTTAAAATGTACGGTGATGGCGCTTTGGGTTCTCGTGGTGCTTGTATGCACAAACCGTATTCTGACAAGCCAGGCCAATACGGCGCTTTGTTGGCACCAATTTCTGGATTAAAAGATGTAGCCAAACAAATTGCGGCTTCAAAGTTTCAGCTTAATACGCATGCTATTGGCGATTCGGCCAATACGGTGATTTTGAAAATTTACGGAGATGTTTTGGCTGGAACCAAAGATAGAAGATGGAAAATTGAGCACGCCCAAGTTTTGCGTGAAGCTGATTTTGATTATTTCAAATTTGGAATTATTCCTTCAGTTCAACCTACGCACGCTACATCCGATATGTATTGGGCAGAAGACAGATTAGGAAAAGAAAGGCTGAAAAATGCATATGCTTATAAAAAATTACTTCAAAAAGCGGGAATGGTAGCTCTAGGAACTGATTTTCCTGTGGAGGAAGTGAATCCAATGTTAACTTTTTATGCAGCAGTTGCAAGAAAAGACAGTAAGGAATATCCAAAAGGCGGTTTCCAAATGGAAAATGCATTAACCAGAGCCGAAACTTTAAGAGGAATGACCATTTGGGCTGCTTTTTCTAATTTCGAAGAAAAAGAAAAAGGAAGTCTTGAAGTGGGGAAATGGGCTGATTTTGTGATGTACGATCAGGATTTAATAAAAGTGGAAGAAAATAAAATAGTGAAAATGAAACCAACGGAAACGTATTTGAAAGGGCAGAAAGTCAAATAAATGTTTGAAATAACTTTGATGATTTACAGTTGAATCACAATGTTTTGATTTATTGGTATTTGAATTACATTTTTAAGATAAAATGCATCTTTTTGTTTTAAATAGTAACTAAATACACTAATTATGTTTTGTGTTTGTAACTGCTATTGCATATTTGTCGACTTAGAATTGGAAAAAAATAAAAATACAGAGTTATGTGCGGAATACTAGCCATTATCGGAAGAGGAAAAGAGGAGCAATTGTTTGGAGAACTTTCAAAAAGAATGACGCATCGTGGTCCGGATGAAAGCGATTTGCATGTTACTGAAAAAGGGCATATTCTAAGTCATGAAAGGCTATCGATAATCGATTTGCATTCCGGGAAACAACCGATACAAGGTACAAAAACCGCCTACATGGTTCATAATGGCGAAATATACAATCATCAGGAATTAAGAGATGGTGTTTTAAAAGATCATACTTTTAGAACAAAATCAGATTCAGAGGTTATTGTGCATTTGTACGAGGAGTTTGGATACGATTTTTGCAATATGCTGGACGGAGATTGGGCTTTTGTGGTGGTGGATGGTGATGATTTTATTGCTGGTAGAGACCCAATGGGAGTGAAACCGCTATATTATGGTTTGGATGAAAGAGGAAGAATCTATTTCTCCTCCGAAATGAAACCTATCGCGGATCAATGTAAAACATTTTCTACTTTTCCTCCGGGACATTATTATACTGCAAAAACAGGTTTTGTAAAGTATTACAAACCAGAATATGAAGATTATTTAAAAGCCGACCAAGAATTAAATTTGGAGTTAATCAGAGAAACGTTGACCGAAGCGACTCGTAAAAGATTAATGAGCGATGTGCCTATTGGTGTATTGCTTTCTGGAGGATTAGACTCTTCATTGACTTCAGCAATTGCTTCTCGTTTATTGGCAGAAAGCGGCAAAAAATTACAATCATTTTCAATTGGTTTAAATGCTGATGCGCCAGATGCTGCGGCAGCCAGAAAAGTTGCTGAGTATTTAGGCACAGAGCATCATGAAATTCACTTTACTGTCGAAGAAGGAATTGAAATTTTAGAGAAACTAATTTGGCATTTAGAAACGTATGACGTGACTTCGGTACGAGCAAGTACACCAATGTATTTCTTGTCGAAAGCGATTACGGATTTAGGTGTAAAAGTGGTACTTTCAGGTGAAGGAGCTGATGAAATCTTTGGTGGATATTTGTATTTTAGAAATGCACCGTCAGCGGAAGATTTTCAGAAGGAAACCATCGAAAGAGTGCAGAAATTATTCACTGCCGATTTATTAAGAGCCGATAAATCCCCAATGGCTCACGGTTTAGAGACTAGAGTTCCATTTTTAGATAAAGCGTTCTTAGATTTGGCCGTTCGTGTCAAAGCAGAAGAAAAGATGCCGAAAACGTACGATGGAAAAGAAAAATATATATTAAGAAAAGCATTTGATACTCCAGACAATCCCTATCTTCCAGAAGAAGTTTTGTGGAGACAAAAAGAACAATTTTCAGATGGGGTAGGATACAATTGGATCGATCAATTGATTGAGTATTGTGCAACGCAAGTTACGGACGAGCAATTAGCCGGAGCTGCAGCCGAATTTCCATACAATTCTCCTACAACTAAAGAAGCCTATTTTTACAGATCGATATTTAACAAATATTATCCGCAAATAAGTGCCGCGCAAACAGTTAGGAAATGGATTCCAAAATGGCAAGAAAACCTAGATCCAAGCGGAAGAGCTAATGCAGCTCACGTTCGGGCAGATACTGGAATTGCTAAAACAGGAGTTGTGGTTTGAAACAAAAATTTGAATTTTTTATAAATGAAGAACGCTCTCAATTTTGAGAGCTTTTTTTTTGTAATTATATGAACAAATGTTAATAACTTAAGGGCTTAAAAAGGGATTTTAACGGTTATCTAATTTGCGTTTTTATATATTTGCGTGTTATACAAAAATTACATTTTTTACAATAAAATATATATGAGCGAAGAAATCAAGAAGGACAGTTATTCAGCAGATAGTATTCAGGCATTAGAAGGAATGGAGCACGTAAGAATGCGTCCTTCGATGTATATTGGAGATGTGGGTGTTCGAGGACTACATCATTTAGTGTATGAGGTTGTAGATAACTCTATCGATGAGGCAATGGGAGGCCATTGTGATACCATAATAGTTGATATTAATGAAGATGGATCCGTTTCGGTTGAGGATAATGGACGTGGTATTCCGGTAGGTATTCATAAAAAAGAAGGTGTTTCAGCATTGGAGGTTGTAATGACCAAAATTGGTGCCGGAGGAAAGTTCGATAAAGATTCCTATAAAGTTTCCGGAGGACTTCACGGTGTTGGGGTTTCTGTGGTAAATGCATTGTCAAACCATTTGAGAGCTACCGTTCACAGTAGTGATGGTAAAATATACGAACAAGAATACGAAAAAGGAAAAGCATTATATCCAGTAAAACAAATTGGTGAAACGACAAAAAGAGGAACAATCGTTACTTTTTATCCGGATCCAAGCATATTTACACAAACAATAGAGTATTCTTATGATACTTTATCCGCTCGTATGCGTGAATTGTCTTTTCTGAATAAAGGAATCACGATCACTTTTACAGATAAAAGAGAAAAAGATAAAGATGGGAATTTTGTTTCGGAAGTATTTCATTCTGATGAAGGTTTAAAAGAATACATCCGTTACTTAGATGGAAACCGTGAGCCAATTATTGCACACGTAATTTCTATGGATCATGAAAAAGGAGAAATTCCGGTTGAGGTTGCGTTAATTTATAATACAAGTTACACGGAAAATATTTTTTCTTACGTAAACAATATCAATACACACGAAGGAGGAACGCACTTACAGGGTTTTAGAACTGGTCTAACCAGATCGTTAAAGAAATATGCAGATGCTTCGGGAATGTTAGACAAACTGAAATTTGACATTTCAGGAGACGATTTCCGTGAAGGATTGACTGCTATTATTTCGGTGAAAGTTCAGGAACCACAGTTTGAAGGGCAAACGAAAACCAAACTTGGTAACAGAGAAGTTGTTTCTCCAGTAAGTCAGGCAGTGAGTGAAATGATTGAGAATTATTTGGAAGAAAATCCAAATGATGCCCGTATCATTGTTCAAAAAGTAATTCTTGCAGCTCAAGCGCGTCACGCAGCTAAAAAAGCACGTGAAATGGTACAGCGCAAAACCGTAATGGGTGGCGGTGGATTGCCAGGAAAACTTTCGGATTGTTCAGAGCAAGATCCGGCAAAATGTGAAGTATATCTTGTCGAGGGAGATTCGGCGGGTGGAACTGCAAAACAAGGTCGTGATCGTGCGTTTCAAGCTATTTTGCCATTACGTGGTAAGATTTTGAACGTAGAAAAAGCAATGCATCACAAAGTTTTTGAAAACGAAGAGATTCGAAACATATTTACTGCTCTTGGAGTTACAATAGGAACTGCAGAAGATAGTAAAGCCTTAAATATTGAAAAATTACGCTACCATAAAGTAATTATTATGTGTGATGCCGATGTCGATGGTAGTCACATTTCTACTTTAATCTTAACATTCTTCTTCCGTTTTATGAAAGAATTAATCGAAGAAGGTCACGTATATATTGCAGCACCACCTTTATATTTAGTTAAAAAAGGAAACAAGAAAGAATACGCTTGGAATGACGTGCAGCGCGATCAAGCAAATGAAAGAATGGGCGGAAGTGCAGGAATTCAGCGTTATAAAGGTCTTGGAGAGATGAATGCGGAGCAATTATGGGAAACCACAATGGATCCAAGTTTCAGAACGTTGCGTCAGGTAACTATTGACAGTTTGGCGGAAGCTGATAGAGTTTTCTCTATGTTAATGGGTGATGAGGTTCCACCAAGAAGAGAATTTATTGAGAAAAATGCAGTTTACGCAAATATTGATGCGTAACTTAATGTAATCATTCGTTTTCATTCGAATAGATTAACACAATAACAAGTAACCAAATTAACAATTAACCGAATAAACTTTAAAATATGAAAGTTACCATTGTAGGAGCAGGAAATGTAGGAGCGACATGTGCGGATGTGATTTCTTATAGAGGAATTGCCAGTGAAGTAGTATTATTGGATATTAGAGAAGGTTTTGCTGAAGGTAAAGCATTAGATATCATGCAATGCGCTACTAATACAGGTTTTAATACCAAAGTATCAGGCGTTACCAATGATTATTCTAAAACAGCAGGAAGTGATGTAGTTGTAATTACATCAGGAATTCCAAGAAAACCAGGAATGACTCGTGAAGAATTAATAGGGATTAATGCAGGAATTGTGAAAACGGTTGCTGAAAATGTATTGAAACATTCACCGGATACTATTATAGTGGTAGTTTCTAATCCCATGGACACGATGACATATTTAGCATTGAAATCTACGGGATTGCCAAAAAATAGAATTATTGGTATGGGTGGAGCGTTAGACAGTTCTCGTTTCAGAACATATTTGTCTTTAGCTTTAGACAAACCCGCTAATGATATTTCAGCTATGGTTATCGGTGGGCATGGTGATACAACTATGATTCCTTTGACAAGACTGGCTTCTTATAACGGAATTCCAGTTTCTCAATTTTTATCGGAAGAAGAATTGCAAAAAGTAGCTGCAGATACTATGGTTGGTGGAGCTACACTTACAGGACTTCTTGGAACATCGGCTTGGTATGCTCCTGGAGCTTCTGTTGCTTTTTTAGTAGACAGTATTTTGAATGACCAAAAGAAAATGATTGCATGTTCTGTTTTCGTTGAAGGCGAATATGGTCAAAATGATATCTGTATTGGTGTTCCATGTATTATTGGTAAAAATGGAGTAGAAGAAATTCTTGACATTAAACTAAATGATGCTGAAAAAGCATTATTTGCTAAAAGTGCAGATGCTGTCAGACAAATGAATGACGCTTTAAAATCGATTTTGGTATAAAAATTTACATATAAAAAAGAGAAGACTGCATCATTGCAGTCTTTTTCTTGAGATTAATCTATAAATAAATTGGTTAATCTTAACGTTAATTATATATTTGCTCGGTTTAAAAAAAATGAGGTAGCTCGAAATATTCTTTTTTAATGTTAAAAATGAATGTAAAGTGTTATTATATAAGGTTTAAAGCAAAAATAAATAAATAAAAAATAATTAATTTTTAGTAATAATGCAGAATAAAGGACTTATTAAATTTTTCGCAATTCTATTTGCATTGGTAAGTATTTACCAACTTTCTTTCACTTTTGTCGCAAGTAAAGTAAAAAGCGATGCTAAATCTTTTGCTGGTGGAAATCCTGAAAAAGAAGCAAAATATTTAGATTCAATCGGTAAAGAGAAAGTATTTAATCTTGGTTTTACCAATTTTACTTTTAATGAAGTAAGTGATAAGCAAATCAACAAAGGTCTTGACTTAGAAGGTGGTATCAATGTTATACTTCAAATATCTGTAAAAGATATTTTAAAAGGATTATCTAATAATTCTAAAAACCCAGTTTTCAATAAGTCTTTGGCTGATGCTTCTGCAGATTTACAAGGGAATAAATCATATTTAGATAAGTTTTTTGATGCTTTTGAAGCAAATTCAAAAGGTACTGTAAAATTAGCTTCTCCTGATATTTTCGCTAACAGAAGTTTGCAAGGTGAAGGTGGGGTTGATTTTCAAATGACGGATGCACAAGTAAAAAAGGTTATCTCCAGAAAAGTAGATGAGTCTGTAGAAAGTGCTTTTGGAGTATTAAGAAAACGTATCGATCAATTTGGTGTAACGCAACCTAATATTCAAAAATTAGGAAATTCAGGTCAGATTCTTGTTGAACTTCCTGGTGCAAAAGATGTGGATCGTGCTAAAAAATTATTGTCAAGCACAGCTCAATTGCAGTTTTGGGAAACGTACAAAATTGAAGAAATTGGTAATTTTTTAATGGCTGCTAATGAGTCATTGAAAAAAACAGAAATCAAAATTACTGAAGTAAAACCAGTTGTAAAAGATTCTTTGAGTGCTTTACTTACGGATGCTAAAGATTCAACTGCTACTAAAAAAGGAGAAAATCCTTTATTTGATAAAATTATTGGTCAAGGTGGAGGTCCAGTTTTGGGACTTTTCTCTCCAAAAGATACTGCTGTTGTAAACGGATATTTGAAAAGAGCTGATATTAGAATTTTATTAGCAGGTGACCAACGTTATGCAAAGTTTGTTTGGGGTAAACCAATGATAATTAAAGATGCTAAAGCAAAAGATATTGATGCTGTAGAATTATACGCTTTAAAAGGAAACAGAGACAATGTGCCTTCAATGAGTGGTGGAGTGGTTACGGATGCAAGCGATACATTTGATCAATCAGGTAAACCAGCTGTTTCTATGCAAATGAACGGTCAAGGTGCAAAAGCTTGGGAAGAATTAACTGGTAGAGCATATACTCAAAAAAGTAATATTGCTATTGTTCTTGATGATGTGGTTTATTCGGCGCCAGGAGTTTCTAGCGGACCAATTTCTGGTGGTAGATCTGAAATTTCGGGAGCTTTTGATGTTACAGAAACTAAAGATTTAGCGAATGTTTTAAGAGCGGGTAAACTTCCTGCTGCAGCGGATATTGTTCAATCAGAAGTGGTTGGGCCATCCTTAGGTCAAGAAGCAATTGATAATGGTACTAACTCCGCTTTAATAGGATTGCTTTTAGTGTCACTTTGGATGATGATCTATTATGGTAAAGCAGGTTGGTATGCGAATGTTGCACTAGCGGTTAATTTACTGTTCTTGTTCGGAATTTTAGCAAGTATCGGAGCAGTTCTTACATTGCCAGGTATTGCCGGTATCGTTTTAACAATGGGAACAGCAGTTGATGCAAATATCATTATTTATGAAAGAGCAAAAGAAGAATTACGTGCTGGTAAAACACTTGAAGAAGCTATTAAAACTTCGTACAGTTGGAGAGGTGCAATGTCATCAATTACTGATGCTAACGTAACGCATATTTTAACTGGAGCTGTATTGTTTATTTTTGGTTCAGGACCAATTAAAGGTTTTGCTACTACATTATTGATTGGTATCGTAACGTCATTATTTACTTCAATCTTTATTGCAAGAATCTTCATTGATTGGAACATAAGCAAAAAGAATAATTTGACGTTTGTTACAAATTTCTCTAAGAATATGTTTAATAACTTTCATTTTGATTTCTTAGGAATGAAAAAATGGACGTATTTATTCTCAAGTATAGTAGTTGTTATAAGTGTTATCTCTTTAGCAACAAACGGACTTGATGAAGGAGTTGATTTTGTAGGAGGAAGAACATTCCAAGTACGTTTTGAAAAACCAATTGAAACAGAAGCTGTAAAAGCAGAATTAGCTAAAGTTTTTGATGGTAGTGCTGAAGTGAAAGTTTTTGGTAGCGATAACCAATTAAAAATTACAACAAAATTCAAAGTTCAAGAGCCAGGAATTAAAGCAGATGAAGAAGTGAATAAATTGTTGTTTGCTACTTTAAAACAACATTTTTCAGCAGATATGACGTATGATAAATTTGTAAATTCTTATGATGGTAAAAAATTAGGTATTTTACAAGCCTCAAAAGTGGGCCCAACTGTAGCGGAAGATATTAAGACTAATGCATATTGGGCTGTTCTTGGAGCAATGGCTATTGTGTTTTTATACTTAATGATCAGTTACAGAAAATGGCAATATAGTTTAGGTGCGATTGCAGCAATTGCGCATGATGTTATTTTTGTTTTGGGTATTTACTCTTTGTGCTACAAATTTATGCCTTTTGGAATGGAAATCGATCAGCACTTTATCGCTGCGATTCTAACCGTTATCGGGTATTCTATGAATGATACTGTTATTGTATTTGACAGGGTTCGTGAGTATTTAGCCGGAAAAACTAAAGGTACTTTTGCTGAAATTGTAAACCAATCTATTAATACAACAATGTCAAGAACAATTAATACGTCATTGACAATGATTGTGGTTTTATTAATCATGTTTGTTTTTGGTGGGGAATCTATCAGAGGATTTATATTTGCTATGTTGGTAGGTATCATCGTAGGAACATATTCTTCACTGTTTATTGCAACTCCGGTTTTGGTAGACACTATCTCGAAAGTAGATAAAAATAAAGTAGAAAAAGCGCATTTAGAAGAGTAAATCTTTTCTATATATTTTAAAAAGAGATTCAACGAAAGTTGAATCTCTTTTTTTTTCCCTGCAATCCAATGTGAGTTTTTATTTGTAATTTAACAGTTGATAACAAAGAGTTTTAGAGTTTTAAATCTAAATGTATGTATAAGAAAGTACTTCTTATTGTAGTTGCTATTTTTGGTTCAATTCCATTCTATGCGCAAGACAAGCACAGTAAATTTGAATTTGGTTTTGCATACGGATTGGGAAATGAATTTAAGAATAGAAATTACACCTATACGAATGAGTATTTCAAGGTGCAATTATTTTATAAAGTAAAATCAACTAGGAACTTTAGTTATGAGTTTTTACTTCAGCCCGAACTTAATTTCGCCATGCATCAATTAACAAATTTGTATTTTATTGAGCCTGATGATCCGGATTATTTGGATAAACGGGAGCGATTTACAAAGCTGAAGAATATTAGAGACTATGTACTAAATATTGGTTTTCTTATGAGGAAACCGGTCCTTAAATCATGCAGTGTCTATGTTTTTGGGAGTGTTGGACCAATGATTACCGATACCGAAACAGAACGTTTATCCAAAGGTTTTGCCTTCTCAGATGTTTTAGCTTTAGGGTTTACTTTCAAATATAATAAAGTAACTTTTGATGTAAGACCAAATATTCGTCATGTGTCAAATGCAGGATTGCAAAAAACTAATTCGGGTTACAACACTAAAAATATTGATTTTGGGATTTCAATCCCGCTATAAAAAAAGCGTTACCTACTGGATTTAGATAACGCTTTTTGTATAAGTGCTTATTTTTTTTTAATTAGTTAGTTCTTTGTCGGCTGTGAAAATGAAATACAATCCTATCAGAATAAATGGAATACTAAGCCATTGTCCTGTTGAAAACAAGCCTAAAGCGCTTTCAAATCCTCCTTGACTTTCCTTAACAGATTCTACGATAAAACGAACCGTAAACAGAAGAACAAGGAATGAACCAAAAATAAATCCGGTATATTTTCTTTTTTCTGTTTTCCAATACATGAAAAACAAAATAGCAAAAACGAAAACATAGCTAAATGCTTCATACAATTGCGTTGGATGTCTTACAGGGACTTGCTCCAACAAAGCGGCAAATTTAGGATCTGTTGCAATAGCTGTGTAAGCATCTTTAGGATTCGCTATTTGAGTTGCATTTACAGCGTCCATCGGGCTAAAATGATCTTTTATGAATTTTATTCCAAAGCGAGATGTTGTTTCATGTCCAATAATTTCCGAATTGAAAAAGTTACCTAATCTCACGAAAATTGCGCCGCTTGCTACAGGAATAACTACGCGGTCTAATATCCATAATTGTGGTCTTTTTAACACGTTTTTACTGTAAAAATACATGGCAATAATAATCGAAATTGCAGCTCCATGACTGGCTAGACCTTGATATCCTGTGAATTCAAAACTTGGACTGAATCTAAACGGTAAAATGATTTCCAATAAATGATTACGGTAATATTCCCAATCGTAGAAAAAAACATGACCTAAACGCGCACCAATCAATGTTGCTAGTACCGTCCAGATAAACAAAGAGTCCAATTTTTCTATCGATTCTCCTTCTCTTTCGAAAATGTTTTTCATGATGTACCAGCCTAATCCAAAAGCAATTACAAACATTAAGCTGTAATATCGAATGATAAAAAAGCCTAAATCAATTCCTTCTGATGGATTCCAAACGATGTTTAAAGCGTGTGTCATATATTGTTTATTTTTTATTTGTCGTAAAAATAGAGATTAAAAGTAAAATTCGTACTAAAAAAGCTAATCTTTATGAGTGCATGTTTTTTTTGGAACCGGATCGTAGCCTGTCCTTCCCCAAGGATTACAACTTATAATTCGTTTTATTCCTAAAAACCCTCCGTAAAACAAGCCGTGAATCCGTAAGGCTTCAATCATGTAAGAGGAGCAAGTCGGCTCAAAACGACAAGCGGAAGGTGTAAATGGTGATATCGCAATCTGATAAAAGCGAACTAATAGTACAAAAGGAAATATGAGCATTTTAGAAATCATATTTTATTAGTTTCTATTTGAAATGTTGCGCTGATCATTAAAAATGGATTGCTCAACACTAAATACTAAATGTTGTTCCTTCTTTGCTATCTTTTAATTGAATTCCTAAAGCAATTAATTGATCTCTAATTTGATCAGACAAGGCAAAGTTCTTGTTATCTCTGGCCTGTTTTCTCATTTCAATAAGCATATTCACCGTTCCTTCTAATTTATCGTTATTGCTGTCCGAAACTTTTTCATCTTCCAATCCTAAAACATCAAAAACAAAAGCATGCATTGCTTTTGCAAAATTGTTTAAGTCATCGGAATTCAAAGCCTCTTTTGCATCCTTTAATAAATTGACAAACCGTACGCCTTCAAACAACTGTGCAATTAAAATTGGCGTGTTAAAATCGTCATTCATCGCCTCATAGCAGGATTGTTTCCATGCAGAAATATCAATCGTGCTTTTTGTGTCAGCAGTGATTTCTTTTAAGGAGTTCATCGCTTCCATCAATCGTTTGTATCCTTTTTCGGCAGCAACAATGGCATCGTCAGAAAAATCTAGAATACTTCTGTAATGCGCCTGTAACATGAAAAATCGTGCAACTGATGCGGAGAAAGCTTTACTCAAAATCGTATTCTCTCCAGTCAATATTTCTCTTGGCAAAATATTATTTCCAGTAGATTTCGCCATCTTTTTTCCGTTCAAAGTCAGCATATTGGCGTGTAACCAATAGTTAACTGGAGTTTGACCGGTACAGGCTTCGTTTTGTGCAATTTCGCACTCATGATGCGGAAATTTTAAATCCATTCCACCACCGTGAATGTCAAAATGATTACCTAAATATTTAGTGCTCATTGCAGTACATTCTAAGTGCCATCCCGGGAATCCATCGCTCCAAGGCGAAGGCCAACGCATTATATGTTGCGCTTCCGCTTTTTTCCAAAGTGCAAAATCCTGTGAATTTCTCTTGTCACTTTGTCCGTCAAGATCACGGGTATTGGTAAGCATATCCTCAATATTACGACCACTTAATCGTCCGTAATGATTGGTTTCATTAAATTTTACCACATCAAAATAAACCGATCCATTGGCTTCATAACCAATTCCTTTTTCAATAATAGTTTTGATTATTTCAATTTGCTCAATGATATGACCCGTTGCCGTTGGTTCAATACTTGGTGGCAAAAAGTTAAATTCATTCAAAATATCATGAAAATCTACAGTGTAGCGCTGTACGACTTCCATCGGTTCCAGTTGCTCCAGACGTGCTTTTTTGGCAATTTTATCTTCGCCTTCATCCACATCATCCACAATATGACCTACATCAGTAATGTTTCGAACATAACGCACTTTGTAATCCAAATGTAAAAAATACCTGAAAATCACGTCAAAAGACATAAAAGTACGCACGTTTCCAAGATGCACATTACTGTAAACCGTTGGCCCACACACATACATCCCAACATTTCCTTCATGAATGGGTGCGAAAGTTTCTTTTTCTCCCGAAAGAGAATTGTATATTTTTAGATTTTGGCTACTATATAATGGCATTGTAGATTATTGTTTTCCCCACCCCAGCCCTCCCCAAAGGGAAGGGAGTTGAGACGTGAATGTGTTATTAATAATTGTTATAATCTTGTTCTGATTTTACCAGACCAGGCTCCCTTTCCTTTGGAGAGGGTCGGGGAGAGGACTAGAACTTTGTCTCTAATTTAATATAATCCAAAAACTCTCTGCGAGTTACGGCATCTCTAAATTTTCCACCAAATTCTGATGTTACAGTGCTACTTTCAATATCACTGATTCCTCTTGAATTCACACATAGGTGTTTGGCATCGATTACGCAAGCTACATCTTCTGTACCCAAAGCGATTTGTAATTCCTGAACAATTTGCATCGTTAAACGCTCTTGTACCTGAGGTCTTTTGGCATAATATTCAACAATACGGTTCATTTTAGACAAGCCAATAACTGTTCCATTAGAAATATAAGCCACATGCGCTCTTCCTATAATGGGTAATAAATGATGTTCACAGGTAGAATACACGATGATGTTTTTTTCAACTAACATTTCACCGTATTTGTAATTGTTGTCAAATGTGGAAGCTTTTGGTTTTTTTGCAGGATTCAAACCTCCAAAAATTTCCTTCACAAACATTTTAGCAACACGATTGGGTGTGCCTTTTAAACTATCATCGGTCAAGTCCATTCCAAGTGTGATTAGAATGCTCTCAACATCTTTTTTTATTTTTTCAATTTTCTCATCATCAGAAATGTCAAAAGCATCATCTCTTACTGGGTTTTTTGCGGATAAACTAATATGATTGTCTCCTATTTCGTCTTGAAATTCTTCGTTTTTTATCATTAAAAGCAACTATTATTGTTGGTATAAACATTTAAGCGGTAAAGATAAATAATAAAAATTAAAGAATTTCTATCGCTCCTACTATTTAAGACTACTTTATTGGTTCTACGGGCTATTTATATTTCTTTTTTGACCTAAAAAATAAAGGCAATAACGAGTTCGTTATTGCCTTTTATAAAATCCTTCCGTATTGCTCAATGAGTAAATCTAAAGTATACTTTAATTACGCCTTTGTTTGGGCTGCATTATAAACAGGAATTGCTGCTTTTAGTATGCGTACCGCGCTAATTAAGTCCTGTTTCTTTAATACATAAGCGATCCGAACCTGATTTAATCCCATCCCAGGTGTAGAGTAAAAACCGGCTGCTGGTGCTACCATTACAGTTTCACCATTCAAGTCATAACTTTCTAGAAGCCATTGTGCAAATGCATCAGCATTTTCCACCGGAAGTTGTGCGATACAATAAAAAGCACCTTTTGGTTTGCTTACAATAACGCCATCTATTTTATTTAACTCTTCAATCAAAGTGTCTCTGCGATCTCTGTATTCTGAAATTACTTCATCAAAATAACTTTGTGGAGTGTCCAAAGCGGCTTCGCTTGCTATTTGTTCAATGGTTGGCGGGCTTAATCTTGCTTGTGCAAATTTCATTGCAGTAGCCATCACTTCCTTATTTTTAGAAACAATACATCCTATTCTTGCGCCACACATGCTGTATCTTTTTGAAACAGAATCAATCATGATAGCATGTTCTTCAAGTCCAGGAACATTCATCACAGAGTAATGTACATCACCATCGTAAGTGAATTCACGGTATACTTCATCAGAGATTAAAAACAAATCATGTTTTTTGACTAACGCAGCCAGTTTCATAATTTCTTCTTTCGAATATAAATAACCCGTTGGATTTCCTGGATTGCAAATTAGGATTGCTTTTGTTTTTGGAGTAATCAGTTTTTCAAAATCTTCTACTGCAGGAAGAGCAAAACCGGCTTCAATGGTTGAAATTACAGGAACTACGGAAACACCTGAAGCGGTAGAAAATCCATTATAATTTGCATAAAAAGGTTCTGGAATGATAATTTCATCGCCCTGATCCATCGTGCTACCCATGGCAAACATAAGCGCTTCTGAACCGCCAGTAGTAATAATAATGTCTTCGATATTTACTGAAATATCTTGATTGATGTAATAAGCCGATAATTTTTTTCTGTAACTTTCGTTTCCGGCAGAATGACTGTATTCTAATATAGTTAAATCAATATTTTTAACAGCATTCATCGCAACTTCGGGAGTCTTTATATCCGGTTGCCCAATGTTTAAATGGTATACTTTATTTCCTTTTTTCTTAGCAATTTCTGAGTAGGGAACCAATTTTCGTATTGGCGATTCTGGCATTTGTCTGCCTTTGTTTGATATTTTTGGCATAGTCTTAATTATTGAATTGCAAATTTGCAATTTTTTTTCCGAATTTATTATAATCAAAAGCGGTATATATTGTTAAATCTGCATTTTGATGTGATTTATTTATTAATTTTATGGAAAAGTAAAATGATGAAAAAACCACTTTTTTTATTTTCCATTTGTATGTTCGTTTCTGTAGTTTTTGCGCAGCAAGGATTTCAGTTTGAAAAAGAAGTGAATAAGGTCAGCATGCCATTTAAATTGATAAATAATTTGGTTTTTGTGCCTATCAAAGTCAATGGCATTGAACTTAATTTTTTGTTAGATACTGGTGTTGCTGAAACTATATTATTCAGTTTGGAAGATAAAAAAGAAGTCCGTTTTTTTAACGCTGAAAAAATATTATTAAAAGGTTTGGGAAGCCAAGTCGCTGTTGAAGGATTAAAATCTACTAATAATATTTTGGAATTTGGTAGTTTGAAAAATAAGAATCACATGCTCTATATTGTTTTAGACCCAGATTTTAATTTGTCTTCTAATATTGGGATTCCTGTAAACGGCATTATTGGGTATCAATTTTTCCGAAATAATTTAGTCGAAATTGATTACCAGAAAAGGAAAGTTTTTGTTTATAAAGACACAGCTAAAAACAGATCTAAATTTGAAAAAAAGTTTACCGCTGTTCCTATTGCTATCGAAAAATCCAAACCATACTTGATAAGCACTATCTATCAGGATAATCGCAATGTCGAAGTCAAATTGTTAATAGACATTGGCAATAGTGATGCAGTTTGGTTGTTTCCTGATAAATCAGAGTTTATTAAAATTCCAGAGAAAAACTTTGATGATTTTTTAGGCAAGGGATTTAGCGGTGATGTCGAAGGTAAAAGAGGCAGGATACAAAAATTTGAGATGGCAGATTTTGAATTTATAAATCCCGTGGTGGCTTTTCCAGACTCAATTTCGATTAGAAATGTAACCATGGTTCCGTACCGAATGGGTTCAGTAGGCGGAGAGATTATGAAACGATTTATTGTAGTGTTCAATTACCAAAATCAACAAATGTATCTGAAAAAGAACAGAGATTACAAGGCTCCATTTAGCTATAATAAAAGTGGTGTCGAAATACAACACAATGGTCTGCAGTGGGTTCAGGAAACTGTCCGTATGCAAACGGTTCCGCTGAGCACTAAATACAATGATGAGGGTGGAGTCACCATTAGTACTGATTTTAAATATAAATTTCAATTAAAGCCTATTTATGAAATAGCACATGTCCGCAAAAATTCGCCAGCGGCCATAGCTGGATTACAAAAAGGGGACATAATTATTTCCATTAACAACAACACTCCGTACAAATATTCATTGCAGGAAATCAATTCTCTTTTTAAGTCAGTAGAGGATAAGTGGATTACTTTAGAAGTCGAACGTGAAAGTGAAATTTTAAAATTCAGCTTTCAATTGTTTGATGTTTTATAATCAAAAAAGCTTCTGAATGATTTTTCAGAAGCTTTTAGTTTAATTTTATGATGTATTAATTAGAAATTACTTCTCCTTTTATTTTTAGAGCAACTCTACCAGCTTCATAATTCACTGCATTTGACTCAACAGTTATCGTTTTTCTGATTGGTCCGGGAGCCATGTTGTATTTTACAGTTATTTTTCCTGTTTTTCCAGGCATAATTGGTTCATCTGGTTTTGTAGGAACTGTACAACCGCATGTAGAAAGTACATTAGTAATAATTAATGGAGCATTACCTGTATTTGTAAAGATAAAATCACGAGAGCCATTTTCTGATTTAGTAACTTTTCCGTAATCAATCGTGTTGTCTTTGGCTGCAAACTCAATTTTAGGGCCATTTTGAGCAAAACCAATGCTGCTGATTAATGCGAATGCGAATAAAGCTATTGTTTTTTTCATTTTGTAATTTTTAAATTCAGTAAAGTAAATATACTTTGTTTTAATTAACGTACAAATTTTTATTTCTCTTTTTATAGTCTACTTAATTATTTACTTTTGTTCCAGATTACAATTACAAATATCAGACCAAAGTCAAAAAAGGTTATTTGTTGGTTTGGTTATTCGTTTAACGGAACCAACAAGCAATACAATTTAACGATTAAATGATCCACAATAAAATGACAATTCCTGCACAATTCGACGCTAAAACAATTGAGAATAAATGGTATGACTACTGGATGAAAAATAATTATTTTCATTCGGAGCCGGATCATAGAACACCATATACCATTGTGATTCCACCTCCAAATGTTACTGGGGTTTTGCACATGGGTCACATGTTGAACAATACAATTCAAGATGTGTTAATTAGAAGAGCACGTCTTAAAGGTTTCAACGCATGCTGGGTTCCGGGAACGGATCACGCCTCAATAGCTACTGAAGCAAAAGTGGTAGCCAAATTAAAAGCAGAAGGAATCAATAAAAATGATTTGACTCGCGAAGAATTTTTGGCGCATGCCTGGGAATGGACAGATAAATACGGTGGTGTAATTTTAGATCAATTAAAAAAGCTGGGAGCTTCTTGTGACTGGGAACGAACTAAGTTTACGATGGATCCTGATATGTCAGCGTCGGTAATTCGTTCTTTTGTAGATTTATACAACAAAGGACTGATTTATAGAGGATACCGAATGGTAAACTGGGATCCCGAAGCGAAAACTACTTTATCATACGAAGAAGTAATTTACGAAGAACAACAAGGAAAATTGTATTTCCTAAAATATAAAATTGAAGGAAGTGAAGATTTCCTTACGATTGCAACAACGCGTCCCGAAACTATTTTTGGAGATACCGCGATTTGTATTAATCCAAATGACGAACGTTTTGCTCATTTGAAAGGGAAAAAAGCGATTGTCCCTATTTGCGGAAGAGTAATTCCAATTATTGAAGATGAATATGTTGATATCGAATTTGGAACAGGATGTTTGAAAGTAACTCCTGCTCACGATATGAATGACAAAGCATTAGGGGAGAAGCACAATTTGGAGATTATTGATATTTTCAACGAAGATGCGACTTTAAATAGTTTTGGATTGCAGTATCAAGGAAAAGATCGTTTTGTGGTTCGTGAAGCAATTGCCAAAGAATTAGAAACGATTGGTGCTTTAGCAAAAACAGAAATTCACCTAAACAAAGTGGGTACTTCGGAAAGAACAAAAGCGGTAATCGAGCCTCGTTTGTCTGACCAATGGTTTTTGAAAATGGAAGATTTGGTAAAACCGGCAATTAAATCGGTATTAGAAGATGGTGAAATCAAATTGCATCCTGCTCGTTTTAATAATACGTATGCGCATTGGTTAAACAATATCCGCGACTGGAATATTTCCCGTCAATTATGGTGGGGACAACAAATTCCGGCTTATTTCTATGGCGATGGAAAAGAGGATTTTGTAGTAGCTGAATCTATTGAAGAAGCTTTAGTTTTAGCTAAAGAAAAAACCAAAAACTTACAACTTACAACTTCTGACTTGAAACAAGATGTTGATGCCTTAGATACTTGGTTTTCTTCTTGGTTGTGGCCAATGTCTGTTTTTGGGGGAATTATGGATCCAGAAAGCGAAGATTTTAAATACTATTATCCAACGAATGATTTAGTAACGGGTCCGGATATTTTGTTTTTCTGGGTGGCGAGAATGATTATTGCAGGATATGAATACACCGGTAAAAAACCATTTACAAATGTGTATTTAACTGGTTTGGTTCGGGACAAACAAAGACGCAAAATGTCTAAATCATTAGGGAATTCTCCGGATCCTTTAGACTTAATTGAAAAATTTGGTGCCGATGGTGTTCGTGTGGGATTGCTTTTGAGCGCTTCTGCAGGGAATGACATTATGTTTGATGAAGAATTGTGCAACCAAGGAAAAGCGTTTACTAATAAAATATGGAATGCTTTCAAACTGATAAAAGGTTGGGAAGTTTCGGATGCTATTCCACAACCGGAATCATCGAAAGTAGCGATTGAATGGTACGAAGCCAAATTGCAACAAACACTTTTGGAAATCGAAGATAATTTTGAAAAATATAGAATTTCCGATGCGTTGATGGGAATTTATAAATTGGTTTGGGATGATTTCTGTTCTTGGTTTTTGGAAATGATAAAGCCGGCATACCAACAGCCAATTGACAGCGTAACTTTGGCGAAAGCCATAGAAATGCTCGAAAATAACTTGAAATTATTGCATCCTTTTATGCCGTTTTTGACAGAGGAAATTTGGCAAATTCTTGCCGAAAGAACTATAGAAGAAGCGTTAATTGTTTCAACTTGGCCGGAAATGAAAACATTTAACGCAGCTTTGATTGCTGATTTTGACAATACAATTGAAGTAATCTCTGGGATAAGAACGATTCGTAAAGACAAAAATATTCCTTTCAAAGACACTATCGAACTGAAAGTAGTAAACAACGATAAAGCTTCCACTTATTTTGATTCGGTTGTGACCAAATTAGGGAACATCACTTCATTAGAATATGTTTCGGATAAAGTAGACGGAGCATTGTCTTTCCGTGTAAAATCGAATGAATATTTCATCCCAATAACTGGAAACATTGACGTAGAAGCGGAAATTGCTAAACTTAAGACGGAATTAATTTACACGCAAGGTTTCTTGAAATCCGTTCAAAATAAATTAGCAAATGAGAAATTTGTAGCTGGTGCGCCGGAGAAAGTATTGGCAAACGAAAGACAAAAAGAAGCAGATGCTTTGGCAAAAATTGAAACTATCGAACACAGTTTGGCGGGTTTGAAATAACCGTTCAATCTTTTAGAAATATAGAATCCCATCTACTGTAAAAAAGGAGATGGGATTTTTAATTAAAAAATCCAAAGTTTTTCTGCTTTTCAAAAAAATGAAAGAAGCAGAAAAACTTTGGATCAAATACAACCTAAGTAAGGTTTTAGAATTTATATTTCAAGCTTGTCAATACTTGACGTGGAGCAATTGGATTTACACTGTAATTTTCGTGTACCGTGTAATTCAACTCATTTGTCACATTAGATAATTTGCATAATATGGAGAATTTTTTCCATTCATAACCTGCTGAAAAATCAATTGTTGTATATCCTTCTAATGGAATGTCACGGTCTTCAATGGTCACAGTATATGTTTTTGGAGTAGTTACAGGTTTGTTTTCTGTCCATACATAACGGTCATTCCAACCTCCTGTGCGGTCACCAATATAGTTCCCGATGGCTCCAAAAGTAAGCCCTTTTAATGTCCCGCTAGGCAATTTGTAGAAAAAACTCAAATTGGCTGTATGCTTTGGCGTTCTTGCTAAAATGTCTCCTACTACAAGACTTCCGCTTGTCCCTGATGATTTAGAAATTTTGGTTTCGTTAAAGCTATATCCTGCAATGATGTTCAAACCTAGTGTTGGTTTTGCAGTAACATCTATTTCAATTCCTTTTCCTTTTGTTCCCCCTACCAGTTCTTTTAAGTTAGTATTTACATTAGGTGTTACACCATCAGCCGCAAACAAAACAGTTTGAGCTAAATTATTGTTTGAGATTTGATATGCTGTTACATTGGTACTCAAAATACCTTTCCAAAAATCTTTTTTGATACCCACCTCGAATTGATCTATTATAGAAGGATCTAAAGGTTGCAAATCTACCGTTGTTCCGCTATTAGGAGTAAATGAGTTGGAGTAACTGGCGAACAAAGACAAATCTTTGTTTGGTTGAATTACCAGTCCTGCTTTTGGAGAATAAGCTCTGTTCAAAGTTTTAGTTCCAGTTGTAGCAGTTGCATTTTCAAGAGTTGTTGTAATGGTGTCAACTCCATTCACTTTCCCTATTACTTCTTTGGAGGTTGTGACCTCACTTTCTTGCCATGACCAACGGAGTCCCGCCAAAACCTTTACATAATCAGTAATCGAAATTAAATCTTGTGCATATACTCCAAAACGTTGTGTATCTGTAGTAGCAAGTTGGGTTCTTCTAGTTGAATAGGGCGCGGTAAGGCTTTGTGTGCTGTAATCATAATTGAATAGATTTATGGCAGTTGCTTCAGTAGTTAAAGCAGTTGTACCATTTGGAGTTGCATAAAAGCCAAAAGTATAACTTGGTGCCATAGAATTTTCATAGTCAACTCCTGTAAATATTTGGTGTTTGATGCTTCCTGTGTTGAAGGTTCCTTGTAAACTCAATTGATCTCCAAATATTTTTTCAGAAGCATCAGCTTGTGTCAAGCCACGTTTCCAATTCCCGTTGACATCAATCGAGCTTAACTGTGCAGTCGATTTTTGAGTTCTGTTGTAAGACTGAAAAGAAGAATTAAAACTTAATTTCCAGTTGTTGTTGAAATCATGATTGACCAATACTGAAGCACTGGATGATTTTGTTTTACCAGTTGACCATAGCGCTCCATAATACGTGTTTCGGGGCAAATCTAAAATTGTTTTACCAATGATTCCAGTCCCAAAATCAGGAGTCCAATCGGCACTTAAATAGTCACCTTGTACCGTAATTTGAGTTTTATCGCTTACATTAAAAAGGAATGAAGGATTTACATAAATACGCTCATTTTTGACATAATCTCTAAAGCTTTCTGAGTTTTCGTAAGAAGCATTAAATCGATAAGCGATATGTTTATTCAAAGGGCCGTAAAAATCAATCGATGGTTTGTAGTAGGAATAACTACCTGCTTGCATTGTAATTTCTCCACCGCTCTTGAAAGAAGGGGTTTTAGTAACCAAATTTAAAATTCCACCCGGAGCAACGTTTCCATACAATAAGGCAGAACCACCTTTAAGAAATTCCACTTTTTCTAAACCTGAAACTTCCGGTATAGAACCTGCATTATAACGGAAACCATTTTTAAACATATTGTTGGCTGACATATCATATCCTCTTGAGAAAAATGATTCCTGAGCGCCACCACGTGCGGAACCTACATAAATACCATTGGCATTTTTGATAACTTCACTTAGGCGAATGGCTTGTTGTTGCTCGATTATTTCAGCTCCAATAACCTGAACACTTTGCGGAGTGTCCATTGGTTTTAATCCTGATCTTAATGCTGAAACTGCCTTTTTCTCTTTGTTGGCTGTGATAACAACTTCTTTAAGTACTCCTCCTTTTTTGTTTTTTATGGTATCCGTTATGGATTCGAAAGGATCTTCAAAATTTTTATCGTCAGATGTATTCACTGATTCTTGTGCTAAACAAGTCAAACTAAATAAAAGTGTTAATGTGGGAAGGAAAATATATTTCATGAGTGTTTATTTGGAATAATTAAAAATAACGATGCAAATATAAAACCCAAGTTTGGTTTGACAAAACTTATTTAGATTAAATATTAATAATATTTTGTTTTTTATTTAACTAATTATAGTTTAGCTATTTGTGTTTGTTTATAATAGCATTTTTTAAAATAACAGATGCTTTTTTAGGCCTTTGTCTAGTGTTTTTTGGTTGTTTTGACTTCTAGATTGTGAAAATTCTTCTCCAAAAAGACTATGAATATCTTTTATGTTAATTTTTGTTAAAGGAGTAATCCAAATAGGAGCGTTGTGTGTTACCGTTTTTATGCTACAGATTTTTGATAGTAAACTTTGATTTTTGAAATTTATATCAAAGAGGCAGTATTGGAATTAACCTGTCCTGACCACAAATAGGAAGTTTATCTTTGTGGAGCTAGTATTTAATTTTGGAAATTTATGCTAGGATGAATTAAAGTCGTGCCTTAAATTTCTTGATTCGGAAGTATTTTGATTTCACCACTTTTCCATCATCCGTAATCATGATGCAGCTATAATCAGCGTATTTTTTGAGTAAAAGAAGTCCAGCTGTTTTTCCTAAAACCATTAATGAAGTACTCAAACCGTTTGCAGTTTCAGCATTTGGTCCAAAAACCGTCACGCTACACAAACCCGTTGCAGGATAACCTGTTGCCGGATTAATTATATGTGAATACCGTTTGCCATTAAAAACAACAAATTTCTCATAGCTACCAGAAGTAGTTACCGCGTCTTGTTCTAATGGAACAACTGCAACGAGTTTTTCAGGATGAAAGGGATTCGTAATTCCAATATTCCAAGGTTTCCCGTTAGGTTGCTTTCCCCACGTACTCATATCGCCTGAGCCGTTTATAATTCCGGCTTTGATGCCTTTTGCAAGCATCATATCACGACATTCATCGGTGGCATAACCTTCGCCTAAGGCGCCAAAACCAATTTTCATCCCTTTTAGTTTCAGAAAAATGGTGGATTGAACACTATCCAAGATTATATTTTTATAACCCACTTTTTCAACTGATTTTTTAATGACTTCCGCCGAAGGCATTGCTGTCATGGAACCATCAAATTTCCAGATTTTATCCATTGCCGCAAAGCTAATATCGAAACCTCCATTCGTCATTTCAGAAAACCGAATCGCTCTTTGCGTTAATTCAAAAACTTCTTTATCCACTTTCACTGGCCGAATACCTGAATTTTGGTTCACTTCTGATACCTGCGAATCCGATTTCCAATCAGAAATTAAATTTTCTATTCGTGTAATTTCAGCAATAACAGTATCAATATTTTTTTCTGCAGATACCGAATCGTTTGCAACAATGGTAATGTCAAATCGACCGCCCATAAGTAAGGTGGTTCTTTTTCGTAAGACTTGGCTGTGGCTTGTGAAAGCGCAAATTAGTAAAAGGAGAAACAGGAATTGGAATTTCATAATAAAAGTATCAGTAGTAATTGCGAGGAACGAAGCAATCGCACTAGCATAAGCATATAAGTTGAGCAACTAATGTGATTGCTTCGTTCCTCGCAATGACAAAATAACATAATTCCACTAATAACAATCCGTCAGCACTTGTCCATTAGCTTTATAGTCAGCAATTGCTTTTCCAGTTTTATCAAGACAAAGTGTATCAAGAACAGCTTCTACATCCTTTTGCATTGCAAGCGAACCGCAAATCATTACAACGCCTCCTTGTGTTAGTAAATCTGTGAAAAAATCAGCGTCACGTTTAATCAAATCCATAACATAATTATGGTTCGCTTCACGGGATAAAGCTACATAAAAACTTTTAAGTTGATGTTTCTGAATCTTTTCAGCAGCAAATTTTTCATATCCTAAAACAGTTTCAGTTGCTTTACGAAAGCCACAATACAGATGAATTTCGGTTTTTTTCTTGTTTTGTTCCATCATTCCCAGGAACGGAGCAATTCCTGTTCCATTTGAAATCAGCGCTACTTTAGAGGCTTTTTTCGGGAAATGAAAAGTCTGGTTCTTAATAATTCGTGCTTTAAAAACAGAACCCGGTTCTACAGTATATAAATAGCCCGAACCCAACCCAGAAGGATGTAATTTCACGACTAATTGTATATTTCCATTATGGTTTCCGATAGAGTAGAGGCGCTCTTGGTTGTCGTTTGCTGGATAAATAGCCAATAGGTCACCCGAAGTAAATTTAGTGCTTCTGTTAGTGCGTAAGGTCATTAAAAAGGTATGTTCCGTATCAGAAATAAGTGTTTTATTAAGTACTGTCATTTTTTCCAAATCTTTCGGAACTTCATTATAAAGTAATGGAGTCGTCGAAAGTGGAATTCCTGTTTTGGTACTCCATAATTTCACCCATCCTACAAATTCTTCGGCTGATTTGTCGTTTACGGTTTGTAATTCTAAAAAACGTTCCGCCCAATTTTGTTTTGCCAATAGGGCATCAATTTCCTGTGCATAACCACAAAAATCAGGATACGCTTGAGAACCAAATCCTACCACCGAAACATTGATTTTTTGCTTTTGTTCCGTTTTGTTGATGAGCGAAATAAATTTGCTCGCATTAGATGGCGCATCACCTAATCCGTGGGTCGAAGTAAATATGATAAGATGCTCTGCTTTTGGGTAAACCGAATAATTATTCAGTTCAGTAAGGAAGACTTTTTCTCCATGGGCAAGCAATTGTTTTTGAATCGCATTGGCAAATAGTAGCGTGCTTCCATTTTCGGAACCTACTAGTAAAATGAAGGTGCTTTCTTGAGCTTTATATTTGTTTTTAATGCGACTCGCTCTTCGTTTTAATGTCATGGCAAAACCCGAGTAGATAAAAAAGAGAATGTTTAAACTCGCTATTCCTAAAATTATCGCCCATAAAATACTTGCTCTCCCAATATGTAAATCAAGACTCAAATTTGATGCTAAAGTTTGCAGTGGAAAAGGAGTTTCACTTACAATTGCACCGGAAACCTGATTAACTTCTATTTCTCGGTCTTTTAATGTAATTATATAATATTCTTCGGGGTCATCCGAAAATGGGAATTCAATTTTTTGAACATCAGTGAGAAGCGTGTTTTTTAAAACTGAAGTAGCAGTGCTTTTTTTTGAAATAGGTGTGCTTGCAGCCATTTCGGTTTTTTCTTCAGAATCTGTTTTTTCAAGGAAAAAATTAAACTTTTCCAAGGTCAAATACGTTCCGGAAAGTGCAATAATCAGAATCGGAATTAGCGATAATCGTCCTAAAAAAATGTGGTAATATTGAGCGAAATTTTCTTTCACAATTTTAGAAAATAAACTGCGAAGGCTTCTTTGGCGGTTGAGTATCAAAGCAAAACCCGAAATGGAAATCAACACTAACAAAAAGGAAATAAAGCCCACAATAAAACGCCCGGTTTCTTTAAGGAATAAGGAACGATGGAGCGCTGTGGTCCATTGGATAAATTCACCTTTTTTGATGGGTGTTCCTAGTATTTTTCCAGTTCTTGCGTCAATATAGGCATTGACATCATTGTCTTCCTGGTCGATACCTTGCAGGGTTACAAATTGATTGTGGTTTACACTCAATTCGGTTAATTCAGGATAGGTTTTGCGTAACATTGGCAAAGTTTCTCCTAGGGTTATTTTATCGAAATTTTCTACTTTATATGGCGGTGTTTTTTCTTGTATGACATCGACTGCGAGGATGACACCAGATACGGATGCCAAAACTAAAAATGCAGCAGAAAATACAGCCAAAGCCAAGTGTGAGTAACGCCAAAAAGAAAGAGTCATTTGTAATAAATTTTAACATATAAGTCATATAAGTTTTACGTTTTGTAAAAGCTTATATGACTTATTTGGTTTAATGAAAAAGCTGTTTATTTATATTTTGTTTAATCTCACGTAGCGAATATAGTTTTTACCTTCTGTTTTTGCTGCAATTCCTTCAGTTGTCAGTGGAATTTCTAAATCAGTGTTGTAATATTTATGATCTTCAACTGCAGTTTCAAAACGCAATCTAAATCCTTTGTTGATTTTAGCATCTTCAATTTCTATTGTGGTGATGCTGCGGTCGCCACCGGTTACTGAAGCACCCGTTTTGGCACTGATATTTTCAGGTTTTTTAGAATAGAATTTATGCCATTCTTTAAGGGTTTTGTACCATTTTTTGTCATCTCCCATTACGTATAATGTTTTTACATATTCGCCTTTAGCGTTTACAAGTGAAACTACAATATAAGCGCCTTCTCCCATGTAGTTTGACATTTGAAGCATGCATTTGTATTTACTGGTTTGCGCTGTCGCTTGAAAGGACAAAAGGAATAGGAACGTTATAGATAAACTAATTTTTAGGATTGATTTCATAGGAGATAATATTTGTTTTTTAAGGAATATGGTAGCGCCATTGTTTATTATAGTTTGTGATTTAGTATCACGGCGATTTCATACTATTATTTTAAAAATTCTAGCGCTATTTTGTTAGTTGTTAACGACTCGTTTTCTTTGGCTAAAGCATACGCACTTTCGTCAAAATCAGTGGTAATTTCTTTTTTTGCACCTATAGATACTAAGTATTTCAAGATAGCATCGTCTTTTGAAATCATAGCTGCTTTGTGCAACGCTGTTAAGCCATCTTTGTTTTTGGCATTGATATCGATGTTTAAAGCAGCGATTTTTTTCAATAAAGCCAAATCGTTTTTAATTACAGCAAAATGATACAATGTATTTCCGTCTTTTTGAGGAGTAGCCAAGTTTAAACCTTTATCCTGAAGTAATTTTATTTTGGCTTCAAAAGGATCTTGAGTCGTTGCCTCTGGTCCGCGACCTGATGGTCTATAAGATTGAATCAGGTAATATCCTAAATTGTTTCCGTCTTTGTCCAATACTTTTGCATCAGCTCCTTTGTTTAAAAGTACTGTTATAGCCTCAGGAACTCCTGCTTTTACAGCCATTGTCAGTGCTGATTCTCCTTTTAAATTTTGAACATTGTTGTTTTTTACTATTGGTAATAGCAGTTCTAATACTGCAATATCCCTAGCTGAAGCTGCAGCCATTAATGCCGTATTTCCCTCGTTATTAGCTTTATTAGCATCTACGCCTTTGGACAAAAAGTAAGTAATGATTTCAGATTGGTTGGCTTTGCTTGCCAATAAATGAAGCACCGTTTCACCAGATTTGCTTGTAGCAGTTGGTTTGATTTTTAAATCTTCAACTAAGTATTTGTAGGTTTCAAGAGGAGTCACATCTCTACGGGAACCTTGTGCTGCAAACAGCAGTGCATTGTCAGTAGCTTTTACTCCTTTTTCTAACAGGGATTTCAATAATGGTAGGTTGCCTGATTTCGCAGCATAATCAAAAGCAGTATTTCCATCACTATCAGTGTCCTTAATTGACATTCCTTTGGTGGTGAAATAGTTTGAAAGCGTTAGGTTTTTGTCGGATGAAATCGCCATTAATAATAGGTTTACACCGTCTTTGTATTTTTTCTTTGGATCAGTTCCAGCTTTAAAAAAGGCATCATACAGTGCGGTATTGCTTTGACCTCCAACTGCCGCAAAAGTTAGCGGAGTCTCTCCTTTGCTGTCTTCTAGATTAAGATTTGAGCCTTTGCTGATAAGGTATTCTACAATTGCTACATTTCCCTTATTGGCGGCCCAGTGTAAATAAATACGATTGTCGTGTGTCAATTTGCTGACTTCATTCCCGTGTTGCTCCAGTAGGAATTGTATGGTTGCTGCAGGTGCATCATTATTAATAGCCATAACAGTTACATCAAAAGCATTTGGAGTAGAGGCTGAAGGACTGTTTCCCTTCGCTATTTCAGCTTTTACAGCATTTACATCCGGATTTGTTTTCCAAAAAGATTGCTCCAAAAGTGTATTTTTTTGCTGCGCACTCACAAATAAAGTGGCAATTAAGGCAAAAGAGATGAAAAGATTCTTTTTCATAAATTTTTTATAAGGGTTCTTATTATTGTAAAGAAAATTATTTTAAGTTATTTAGAATAAATAAAAATAACACAAATGTAAAAATAAATAGTATAATTCCAATTATTATGGGCTCAATTATCTGGAAATATTTAATGAATTATAATGTTTGTATTTTGATCTTTCTCTCGATGATTTGAAAAGGTATATTTTAATTCCCACTACTTTAGATGTCAAACTGATGGAAAGGTTTAACGCAGGAACTTGAAATTATAGAATTGGACTTAATTCAAAACCCCTGTTTTATTTTTTCTGTTTCGGCCCCACCAAATGTAGCATCCGGATATTGGCAGACTTGCAATGAGTAAACTACACAGAAAGGCGAATATTTTTCCGGGTAATCCCAATATCGCTCCGGTATGAATATCATAATTCATTTTCATCAGATTATCAGCAATTTTATCGGCTGTTTTTCTGCCCCAAATATGGGAAACAGACATCTCTTTCAAGCTGGATTGATCAAAATACCGATAGTCAATTTTCCAATACGTTCCTTTATCGCTATTTGCATTTGCGGCTATTGGGGACATATTAGTTTCCGGCGGATGAATTTCAATGGATTTGGCCAAAGGATATTCTTTTTGCATTTGGAGCCAAACCGCATCTAAAGGCTTTACAATTGCAGTTGTATTTTTCTGGTTTTTTTTCGAAAGTGGTTCTTCATATAATAATGATTTTTCGCCACCGGACATGGTATAATAAGAATATGCAAACCATTGAAATCCCCAAACTAATCCCGTTATGGCAAAAATAATTCCGATGATGAGTACATAAAAACCGGTTACATTATGTAAGTCGTAATTTTTTCGTTTCCACTTCGTTCCTTTTTTCCATTTGAACCAAAATCGTTGTTTGGCCGCACTTTTATTTTTGGGATACCAAAGAATAAAACCTGAAATCAACATGATTAGAAATATTAATGTTGCTGATGCCACAACAGTTTGTCCAATTTCATGTGGCAGCCAAAGATAAAAATGCCCATCGAGAATAAATGGAAAGAAACCTTCCTCATTATTGATTGTTTTTAGGACTTTTCCAGTGTAAGGATTTAGGTAAGTCGTATAATGATAACTGGGTTCGTAATGAAAAAATATCGCCTCAACAGAATTATTTTTTTCATTGTATTTGATGGCGTGAAGCACTTTATTCGGAACTTCTTTTCTGGCAATGGTTTCCAACTGAGATGGAGGCAGAAAAGATTCATTTTGAGGTTCCACAAAACGATATTCTTCTGTGATGTTTTGTATTTCCTCCTGAAAGGCATACAAACATCCTGTTATGGCGATTATAAAAACGAGTAATCCAGACGACAAACCTAGCCAAAGATGGATTTTTCGGATTGCTTTTTTGAGAGTATTATTTTTCATTTAAAAAAAGAATAAAACTCCCCACCGAAATGAGGAGTTTAGTGAAACAAAAACCAATTATGAAACTTAAAATTTATAGGTTAAACCGGCGGTGATACTTCTCAAACGCTGCGGAGCTACTGTCGACCATCCTGAATAATATTTTTCGTTGAATACATTATTCAATTTCAAAGCAAGATTGAATTTGTCATTTGAATACGATAAAGCCGAATTTACTATGGTATAACTTGGCAATTCAAAGGTTCCAATATTGGCTCTGTTTAATGTTTTGTATTCGCTGGCATAATTTCCACCAAAACCTATTCCGAAACCTTTTAATTTTCCTGAAGTCAACGTATAATTTGCCCATAAATTTACAAGCGTTTCCGGACCGGCTTCTTCAGGTCTTAGTCCTAAATAACCATCTCCTGGATTGTCTTTGGTAACTTCACTTTTGTTGTTGCTAAATCCGGCAATGATGTTAAATCCTTTTACTGGATTTGCCGTAAAACTCACTTCGACTCCTTTACTATTTACTTCACCGCCTTGTATAGCGTTGTTGATATTGTTTGGATCAGTCATCAATCTGTTTTTAACATCAATATTATAGTAGCTGATGGATGCCGAAATGATGTCTTTGTATAAGTTTGTTTTTAATCCAAATTCATACTGATTGGCTTGTTCCGGGTCAAAAGATTTTATTCTCGGATTTGATCCATCCACTTCTGAAACTTCTCTTGGCGTGACATTCACAAACCCATTCATGTAATTGGAAAAAACAGAAACTTTATCTTTAATCAACATATAAACTAGACCGAATTTTGGTGAAACGGCTGATTGGCTTCTTTCTTCGGTTGCGGTTGTCGATTTGAAATGGTCAATTCTCAAACTCGCCATCGCAGATAATTTATCGGTAATATTCAACACATCCGAAGCGTATGCACTGATAACTTCCACTTCGGCAGTTGAGTTTCCTTCAAATGAACCGACTAATAAATTATCAACTCCCGCTTGGGTTAAATCTCCAGTATCTCCACCATCGATTAAAGAAACAATTCCGTTTCCAACCCAACCGCTGCTTCCATTCATAATATTCGATTGGTAATAATCAACACCTGCGACTAATCGGTTTCTTAAATTTCCAATTTTAAAGTCTCCAATGAAATTCTGCTGAATATCAGTTGCCAAAGTTTCGCCATTTCTTTTCGAAATGTATCGTGTAAAATCGTTTCCGTTTGAAGCGTCGAATAAATACGAATAGTAGCCGTTGGTTTTGCTGTTACTTCTGGATAATACCGTTTGCGAAGTCCATTGATCAGACAGTTTGAAAAGCATTTGAGCTTGTAAACTAAATGTTGGATTACTGATGGACAATTCGTTTGAAGTAAAGGATTTTTTATAATTTCTTTCGAATAATTCCATCGAATCAAAAGATAGAGCCGAATTTCTGTTCAAGAAAAGCATCGGTGCATTTGCCGAATTTCTGTTAGTGAATTCGGTGTTTATCAAGAACGAAAGTTTATCATTTACTTTGTAACTCAAGGAAGGTGCAAAGAAAAACGATTTTCCAAAACCGGCATCTTGAAACGAATTTTCTTTTTGGTAGGCTGTATTGATTCGTATTGCAACATCTGAATTCAAGGGAATATTTACATCAGCTGTAAGTCGGTCCATTCCATATGTTCCGGAATTATAGCTGATTTCTCCGCCAAATCTGGAATAAGGTTTTTTAGTTACAATGTTTATCAAGCCTCCGTAAGAAATCAAACTACTTCCAAATAAAGTTCCTGAAGGTCCTTTAATTACTTCTATATTATCCACGTTTGCAGGATCAATACTTCCATTATTAATTCCAGGTAAACCATTAATCATAGTCGGCTGAACCGAAAAACCTCTCATTGTAAAATACTCAGCACCATCGCCACCACGTCCGGTTGATTCCCAAAGACGCGTTATTCCAGTAGCATTTTTTAACGCATCATTAAAATTTGTAACTAATTGCTCTTTCATTAACTCAGCGGTTACAGTATTGTAAACTTGTGGGTTTTCAATATTGTTTAATGGCATTCTGGAAACGGTAGTACTTTTTTCTCTTTTGTACTTGTATTTGTTGGAGTTTACAATAACTTCTTTCAACGTTTTCAAAGAATCTTTTTCTTGCTCTTTTTTTTCTTGGGCGCTAACAGTTACGCCAAAAAGTAAAACGGACAGGTAAATAGTATGTGTCTTTTTCATTTATTTAGATTAAGTAAAAATAATAATGCAAATATAGAAGGGCATTTTGTTTTAACAAAACTTATTTAGACTTAATATAGATAACAAAATAAAATATTTTTTATGAACTTGTAAATCAGTTTTTTAGAAGCATAAAAAAAACCTTGCTTTTTCGAGCAAGGTTGTGATTGGAGTATAAAATGTTAAGTTTTTATTTGATTTTTTTCATCGAAAACTGTTCGGAACTTGGTTTTCCTTGTTGGATTCCTGAAATTTTAGCCACTAAACTGTCAGGAGTTATTTGAGTATAACTTATTTTTTGAGGGTAATCGTGTTTTGTATTCTCAAAAACCATTTGCTTTTCTGTTGCAGTTGTTAACTTGAAAGCAACGGGTTTGTCACCATTCTGTCCTTCTACAGTTGCAGTATAGGTTAACACTTCACCTTTTTGTTGCAAAGTGATGGATTCAAAATGCAATGTGTCTTTTTCCTTAACGAAATAAGATTGCGCTTGAAAGGTGCTGTCGTTTACTTTTTTCCAATATTCGGTCAGAGTACCATCAACGGCTTTGTTTTCCCAATTTCCCAAAAGCCAATTGGCAGCCTTAATTTTTTCTTTTTCATTAGCATCAGAATCTTTACAAGAAACTAAAACAAGCAAAAGCAATATAAAGGTCGTTTTTTGAAACATAAGCTTAGATTTATGGGTTATTTATATGGAGCTAAATTATGAAAAAATAGAATAGTGTTCTTTTTTTAGTTTTTAAATTTTCAAAAAAGACTAGAGTTTTGAATACTTTTCAAACAAATAATTAAAATGCAACCGTTATAAAAAACTTAACCATATAAGTCATATAAGGACATATAAGCAATTGTTTTGCAGCTAGCCTCAATAATCTTGTATGACTTATATGTTTTAAATATCAAAAAAATATTAGTTATTTCATTTAAGAAAGGGGTATTAATTTTTCTTTTAAAACCAAAGTTAAATGTTCTTAAATGACTTATATGGTAAAAAAATTAAACACTGGCTTTCAAAATAGCATAAACCAATTCCTTCGTAGGCTTTTGATCTTTTAGTTTAGTTCTGACCGTATCAAAAGTCACTTTAAAATCACAGCCTGATTTATACTGACTGCAACCATAAGCCGTTTTTCCTTTTAGCACCGTTCCTTTCTGGCATTTCGGACAGGTTAATTCATCTGGTATGGCTTTCGCCAAAGTTTTCTTGGGTTCTAATTTGAGTTGGAAATTTTCGTCAAAGCGAAGTAAACCTTCCACAGTGCCGGCATTGGTTTTGAAATCTTTCAAGTTTACGGTAGAACCTTTTTGAAGCAATCGCAAGTATTGATTCTCGGATATTTTTTTTTCTGCAAAAGTGTAAGGCAATAAAAATGCGCAGCCCGCTTTATAATTAGAACAGCCAAAAGAAGATTTCCCTTTGATAAGTGTTCCTTTTTTACATTTCGGACAGGCTTCCGCCAAAATTCCGGCTGCTTTCTTTTTCTCGACTTTTGCCACTTCTTTCTGAACACTTCCCTCATGCGAGATATTGGCGCGTCTGGTTTCACTGCGGACTTCGTATACCAAAGTTTCAACCATGTGTTTCATGTTCTTAATAAATGAACCCGCGGTAAACGTTCCTTTTTCGATATCTTTCAATTGCTTTTCCCAAGAACCCGTCAATTCTGCCGACTTCACCAAATCATTTTGAATCGTATCAATCAGTTGAATTCCCGTTGGCGTTGGCAAAACCTGTTTTTTGTTTCTTACAATGTATTGGCGTCTAAAAAGTGTTTCAATAATATTGGCTCGCGTGGACGGACGACCAATACCGTTTTCTTTCATCAATTCACGTAAATCTTCATCATCGACTTGCTTGCCAGCGGTTTCCATGGCGCGCAATAAAGTCGCTTCGGTAAACTGATTCGGTGGTTTGGTTTCCTTTTCTAAAAACGAAGGTTGGTGCGGCCCTTTTTCGCCTACAACAAAACTCGGCAAGATATCGGCTTCTTTTTCTTTGGTATTTGGGTCTTCAAAGACTATGCGAAATCCTTTTTTTAAGATTTCTTTACCGGTGGTTTTAAATAAAACATCGGCTGCTTTCCCAACTACAGTAGTATTAGCGACCAAACAATCGTCATAAAACACGGCAATAAATCGCTTTGTAATAATATCATACACTTGCAGCTGATTGTATTGCAAATTGCTTTGAATCCCCGTTGGAATAATGGCGTGGTGATCCGTTACTTTTTTATCGTTGAAAACTTTGGGTGATTTTTTTATTTTTTTTTCTAAAAGCGGTTGCGTCAACGCAGCATAATTCGTCAGGTTTTTCAGGATGCCCGGAACTTTTGGATAAATATCATTGGGTAAAAACGTGGTGTCGACTCTTGGATACGTAACTACTTTTTGTTCGTACAAAGTCTGTACAATTTTAAGCGTTTCGTCTGCCGTAAAGCCAAATTTCGTGTTACAATATACTTGAAGGCCAGTTAAATCAAACAGTTTTGGTGCAAATTCGTTGCCGTTCTTTTTTTCGACAGAGACAATTTCGAACTCACTTTCCTTGACTTTATTGGCCAAAAGTTCTCCATCTTCTTTCTTTAAAAAGCGACCTTCTTCATAGCTGAAAAGTGTTTCTCGATACAAGGTTTGTAATTCCCAATACGGTTGAGGTTTGAAATTCTCGATTTCTTTGAATCGGTCCACAACCATTGCCAATGTTGGGGTTTGCACCCTTCCAATAGACAAAACTTGTTTGTAACCGCCGTGTTTTACAGTGTACAATCGCGTGGCATTCATACCGAGTAACCAGTCGCCAATGGCTCTGGAAAATCCGGCGTAATATAAATTATCGTAGTTGGCAGATGGTTTCAAGTTCTGGAAACCCTCTTTAATGGCCTCGGTGGTTAAGGAAGAAATCCACAAGCGTTTGACCTCGCCTTTGTATTGCGCTTCGTTCATGACCCAGCGCTGAATGAGTTCTCCTTCTTGCCCAGCATCCCCGCAGTTGATGACCAAATCGGCTTTGTCGAACAAACTTTTTATGATTCTGAATTGCTTTTGGATCCCCGAATTTTCCACCACTTTGGTTTCAAATTTCTCGGGAAGCATGGGTAAGTTGTTGAGGTCCCAACTTTTCCAGTGCGGTTTGTAATCGTTCGGTTCTTTCAAGGTACATAAATGCCCAAAAGTGTACGTTACCTGATAACCGTTGCCTTCAAAATACCCGTCGTGCTTGGTATTGGCTCCTAAAACGGATGCGATTTCGCGCGCTACACTTGGTTTTTCGGCAATACATACCTTCATTTTTGCTACTTATTTTGAGGGCGCAAATTAGGAATTTAGAAATTGGTATTAAAAAGAAATCGGTAGGAGTTATGAACGGCTAGGTTGCGTTGTTTTTTAGGAGCAGAACGAATAGTTTTTTCAATCACGAACCGTCCTGCTGTCCGCTGTATCCAGGCTAAAAAGCCTGGGATGCCGCTTCCATCAGGGCTAAATATTACGTTTCTTTTTCATAATAACGAAAGAGAAAATGCCGTATCTGATTTCGCGTATTCTCATTGACTAATAATTTTTTAGGGTAATTTAAAAATGTGGTTTAAACACAACAAAAAAGATAAAAAATTGTTGTTTAAAAACAACAAAAAGCACCTAAAAATGTTGTTTGTATTTAACAATTTAATGAAAAGTACACTTTCGAAATAGGAGGCAAAAACAAAACCAGAAAACAAATTATAGATATTCCAGATTCATACATTGCTAAAGATATGATAGAAATTGGGTATGGGACTATAATTCCAGTTTGGTTGTTTGGTTTTATGTATTAGTGTAGAATGTTTGTGCTGGGATTTTTTGGTTAAGTAATCATAATATTTAATTGAGTGCTGTGCGAAGTCTCCCGACTTCTTACCTATTACTATATGCAATTCTTATTTTAGCGACCTTTATTTTTCTGTGTTTGTAGATTATTGGAATAGTGACGAAGTCAGTAAACTTCGCAGAGCAATCACGATTATATTCTGCTATTACGACTTATTCACACTTCGCACAGCTGGGTACGCTATTATGCAGATTTATATCTTAAAAACATCCAGTCTTTGCATCCAGGGAATTTCTGATTCAACAAACGTAAGTTTGGTTTTGATGATTCGGTCACTTTTATCTCTGGGATTTTTAGTGACAAATCTCGCCTTGGATGTATTGAAATCCAATGTGTATTTTTCATCAAAGTCTTCTTGTTTGTTCGAAGAGAAACTAATCACATTGTCTTTCGCGGTCCATTTTCCTTTTCCGTATTTATTTACTTCAGTTGGAATTCCGTTTTTAATTTTAGAATAATAATGAAATAAGAATGTTCCATCCTGATTTAAGGTTAATTTATAGTCGAACATGTTATTTTCTGTCGTATTAAGTGTACGATTGTAATCACCAGAAAATCCATTGGTTTGTGCGAATGTTGTGAGGTTGAACAATACAAGTAATGTAGTTAGTAGTAATTTCATTGGTTTGGTTTTTAATGGTTTAGTACTTATTTGATGTTTTATGGTTTATTTGTCAGCGATAGGCTTAAGTCATTGCGAGGAACGAAGCAATCCCATCCAGTTTGTCTATTATTTTATTTGCTCCTTGTTGTGGGCACAGAATGCAAAACTGTGAGCTAACAATTGGGGATATTAGAGCAATCGGATTTTTAGTTTTATAAAAGTATTAAAATAAACGCATTGGAAGCAAGTGCGGGTTTGAAATTAATTATTACCAAACAATTTCTTTGCTTCTTTCCAACGTATCAAATCCTCGTTCTGGATGCGTCGGGATTCAATTTTGGAGGAGAATTTTGCGGATTGTTTCATCGCTGCCAGATGGGTTCCATTTCGATAAAAAGCGTTAATGTCATTTTCATTTTCCCATAACGTCATAGTGTACCAAACTTTCCCGTTCCAACTGCCGACTACTTTATGTTTTTTGCAATTGGCTTGTTGCAGCTCTGCTATGATTTGCCCATTGAACTTAAAAAAAGGAATTAGTTTTAGGTATGAATTTAACTCGATTTTAGTGATGGAAACTATCATTGGCTTTTATTGGTGTTAGTTACGATGTCCACAAAGATTGCTGTTTTTCTGTTTGTAAATGCAAAATAGCAACAAAAAATAATTTTGTAGCTATTGCTGAGGTGTTTCTTAGTTGCTTTTATTTGTGGCGGCGAGTGAAGTTTATTCTAAATTATTCCAACCTGTTACATTCGCTTTTTTGAATTGTAATAAACCATAGAGTATCACTAAGCAAAGCAAAATAAAGATTGGTGACATAACTCTGTCACTATTTAGTAATTGAACTACAAATAATATCACACTAATAATTAAAATGCCCCAAAATCCCAATTTTATCCATTTAAGTAGCATTATCGAGAAAATGACGCCCAATATTGCAAATGAACCATAAAGCAACATCATGTTTTCTGAAATATTGTATTGTGCAATGTTGGACATTTCCTCTGTTTTGAAAAAATAGAAAACAGCACTAAATGAATATGCAATGATTAAATAAATCAACCAAGCTGTTAAGCATCCGTGTCTTTGTTTGTTTTGCATTCTTTATGGGTGTCAAGGTTTAGTTTAAAAGTATTTTGATGATCTGTAGCCCGCTCCTCCCAATTACAATTTATAATGCATTTGATTTTGTTTGTGTTCACAAGCGGGGCGTTCGTTTTTTCTTAAGGATTCTCTTTCTTCAGTTCCATTTGAATAGTGTCTTTATTGAAAATCATTTCCCATTGCATTGATTTATCTTTAAATTTCGAAATCTGAACAGGAATTGTGTCTGGTTTTTCAGGATTTATTTCGTACGATATTACCTTTAAACTGTTTTCATTATCGTCATAATTATACTTCATAAATATTGAAGTACTGTCAACGTACATAGTGGGGTTAGGACAAAATAACAATTTTCCACGTTCTTCAAAATAAATTATTTTCCAAGCTAAAGTATCTTTTTTCCAAGCTTTTTCGGAAACTAATTCACCATTACGTGTCATTTTTTCTACTTTCCATTTGCCGAAATATTTCTGTGATTTCCGTACATCATAACTATAATAGAATACAAACAAAAATGGAATCAATATGCACAAAATACGCATTGAATTGCGCAATGTGTTATTTCCAATAGAAGGTAATGAGCTTTTATAACGCCTAAAAAAGTCTACTATTTCTTCTTTTCTTTCCAATGATAAATATGATAGTCCAAATACCATAATTATTGAGATGAAAGTAGTAAGTGGACCAATTCCATAAAATATATTAATCAATAGAATATTAAATTGAACTGGTAAGAGTGTTATTACTCCCAACAATGTGGTGCGTCTAAATAATAAAAGAATACTTCCTATTATTTGAAATAAACCAATAATGACTGTTAGATAATATGAATGCCCATAATATTTCCAAGTTAGTTCTTGACCTGTTAATGTATGAACTAATGAATCTTCAATATGATAGGAAAATGCAAAATTGACATCAAATAGTTTTTCAAAACCAAATGTAGAAATATAAAAAACAAGCCAATAGCGCAAAATAGTAGTAAGCCAGATGTAGTACTTTTTAGAATCAATTAAATTATTTTTTTCTTTATGATGCCAATAAAATGATAATCCAATTGAAAAAACAATTCCAATAATCAAAGATGTCATTCCAATTGGTACTATGTATTGATTCAGTTTATAAGGGAAAAGTGGTAAAATAATATGAAGGACTGAGTCGACTCCACCCACGATTGATAAAAAACTTAAAGTAAATTTTGAAATCCATTTTGTTTTATTCTCTGTTTCATTTGAACTCATAGGCTAATTTTAATTATTCTTTTTTATGTTTCTGATTTGGCAAAATGACGCATAATGTTGTGGCGCTTGACGAGTTTGGGAATCAATTAATCATTATTCCTGGATTTGCCAAATCATCCCAAGTACAAAACCAACTTTCCATTAAGCCAATTGCCCAGATCCGTTTTAGTGGCTGTTACCAGCAGTTTTTATAGTAGTAGTTTTATGTAATTATTTTCATTTATATCTTTATAATCTTTCAAATTAGCATTTCTTTTTGAATGTATAATTTCAACTTCTTTTAGAGCTTGTTCAATTGAAAGAATTGAATTTTCATTAATACATAAATAATTAATTGTTGAAATTAATTTATCTAAATAATTATGCGAATTTTCAACGAGAGTTTCAGTAAATGTAGGTACTATTCCTGCGTGAACGATTAAGTTTCTTGTTCTGTACATTCTTTTAATTTGCCAATCAACTTTAGTTTTGTGTTTTTCAATATGTGCTTTTAGACTATTTATATCACTAAAAATCTTGTGAAATTCTGCCATTCTAAATTTATTTAGAGGGCTGTATTTTAACTGTTTGTAAAACTCTATTCTTACAGATTTATATTTATCCAATACTAAAATTGCTGTGAATTTATCTAATAAATTTTCACCTTCTGGAATAGCTTTAACTTGTGTTCGGAAGAAAGATTGGTCAAATCTATTAATATCCTTCAATAGTTCGTTAATCTGTTCGTTAGTATACCTAATGAGTAAAAATGGCACTAAATGTTTTAGGACTTGGTCTATTTTTGAAGTATTTTCATAACCAACCAATAGTGTTTCAAAAGAAATCCAATTTTGTAATAATTGATTTTCAAGTACCTTGTTTTGAACTGCAATACCGTGTAAGTCAATAACCCTGTCGTATTTAGCGAAAGAAGAGTTTTCTAATCTCAAACTTCGTATCAATTGGTTTAGTTTAATTGCTGCTTTTTTAGGACGATAATCAGTTGCTTTTGACATAGCAGAAACTTTGTCTTTAATTAATATTGAAACTTTATTTTCGTCAATTATTAACGACGAATTAGACCAGGTTGGTTGGATTTTATGATGAAAAAAAACGAACAGATTTGATAATTTATTTAACCTTTTTTCTGCGATACTTTTAGCATTGACTGAATCTAAAGCAATTATTTCATTTACTATTAAAAATCGTTCATTTTTATTTTTACTGTTAAGAAAGTTATTTTTGTCTAAAACAATAAAGCTAGCGTCTAATTGATTAAGGATTTCGATATTGAAAACATTTGAGGATTGACTAATTTCATCGAATATGTCTGAAACTTTATAAATACAGTTGTATTTTTTTGGTTTAATCTCAAAACTATTAAAGAAATTTTCTAATGAAGAAATATCATCTACTGACGTAGATGAAAAGAAAATATTGTTTACGCTTGAATATATGAATGTTTGTGAAAAACCAACATTTATTAATGAACTAATGTAATTGGTTGCTAACTCATAAATTTTTCGTTTTTCTTTATTCTCTAAAATTAATTTCTTTAATTCTTCTGTTAAATATTTAATGTTTTTATCAGAACTTAATTTATTAAAAAGAATTTCTATTTTTATTTTTATTTCTTTGAGGTTGGTATAATCGCCAAAGTTTATATAATATTTTATATCGTCTCCAATTAATTGTTTTACAACCAAATCATTTTTGAGCTTAAATATTAATTCTTCTAAAACAGGAGTAATGGATTTTGGGGTGAAATTATCTTCTTCAATTTCCTTGATTAATTTTAACGCTTCTTTACAAATTGTATTTGAATTGAGAGCAGGATATTTAAAGCTGTCTAAAGTGTAATCAAAGACACATTCTCTACAACGAAGTGCAAAAAATAATAAAGAGTCCAGGGACTCATCTTTTTTCCAATATTTAAGTCTGCTTTCTTTCATTTTTTTAAGGTTAAGTTTCTGTTTTGCGGTAAAATTGCTGGTAACTTTTTTATAGGTCTGATAAAATAAGACCTATCACCCCAAATTTAGAGAGATAAGTCTTATAGTGGTCAGAGTTTAGTTATTTTCAAATATATAACTTTCTTCCGAAAATACTGATAAAAATATATCAAGTTTAAATGGCTGCCCAAAACTAACTTCTTTTGCTTCAATGATTTTACGGAAAACCGTAAACGCAGTTATTTTAACACAAACACCCTAGCCCTGATAGCAGTGGCATCCTTTTTCTGGTCTGGTCTCGTCTTTTGGGACGAGACCAGACCAGAAAAAGATATAGCGAATAGCAAGAAACAGCTCCTGATTGACATACAATTCTATCCTCATTGTTCGCAATGACAATCTAAATTGGGAACCTTGCAAACTGAATACTTTTTTCGTAATTTTGCAGTCTAAATAAAGGACTAAGAAAATGTTAGATAGACTTCAAATAGTAAAACAACGTTTCGATGAGATTTCGGATTTGATTATTCAGCCGGATGTAATCTCGGATCAGAAGCGTTATGTGCAATTGAATCAAGAGTACAAAAGTTTAAAAGCTTTGGCTGAAAAGCGCGATGAATACGTTATTTTGATGGCGAATATCGATGAAGCAAACGAAATAATTGCAGATAACAGTGATGCAGACATGACCGAAATGGCCAAAATGCAACTGGAAGAAGCGAAGGAAAGATTGCCGGAACTGGAGGAAGAAATCAAGTTTATGTTGATTCCTAAAGATCCCGAAGATGCTAAAAATGTCATGGTGGAAATTCGTGCCGGAACGGGTGGGGATGAAGCGAGTATTTTTGCCGGGGATTTGTTTCGTATGTACACGAAATATTGTGAAAACAGAGGTTGGAGAACATCTGTGGTGGATATGAACGAAGGAACTTCGGGTGGATTCAAAGAGGTAATTTTTGAGGTTACTGGTGAAGATGTTTACGGAACTTTGAAGTTTGAAGCGGGAGTTCACCGTGTGCAACGTGTACCGCAAACAGAAACGCAAGGACGTGTTCACACATCAGCAGCGACGGTTATGGTACTTCCGGAAGCGGAGGAATTTGACGTACAAATTGATATGAATGATGTGCGTGTGGATTTCTTTTGTTCGTCAGGACCTGGAGGACAATCCGTAAATACAACGAAATCAGCGGTTCGTTTGACGCACATTCCAACCGGATTGGTAGCGCAATGTCAGGATCAGAAATCACAACACAAGAATAAAGATAAAGCTTTTGGCGTATTGCGTTCCCGTTTGTACGAACAGGAATTAGCCAAAAAACAAGCGGAAGATGCTACAACACGTACGTCTCAGGTAAGTTCTGGTGACCGTTCTGCAAAAATTCGTACCTATAATTATGCTCAAGGTCGAGTTACGGATCACCGTGTAGGTTTGACGTTGTATGATTTAGGAAATATCATGAATGGTGACATTCAGAAAATTGTAGATGAGTTGGCATTAGTCAACAACATGGAAAAACTGAAAGAAGCAAGCGAGGTTTTCTAAGAAACCAGAATGTTATACCATACAAAAACCAGCGAAAAGAAATTTTCCGCTGGTTTTTTTGCATTCATAACTAACCAATATTATTTTTCTGAAAGGTTTGCGCCTTTTAAAATTCCTTTATGTTGCCAAATGGAATGCCTGAACGCTTCATATTTGGCTGTCGCCGAATCAATTTTGGCATCAAAGTCCGCTGTATCTTCTAAGTCGTCAATCGTGCTATTGAGTTCAGTGGATTGTTTTTCGAAATATTTTTCAATAGTAGACCAATTGGCCGCTGCATCAGCAGTAGTTTTTTGGGTAACAGAATCTATAAAGCGAACGTATCTGTTTGTAACTAGTTCGGCTTTCTTTTCCTGTTCACTTTTACACGAGGTAAAAGTGAACAGGAAAAGAAAACCGAATAGTAGTATTGCATTTTTCATTTTGGGTTTTTCTTATAATTTGAAACCGTATGCTAATCGAAGTGATATTTGTCCTAAACCATCTTTGACTACGTCGTTTTTAATAACTGGAAAGTCATTAAAGTGTTCGTATCGTAAACTGATGTCAATTTTATCTGTTGCATATCCAATGGCTGGACTTAACAATAACGAGGTGTCATTATATCCGTTTGTCACTGCAAATGCGGCACCAACTTCTCCCATTAAATACAATTGGTCTTTAAGGACAAAAGCTTTGAAACCGGCTTTTGCAGGAATGTAACCCAAGTCATTGTTGTCACCTGACACAAACATATTGCTGAATCCTGTGGTTAGGGTTAATGAATATTTTTGGGATAAATCATATTGGAGTCTTGCATCGGCACCCAAACTGAAATCGTACGGATTGTCAAGAGGAAGTCCTCCGTTGATTCCTACTCCAAGACGAAATCCCTGATCGTAATTTTGTACTTCTTGCGCACTTGTCGTCGCTATTCCTAATACGATAGCTAACGTTGTGAAAACTGTTTTTATATTGAATTTACTTTTCATAATAACGTATTTAATTAATAAATTTTTGAGCTTAATTTTTGAATTATACCTTTTATACACTTCCGCTGAACGGAAATTATCTCTTAAATCGTTGGCTTATTAATGTTTTTCAAGTTGTCTGCATTTGCTATTTCTGCCTTAATGATCTCTTTTGTATTTCCTAACAATTGTTGGGATTCATTTTTTAGATCATTGATTGTTTGTGAAATCACATTGGATAATTTACCTGATGAATCTTTAAGAGACTCTGCTAAGTCCGTGCTTTTATCAACGATTTTCTTTCTGGTTTCGCAACCTTTCGCCGGGGCAAATAGTATTCCTAATACCGTTCCTACTGTTAATCCCCCAAGTAATCCTAGTGCTACATTATTATTTTTCATGACTTTAGTTTTTTAAAAATTTAAATTATTTATCCTCTTATTACTCGCAGTAAAATGGCTATTACTGCTATTATCAATAAAACATGAATCATGCTGCCCACGCTGTAAACGAAGAATCCTAACGCCCAAAGGATTACTAGTACCACTGCAACTGCGTATAATAGATTTGACATGATGTTTTGATTTTGTGGTTAATTATTAAAATTTTATAGCTGCATACACACTCAAAACGCTATTTTTAGAATCTGGGAACGTGTAGGTTTGTCCAAGAACTGTTCTTTCTTTTCCAACAGTGCTTAATCCATAATTGTATCTGGCTCCGATTCCAAAGCTGTCAAAATCAAAGCCAACTCCAGCAGCAATACCGAAATCAAATTTATTTAAATCGTCTTCATCAACATTTTCTTCAAAGTTGTACGATCCATTAGCTGATTCGTTGGTGATTTTTGAGTCTACTAGAAATGCTGCGTAAGGACCAAATTGCACATTGAAATTCTTAGTAAGATTTGCTTTCAACAATACAGGAACTTCAATGTAGTTCAGCCTGAATTTTCCTGTTCCTTCTGCAAATGCGTTGTCGTATTGCAATTCCGCTCCTTTGGTAGTGTAACTAACTTCTGGTTGCAATGCTAGGCTTGAAGTTATAGGAAGTTGTGCGAATAAACCAATATTGAAACCGGCCAAAACATTTTCGTCGTCAACATCTTCTGTATATAAATTAGACATGTTCAAACCTCCTTTAATTCCTAATGATGCGCCACTTTCTTGTGCTTGAATTGCATTTGTAGTTCCTAATGTTACTAAAACAACGGCTAATACTCTCTTTAAATTTTTCATCTTTGTATATTTTTTAATTGTTTGTTTTTGTTTTACAAAGATGCGATGGCAATAGTTATTGCGTGTTACATCAATTTCGAATATTGTTACAGAATTTAAATATGAGGTTATAAAATCTTGAAATAATGCCCGTCAGAATAGGGTATATTGTACCTCAATTCTTCTATTGGTATTGAAAATAAAGGATAATTGAAAAATCCATGGAAAGAATATTGCGTGTAATGAAGCAGGAATCTTTAATGTGAGGAATAAACTGTTGGGTATAAATTAAGTTTATTTTCTTGAAACGCATAGAAACATAGCTTTAGGTTTTCCTGTTGAGAAGTTTCACTTTATAAAATAGGTTTGTGACCAAAAAAGGGAAATCCAACTCTGTTTTGCTATGTTTCTATGTGTTTATTTTTAAACAGTTCCGGAGCTTTTTATTCTAAATAATGGTACCAAATAGGTTAAAAATAATCTTTTGAATTATGCAGGAAGGTATATGGTAAAAGTCGCTCCTTCATTGGCGGTTCCTTTCGCAAAGATAAATCCTTTGTGGTTTTCAACTATTTTTTTGCAAATAGCGAGTCCAATTCCAGTTCCTTCATATTCGTTTTTGTTATGAAGTCGATTGAAAAGGATAAATATCTTTTTAGCATATTCCTGTTCAAAACCAATTCCGTTATCAGCTACAGTGATTTTGTGGTATTTGGTGTTGTTATTGGGTAAAATTTCTTCCTCATTTGCAACAATCGTCGAACAGTTGATTTTGATAATTGGAGTTGCATCTTCTTTGCTATATTTTAAGGAGTTGCTGATTAAATTAGTGAATAACTGCTGAATTTGGAACGGAATTACGTTTAAAATCGGTAATTCATTATTTTCAATCACAGCTTTTTTTTCTTCTATAATTTGAGCTAATTCTTGTTTTGAATTTTCCAATAAAGAATTTAAATCCGCTTCTTCAAAAACTTTCTCTGCTTTATTTGTTCTTGAAAATTGCAATAAATCCTGAATTAGAATTCGCATTCTGTTTGCTGAGGATTGAATGCTGGACACATATTGTTGTCCCGCTTTCGATAAATTATCATAGTCTTTGCTGACTAATCGAGAAAGAAACGTTTCAATTTTGCGCAAAGGTTCCTGCAAATCATGACTGGCAATGTAATTGAATGCGGTAAGTTCCTTATTGTTGCTTTCTAATTCCCTGTTACGATCTTCAATAAACTTTTGAGCATATACTTCTTCGGTAACATCGCTTGTGGTTCCTATAAAGGTTTTGTCTCCAGAAGCAATTGTAACCGTTCGGCCTAATGTTCTAAAATGTCTGATCTCACCGTCTTTTCGGATAATTCGATAAGTAAAAGGAGCGAGGTCATTATCAGTAAGAATACTTTTGGTGTTTTCGATTACATATTCTAAATCTTCAGGATGAATAAAGTTCAAATATGCTTCTAAACTGGCTACAAAAGATTGAGGTTCGCAACCCAACAATCGATATTCATTGTCAGAGAAAGTATAGGTATTGGTTTCGAAATTTAATTGCCAGCTTCCAAAACCACCCACTATTTCCGCAAGATTACTGGCTTCATTCGCTACAGAGAGGGTGTTTATTGTGATTTTTAGCAACACTAAATCCCGATTCATTTTAATAAAAGCAATCGTAATCAAAATCAAGGTTGTTATAAGCGTCAAATAAATCAGTAACGGTGTATAATTCATCGTTAATTCATACTCCTTTTGCCTGTTCTTTAAAAGTTTTTGCTGAGTAATCATCATGTCTTCTACTTTGTAACGAATAGAATCCATTGTTTGTTTACCAATAATTAAATTGTTTTTAAGAATATTTTGGTCATATTTACCCTGCTCAATCATATAAAGTGACTTAGAAAGGTAGTTTTGTCTTTTATTAATAAAATACAACAGTTTTTTTAAATTGCTTTGTTGGGTTCTGCTGTGTGCGGTCAGTCGAGAAACTCTTTTAAACGATTTTCTTACTAACCCTTTTGAATTATGATACGGTGTCAGAAAAGTTTTATCATTACTCAAAAGGTAACCTCTTTGCCCGGTTTCGGCATCTTTTATGTAGGAAATAAGTCGTTCAAGTTCAGCATTCACCTCGTGGCTGTTACTTACAAAAGCTGACGATTTTTTTAAAACCGTAATGTGCTTAAAAGTAATTCCGCCAATAAAAAAAATAATCGCTACCGAGATAACAAAAATTATTTTTAGAAAAAGGGGTGATTTATGAAGTTGAATATATTTCATTTTACATTCTCATTAAAAAATTATCTTTGTTCAAGCCAGAAGTGTGGTATTGCCAATTGATGGTCACCACTTCAGAAAGTATTTTTTTTAAATCCTCAAAATCATTTGGTTTTTTAATATAGATATTGGCACCATTTATAAAGGTTTCTTCAATATGCTCTTCAGATGATGAGGTGGAATAAATCGCAATGGCAATATCACTTAGCTTTTCATTTTTTTTGATTTCCAATAAACATTCAACGCCATTCTTTTTTGGCATGTTCAAATCCAGAAACAATACGTTTGGCAAAACAGAATCTTCATGGTTCAGATAATCCATTAACTCAACACCATCATTAAAGGTACTTACTTTGGTGTTTATTTTTAATTCATCAAATGCATCCGTAAAAAACAATCTGTCATCTTCGTCATCGTCTGCAAGGCAAATATTTATAAAATCAGTAGTCATATACTATTGGTTTAATTGTTGTTTTTATTGGATAATTCTCTTCGTTTCGAAATAATGCGCTGGAAAGCAGAAGGCGTCATTCCAGTAGTATGCTTGAATTGCGTGCTCAAATGTGCGACACTGGAGTAATTCAATTGAATGGAAATTTCAGTTAAATTTAGTGGCGTATTGATCATCAATTGTTTTGCTAATTCTATTTTTTGAATAATAATAAAATTTTCAATAGAAGTATACGTGACTTCTGAAAAAACATTGGACAAATAAGCATAACTAAGATTTAATTTGTCCGCAATATACACGGAGCTTTTTATGTTTAGCGGCTTATCACTGTTGACCATTTCTACGATGGCGTCTTTTATTTTTTGAACCAAAACACTTTTCTGGTTTTCAACTATTTCTATGCCATATTCATTGAAAATAGCGGTGATTTCGGCTACTTTTGAAGAAGGTATTTTTTCTAAAAAATTAAATTCGCCAAACCCGATAATATTAAATTTATACCCCAATTCGGATAGTTTTTCCTGAACAATTTTTTTTGTCAGTTGAGCATAATCAAATTTTAAATATACTTTCATAAAGACTTTTGTTTAACGGTAAAGATATAAAAAGGTTGCTTTCAAATTCATTTTTGAAATTTTCTTAAAACCATTTTACAGAATCAGAAATAGCTGATTTTCGAACTTTAATGCAAAATTTGAATTAATTCATAAAGGTTTAGTTTTGATTATTAGGTTTTTAAAAATAGAAAAATTTTTGGATTTAATTGGTGTTGAATTTTAAAAAAGTTCAACAATCGTTAATTTTGTGATTTTTTTAACAGAGATTTTAAGATTAAATTGTTCTTTTTTTTGGGCAATTCGGAAAGATTATTCGCGGATATCACTGCTTTTTCAGCGTTATAATTCTTAATTAACAGTTGTTTTTTTATTTATTGAATTGCTGTTTTCAATTGCTCTTTGGCTCGGGATTAAGAGCTGTTTTCTATGTTTTCAATTGCAGCAATGCCGGAATAATGCGTTTTGATTTCAGAATATAAATTTGAATTTTTATTGTAGGATTGTAACTGATATTGATTCTATGTTTGTAATTTTGCCGCACAACTACATAAAAATGACAACACAACAACTTATCCAACAAATTCAACAAAAAAAATCGTTCCTATGCGTAGGTTTAGATGTTGATTTGACCAAAATCCCATCACATTTATTAGCGTCAGAAGATCCTATTTTTGAGTTTAATAAAGCGATTATTGATGCAACTCATGACCTTACTGTCGCCTATAAACCCAATACTGCTTTTTATGAAGCTCATGGCATAAAAGGGTGGATGTCACTGCAAAAAACAATTAAATATCTGAACGAAAATTATCCAGAAATCTTCACAATTGCCGATGCAAAAAGGGGAGACATTGGAAATACGTCATCGATGTATGCGAAAGCTTTTTTCGAAGATTTGAATTTCGACAGCGTTACAGTTGCTCCTTATATGGGAAAAGATTCTGTAGAACCCTTTTTAGCTTTCGAAAATAAACATACGATTATGTTGGCTTTGACTTCCAATGAAGGTGCATTCGACTTTCAAACGCTGAATGTTTCCGACGCTTCGGGAGGAAAAGAATTGTACAAACAGGTTTTAGAAACTTCTAGAACATGGAAAAACAGCGAAAACCTGATGTACGTTGTCGGTGCTACCAAAGCGGAATATTTCACTGAAATCCGCAAAATTGTTCCTGACAGTTTTTTACTCGTTCCGGGAGTTGGCGCACAAGGAGGTAGTCTTTCAGAAGTTTGTAAATACGGAATGAATGCCAATGTTGGATTATTAATCAATTCCTCCAGAGCAATTATTTACGCCTCAAATGGAACTGATTTTGCCGAAAAGGCTAGAGACGAAGCGTTGAAAATGCAGCAGGAAATGGAAGAGATAATGAGTTTAAAGTTTAAAGTTTAAAGTTTCAGGTTGTAACCAAAACATAAAACATAAAGCCTTTAATTATGAAACATATAAGTCATGTAAGTTAAAGAATGTTAGCTTGCTAAATAGTACTTAAGAAGGTATATAAGTTAAAAGCGTTCTTTATAAAGCTATGACTTTCTTAAATGAACTATTTGACTGCATAAATTAATTGTAAATTAAAAACTTAAATGACTTTTATGTTTAACAATTTATTTTTTCATAATGCTCTTATTTGTAAAAACTTAATTTTTCTTAATTTCTTAATGGTAAAAAAGCGGTTAATTGATGCTTTAAGACTATCAACTTTAAACTCTAAACTTGAAACAAAAAACTTTAATCGATCAAATAGGAACGACTCATTCATTTGAAACGTCTCCAAAACGTATTATTTCTTTGGTTCCTTCTCAAACGGAATTACTCTACGATTTAGGTCTTGAAGACCGAATCATAGGAATTACAAAATTCTGTGTGCATCCGTATCATTTTAAATCAACCAAGAAAATTGTTGGTGGAACCAAAAAAGCACATTACGAGAAAATCAGATTGCTGCAACCGGATATTATCATTTGTAATAAAGAGGAAAATACAGCTGAAATGGTAGAGGAATTGCGTAAAATTTGTCCGGTTTGGGTAACAAATATCATAACGATTGAAGACAATTTCCAAATGATAACCGACTTTGGTCAGCTCTTTAATTGCAGAACCGAGTCTCAGAAATGGAACGACAAATTGGCTTTTGCCTTGAGCGATTTTAAAAATTTCATCAAAGACAAACCGCATCAAAAAGTAGCGTATTTTATTTGGAAAAACCCTTTTATGGTCGCTGGTTCGGATAATTTCATCAACGAATTGCTTAAACTAAACCATTTTCAGAATATTTACGAGAATAATGGGCGTTATCCTGAAATCGAACTCAAAAAAATTCGTCTGGAAGGCGATCCTGATTTGGTTTTCCTATCCTCAGAACCCTATCCTTTCAAGGAAGAAGATGCTTTTGAAATAGGTCGTTTCACACACCATGCAAAAACAGTATTTGTGGATGGTGAAATGTTTTCTTGGTATGGAAGCAGGTTGCTAAAAGCGTTTGATTATTTTAAAAAAATACATCAAAAATTATAATTCACATTCCTCTAAAATCAGTTCTTCTTTTGTAACGGTTGACTTGATGGTAGTCTTTTCAATGTTGAAATTTAATTCTGAGAACATTTGGTATTCTCTTTTAAGCTTTTCTATTTCACTTTTCTCTTTCAATAATCCTTTCATGGGTGTAATTTTTTTGCAAATTTACGGCATACAATTATAAAACAAGCATTATTTTTTGTTAAGATTGGGATTTAAAATTAAAGTCCTATTTTTACAAAAAAAATACGTGATCAATTACACCATTTACGAAAATAAAAACACCGAGCAGTGGGTCACTTTTGTACACGGTGCCGGAGGAAGTTCGTCTATCTGGTTTAAGCAAATTCGCGATTTCAAGAAACAATATAATGTATTGTTATTGGATTTGCGGGGTCACGGGGAATCAAAACCCACTTTAAAGACAGCTTTCAAACAGAAATATACTTTTTCGGCTTTGGCCAATGATATTCTGGAAGTCTTAGATTTTCTTAAAATAAAAAAATCACATTTCGTTGGTATTTCATTGGGTACTATTCTCATCAGACAATTGGCTGAAATGTATCCGGAACGCGTGCAAAGCATGATTCTGGGTGGTGCAATCCTTAAGATGAATTTCCGTTCCCAAGTATTGATGCGATTGGGAAATATGTTTAAATATGTATTGCCTTATCTCGTTTTATACAAGTTTTTTGCCTTTGTCATCATGCCTAAAAAAAGTCACAAGCAATCTCGTGTTCTTTTTATAAATGAAGCCAAGAAGTTATACCAAAAAGAATTTATAAAGTGGTTTAAACTCACAGCCGAAATAAATCCCGTGCTTAAATGGTTCCGTCAGGTCGAATTGAATATTCCTACGCTTTATGTAATGGGTGAAGAAGATTATATGTTTTTGCCTTCGGTGCGTAAAGTAGTGGAGAATCATTATAAATCGTCGAAACTCTTCGTAATAGAAAAATGTGGACATGTAGTAAATGTAGAGCAACCTAATGCTTTCAATGATGCGGTTCTGTCTTTTATAAATACAACTAAATAAAAAATGCCTGCACTATGAATGCAGGCAATTCTTTAACTAACCAAAACCAAAATAATAAATAACCAGTTTATTACTCTGCAAAGATCACACTTAAGGAAACGTTTTGCTGTTAAGATTTTGTTATTACTTTGTTGCACATAAGTTAAGATTTTTTACAGTTTTTATTCTTTACAATTAATTCCAGTTTTGAAAGATTGTATTGGTGGATGGGTGATAATATACAGTGCAGAAACTAGTTCGAAAAAGGATTGTTTTTATAAAAATACCACCGTTTTATTGTCATAAACCATTGTTTTTCTTTCGGCATGCAATTTTATGGCTCTGGCCAAAACCATGCGTTCTAAATCTCGTCCTTTCATAATAAAATCTTCTATAGAATGGCTGTGCGAAACTCGGGCAATATCCTGCTCGATAATCGGACCTTCATCTAATCCTTCGGTTACATAGTGACTGGTGGCACCAATGATTTTCACACCGCGTTTAAAAGCCGAATGATACGGTTTTGCACCAGGAAACGCAGGCAGAAAAGAGTGATGAATATTGATAATTTGATTTTTATATTGCGCAATCAAATTAGGAGTGATAATTTGCATGTAGCGCGCCAAAACAATAAAGTCAATATTGTATTGCTTCAGTAAATCCAACAGCTTTTGTTCGCCTTCCGCTTTTATATCTTTCGTGAAAGGAACATAATGAAACGGTATAGAAAAACGTTCTGCCACGCACTTCAAATCCTCATGGTTGCTGATGATTAAAGGAATTTCGAGAGGCAATTCACCAGCGCTGTAACGTCCTAAAATATCATACAAACAATGGTCGTATTTAGAAACAAACAAAGCCATTTTTGGTTTTTCGTCTTGGGTATACATTTCCCACGACATCTTAAACGGCGAAGCTAACTTGGCTTGAAAATCAATTTTAATAGCTTCAATATTCCAGTTTTTGGCACTGAATTCACATTCTAAACGCATGAAAAATACATTTTCATCGGCATCAACATGTTGATCTAAATAAATAATATTGCCATCAATGGACGAAATATAATTCGTAACGGAGGCAATAATTGCTTTTTGATCTTCGCAATGGATTAGGATTGTAATTTTTTGCATTAGCGTTCTGTTTTTAACTTTGTTCTTAGTAATGAAGAGTATTTTCAAAACTAGATGAATTTGTACTTATAAAAAAGTTGGATTAGGCTGTTTTATGTTTGAAAAAAACAGCCCAATTTCAATCTATTTGTTATCCTGCATTGCAAAAACTTTCTGTAACAAAACAGAAGTTCTGGCACTTAGATTCGTTCTGATGTTTTTCTCTTCAACGGCAACCATTTTGAAAACACCATTCAGCGCTTGGTTTGTAACGTAATCCGTCAAATCAGGATTCACTTTATTTACCAGAGGAATGCTGTTGTATTTTGTAATAATGTTGGTCCAAACTTTATCGGCACCTACTTTAGTAAATGAATTTTTAATCACTGGATTAAATTTTCCGTACAAAGCCGTTGAAGTACTGTTTTGTAGATAATTCGTCGCCGAACTTTCATTTCCCATCAAAATCGTTTTGGCATCCATAAAAGTCATGTTTCTGACGGCGTCAACAAATATTGGCGTCGCTTCCTTTACCGCGTCTTCAGCAGCACGATTCAATACTTTCAAACCTTCGTCAGCCAAAGAACTCAATCCAATTCTTCTCAAACCCGCGTCTACTTTTCTCAATTCTTCCGGCAATAAAATTTTTACGGCTTCATTTCTGTAAAAACCATCGGTAGCTGTCAGTTTTGTTACCTGTTTTGAAATCCCATTATTCAACGCTTCCTTCAATCCGCCGGCAATATCAACACCGCCAATTCCTTGCGTTTGTGGAAATTGATTCATAACTTGTTGCATTTCGGCACAACTGGAAAGTGAAATTGCTACTGCTAAAACTAAAATTTTCTTCATTGTAAATTGTTTATTTATTAATTTGCCATCCGGCATTTGTAAAAATACTACTTATTCAAAAACAAAGCCAACTATTCTTTAGGAGCACAAAATTTAGTAGTATTAATCACGATTTGTCCCGCTTTCCGCTGTATTCCCGATAAATAAAAACTACGGCTACAAAAAAGCCTTGTTTTTCTAAATCGGGAGATGCCGTTGCAATCGGGGCTAAATAACAAAATTCTTCCTTATTTATTAACAACGAGCAGCAACATCAAATAATTTTTAAAATAAAATTGTAAATTGCAGGCTTAAATTATCATATTCATAAAATGGAACAACAAAAACCATATATCCCTAACAATAAAGTAAGAATTGTAACCGCTGCAGCTCTTTTTGACGGTCACGATGCGGCAATCAACATCATGCGGAGGATTATTCAATCTACCGGTGTTGAGGTGATTCATCTAGGTCACGACCGCAGTGTGGAAGAAGTGGTCAACACCGCGATTCAAGAAGATGCGAATGCCATTGCAATAACTTCCTATCAAGGAGGACATAACGAATATTTTAAATACATGTATGACTTGCTTCAGGAAAAAGGAGCGGGCCAAATCAAGATATTTGGTGGTGGCGGTGGTGTAATCCTGCCTTCAGAAATTGCCGAATTACAAGCTTACGGAATCACCAGAATTTACGCTCCGGATGACGGTCGTGCGATGGGATTACAAGGGATGATCAATGATTTAGTGCAACAATCTGATTATCCGGTTGGCGATAAATTGACGGATGAAATCAATCATTTGGAAGAAAAAAATCCAAAAGCAATAGCCAGAATTATTTCATCAGCAGAAAATTTTCCTGATGTAGCGGCCAAAACTTTGGAAGCCATCCAAAAAAAGAATGAAAATAGTACGATTCCGGTTCTTGGAATTACAGGAACGGGAGGAGCAGGAAAATCATCTTTGGTAGATGAGTTAGTGCGTCGTTTTCTAATTGATTTTCCGGAAAAAACAATCGGATTAATTTCTGTAGATCCGTCCAAACGTAAAACGGGTGGTGCATTATTAGGAGATAGAATCCGAATGAATGCCATTAATAATCCTCGTGTTTACATGCGTTCTTTGGCTACACGTCAATCGAATCTGGCTTTATCTAAATATGTTGCTGATGCAATCCAAGTGATTAAGGCGGCAAATTATGATATCATCATCTTGGAGACTTCTGGAATCGGACAATCCGATACGGAAATCATGGATCACTCTGATGTTTCTTTATACGTTATGACACCAGAATTTGGTGCAGCAACCCAATTGGAAAAAATCGACATGCTTGATTTTGCTGACTTGGTAGCAATAAACAAATTTGACAAACGCGGTTCTCTTGATGCGTTAAGAGACGTGAAAAAACAATACCAACGCAACCATAATTTATGGGATGCTAATTTAGATACGCTTCCGGTATTCGGGACCATTGCTTCACAGTTCAACGATCCTGGAATGAATACGCTGTACAAAGCGATTATGGATAAAGTCCATGAGAAAACAAATTCTGATTTGAAATCTACGTTCCAAATCACGCGTGAAATGAGCGAGAAGATTTTCGTTATTCCGCCACACAGAACCCGTTATTTATCTGAAATTGCCGAAAGTAACCGCAAATATGATGTTACTGCGGTAAGCCAAGAACAAGTTGCCCAGAAATTATACGGAATTTTCAAAACGATTGAAACAGTTGCTAAAAAAACTCCTGAGTTAAACAAAGCAGGAATTAATGACGATTCAGTTTTGCCAAGTGCTTTGGAATCTGAAAAACCAGGTGCTGCTGAGGACAAAATATTTTTGAATCTTTTACTGAATCAGTTTGAAAAAGTAAAAATGGATTTGGATCCGTACAATTGGGAAATCATTTTGACTTGGGACGAAAAAGTAAACAAGTACAAAAATCCAGTTTATACGTTCAAAGTTCGTGACAGAGAAATCAAAATGGCTACGCATACAGAGTCGCTTTCACATTCTCAAATCCCAAAAATTGCATTACCAAAGTACAAAGCTTGGGGTGATATTTTACGTTGGTGTTTGCAGGAAAATGTTCCTGGAGAATTTCCTTTTACGGCAGGATTATATCCTTTCAAACGCGAAGGAGAAGATCCTTCTCGTATGTTTGCCGGAGAAGGTGGGCCAGAAAGAACCAACAAACGTTTTCATTATGTAAGTGCAGGATTACCGGCAAAACGATTGTCAACTGCTTTTGACAGTGTTACTTTATACGGAAACGATCCACATGTACGTCCTGATATTTATGGAAAAATTGGTAATGCCGGAGTTTCTATTTGTTGTTTGGATGATGCCAAAAAATTATATTCTGGTTTTGATTTGGTTCATGCGATGACTTCGGTGAGTATGACGATTAATGGACCGGCACCTATGTTATTAGGCTTTTTCATGAATGCGGCGATTGACCAACAATGTGAGTTTTACATCAAAGAAAATAATCTTGAAAAAGAAGTTGAAGCAAAAATTAACAAAATATACGCGGCTAAAGGAGTCGAAAGACCACATTACCAAGGAGATTTACCGGAAGGGAATAACGGTTTAGGTTTGATGCTTTTAGGCGTTACAGGAGATCAGGTTTTACCTTTGGAAGTGTATGACGAAATCAAAGCAAGAACATTGTCTCAAGTTCGTGGAACGGTTCAGGCTGATATTTTGAAAGAAGATCAGGCACAAAATACTTGTATTTTCTCTACTGAATTTGCCCTTCGATTGATGGGTGACGTACAGGAATATTTTATTACTAAGAATGTTAGAAACTTTTATTCGGTTTCTATCTCAGGATATCACATTGCAGAAGCAGGAGCGAATCCTATCACGCAATTGGCTTTCACACTTTCGAATGGTTTCACGTATGTGGAATATTATTTGAGTCGTGGAATGAACATCAATGATTTTGGACCAAATTTATCTTTCTTCTTTTCAAATGGAGTAGATCCTGAATATGCGGTTATTGGTCGTGTAGCGCGTAAAATTTGGTCTAAAGCCATGAAAAATAAATACGGAGCTAACGAACGTGCGCAAATGTTGAAATACCACATTCAGACTTCCGGGCGTTCATTACACGCACAGGAAATAGATTTCAATGATATTCGTACGACGTTACAAGCGTTATATGCGATTTATGACAACTGTAATTCGTTGCATACGAATGCGTATGACGAAGCAATCACAACACCTACGGAAGAATCAGTTCGTCGTGCAATGGCAATTCAGTTGATTATCAATAAAGAATTAGGTCTTGCTAAAAACGAAAACCCAATTCAAGGAGCTTTCATTATCGAAGAATTAACGGATTTAGTGGAAGCTGCAGTTTTACAGGAATTTGATAGAATTACGGAACGTGGCGGAGTGCTTGGTGCTATGGAAACCATGTACCAAAGAAGTAAAATTCAAGAAGAAAGTTTGTACTATGAAACTTTAAAGCATACAGGTGAATTTCCTATTATTGGTGTGAATACGTTCTTGAGTTCTAAAGGTTCTCCAACAGTAATTCCAGCGGAAGTTATTCGTGCTACGGAAGAAGAAAAACAATACCAAATTGATATGTTGAACCATTTGCATCAATCGAATCAGGATTTGGTAAATGAGCATTTAAATACGCTTCAGGAAGCAGCCATTAAAAACGAAAACTTATTTGAACATTTAATGGAAGCGACTAAAGTTTGTTCTTTGGGACAAATTACTTCGGCTTTGTTTGAAGTGGGTGGCCAATACAGAAGAAATATGTAAGCAGAGAACCACTTTTTTGCATCGCAAAAAAGTGTGTGAATCGCTGATCCCGCTTTCGGGCAATATTTGATTACAATATGTACAAAAGGCCTTTCAGCGATGAAAGGCTTTTTTTGTTTGTAATTATTGTGGCTTTATTTTATTTATTCTAAAGTATTATATTTACTTTTCAATCATTTAAAAAACTTTCAAATGAAAAAACTTCAAATTGTATTCTTATTTTTTCTTTTTGGGCATGTTGCCGATTCTTATGCGGCAAAAGCCGATACGTTGCAAATTCCCAGTATGGCAATGAATAAAACCTATAAAGCTGCGGTAGTTTTACCAAGTTCTTATGCTAAAAGCAAAATTAATTATCCTGTTCTTTACCTATTGCATGGCGCTTATGGCCATTTTAATGATTGGTTGTCTAAAACCCCGGATAAGAATTTATTACACAATTTAGCCGACCAATATAATATCATAATTGTAATGCCCGAAGGTGAAACATTCAGTTTTTATCTGGATAGTCCAGTGAATAAAGGAAGCCAGTTTGAAACTTACATTACGAAAGAAGTTATTCAGAAAGTAGATAACACGTACCGAACCATAAACGACCGAAAAGGACGTGTAATTACGGGACTTTCTATGGGAGGTCACGGGGCGTTGTATCTTTCGACAAGACATCCTGAGTTGTTCTGCGCAGCTGGTAGTATGAGTGGAGCAGTAGATATGGGAAGCATGATAAATCCGGAATCTAAGGAAAGAGTTACGAAGTTAATGGAACCTGTTTTTGGAACTGAAGGAGCACCACAGGAAGTGTATGCTTCGAATGCGGTTTTGAATATGGTTGACAAAATAAAAACCAACAAACTGGAATTGATTATAGATTGCGGTGTGGATGATTTTTTGATTGAATCCAATAGAGAATTACACCGAAGACTCGTTTACAACAAAGTTTCTCATGATTATACGGAACGTCCCGGAGCGCATACTTGGGAATACTGGGAAAATGCGTTGCCTTCTCATGTGCTGTTTTTTAGCAAGATTTTAAAAAATAATGCTACAGTGTTGAAATAGACTTTGTGTTTATAATAATTTTAAAAGGCCTTTCATAGATAATGATGAAAGGCCTTTTTATTGATTTAATCTTTAATTTTTTTTAATTTCAAATAACCAATATGCAATGGATTTTGCTCTAATTGTGTTTCTGACTTTGTTATTTTTAAAGAATATAAAGCTTTGAAATGTGCTGGCAGCATATCTGCAACATTGTAAATATCATCTACATCAATTCCGTATTGATCGTCAATATGCGAAGGTGCTTCTTTGAAACCACAATGTTTGTAAAATGTAGTTTTTTTTGATTTTTTTGATGCTAATGCTAAACTAGCAGCAACTGTAATCATTTTATAATGGTATTCTTCAAATTCATTTTCTTTATAACCTCCTAAATTGATGAAAAATAATTGTTCTGGGGTAACTTGTGTTTCAGTATTTTTTGGAACAATTTCAATAAAGAAGTCATCGACTACAGAAACTTCTCGCCAAACATCAATATGAATTTTACCTTTGGCTTCTGGCCAAAAAAGATTGATATGAGGAATCAATTCTTTTAAGGAATTACCAATTCCAAAAAAAATATCATGCTGCTCTATAAACCGTCCTTCTGGTACGCAGCCTAGCATTATCATGTATAATTTAAGTTTTTTTTCCATAATTCAAAAGTACAATATTCTTCACAATAAAGTTTGGCACAATTCATGAATAGAGTTTTTTATATAAATTATAAAAACGAAATCGAATGAAAAAAATTACCTTATTTTTAGTTTTCATCGGGATGATGGCACTACAAAGTTGTGAAGTAACAGAAGTATATGATGATGTAGATAATGGACCAAGAAATGAAGTGTTTGAAGTTACCACTTCATTCAATTCCAATAATAATTATAGTAGATTGGTCGTATTTGATCCGCCAATTTATTCCTCGGATTCTGTTTTAGTATACCATTTATATGATATAGTAAATGGACAAGATGTTTGGAAGTTAATGCCTCAAACGTATTATTTTAATGATGGAGGAGCATTAGATTTCAATTTTGATTATTCTAGATTTAATGTGAATATCTATCTTTCGGCAAATTTTAATCTTAATACATTGCCAGCAAGTTGGACTCAAGACCAAACCTTTAGAATTGTTGTAATACCAGATGGTTTTGCTAAAACAATTAATAAAAATAATATTGACTCTGTAATGTCTGCATTGAAAGTTGATGGGAGTGGCATTAAGAAAATCAATTTGTAAGGAGGAATTTTAGCAATAAAAAAAGGAAATCGAGAGATTTCCTTTTTTTATTGCTTGTGCTTTTTAGTTTTAAACCATTTCTTTACTGCTCTTTCTAAGCGATGCAACTATTCCCGCGATAAGGGAAACGGCTATAAAAGCCAGTGATACCCATTCAGGCAGTTTTAGATAATCATGAAGCAGCATTTTAATACCTACGAAAGTTAAGATGGCAATAAGACTGTACTCCAAATGAGCAAATTTGTCTAGCATGTGAGCCAGAAAGAAATACATAGATCGTAATCCTAAAATAGCAAAGATATTAGAACTAAAAACTAAAAACGGATCGCTTGTTATGGCTAAAATTGCAGGAACACTATCAATCGCAAAAACGACATCCATAACTTCAATCACGATTAGCGCTACAAATAGAGGAGTAGCAGCTGTAATGTGTCTTCTTTTTACAAAGAAATGCTCACCATCGATGTGATTAGAGATTGGCATGGCTTTTTTTAGCGCTTTATAAATGAAGGATTTCTTTGGTTCAAATTTTTCGTCCTCTCCACTAAATAACATTTTCATGGCGGTGTAAATTAGAAAACCTCCAAAAATATATGTCATCCATGAAAATTTGTTAATCAGTAAAACGCCAAAATAGATCATAAGACCTCTAAAGACAATGGCGCCAAGAATTCCCCAAAACAGCACTCGATGTTGGTATTTTTGCGGAATTTTAAATGCGGAAAAAATAATAGCGATGACAAAAATGTTATCAATACTAAGGGATAATTCTATCAAATAGCCCGTGATGAACTTTATTGATGCGGCAGCAGGTTTCAAAGAATCTGGATTGGCAATATAATCCGTGGTGTAAAGCCAATAGATTACTCCGGAGAATATAAAAGATAATGTAACCCATATTGCGGTCCATTTCCCTGCTTCTTTGGAACTTATAATGTGTGGTGTTTTATTAAAAACTCCTAAATCAAGGGCTAAAAAAATCAAAACTGCGGTTAAAAAAGAAATCCAGACAATCATAAATTTAAGGTATTTATATTTTGCGTAAAGATACTTTTTGATTATTAAACTTAACTAAAAATTTTAAGGAAAAGTTTTGACTTTTTACTCTTTGGGATTTTTTATGAATCTGTTACTTTCGAAAATAATGGCCTTAAAATTACTAAGTTGTGATTTTAAGCATGTATTTTTAATAATTTGATAAATTTCGGTCTATAACCCATAAAAATTTGAGGCAAAATTTTATAAAAGTAATAATTAAATTATATTTGCATCAAAATAATAGGGGTCTAATTAATTAAAAACAATTTTTATGTCAACATTACGTTTTCAAGCTTTGAGAGAAGCATCGACCAGAAAGCCAGTTAAATTTGAAGAATCTGATAGAAAATCTACTATTTTTGGTTCAAATGTCTTTAATGACAAAGCAATGAAGCAATTTTTGACTTCTGATGCTTTTAAAGGAGTGCGCGATGCAGTACAGCATGGAACTAAAATAGACAGAAAATTAGCTGATTATATCGCCATGGGTATGAAAGAGTGGGCTTTGTCTAAAGGAGTTACTCATTATACTCACTGGTTTCAACCACTTACAGGGACAACTGCTGAAAAACATGATGCCTTTTTTGAAACATCTTATGACGGTAGCGATCCTGTAGAAAAATTTGGTGGTGCTCAATTAGTACAACAAGAACCAGATGCTTCTAGTTTTCCAAATGGTGGAATTAGAAACACATTCGAAGCAAGAGGATATACCGCTTGGGATCCAACATCTCCAGCATTTATTTTTGGAACTACTTTATGTATTCCAACTGTTTTTATTTCGTACACCGGAGAGGCTTTAGATTATAAGACACCTTTGTTGCGTGCTCTTATGGTTATGGATGATGCAGCTACCGAAGTATGTAAATATTTTGATAAAAATGTCAAAAAAGTTACCGCAACTTTAGGTTGGGAACAAGAATATTTCTTAGTAGACAGAGCGTTAGCAAATTCTCGTCCTGACCTTATTATGACAGGAAGAACTTTGTTAGGACATACTTCTGCAAAAGGGCAACAATTAGATGACCATTATTTTGGTTCTATTCCAACACGTGCATTGACTTACATGAGAGATTTGGAGCAAGAATGTATGTTGTTAGGCATCCCTGTAAAAACACGTCACAATGAAGTAGCACCAAATCAATTTGAATTGGCACCTATTTTTGAAGAAACAAACTTGGCTGTGGATCACAACTGTTTGTTGATGGATGTAATGCAAAAAGTAGCCGAACGTCACGAATTGAAAGTGTTATTTCATGAAAAACCTTTCAAAGGAGTGAATGGTTCAGGGAAGCATAATAACTGGTCGTTAGCTACAGATACTGGTGTAAACTTGTTGAGTCCAAGCAAAACACCAATGAGTAATTTACAGTTTTTGACTTTCTTTATCAATACCATCAAAGCGGTAAATGATAATGAGTCATTATTAAGAGCAGCAATAGCTTCTGCAAGTAATGACCATAGATTAGGAGCAAACGAAGCACCACCGGCAATCATCTCCGTATTCATTGGTGGACAATTGACTAAAGTTTTAGCAGAATTAGAAGGTGTCACTACTGGTAAGTTATCTCCTGAAGAAAAAACCGATTTAAAATTAAATGTAGTAGGGAAAATTCCAGATGTTCTCTTAGACAATACAGACAGAAACAGAACTTCCCCATTTGCCTTTACAGGAAATAAATTTGAGTTTAGAGCGGTAGGTTCTACAGCAAACTGTTCTAATGCAATGACTACGTTGAATGCAATTGTTGCAAAACAATTAAGAGACTTTAAAGTTGAGGTTGATGCATTGATTGATTCAAAAGACATGAAGAAAGATGATGCAATCTTCAATGTTTTAAGAGAGTACATCAAACAATCTAAAAAAATCCTTTTTGAAGGAGACGGATATAGCGAGGAATGGGAAGCGGAAGCTGCAAAAAGAGGCTTAAGTAATTTCAAAACTACACCTGAAGCATTAAAAGCCAGAATTTCTAAGCAGTCATTAGATTTGTTTTCGGAATTAAACATCATGAATCATGTTGAGGTTGAAGCGCGATACGAAATTGAATTAGAAGAGTACACTAAAAAAATTCAAATAGAAGGTAGAGTTTTAGGTGATATTTCTAAAAATCACGTTATTCCTACAGCAATTCGTTACCAAAATACTTTGATTGCCAATGTTAAAGGTTTAAAAGATATTTTTGGGGATGATTTTGAAACAATAGCTAAAGAGCAAATTGTTTTGATTAAAGAAATTTCAGGACATATTGAAGGCATTAACTCAAAAGTAGAGGAGATGACAAACGAAAGAAAGATAGCAAATAATTTGACTGATGCGCAAGAAATGGCAGAAGCATATTGTAATAAAGTAAAACCATACTTTGAAATTATCAGAAATCATTGTGATAAATTAGAGTTATTGGTTGATAATGAAATCTGGACTTTAACTAAATATAGAGAATTGTTATTTACTAAGTAGTAAGTAAAAATTCTAAAATTTTTAAAAGCCTTTCCGTTTTGGAAGGGCTTTTTTTTTATCTCAAATCTTTTCATCAAGCAAAATAGCAAGATTGGTTTAATAATAAAAAGTATTAATATTTTGGTTTAATTTTTCAAGTCATTTCAATTATATAGATATGAAATAGGTTCATTCATGCTAGTATCTAATAATGTAGTTTGTACTATGTTTTTTAGTCGTTTTAGAACTTGAGTATTATTATGTAGCTAAAGAATGTCTTAAAATGTATTATTAAAGTTTTTCTTCTCTTTATTATGCTATTTTTATCATATAGTTCTTATTAAATTTAGTATGGATGAGAGTTGTTTTAACAATATTAACTTATGTAGTCCTTTTCTTGTTTATGAATTTTAATAAAAACGTAGTTCATCGATACAGAATTACATTTCATCGAAAATTAGTATAATTGCATGAAAAACACGTATTTATACGTACTTCTTTCTAATTATGTTTTATATCTTTGATATGTAGTAAAAAAATAAGGACTGTTATTAATACTAAAAGTCTTGTTATTTATTACATAAAAGAAGAGGTTCCCAAATCACTTTTTTTAAACCTACATGATAACATGTATTAACAACCAATTAAATATATTTATTATGAAAAAAGTAATTTTGAGCATCTCCGCGATGCTAGTAGGTTCATTGGCTTTTGCGCAAGGGAACGTAAGTATGGTTAACCAATTAGGAGCTGCAAACGTTGGCTTGGTAACACAAGTTGGAATGCAAAACGATTCTGATGTTCTTCAGTTAGGTGTTGGAAACTGGGCTATTATTGATCAAGATGGAAGATTCAATGAATCTGACACTAATCAAGGTGGTTTCTTCAATCTTGCAGATGTTGAACAAGATGGGCGTCGTAATGATGCTTACATTGGGCAGCTTGGTGTTGGCAATGCAGCTTACATAGATCAAGATGGTAGAAGAAATGATGCTGTGACGGGTCAATCTGGTTTCTTCAATGTATCTCAAACTACTCAAATAGGTAGAGATAATTCATCAACTACGTTACAGTTTGTTGCAGGTAATTATTCAAATGTGATGCAAGAAGGTCATGATAACAACTCTGATGTACTTCAAGTTGGTTTTGGAAACGCATCCTATGTGGATACTTACGGAGAGTTCAATAACGCATTAACAGTTCAGTTTGGAACTGATAATACATCTTATATCAATCAAAATGGAACTGCTAATAATGCTTGGACTTTTCAAACTGGTAGCGATCACATGAGTACTGTGAACCAATGGGGTCTTGGAAATTTAAGTATAGTTTCACAATCTAACTAATTTTCATATTTATAAAAAGGGATAGAGTTGTAGATTACATTCTATCCCTTTTTTTTACTATTCTATTTTACAATAAATTATTAATTGCTCTCAGTTTTAAAATTTCTAAGTTTTTGTGAGGAAATTAATTATCTAATACCCTTCTATAAATTCATTCTTTATGAATTTAGTTTTTATGATTCGTTTTTATAATTATTATCAGAATCTATATTTTAATGTGTTTGACAATAAAATTAGCAAGTCATGAAATCAAAAAAAAATATTATCCTATTTGTTATTACATTTTTAAGTGCATTCTCTATAAATGCTCAGGTTTTACAAATAAACACCTCTTCAGATCTTTATGATTTGGTTGATAAAACTATGATTTCCAAACTAAATTTTGGTGAAGTAGGTCAAGCACAATCAATGGATAATTATCTTCTAAACAATAATTTAATCCAAGTTAAACAAGTTGGTTTTAATAATTTTTCGTCTGTTACTGTAAAGTCTGAAAATTATGAAATTGCTGCGAGCCAAAATGGATTTAATAATTATTTGGACATGTATAAAAGTACGGGTGATTTAAATCAGTCCGTTTCGCAATCTGGTTCTAATAATTATATAAGTGATTTTTCATTATACTCCGCATCATCCATAGATATGTCAATAAATCAAGAAGGAAATAATTTGACGTTGTTTAACAACGGAACAAATTCTATTTCAAGAGATTTAAAAATTACCCAAACTGGAAATTCGGGCACTATTTATATATTTAATCACTAGAATATGAAATCATTCGCTCATATCACTTTTTTACTTTTATTGCTTAATGTATCATTTTGTTTTTCTCAAAACTTAAATAAAGACATTAAACCAAAAATAGAAGTTGAAGAGGTAGAAAACACACTTTCTGCAACAGCAACTGTAGAGAATTTAAAATCGGAATTCAGAAATATTTCATTTAAGCTTACTGTCTTTAAAAAAAATAAACGGAATTCCAATAGATCGGATAATGCTCAAGATGGTCGTGTTACACTAGAGCCAATTCAAAAAGTTATACTTTCCAAAACCCAGGTCAATAGGACTCAGGACGATCAAATCATTATATTATTATTGATTTATGATGAAGATAATGCAATAATAGGGAAAGATCGATTAGTTTTTGGAGGTGATGAAGAAACTAAAGTAAGTGTATTAAAACCTAATGATGGCTTAGAGATGTTAGGTATTATCGCGAACGAAACAAAAACGAAATTAGGGAATGATTTCTATGATATGCTTTACTCGGAGTTTTCTAAATTAAATATCAAATCTCAAAAAATAATTACAGTTCAGGAAGAATTGACCTTTGGTCGAACAACCAAAATTAGTGTGAAAATTGATAATGATATTGTTGAAGAATTTATTGCAAGGCCTGATGAAGATTTTTTAAAATATATGGCAGAAACATCTTCTGCTAAAATTTTTAAATATTTTAAAAATATTGAAAAACAAGCTAAATTCATTACTCAATATTAATATGTTCATACGGATTTAATACTATCGTTATTTCAACGAAAATTTTAAAATGCCTCTACTACTTCTTCACTTAAATAAATATTATTATGAAACTATTATTTTTAACAATTCTGCTGTGCGTATTTTCTAATACTTTGATCGCTCAAGATTTGGTTTACAAACCAAGAAACCCAGCGTTTGGTGGAGATACTTTTAATTATCAATGGTTGCTCAGTTCTGCTGAAGCTCAAAATGAATTTAAAGAGGACACGGGCTTGGGATATGAACAACCAACAGAGTTGGAACGCTTCAAACAGAATCTTAATAATCAAATTCTGAATCAGATATCAAATTCATTGTTCCAGAAACAGTTTGGAGAAGGAGGAATTAAGGAAGGCGCTTATGTTTTTGGTAGCTTATCCGTTGATATTTATCCTTCAAATCTGGGATTAGTTGTTGATATACTAGATACGGACACTGGTGAACAAACACAGATTTTTATTCCGGGAAATTAGCCTTTACCTCACTTTGAAAAATATTATAATCCTGATTTTTCTAATAAATAAAATATTACAAAATTGATTCTAAACAGTTTGTAATAATGACAATGCAATTTTGCCCAAAATATGCCTCTTAATGCTACCTATTATTATGAATAAAAACGCAACCATCACACTGCTATTTGTTTTTCTATTGTCCAGTTGTGGAGCTTATTTCAATCAGCCCGTTGGTGTTGAAAAAGCGATTTATGGAGAAAACACACCAGCTACTTCTTTATTGACAAAACTTCCTAAGCCCAAGGAACAAATTGTTGTTGGGGTTTATAAATTTAAAGATCAAACCGGTCAGTATAAAGCGATAGATCAGGGAAGTACTTTTAGCACTGCCGTGACTCAGGGCGCAACTTCTATCTTAATCAAAGCTTTAGGGGATTCTAAATGGTTTGTACCTATAGAAAGAGAAAATCTCGGAAATCTATTAAACGAGAGAAATATTATACGCTCTACACGTCAAGAATACGCTACAGATTCAAAAACTCCGGAAACACAGTTGACTCCGTTATTATTTGCAGGAGTTTTATTAGAAGGAGGTATTATTTCATACGATTCTAATATTATTACTGGAGGATTTGGTGCCAGATATTTCGGAACCGGCGGTTCTACCCGATATAGACAAGACCGAATTTCCATTTATCTAAGATTAGTTTCAACATCTAATGGTAAAATATTGAATACAGTTTATGTTTCTAAAACAATTTTATCTCAAAGCGTAGATGCTAATTTATTCAAATATGTAAACATCAAACGGTTACTTGAAGTAGAAACTGGCTTTACCAGAAATGAGCCAATTCAGCTTGCTGTTACCGAAGCTATAGAGAAAGCGGTTGAAGGTTTGATTGTAGATGGGATAAAGAATAATCTTTGGGAAGTAAATGCCACTTCAAAGGAAGTTACCACTTTTATAGATTCATATACTAAAGAAAAAGATGAAGCAGATTTAGCGTTGCTTCACGGTAGAGATAGAATTGAAAAACGAGGCAAAGTTGGACTTGAAGCAACAGGAGGTGCAACCTATATGGCAGGAGATTATCCAAATCCAGTTGCTAAACCCATGTTGAGAGGTGCAATTAAATATTTTATAAAGCCTAATTTGAATCTAAGTGCGTCAAGCAATGTTTTTAGATTAGGAAATAAAGACAAACTAGATGTAGGTTATGCATCACTAGAATTAAATTTAGAATATTTAGTTCTTCCTTATGATGTTGTCACGCCTTACTTTTTTGGAGGTTTTGGAACTGGTTTCAATTCTGCTTTCGAAAATTTCCACGCAAAAGTTTCATATGGTGCCGGAGTAGAATATTTAGTTAGTAATGATTTTGGTCTAAAATTGTACGCAGATCATAACTTGAATTTTTCGGACAAAGTAGACTATGTAGTAAGTGGGGTACGGGATGATTACTATTGGCGTTTCGGTTTTGGAATGACATATTATTTTCCTCGAAAACAAAAAGCTAAAATTAAATAAGTTTTGTTTTTTGTAGCAAAACAGAAATGAGGAAAGTACTAAAAGTGCAAATCGATCTAGGTGTCTAAATAAATAATACAATATAAAGATGAAAAAATTAGGGATAACAATCATGATGTGTTTCATTCTCTTTGTTTCTTGCAGTGAAGAACAAATTGATGACAGCGGCATGGGAAAAGTAAAAGGGAGAGTTGTAGACTCAGAAACTTTTGAACCAATAGTAAACGCAAGAGTTTCTACCAGTCCAACAACAAGTACTTACTTTACGGATAAAGATGGATATTTTGAATTTAGTGAGATTCTCGTAGGAAAATATTCTTTTCAGGCGCAAAAAGATGGCTACATTTCTAAATTTGAACCGGCTACAATCACTAAAAATGTTACCGTACAAATCATATTTGAATTAGACGTATCAACAGCAAATAATAAGCCACCAGAAATTCCTATATTAACTGCTCCGGTTGATAATGCTAAAAACCAGGCTTTAAAACTGAATTTGACATGGACAGCCACTGACAAAGAACTCGATCCGCTTACCTACACTGTTACTGTTAAAAATGGAACCACGGATGTTGTAACTACTTATAAAGATATTAAGACCACATCACTTGAAATTTCAGGTTTAAGTTATAGTACAAAATATTATTGGCAGGTAATTTCATCGGACGGCATAAATGCACCATCAAATAGTGTGACCAATAGCTTTACGACTCTTGCATTCCCTAACCCTAGATTTTTGTATGTTAAAAAAGTCAATAGTAATAATGTTATTTACACCGCTGATGAAGCTGGAAATGAATTACAATTGTCTTCCTCTGAAGTAAATAGTTTTAGACCTAGAAAAAATCTACAGATTAAAAAAATTGCTTACATCAGTTCAGATGGGTCCCAAAATCAGATTTACACGATGGATCCTGATGGTTCAAATGTATTTAAAGTAACCAATTCAATTCCTATTGCAGGTTTCAATATGGAACATGTAAATTATAGTTGGAGTACAAATGGTAGCCAATTGATTTATCCAAATTTTGATAAGTTGTATCGTATCAATGCAAATGGCAGCGGATTAATCCAATTATTTAAAACGCCAAATGGTAAATTTATTTCTGAATGTGACTGGAGTCAAGACGGAAGCCAAATCGTACTGAAAGTAAATGATATTTCAGGTTATAATGTAGAAATTTATGTCATAAATACTTCTGGGGTGGTTTTATATCAAGTGCTTTCTGGATTAAATGGAGGCGTAAGTGGATTAAATATTTCTGTTGATAACCAAAGAATTGTCTATACAAGAGATGTTTCAGGCTATCAAAGCTCAAATTACAGAAGACTCGATTCCCGTATTTTTATTTATAACAGAACAAGTAATACTTCAACAGAACTGGATACAAACAAACCAAATGGATTTAACGATCTTGATGTTAAGTTTTCTCCTAACGAGGCTGAAGTGATTTTTACACATACTTCTAATGATGGAATTTCTATAAATAACATTCAAAAAGCAAGTCTTAATGATGTTGATTCCCGTACGACTTTATTCGCGGGTGGCTCTATGCCGGAATGGAAGTAGAAAGTATATAAATGTTTAAACAAAATGTCTATCTGTTTTGGATAGACATTTTTTTGTTAATTCCATTTTTTCAGAGGATAATTGAATCTCTGAAACGTTTTTTGGTGGTAAATTTATAAGGAAACAGTTCTTAAACTCGATAGGCAAAACCCAAAAAAATAATTACCTTTGCCGCACAACTACCTGCCTAAAAGCAGGCTTCACAACTATACTACATGAGTTCAGATACTTCAAAAAGATATGCGCTACGCGGTGTTTCGGCATCCAAAGAAGATGTTCATAATGCCATAAAAAACATTGATAAAGGATTGTTTCCACAAGCTTTCTGTAAAATTGTACCGGATTATTTAACCCAAGATGATGACTATTGTCTGATTATGCATGCTGATGGAGCCGGAACTAAATCCTCTTTGGCATACATGTATTGGAAAGAAACTGGCGATATTTCCGTTTGGAAAGGTATTGCGCAAGATGCTTTAATCATGAATATTGATGATTTATTGTGCGTGGGTGCAACGGATAATATTCTGCTTTCATCAACCATTGGAAGAAATAAAAATTTGATCACCGCCGAAGTAATTTCAGCGATTATCAATGGAACTGAAGAACTGATTAAGGAACTGGATTCTTTTGGCGTAACCATACATTCAACTGGTGGTGAAACGGCGGATGTAGGCGATATTGTTCGAACAATAATTGTAGATTCAACAGTTACAGCTCGAATGAAACGCAGCAAAGTAATCGATAATGCCAATATTAAAGCAGGAGACGTAATTGTAGGATTGGCTTCTTTTGGTCAGGCCACTTACGAGAAAAGCTATAATGGCGGAATGGGAAGTAACGGATTGACATCGGCGCGCCATGATGTTTTCGGGAAGTATTTGGCAACAAAGTATCCTGAGAGTTTTGATGCTGCAGTTCCCGAAGAATTAATCTATTCCGGACAAGTAAAATTGACGGACGCTGTTGAAAATTCTCCAATCGATGCTGGACAATTAGTACTTTCGCCAACTAGAACCTACGCGCCAATCATTAAGAAAATTTTAGATAAATATTCTTCTAATGAAATTCACGGAATGGTGCATTGCAGTGGAGGAGCGCAAACTAAAATTTTACATTTTGTAGAAAATTTACACATTATAAAAGACAATTTATTTCCAGTTCCACCCTTGTTTCAGTTAATTCAGGAACAATCTAAAACGGATTGGAAAGAAATGTATCAAGTATTCAATTGCGGTCACCGTATGGAAATATATGTTCCGGAAGCAGTTGCACAAGACATTATTGCGATTTCAAAATCATTTAATGTCGATGCACAAATCGTAGGTAGAGTAGAAGCTGCTACTGAAAAAAAACTGACTATTACCAGTGAATACGGAACTTTCGAATATTAAAAAACTTCAATTGAAGTTCATTTTTCAATCTTTCAATTCTTTAATCTTTTAATTTTTTATCTATGTACGAATTGGTTTTTTGGAAATATCTTGAGGGAATTTATCTCAACCATCACTTAGTGTATGAAACTATTACAGAAGAGCAAGCTGAAATTGAAGGCCTTGAAGAACTTCCTGTTCAGGTTATTTTAAATCGAATCGCTTCGGTATTTTCCAAATGGGAAAAAGTAGACGAGAAAAGTTGGAAAAATAACAATGGTGTAGGTGCTTTTCATATCAGAACGACGCCACAAAGTATAAAAATTGATTGTTATGGCACTGAAGGAAAAACAATGGATTCTTTAGTGAATATAATGGATGAATTCAAATGTCCACTATATGATCCGCAAGTTCCGGAGCGTCATGACGAAATGAATGAATAAAATTTTCAGGAGCTTATCCAGCACTCCGTTACAATACTCCTTTAAAAAAAATATTTTTCTAAATCCTGAAAGGAGCTTCCGTTGGTCGCTCTTTCAGGACAAGAAAAATTATCTTTTTTGCAGTCGGGATTTTCACTTCGATCTGGGCTATGACAATCAGTGATGTATAACCCAAATTCGTTTAAAATCAACTTATTTTACTGCTGGTTTATTCAGAAGAATTGGTTCTCCAAAACCAATTTGCTCTAGCTTTTTCAATTGTGTTTCAGCATCACCTACCACTAAATAGATCATTTTATCAGCATTCAAATACTTTTCTGAAAGCTTTTTTATAGCGTCAATAGTGCTGTTTTTCACAATGTTTTCCTGTTGTTTCGCATAATCATCAGGGTAATTGTAGTTGCTGATATCATTTAGCATTTCAAGTTTTGCCGAAAGCGTTTCAAATGCTCTGGCATTACTTTTTATTAAATATCCTTTCGTCACTTCAAGATCATTCTCATTGAAGTTTTTTCCATATTGAGATACAATTTCTTTGATTAAACTAACGGATTCAAACGTAACATTAGAACGTACACCACTTGCAACAGTAAATGGACCTTTGTTTACAGAACCATTGAATGAAGAGTTTATACCATACGTATATCCTTTTCCTTCGCGCAATTGTTGCGTCAATTGTGATGCAAAACTACCACCGCCTAAGCGGTAATTCATGATTTGAACAGGATAGAAATCCGTATCAGTAGCAGCAAGAGCAGGATATCCAATTCGGATTACGGATTGTTTTGCACCTGGAACATCATAAAAATAAATTTTTGAGGAAGCTATCGTATTTGTAGTTAATGCTTTAGGAACCATAATTTTTTTAGCCTCCCAATTTTTATTTAAATCTGCTAATGAATTTGTCACATCTGCTTTTGAAATAGCACCCACAATTTGAAAATTAGTAACTGATGGAGTAGTGTTTTTAGTATAGTAATTTTTCAAATCGGCAATTGTAATGCTATTTACTGAATTTTCAGTACCAATGCGGTTGTTCGCTAAAATAGATCCGTTTCCATAAATTAATTTTTTAAATTCATTTCTGGCAATACTATTTGGATCTGCTTTCTGTTGTGTGATTTGGCTTAACGTACTTTGTTTAATCAAATCAAATTCGGTACTATCCCAGCGTGGTTGTAAAATTATTTCCTGAACTAATGCCATAGTTGCAGCGTAATTTTTGGCTAAGGTATTTCCTGAAATAAATATAGATTCATCACTTGCATAAGCTCTTATGGTTGCTCCCAGACTTTCAATCGCATTTTCAAGTAGCTCAGGAGTTTTGTTTTTAGTTCCTTTTGTCATCAGTTCCGCCAGCATATTCGAAACTCCTATTTTATTTGCTTCTTCAAGCAACATTCCGCCTTTTATTTGCAATTGAAATTGAACAAGCGGCACTTCGTGGTTTTCAATTCCTAATGCGTTTAAACCGGATGACAACTTGCTTTTCCAAACTGTTGGTAATTTTACATCGGGGTTTTCTCCATAAGCGGGTTCAACGCTTCGGTCAAATTTAGAAGGTGTTTTGTCATACGTTGCCACAATGCTGGCATCAAACGCATCTTCTTTACCTTCAATGATTTTTTCCTCCACAACTGCGGCTAATGTTGAACCATTCAAAATTAAATTGGCCTCTCCTTTTGGAACAAAACTGGTGGCTACAAAATGTTTTCCTTTGATGTATTTTTGATAAACACGCATTACATCTCCGGTAGTTACGGCAAGAATATTTTTGACATCTTGATTGATATAATCCGGAGTTCCAGCGAAAATTTCATATTGCGCCAGCTGAAATCCTTTTCCTAACACACTCGATAAATTGGTGTAAAAAGCAGTTTCTTGTCCAGCCTTAATACGATTTAAATCACTTTGAGAAATTCCTTCGGCTTCAAAGTTTTTAAAAGCTTCGTTTACGCCATTCATTACGTCATTCAAATTTGTTTTTTCAAAAGCGGTTACGCTCAACATATACTGACCTGCTATTTCTGAATTGTATTGGAAAACGTCTGTTGCATCCGTTACTTTTTTGTCTTCTACCAAGGTTTTGTACAAAGGTGCTTTTTTACCTTTGGAAAGATAACTAGCCAAAACTTCTAAAGCATAACTGTCAGGATGGTATTCGTAAACTGATGGCCATGTTAGCGTGAGTTGAGGCAACTTAGCAAAATTATCCTCGTAATACAGTTTTTTAGTTTCGGACAATATCACAGACTGCTTTTCCATTTTTGGAATTGCTTCTCCGCGTTTGATCTCTCCAAAATATTTTTGGACCCAGGCTTTAGTTTGTTTTACATCAAAATCTCCAGCAATTGTCAGCGTAACATTGTTTGGTACATACCAGCGGTTATAGAAACTTTTTACATCTTCAAGCGTAGCATTTTGTAAATCTTCCAAAGAACCAATAACGTCCCAGTTATACGGATGCGTTGCCGGATATAAATTTTTAGAAATTACTGAAAAATTATGACCATACGGTCTGTTGTCATAACTCTGTCTTTTTTCATTTTTAACAACCTGTTTTTCTTTGGCTAAAACTGGTTCAGTAACCGTATTGATGAAATAACCTAATTTATCGGCTTCGGCCCAAATCATTTTTTCTAATGCATCTTTAGGAACGGTCTGAAAATAATTAGTGCGATCTCTGCTTGTAGAACCATTTGCACCTTCACCACCAATACGTGCACTCATTTTATCCAAGCCTCCTTTTCCTAAATTTTCTGATTCCAAGAAAAGTAAATGCTCGAACAAATGTGCAAATCCTGTACGGCCTTCTTTTTCTCTGGCGGAACCTACATGACTCGTCAAAGCAACCGCAACTACAGGGTCTGAGCGGTCAATATGCAAAATAACTTGTAACCCATTTTCGAGTGTGAATTTTTCAAATTCTACTTTGAATTCTTTTGATTTTTGATTTTGAGAGTTGGAGGAAAAAGTACTAAAAAGTAGTAAACAGAACGCTAATAACTGGATTGGTTTCATTTTTTTAATTTAGGTTCAACGATATTTTTAACAATAAATGAAGTTTTTGCTTTAGACATTAAAAGTAAGAAAAAATAAAATAGTAAAACAGTAGAAAGCACGCAATTGAATTTAGGTTTATGGCTATCTTCCAGTTAACATGGCAATTGGTAGATTTTAATTTGAGCGTAAAATATTTTTCAGTACTAATCTAATATCGTTTATATTTGGTTGTCTTTAGTTTACAACACTAAAATGAATGCAATATGGATTTAAACTTTTCACATACGCTGGTTCTGGAGGACGAAACCGTTTTGTTGCGTTCCTTACAAGAATCAGATTTCGAAAATTTATTGGAAATTTCCATTAATGAACCCGAGACTTGGGAATATTCTTTGGTACGCGCCAATGGCAGAGAAAATCTGGAAAAATACATTCAGATTGCGTTAAAAGCCAGAGAAATGAATACCGAATTTCCCTTTATTGTTTTCGATAAAAAATCTGGAAAATATGCCGGGAGTACTCGTTTTTATGATATCAATCTTCAGTTTAAAACCTTGCAATTGGGCTACACTTGGTATGGAAAATCATTTCGAGGAACAGGACTGAACAAGCATTGTAAATATTTACTTTTACAATATGCATTTGAAACGCTTGGAATGGAGCGTGTTGAATTTCGTGCTGACAATAATAACGAGCGAAGTATTGCAGCTATGAAAAGCATAGGTTGCAAAGTAGAAGGTATATTGCGCAATCATATGCCCACTTTAGGAAGTGACGCTCGGAGGGATAGTATTATTTTAAGTATTTTAAAAAATGAATGGTTTGATGAAGTGAAAGAGAATCTTAAAACGAGATTATAGCATAAATAATCCTTTGCAAATATGGCTTTCAAGTTTAAAGCATTGTATCAGTATTTCCTTTTCGGAAACCTATTAATTGTCGGTATTTTGATTCAGATTCTTTCAAATCTTCCTCCATTTGTTTGTATTTACTGATGTCTTTTATGGTTACAACAGCTGCAACTACTGTGTTGTTTTGATCTACTAACGGGCGGCCGCTAATTAGTACTCTTTTCTTTTCCTGCGCTACGGGATTCCAAAGAATGATTTCGACATCAGTTGTGACTTCTCCGCTTAGAGCACGTTCCATAGGTAAATTTTGAGATGGAAAAATAGTTTTTTCATCCGGAAAATACAGCTCGAAATGATTGCTTAAATTCGTTGAAATTTTGTCGTCTTCTTCGATTCCAAAGATCTCGTTGGCCATGTTATTGGCCATTATTATCTTTTTATCGGCATTAGCCACAATAATTCCTTCGCTGATATTTTCGACTATTAATCGTAATTTTTCCTCATTTTCATAGAGATTGTCTATGGCTGTTTGTTGTTCGTTTTCTAACTCCACTAGCTCCGTAACATTTCGGGCAACGGAATAAAACACACCGTTTTTAACATCAATGTTACTATTCCAATCCAGCCATTTAAACGAGCCGTCTTTACATAGAAACCGTGTTCTGAAATTGACAACGGATTCTCCTTTTAAATGTCTTTGCAATATTTCGCCAGCAGTTTGTTTGTCATCAGGATGAATTAAATCTATGAATTTAATGCGGTTCATGTCGTCTTGATTGTAACCAAGCGTTTTTGTAAAAGCGGGATTTATTTTAATGAAATGCTCCTCTTTGGCCACTGTTAAAATATCGAAAGCCATGTCAAAAAACATATTTGCTATTTTCAACGATTCTTCATTTGCAATCAATACGGATACATCGCGTGCAACAGCGTAAATAATTCCGGTTTGAATATCGATTGTGCTGGTCCAGTCAAACCATTTATAGGAGCCATCTTTCAAGCGTTCCCGAACTCTATGGGTAACCACAGAATCACTGATTCTTAATTTTTTGACACCATCCATAAAGATTGCAGTATCATCAGGATGTATGAAACTTAAAAACGGTTTGTTTATTATCTCTTGCTGATCATATCCTAAAATTCGGGTAAATGCAGGATTTACTTTTACAAAATTCTCGTCTTTAATCACGACAAACATATCAAATGACATGTAAAAAAATGTGTTGGCAACATTTAGAGCGTTTTCAATTTCTTTTTTGTCGGTGATATCACTAGCTACGGCATATAGTAATCCGCTTTTCACATCTGGGAATACGGACCAGACGAGCCATTTGATAGATCCGTCTTTACAAATATATCGGTTTTCGAATTTAATAGACGCAGCTCCGGTTTGAAGTTTTTGAACTTCTTTTTTAGTGATTTCTATATCATCTGGATGCGTAAATTCCAAGAAATTTTTGCGTAAGAGTTCTTCCTCTGGATATCCTAAAATTTTACTTACAGCCGGATTTACTTTCACAAATCTTTCCATGGATGAGATAATCATCATATCAACTGACATGGTAAAGAATTTTTCAGCGGCCGTGAACGACTCTTCCAGTTTTTTTCTTTCGGAAATATCAGTGAAAATTCCACCTATCGCATAAATCCTATTAAATGAGTCGTATAGAGGAAACTTCACGGCAATGTAGGTATGTTTCCCGTCAGGTTGTTCTATAACTTCCTCTGTTTTTAATTCTTTCAAAACCTTAACAACCTCAAAATCGGTATTGCGATAAGCATCTGCTACGTTTGGAGGTAGAAAGTCATGATCGGTTTTGCCTATAATTTCCTGATTTGTAATTTTAAATAGAGATTCAAATTCCTTATTTATAAGCAAATATTCTCCATTTATTTTTTTTATGAAAATTGGACTCGAAGTATTGTCAATAATAGATTGTAGTAATTGTTTGTTTTCTAAAAGTAAATTCTGAGAGCGATTTTTTGCTCGAAGTTGGGAACGAATAATAAAATAAACAACGGTCAGCAAAATAAGGGATAGAAAAATCAAAGAAATTTCAATCCAATTCAATGAATTATCTAACTCTTGATTTCTTTCTTTATTAATTCGTAAAATAAAAACCCCAGCTATCGCAAAAACAACAAACAGGTTGAGGATGAATCCAATGATTATTTTTTTTTCTAATGAAATTTTCATATTCGTGCGGTATAAAAATTAAAAGAAGTTCGTTCGATATACTGAATCTATGATTCGGTATAAGTACATGAAAGTTAGTGAATTAAATTGAATTAACAAGTGCTTTAATAAGAATTGTTACCGAGTATCTTATAAGTTTATGGAAGTAAAATACTGTTTATAGGCAAGATATTCACACTCGTTTCAGTGGGTGTGATGTCTTATTACTTGGTAACTTTTGGGAGTTCAAATAAAACAATGTTTGGAATCACAAAAAAGCTTTTTGTGTTGTTAACTCAATATTTTGTATACAATTCACGATATTAATTGTAGATTTTTAGCAAGTTTGGGGAATAAAGTAGTTCGTAACTACTTAGATTTAATTATTAAAAATCATTTATTTGTACGAATGAGTTGGATAAAAACTATCAAAAAAAAGACAAAAAATAGCCAATCATTGATGCCATAAATTGCATAATATATACCTGCCATTTTATCTTTCGCAAAAACTTCCGAAAGCGTATTGTTTAACATCCAGTTTGTCCAATGCGTTGCATAAATCAATTTCTCGATAGCAAACACGCCGATTAGCCATTTTACTTTGTAATATATTTTGGAAACCGATATAAAAACACATCCCCAAACTACAATCATTAACAGCCCAAAATTCGACATGGCTTGGGTATCATATTCTGGAATAACAGCATTGCTGAAAAACTGCGAAAAAACTAGTACTCCAATAATGTTCATCAATCCAGAGAGTATAAAACCTTTTGTTATAAGTCCGTCTTTTATATTCATTTATAATTGATTTTAAGATGTATAATGTTATAAAATAGTATTTAACTACGGTCCCCCGAAGGATCGGGATAAAAATCTATACATGAAACCTATTTGGTTGATCAATAAGTAAATATATGTGATTTAAACTACAATAAAAATTATTTAAGGAAAGAAAGTTAAAAGTTGGTATTGAATGAAAAAGAGAAAAATGGACATAAATTACTCCAAAAAAAGAGGACAGTAAATCATCTTGAATTTCACTCAAAACTTTACGATAACTCCATAGTTCCTTCCAGTGACCGGTTCCGTTCAACCTGAGTTTCATTGTTCGTGCTGCGCACGCAACGAATCTCTAGCTGTTGTGTGAAGCTGTTATTATTCAATTTTTGTTACCATAAAACTTTCAGCAATTATATATGGTTGAAATAAATTATAGTCATTTGGACAAACTTCTTCATTCCCAAAAATTAATAATTTAGCATTTGGTCGGTTTGTATATCCTTTTTTATGATTTTTTTTGATGTTTTCAATATTAAATTCTACTTTATGTTTAAGACAAACTTTTTCAAAAATATCTTTTACAGATTTAGGAATAGAAATAGTTGTTGAATTATTCATTTTGTAGTATTCTTTTATGTTATGTATAAATTCATTTAAGTTTAACCAATTACCTGTTAAGTTTTCAAATTCAAAATGTAAATCACCTATAAACTCATTTGGTTTTTCAGGAAAACCATTTAAAACACATTCATAGTTATCTTCGTGAAAATTCCATAATAAAGGATGATTTTCTATGATTTTAATTTTTACATAAGGTAATAAATTTGAGTTGTGAAAATTTTTAAATTCAATTGTACGGTTAGAAATTATTTTCCACAAAGTTGATTTTGCCATATTTCCATAAATATCTCTTTCTTCAATAATAAAAGTAAATTCAGCAACATTATGTTCTCCAATTTCACTTTTTGTATTTATTAAGTAAATATTATCATTTTGATAAAACTCTTCTTTGTTCGTTTTTTCGATAAGTTCATTAATCATTTTTCTTACGGAAGATTAAGTTTGTTTTTTTAAATAATTTTTCTGCGAAATTTTGAAATACAGTTTCACACAACTTGTCTATAGGTCTAATAAAATGAGACCTATCCCCCTAATTAGGTCGCTTTGTCTCATAAAGTCAATGTTTGTTTATTTTCAACTATATTTAAATTTAGTATTTTGTTTAAATTTTTTAAAGTATTTTCTTTAAAAAATAAACACAAAAAAAGCCGCAATCAAGGGACTAATAAAAAATGAAATTATTTTTTCAATTTTTCCTTAAAAAAATCAATGGTTCGTGTCCACGATAAAGTGGCGGCTTTTTCATCGTATCTGGGGGTCGTATTGTTGTGGAAACCATGGTTCACACCTTCGTAGAAATAAGCGACATGTTCTACTTTGTTCTTTTTGAGAATAGCTTCAAAGGCAGGCCAACCTTCATTTACACGGGTGTCTAAACTGGCATATTGTGCCATGATCGGCGTTTTTATTTTTTCAGCTTCGGCTGCAGTGGGTTGACCGCCATAATACGGCACTGCGGCACACAATTTTGGTATTTTTACGGCCATCATATTAGCAATCCAACCGCCAAAACAAAATCCCACCACACCAATATGTCCATTGCAATCTTTGTGAGATTTTAGGTATTCGTATGCCGCAATGAAGTCTTCGAGCATTTCCTCACGGGTGCGTTTTTTTTGTAATTCTCTTCCATCATCATCATTTCCGGGATAACCGCCCAGTGGGGACAAGGCATCGGGTGCCAAAGTGATAAATCCTTCAACGGCGGCTCTTCGTCCTACATCTTCAATATACGGATTTAGTCCTCGGTTTTCATGTACAACAATGATTCCGGGTAATTTCTTTTTGGTTCCAGTGGGTTGTGACAAAAGTCCTTTTATTGTTCCGCCACCTTTTGGAGATTCATAAGTGATGAATGCTGATTTTAGCCTTGGATCTCCGGGTTTTATCAAGATAGAATCGATATAATTTGGTGTCATAAAACTCAGAAGTGACGGAAGTGTCAGCGTTCCTATTGCAAAAAGCGATAGTTTCTCGACAAATTGTCTTCTTTCAATTTTGTTATGGGCGTAATCATCGTACAAGTCAAATACTTCCTGACTGATATCTTCTTTGGTTAGTTTTTTCATAGCATTTTTTTGATTCAACTAATTTAGGAAAAAAAGCGATTGTTTTTAGTATTGGTCTAGCTTTCCTTTTTTTAATAGATTAATTTCCAAAAAGGAAGCCACTAATTACCCGAATTAATGAGTGTAAATTCGTAAAATCTGTGGCTAAGTATGCTATTCACTATTTGCGTGGTACTTATTTTATTTGTCTTCTACCAAATCAAAATTCACCATCCAATTGATGCCAAATTTATCAACGAAGGTTCCAAAATAGGCATTCCAAAAAGTGTTTTCCATCGGCATGATAATTTTTCCGCCGGCTGAAAGTGCATTGAAGAACTTATCTGCTTCTTCCTTGCTTTCGGTATTAAGTGAAAGCGAAAAGTTATTGCCGTAAATAGTTTCATTTCCAAAGGATTCGAAACTATCACTCCCCATAATCGACGTTTCAGCACTGATAGGAAGCGAAACGTGCATGATTTTCTCGGCTTCTCCTGGAGGACAGTTTTGGCCTTCGGGTATTGGCATGTCTTTAAATCTTCCAAAATAAGAGAATTCACCACCAAAAACGGATTTGTAAAAAAGAAAAGCTTCTTCGCAAAAACCATTAAAGGTGATGTAGGTGTTTACTGTTGCCATGATTCTAGTTTTAATGTGATTAATCAATTAACTTTTTAATTTAAAGGAAATAAATCAGACTTGAAATCTAAGATCTAATTTAGTTAGCGAATGCCAGATTACTATTTCGTCAGATACTTTTTGTACCAATCGATGGCTAAATCTGCGACTTGCTGCAATTTTCCAGGTTCTTCAAAGAGATGGGTTGCCGCTTCAACGATTTTCATTTCTTTTGGCGCTTCTAATGTGTCATAAGCCATTTTATTCATGCTGATGACCGGAGTGTCAAGGCTGCCCACAATCAGCAGCGTAGGAGCGGTTACTTGAGGCAGATCTGATATTGCTAAATCTGGACGACCGCCACGGGAAACCACCGCTTTTATTTTTTGCTTAAAATGCGCAGCGGCCCGCAATGCAGATGCAGCACCGGTACTTGCCCCAAAATATCCTATTGGCAGTTCTTTGGTACTTTCTTGTTCCATCAACCATTGCGTCGTTGCTATCAATCGGTCACTCAGCAAATCAATATTGAATCGATTTTCATTTATTTCATCTTCTTCCTCCGTAAGCAAGTCAAAAAGGAACGTACCTATGTGGTGTTGCTGAATCAGTTCTGCTACCATTTTGTTTCGGGAACTGAATCTGCTGCTGCCGCTTCCGTGCGAAAAAATGACTATTCCAGTAGCATTTTCTGGCACAATCAAATCTCCTTTCAAGGTAACTGACGCTAACGGAATATCTAAATCTAATTTTTCCATGATTTCTAATTTTAGTATGTTTAAAACTTTAAAATTGATTACTCAGTTGTATTTATAACGCTCAGCATCTTAATTACTTCCTCGTCGTCCACCTGATCGAATTCTTCATATAAACTTCCCACTCCTCGGAAATAAGAGGACGCAATCAAATAAATAAATTCATCGGCATTTTTCTCAATTATCGACACGGTATCATACGGCAATACAGGAACTGCAACAATTATTTTTGCAGGATTTTTTTTTCGGAGCATCGCAATACTGGCAAGCAAGGTGTTTCCTGTCGCAATGCCGTCATCTACGAGAATCACATTTTTATTCTCAATATCAATTGGTTTCCGGTTGCCATTATAGAGTTCGTATTTCTCTTGGAGGAGTTGCCGGAGTCGGTTAATTTCATGGTCGATGTACTTTTTTGGGACTTCAGGATGCTCGTCAAGAATCATGGAATCCATGGAAACAGCGCCTATTGCAAATTCCTTGTTGTTGGGATGTCCAATCTTTTTAGAGAGTACAATATCTAAAGGAAGGTGTAAGGTTTTCGAAATTACAAATCCCACAGGAACTCCGCCTCGGGGAACGGCAAGAATTACGCTATTAGTATTTTGGTATTTTTTTAATTTCTCGGATAATAAAAAGCCCGCTTCTGTTCTATCTTTTAATTGCTGCTTGTACATAACGGTTGATTTTATAAAATTTCAAAAAATAATTTATGTAAAAATACTGATTTTCAATAATATAGACTAAATTTATGCTGTTTTACAATTCGAAAATTTTAGTTGTAAAATTAGAAAGTCACTATTTGTTTAGTATACAGGGACTATTTCATTTTTTTAATATTGTGGCAGAATACGCATTACTTTTTTACTCGTTCCTTACTATTAATTATCCTTAACTCCAAAAAAGGAAATTCGCATTTCAATTCTTTTCATTGAAAAAGTGCAAATCGTAAGTCACTGCGAGTCATACATATAAATCAAAAATTTTAATGATATATTAGTAATTAATTTATTTCATAAATAATTGATTATCAGTATTTTATGTTTATTTTTTTATTAAATTTATACTTTAATTTAACAAGAAATCAAATCATGAAAAAATTGTACATTACTCGGCTTACTGCAATTTCAAAACTTATTTTGTTAATTGTAATGATTACTTCTTATTCCGTTACGGCGCAAACTTTTACGGATAGTAATCTCCCTATTGTTATTATCACCACTGATAATGACCCGAACACAGGTTTACCTCTTGAGATTGTCGATGATCCCAAAATTTTGGCAACCATGAAAATCATCAAGCGACCGGACGGAACCAGAAATTATCTGACGGATCAGAACACGACTGGGTTTTTAAACTACACCGGCAGAATTGGCATCGAGATTAGAGGTTCTTCCACACAAACGCTGCCCAAAAAACAGTATAGTTTAACCACTTTAAAAGCAGATAATACTTCTAATAACAACGTAAGTATTTTTGGGATGCCAAGTGAAAATGACTGGATTTTAAACGGATTAGGCTTTGATCCTTCTTTAGTTAGGGATTATTTAGCCTATTACATGTCCAGAGAATTAGGGAATTATGCCTCTAAAACAGAATACTGTGAGGTAGTGATTAACGGGGATTATAAGGGACTGTACGTTTTTCAGGAAAAAATAAAATCCAATGAAAACAGGGTTAACGTTTTAAAGATTGAAGTAACTGATAATGCGCTACCAAATATCACTGGCGGATATATTACAAAAGCTGATAAAACCACCGGTGGCGATCCCGTAGCGTTCTGGATGGACGAAACTAAATTTGTGCATGATTTACCTAAGCCTGAAAATGCGACACCTGAACAAACTCAATACATTGAAGCTGAGTTCAACAGAATGCAAGATCACGCCTACGATGATGATTTGGAAGACGGATATAGAACGATTATTGATGTGCCTTCCTTTGTAGATTTTATGTTAGTAAATGAGTTGTGCTCAAATGCAGATGTGTATCAATCCAGCACTTTTTTCCACAAAGACCGTGGGGGGAAATTGAGAGCAGGTCCAGTTTGGGATTTTAACCAAAGTTTTGGGAGTACATTTACAAATAGCAGTCACGTAGATAAATGGCAATTTAATAACGGGAATAGAATAGGGCCACCATTTTGGAGCTATTTATTCGATAATAGCGATTTTAAATGTTACCTCTCCAAACGATGGAATGAAGTAAAAGCGCCAGGCAAGCCGTTGAACAAAGATGTGCTGATTACTTATATGGATAATGCCTTAAGCTACATTAGTGAAGCTATACCGCGGGAACAACAAAGATGGGGAACACTAAACGATCATGATGTTGATGTAAACCGAATTAGAACTTTTATTGTTGACAGAACCACTTGGATTACAAATAATATAGGATCTTTTACAAACTGTGCTAATGTTTCGTTGCCACCTTTGGTAATCACTAAAATCAATTATAATCCTAAAACGTCAACCAGTTTTCCGGTTAGTAATGATTTAGAGTTTATAGCTTTGCAAAACATTAGTGATCGATCCGTAAATCTTTCCGGGGTTTATTTTAGACAATTAGGATTGACGTATCAGTTTCCGTTCAATTCGACTATTGGAGCAAATGAAACCATCTTTTTGACCAGTAATAATACTACTTTTCAAAGTAAATATGGAATAGTTCCTTTTGGTCAGTTTGTCCGAAACTTATCTAATAAATCTCAGAAAATTGTTTTGGCTGATGCCGATGGAAATATAATAGATTCAGTAGAATATTTTGATGCGGCGCCTTGGCCAACAACACCGGATGGCGGAGGTACGTATCTGGACTTGATAAGCACTACTTTAGACAATAATTTAGCGTCAAGCTGGGTAGCAACTAATAATGATACTTTAGCAAACCGTTCGTTTTTAGCTTCTTCAACGCTTACTATTTATCCAAATCCAGTTTCAAATACACTACGAATCCAAGCAAGTAAACCGATGACTGGTGTTAAAATGTTTAATATTTTGGGTGCTTTAGTGCATGAAATTAAAACAGATTCCGAAAATATAAATATGGATTTGAGCGCGTATTCCAGTGGTATTTATTTTTTAACGATTTATAATGATGAAGGTTTTACCAGCAGAAAAATAATCAAAAAATAATTTAAAGATCCTGTTTTACAAATAGGGAAACAGATAAGTAATAGTGTGAACTGTTACTTATCTGTTTTTTTGTGAGTAACTGTCAGTATATTTAGTTGTAATTATTTCTGTAAATTATTGTTTTAGAATAATTTTATTACAAGATGCTTTCTAATTGTAAAGGACTATTATTTAAACATGAAACAAACGTTAATTAATAATGTAATGATTCAAAGGTCAAATTATATTTCAATTTAGTGGTTTTAAAATATTGTTAATGAAGTTTTTAGAAAGTAGTGACTGAAAAAAAACATACATGAAATCAGTATTTAACATTTGTGTAAGTGTCGTTTTAACTTATTTTGTGTGTAAGTGAATTAGAAGTATTTGTATAATTAAAAAAAGTTTAAGGCTGATTATAAGCGTTTATAATAAAATTTATTTTACATTTGTTTATTAAATTTAGATAAACGATGAACAATATAAAAAGTGTGTTTAGTATAAAAGATCTTGAAAACCTTTCCGGGATCAAAGCGCATACGATACGAATTTGGGAGAAAAGATATGATATTCTTCAACCGATGCGTACGGATACTAACATTCGTTTGTACGATTTAGCCAGTTTGCAAAAACTGTTAAATATCACATTGTTAAACGATTACGGCTATAAAATTTCGAAAATAGCGACTTATCCGCAAGAAAAAATACCGTCTTTAGTGCGAGAAATAATTTCGAGCAAAACAGCCAAAAGTCACGCTATTAGTGAGTTCAAAATGGCGATGATGAACTTTGACCAAGAGCTTTTCTTTAATACTTACAATTGGTTAATCGCGGAAAAATCATTCAAAGAAGTATTTCATCAAGTTTTCATTCCCTTGATGAACGAATTGGGATTATTGTGGCAATCCGATACTATAACGCCCGCTCACGAACATTTCATCAGTTATTTAATTAAACAAAAATTACTGATAAATACTGAAAAGCTTCAAATTCTAAAGCAAACCAAACTTGATAAAGTTTTTGTATTGTCTTTGCCCATGAATGAAATTCACGAATTGGGCTTGATGTATCTCAACTATGAAATTTTATTGCATGGATATAAAACCATTTATTTAGGGGAAAGTATGCCGATTGAAAATCTAAAAGATTTGAAAAAGCATTTTGATTCCATTGTTTTTGTGTCGTACCTAACAGTTCAGCCTGAAAGAGATATATTAGACAGTTACATCCAAAAAATGTCTGATGAGTTATTGGATGATACTACTGAATTATGGTATCTTGGTAGAATGGTTGAGTTTATTAAAAAAGAAGAACTTTCGGATCGAATTTCAATTTTTAATTCAATCACGGAATTAGTCGACTGGATTTAATTGTTTTTGTTTAAACAATTAGTATATTTGCTAAACAAATGAAGAAAATAAAAAAAATTACAATTATAGGTTCTGGGTTCTCCGCATTGGCAGCTTCGGCGTATTTAGCGCAAAGCGGTCATGATGTTACTGTTTATGAAAAAAACGCAACAATTGGAGGACGAGCACGACAGTTAAAACGAGAAGGTTTCACTTTTGATATGGGACCAAGTTGGTACTGGATGCCAGATGTTTTCGAACGTTTCTTTGCTGATTTTGGAAAGAAAACAACTGATTATTATGAACTCATCAAACTGTCTCCTGCCTACCGCGTGTATTACGGAATCGACGATTTCATATCAATAGCAGATAATTTGCCTGATATTATATTCGCTTTTGAAGCTATCGAAAAAGGAAGCGGTAAAATCCTGAATGACTTTATGGCTGAGGCCAAAAGTAATTACGACATCGCCATCAAAGATTTGGTTTACCGTCCGGGAGTTTCTCCGCTCGAATTGATAACAGTGGAAACAGCGTTGAAAGTGGGACAATTTTTTAGCAATATCAGTAAAGATGTTCGCAAAAAATTTAAAAATGAAAGGCTGATTCAAATATTGGAATTTCCGGTATTGTTTCTTGGCGCAAAGCCATCAGACACGCCTTCGTTTTATAGTTTTATGAACTATGCTGATTTTGGTCTTGGAACTTGGCATCCTAAAACAGGAATGTTTGATGTTGTTCGTGGAATGGAAAGTCTAGCGCGCGAGTTGGGAGTGAAATTTCAAACTAATTCGAACATCGAGAAAATAATCGTCGAAAATAAAACTGCGGTAGCCCTTCAGGTCAACGGCGAAATTATTTTTTCAGATTTAATTTTGAGTGGTGCTGATTATCATCACACTGAAACTTTGTTGGATCAAGAACATAGAGCGTATTCTGAAAAATATTGGGACAGCAGAGTTTTTGCACCATCGTCATTATTATTTTATGTAGGTTTTAATAAAAAAATTGAAAATATTTCGCATCATGCATTGTTTTTTGATGTTGATTTTTACCAACATGCTAAAGATATTTACGATGAACCCCAGTGGCCAAAAGAGCCATTGTTTTACGCTAATTTCCCATCGGTAACAGACAAAACTGCTGCTCCGGAAGGAATGGAATCAGGCTTTTTTCTTGTGCCGTTGGCGCCTGGAATCAATGATACTGAAGCGTTGCGAGAAGAATATTTTGATAAAATAATGGATCGTTTTGAAACATTAACAAAGCAAAGTGTAAAAAATAATATTATATTTAAGCAATCATTCTGTAAAAATGACTTTGTGTCGGAGTACAATTCATACAAAGGGAATGCTTACGGAATGGCAAATACATTATTGCAAACGGCATTTTTGAGACCAAAATTAAAAAGTAAAAAAGTTAAGAATTTATATTTCACCGGTCAATTGACCGTTCCGGGACCAGGAGTTCCGCCAGCATTAATTTCTGGAAAATTAGTGTCGGAATTAATTAATAAGCAATTTTCAGAACAATAGTATGAAGCAATTATTTGATGATGTATCTTTTAAATGTAGCAAGTTAGTTACAAAAAACTATAGCACCTCTTTCTCGCTGGCAGTTTACATGCTGTCGCCAAGTATTAGGGATGCCATATATAGTATCTATGGTTTTGTCCGTTTTGCAGATGAAATCGTGGATTCGTTCCATGGTTTCGATAAAGAGAGTTTGATCACAGAGTTTGAGGATGAATACTACAAAGCCTTTGATAGAGGAATAAGTTTAAATCCCATATTGAATTCTTTTCAACAAACAGTAAAGCAAAACAACATATCTGATGATCTTATTCAGGCTTTTCTTAAAAGTATGAAATTAGATTTGATAAAATCAGATTATCACAGCAAAGCAGAGTACGATGATTACATTTACGGTTCTGCGGATGTTGTAGGTTTAATGTGTCTTAAGGTTTTTGTAGCCGGTGACAATAAACGTTATGAGCAACTGAAAGATGAAGCTATGCGATTGGGTTCTGCGTTCCAGAAAGTGAATTTTCTTCGGGATTTAAAGGATGATAATTTGGTTTTGAATCGTAATTATTTTCCTGGAGTCGATTTGAATTCGTTCGATGAAAATGCAAAAACCGCAATCATCAATGAAATCGAAGAAGATTTCAGAGTTGCTTATGAAGGAATTGTAAAACTTCCTATCGAAGCTAAGTTTGGCGTGTACACAGCTTTTGTGTACTACAAAAAACTATTAAAAAAATTAGAAAACACACCTTGCCACGAAATAGGAAACGCAAGAATCCGAGTTTCTAATTACACTAAAGCTGGTCTGCTGGCAAAATCTTTTGTGTCTTATAAATTAAAGCTAGTGTAATTGCAGCTTGTTTTTAAAGGATTGTTATACTTAAATACAGAATAAAATGATATTTTTTTTGATTTTTCTAGGAACTTTTTTAATAATGGAATGCGTCACATGGCTTACGCACAAGTATGTAATGCACGGTTCAATGTGGTATTTTCACGCTGATCATCACCAACCCAAATACGCGAATGTTTTCGAACGAAACGATATCTTTTTCGTCATTTTCGCCATACCAAGCATCGTTCTTTTTTATTACGGTGTCGAAGGCGGTTTAAACTATAAATTCTTCATCGGACTTGGAATTATGTTTTACGGTATGTGTTATTTCATGATTCATGACGTCTTAATCCATCAGCGTTTCAAGTGGTTCAAAAACACCAATAACAAGTATTTAATAGGCTTGCGAAAAGCTCACAAAGTACATCACAAACATTTGGGCAAAGAACACGGAGAGTGTTTCGGAATGCTTTTCGTACCTTTCAAATACTATAAAATATAAAGTTAAATTTGGGCGTGACCCAACTTTCACTAGCGTTACAGCGGGGTCGGGCTATCCGTTCCCGCTTTTTTATAACTGGTCTCGTTCTGAAAAAAACGAGACCAATTATAAAAAGAGCTCCACTTTTATCCCTCACGCGAACTTAGTGTTCCATGACGTTATTTGTTCTTAAAACACAACCATGAAAATATACAAACAAGAAACCGTTCAGCATGTAAATGCAACTGTTGAAGAATGCTGGTCCTTTTTTTCGAATCCAAAAAATCTTCAGAAAATCACACCGGAAGGAATGGGTTTTCAAATCACCGATTTTGATCAAAAATCCATGTATCCGGGACAAATTATTCAATATAAAGTAACACCCCTTTTTGGAATTACTTTATCATGGATGACCGTAATCACACAAGTAAAAGAAAATAGTTATTTCATAGACGAACAGCGTTTTGGTCCATACAGTTTTTGGCATCACAAACATTTTTTTGAAGCAACACCAAACGGAATTAAAATGACGGATGTCGTGCATTACGGATTACCGCTTGGTTTTCTGGGCCGAATCATGAATACTTTAGTTGTTAAAAATAAATTGAAATCCATTTTTGAATACCGTGTAAAAAAGGTGGACGAAATGTTTAATGCAAAGTAATGAGCAAGCAAGAAGTTTCTATTTTTTGGTTCAGACGTGATTTGCGTCTGGAAGATAATGTTGGTTTATTTCAAGCGTTACAGTCCAAATATTCAGTAGTTCCATTGTTTATTTTTGATGATTCTATTTTGGATAGTTTACCAAAAAATGATGCCCGAGTAGGTTTTATCCATGATTCACTTTCGAAAATAAATACGCGATTACAGGAAATTGGAAGTTCACTTTTGGTCAAAAAAGGAAAAACTTTTGATGTTTGGCAATCACTTTTAAATGAATATGATGTCAAAGAAGTATTCTTTAACAAAGATTATGAACCGTACGCAATACAACGTGACACAGCAATTTGTGAACTTTTGGAAACAAAAAAAACCATTGCTTATTCTTTTAAAGATCAAGTGATTTTCGAGGAAAAAGAAATCACAAAAGCAGATGGATTGCCATATACGGTGTACACTCCTTTTAAAAATAAATGGCTGGAAAAATACAAATCAATGGCGCCGGTTCAGGAATACGATACGGAATCGCATTTTTCTAATTTCCATAAAAATAGTTTTGCTTTTCCTTCTTTGTCGCAAATAGGTTTCGAAGAAAGTCCTATAAAAGTAAAACCACACAATTTAAAATTCATTGTAAATTATCAAGATATTAGAGATTTTCCAGCCTTGGATAAAACCTCTTATTTGTCGCCACATTTGCGTTTTGGAACTGTAAGCGTACGGAAATTAGTCAATTGGGCATTTCATAAAAACGATGTCTTTTTGAGTGAATTGATTTGGAGAGAATTCTTTATGCAAATCTTATTCAGTTTTCCAAAAGTCGTTACCCAAAACTTTAAATCGGCTTATGATGGGATTCAGTGGCGCAATAATGAAGAAGATTTCAAGCGTTGGTGCTCGGGAACAACTGGTTATCCTATGGTTGATGCCGGAATGCGCCAACTTAATGAAACGGGTTACATGCACAACAGAGTCCGCATGGTGGTAGCGAGTTTTCTCTGCAAGCATTTATTGATTCAATGGCAATGGGGTGAAGCCTATTTTGCCGAAAAATTATTGGATTACGAGATGTCTGCCAATGTTGGAAACTGGCAATGGGCAGCTGGAACCGGCTGTGATGCTGCGCCTTATTTCCGCGTTTTCAATCCGGAGATTCAGCAAAAGAAATTCGATGAAAAAGGAATCTACATCCGAAAATGGATAAAAGAATTCGATTTAGGATATGGTAAACCAATGGTGGATCACGCTATGGCAAGAGATAGAGCTATTGCCACGTACAAAGCCGGAATTTTAAAATAAAAGATACAAATTGAACAGATTTAAAATCTGTTCAATTTGTATTCTCCTTTTTCCAGTAGGTACAGAAAAGGATATTTGTTTACTATTTAATCAATTTCTTCAGCATTCCTTCGAAAATAAATCCATGAAATGGCAAAACGGAATACCAGTATAGTTTCCCCCAAATTCCTTTTGGTCTAAAAGTCGCCGCTTGATACAAAGTATTTCCGATAATTTTAAATTCTAACCAAGCTTCACCTGGCAATTTCATTTCGGCAAATAAGATTAATTTTCCCTCTTCTTTATTGGCATACAAAACGCGCCAAAAATCCAAAGCATCACCAGAATGGATATCATGTCGGTTTGTTCGTCCTCTTCTGGAACCTACGCCACCGTATAATTTGTCTATAAAACCGCGTAAATCCCAAAGCCAATCCCCATAATACCAACCCGTGTCACCACCGATGGACCAAATTCTACTAATGGTAAAATCTCGGTCTATGATTTCCATTTTACGTCGGTCGATGTAGCAATTCTTTTTTGGAACTTTCAAATATTCCGACATATTGCTGCTAAAACGTCCGCTGATTAAGGAATCTTTCCAGCTCGAAGCTACTTTGTCTTCGTCTACTTTTATCAAAGCACGGGAAAGCGCCTGTTTGTAAGACATAGGCGTAACATTCAATAAAGCATTGATTCTGTTGTCACTGCAAACGACTTCGACTTTCATGCTGCTAACCAGAGCTGACGCGAGTCTATACGATGTTGAGGTTACAAAATACAACCAATACGAAGATAATTTTGGTGTCATCATTGGGACAGTAAAAATCCGTCTCTTTAGTTTCTTGGCTTCCGCAAAACCCAAAAGCATTTCTTTATACGTCAAAATATCCGGTCCGCCAATGTCAAAACTCTGATTGTACGTAGGGGGATTTAATAATGATTTGGATAAAAAATCAAGAACATCCGGAATTGCAATTGGCTGGCATTTGGTATTGAGCCACTTTGGAGCAATCATAATGGGAAGTTTATTCACTAAATCCCTAATGATTTCGAATGATGCGCTTCCAGAACCCACAATGATTCCTGCTCTTAAAGTTGTCGTAGCAAAAGTTCCAATATTTAAAATTTCTTCTACTTTTTTTCTCGAAGATAAATGTTTCGATAATGATTTGTCATTGATAATTCCGCTTAAATAAATAACTTGTTTTGCTTTGGTTTCATTCAAGCGTTGTACAAAATTTAGTGCCGATACGCTTTCTAATTCATCAAAATTAGCAGCAGATCCTGACATGGAATGCATCAGGTAATAAGCCGCATCGATATCAGTCGGAATGGCTGCTATTGTTTCTTGTTTTAGAAAATTAACTTCAATTGTCGTAACACTTTTTTGAAATTCTATGGGACAATAAAACCTGTTTTTATCTCTCACACAACAGATTATTTCATGTCCTTGTGCCACCAACAAAGGCAAAAGTCGCTTTCCAATATAACCTGTTGCGCCTGTTAAGAGAATTTTCATGGTTTTGTATTTAAATGATAAAAATTAACTCAGTTTATTAGAAACTAAACTGATAAATTCTTTTCTGGTTTTGTCTTTTTCGAAAGCTCCTGTAAAGGAAGAAGTCGTGGTAACCGAGTTTTGTTTTTGAATGCCTCGCATTTGCATACACATGTGTTGCGCTTCAATTACAACTGCTACACCTAATGGATTCAAAGCGTCCTGAATACAATTTTTAATCTGGTCTGTCAATCGTTCCTGTACTTGCATTCTTCTTGCAAAAGCATCTACCACTCTTGGGATTTTACTTAAACCTACAATTTTTCCATTTGGAATATAAGCCACGTGTGCTTTTCCAAAAAACGGTAACATGTGGTGTTCACACATAGAGTATACTTCGATATCTTTTACCACAATCATTTGTTGGTGATCTTCGGTAAACATTGCTGATTTTAGTATTTCCAAAGGATCTAATCCGTAACCGTGTGTTAAATATTGCATGGCTTTGGCCACGCGTTCTGGTGTTTTTTCTAGTCCTTCACGAGTAACATCTTCTCCTAAATTCTCAATGATTACTTTGTAATTATCCGCTAATGCATCTGTAATTTCCGTATCGTATTGTTCAATTTTCTCGTAACTTTTCATTTCTTTTATCATGGTATGCAGTATTTCAATTTTAAGTTTGCTAATTATTTTTTTAGATTTTAAATGTCACTATTCCGTAATCCATTTCGAATATCTGACCTGAGATTGATTTGGCATTTTCTGAAATCAGGAAGTTTGCCATATTAGCGACTTCTTCGGGTTTTAGATATCCTTTCATCGGGTGGCGTTCCACCATGTTTTCTTTCATTCGATCATTTCTTAAAATACCTGCCGAAAGTGATGTTTCGGTAATCGTGGGAGCAATGGCGTTGATGCGTACTACCGAAGCCAATTCCGCTCCCAGCGATTTCACTAATCCTTCAATTCCAGCTTTTGCGGTAGCAATACTAGCATGAAACGGCATTCCTAATTTTGCGGCTACGGTGCTAAACAAAACAATCGATGGATTAGTCCCCTTTTTTAAAACAGGTAAATATTTCTGAATGGCCTTTACAGCGCCAATTACATTAATTTCGAAATCATTTCTGAAATCATCAGCACTAAGACTTCCGATGGGTTTCAAATTGATGGAACCTGGACAATAAATCAAGGTGTCAATAGTTTCAATTTCCGGAAGCGAATCCTGCAATACATCTACAGAAAAGTGTTTCAGGTTGGGATGTGTTAAGTCTGGAGCATTTCGGCTAATGTTGTACACCAAATTGGTTTCTAATTGTTGCAACAAAATGGCACTACCAATTCCTTTACTACCACCAATGATTACTATGTTTTTCATTTTTTATATGTTGTTATTTTAACAGATTACTGTTCACTGAATACTAATTCTATCGCTTGGAAATTTTGTTATTATTGATTTGTCTTTGCATGGTACATTTAAAACGGCCTTCTCTAAAATCCCTTAATTTCTCATGCTTTGTTTTTCGGCCTTGCACTCTTTCGCGCCACATTCTAAAACTCGAAGGTTTCATTTCGGTACGCATCAGGTCGATCACTTCTTGTTCTTTTAACCCAAATTGCATTAAAATCGCATCAAACGTGGTACGGTCTTCCCAAGCCATTTCTATGATTCGGTCTTTGTCTAAATCAGTAAGTTCTTTTTTTTCAGTCACGAGATTCTATTTTTTTGAAATTGCTATTGATTTTTTTTGAAATTGATGTTGAAAATTATTCGCTATCGCCAATATCTGCCATAGTATGAAGTTTTAATATCCGCGAACTTTCTTCTTTTACCAAGGGATTTTTCTTCATTTTCCATAAAAAATCACTTGCAAATTTTCTTGTTCTTTCCATGTTTACAATTGGTTTTGGATAATTAACTCCAACTTCAAAATCGCTAAATTTTTGATCCAAATAAGTCATTTTATAGGGTTCATGTACAAAAGCTCGAGGTAAATCGCGTAATTCAGGAACCCATTTTTTTATAAATTCTCCATCGGCATCGTGTTCGTAACTATTCTTTATTGGATTGTATATACGTAACATATTGATTCCGGTTTCGCCAGCCTGCATTTGCAACTGCGGAAAATGTATTCCAGGTTCAAAATCAAGAAACATTTGTGATAAATGCTGCGTTGCTTCCTGCCAGGGTTGCCACAAATTATGGGTGAAAAATGAGACCAACATGGCACGCATTCTAAAATTCAAATAACCAGTTTCATTGAGGCAACGCATGCATGCATCAATCAATGGAAAGCCGGTTTGTCCCTTTTTCCAAGCTTCAATGTAATTTTCATTGACTTTCTTTTTCAACGAATGGAATCCTTTATTGACACTTTCAAACTCCATGACTTCTTCCATTTCAAATTTTTGAATGAAATGAGCTTGCCATGTCAGTCGCGATACAAAGGAATCAATTTGTTTTTTGTTATTGCAGGTCAATCGGAACGTAGCTGCTTTTTGCAGCACTTGTCTGGAAGATAAATTTCCCCAAGCGATGTAGGGTGATAATCTGCTGCAGCTTTTTCGAGCCAATAAAGGTTTCGAAATATGTGAATTATAATTGTGATACCGTTCGTCAAAAAATGTTTGTAAATATTTCCCGGCCATAGTACTGCCTCCCTTTTGGAAAATAGCATCCGGAACAGTTTCTAAATTGGTTTTTTCTAAAGCTTTTTCGAGTTGCAATATTGCTTCTGTATTTAGAAAATTTTCTGGTTTACCATCAAAAATAAATTGCGGTTGATTCATGTAGTCTTCCCATTTTGCAACCCAATTTGTTCTATTTCGTAATGCTCTGAAAATTCCGTTGTTGGTATTTTCAACCCAATTGATTTGATTGTTTTTGCAAAAGCGTTTGAAGGTTTTATCTCTTTCGTAAGTTATTTTTAAACCAGTTTCCTGATGTGAGTACACGGTTTCAATTTTGTACGTTTCTTCAAGAATATTGAAAACTTGAAGCACCTCTGAAGATACCGCTAACACCTGTGTGTTCGATTGTTCCAGTTGTTTATTGATGTCTACAAGAGACTGTTTGATAAAATTCCAATGTCTTGGGCTGTAATGCGAATCATTTTCTAAAGATTTTTCGAATACATAAAGCAACAATGTGGGTATGCCAGTTTTTGTTGCATTAAAAATCGCCTCGTTATCCTGTAAACGAAGATCCCTTTTGAACCAAACTACATTAATATGTTTTTTATTAGTATTCATTTATCTTTTTAAAATAATTGTTGTTGCAACCATAATTTCTGGAATTTTGATTGTCCATCGTAATTGGATGCTTGTAACTTAATGTTGAATTTTCGGTCTCTTGGATCGTTACCAACACCGGAAACATACATCCAATTGCCGTAATTGCTATGCACATCGTAATCAATTAGCATCGCTTCAAAATAGGCAGCTCCAATGCGCCAGTCTATCAGCAACTCTTTTGCAAAAAATGATGCTACATTTTGTCTGCCGCGATTGCTCATCCATCCTGTTTGTTGCAATTCCATCCTGTTTGCATTTACAAATGGTTCGTCTGTAGTGCCGTTAATCCAATTGTTTATGTCTGATGGACTGGTTTTCCAAACGTATTTTTTGTCTAAAATCCCTCCAATTTTAAAAATCGAATTCCCGTTTTTCAACGATACATATTTAAAATAATCCCTCCAAATCAGTTCAAAAATCAACCAATAGGTGGATTCATTTTTCCCGATTTGTTGTTCGTATTTTATAATTTCCCAATAAATAGTCTTTGCCGAAATAGAACCGTTTGCCAACCAAGGTGAGAATTTCGAACTAAAATCAGTACCTATTAATCCGTTTCGAGTCAATTTATAAACACTTAGTTTTTTGGTTCCCCAAAAATAATTTTGCAATCGTTTTATTGCCTCATCTTCACCACCGCGAAAAGGAAACGCCGTTCTGGAATCCATTTCAAAATCAGCAAAACCTAATGTTTCCATGCTGGGAATCACAGTTTCGTTTGTAATTAAATTGTCTTCCAGCAGTGGTTCAGTCGTAAATTCAGAACGGATTTTTGTTGATTTTTCGCACTTATTTCTAAATTGTGTAAAAACATTAGGAATCGATGCAATGTCAAACGGAATATCTTCAGGATGAAATAAGAACTGATTGTAGGTGCTTTTAAAAGCTACTGAATCTGAATTTTTCGATTTTACATTCTCTAAAACTTCCATTTCTTCAGTCGTCCATTCTTCTTGAAAGTAAATAGAGTCAATTTCGTTTTTAATAATAATTTCAGGAATCGAATCTTCCGGTGTTTGGTGATAAACCAAAAGCGGAATATTCAATTTTTCCAGATTTTGTTTCAATGCCGTTACCGATTCAATTAGAAATTTAGCCCGAAACTTTTCTGTTTTTTTAAATCCAAAATTAGTATTCTCAAAATGCCTTGGATCAAAAAAATATACTGCAATTACAGTTTCATTTTCTTGAATAGCATTTGTCAACGATTCATTGTCATGCACTCTCAAATCATTTCTAAACCAAACTAACCCTTTTTGTTTCTTTTGCATTTTTCGCTACAATATTTGACTTCGTCCCAAACTTTTTCCCATTTTTTCCGCCAGCTAAAAGGTCGGTTGCAAACCAAACACATTTTTGAAGGCAGGTTTTCCTTCTTCACTATTTGTATTTTTCAAATGCATTAACCACAATCGTCGCTTTTAAATCATACATCAAATTGTACAAACCAAAAAACGTTCGGTTCATGTAGATAAAATGTTTTGAACCTCGATTTCCATTCATTTTTCTCAAATTGGTATCTTTTGAAAAACGCTCTCCTAATTGTGCGATGCTTTCAAAAAAAGATTCATCCGAAAAATCGAACGTTTCTGCTTGAAACGGTTTTGTAAACAAGGACAGTAAATCATGGAACATTTCGGTGAAATAAGCTATTTCCTCTTGTGAATCATCCACACGTAAAATTTCTAATTCAAATAATTTATCGTTGAAAATTTTCGGATCGTTAATGACTTTTTTGTCAATCAATTCAAAATATGGGGTGTAAAAATCATTTGGAATTTGTTTCATACAACCAAAATCGAGTGCTACCAATTGGTTTTGATCATTCACCAAGAAATTTCCCGGATGCGGATCAGCATGTACTTTTTTCAAAATATGAATTTGGTACATATAGAAATCCCACAAAGCCTGACCAATTTTATTAGCCACTTCCGGATTAGTATTTATTTTGGTAAATTCCGAAAGGTGCTTTCCTGTCATCCAATCCATCGTGATGATTTTTTCCGATGAGAATTCAGAATAATAATTTGGAAAAACTAAATTTTCAATTTTTTCGCAAGCCGCAACTACTTCCTGACTTTGTTGTAGCTCCAATAAATAATTGGTTTCCTCAATCAATTTGTCCTCAACTTCTTTGAAATATTTATCCGAATCTTTTCCTTGAAGGTTAAACATTCTGATGGCAATAGGTTTTACCATTGCTAAATCTGATGAAATGCTGTTCGCAACGCCTGGATATTGGATTTTTACCGCTAGTTTTTTACCGTTTTTTACCGCAACATGAACTTGCCCGATACTGGCGGCATTTACGGAAGTGGCGTTGAATTCATCAAAAATTTCATAGGGTGTTTTTCCAAAATTTGTTTTGAATGTTTTCAATACCAATGGAGCCGAAAGTGGCGGTACTGAGAACTGAGATAATGAAAATTTTTCAACGTAAGCTTGTGGCAAAAAACTTTTGTCCATGCTTAACATTTGAGCAACTTTCAATGCACTTCCTTTCAAACTTTTCAACCCGTCATAAATATCTTCAGCATTGTCTTCATTTAGTTTATCACGGGTCAAATCAGAATTGACCATTTTCTCTCCGTAATATTTCAAGTAGTTCACGCCAACTTTTGCACCAGTTTGTACCAGTTTTGTAGCCCTTTCAATTTTTGAAGTAGGGATGTAGTCTATCGTTTTCATTACTTATTGTATATTTTTTCTTTGAAAATAAATTTTCCAAAATCGATTAAGCTGTCTATAGGAGCAATATTCATTAATTCAAAAGTCACTTTTACTGATTTTTCAATATAAATATCTGTTTTCTCAAAAGAAGGTGACGAATCATCTAGCCAGAATTTCAGTGTCAATAAAAGTTGAATCCAAGACGTTTCCTGAAATGTTTTCTCTTGAAAATTTTGTAATTTTTCCTGTTGTGTTCTAAATTCATCAGAAATGATTTCAGTAAGGAAATTTTTGAAACTGTTTCTTAGCCCGGAAAGCTGCATCAATTTTTTCAACTGATTGTTGTGCTCTTGCAATACAAGTACAACGTAACTTCTGTTGGCAGTTAATATTTCAAAGAAAGTGAAGTAAAAACTTAACATTTTGCTTTTCATGTCATACATCTCGTATTCCTTGTTTTTGTTCAGCAAATCGATAGTTTTCTCTACAAACATTTTGAAAATTTCTTTTTCAATACTTTCTATAGTTCCAAAAAATGCATAAAATTCCGTTTCTGTAAAATCATTGATTTTTGTAAAATGATATACTGATTTTGGTTTTTCACTATGATCTAGTACATAATTCATGTACATCGAAACTATTTTGTCTTTTGTTATTGGGGTTTTTTTAGTAGCCATTTTTGATGTGTTTCAAATTAGAGTATAAAGGTAGTGAATGTTTAACTATATATTAATAAAGTTAAACAAAATTTAATATAATTTTATATCGTTATAAATGATTAGCTTTACACTATTATGAAAAAGAATGTTTTAATAAGCGGCGGTTCGGGATTTATCGGAAGAAATTTGACTACTTTGTTGTTAGCCAAAGGATACTCTGTTTCCATCTTAAGTAGGAGTGAAAAACAGAATAAAGGAGATGTTTTCTATTACAAATGGGATGTTGCAAAGCAGACTATTGATGAAGAAGCAATTTTGAAAGCAGATTATATTATTCATCTGGCAGGTGAAAATATAGCAGAGAAAAGATGGACTGCGAAGAGAAAAGCAGTTATAATTGATAGTCGGGAAAAATCCACTCAATTATTGTATTCCGTTTTAAAAAAGCATTATAAAAAATTAGATGCCTTTGTTTCTGCTTCGGCGGTGGGGATTTATGGTGCTGTAAATGGGGAGGAAATTTGTACGGAAGATATGAAACCAGCAAATGATTTCTTGGGCTATACGTGTCAAAAATGGGAAGATTCTATTGACTTCATTGAGAATTTGAATATTCGAACAGTTAAAATTCGTACCGGATTAGTATTAGGGAAGAATGACGGTTTTTTAAAGAAGCTAATTCCTTTGTTTAAATATAGATTGGGTTCAGCATTGGGTTCCGGGAAGCAATATATGCCGTGGATTCATGTAGATGATTTGTGCGCTATTTATTTGCAAGCTATTTCAGATGCAAGTATGGAAGGACCTTATAATGCAGCTATTTGTGATAATACGACCAATACTGTTTTTTCAAAAACATTGGCTCGTGTTTTTGGCTATTCTATTTGGTTGCCTAATGTGCCTGCTTTTGTATTAAAATTAGTAATGGGCGAAATGGCTAAAATTGTATTAACGGGAAGGAGAGTTTCCTCAGATAAAATTGAACAAACTGGTTTCAAATTTAAATTTAACAATTTGGAAGAAGCATTAAGGAATTGTTTAACAAAATAGAGCTATTCTAAGACACAAATAATTTGAGTGTTCACGTTTTTTGATATTTTGCTGCGGACAATAAAAGGAATTTCTATATTAAAATCATCTGTGTTTAAAGGAAAGGCGGAATAAAGTTCTATTCCTTTATCCACTTTTTTAAGAGTTCCGTTGATTACAATTTTTTTAGTTCGTCCACGAATCGTGATTTTTCCTGTAATTTGATACTGATTGTTGGTTGTGGTAAGTTTTTGAAAATCAAATTTATCGATTTTTCCTTTAAAAACTGCTCTTGGATAACGGTTGCTTTCCATATAGTTTTTATTGAAATGCTCTTGCATCAAATCTCTTTTAAATTTAAAATCTTTAATGTTGATCCAACAAGCGATTTCTCCCGTTTTTGTTATTAAAATACAGGTGGTTTTTTCATTTATTGCTTTTACTTCTTCAAACAAGGGAATTGAAGCCTCAAAATTTGTGATTCCCATGTATGACACCATTTTTTCTTGGGCTGTAACTGCAATTGCAATGAAAAGCAGTACTATTTGGGTAATTTTTTTCATAACTATTTATGAATTAAATTACTTAAAGTTACAAAAAAAATAGTTGAAATAAAAGTAGTGAACTAATGAAAAATCATGGGTTTTAGTTAATTTTTGAGTACATTTTTAATCAGAAATTCCAATGAAATTATACTTCTAAAAAATTATAATACTGCTTTTCTCTGATTAGAAATTTAGTTGCATTTATAGTTCTAACTTGACATTATATTTTTTTAAACTTTCTAATGATTCTTCCGAAGTATAATCAAAAACTTCTTCATGAATGTTTTGTTCCTTTTTCAAGGAAACTTGCTTGATGCAATTGAAATAACGACGTACATCTTTCATATTAGAAAGAATTAAACCGGGAACTGGCGTGCTTTTGCCTTCGCTATCTTTTGCCACCATTGTAAAATACGAAGAGTTGCAATGTTTGATTTTTCCAGTCTGAATATTTTCTGCTTCCACTCGGATACCCACAATCATGGAACTGTTTCCTACATAATTAACACTGGCTTTCATCGTTACCAATTCCCCGACTTCAATAGGTTTTAAGAAATTCACAGTGTCTACGGAGGCAGTTACACAATAGTTGCCGGAAAATTTTGAGGCACAAGCAAATGCGATTTGATCCAGTAAAGATAAAATATATCCGCCATGGATTTTACCACTAAAATTCGTATTAGAAGGCAACATTAACTCGGAAATACTAATGTCTGAGGAAGCTACGGTTTTAAAAGTGCGATTCATCTATTTTATTTTAAATGGAGAATTTACTTTTTTGACTTCCGTAATAAAATAACGAGTATCGCCCCACCATGGAAACGTTCGGTAACGCTCAACATAATTTACCTGCACGTATTGCCCTTCGAATTCTTGAAGGTCCGCAATTACTTTTTCTTCGCTATCTAGTACCGAAAAAGAAAAGATTTGCGCACCAGAAATTCCCTGACTTATTTCGCCTTCCCATGTTTTGAAAGCCACACCTTTATTACTCACCTTAATCAATTCGCCGGAACGAACTCCTTCGCTGTACGTGGCGTTGTATAAAAAAGTAAAATAACCTACAATAGACAATACTACTATTACAGTGGTAACCATTAAAAATTTTCTCATTTTCTGTTTAATTTAAAAGTTGATTTTCGTCTTTTTCAGCTCTGTTTAATATGCTTTCCGGAAGTGCTTTCTTGGCTTTAGCTCCCATTTTTTTCAATTTTTCAACACTCACAATCAGGTTTCCTTTTCCTTCTACGAGTTTATTCATTGCGCCGCTGTATTCTGTTTTACTTTCGTCAATTTTTTTACCAATTTTGATTAAATCTGCCACAAAACCTTCAAATTTATCATACAAAGCACCCGCTTGTCGCGCAATTTCGAGTGCGTTTTCTTGTTGTTTTTGATTAGTCCACATACTATCAATCGTTCGCAAAGTCGCTAATAAAGTCGCAGGTGTAACAATGACAATGTTTTTCTCAAATGCTTTGTTGTACAAACTTGTATCTTCATTCAGCGCCATTGCAAAAGCGGGTTCTATAGGGATAAACAACAATACAAAATCCGGGCTTTCTATTTGGTACAAATCATGATAATTTTTATTTCCTAATTGCTCTACGTGACGTTTGATGGAATTGACATGTTCTTTTAAATAACTTATTTTTAAAATATCATCTTCTTCATTAATGTATTTTTCGTAAGCCGTCAAAGAAACTTTAGAATCGACAATCATCTTTTTTCCATCAGGCAGATTAATGACAACATCAGGAAAAACACGGTTTCCATCTTCAGTTGTGAAGGCTTGTTGCACTTCGTATTCACGACCTTTCTCTAATCCTGATTTTTCAAGAACGCGTTCCAAAACTAGTTCGCCCCAATTTCCTTGCATCTTGCTGTCACCTTTCAAAGCCTTGGTCAGGTTGATGGTTTCTTTACTCATCTGGATATTCATTTCTCGTAAACCCAGAATCTGTTGGCGCAAAGCCGCATGATAATCAATACTTTCTTTGTGAGTATCTTCTACTTTCTTTTCGAACAGTTGAATTTTATCTTGTAAAGGAGTCAGAATATTCTTCATATTTTCCTTGTTCTGCTCCGTAAATTTATTGGATTTTTCGTCTAATATTTTGTTGGCCAGATTCTCAAATTCTTTGGTGAATTTTTCCTGTAATTTCTCGACTTCTTCCTTTTGTTCTTTGTTTCGTTCCCAAAGATTTTCAAAATCAACTTCCTTTTTCGAAAGCTGAATGGCCAAACTGTCTTTTTCGCTTCGAATGTTTTCTTTTTCTGTATTGGTATTTTCTAATTGCTTTTCGAAAGTGGTTTTGTCAGTAATAATCTGCTCTTTCAGTTGATTGAATTGAGAATTTAAAGCGATTAATTTCTCTTCTAAACTGATTTTTTCGGATTGGAATCTAGCAGAGAAAATGAGTTTGCCAATAAAAACACCAATAGCGAGTGCAACGATGAAAATCAATAAAAACGGAAGCATATTTGACATAGAATTTCTTTTTGTAAGATTGTAAAAATAAACAAAAGTTTTTTGGTTTCCTTTTAGAAAGCAAAATAGTAACGGAAGTTTTTTAATAGAAAGGTATTACTTGAGATTATTCAAAACGTTTGTGTTTAAAAAAAAATTAAATAAAAAGAGCCAGATTTCATTTTGAAATCTGGCTCTTTTTTAATGCTAAAATCGATATTTTATTTTTTAACTATTTTGTCTTTGAAAACTACTTTATTTCCATTGGAAAGCGTGTAGATATATATTCCTACTGGCAATTTAGCAATGTCTATTCGAGTTGCATTTTGGCTGTTAGCACCTTTTAGTTTAATTGGAGCTGCCATTGATCTTCCTAAAATATCGTAAATGTTAAGCTTTAAGTCTTGTGCATTTTCTGAATTGATTACCACGTTGAATGATTCTGAAGTTGGATTTGGATACGCAACTACTGATAATCCGTTTGTTGCAATCAAGTCATTTGTTGATAAAGTAGCATCTGCTTTAAGCTCAAAACGTGCAATCACCGGACCATGATCTGAAGTAGTATTAACATAATTTGCTACATCTAATCGAGGGTCGTAAACAAAAGTTGAATTTGGTACATAATCCGGAGTCAACTCATTTGAAATTGTAATATGATCTAAGAAACCACCTGAAGATAAATAGCTGAAAGCTCCCGCTTTACTAATTTCTAGGGTTAAAGGGTTATAACGTGCGGTATCTTCAACCATTTTTTGGAACGATGAAGGACTTCCTGCAATCACAGATTCATCTACATCATCATTGTAGTCTCCTAAAATTATTAAATTGGCATCAGGATAATTAACATCTAAACTATCTTTCAACAATTCAGCATCATATTTTCTCATGTTGTATCTTGCGATATCGCTTCCACTATTTGCTCTGGCGTGAACGTTAATAATTTTTATATCTTTTTTTACACCGCCAATATTCGTTTCAATTTCAACCATTTGCGGTAAGCGACCAGAGGAATAAAAACTTTCACTATTACCGCCCGGGTAATTAGGTAAAGTTATGTTTCCTGCGCGAATATCATCATACAATTTACTAAACATTACGCGACTCTTTTTTACTGTAGTCGTTTGAGTGTTGTATAGAACTACTAATTTTTGAGCAGGGAAATCAGCTTCCGGAGCATTGAACGAGTAGGACCAAGCTGGAGAAATTACTTTGTCAAAAGTTTTTCCGTTAATGCTTATTTTTTGAATTAATGTTTCTAATGAAGCATCGTCAGAAACTTCCTGAACGGAATAAACATCAGCATTTAATGTATTCATTACTTTCGCTACATTTTCAATTTGTAATGCATCATCAGTTGGACCAAATTCAGTTCCCGTTGAACCGATTACATTGCTTCCAAAAAATTCTAAATTGTATGTTACGATATCAAATGTTTCTGTTTTAGGTAATGAAGAGCCCTTAAATGAACCTATTTCTTGGTTCAATCCTGTTCCAACAACTGTCAAAGGACCTGAAATACTCAATGCTTTTGAGGAAGGAGAAAAACGAGCATAAATTATTTTACCCGCAACGCCATCAGCTGCTGAAATTACTAAACTGGATTGGAAATTACTATTGTCAACAGACAACTGATAATCAACAGGAGCCGTAACTGTAATATCGCCGTAACCGCCTGCCATGAAATTAAAAGACTGACTCGTTGATGTTGTATTTGGTGCTACTTCTCCAAAATTTAAAGTAGGATTTGAAGCTAAAAATGTTCCTTCATTAGAGATTTTTACGTCATCAACTGTCCATTCGGCAGTGTCAGTACCACCAGAAACAGTAGATTCATATACCCAAGCAACGTAAGTATGATTGGTTTTATACCCTTCCAGATTAATGTATTGTGACTGTTTGAATGTTCCAGTAGTTGTTGGAAAATCTCCTTCAAGAGCCGCCCAAGTTGCTGTTTCAGGGTTGCTTTTTCCATCGTAATCAACTGAAACCATTAATTTAAGTGCTGCTCCTGCGAAGAATTTACGGGAATAAAAAGACAATAATGGGAATTTGTCAAAAGTATCCAAACGTAAATTAGGAGAAATTAACCAGTCCTTACTAGCTCCAGTTTCTGAATATCCATTCATTTGTACTGCCGCAGGTGAACTGTTAAAACGCGTATTGGTGCTCACCCATTTAATCTTGTCACCGGCTACACTATATTCTGTCCAACCACTGTTTGTAAGAACATTTGCGTCATTGAAATCCTGAATGTACGGATTAATTCCCGTTCCTGATAAAACTACTGTTTTAGTAGAAGCGCCAGTAGATTCATGCGTGATTTGTCCTGAAAAAACACCAGTTGCAGTAGGTGTAAATCGTACATAAACAGCAGGAGTTGTATTATTAGTGAAATCTTCTGATGGGAAAACCAATGTATTTTGGAAATCAGTAGTTTCATTCTTCGAAATTGTAAAGTTCCCGGATGCTGTAAGGGTTACCGCTCCAGTAAGATTAAGCGCCTCAACTTTATAGTTTAATACAGTTGAATTGAAATTTTGCTCTGTAAAACTAAAATCTAAAGCAGTTTTATTAGTTGATAAAGAAGGAACTACAACGCTTGAAGTTGTTACATCCAGTTTGTTGCTTTCCCCTTGAATGTTACCGGTTGCATCTTCAGATATAGAATATACGACATAAGCAGTTCCCAATGTTAATCCCGTAATGTTTTTTACATAGACAACATTAGCTTCTGTAATTTCGATTACACCCGCTTGTAAAGCCGCTGTATCGGTAGCATTTGTTCCTGCTTTTATCTGCGCTGCGCTTGGGGTTGCACTTCCTGAAGGCAATACAACATAATAGGTTTTTCCAGTTTCATTCAGTTGCGTAGAAAAATCAAATCCATCAGATAGGATGTTGCTAATTTTTGGAAACCCATCCGCATTTACAGGAGGCGTAACATCATTATTCACACTGATGTTGTCAACGGCAAAAGAAGGACGAGAACCACCACCTGAAACTTGTCTTGAAATCCATCGGATCTGAATGACTTCTTTATTGTCACATTCAGTTGGCAGAACAACTTTGATTTTTTGAATATTTTGTCCTGTTGTACCCGAAGTTTGTCCTGTTACACCGCTCGAATATGCAGTTGGTAATAAAGTAATAAAAGCATCAGTAGTACCAACTCTATATTGTAGCACTAACTCGTTGATTCGATTATTTGTACCTCCGTTATAAGGATTGCGAATCACCATGGCATCATATTCTACTGCAATTCCTGATTTACCAACTGTTTTGAAAGCAAATCCTAAGGCTAAATCTAACGAACCAGTATTCAGAAAACCAATTTTCCCGTTGTAGTTATGGATGTTTCCACTAGTTGTAGCAGCTGTACTACTGGCAACTAATGCTCTGTCTGCAACTAATGTAGCTGTTGTATTGAATGCACTTCCAGGAGCTGTACTTGCTGTCCAACCTTGAAATCCAGCAGGATATGTAGCAGAGGCCACATCTAGAGTTGAAAAATCCTGAGAGAAAGGTAAATCTTGTGCTGTTGGCGCCGTTCCTTGGGCAAAAATGGTGGCCGAAAAGCAGCAAATAAAACTTAAAAAAGCCATTAAATGGCGCAAATGGTAATTGTGTTTCATAGGTTTACAATTGAATTAAGTCGCAAAAATAATATTTCTAACGTTAAGAGAATATTATAAATTCAACTAATTTAGACTGTAAATGAAACTGTATTCATATTTAAGATTTGTTTATTAATTCTTAATTATAAAGCTATATTGAAATAATTTCAAAAAAAAAAGCCAATAAGAATTTACATTCCTATTGGCTTTTTAAAAACAAAATCAATTGTTATTCATCCAGTTTAATATTTCCTCTGTCTTCCTTATTATCAGGATGCTCATTAGGATATCGGTTTGGAATGATGTCTGAGTTATGATCTTTATTTTCAATCATTTTTTTAGCTTGTTCTTCAGAAACATTCGCGGTATCAGAACTTAAATTTATAGGAGTGCTATCTTCATTTTGTTCTAAAGTTCCTTCTATATTTCGTGCTCTTTGTACAATTTTTTGATTCCCATGTGCATCAGTTTCTACTTCTGATTTCAAATGGGAAACCTCAGGATTTGTATTTTGGGCTAGATTCTGACCGCTAAATCCTTCGTTTGTATTTTGTTTATTATTTGTTTTCTTTGAACCTAAATCGTTGCTTTCCATATGCTGTAATTTTAAAAATTAATTCTGATAACTTTTATAATAGTACGTCATTATTGCGATATAATCGAATTTTTTAACATAGCTTTTGGTTTAAACCAATAAATGTATGGCATCACTATTTTAAAACCAGCGAAAACAGAACTATCTTTGCGCGCACAATTAACTCAATACAATGTCTCATTCGCATTTCATTATTCACAAACCCTATGGGTATTTAAGTCAGTTTATTTACGAGTTAAAAAGAAAAAAGAAACTGCTGGGTGAGTTGTATGATTTTCCGAAAGGAACCATGGCAATTGGTCGTCTTGATGAAGATTCCGAAGGATTATTGTTGCTCACAACGGACGGAATGATGAGCGAAATCATTCGAAGCAAGAAAGTAGACAAGGAATATTATGTTCAAGTCGATGGCATTATCCATCAGAACGCGATTGATGAATTGCAAAAAGGAGTTGAAATAGGTTTTAACGGAACCAAGTATATCACAAAACCATGCAATGCTTCTTTAATACATGAAATTCCGGCTTTTGGTGCCAGAGGTAAAAAAATTCGTGATGAACGTCACGGTCCAACCTCTTGGGCTTCGATTACGGTGAATGAAGGGAAGTTTCGTCAAGTCCGAAAAATGACCGCTGCTGTTGGTTTTCCTACATTGCGCTTGGTTCGTGTTCGAATAGGAAACGTACATCTCAATGATTTACAGGCTGGAGAAGTAATTGAAGTAGAAAATTTTCAAATAGAAATTTAAAGGATTATATGAATTTTTTAATCTTTTAATTTTTCAATCTTCTAATAAAGTATAAAATGTTAAACATCGTTTTAGTAGAACCCGAAATACCAAATAATACTGGAAATATTGGCCGACTGTGTGTAGGTACGGAAAGTCGTTTGCACTTGATTCATCCTTTTGGATTTGTCATTAATGATAAAAACCTAAAACGTTCCGGTTTGGATTATTGGGTGCATCTTGATGTGACCGAGTATCAAAATGTAGCCGAATGGAAATCGCAAATTCCTGATTTATCTCGTGTTTTTCTAATGAGTTCACATGCCAAAAAATCATATCTGGAGACTAATTTTCAAGATGGAGATTGGTTAGTTTTTGGAAAAGAAAGTAAGGGTTTGAGCGAAGCTGTTTTAAATGAATTTCCCAATCATCTTACCATTCCAATGTCACCGTTGATAAGAAGTTTCAATATCGCTAATTCGGTAGCGTTTGTCATTGGCGAAGCAAAAAGACAAATAGGATTGAAGCTTTAAGAAATAACAAATTTCCCTTTGGACGCATCAAAAATAATATGCTCGTCTTTGAAAAGCGTATTAAAAGTTCCTTTTAGAATCAAATTACACGGTTGATCTTGCACTATGTTTTCTGGAGTCATAATGATCATTTCATCACTCAATTGTATCGCCATGTCGATATCGTGAGTGGAGAATAAAATACATTTTTGAGTTTCTTGAGTGAGTTTTTTTAATAGTTTAAACAATACCACTTTATGCAGCAAATCCAAGTGAGTTGTGGGTTCATCCAAAATAATTAACGGTGTGTCTTGCGCCAAAGCTCGTGCAATTAAGACTATTTGTAATTGTCCGTCGCTGATTTCGTAGTGTCTTTTAGCAGCTAGATGACTAATTTGAGTCAATTCTATCGCTTCATTCACTTTTGTGATATCTTCAATAGTTAATTTTCCAATCCAGTTTGTGTACGGTTGTCTTCCCAAAGCAATGAGTTCAAAAACAGTCAAGTTGCTTGGAGGCAATTTTTCGGTGAGAACTACACTTAGATTTTGTGCCAATGTTAAAGCGCCTATTTCTTGAATGTTTTGACCATTGAGTAAAACAGTTCCTGAAATTGGTTTTTGAATGCCTGTTATGGTTCGCAAAAGCGTCGATTTACCAATACCGTTGGCACCGATTAAAGCAATAAGTTTTCCTTTTTCTAAACAAATATCAATGTTAGAAGCAATAATGGTTTTTTCTTTTTTATGAGAATAACCAATGCTGATTTGTGAACCCTGTAAGATGATTTTATTTTCCATTATCCCATCATTTTGCGTTTTCGGATTAGCAGCCAAATAACAATAGGTGCTCCAAAAATAGAAGTTACGGCATTAATTGGTAACGTCAAATCACTGCCAGGAAGTTGCGAAATACTGTCGCATATGAGCATGATAATCGCCCCAAAAAGTATGGTACTCCAAAATAAAATTGTGTGATTGCTTGTCTGAAAAACTAGCTTTGCAATATGAGGAACTGCTAATCCAATAAAAGCAATTGGACCTGCAAAAGCAGTGATGCTTCCGGCCAAAATACTGGTGGCAAAAATGATAATCAGTCGTGATTTTTTATAATTTAACCCCAAACTTTTGGCATAATTTTCACCCAGAAGCAATGAGTTCAACGGCTTGATGCTAAATACACTGAGCAATAATCCAATAGCTACGCATATGGTTAAAAGTGAAATAGAGGTCCAAGATAAATTACCAAGATTTCCAAGTGACCAGAATGTGAATTTCTGTAATTGTTCGGCGGTGCTGAAATACGTTAGCGTTCCAACGATGGCACTAGTCAAACTCCCAAACATAAGTCCAACAATTAAGATGGCCATAGTATCCCGTAATCGATGGGAAACTGCCAATACAGCCAGTAAAACGGTGAAGCTTCCTAAACTGGAGGCCAAAATAATTCCGTAAGAAGAAAGTAAAAGTGTTGCTAGGAATGGCGGTAACAGCGCTGCACCTAAAATAACGGTTGCAACACCTAAACTGGCTCCAGAACTCAAACCTAATACATAAGGTCCTGCCAGCGGATTTCTAAACAGTGTTTGCATTAATAAGCCGCTTATGGATAACCCCATTCCAACAAGAATAGCAGCAATAGCTTTCGGTAAGCGATAGTTGATAAGGATGTATTCCCAGGTTTCTTTACTTGCAATTCCGCCAGTTAGACTTCTGAAAACTTCTTTCATAGGAATGGAAACAGAACCTAAACTGATATTTATGACAAACAAAAATAGCATCCCAAAGGTTAGGATGATGAAAAGCACTGTATTTCGGTTAGTTTTAGTCAATTTATTCTAATTTCTGAAAGAAAAAAAGTTTGTGATCTGGCAATAATTCAGGATGAAAAATTGTAATTAAATCTTTTAAAACCCAGTCGGGGCGGGTAGGAGACCATTCGAAATATAAAATCCCACCTTTTGCCCCCTTGTTTATGCCGTACGAATATACTTTTTTATTTTTAAAAGAGGCAAATTCACTATAATGCGGATTGCTGTCACTCATTTGTTTCAACGAAGAAAAATCTCCGGGAGCAATCCAATATTCAGCATTTTGCGCTTTCTCTAGAATTTTTTCAAATGGTAAAGGTAAACTACCTGTTCCCTTCGTGTCAGCCCATAAATAATTAGATTGTGCATCTTTTAGAAACAGCGAAGCCCAACTCTCTCCTTGCGGCACATACCATTGATCTTGAAACATTGCACCGCTTAGAACAGTAGGTTTTGATGTTGCTTTTTTGGCTAAAGCCAAAGTGTTTGTATATTCTTTTTCGATTTCAGAGAAGATGGTATTTGCTTTGGAATCCAATCCATATAAGGCCCCAAAAAACTTAATCCATTCCGCTTTTCCAAGTGGGGATTGTTCAGCCCAATCGCCATTCAAAAGTACTTTTAAACCACTTTTTTGAAGATTATCAAGCGTTGGATTACTATCATTCAAACCAAAACTGACAATGACATTTGGAGCCATATCAATCAGAACCTCGGTATTTAGAGTTTCGTTCGTTCCTACTTCTCTAATATTTCCGGAATCAATGCGTTTTCTGGTTTTCTCAGAGGAAATGTAATCAGTGTTTGGGAAACCAACTAAAGTGTTTTCGACACCTAACATTTCAAGAGCCGGAATATGCGTGGTTGAGGTAACAACAATGGATTGTATTGGAACGGGAATGATGGAAAACTGCTTCAAACTGTCGGGAATAATGCTGTTTTTTTCTTGTAAAACATAAGTGAAACTTTCTTTGGCTTCAGGCCAAGGTCGGGTAATTTTTACGATAGAATACCCTTGATATTTGTAAATTTCTAATCCCTCGGCATATTGAATTTCATTAGCAGAGGCTGTATTTCCGGTAGTAGGATTCTTGTCATTTTGTTTGCATCCACCAATGGAAATGACAAATAAAAAGAGCGTAAATGGTAATAAAAAAGATTTCATAACATGTTTTTCAAGAACTGCAAAGGTATATTTAATCCGTTTTAAAAATCAAATTTTATTTTTTATTCCAATCATAAAGCTATATTTGCACCCGTAATGAGGTTGTTGTTTTGTTTTTTCAAACCAGCATTAAAAGGGAAGAGAGTGATTGAAGATTGTTGATTGACGATTTTTGATTTCAGATTTAAAATCTGCAATCAATTTTCATAAATCCAAATTCAAAAATCTCACGCTGTACCCGCAACTGTAAGCTATCAAGCTTGTTGTTATCTACAAAACCACTGTTCGTCAAGACGAATGGGAAGGTAAACAACAAGACGCAAGCCAGGAGACCTGCCTATTACATCGAGTATCAAACTTTCGGGAAAAAAGGTTTGGGTATGGGTAATTCTATGCTTTTCTCCCCATTTTTAGTCATGTAACAGAAAATTACTGTTACTAAATGTTTAATTAAAATGAACAAAAAAATCGTTCGTATTAGTGCGTTATGCGTACTAATGACAAGCTGTGCTTTTGCGCAACAAAATGAAACTATTTCCTCTCAAGATGAATTGAAAGAAGTGGTAGTTTCCGACTCCAAATTTGCTTTGGCAAAAGAAAAATCAGGAAAAGTAATCACTAAAATTACTGCTGAGGATTTGAAAAACAAAGCCGGACAAAGCCTTGCAAATGTCTTAAGTTCTGTTGCAGGTGTAGAAATTAACGGGAACCAAAGCGCTGCCGGAAAAAATTTAGGGTACTACATTCGGGGTGGAAAAAACAATCAAGTGCTGATTCTTATTGATGGAATTCCGATGAATGATGCTTCAGGAATTAGTTTTGAGTATGATTTGCGTTTGCTTCCGGTGGAGCAGGTAGAAAGCGTTGAAATTATGAAAGGAGCATCGAGTACGTTGTATGGTTCAGGTGCCGGAACAGGAGTAATTAATATTACTTTGAAAAAATCAGGCAAGAAAGCTATTGAAGGGAATGCATATGTAAATATGGGAACCAATAATACTGCAAATACTGACAAAACTAGCGCTCAGAATTATAATCAAGGTTTTTCGGTAAATGGAAATGCGAATAAAGTGAATTATTTTGCGTCGTTGAACAGTACTGAAATAAGCGGAATGTCACAGATTGCTCCTGTTAATCCTACGGATAATTATGAAGAAGATCGTTTTTCCAGAATCAATTATCTGGCGAAGTTAGGGTATAAAGCAACGGATAAGTTGACACTAGATTTCTTTGGTAATTATGATAAAATAAGTTCCGATTATGATGCATCGTTTGATAATACCGGTGCAAATGATACCAATTTAAATTCAACTGAATCAGAACAATTTCGTTTTGGCTTTTTGCCAAAATACAAATATTCTAAAGGGGAATTTGTTTTGAATTCCAGCTTTAACAAAATTGTACGAACGTATAATGATTTCGATTTTTATTCCAATAAACCAGGGTTTTCAGAGTATGAATCCCGAAGTGTCAACGTTGATGGTTTTAATAAATACGAATTTTCAGAATCGTTTTTTCTTGTTGCCGGAGCACAATATCAGTTTCATGATATGAACAGTATAACTCCTTTTGGTGGAATATTGAAGGAAGCGACTAAATTCAATATGATTGATCCTTACATTACTGGAGTTCTTTCCACGGATTTTGGATTGAATCTTAATGCTGGTGCGCGATTGAATATTCACAGTCAATATGGAAATCAATTGGTTTATAATGTGAATCCTTCTTATGATTTTAAATCGGTTCCATTGAAGATTTTGGCTTCTTACAGCACCGCTTTTGTAACGCCAAGTTTGTACCAATTGTATTCTGAATATGGAAATGCGGATTTAACACCGGAAAAAAATAGAACTGTGGAAGCAGGTTTTGAGACGCATTTTTTAGATAAAAAAATCAAACTGAATGCCGTTGCTTTTTATCGTGAGCAAACTAATTTCATTGGATTTTATTTCAATCCGGTAACTTTCGATTCGAACTACATAAATATAGATGGAATGAATAAAGCAAAAGGAGTAGAAACCGAATTCTCTTTTGCCTTGAGCGAAAAAATCAAATGGAATTCAAATTATACGTTTACGCAAGTAGATAAAGCGCTGGATCGATTGATTCCGAAACATAAGGTGAATTCAGCTTTGGACTTTCAAATCAATGAAAGATTGTTTTTCAATGTAGACTATAAATATGTTGACAGTAGAAATGATGCTTTTTTTGACGGAGCTACTTTTGCTACACAGAATATTGTTTTAGACTCATATCAGTTAGTAAATTCGTCCGTTCGTTATGAATTAGTGAAAAATAGATTGTCCGTTTTTGGAGCGGTTAGTAATATTTTGAACGCTGATTTTGTTGAAAATGTTGGCTATAATACTTTAGGAAGGAATTTTAAATTGGGTGTGAATATCAAATTGTAAATCGGAATTTCCATCAATAAAAAAAGGCTTTCATAACTGAAAGCCTTTTTTTGTTTGTAAGAGTTATTGTTATTTTAATTCTGAAATGAATTCTAAGATGGTTGCTGCAATTTTGTTTTGTTGCACGTCATTGGTCAAATATTCTCTGTCATCAAGATTAGACATATAACCCAGTTCAACAAGTACTGCAGGTACTTCTGATTTTTTTAAAATATGAAAGGGTGCGTACTTTATTTCAGATGATTTTATAGCAGTATTGCTGATAAATTTGTTACGAAGTTCTACCGCAATTTCATTTGACCTTTCTTTCGTAATAGATTCTTTGGCTACATAAAATTCCATTCCTGATTTTGCTACATTCAAATTTTGATTGACATGCAATGACAAAACTAAATCTGGTTTGATCTTGTTGATTAGTGCAGAACGGTCGCTCAAAGAAAGAAATTGGTCGCCAGTTCTTGTTAGGTGAATGGTCACTTTTTCGTTTTTATTAAAAAATTTGATTTTCTCCGTGATTTGGGCCACAATTTGTTTTTCATTGGCGCTACTGGAAGTTACTCCAAAATCGGATCCGCCGTGTCCGGCATCAATTACAACATTTATTTGTTTTGACTCAATAGTATTCGGAATTACGAATGCAAAAGAGACAAAAGTAGCAACAGTCAGAAACAATGGAATTACTTTTTTCATGTGGTTTTGTTTTAATTGGTTATTCAATAATAACTTACAAAAAAGCAGTTTTATTGTGTAGCCTTTTATTTTATTCCAAAGCTTTCAAAAGCCCTTCTGGTGCTTTCTCAATATACATTTGATTTTGGATTCCTTTTATTGATTTTGCGTCAGTAAAAAATTCAAATTCTTTTCCAGGAATTTGTTTAGACATACGAGATGTCCCAGTTATTTTTCCGATAGCTGTGCTTAATAAAGGTTCAGCCGTATTACCAAGAACGCCTAAAGTACTTAAAGTTTCTTTTTGTAGAAAATCAGGTTTCAAACCGTTGAAATAATCTCCAAAACCAACTGAATTGACAATTTTCAATACAATAGGCTGCATGGCATATCTGTGATTTGGATTTCTATTTTCTGCACCAAAACTTGGAGAATCGTATAGGGTAACTGATCCAACATTTTTTCCTACCGTTACATCTCCTATTTGGATTACGTTGATGTGTGGTTCTAATCCGTTAATTACTAATTCACTTGCTGATGCTGAGCTTGCGCTAGTCAGAATATAAACTTTAGTCAAGTTTAAACTGTTAATCGTTGTGCTTCCTATTTTATCGGTAAAATAATTGTACAAAGCATCTGGATTTTCAGCTTCGAAATAATCATTAATTTTTTTATTCCATTGTTGTTTTGCAAATACTTTCCCTGTGAATTGTCCAGTAATCATACTCGCCAATCGCGTAGCAGTTTGCACAGAACCACCTCCGTTATATCTTAAATCTAAAACCAAATCAGTAACTCCTTGTGATTTTAAAGATGCAAAAGCGTCATTTAATTGGGTGTCAAAATTTGCGTAAAAGCCATTGTACATTAAATATCCTATTTTGTGAGTACCTGATGTAATTACTTTATTAACCAAGATTGGATTTTCCGTTAACACTGTTTTGGTAAGAGAAACTGATTTTCCATTCCCAACAATTGTACTTCCGTTAAAATCTGCAAGATTTAGCGTGTAATTTTCGTTTGAACCATAAAGTAAGGATTGATAATTACTAACGGTCAGTTGCGTTCCATTTACAGCAGTGAAAAAATCACCACGTTTGATGTTTTTAGTAGAAGCATCGGAATTTTCAATGATATAGCGTACGTAACCAAATATTTCAGTCGTACTTCCTGGTTTATAACTTAAACCAAAATCGATACCGTTGTTTTTAGTTGTTCCTTGAAGACTTCCTTCTAGTTCTAAATAATCGCTTACAATCCAACTGAATTTGTCAATAGAAGAGCTAACTCTCAAAGCGTCAAATAATTCCTCAGGAACAGGATATTCTCTTAGAAAAGAGTTTAATGCTGTTTGATCCGCAAAACGGTCATCGGCTAAATTAGGGACATCAGCTTGCCATAAATAATATTGGTTCATTCCTTTCCAGATAAAATCCTGAATTTCTAAACTGGCTGGCGGTGCAATATCATCGTTATCCTGACAGCTTTGTAAAGTAAAAGTAGCAATGAATAATAAAAGTGTAAATTTGAATGCGGTTCTCATATATTTGTTTTAATACTTAATTAACGTAAAAATACTAACTTTAGTTTTATTTTTTGTTTTTATGTTGCAAAAATATATTTGATTCGTCTTACTTATATAACCAGTTTAATACCAGAATTTTTATGAACCAAAATGAGTTTGTGCTGATGGTGGCTCCATTCAAAGACAAAGTCTTCAGGTTAGCCAAGCGATTGCTGGTTAGTACCGAGGAAGCCGAAGATGCCACTCAAGAAGTTTTGGTGAAATTATGGAGCAAAAATGGAACTTTGGCGGGCTACAGCAGCGTTGAAGCTTTTGCGATGACGATGACAAAAAATTATTGTTTAGACCAATTGAAATCCAAAAGATCCGGAAATCTCAAAATTGTTCATACCAATTATACAGATTCAGCGCCCGCATTAGATAAAAAACTGGAAGATTACGATAGTTTGAATTGGGTTGAAAGAAGTATCAGTCAATTGCCGGAGCAACAACGAATCATCATTCAGCTCCGTGATATTGAACAATATGAGTTTGATGAAATGGCCAAAATGCTTGATATGACTGAGAGCGCTATTAGAGTAGCACTTTCCAGAGCACGAAAAACGATAAGAGAATACATGACAAAAACACATAATTATGGAATTATATAAAGTAGAAGCGTTACTTGAAAAATATTTTGATGGTGAAACTTCAATTGCAGAAGAGAAAGAATTACAGGATTATTTTTCGACTCAGCATGTTGCTCCACATTTAGAAAAGTATACCGCAATATTTAACCATTTTGCTGTTGCAAAAGAACAACAGTTTGTTCAGGAAATCCCGGTGTTACAAATTCAAAAGGATGAAAGCAGGAATCAAAAACGGAATTTAAGCTGGATTTCAATTGCAGCTTCGGTTGTTGTTTTGATGGGAATTGGAACGTATGTTTTCTATAATTCGGAGCCGGTGAATAATAGTAAAGATTTAGGAACGTATGATGATCCTGAAGTAGCTTTTAAAGAAACTCAAAAAGCACTTTCACTATTGTCAAAAAATGTAAATGTTGGCATAGAAAGTGTAAAGTATGTTGAAGAATATCAAATCGCAAAAAATAAAGTATTCCGAAAAACTAAAAATAAATCTAGAGGTATTTAATTGCTTTTAGAAAACGATAATCACGGCGTAAACGCTAAAATCAATTAAAATAATGCTAAACAAATTAAAAAAAATGAAATCAATCAATCCCAATCCAAGTTTTTGCACACCAGCAAATCAGATTCAAAAGAACAGCCGTTTAAGTACAGCTAAAAAGTTTTTAATCACCGTAATGTTAGTTTTTATTGCGAGTCCAATTTTTGCACAAGCGGCTTTTGATAAATTTGACGGACAAGATGATGTTACTTCTATTATTGTCAATAAAAAAATGTTTGACTTAATGAGTAAAGTAAAAGTGGATGCCTCAGATAAAGAAACCCAACAATACTTAGTGTTGATTAAAAAGCTTGATAATTTAAAAGTATTCACTACAAAAAGTACTCGAGTAGAAGGGGAAATGAAAATAGTTGCGGAAAAATACATCAAATCAGCCGGATTAGAAGAGTTGATGCGCGTGAATGAAAATGGCAGAAACATCAAAATTTTAGTAAAATCTGGTGCAACAGATTCTCAAATCAGAGAGTTGTTAATGTTTATTGAAGGTGCTAAAAATGATGATACAGTTTTGATGTCGTTGACCGGTAATTTCGATTTGAATGAAATTTCTATCCTTACCGATAAGATGAGAATTCCTGGAGGCGATGACTTGAAGAAAGCAACTAAAGGTAAAAAGTAAGATGAAAACAGGATATGGAATTTTACTGCTGTTTAGTTTGTTCCTGATCAGCTGCAATTCGGAACCGACGTTGCAAAAGTATTTTGTAGAAAATACAGAGAACAAAAATTTTATTGCACTCGATGTTTCTCCTAGTATTTTGAATGTGGATAAAACAAAATTGTCAGTAGCTCAAAATGATGCTTTAAAGTCTTTTGACAAGATGAATGTTTTAGCTTTCAAATTAAATGATAAAAACAAAGCGGAGTTTGAAATGGAACGCGCTAAAGTTGACTTAATTTTGAAGGACAAAAAGTACCAGCAATTGATGAAATTTGGATCTGGAAAGGAAGGTGCTTCTGTGAGCTTTGTAGGAACTGATGAACACATCGAGGAATTTGTTTTTTATGCTAATAAAAAAGAAAATGGTTTTGCAGTAGTCCGCATTTTAGGCAAAGACATGAACCCGACAAGTGTGATGACAATGATGAGCGTGTTACAACAATCTAATATTGATTTGGAACAACTGAAACCGCTGCAACAATTAATGAGTAAGTAAATTAGTTCCTCTAAAAAAGTGAAGCGTCTTGATTAAGTTCAAGACGCTTTTTTTTTGGTGAATTCTAATATTTTTTGAAAAAGAATTATTTACAGAACATTTTTTTGTTTTTAACGGCACTTTGACTACCCAACTGTATTGCTTTTGTAAAATCGGCGCAAGCGTTCTTCTTATTTTGTGCATGAAAATTAGAAAGACCTCTTAAATTATATGCGATATAATCCTTTTCGTTTAAACTGATAGACATCGTGCAATCTTCAATAGTACTCTTGTAATCCTTAGCTTTATAGTTTATATCGGCTCTTGTAGTGTATGCATCGCTTCTTTTAGGTTCTATTTTTATTGTTGTGTTAACATCGTTTAAGGCGCCTTTGATATCGCCTAATTTTTGTTTCAAAAGCGCTCTGTTTAAATAAGCTGAGGCAAACAAAGGATCAATTCGAATCGCTTTACTGTAGTCATCGATAGCGCCTTTAGTGTTACCGACTTCTGCTTTCTTTAATGCTTTGTCAAATAGGTCGTAAGCGATTGGATTTTGACTCCATCCTGCAAAGGAACTTAGTAATAATACGAGTAGGACTAATTTTTTCATAAAAATTTAAGGTTTGAAATTGGGGTAATTTCTTTAATAATAAATGGGTGAACGATTAGATAAAGGTACAATTCTTTTTTTAGTTATTTTATTAACGAATAGAAATCGATTTTATTTTAAAGAACCGATTTTGATCAAAAAATCACTAAAAGTTGGTATTGTGAAAGCCTTTTATAACCTGTAATTTTGCATTAATAAAGATTTTAATTGGATCATTATCTATCAAATTAATACAATACTAAAGATGGGAAGCACAGCACCAGAAAGACAAAATAACAAAACTGTGAAAGAAAAAAATAATACAGCATTTTTATACATTGGAACTTTCTTTTTGTTTGCAGGAAGCTTATCTGTGGGAATTTTGATGGTTATGTTTTTTTTAAATACTTTAGGGAAAATTTTTTAAAACTTAACAGTTAGATTCTTCTTAATTTCTATAAAGCGATTTTTTTTTTAAATAAAAATGCTTCTGAAATCGTCAAGTAAACTTGATTTTTCAGAAGCATTTGCTTTTGTGACTCTGTTGGGAGAATTCTCGAACCTTTTTAGAAGATTTGAAGATCTTTAGTATACTATGACAAAGTAATATAGCTAGCAAAAAATATTAAATTTATTCTTAACGGTATATCCACTTTAAATATTAGGTTCAGTATGTCAAAAAAAAAGAAATTGTCTAGATAATGCTATTATCGAAAAATTCTTTGGAATATTAAATTCTGAAATGTTTTATATTCAAAAATTCAAATCTATGTAACAATTAAAACAAGAAATCAATAAGTATATTAATTAATATAATAACGAAAAAATCAAATCAAATTTAAGCAAAATGAGCTCGATAATATATCGAGCTCATTTTTATCCAAATTAATTATAAATTTATCTAAACTTTTGGGTACAGTCTATCATGATTTAGGCTTTGTACTATTCTATACTATAAAAATAGAGCTCACTTGTTTCATTTTCTAAAAAGGAACGTCGCTATCATCATCCGGATCATTCAAATTACTTCCAAAAGCATCATTAGCAGATGGTAAATTTTTAGTAATAAAAGGATTGTCATCCTGATTCATACTGGATGGTAAATCATCATAGCCACCACTGTAATCTTCCAGATTATCAAATTTTCCTAAATGTCCAATAAACTTCAATCGCACGTTTTCAATACTACCATTACGGTGTTTTGCAATCATTATTTCTGCCTGACCGGCTGTAGGTGATGCTTCATCATCATCCCATTCGTCAATTTTGTAATATTCGGGACGGTATAAAAAAGATACAATATCGGCATCTTGCTCAATCGCTCCCGATTCACGTAAATCAGATAATAAAGGTCTTTTGCTGGATCCACGCGTTTCTACCGCACGCGACAATTGCGAAAGTGCAATTACAGGAACGTTCAATTCCTTGGCTAAAGCTTTTAAATTTCGGGAAATCGTTGAAATCTCCTGCTCTCTATTTCCACCGCCTTTTCCATTTCCACCGGCCGTCATCAATTGTAAATAATCGACAATGATAATTCGGATTCCATGTTGCGATACCAAACGTCTGGCTTTTGCACGTAAATCAAAAATCGATAGGGAAGGCGTATCATCAATAAATAATGGTGCTTTTTCTAAATTTTTAACTTTAGTACTCAACTGTTCCCATTCGTGTTTTTCTAATTTTCCAGTACGCAATTTCTCCGATGACAAACCTGTTTCCGAAGAAATTAAACGGGTGATTAACTGAACGGATGCCATCTCCAGAGAAAACAAAGCTACGGGCATTCCGAAATCAATTGCCATATTTCTGGCCATCGATAATACGAATGCGGTTTTACCCATTGCAGGTCTAGCCGCTATAATAATTAAATCACTCGGTTGCCAACCAGAAGTAATCTTGTCTAACTTGTCGAAACCAGTGGCAACACCACTCAATCCTTCTTGACCGGCAATTTCCTCAATACGTTTTTTAGCTTGCAATACTAAACTTTGTGCCGTTTCAGAACTTCGTTTGATATTACCTTGTGTAACCTCGTATAATTTAGATTCGGCTCTGTCTAATAAATCAAAAACATCCGTTGTTTCGTCGTAAGAATCTTCGATAATTTCAGTCGAAATCCGAATCAAACTACGCTGAATAAATTTTTGAAGTATAATTCTGGAGTGAAATTCAATGTGTGCCGAAGACGATATCTTTTGCGTAAGCTGAATTAAATAAAAATCGCCTCCTGCCAAATCCAATTTTGCATTTTTCTTCAGTTGGGCAGAAACGGTTAATAAGTCAATAGGCTGCGTTTCTGTAAACAGTTGAACGATAGCTTCAAAAATATGTTTGTGTGCTTCTTTGTAAAAAGCATCGGGCTGTAAAATGTCAATTACATCATCCACCCCTTTTTTATCAATCATCATAGCACCCAATACAGCCTCCTCTAAATCGAGAACCTGCGGTTGCAATTTTCCTTTTTCAAGGCTTATAATAGTAGTTTTATCAACCTTCACAGGATTAATATTTCTGAAGTTTTCCATAGAGCGAAAGTAACGAAAATTAAAAAAATATGGTTGTCGAGTTGTTATAAATAAATGTTCATAACTAACTATTTTTTGTTTATAACCCAAAAAAAACCCGTCTCGTTCTAGGTTCTAGGGCGAGACGGATTATATGTAAAATTGTAAGATTTTACTCTTTATATTCGCCCATTTTGCTGTATTTATCCATCCTTTGGGCAATTAATTCTTCTGTTGATAAGTCTTTCAACTCATTAAAACCTTTCATAATATATTGCTCTACGGTTTTGAAAGCAGTTTCTCTGTCGTAGTGTGCTCCACCTAAAGGTTCTGGAATAATATCATCTACTAATTTTTGCTTTTTCATGTCAGCCGAAGTCAATTTCAAAGCCTCAGCAGCCTGTTCTTTGTATTCCCAGCTTTTCCATAAAATAGAAGAACAAGATTCTGGCGAAATAACGGAATACCAAGTGTTTTCCATCATATATACTTTGTCACCAACTCCTATTCCTAATGCACCACCAGAAGCTCCTTCACCAACAATAACGGTGATAATAGGCACTTTTAAGCGAATCATTTCAAATATGTTTCGGGCAATAGCTTCTCCTTGTCCGCGTTCTTCTGCTTCTAATCCTGGATAAGCTCCCGGAGTATCAATAAGAGTGACCACTGGAATACCAAATTTTTCAGCCATTTTCATCAAGCGCAACGCTTTCCTATAGCCTTCTGGATTTGCCATCCCAAAATTACGGAACTGACGCATTTTAGTATTGATCCCTTTTTGCTGACCTACAAACATAAACGATTGTCCATTAATTTGCCCTAAACCACCTATCATGGCTTTGTCATCTTTAAACCCTCTGTCTCCAAAAAGTTCAAGAAATGTACCTTTAGTAAGATTAGTAATATGCTCTAGTACATAAGGCCTATTAGGATGACGAGATAACTGAACACGTTGCCAAGCCGTTAAATTTTTATAAATATTCCTTTTAGTCTCTTCTAGTTTCTTGCTGATTTGTTTGCAAGTATTCGTTACATCAACATCTGATTCCTGACCAATAATGAGACATTTGTCTAACTGATCTTCTAGTTCTTTTATTGGAAGCTCAAAATCTAAATATTCCATAGGATTTTTGCGTTTTTGTTTTTATTTCGAACCGCAAATATAAAATTTTAAATCGTTCGAAAAGGTAAATATTCTATTTATGTGTAAAAGTTTGCTTCAATAAACCAGGGAACTCTTAAACTGTTTTGCCCTTTTGGTAGTGTTTAATCGCACCATTCAGGATTACCGTAATTACAATTATCAGTGCGCCAATATAAAATTCAAAACTCATCTTCTCTTTTCCGCCAAGGATGAAATACGCCAATACAATTCCGTAAACCGGCTCTAAATTCGTAGTCAGCATGACCGTGTACGGAGTTAGTTTTTGCATTACTTTCACCGATGCCGTAAAAGCATACGCAGTACAAACCGAGGCTAAAATCAGGATTAAAATCCAATTATTAGCGGTCAATACAAAAAAGTCCAATGTAAATTTCCCTTGAAATAAAAAGTAAATAGTGATGAAGGCAACGCCCGCCAAAAATTCATAAAATGAGATTACCGAAGGATCGTGATCCGCAATCAGTTTTCCGTTCATCAGCGTGAACAAAACACCTAATATGATGGATGCCAAAGCGTACAACATTCCATCAAGGTAATTGATTTCGACCTTCATAATCAGTGCTAATCCAGCGATTATTATAAGTCCAAAAAAGACTTCATACCACAAAACCTTTCGACCATAAAATAAAGGTTCTAAAATAGATGCGAAAAAAGCGCCCAATGAAAAAACCGACAGTGTTATCGACACATTAGAAACATGAATCGCTTTGAAAAAAAAGATCCAGTGTAACGCAATCAATAATCCGACGAAAATCAATTTGAGGAACGATTTTAAGGGAATTCGAAACGATTGCTTTTTAAAAACCAAAAACAACGCTAAAAAAACAGCTGCAAAAAACATGCGATACCAAACCAAAGCATCTGCTGTTATGGTGATTAAAGCGCCTAAAATGGCAGTAAAACCCCAAATAAAAACAATCAAATGGAGGTTTAAATAACTTTTTAAATTATCGTTTTGCATTTCGTAGTAAATAAATGGCTAAAATTCCAAAAGCAATATTGGGCAACCAAACCGCTAACATTGGTGGAATACTGGATTTTTCGGCTAATACACCAAAGATTTTATCAAAAAACACAAAGGCAAAAGCCAGTGCAATTCCAATGGCTAGATTTGTTCCCATTCCGCCTCTACGCTTCATCGAAGAAACGGCTACAGCAATAATGGTAAGGATAAATGCCGATACCGGAACGCTGTATTTTTTATACAAAACCACTAAATACACGTTGATATTAGAGGAACCTCTTTCTCTTTCTTTTTCGATAAAAGCATTCAGTTTTCCTAAGCTCAACGTTTCCGCAATATATACTACAGGTGTCAAATCCTCTAAATCAAAAGTAAAAACAGCCTTTTTTTCCGGCAGCTTTTCAATTTTATCATTCAGTTCACCTACCGTTCTTTTCGTGTAATCATACATCGTGTAGGTGCTGTCCTTTGGATTCCATTTGATTCTGCTGGCCGTTATTTTATGGACTAATTTCTCGTTCTTAAATTTCTCCAAAGAGAAACTAAAAGCAATTTTAGATTCCGTATTGAAACTGTTTACATAAATAAACTCATTGTCGTTGATCTGGCGATACACATCCGTATTATCACCACGCATCGCTTCTTTTCCGCCTCCTTTCAAGTACGTATATCTGAAATTATTAAAACCTTCACTGGCCGCCGGAACGACAAAGAAACCCATTAATAATACAAAAACTGAAACAATGGAAGCACCTATAATATACGGTCTTAAAAATCGTGTAAATGAAATCCCCGAACTTAAAATGGCAATAATCTCAGTATCATTCGCCAGTTTTGACGTGAACCAAATCACCGATAAAAACAAAAATATCGGAAAAAGGGAATTGGCAAAATAAACCGTAAAGTTGTAGTAATAAAGAGCAATCTCTAAAAACGGAACTTTATTTTCCAGCATTTTATTGATCTTCTCGGAGACATCCACAACGATTCCTATGGGGATAAACAACAACAGCATCACCGCAAATGTGGCTAAATATCTTTTTAGGATGTATTTGTCTATTATTGTTAACATGTTTTTGTTTAAGGTTTAAAGTTTAAGGTTTAAAGTCAGCGCTGGAACGTTAAACTTTAAACCTTAAACATTTTTTTTACAAACGTTGGCTCATATTTTTCACCATCATTTCTTTCCAAGGTCTGAAATCGCCCGCTAAGATATGTTTTCTGGCTTCACGAACCAACCACATATAAAAACCAAGATTGTGTATCGTGGCAATTTGTTTTCCCAAGTATTCATTGGCAGCAAAAAGGTGGCGCAAATATGCTTTCGTGTATTCCGTATCCACGTAAGTGATTGCCATTTCGTCAATTGGAGAGAAATCAGCTTCCCACTTTTTATTTTTGATATTGATCGTACCATTTGCAGTAAACAACATTCCGTTTCTGGCGTTACGCGTTGGCATCACACAGTCAAACATGTCGATTCCAAGGGCAATATTTTCCAAAATATTGATCGGAGTTCCTACGCCCATCAGGTAACGCGGTTTGTCTTCCGGCAAAATTTCGCAAACCACTTCGGTCATCGCGTACATTTCTTCGGCAGGTTCCCCTACTGAAAGTCCACCAATAGCGTTTCCTACTTGATTTGAATTTGCAATATATTCCGCTGACTGCTGACGCAAATCCTTATAACAGCTTCCCTGAACAATTGGGAAAAAAGCTTGATCGTAACCGTATTTTACAGGCTGCGTGTCTAAATGATTGATGCAACGGTCCAGCCAACGATGCGTCATTTTCATGGAGCGTTTCGCGTAGTTGTAATCACATGGATACGGCGTACACTCATCAAAAGCCATGATAATATCGGCACCAATGGTACGTTGAATTTCCATCACATTTTCTGGTGTAAAAAAGTGGTATGAACCGTCAATATGCGATTTGAATTTCACTCCTTCTTCCTTAATTTTTCTATTGGCCGAAAGTGAATACACTTGGTAGCCACCAGAATCCGTCAAAATATTACGGTCCCAGTTCATGAATTTATGCAAACCACCGGCTTTCTCCAGGATTTCCGTTTGTGGTCGCAAATATAAGTGGTAGGTATTTCCCAGGATAATATCCGGGTTAATGTCTTCTTTCAGTTCCCGTTGATGCACTCCTTTTACCGAAGCTACGGTACCCACAGGCATAAAAATTGGAGTTTCAATCACCCCGTGATCAGTAGTAATACTTCCCGCTCTGGCTTTGGACTGCGGATCTTTTTTTAATAAATCAAACTTCATAGTAACGTATTTCACCCGATTGTTCGGCTGGCAAAGATAGGTTAATTTGAAATCTACATCAAAAAAATGTTTATCATCCCATAAAGTAAAAAAGTGTCCCGAAAGCTATCGGGATAACAACCAAATTACGCCTGCTTTTTAAGAAAAAAATGAGACAATCATAGTGTTCAAAAATACACGTATCGTTTAGTAAATGGTTTTGGGCGTGCCCTAAAAAGGTCGGGCTATTCGTTTCAATCTTTTATTCCGCTGTGCTTCATAAAAGGATTTCCACTGTTATCCCTCACGCAAAACAGGTGTAATAAGAACTAAAATCTTCCCATTTATATTCAAAACACATCCAGTAAATTAAAAATTCTTATGATGATTTGTAAGAAAATTTTAATATATTTGAAAATCTATAACGCGAAACAAACCTTCGCCAATGTACAAGTGTTTGGGTTTATATACGAACGTTTGTTTAGCGTATATACTAGTTATACCACATTGCCGAATACGTATCTGAATAAGCATTTTCTAAACCGAAAAATATGGATAAATTATCTTTTACAACATTACAATTAATTCATGAATCTAGTAATGACGCTCTAAGGTTTAATGAAGTTAAAAAAGAAAATTTAATAAATATTCCAAGCGAATTTGAATATTCAGAAAATAACACTTTTTACAAATCATACACAGAATTAAATGATGAATATTTTTGGCTAGTTTCAGAATATGGAAAACCTAACCCACACAGAGAAAATTGGGTAGATATTGAAACTCATAAAGAAGAAAAAAACAAAAGAAAAGGAACTCAAGTTGAATTAACTCATCAATCATTTTTATTCTATTCATTTGAATCTAAACTTTTATATTTATCAAATTCAAAACATATTAAATTAATGAGTAAGATATTATCTGAAAAATCAGGTAATATCTTTTTTGCGAAAAGATTGATTGTAGATTTTGATAAATTTATAACTATAATAGAAAGTGTTAATAAGATTAAATTTACTGGGTTCAATAATTTATTTAGCGTTGATAGTAGACAATTTAAAGCACTTGAAGATTTAACAGGAACATCAGCACCAGAAACTTTTACACTTGAAGCAACTTATAAACAAAGTGCTATAAAAGAATTTTTAAAGTTCTTGCATTTATCAAAGCAAGAACATAAAATAGAAAAACTAGTAATTTGTGGGTTGGATGAAAGTGGTCTAGAAACTATTTATAATGTTGATTCTTTTACTAATCAAATTTTCATAAATTGTAGAAAAAACAATGAAGGTATTTATGAACATGAAGCAATTAAAAATGAGTTAATTAGTAAAACAACAAATTAATGAAAGGTATAGATAAAACATATTTTATTTTAATTCTATTATTATCAATTCCAATTGGTTATTTAATTTTACCTAAATACTATGGGCAATTTTCAGACTTAATTACATTTCTTTCTATACTTATTGGTTTCCAAATAACTGCAATTTCTATATTGTTTAATTCAAGAATTGTAAATGTGCTTTATGACAATAAAAACAAATCATATAAAACGGAGCTTCATAGACTAAAGTCTTATTTTAAATATGCAATCAACTATGAATTAATATCTGTCGTTCTTCTTCTAACTTTCCCAAAAGAATTTTCGTTCTCTATATTTGACTATCAATTAATATTTTACAAGAGCTACTTTGTTTTACCAATAATATTAGGTTCTATATTCTGTTTTTTAAAAATTTCAAATGAATTCTTTAGAATTTTTATTTTGCCCAGAAATGAAAAGTAGAAAAAACAACCTGGTATAACAGGCGTTTGGCAAGATTGGGAATTTTATAGTAAATTCATATTTACGTTTCGCATCAAGTTTTCATAAATCCTAAAACCGAGCGGTTACGAACTTACAGCCATCTCAAAGAGGCGAAACGTTAGCAGTCAGGCTATGATGACCAAGAAGACAACCATCAATTGACATAAAAGGAGTATAATGACGACAGAATTTCCAATAATAAAAACCGAAAAACTTTTACTTCGACAATTTGTTGAGAACGACCTTGAAAATGTTTTCAAAGGACTTTCGCATCCAGAGATTATTAAATATTATGGAGTGAGTTTTCAAACATTGGAAGCAACGAAAGAACAAATGACTTTTTTCGCTGACCTTGAAAAAAACGAAACGGGAATTTGGTGGGCTGTTTGCTCTGCAGACAACAAGATCTTTTATGGAGCAGGTGGACTAAGCAGTTTAAATAAAGAACATAAAAAAGCAGAAATAGGATTTTGGTTAATTTCAGAGTTTTGGGGTAACGGAATTATGAAAGAAGCGATGCCGTTAATTTGTAATTATGGATTTGATAATTTAGAACTTCATAGAATTGAAGGATTTGTAGAGTCAGAAAATAAGAATTGTAAAAACGCAATGGCTAAACTGGATTTCCAACACGAAGGAAGAATGAAAGAATGTGAAATTAAAAATGGCAAGTTTATAAGTCTTGATATTTATGCAAAAGTGAAGACAACTTAATGATAAGTTAACTAAAAAAATAAATTGAAAAAATCGTACCGCCCTGATATACCAAAATCGTTAGCCCAATTCTGCAAACTGTACCCACAGCAGTATGCAAATAACAAAAAAAATCAAACCTCATTTTGAACACAAACAACTGCGTTTTGGACACATTCAAATATGATAAAGTTCTAACCTTTGCACTTCACTAATACATAAAAAAATGAAGTACAAAATTTTAGGAAATACAGGTTTGAAAGTTTCAACACTTTGTTTAGGGACAATGAACTATGGCGGAAAAGGTTTTTTCGGCTATATGGGTAACCTTGATCAAAATGCAGTGGATGAACAAATTAAAATTGTAACCGAAGCAGGTGTTAATTTTATTGACACAGCAAACATTTACTCCGAGGGACTTTCGGAAATTATGATTGGCAAGGCAATCAAAAACCTTTCAATTAACAGGGACGACTTGGTTTTGTCTACAAAAGTGAGAGGTACTATGGGCAAAAGCCAAAACGACTTGGGGCTTTCAAAAAAGCACATTATCCAACAAGTTGAAGGAAGTTTAAAAAGGCTTGGTACAGATTATATCGACTTGTACCAAATTCACACGGCAGACCCACTAACGCCCATTGAAGAAACCATCAGAACATTAGATGATTTAGTGCGAAGCGGAAAAATTAGGTATTTTGGCGCAAGTAATATTATGGCTTGGCAATTAGTGAAAGGCTTGGCTTATTCTCAGTACAATCATTTAGACAGGTTTGCTTCTTTACAAGCAAATTACTCCTTGGATGTAAGAGATGCAGAACGTGAAATTATACCTATGCTTGAAGACCAAAGAGTGGGAATGATGGTTTGGAGTCCTTTAAGTGGTGGTTTGCTTACCGGAAAGTATAAAAGAAACGGACAGAATGAAGAAGGAAGACTAAATAATTTTCCGTTTCCGCCTTTTCACGAAGAAAGAGCGTATGATGTTTTAGATGTGCTTACACCAATGGCAGAGACAAAACAAGTTTCAGTTTCGCAATTGGCGTTGGCTTGGTTGTTACATCAGCCGGTAGTAAGCAGCATTATTATTGGTGCAACCAAAATACATCAACTTCAGGACAACTTAAAATCTGTTGCTGTTCTATTTACGCCAGAGGAATTAAATCAGCTGAACGAAGTAAGCAAATTGCCTGCTGAATATCCCGGAAATGTTTTGGAAATAATGACAATGGACAGAAGTGCAGGAGTTGATTTTCAAAATGCTTAATTTTACTAAAATAACAAAGTAGGCAGTATAAACCACTGTCTACTTATTTTACTTATGAAAAACAAAGAGCAAAATATAAAAAAACTGAATTCGGTTGCAGCATTACATTCTTTGATGGGATTGAATAGTCCGTTGAATCCATTGATTACTGTTATTGACCATTCTATAAAATCAAATACTAATCAATCTCAAAATGGAAAATTATTATTTGATTTTTACAACATAACACTAAAAAGGAGTTTTAAAGGGATATTAAAATATGGTAAAAACGAGTATGACTTTGACGATGGGACAATGTCTTTTATTGCGCCAAATCAAATAATTAGTGTAGATAGTGAAGAAAATAGAAACAGTGATGGTTGGTCATTATTATTTCACCCCGATTTAATAAGGCAATACCCATTAGGAAAAGCGATTAAAAACTATGGATATTTTTCATACGAAGTAAACGAAGCACTTCATCTTTCAGACGAAGAAGAAAAAATAATTGAAGCAATCGTTCAGAATATTCAAACGGAAATAAGTTCAAGATTAGATAATTTTAGTCAAGATGTAATTGTTTCAAACCTTGAATTGCTTTTAAATTATTGCAATCGTTTTTACAGCAGACAATTTATTACAAGAAAAATGGCTACTACCGATTTGCTGTCCAATTTTGAAAACATATTAGACAAACATTTTAATCTCGATTCAGATTTGCCAATACCAACAGTTGAAAAATTAGCAAATGAACTCCATGTTTCCTCTTCCTATTTAAGCGATATGTTGCGAAGCTTGACAGGCCAAAATACACAGCAACATATACACGAGAAGCTTATTGAAAAAGCGAAAGAAATTTTAACAACTACAAACCTGACGGTAAGTGAAATTGCCTATCAATTAGGTTTTGAGTATCCTCAGTCATTTAGCAAACTATTCAAGAATAAAACCAATTTGACACCAATGGAGTACAGACAAACATTTAATTAAAGTATTAAGTTTATGAAACTAATATTATTTTTATGCTCCCGAATACTTTTGTCTTACTGAACATAAAAAATAGACAATTTCCAATGATGAAATACAAAAATCAGTATTGAAAAAACAATACAAATTAGTGAGCAACAAAAACGAATGCTATAAAAAGTAAAATCCTAGATAATTTCACCGCAAAATGTTTCAATTCAACCGCAACTATTTTATACTTACAATTTTACTTTTCCTGACAGAAATCGCCATTGCTATGTATGTTCATGATGACTTTATAAGACCTTATTTCGGAGATTTTTTAGTGGTTATTTTACTCTATTGTTTTGTGAAATCCTTTGTAAAAGTTTCGGTTTTGGTAGCTGCAAGTCTTGTATTGGTTTTTTCATTCGGTATCGAAATCGCGCAGTATTTCAACATGGTGGAAAAACTGGGACTTCAACATACTAAAATTGCAAGAGTTGTGCTCGGGAATTCATTTGCATGGATGGATTTGCTTGCCTACGTTCTTGGAATTTTAACCGTAATTGGAATTGAAACATTCCATTTAAAACGAAAGAATAAAATCCATAACCAGATGTAACTTTCGGTAAAATACGTTATTTCATGCAGCAAATTCTTGTGAAAAAATCTTATGTTTGTCTGAACACGATTTTAAAAACTTAAAAAATATGATTCGAAAATTATTTTCCTCAAGTTCATGGTCCGCTAATGCAACAGATTGGGCTTCGCTTATTTTACGATTAACATTTGGTTTATTGATGTTGAGTCATGGTATTCCAAAATTGATGAAGTTAATGGATGGCAACATGGAATTTGGTGATCCAATAGGCATCGGAATTCCGGCATCATTAGCTTTGACCGTTTTTGCCGAAGTTTTGTGCTCCGCATTACTAGTAATTGGATTATGGACCAGACTGGCGTTGATTCCGCTTATTATAACCATGGCGGTTGCCGTATTTATTGTTCACATCAATGATGATTTGGGAACTATGGAATCTGCATTACTGTATTTACTGTCTTATTGCGCGCTGTTTTTATTGGGCGGCGGTAAATATTCTGTTGATGCTGTTTTGAAGAGAAAAGCATAAACCGATTCTTCTTATTCTTAGGATTTAAATATCATTACCTTAATCATGCTGCTCCTATCAGTATGGTTAAGGTTTTTTCTTATTGTGCAGCTTCATAAAAGCAATAATTTCATAAAAGCGATTGCTCCAAGGCGAGAAATACTGAAGCACCATTGGGACGTGCTTTTTATTCAACCGTATTGGTGTCACATCGGGTTGGAAAGGTTGCAAAGCAGTTATAAAACGACTGTTGGCAATTTTTATGGAATTATATGTTTTGTCTCCAACATAAATTAAAAAAGGTGGCGTGTTTTTATTTAAAAAATAAATAGGCGAAGCATCTTTCCATTGCTCCGGATTTGAGGTCCAAGTTGCCAAATAATCGTCTTTTTCCGTTGGTGGATTTCCTTCTAAATAATTTTTCATATCCAATCCTGCTGCATCATTCAGGATTATTCCGGCAATAGTTGAAGAATCAATTCCATATTTCGGATTCATGACGGCCAAAGCTCCAAGATGGCCGCCTGCCGAATGACCCGTGATGTAAATCGAATTGGGATTACCATTGTACTGGCTGATATTCTTTTTTGTCCATTGAATTACGGACACAATTTGCCGCGTCATATCATCGTAAGAAGCCTTAGGACTCAATGTATAATCTGGGATAACTGTAATCACTCCTTTACTTGCAAAATTTCTGCCCAACAAATCATACGTCCCTTTCCGACCGCTGTTCCAATTTCCTCCGTGTACAAAAATTAAAACAGGAACCGCTGTCACACTTGATTTTCGGGGAACAAAAACATTCAGTTGTGGTGGTTTTGCAATGTTTTTATCAGTAGAATTGAGATACGAGATATCAGTATTTTTTTTTGAACCACAGTTGACTAAAAGAAAAGCATTCAGTAAGACGATAACGAAGAAGGAGAAACGCATATTCATTTTTTTTACGAATATAAGATTTTAAAAAATTACGAAACTTAATTTAGATTTAAAAGGTAGTTTTCTTGAGTAAAACGTTTTTCATTTCCTTTAATACAACTATATTTACTTCTAAATTTTCTTTTACGAATGTTACTAAAATTTTTCTCCATAAAATAATCAGAGCATCTTTTCTGTCTTTATTTTCATAAAAAATTAAATACAAATGAACACTACAAATACCCAAAATCTAGAAAAAACAAGTGTAGCTCAAAACATAAGTCGGTATATATTAGGATTATTCCTTACCACTGCTGGAATTAGTCATCTTACTTGGAGTCGAACAGAATTTTTAGCGCAAGTACCACCGTGGATTCCTGTAAACGCCGATTTAGTGGTTCTGATATCAGGAGTAGTTGAAATTGTTTTAGGTTTATCCCTAATTCTGTTATTTAAGTATCGCATCCAGGTTGGATGGATTGTAGCTGCTTTTTTTGTTCTTGTCTTTCCGGGAAATGTTGCGCAGTTGGTCGAACATAGAAATGCTTTCGGACTCAATACAGAACTATCCAGATGGCTCAGACTTCCACTTCAACCACTTCTCATTCTAGTAGCCTTATGGTCAACTGGCGCTTGGCATTCATGGAGGAAAAATAAAAATTAAACAAAGAAGTCCACTATATTTTGCCTTTTAAACTTCAAAACGGTACTGTACCAAACAAGATAGGCTGCCCTTGCGGACAGCCTATCTACATTTATCACAGAGAGATTAGTTGAATTGTGAAGCCACATATTCAATTAAACTTTCATCGCTCATTTTATTAGAAGTACTTTTTTTTGTCTGTACATTTTTGTATTGTGGAGTTTCTCTCAAATATTTAATAAATTGTTCTTGAGCAACACCAGGTCCAGTGATGTGTAATTCATCCACATTTTGCATGTGCGCAGTAATGTTTTTGAATAACTTGTGAAGTGAATCTCTTTCTGCATTATTTGCCGCGTTTTCACTTGAATTTCCTCCTTGACCTTCTTCTTTTTCGTGTCCTAAAACTACGAAATCTCCAGAATCTACATTTTCTCTACCTACGATAGTTGCATGATGTGAATCCATCCACACTCCGAATTGTTTTTTACTTTTGTCTGACATTATATTCTATTTATTTTTATTAATATTTGTATTATTAAATTGTCAAAAAGCATGCAATGACAATTCAAATACTTATTCTTTTAAAATTAGCGTATTTTTTTGACAAAAAGGGAATTAGTTCTGAATTTACTTTTTAATTAACACAATTCATTTGTACTATTTTAAAAATAAATCGATTCTTGGCTTTAATAAAAAAACTGCTGTATTCCTAGTTCATTATAGGTAAGTCATGGAATAATCTGACGCTAATCATTAGTCATTTTGAGTTTTTCTGTATCAACCTGCTTCGCGTCTTTATGTTGAATTACTTTGCCAAGAATCTATTGTTTGTACCTTTACTTTCAAAAAATAAAAAAACTAAATCACAATAAGATGTACGAATTACTAAAAAAGTATATCAGCAACAGAGCACAAATCAATGATGAACAAATGGATTTCATCTGTTCCTTTTTTAAACCAATGCAAACTAAGCGCAATGAAATTTTAGTACGTTATGAGGAGATTTGCCAACAATATTATTTTGTAAACAAAGGCTGTATCAGAATTTTCACTATTAATAAAGAAGGGATTGAAACGTCACGATTTTTTGCTTTTGAAGGCGGTTTTGGAACAGCTTTACCTAGTTTTATTGATCAACAGCCCGCTTACGAATACGTACAAACGATAGAAAAATCAGAATTATTGGTGATTTCCAGAACGGATTTTTATTATCTTGTATCTGCAATACCAGAATTTGGACTGATTTACAGAGCAATTCTGGAGTTAGGTTTTATAACGGCTCAAAAACGCATTTACGGTTTTCAGGGATTTGATGCCTTAGAAAAAGTAAAATGGATTATTGAAAACCAACCTCATTTTTTATTGCGTGTTTCTAATCAAATGGCGGCTTCCTATTTAGGGATTTCTCCTTCTACCTTAAGCAGAATAAAATCCAAACTCTGAAAACGTTGACATAGGACAAGCTTTTTCACACGACTCATTTTTAATTTTGTAAAAAATTAATCATGAAAATCAACTCTTATCTTTTAGTAATCCTCATTCCGCTATTTTCGTTGGCACAAATCAGCAGTAAAAAAAGTACCGATTTCACTAATTTAAATACCAAAACAGAAGGAAATTATACGACCCAATCCGTTCAGCTAACGCTCAAAACTGCATTTCAAATAACAGAACAAGCCCGAGAAGCAGCAAAAAGCTTGGGGAAAAATGTTACCATCGCAGTATTGGACGCATCAGGGCAAATTATCATCCTCACTCGTGGCGACGAAGTGGGACCGCACAATACGGAAGCCGCCAGAAGAAAAGCGTACACCGCATTATCTACTAAAACTCCCACGCTTTTATTATCAAGAAATGCCAGATTAAATCCGGATACCCAAAATTTAGCCACATTGCCGGAACTTCTATTATTAGGCGGTGGTTATCCGCTTTGGCACAACGAAAAAGTCATTGGAAGTATTGGTATCGGAGGTGGAAGTCCTGAAAACGATGATTTAATTGCCAAATCAGGTGCAATTGCAACCGCACAAATCACAACTCATTAATTTTAAACATAAACAAAAATGAAAAATTTACTATTTAGTTTACTTTTTACGGCTGTAGCAACAGCAAGCTATTCTCAAAATAATACCTACCAATTGTCTAGCCATATTTTAGACATTTCCAGCGGAACTGCTGCAATTGGCGTCCCGGTTGTATTAGAAAAATACGATGAAACCACTAAAATATGGTCGTATGTGGATGAAAAAATAACAGATAAAAATGGTAGAATTACCGATTTTCTGAATTATAAAGAAACAAAAAAAGGAATTTATAAACTTAGATTCTTGGTAGCAGACTATTTCAAAAGCAAAAAGACAGACAGTTTTTATCCGTTTATTGAGGTTGTTTTCCAAATTAAAGATACCAACCATTATCATGTTCCCATCACGCTTTCCAGCTATGGATATGCAACATATAGAGGCAATTAGTTTCGTTTGATTATTTTTGTAAGTTCCAAAAAAAGTCAAACGATTCCCGAAATGCTTTCCGAATTTTGTTGTTAAATAAATATGATTCATAACTTACGTAGTCGTAATTTTGTAGTATTAGAATTTATACAAAAGGGGAATAATCGTTAAAAAATAATAAAATGGAAGTAGCAAAAATTATCAAAGAGAAACTGGGAACCATTGTAGATGTGCGTTCCTATGATGAATTTATGGGTGGTCATGTTGCGGGATCCATCAATATTCCGTTGAATGAAATTCCGCATAGAATGCAGGAAATACAGGAACTCAAAGCACCATTAGTACTTTGCTGTGCCTCTGGAAATAGAAGCGGACAGGCACAAGTTTTTCTGACCGCGCACGGAATCGAGTGCTACAATGGCGGTTCGTGGCTTGATGTGAATTATCTTCAATCCCAAATCGTGTAACATGATAAACATACTCAAAAAAATATTTGGGCTTGGCGCCAAAGTCGATTATCCGGAATTAATTCAGAACGGAGCTATTGTCGTTGATGTGCGCAGCAAAGCAGAATATCTGGCAGGACACATTAAGGATTCCCTGAATATTCCCGTGGATTCGCTACGCAACAATCTGTTCAAACTGAAAGATAAAAACCAACCTATAATTACTTGTTGCGCTTCTGGAATGCGAAGCGCCTCGGCAAAAAGCATTTTGAAATCTAATGGCTATACTGCAGTATACAATGGTGGAGGGTGGAGCAGTTTAAAAAATAAAATAGTACGCTAATAGAATTTTTGGTAATAGTAAATAATACTATTCGTATTTACAATTAGTTAATTAACAGTTGATTAAATTATAATTTATCTAATTTTATTCCACTTAAAAAATTTAAGTGAATGAGTTAGATAGAAAAATAGTATCTATTATTTCTATACAATTTAATCTTAAAAAACTAGCGTTATGAGAACTGCAATTAGTAAAAACGAAGATGTAAAAGGTGCTATGCAAGCAAAAAGCAATGCCGCACATGGATTAAGAGATTTATTTGAAAATGGATTGAAAGACATCTATTGGTCTGAAAAAGTTTTGACTAAAACCTTACCAAATATGGTGAAAAATGCTTCAACACCAGAATTAGTAAACTCATTAAAAAGCCAATTAAATGAATCGAAAGAACATGTTTCTCGCTTAGAGAAAATTTTTCAAGAGAATGGTATGAAACCAACTGCAAAAAAATGTGATGCCATGGAAGGTATTCTAAAAGAAGCCGATGGTCTAATTAAAGAAACTGATATAGGTGCAGTACGAGATGCAGGAATTATTGCTGCGGAACAAAAAGTGAAACATTACGAAATAGCAACGTATGGTACTTTGCACGCCTTTGCTAAAACACTGGGAGAAAACAAAGCTGCCAATTTGCTTGCAATGACACTCGATGAAAAGAAAAAAACAGATGCAACATTAACCGGAATTGCAATGTCAACCATCAACAATCAAGCTCACAAAGCAGATGCGATTACAAACATTAAAGCATAATTTTGATACTAAAACAGCTTAATCACTGTTTTTCCTACTACTTAAAAAGCCCGCATTTGCGGGCTTTTCTGTGAATTATAATCTGACTTGAATAAAATGTAATCTGTTTTTATAGCTAATGAAAAATTTAAATTATTCAGCCATCGCCGGATAATCAGTATATCCTTTCACGGTATCGGTGTAAAAAGTAGTTTGATCTGGCGTGTTCAATGGTGAATCAGTTTCAAAACGAGCCACTAAATCAGGATTGGCAATAAATGGAACTCCATAAGCTACAAGATCAGCATAGCCATCTTCAATAACTTTGATACCCGTTTCTTTTGTAAAACTTTTATTGATTATTAAAGTTCCTTTGTAAAACGGTCTGAAATGTTTGGCCACTTCAGTAACAGCAAAAGGTATCTCACTTACATCAGTGAAAGGCTCCGTTAAATGGATATAAGCCAAACCGTAATCATTCAGTTTATTGATGATGTACTCATAGGTTGGAATTGTCTCTTCATCCAGCATCATTCCTTGCGCATTGTGCAACGAAGGATTCAAGCGAACACCAACTTTAGCATAATCAATAACTCCTTCTAAAGCATCTAGAATTTCAAATAGGATTCGGGATTTGTTTTCAATCGAACCACCGTATTCATCCGAACGATGATTGGAATAGCCATTAAAAAACTGTTGCAACAAATACCCGTTGGCTGCATGCAATTCGACACCGTCAAAACCTGCAGCAATTGCGTTTTTAGCTCCACTTTTGAAATCTAAAACGGTTTGTTTGATATCTTCAATCGTCATTTCTTTTGGAACAACTGTATCTACAAAACCATCATTTGTGTACGCTTTTGCGAAAGGATTCAACGCTGACGGTGCGTGCGGCAATTCGCCGTTATGCAAATCCGGATGCGACAATCGGCCTGTGTGCCATAACTGTGCGAATATAGTTCCTCCTTTTTCATGTACTGCTTTGGTAACTAGTTTCCAACCTTCAGTTTGCGCTGCACTGTAAATTCCGGGTACATTGATAAAACCAACTGCTTTTGTACTCACAAAAGTTCCTTCGGAAACAATTAAACCTGCTGTAGCTCTTTGCGCATAATATTCTGCCGTAAGCGCTGTAGGCACATTTCCTTCATTATTAGAACGGCTTCGTGTCATTGGTGCCATCACCATTCTATTTTTTATAATACTGCTTCCTAATGTATAAGGTTGGAATAAAATTGATTTGCTCATTTGATTTTTTTTAAATTAATGTTAGTTTATAAAATATTGGCTTTCAAGCCAATACTTGTAAATAGTGTCAAAATAGTCTTTACGGCTTCCTTATCGTTTCCGTTCAAAAAAAGGGAATTGTTATAATCAACCGCTGATTCGAAACTCTGAACAACTTTAGAAAAAGGAAAGAAATGCTGCAATTTGTCAAGAGTACTTTCGAAATTAATCGTGTTCTTTTTGTTTTCCAAAAAAAGTACAATCTTGCCTGTAGCCACATTTCTAATTTTTTCGATCAGATTACCATCAGTTGCCGCAGCATTTGAAAGTATAATAACATCTGCTTCCCAACTGGCATTGGTTGGACAAATCATTATCTCCGCTTTTGCGTTTGAATATTCTGAAAGTATTTGAGAATAAACGGTATTCAATACGACAGCATCATGATCAAACAGCAAAACGGGATTGGTTTTGGCAATTTGCTTCGCTAGAAAAATACTGTTGCTTTCTGAAACACCAAGTACTGCAAATGTTCTTCTATTTGACATCGATTTTTATTTACTTGGCAAATTTAAGGCTGTACTAGTGAAGTTTCCGTTGATGTAAAACAAGAAATTCTATTGATCTACATCAATTAAAAGGAACTCCGAGTATTAATTTGTTTGCGAACCCGACTCAATGTTTCCGGTTTCAGTCCAAGGTAAGAAGCAATCATGTGTTGGGGTACACGTTGAACAATTCCGGGATAAGCCAGTCCCAAATTGGTGTATTTCTCTTCGGCTGTTTCTGTTAAAGCCGAATTTATTCGAGCTTGATTTGCGATGTAGGCATTTTGCAAAAGCAAGCGTTGGTATCTTTCGAACATGGGGATTTTATCCATTAATGCTTCTCTTGCTTCAGTGGTCAGCAGTAGCAATTCAGAATCCTCAAGCGCTTCAATGGTGTAAATAGAGTTGCTGTTGGTCAGAAAACTGGACAGATCTGTAATCCACCAGCCTTCAATCGCAAATTGTACAATGTGTTCATTTCCTTTTTCATCCATGGAAAAAGAACGAAGAATTCCTTTTTCAACAAATGCATTGTAGATACAAATGTCTCCTTCCTGCAACAAGGTTTGTTTTTTACGCAACTTTTTTGGGATAAAAAACGTTTTGCATAACTCCATTTCTTCTGGGGTTAGTATCACTTTTTCCTGAATGCTTTTGAATAATTGTTGAAACATGGCTGCAAGATACTAAATAGTGTTAAAAGTGAAAAATAGTGTTGGTGCCAAAAAATAGAATCCTTAATAACTATTGATAAATCTAAAAATGGAACCTTATATTAATCAAATTATCTGATTATATTTGCGCAGTCTAATTTTAACACACAAATGAAACCGAACACACAACAATTAAACGATTTAACAATCCAAGTCAGAAGAGATATTCTTCGAATGGTACACGCAGTCAACTCAGGTCACCCAGGTGGTTCTTTAGGTTGTGCTGAATTTCTGGTAGTTTTATACCAAAATATCATGGAACGTAAAGAAGGTTTTGATATGGACGGAATTGGAGAAGATCTTTTCTTCCTTTCAAACGGGCATATTTCACCTGTATTCTACAGCGTTTTAGCAAGAAGCGGTTATTTTCCGGTATCAGAACTGGCTACTTTCCGTTTGATCAATTCAAGATTGCAAGGACACCCAACTACACATGACGGTTTACCGGGAGTGCGAATTGCATCTGGTTCTCTTGGACAAGGATTATCTGTAGGGATTGGTGCGGCACAAGCTAAAAAATTGAATGGTGACAACCATATTATTTATACGCTTCACGGTGACGGTGAATTGCAAGAAGGTCAAAACTGGGAAGCCATCATGTATGCTTCTGCAAAAAAAGTGGACAATCTTATTGCTACAATCGATTTAAACGGAAAACAAATTGATGGTTCTACTGACGAAGTTTTAGCTATGGGAAGTATTCGTGCTAAATTTGAAGCTTTTGATTGGGATGTTTTAGAAATTGAAAAAGGTAACGATATCGAAGCTATCATTGCCGGTATGAATGACGCCAAATCAAGAACCGGAAAAGGAAAACCAGTTTGTGTATTGTTGCATACTGAAATGGGTAACGGAGTAGATTTTATGATGTACAGTCATGCTTGGCACGGTAAAGCGCCTAATGATACGCAACTTGAAATTGCTTTAGGTCAAAATTATACTGAAGGAGAAAGCGATTATTAATCCCCTCCTAGCCTCCCCGAAGGGGAGGAAAAGCTACAAAATTGTTAAATAAAAATATAAAACCCTATTTACCCCAATAGGAGCTCCCCTCCTTTGGAGGGGTTGGGGGAGGAAAATGAAAAAATATACAAACACAGGAAGTAAAGATACTCGCTCAGGTTTTGGAGCGGGAATGACTGAATTAGGTCAAAAAAACGAAAATGTTGTGGCACTTTGTGCGGATTTAATAGGTTCCTTAAAATTTGACGATTTCAAGAAAAATCATCCGGAGCGTTTTTTCCAAATTGGAATTGCAGAAGCGAACATGATTGGAATTGCAGCAGGTCTAACCGTAGGAGGAAAAATTCCTTTCACAGGGACTTTCGCTAACTTTTCTACAGGAAGAGTCTACGATCAAATCCGTCAATCGGTGGCGTACTCAGAGAAAAATGTAAAAATTTGTGCTTCACACGCTGGATTAACTTTAGGTGAAGACGGTGCAACACACCAGATCCTTGAAGACATTGGTTTGATGAAAATGTTACCGGGAATGACTGTAATCAACACCTGTGATTTCAACCAGACTAAAGCGGCTACATTAGCAATTGCAGATCATCATGGCCCTGTTTATTTGCGTTTTGGTCGTCCGGTTGTACCTAACTTTATGCCAGCAGACGAGCCTTTCGAAATAGGAAAAGCAATTGTTTTAACTGAAGGTTCTGATGTAACTATTGTTGCTACCGGACATTTAGTTTGGGAAGCTTTAATCGCGGCTGAAGCATTAGAAGCAAAAGGAATTTCGGCTGAAGTAATTAATATTCACACCATTAAACCATTGGATGAAGAAGCAATTTTGAACTCATTGGCAAAAACAAAATGTATCGTTACTGCTGAAGAGCATAATATTCTTGGAGGTCTTGGCGAAAGCGTTTCTAGAGTTTTAGCTTTAAACAGTCCGTTACCGCAAGAATTTGTGGCAGTGAATGACAGTTTTGGAGAATCTGGAACACCAGAACAATTAATGGATAAATACAAATTGAACAACCAAGCAATTGTTGAAGCAGTTGAAAAAGTAATGAAAAGAAAATAATCTATTCATTTAATAGCAAAAAAAATCCAGTTCAAACGAACTGGATTTTTTTTGAATTGTATTTTTTAACTACATTTCACTAAATGTCTTTTGACTCTGTCAGGATTAGTAGTATTACCGTCACAGCTTGGGATAGACTCAAAAGGAATTAAAACACCATTAGAACCTGTAATTTCCGTTCTGGTACTTACCCCATCGCCATCATCATCCGTATCTAAATAATTAGGTATTCCATCACCATCTGTATCGTCCAAATTTGTTTCAGGTGTCGTTGGGTAGTTTACTGTATTCCTGTAATCATAAACATATCCATCTCCATTAATATCTTCTTGGAAATTCATGATTCCATCACCATCCGAGTCAAGTCTGTTAATTTCATACAATTTAAAACTAAATATTAATGGTGCATATGCCGGAATACTATTACTCCCTACATTAAAATATCCTAATCCTGATGGAATAAACATTACTCCCGCGCCAAAATCATTGTAAGAAACAGTTCCATCAGCATTAGATGAATACGTTCCAGTTTTAAATTTTGGGAAAATTTCTCCCCAACCAGAAATTGTAGTCGATAAATTAAAAAACTGTTGTGGATTTTTTGATAATTCAAAAAAAGTAGTGGTTAATGTTTCCACTTCGGCAACTTTTTGTCGGAATAAATAGTCCCCTTTATACGCTGCCAATACACCATCAACATTAGAAGGTGATGCTCCTGTTCCTTCTCTTAAAACTAAGTAATATAATTTATAGGTAATATCGTGAAGTTTTACATCTCTACTCAAAAGTTTTGGATATGTAGCGCTATTCAAATAAGAATATATAGACGGTTGGGTTCCGCCTGCAGCAATCTTAGTAAATATAACATCTTGATCGTCTTGAAAACCAGCGTGGTTGACTACAGTAATGTAATATGTTTTTAAATACTCTTCAATATCTGTTAAATCAGTTGCATATTGCACTGCAAATTCTCTTGGCGGGGTAATTTCCGCAGCATCATCCTTTGAGCATGAAAATAAAGAGACAGTTGTAATTAATAGAATAAAATAATACTTAAATTTGTTCATTATAGCTAATTTTTTAAGTGCGCAAGATACAATTTTGATTGATTTTTGTAAACTATTTAACTCCGATTTTAGAAAATTTATGAGAATAGATAAATATTTATGGTGCATGCGGTATTATAAAACGCGAAACATGGTTACCGAAGCCTGTAAAAAGAATCATGTCACGGTAAACGGCCTCGTTGCTAAACCATCAAAGGAAGTTTTTCCTACGGACAAAATCACTTTTAGAAAAGACCAAATTACCCAAATTATTACGGTTTTAGACATTCCTGAAAATCGTGTCGGGGCAAAATTGGTGGATATTTATAGACGAAATGATACTCCGGCTGAAGCATATCAACATTTGGAACTTTTAAAATTATCCAAAGAACATTATCGAAAAAATGGAACCGGAAGACCAACCAAAAAAGACAGAAGAGATATTGACGAATTTGGAAATGAAATAATCACCGATGAAGATGATGAGTAATAGTTATTTACTTATCAAATAATTATTTCAATTTTAAACAGTGAAACCGTTAAACAACAAACTAAAATAATGAGCAAAAATATCATTTTAACAAATCAGGAAATAGAACATAAAATAAAAAGAATTGCCTACCAAATCTACGAAACCTTTGTAGATGAGAAAGAAATTGTAATCGCGGGCATTGCTGCTAACGGTTTTACATTTGCAAAAAAAATAGCATTGGCTCTGGAAACAATATCGCCTATTAAAGTTTCGCTCTGCGAAGTACAAATCAACAAACAGAATCCACAACTTCCCATTCAGACTTCATTATCAAAAGAACAATATTCTAATAAAGGACTTGTTCTTGTTGATGATGTATTAAATTCAGGTACGACATTAATCTATGCCGTAAGACACTTCATAGACGTTCCTTTGAAAAAATTCAAAACGGCCGTACTTGTAGATAGAAATCATAAGAAGTACCCCGTAAAAGCCGATTTCAAAGGGATTTCTCTTTCGACCTCATTATTGGAGCACGTGCAAGTTGTTTTCGATGAAAACAATGACAGTTATGCGTATTTAAGCTAAAAGAGCTATAATATCCAGAACGGTCTGATCAATGGTTTTATCATCTACCACAACTTTATATTGTGCTTGGTTGTAATAAAAACTTCTTTCAAAGAGGTGCATTGCAATAAACTCTTTCATCTCCTCATCACTTTTGTTGGCGATGAGGGGTCTTTTGCTTTTATTAGTAGACAATCTTTTAAATAAAGTCTCAATTGACGCTTTAAGATAAATAGAAACAACATTATCTGATTTTAATAGCTCATGATTATTGGCATAACAAGGCGTTCCTCCGCCCAAACCTATAATTAATTGCTCCGGCGAATTTAATAATTCGATAAAAACTTCGTGCTCTAACTTTCTAAAATAAATTTCTCCATGCTTTTCAAAAATGGTATTTATGGCCAAATTAACCTTTTCTTCTATCTTTTTATCCAAATCCACAAATGGGATTCCAATATTTTTTGACAACTTATTTGCAATAGTGGACTTCCCGCACCCCATATAGCCTAATAATATAATTTTTCTCATGAAATAAAACCTTATAAACTAAGGCGTTAAGATTTATTGTTTAAAAAAGACAAATTTATAATAAAATTGCTTGGAAAACTCCAAAATAAGTCCTTATATTTGCACCCGCATTCAAGGAAAGAATATGACTCGATAGCTCAGTTGGTAGAGCACATCACTTTTAATGATGGGGTCCTGGGTTCGAGCCCCAGTCGGGTCACAATTTTAGTGATCAACACATAATTTTCTTGAAAGCATTGACTCGATAGCTCAGTTGGTAGAGCACATCACTTTTAATGATGGGGTCCTGGGTTCGAGCCCCAGTCGGGTCACAAAAGGTCGAGTAATTTATTACTTGGCCTTTTTTATTTTAAGGCCACGTGGAGAAACGGTAGACTTGCCAGCTTGAGGGGCTGGTGCTCGCAAGGGCGTGTGGGTTCAAATCCCACCGTGGTCACAAATAGCATTGATTTTATTGACTTAACAATTATTTTGCTACACATCTGCTACACAAATTAAAGAAACGCTTTTAATCAAAGCGTTTTTTTTATGCAATAGTATAGTTCTTTTAAGTTTATTAGTTAAAATCCTAAACAGAAGCAAAAAAAAAGGAAGTACTAAACTTCCCTTTTATGATTTCTCCACTTCCCGTAAATCATTTATTTTTTCACAACCTTAAACAAACATTCAACCATATTATAGTTGAGGTTAATAAAAGCTCTATTATTGACTTTGCGTTAAATAATAACAAAAAAAGAGCAACCGTTACAGTTGCTCTTTTTTTATTAAATACTTGTGCTTAATTAGCAAAATCTTCAATCTTTTTTCTCACAATGACAATTCCATTCCCATTCACTGCACTGTTTACAATAAATATACATTTTGTAAATTGTTTTCCTAACTCTTTTCATTTTAATTTGGTTTATATTATTAAATTATTTTGGTTTCTTTTGAAAAAAACCTGTTGCTCCACCACGACCCTTAGTTGATTTTGGCTTTTGATAGCCACCACCTTTACCTTCCCACCAACGATGCCCTTCTTTCAAAGGCACTGTTTCTTTTAAACAATCAAACCATCCCATAATAATAATTTTTAATCGTCATCATTATTATTATCATCAAAATTACCATAAAACCCGTCATTGTAACCTGTTTCAAAATCACCACCTTCGTCATCATCAGTTCCATTACGACTATTATCTTCGCCATAATACTGATTGTTTTCTTTGTCCAATTCATCTTCTGGATTCTTAAAAGAGTATTCCATAATGTATATTTTGTAAGTTATAAGAGTAAAATTAAGTAATAATATTTAAAAATTGAACAAATAATTTAAAAAAACCAACTAATTTTAACATTATCTTCCGTTTTCTATTTGTTTAAATTTTTCATTTATTAATACATCGGCTAAATCAGTACCATCGATATAATTACTTTTTTCTAACCAGTCATTAACCACAATATCAAAACCAAACTTATTTAACTGTTTTGATTTAATTAGCCAATCATTATAATCACTTTTATCTGGAAATGCAATGATTTCATAGTGTTGAATCGGCTTCAAAAAACCGTATTTAAACCCGCTTTTACTACCAGTTGCTAACCATGTATAGTTTGGTTTAAAAATACTCATTATTACAGCTGTCTTTTCGCTCTCGACTAATCCAATTGCTTTTACTTTAATATCTTTAATAAGATGTAACCCAAATAAACATTGATTAAGATTGAATTCGTTTACAATTCCTTTTCTTTTTAATATACTATGTACCCAATCAATTGAAGCTTTGCCATCATTGCTTTTACTTCTTTTTCCTGTTTCTGGATTATATGCTAATATTTTACCAGCGTGCACACGCTCATAGTTGTCAATTTGCCAAAAAACTGACGCACCATTCCAACGTTTAGAGCTACATATAAAATACTTTAACACAGCCTCTTTAACTTCTTTTGCTGAGAAAATAGAATTTAAGAATTGAATAAAATTATTTTGAGAATTAACCATGAAACTTTTTTCAACTAATTCCAGACCATGAAAGCTTGCTACAACTGGAGCAACAGTTCGTTTATATTTTAAACTTACAATATCGCTATTTGGTGCGCTATAATAACCACAACTACTTTCACGGTCACACCTTCCTAAACCATCGCTTAAATAAGATTGAGTTTCAGTCTCAATGAATTTAACGAATGCTTTCTTTTTGCATTTTGGACAAATAAACTTTCTACTACTCTTGTCTAAACTATATTTATAATTTTTCATTTTCTTCCTTTCTTACCGTTCACGATTTTCATCTCTAAAAGTGTGAACATCGTGAACACTTTTAGAGTTTTAAATACTTGTTTACTGCTCCTAAAGAAATATTCAACTCTTTAGAAATTTCTCTTTGGCTTTTACCACTATCACTTAATTCTTTAGCAAGTTCAATAACCTCATCTCTATCTGATTTACTTGACTCTTTTAAGTGAGTTCTTTCTTCATCAAAATCTAAGAATTCAAACTCCAGAAAATTGTGAGGTTTTACTATTTGACAAACACAAACATTTTCCGCTCCATAAATCTCTTCAGTATTTCTTTGTTTAATTTGTTTAATATATCTTAGATTCGAATCTGCTGTACTTTGACCAATAGTAAATGAACTATCGCAAAAATTCATTAACATTTTACTACCAGCTAAATCATTTTTAGTTATCGCTTTAGACATATCTCTTTTAGGAGTATGTGCCAAAACCAACATTGATAAATCATATTTACTTTTTAGTGCTTTCAATTTCTTCATCAGAGGAAGCGCATCTTTTGCGGATTCATTACCACTTGTAAGATATGTTAGGTTATCTATTATTATAGTTTTAGCCCCTGTATTAACAATTGACCACTCTAATGAATTTAAAACATACGTGTGATAATCTGTATTTGGCGGTAAGTCAGCATCACTATTTTGCTCTATTCGAATAAAACCATTATCGAAATAATAATGTTCATCAAAATTTTTCGAATATCTAGTTTCAAATTGTTTAGAACCAAGCTCGAAATCAAGATACAAAACAGCATGTTTTTCAGCTTCTAATTTAAAAGGGTGTATCTCCTTATTTTTGCTTATGCTATCAGCTATTTGTACCGCTAGAATTGATTTACCAACATTGGAATCAGCAAACAGAATACATAATTCACCCTCGAACCAAAGCTCACCGAAAAGCATTTTTGGCACAGGTTTGTTTTTTGCTTCTTCTATCCATTCATTACCAGTTTTGATTGTGAACAAACCAATATTTTCATTCTTAACTATATTATTACTTGCAGTCATTGCTTTATCAATTACATTACTTAATACCTCTAATCCGTTGTTTACACTTTCCATAGCTTATGAATTGATTGGTTTAACAGCTTCTAATACTTCATCTCTTTTGTAGTAAACACGGTTTCCAATACCGTAGCTTTTAAGTCTTCCGCTTTTTGTATGTTTCCAAAGACTTGTTTTATTGAAGGAAAGAAGTTCACAAACCTCATCTCTAGTTAATAATGGGTTCGCTGGTTGAGCTTGTTCCTGAGGGTTTATAGCTAACATTGACTTTAATACTTCTGCTAGTTGTTCAATTGTGATTCCCTGTAAAAAAATTTGATTGTTCATAATTACCATGTTTTAATTTCTATGGTACAAATGAAGATTAGGGATTTTCTAGGGTTTCCCTAATTCGAACAACCAAAACTTAAACGCTTGATTTTATTGATAATAGGTGCAATAATATATTTATCTTTAATTAAATGCTTAGCTAAAAATTGACCTCAACTAAGACCCAATAAAAATAAAAACAGCTTTTTTTCGTCAAAGTGCATCTTTTTTAAAAGTTTCACATATTTATAATAAGACAACAGAAATAACACAAGAGATTAAGAACCTCTCTTGACCTTATTATATCCAATTTAGAATGAAAGAAAAGTTTAATGAATTAATCAACAATGCAAATAGTAAAAGATACAAGACTTATTACAAGCTTAACCAGTTACCACAGATAACAGGTTTATCAATAAGAATGTTGAAATACAAAATGATTAAAATCAAAGAAAAATATGCAGGTGTGACCAGTTTACTAGATAAAGACGGTAAACAATGGAAAATACATTACTCAATCATTAACGAGTTTATGCCAATCAACAAACGAAAAAATTATACTGAAAATAACTATGATTGGCAAACCTTCGTTTCATGGAATCCTTTTGAAAACTATGACAAAGAATATCATCAAGAATTGATTTATCAGATAAAAAATGAAATGCCAGATAAATACATCAAGTACACAATAGAACTAGATGGAAGAGGATTCAACCATGTTCATTTTATCACAGATGGTAAATTACCCGAAGTAAAAACTATAGTTGAAAATGTGATTTATAAGTACTTTTCCTGGACTGAAATCTCTTTTGAAGCTACAAGTATAACAAACAAATATAACAGCGTAAACTACGCTAATAAAGCACCCATAATAACAGAAATAATATAATACTACAATGAAAGAATATGAAATAACAAATTTTGATTTCAGTCCACAACTAAGAGAATTACTGAAAAACTATTGTGAACTAGAATATGAAGAAAATTCAATAACAGATGATTGGCACTTGTGGCAAGAATACCAATTATTATTGAAAGACAATAAATTGAATCTGCTTTTTGAAGCGGAATGTTTAATAAATAAATTGAAAGATGAATAGTATTGACGACAAAATCAGACTAAAACAGATGGAAATTAGTATTGAAGAAAATCCAGAAAGAAAAGCGGAACTACATACCCAAATGACCAAATTACAATTTCAAAAAGAAATTGCTGTGATAAGAAAAAAAATAGAGCAGTTAGGATAGTCCTCCCTTCCGTCCTCCCTCCGTTCTAAAATTCAATTGTTCTAGTTATCCGCCTCTTGCAGGTAACTATTATTAGGTAAGCTGTAACCTTACATCAGATTGCCTTTTAAAATTTCTAGACCAAAATCGCAAATAATAGTTCCAAAAGTGCAATTTATAGGTACTTAACGGTTCTATATCGTAGATAAATGCTCCTGTATTTACTCTAACGTTTTATTTAAAAAAGCCACTATTTACTATCAATAGTGGCTTTTTTAACGATGATGCTCGTGAACCGTTTTAAATATTTCGAAATAATATTTTCAATGTATATAAATGACTATTTTTGAAGATTAAAGCAATTAAATCTTACAATGAACGCATCTCAAATAGAAAAAAATATAAGTGAATTAGTAAAATCAATAGATAAAGAAAATTTTATTTTTGATTTATTAGTTGCTTATGGAATTTCCAAAACTTCAATAACTCGTTTAAAAAAAGGTGATTTCAACTTGTCTAAAGTTGAGGGTGAGGTTTTATACAAAAAGAAAGTCTTTTTTAAAGAAGTTGCTTCTGATAAATTATTAACTACTATTGACGATTTAACCAAAAACGAGGAGGATTTAAAACACAATCCTCGTTTCGTTATCGTTACTGATTATAAGACTCTTCTAGCAAAAGACATTAGAACAGGCTTAACGCTTGATACTCCAATTACTGAAATTAATAAAAGGTTTGATTTCTTTTTACCTTGGGCAGGACAAGAAAAATACCAGTCTAAAAATGAAAATCATGCAGACAGAAAGGCTTCATATGAAATGGCCAAGCTATATGATATTTTGGTACACGAAAACCCAAATATTTACGATGATGGTGGCCATAATTTAAACATATTTTTATCAAGATTATTGTTTTGTTTCTTCGCAGAAGATACTGGAATATTCAATGAAGAAGGTATTTTTACCAATACATTAGGCCAACACACCAAATCTGATGGTAGTGATGTACATTTATTTTTAGATAGGCTATTCAAAGTATTAAACACTGAAGACAATAGCGCAGAACCTGATTATTTACAAGTATTCCCTTATGTGAATGGTGGTTTGTTCGGGAGTCATATAGTTTCCCCAAAATTTTCATTAAAAGCTAGAAAGATAATTCTGGAATGTGGTGAACTAGATTGGTCTGAAATCAATCCAGATATATTTGGTTCTATGATTCAGGCCGTAGTAAATCCTGCATATCGTAGTGGTTTAGGAATGCATTATACCTCTGTACCAAATATCATGAAAGTGATTGAACCTTTATTCCTAAATGAACTTAGAGAAGAGTTTGAAAAAAGCAAAGGAAAACCTAACCAACTAAGAAAATTAATTTTTCGAATTTCTAAAATTAAATGTTTTGACCCCGCCTGTGGTAGCGGTAATTTTTTAATTATTGCTTATAAAGAATTAAGAGCTTTAGAAATAGAAATTATCAAGGAAATTAATGAACCACAAAGCACGACTATAGTTGATGGTAGCCAATCTAAAATACATTTTACAAAAGACGGACACGAAATAGTAACAAACGCTCCACAAGCGAGAATGAATTTTAATGGTAGGCAAACTGAAATTTGGTTTACTGAAATAAAATTATCCCAATTCTATGGTATTGAATTAGATGATTTTGCTCACGAAATGGCTATTTTATCACTTTGGTTAGCCGAACACCAAATGAACAAAGTATTTGTTGATGAACTGCATGATTACGGTAGAGCCAAACCCATTTTACCACTTAAAGAAGCAGGTCATATAACTCAAGGTAATGCTACAAGATTAGATTGGAAAACAGTTTGTCCAATTGATTTAACTGATGAGGTTTATATTTTAGGAAACCCTCCTTATTTAGGTTTTAAAGGTTGGGATAAAGAGCAAAAAAGTGACGTTGAAATTGTTTTCAATGGAATGGGAAATATGCAAAGGTTAGATTATATAGGATGTTGGTTTAAAAAAGCAACTGACTATATTGTTAATCTTAACTCAAGTTTTGCATTTGTTTCAACAAATTCAATATGTCAAGGAGAGCAAGTTCCATTATTATGGCCATACATATTTGATAAAAACTTAGAAATAAGTTTTGCTTACTCCTCTTTTAAGTGGAATAATAATGCCAAATTAAATGCTGGTGTTTCGGTTATTATTATTGGTATTGAAAATAAAGGGAAGAGTAACTTAAAAAAAATTTTTACGGATAATAAAATATTAACAGTTAATAATATTAACCCATACATCACTGGTGGTTCTAATATTTTTGTAAGTCAAAAGACCTCTTCAATCTCCAATTTACCAGAAATGGCCTTGGGGAGTAGTGGTATAGATGGTGGTTTTCTTATTTTATCAAAAGAAGATAGAACGGAATTTATCAATTCAGACAAAAATTCAATTAAATTTATCAAACCTTTTTTAGGAGGAAATGATTTTTTGAATCGACTAGAAAGATACTGTTTGTGGATAGACGATGAAGATATTGAAGAAGCAAATAATATTACGTTAATTAAAAATAGAATTGAAAAATGTAAAGAATATAGAATTAAAGGTGGTAGAGATGCAAAAAAAGCTGCATCGGTTCCTCACAGATTTTTTTATCGAAAGTATCAAGAAAGCGAACCTCTAATTCTACCATTTACGAGTACTTCCGTTCGAAATTATCTACCTGCTGGTTATGAGAAAGCAGGTACAGTTATCAGTAACGGAATGTTGGTTATTTATGATTGTGAACCATTTGTTTTAGGTATTTTAAGTTCTCAATTACATATGATATGGGCTAAGGCTGTTGGAGGAAAAATGAGAGACGATATTAGATATTCTGTCAATTTAATTTATAACACCTTTCCATTCCCCAAAATTACAATTAAGCAAAAAGAAATAATTAACCTCCATATTTTTGAAGTATTAGACGAAAGAGCAAAGTTTTCTGAAAAAACATTAGCTCAATTATATGACCCAGTTAAAATGCCAAAAGGATTAAAAGAAGCACATCATCAATTAGACCTTGCTATTGAAAGATGCTATCGTCCACATAGACCCTTTGAAAGTGATGTAGACCGTTTAGAATATTTATTCAAAATGTATGAAGAAATGACTACCAAAAATAGTTTGTTTCAAAAAGAAAAGAAAACCAAGAAAGCGAAATAATTATGCCAGATATAGTTCACGTTAAATACAACCAGACAGGTAAAAGTAAAAAAACTAATGAGTTTGGTATGAGAGAAATGCAGGAAAGAGCTTTCGAAGCTCGTACTGCACAACATTTATTAATCAAAGCACCGCCAGCATCGGGTAAATCAAGAGCCTTAATGTTTATTGGTTTAGATAAATTAGTAAATCAAGGTGTTAAAAAAGTTATTGTTGCTGTTCCAGAGCGTTCTATTGGTAGTTCGTTTTCGAATACTGATTTAATGAAAGATGGATTCTTTGCCAATTGGGAACCAAATGACATGTATAATCTTTGCACACCAGGTGGTGAAGGCAGTAAAGTGAAAGCCTTTAGCAATTTTCTTGCAAGCGATGAAAAAATATTAATTTGTACACATGCAACCTTGCGTTTTGCCTGTGAAGGAATTGATGAAAAAGTTTTTGATAATACTGTAATTGCAATTGATGAATTTCATCACGTTTCAGCCGATGGTAATAATCGTTTAGGAGAAGTACTACGTTCTATAATGGCAAAGTCAAAAGCACACATTGTAGCCATGACTGGTTCTTATTTTCGTGGTGATAGTGTTCCTGTATTGTTACCTGAGTTAGAAGCACAATTCACTAAAGTAACTTACAATTATTATGAACAATTAAACGGATATGAGCATTTAAAATCCTTAGGTATTGGCTATCATTTTTATCAAGGAAAATATTTTAAACCTCAAGAAGACACAGGTCTGTCAGCTATTGCAGAGGCATTAAAAGAAAATCAAAAAACAATTATACATATTCCAAGTGTTAATTCTGGAGAATCATCAAAAGACAAGTACGAAGAAGTAAGCCATATAATTGAGGCCATAGGTGAATTAGAATATCAAGATTCTATTACAGGAGTATTACATGTTCGTAGTTATAAATCTGGCAAACTTTTAAAAATAGCAGATTTAGTTAACGACAATCAAAAAGAAAGAGATAAAATTCAAGAGTATTTAAGAGTTTCAAAAAATGCTGATGATGTAGATATTATAATTGCATTAGGAATGGCCAAAGAAGGCTTTGACTGGCCATTTTGCGAACATGCTTTAACAGTAGGTTACAGAGGTTCATTAACTGAGATTATACAAATTATTGGCCGATGTACCAGAGATAGTGAGAACAAATCACATGCTCAATTTACAAATCTTATTGCTCAGCCAGATGCTGAAGATGGAGAGGTAAAACTATCCGTTAATAACATGCTTAAAGCTATAACGGCTTCATTATTGATGGAACAGGTATTGGCTCCAAATTTCAAATTCAAACCAAAATTTCCTGATGAAGATGAATCAGAAGACGATGATGAAACTATTAGAATAAAAGGATTTAAGAAAGCTACATCTCAACGAGTAAAAGACATTGTAGAATCAGATATTAACGACTTGAAAGCTAAGATTCTTCAAGATGATAAAATGATTAAAGCATTGCCAGGAAACGTTGACCCCGAAGTTATCAACACGGTGTTGATTCCAAAAATCATTCGTGAAACATATCCAGATTTAACTGAAGAGCAAGTTGAAGAAGTGAGACAATATGTTGTAGTTGATTCTGTTATTAAAAACAGTACCATTGAAACTCAAGGAGACAAACGTTTTATCAGAATGGCAGATAGTTTTGTAAATATTGATGATATAAATATTGATTTAATTGACCAAATAAACCCATTCCAAAAAGCATTTGAAATTCTTTCAAAATCAGTTACTGCATCAGTTTTCAAAGCTATTCAGGAAACTATTGATGCTACAAGAATTGAAATGACCGAAGAAGAAGCTATTGTTTTATGGCCAAAAATTAAAAATTGGAGAGCTACAACAGGAACAGAACCAAGTATTCAATCTTTTGACCCTCAGGAAAAAAGAATGGCAGAAGCTGTAATATATTTAAGAGAACTTTTAAGAAAGAAAAAAGCTAATGGCTAAAAAGTTAACATTAGAAGATATTTTTAATGATGATGAATTTGGACTTTTAGAATCAAAAGCTAAAGTTTCCAATGTTAAATCAGAGGATGAGCGATTAATTGAATCGTTCCTAGAAATTAATGCCTTTTTTGAAAAGAATAATAGAGAACCTAAAGCTGATGTTTTTGTTGTATCTGAAAGAAGTTTAGGAGTTGCATTAAGAGAATTAAGGAAAAACAAGAAAAAAATTGAAATTTTAAAGCCTTACGACACTTATAATTTGTTAGGGAATATTACTGTAGAAATTAATTCTATTGATGACATTTTAAATGATGATGAATTTGGCTTGTTAGATACCGATGATACATTAGAAATTTTCAAACTTAAAAATATTCCAAGTTCAAAAGATAGAGAAGAAGCGGACTTTGTAGCAAGAAGAAAAGCTATGAAAGATAAAGATTTTGAACCCTATGAACATAAGTTTAAAGAAGTACATAAAGAATTAAGAGAAGGAAAAAGAAAACTATCTGAATTCAAAGACGTAGAACAAAACCTTGAAAAAGGCAAATATTATATATTAGATGGTATTCTACTGTTTTTAGAAGATGATGGTATTGAAGACAGATTGATTAAAGACAGAATTAGAAAAGATGGCCGTACCAGAATCATATTTGAAAATGGAACAATCAGTAACATGTACTATCGTTCATTAGCAAAATCACTGTATAATAACGGTAGAATTGTTTCTGATACTGATTCAGATGCAGAAAATGAATTGTTTAAAAATGCTAATTTGGTAAATGAAGACGATTTAGAAACAGGTTGGATTTATGTTTTGAAATCTAAATCAAGTAATAAAGCTATTTCTGAAATTAAGGATTTATATAAAATTGGTTTTTCTAAAGTTGATGTAAAACAAAGAATAAAAAACGCAGTAAAAGAACCCACCTACTTACTTGCTGAGGTTGATATTGTTTCAACTTACAAGTGTTATAATGTAAATCCACACAAATTTGAACAACTATTACATCGCTTTTTTGCTGATGTTTGTTTGAATGTAGATATTCATGATGATAAAGGAAGAAGAATTACTCCTAGAGAATGGTTTGTTGCTCCATTCACAATAATTGACAAAGTAATTGATTTAATTCTCGATGGAAGTATTGTCAATTATAATTATGATGCAACAAATAATTCTCTCATACAAATAGAATAAAAAACATCTGCACATATAAAATTTAAAAAAGTTTCACTTCTAACAATAGTGAAACTTTTTATTTTAACTAAACCCTTGCTATTAAAGGGCTAAGGTTGTTTTAAAGAAATTCACAATTAAAAAAGTTTCACTTTTATTTTAATTTTATTGTTTTTGAAACTTTTATTGCTATCTTTACAGTAATAAATAATAACACCATGAGCCTTAAAAATTCTATCACAACTAGCGACTATCTAAATTTTGATTCAACATTGAACAAAGCAATGAAAATCATCAAAACTGAAAAAAACTATAAATTAGGATTTTTAGTGGTTTTTGGTATAAATGCAGGATTGAGAATTTCTGATATTCTGAAATTGAAATTTGAAGATTTAGAAAACGATTCAATTTCATTAGTAGAATCTAAAACTAATAAGAAGCGTGTAATTAGATTAAATGACAATATTAAGAATGCTTACGAAGTTCTTAAAACAAGAACAGATGTGAGAACTGGTTATATTTTTACTAGTAACCAATCAACAGTAATAACGGTACAATATGTAAACCGTAAACTAAAAGAAATGTTTGCAACCAAGAACGTTGCAATCAGCAGTCACTCATTGAGAAAAACTTTCGGTCGTCAAGTATGGTCTAACAATAATGAGACTGACAAAGCTTTGCTTTATCTTAGTGAACTATTCAATCACTCATCGCCAGCGATAACAAAAAGATACTTAGGAATCAGACAAGAGGAACTGGATGATATATACATGAGTTTGTAGTGTTCATGTTCACGGTGTTCACGCTTTTGAAGTATGAACACCGTGAACAAAAAAATAACACAATAGAACAAATTCATTTAATTATCAGTACCATTCTTTATTGAAAAACCGATTTTTATTAAATGCGCCTCAACAGCCATTACATTCTTAGATGAATTTAACGGATTGTTTTTATTTTCTAAATCGTTACCTAAAAGCGGATTCAATAATGGTTGAATTGAACTTGGTTTTGCATCAATAATATGACCCAAAATATTTGCCATGCTGTTTATAGATGTATTAAAAGGTCTCTCCTTTTTAAGGAAATCAATAACGCCAAGTTTTTCAAGAAATAGGATTCTTCTAATTATTGGAATATTATACTCCTCCATTAATTCTTCGTAAGGTTCTGATGATATTTTTTCATCTCCAACTTGATTTCGCTTTATTTTACTATAACTAAGACGAGTCAACATGTTAAGCTCAGGAAAGAAGTGAGTTATCTTATCTAGAAATTCATTAATAAAACTTTTATCAATATACTCACAAAACGTTTCTATTGTATCTTCTATATAGTACATATAATAGTCTCCGTCTAAAAGTGTATTGTAAACATGCTCAATATCTTTACTGTCCACATCACTATGAAGATAAACTTCTGCTTTAATTTTTAACAAATGATGCATAAAAAAATCTTTTCTTAGAAAACGTAAAAGATTTATATCCAAATCATTTGTCAAATCATAGACCGTTCTAATTCTCTTAAAAGAAGTTAGTTTGTCAATATTTTCATAAAAATCAATTATCTCTGTATTAGTCACAATCTGTATTTTTAGTTGGTTCTATTTATCCGCTAATCTACCAAAATATTCCAACATTTGATGTGCATTTTCATAGGTGGTTTTCCCGATATAAGATAAGAACATCCTTTCCGTACCATGTGCCGTAATGTTCATTAAAATCGGTGTTGGAATCCTAGTGTAAAAATTGGTCGCAAAAGAACGTCTGCAAATATGACTACTTACAGCTTCATGTTTTGGCGAAATTTTAATCACACTAGGTTCACCTTGCGTTTCTTTCTTTCTCCATTTCGTTGGAGTGTTCAACTCCGCTTCTTTACATACATCTTTAATATACTCATTGAAACGTGACAATGATATTTTATAAGGCATACCACTTTCTACTATTTCTATTGCTTTAGGTAATAATGGAATAGCAACTAGTTTACCCGTTTTTTGTTGTTTTAATTCAATGATTTTTGCTCCAGAAATCTCTTTAATATTGTTTTCTGTAATACTCAATAAGTCGCCAGCACGTTGTCCAATCAAACAACCTAACAACAACCACTTTCTAGCATTTATCAACGCTTCTCTAGTAAGTACAGCCTTTTTAATAGATTCCTGTTCTATTTCACTTAAAACAATTATATCCTGAGGTTCTTTACTTTCAGACACACCCTTGAAATTCTTAACCTGTGTTGAGGTTTCAATATCATTCTTAAAAGCATCTCTGCACACTGTTCTAAAATTTGCAATGTTCTTTCCGACATAATTAGTTGAATATCCTTTTGCAAACATCCACATTTTGTATTTTTCAAGAAATTGCAAATTTACCTCTTTGACCAGAATACTTTTACCTTTCAAAACCTCAACTTCATATTTTAAAATGGTATTCTTGAAAAGTTTTAAATTTTGAACACGACCGTTACTTAATCCAAGCTCTTTTTTTTGATTCTGCTTGTATGGTGCATCATCAATATATTTTTGAATATAGTTTGTTAAAATATCTAAATCAACAACAGCAACTTTATTATTAAAAATATCAATTTTAGCCTGTAGCCAATCACCTGTAAATTCAACACCTCCACTTACCGCATTGTTATAGTGTTTTTCTAAATGTATTTTTAGTTCAGCTAATCTAATGTTGAGTTTTTTCGACTCGTTGTCTTTAAGTCGACTTTGCTCTTTTTCAGCATTCCAATCTTTGAAGTTTATCACAAAGCCTGTTTTTCTCCAAAGTCTTACTTTTTGACTAATGGAGTAATAAACATAAATATTTGAATTGTCGCTTTCATTGCGTAATTTGAACTTTAGAGTAGCCATGATATTTAAAAATTTAAAAAACCAAATATATACATCTTGCTACACTTTTGCTACACTTTTAGTGTATTCATGCGAATTATTGCGAATCGGAACGGAAACAAAAAGCTTGGAACCCTTTATATATAAGCATTTTTGGTTTTTTAGATTTTGCAGAAATACACCAGCTTTGTCCCCACCGTGGTCACAATAAAAAAGAAAAGCCTGCAAAGTGATAATTTTGCAGGCTTTTTTGGGTTCGACAAAATTGTCGATAGTTTTAATTGATTAAGAACTCCATATGTTTGCTGAGTTTACGATTCAAATCCTTGCAAGTATTGTATGTTAAATTTCAAAAGCTAGTGAGCCTTATCGTGTTGGTAATTTAGGGTAAGGTACTTAGCTTTGTTGAGAATTTTTCATAATTCGCTGTTCTATTTTTGTTAACATATTCAGTCACAATAAAGAGAAAAGCCTTCAAAGTACTTATAGGCTTCCCCCCAAATAGTGTCCAACCTTTTAGGAGTAGTCTAAACGTATATTTAGGCTTTTTAATTTAGTATTAGATACGATGAATTTTGTTAAAACAATAAAAAATAGTAGTTTAGCTAACGATTTTTAATTTCAAAAATATTGTAGACCAAAACTCAAAACCTATGTCACAAAAAACTACTTCAGAAGGGAAAATTCAAGGAAAATCGATTAATTCTATTCCATTAAAAACAGCACAAAAATGGGCCAAACGTTGGACTAAACGAGAAGGTAATTACAACAAACACCATCATGTCAATGCTTTTTTGATTCCAAAAGTTGATTTACTGGAAGTTTTAGCAGAAGGAGTAGATGCGGTGAGAGCTTATATTGGAGTGGATGATGAAGGTGTTGAAAAATTAATGATTGTAGGAACAAAATTCAATCCGGAAACAGGAATTTATGTAGATATGATTACTGTTGGGGTTGGAAATTCAGCAGGAGGTGAAGATAATATATACGATTTTACAGAGCCTTGCCCGCCAGCGAGTGATCCTGAAAGTCCTTTAAATTCCTAATTGACATGTGGAGATTATTTGCAGATATTGGTTACTTAATTTTATTTCTTAACCTAATTTTATTTATTAAAGGTGCGAGTAATGATGGGAAAGCGTACTCAATTTTTACATGGTATCTTGGTGTAATTTTTTTAGTCCAAGTTACTTCAATGACCTTGAAAAAATTCAATATTAATAACTTATATCTCTCGCATTTTTATTTTATCGGCCAGTTTACACTTCTGAGTCTTTTTTACATAAATATTTTAAAAGGAGAATTACAAAAAAAAATAGTGAAAGTCTTTTTAATCATAGTCTTGTTAGCATTAGCAATACAATATGCCATTGACTTTTCTTTGTTTTTAAAATTTAATCTTTTCGAAATATTCATTACTTCCATATTATTGATTCTGTATGCCACTTTTCATTTTTACAATATGTTAAATGAAAAAAAAGAGTTCTATTTCATAAATATGGGCATTTTATTCTATTTGTTCGGCAGTACAATTTTGTTTCTGGTAGGGAATCTGACGATTGTTTTAAGTCCAAAAATGAATAAAATTACATGGATTTTGAATAGTATATTGTATGTTTTGTATCAGATTTTTATACTGGTAGAATGGAAAAAAAGTTTTTCTAAAAAAAGAGAATTTAAAACAATTTTATGAAAGTCAATACACTGCAGGAAAGTGAAATAATTGAAATCATAGTGTATAGTTTTATCGCTTTCCTTCTGATGGGATTGGTTTTGATATTGTTTTTTTATTTTTCAAGAAAGAAAATTATTCAAAAGGAATTAGAAAAAAAAGATTTAGAAATTCAGTATCAAAAAGAGCTTTTAAGTGCCGTAATTATTACTCAGGAAGAGGAACGCAAGCGTATTGCGCAAGATTTGCATGATGACATCAGTTCTAAACTGAATATTGTTTCGTTGAACTCGCATTTGTTGACCACACCTAATTTATCTCAAAACGAGATTCATGAAATTACAGCAAACATTATCAATCTAACCGGTAAAGCTTTAGATAATTCAAGAAAAATTGCACACGGTTTGTTGCCTCCCGTTTTAGAAAAATTTGGACTTCATGCAGGAGTCGAGGAATTATGTTTGGAATTTAGCAGTTCCAAAGCCGTAAAAGTAAATTATGAAAACAAAACTGCATTTGATATTAAAGACATTGATAAACATTTGCATGTTTTTAGAATTTTGCAGGAACTGATGAATAATTCGCTTCGGCACGGAAAAGCAACCGTTATTGCAGTCCTTTTTGAAGAGAAAAACGGAATCAAAAACTGTTATTATTCAGATAACGGAATTGGTTTTGAAATGAAATCCGACGAAAATAAAAAAGGATTAGGAATGAAAAATATAGAAAGCAGAATTGCTTTTTTAAATGGTAAAATGACTTTAGAATCAGCATTAAACAAAGGAATTTCGGTAGTTTTTAATTTTTAAAAAATGAGCAAAACTATAAAAATAATATTAGTGGATGATGAAATTCTTTTTAGAAAAGGAATTTCTTTTTTATTGGGTCGTGAACCAAATATTGACATCATTTTTGAAGCGTCAAACGGGGATGAATTGATTTCTTTTCTCCAAAACAATAAAAATAATCATCCGGATATTATCATCATGGACTTAAAAATGCCAGGAATTAATGGTGTTGAAGCAACTAAGATTATTCATGTGGAATTTCCAAAACTAAAAATCATAGCACTGACCAGTTACGATTCAAAGTCTTTTGTTGCCAATATGGTTGATGTAGGCGCAGTTTCGTATTTGATAAAAAATGCAACCCCGCAAGAATTGATTACAACTATAAATGAAGTTGCTGAAAAAGGTTTTTACTACACGGATTATGTCATGAAAATTATTCAGGATGATGTCTTGACTGCTAAAAAAACAAAGAGCGCTTTAGATAGTAATTTTTTGACAGCTCGTGAATTTGAAGTATTAAAACTGATTTGTTCACAAAAAAGTACGGCAGAAATTGCCGAAAAGCTATTTATAAGTCCAAGAACGGTAGAAGGTCATCGCAACAATTTATTATTGAAAACAGAATCCAGGAATATTGCTGGTTTAGTGGTTTATGCTGTTCAGAATGAAATTCTGGATTTTGAAGTATAATTTTTTTTGAAAATTGCGTTAATTGGGAGATAAACGGCAATTGCGATGCATTAATTATTGTTTTTTATTTTGCAGTGTTTTTGAACTGAAGTGTATACCCTTTCAAGTCTTTTTTTAAACTTGCTTGTAATAGTTTTTTAACAGAGCGCATACCTCCAAAATCACGATAATAAGAGAATAAAAATTTTGATGTTCTGATTAATTTTAATTTTGTATCGAATTCAGTTTCAGATTGAATGAAATTGTGGGTAATTTGGACGAGTTGGTTTTCAATTATTTCACTATCGTAATGATCAATGGTAGTTTTTTCTAAAGAAATACTGCGTAAAGCAAAATGGATTCTGTAATCCAACTCCCGTACCGCAAACGTTTTTATAAAATCAGAATAAAATGGATTCGTAAGATATCCAAATCCCATTTTAAATTTGGATTTTCTTAAAATCCCATGTTCAATATCGTTTAATGACAATTGAGAACGAGCAATTTTTATTCTTTTCAAGTTGAAAATTGAAGCGTTGTCAGTAGATTCTTTTGAAATAATGAGATAATACGCATTGTAGATATTTATCCAAAAGGTCTTTCTTAAATCATCGCTATCCAGACTTTTCTCCAGTTTTGCTGCCCGGATATAGAAAAGTTGTCTTCTCAGCAAGGTCGAATCGCCATCTGATTTTGCAGTGACGAGAATTTCTTCTGATAAAGCGGTGTAATAATTTTTCAAAACAATTTCTATTTTTTGAGAATGATTTTGATTAGTTATAGACTAAGATGTTGGTAGCAAAGCATGTAAAAAGTTATGATAAGGATTACTAATAAACACAATCCTATTTTTTTTAATAAATTCAGAAGATTGAACGGATCATTGCTTTCGTTTGGATTCATTATTAAATTTTTCATTTTGGTTTATTAAAGGATATCTGCGAATTTATAATTAAGAAATAATTTGGCTATGCGTATTTTTACGTGTTTTTTAGAAAAGCGATGAAAAAGCTTCATTTAAACGTTAAATTTTATTCATTTGAAGTCCTTACTTTCTATCTTTGAGATAAAAAAAATTACTGCAAGATGCTCAAAAAACTCTTCTATATATTCCTTTTTCTATTGTCTATAACTGCCAAAGCTTCTTTTATTTTGGTTCCAATGGATGAAACTACACAACAAAACCATTTGAAAGCATACGGAATTACATTTTGGTGTTTGGACAAAAATTACAAAGCAAGTTGGTTACTTAATTATCGCGGAGGTTCCTTTTTATTGCCTGATGCTGAGGAAATCCGAAAAGAATGCCAGATACGCGGTGTCAGTTTTGAAATAATTTCTGATGGAGAAGAGTTGGCTATCTTGAATGAAATCTCTAGTCCTTCCCAGAATATGGAATCAGTGGTGCTAGAAAAAGCACCTAAAATTGCGGTGTATACTCCTAAAGGAAAACAGCCTTGGGATGATGCTGTGACTTTAGTTTTGACGTATGCTGAAATCCCTTTTACTGCAATATATGATGATGAAGTATTAAGCGATCAACTGCTACTATACGATTGGCTACATTTGCATCATGAAGATTTTACGGGTCAATACGGTAAGTTTTACGGGGCTTATAAGAACGTACCTTGGTACATCGAGCAAAAGAAAGAGGCAGAGACTTTAGCAGCTAAATTAGGATATGCTAAAGTTTCTCAGGAAAAGGGAGCTGTTGCTAAAAAAATCAGGGACTTTGTAATTGGTGGTGGATTTATGTTTGCCATGTGCTCTGCAACGGATAGTTTTGATATTGCTTTGGCAGCGGATGGCGTAGATATTTGCGAAGCAATGTTTGATGGAGATCCGAGTGAAGGAAATTACCAATCTAAAATGAATTACAGTAATTCATTTGCTTTCAAAGATTTTACATTGGAAAGAAAACCGGAGCAATATGAATTTTCGGATATCGATATGACTTCAAAAAGACGAATTCCTATGGAGAAAGATTATTTTACTTTAATGGAATTTTCGGCTAAATGGGATCCAATTCCTAGCATGCTTTGTCAAAATCATACACAGTTGGTCAAAGGGTTTATGGGGCAAACTACCGCATTTGATGCGCCCTTAATGAAATCAAATGTGTTGGTTATGGGAACTTGTGAGTTAAATGGGGAAGCACGTTATATTCATGGTCAAAAGGGCAAAGGAATGTTTACATTCTACGGTGGTCACGATCCGGAAGATTTTCAGCATCAGGTGGGTGATCCTCCAACAGTTTTGGATTTGCATTCTAATTCACCTGGATATCGTTTGATTTTGAATAACGTTTTATTTCCTGCAGCCAGAAAGAAAAAGTTAAAAACATAATATACAACAAAAGCCAATCGGAATTCGATTGGCTTTTGTTTTTAGCCCTGATGGTAGTGGCATCCTTTGTTTGCCTTCTTTAGGCAAACAAAGATATAACGGACAGCAGGATTAGCTTCTAAAAAAATTACACCACTCCATGTTCATTTTCTTTGTCTAAATATTCTTGTACAATATCAATTGCATTGGTCACTACGTCACTTAAAGCGGTGATGAAACTTCCTTCTTCAGCAGAGTTTATAGCATGTTTTATAGCTTCAGTTTCTTTAGGGATAATTTCATAGGTTACCGTTTTACCGGAAGCTTTGATTCCATCAAGAATTAGATTAATAATTTCATCTTCGGTTCTTCCTCTCAGGTATTTTTCTTGTCGGATGATGATATGGTCAAACATTCGGGCCGCAATGTGGGCGCATTCCCTGATGTCTTCGTCTCGGCGATCACCAACACCTGCTATAATTCCAATTTTCTTGGTAGCATCTACGCTTTGAAGGTATTCTTCGACACCTTTATAACCGGATGCATTGTGAGCAAAATCAATAAGGACTTTGAATTTTTTGAACTCAAAAATATTCATACGACCTGGAGTTTGTGCGGCACTTGGAATGAAAGTCTGAAGAGACAAACTGATATCTTCAGTTTTAAAACCCCACAAATAACTCGCTAAAGTAGCAGCAAGGACATTGGCAATCATGAATTTTGCTTTACCGCCTAATGTTAAAGGTACATGAGTCGCACGCTCAATTCGGATTTTCCATTCTCCTTTTTTGATAGTGATATAGCCATTTTCGTAGACTGCAACAGTTTTTCCTTCGGCACAAAGTTTCTTGATAAAATCGCTGTCTTCGCTCAAACTGAAATAAGCTACATTACAATTCAGGTCTTTTCCTAATTTTATACAATGTTCGTCGTCACCATTTAGAACAGCCCAACCGTTTTTCTTGATACTTTTGACCACTGTTGCTTTAACTCTGGCTAAATCATCTAAAGTGTGAATGTCACTTAAACCCAAATGGTCTTCCTGAATATTCGTGATTACCCCGATATCACAGCGACTGAAGCCCAAACCAGAACGAAGAATTCCGCCTCTTGCAGTTTCCAGAACTGCGAATTCTACAGTTGGATCTCTCAAAATATATTCGGCACTAAGAGGTCCTGTTGTATCACCTTTTTCCATCATGTGGTTTTGAACATAAATCCCATCTGATGTGGTGAAACCTACTTTGAAACCATTATTTTTTACAATATGTGCCAATAGTCGGGTAGTGGTAGTTTTTCCATTAGTTCCCGTTACGGCAATTATAGGAATACGACACGATTTTCCCGGAGGATATAACATGTCAATTACCGGTGCAGCCACATTTCTTGGCAATCCTTCAGAAGGCGCAAGGTGCATTCTAAAACCGGGAGCCGCATTGACTTCAAGAATTACGCCGCCATTTTCTTTTAAAGGTTGGGTCAAATTTTCGGCCATTATATCAACTCCGCAAACATCAAGTCCAATCACTCTTGAAATTCTTTCTGCTAGAAAGATGTTTTCTGGGTGCATCATATCAGTAACATCTACAGATGTTCCGCCGGTACTTAAATTTGCTGTTGATTTCAAAACTACAATTTCGCCGATTCTAGGAATCGTTTCCAATGTATAGTTTAGTTTTTCCAATAGATCTTCTGTATCTCTGTCAACATCGATTTGAGTCAGCACATTTTCATGTCCATAACCTCTTCTTGGATCCTGATTGGTAATTTCAATTAATTGCTGGATGCTGTCCGTTCCATTTCCTATTACGTGAGCCGGAACTCTTTTTGCGGCAGCAACTAATTTATTATCGATAACCAATATTCTAAAATCGAAACCGGTTATAAATTTTTCTACAATGACGCGTTTGCCGTATGTTTGTGCAAAAGCTAAACCCGCCACTGCATCTTCCCAATTGGTAACATTGATGGAAGCACCTTTTCCGTGATTTCCGCCCAAAGGTTTTAGAACAATAGGATAGCCAATTTTTTGAATCACTTCGGCTAAACTTTCCTCGTCTACACAAATACTTCCACTGGCCACTGGGATAGAAGCCATTTCCAACATTTTTTTAGTCTGCTCTTTATTGCAGGCAATATCTACTGCAATACTGCTGGTTTTACATGTAATGGTTGCCTGAAAACGCATTTGATTGATACCATATCCAAGTTGTACCAATGAGTTCGTTCCCAGTCGAATCCAAGGAATATCTCTGGCAACAGCTTCTTCTACAATACTTCCTGTACTTGGGCCAAGTCTCACACGTTCGCGGATTTCACGCATTTTCTGTAAGTCGGCATCAACATCATATTCAGTTCCGGCAATTAAAGCTTCGGCAATGGCAACAGAGGATTCCGCAGCAAAAAGTCCTACATTTTCTTCAGTATAACTGAAAACTACATTATAAGTTCCTGGAGTCTTGGTTTCTCTGGTTCTTCCAAAACCGGTTTCCATTCCGGCAAGAGACTGAATTTCAAGTGCAATGTGTTCAATTACATGTCCCATCCAGGTTCCACGTTCTACTCTGGAAAAAAATCCACCACGACAACCTTCTGAACAACGATGCTCAATCATCGAAGGAAACATTGCTTCGATTCGTTCTCTAAATCCGTCAATTTTATTGGTGGGGAATTGCTCCATTTCTTCTAAATCCAAGCGCATTTGGATTAATTTTTTTCTTTGAATACTCCAGATATTCGGACCACGGAGGGCTTGTACTTTGATTATTTTCATAAAAACGGAAAGATTATTTTTTGTGTAAAAAAATAGTTGAATACAAAGGCTTAATTTTCATTTTTAACCAGTATTGATTTGGATAAAAAAAGTAAAGTACAATCTAATAATTCAATCTAAATAAGTTAGAATGCAACTAAAGTAAAGTTTTTACGATAGGAATCAAAATTTATTCTTTAAAAATTAATTATTAGTAGCTCTGTTGGCAATTTTTGAAAAAAAAAGTACAAGTTCAAATGCTCTTTTTTATCTTTTTGGTTATTTTTACAAAATGAATATACTTGGAAAACTAATAATAATAGGCGGTGCAGTTGATAAAGGAAGTTTTACGGAAACCGATTTAGATAAAAATGCAACCAATAATTTAAACTTTTTTGAAGCTGGAATTCTAAAAAGGATATTAAATGAATCAAAACATAAAGAAAAATCACGAATAGAAGTTATTACAACGGCCTCTGTTATTCCACGCGAAATAGGACCTGAATATGTCAAGGCTTTTGAATATTTGAATGCTAAAAATGTTGATATTCTCCATATTGAAAGGAGAGAACAAGCCGCTGATCCTGAGGTTTTAGCACGATTGCAAGCAGCAGATATTGTTATGTTTACCGGAGGCGATCAGTTGCGATTGAGTTCTATTCTAGGAGGAACACCGTTTCATGATATGTTATTGGATAAATATCATAATGAAGAATTTATTTATGCAGGAACTTCGGCTGGAGCAGCTGCAGCTTCTAATAACATGATTTATCAGGGAAGTAGCTCCGAAGCGTTATTGAAAGGCGAAGTAAAAATCTCAAGCGGATTGGGTTTAATTGACGGTGTTATTATTGACACTCATTTTGTGCAACGCGGTAGAATCGGCAGACTTTTTCAAGCTGTTGTAGGGAATCCGAGAGTGCTTGGAATAGGTTTAGGTGAGGATACAGGATTGTTGATTACTAATAATAAAGAAATGGAAGCCATAGGTTCCGGCTTGGTTATTTTAGTAGATGGTCGTGAAATAAAAGACACTAATTTAACAAAAGTAGAATTAGGGCAACCCATTTCAATCTCCCATTTAGTAACCCATGTGATGAGCAAGTTTGACACTTACAATCTTGAAACGCATAAAATGCACATTCAATCTTCACATTACTTATAATAGTTAGTTTGCGAATAACAGATTTATATACAGTAAACTAAAAGGCTTCAATCAATTATGAAATTAATTATACATGGTGGTTTTTTTTCGGAATCATCAACCAACAACGAAACAAAAGTTGCCAAGCAAAATGCATTAGAAAGAATTGTAAAAGATTCCTACGCATTTTTACAAACGCATTCCGCATTAGAAACAGTTGTTTATGCCGTTTCTCTTTTGGAAGATGACGAATTATTCAATGCCGGAATTGGATCTCAAATACAAAGTGACGGAAAAATCAGAATGAGTGCCGCCGTTATGGATGGGGAAACTCAGAAAATGAGTGGCGTTATCAATATTGAAGAAGTGAAGAATCCTGTTCAGGTTGCCCAATTATTGATGCAATATGACGACAGAGTTTTAGGCGGAAGTGGAGCTACTAATTTTGCACGGCAACATGGTTTTGAACCTTTTTCAACCGAAATTCCACAAAGAAGAGCAGAGTATGAAGCGAAACTGAAATCATTGGGAACTGGAACTGTTGGTTGTGTAGCTTTAGATGCCAAGGGAAAAATTGCTGTAGCAACTTCAACTGGAGGAAAAGGATTTGAAATTCCTGGACGCATTTCTGATTCTGCCACTGTAGCTGGTAATTATGCTAATGCATTTTGTGGTGTGAGTTTGACAGGAGTGGGTGAGGATATTGTGAGTAATGCCACTGCAACAAAAATTGTAACTCGAGTTACCGATGGTTTTTCATTACAAGAAGCTTTTACTAAAACGTTCAACGAATTAAAACCTTATGATGGTTTTGCCGGTGCCATTGCTATTGATAATAAAGGAAATATATTTCATAAGGATTCTCACCCGAGTATGGTTTTTGCCAGTTTTGACGGCGATCAATTTGAAGTTTTTGATTAATTTAGTTCAAAGAAAATTCAAACCAAATAGGAATATGATCAGAGATTATTCGGGCTTCTTTTAAAGAATTGAAGTTTTTATAAAACGGAATAATTCCTGAATTGATAGTATTTACTTTCGAAGATTTAAAATACATATTATCAAATTCCGAAGCCAGACAATTATTATTTTTACATTCTTGTTTCAGCGATGTTTTTTGACCAATCAAAATAGAAGTGTATCCCATTTTTTTCAAAGGATTAAAAACGGTGTGTGATTGAGGACAATTGAAATCCCCAGCAAAAATTAAGTTCAAATTTGGATATTCATCCGGTAAATACTTGAAATATTTAATCTCTGTTTCAGGTTGTCTTTTCTTTGTAATTGCATGAAAATTCACGACTGTAAATTGTTTATTCTCATACTCAAACGTACAAAAATAGGGTTCTCTGTCAATCTCCAAATGGTATTTTTTTTCGAGCCACGCTCTTCCTATTTTTGTAACCTTGCTTGTTTTCCAAATAAATGCGTAACGTTCGGTTTTGTAAGCGCTGCTGCTGGTAGGATCGCTAATTACATAATCCCATTTCGTGCCTTTGCGATTCAGTTCATCTGCTAATCGGGCCACAGCCTGTGCGCCACCATATCCCGCTACGACTTCCTGAATGGCTATTATGTCATATTCTCTAAGCGAATTTGCAATGTAGTTGATTGTTTGTTCAGACTTTGATTTTCCAAAGTTTTCGATGTTCCAGGAAACGAGTTTCGTTTGGGAGAAAATATAGAAGGGAATAAGGACGAATAGTGCCGAATAAAGCGCTCTTAATGTAGTCAATTTTAGTAATTGTTATGTGTGTTATAACTTGTAAAATTAAAACAATTCAAACTCAGATTGCGCAGTGTGAGTGACATTTTTTCAGTTGTATATTTTATTGAAGTCAAATTTTTTTTTTGAAGGATTCCTCCGTTTTAGACAACTGATTCATACTGAACTTTAATTAAAGCTTCATTACTCTTTTTTATTTTATAATCGTAAATCTCTTTGCGAATGTCATTTACAAAATCTATTGTTTCATGTTTGGATTTGATATCTACTCTTTTTTCAAAAATGGCACCGTTTTTTAAACGTATTTTTAGACCATAGCTTTTGTAATCATTCATTTTTAAAATGATAGTAATTACTAATAAGAAAGCTATTAACAGGATTAAGTCTATTTGGAAATAGATATAGCTAAATCCAGCTAATCCTATTGAAAGTGCAAAAATTAGGGCAATGTAAATGGTTTTCATTTTGTTTACTGTTATGTAAACTTGGTCCAAATCAGAAAACAAAATTTGCTTTTTTTCTTTTGTTTTAAAGATTAAAAGTATCCCGTTTTCAGTTAATGATAGTTTTATGAAATTATTTTTTAAAATCATGGTTGTTCTTAATCTTTATTGAATTAATTATAGATGATGAGTTTTTTTTGAAAGACTTTATAAAGTCTTGTTTGAAAAGAGGAATATTATTTATTTTTCCATAAATGATATACTAAAAATACCAGCCAAATTGCACCTAGTATCATAATTCCGATTTGAACAGCAAAAAGTAAATGGAGGTTAAGAAGGACTACTGATGTCATTATTTGTTTTTATTTTTGTAAACTATTTATGTTTAAAAATATTATTCTATTTTAGTTTTAGGACTTGCATAGCTGTCTTTATAATACAGGATTTTTCCTTTATTGTGCCTTGAGGAATGTTGTTTAAAATTTTTATTTTGGGAGGTATCAAACTGGTTTTTTATCGTTTTTTTTTCGAAAAATTCCTAGAAAGTTTCCTGACATCTTCATCAGAATCATATTTCCGGTCGCTTTGTACCGTTATTAGGATACTGTTTTCTCTGTTGGTACTTGAATTGTTATTCTTATGTTTAGTTTTTGTTGGATAAGAAAAAATCAAAATTGTTAGTATAGTTACCAGTAAAATATTTTTTTTCATTTCGTCTTTTTAAAAAGATTTACTCACAACAAGCAGTTACTATTTTTAATTGAATCTTTAATATTTTTTTTATCTGACTTTGTGTCAAAATTTTTTTATCGTCCGCTTTTTTAAGTTTCTTATATAAAGCCTCTGATTTGATTTTCATGTAAGGATACTTGGATAACGAAATACTATTTCCTTGAAGCGATTTCTTATAATCCTTAAGGTATTCTTTTACATAATTATCATAATCTTGAAGTATTTTATTCCATTTTTCAATTGTATGATTTTCAGTTTCATTGTTCAGCACTTCGTTTTCTTTCATGACTAAATTATTTGCAAAATCATTTAGGTTTTTTACTTTTATCAAAGGTAAAGGCAATAAAATTCCGTTCCTTACGGTAAACCGTATTGCACCGAAATAATTATTTGAATCCGCTATAAGTTGTTTTTTTTGAGGTCAAGAATTATGTAGCGGTTAAAGGAAACCACGTTTTGCTGAAAATTGTATACCCGAAAAATTTATTTTCAGTTATATACTTATAGGTAAAAAAGTGTATTATTTGATCCAGTTGCTTGCTATCCAATCTTGTAATTGAGCTTTGTAGACTTCATTTTCTAACGCTGCATGTTGTAAGAAACTTTCAACTTTTTGGAAACTTGCTTTGGTTTGAGGAACTTTATATTTTTCTAAAAACTGATTACAGAAATAGATTACTTCAATTTCTTCTGTTTTGTCAATGTACATACCGTCAAGTATTTCGAAATGTTCTGGATTATTTGCCAAATCGATTTTTTGTGAATATCCAGTAAATGCTAAGTCGTCTTTTGTGAAATTGGCCATTTTAAATGATCTTAAAGTTTGTTGTGGCAAACCTAATATCTTTTAAAATCTTATCTTTACGGAAAACCGTAATGGGAGTGTTTTTTTGTGCAATTTTAATAAAAATGTATTTTTTCTTTTAAGAATCATTTTTTGTTTAAAATGCACTTTTAAATATAATTCGGATTTTATGCTGGTGAAGTAATTATCTTAATTAGGTAATGCCGGATTATACCAGTCCTAAATCTTTTGTGATAGCTATCAAATGTACATTGTTACTTGCTTTGAAGTATATTTTTAATTTATTGATGCGTTTTTCTAAGCTGCTGCTACCATTTGGAATAATTCCTGAATCCTTGAATTCGGTCGAGATATCGTCTAGTGTGAAACCTTTGGCTAATGATTTCAAAAGGGTAATATCATACGATTCGATTTCAAAGAGTGATTTATCTCTTAGTGCATATTCAATCTCTGAGGTGAGCTCAATTTCTTTATTATTATAAATACGCTGAATTGCTTTTTTAAGCTCCGGAATGCTGTCTCTACCTTTAGAAACATAGGCGTTGATTCCTTGGTTTTTAAAAAGTGACTTAATTCGGAATGATTTATCTTCAATAGAAAATACTACTGTTTTTATATCTGGCTGTACTTTTTTTACTGCTTCAATCAGTTCTTCGCCGGAAGTTAGTCGGTTATCTCGATGATCGGGTTTAAATGATAAATCGCTGATAAGTAAATCATAAGGTACATTATCATCTAGTGCTTTTTTTATTTTCAAAAAAGCATCGTCACAGTATTTGGAATGATGAATTTCTGCAACAGAAATCTCATTCAGTGCTTGAATAACACCAACGCTTATGGTGTCTAAATCCTCGGCAATCAATACTTTATTAAACATAAGCTACAGTGTTATATTGGAAAATCTAAACTTACTCTAAATCCTTTATTGGATTTAGTATCAAAAGTAATAGTTCCTTTTATAGCATGAATACGGTTTTCCACATTGAGTAACCCATTTTTAGAAATTAATTCAGAATTTCCTATTCCAACCCCGTTATCAGTGTAGTCAATTTGTAATTTATTTTCATTTTTTTTGAAAGTTAATACTACTAAACTGCATTTACTATGCTTTTTCATGTTCACCAGCAATTCTTGAACTACGCGATACACAATGATTTTTTTATGGTTTTCTAACTCAGTCCACTTTATTGTATCCACACCATTTATTAGTACATTGACCAATGGCGTGTTAAAACCGGACATCATGTCTTTTAAATGGGATATAAATGCGAGTCCGGTATCGATGTTGCTATTTTCTCTTGAAATGTTTCGGGTACGAATATAAATGGTGTCTAAACTGGAAATTAAAATTTCTTTGTTTTGAGTAGTTGATAGATCTTGAGTTTCGGCGAAAGCCATAGTTTGATAAACATCATTGGCCAATTCGTCATGAAGTTTTTTAGATATACGAGTTTCGGTGTTGTAAGATGCTTTAATTTTTTCTCGTTTATTTTTGGCAACAAGATAATTGGCTATTGAAACAATTAAGATAATAAATAGGACCAGTCCAAAATACAAAATCTGATTTCTATTTTCCTGTTGTTCTAATTGAAGTTTTTTTTGAGATTTTAGTTTTATATTTTCCTCTTTCTCTCTCTTAAAATCATATTTGATTTTAGCAAATTGATTTTTAGCTTTTTGTCTCACCTTAGTAATACTGTCATTGATATGAAGATAAGTGAGAGAATATTTTTTGAGTTCATCTCCTGATGTGTTTTGTATTAATAGTTTTAAACATAATAGTCGATCGTCAGCATGGTTTACTTGAGTTGCTTTTTTGTAAGCAAGTAAAGCATACTTAGTAGATAAAATTAAATTACTAGTTTTGTGATATTCAGCTAAATTATAATGGCTAGACAGTATTTCCCGGTTTTCTTTATTTAGCTCTCTTATTTTTAATCCTTTGTTTAAATAATAAAGTGCTTTTGAACTTCCTAATTTATTATAATTATGTCCCAAATTATTAATAATTCGAGCAAATGCCTCACTATTATTTTTAACTTCTTTTTTAATAGTCAAGGGTAAGAGAATTTGAATTGCTGTTTGATAATCACCTTTTTCAGTGTAAGCTAAACTGATATTGTTAATAATGTCAGATTCTACTTCTTCATCAGTTTTTGAGTTTATTGCTTTTTTGTAATAGTATATTGCATTATCATTATCAAATATCATTAAATAATTGTTTCCAAGACCAATGTAAATATTAGTTTGTCCGTATGGATATTTAGTTGTATTTTCTAATAAAGGTAAAGCTTCAATAGATGTAGTCTCACTACCGGAATAATCGCCTAAATACGTCTGAATCTGAGCCATCCAACTTATAGAATGAATAATCCTTGAAGTGTCTTTTTTTATTTCAGCAGCAAATTTAGCTTTATTGAAGTAATAATAGGAGCTATCAAATGCTTCGTTTTCATAATGTTTGTGGCCAATATCTATGAGTCGGTTGATTTCTGTGAGATCTTGTTTTTTAGAAGAATTATTTCTCTTTTTTTTCTCACAGGATTGTGTGAGAAAAAGCAATGCTAAGAATAGATAAAAAACCAGGAAATATTTTTTTTTAAACATCATTGCGCGAAATTACTGAAATTAATATTAAAACAGTGTTTAGCGGATTGCTATAATTTATTAATTTTTAAATGTCTTTGTAAACAAAAAACCCCAATCTTTCGATTGAGGTTTCTATATAAGTAAGTAATCTAAATTGAGTTGATAAAACGTTTATTTTACTTTATTAAGTACTGCTTTGAAAGCTTCTGGGTGATTCATTGCTAAATCTGCAAGAACTTTACGGTTCAATTCGATTCCGTTAGCTTTTACTTTACCCATGAATTGTGAATAAGACATTCCTTCCAATCTAGCTCCAGCGTTGATACGTTGAATCCATAATGCACGGAAATTTCTTTTGTTCACTTTTCTATCACGGTAAGCGTAGCACATTGCTTTCTCTACCGCATTCTTAGCAACTGTCCAAACGTTTTTACGTCTACCAAAGAAACCTTTGGCTTGCTTCATTATTTTTTTTCTTCTTGCTCTTTTAGCAACTGAATTTACCGATCTTGGCATAATTTTATTGTTTTTTTGTAGCAGGCGGCTTGAATTTAATCAAAAGCACTTAATGGCCATACTCCAAGGTTATTTTTAAATTGTTTTAACCTAAAGACTATTTAGTCAAAAGTATTTAAAGTAGAATGTCAAAAGTCTTTAAGACCTTTGGCTTTATAACTTTAAGACTTAATTAAATAATTCTTAATTGTTGTTTGATGCTTTTCATATCTGTTTTGTGAACTAGCGCTGAATGTGTCAAAGCTAATTTACGTTTTTTAGATTTTTTAGTCAAGATGTGACTTTTAAAAGCATGCTTTCTTTTAATCTTTCCAGAACCAGTAACTTTAAAACGTTTCTTGGCGCTAGATTTGGTTTTCATTTTAGGCATTTTTTCCTAGTATTTTAATTTATTCTTACTTACTTATCTTTGTTTCAAGTTTAAAGTTTCAGGTTTAAAGTTATAAAACTGATCACTGCAAACTGAATACTATTTTTTCTTCTTCGGAGCAATGAACATAATCATTCTCTTTCCTTCCAGAACTGGCATCGCTTCTACTTTACCAAATTCCTCAAGATCGGTTGCTAATCTTAATAATAAGATTTGACCTTGATCTTTGTAAATGATTGAACGCCCTTTAAAGAATACGAACGCTTTTAGTTTTGCGCCTTCTTTTAAGAATTTTTCAGCATTCTTTCTTTTAAACTCATAATCATGCTCATCTGTTTGAGGTCCAAAACGAATTTCCTTAACGACTACTTGCGTAGATTTCGCTTTCAGGATTTTATCACGTTTCTTTTGCTCGTAAACAAATTTCTTGTAATCCATTATTTTACAAACTGGAGGTTCTGCATTAGGAGAAATTTCTACTAAATCCAGTTCAAATTGATCCGCTAATCGTAAAGCTTCCGAAAGTTTAAAAACTCCAGGTTCGATATTTTCACCTACAAGTCTTACTTCTTGTACACCACGAATAAGGTTATTTATTCTGTGTGCATCCTTTTTTTCTACGCGAGGTTGATAACCTCTGTTGCTTCTTATTGCTATGACTTTATAATTTAAGTTAAACTGTAAATACTTTTAATGTTTTGCTGATTTCTTCGTTTACAATAGCAACAAATTCTTCTATTGTAACGGTGATATTTCCTTTTCCTTCTTGTCCATGACGACGGATAGAGATTGTACCATTTTTCTCTTCTTCCTCACCTACAATCAACATAAACGGTGTTTTTTGCATTTCGGCATCTCTAATTTTCTTCCCGATTGTCTCGTTTCTATTGTCGATTAGGGCGCGAATTTCGTGATTTTCTAGCAAATCTAAAACTTTTTTCGCATATATTTCATATTTCTCGCTCAAAGACAATATTATAGCTTGTTCAGGCATTAGCCAAAGTGGGAAATTTCCTGCTGTGTGCTCTAATAATATAGCTATAAAACGTTCCATTGATCCAAAAGGAGCACGGTGAATCATGACCGGTCTGTGCAATTCGTTGTCAGATCCTTTATATGTCAAATCAAATCGTTCCGGCAAGTTATAATCTACCTGAATCGTTCCTAATTGCCATTGTCTTCCCAAAGCATCTTTTACCATGAAATCCAATTTTGGGCCATAAAAAGCAGCTTCACCATATTCAACTACAGTATTCAAACCTTTATCGGCAGCGGCATTGATAATTGCATTTTCAGCTTTTTCCCAGTTTTCATCTGTACCAATGTACTTATCACGATTTTCCTTATCTCTCAATGAAATTTGAGCTGTAAAGTTTTCAAATCCTAATGAACCAAATACATAAAGTACCAAGTCAATTACTTTCTTAAACTCTTCATCCAGTTGTTCAGGAGTACAAAAAATGTGTGCATCATCTTGTGTAAAACCTCTAACACGAGTTAAACCGTGTAATTCACCACTTTGTTCGTATCTATAAACGGTTCCAAATTCAGCATAGCGTTTTGGTAAATCTTTGTATGACCAAGGTCTTACGTTGTAAATTTCACAGTGATGCGGACAGTTCATAGGTTTCAACAAAAACTCTTCTCCTTCAGCGGGAGTGTTTATCGGTTGGAAGCTATCTGCACCGTATTTTGCATAATGTCCGGAAGTTACATACAATTCTTTCTGACCAATATGTGGCGTAACTACTTGTTCATAACCCGCTTTCTTTTGTGCTTTTTTCAAAAATTGCTCAAGACGATCTCTTAATGCTGCACCTTTTGGTAACCACAATGGTAAACCAGCTCCTACTTTTTGTGAGAAAGCAAAAAGCTCCAGTTCTTTACCTAATTTTCTATGGTCACGACGTTTTGCTTCTTCCAGTAATTCTAAATATTCTGTAAGTTCTTTTTGTTTTGGGAATGATGTTCCGTAAACGCGCGTTAATTGTTTGTTTTTTTCGTCACCACGCCAGTATGCTCCGGCCACACTCATAACTTTCATAGCTTTGATGATTCCTGTGTTAGGAATATGACCACCACGACATAAGTCAGTAAATGTATCATGATCACAAAAAGTAATCGTTCCGTCCTCAAGATTCGAAATTAATTCGGTTTTATAAACGTTGTCTTTGTATAATTCTAATGCATCAGCTTTAGAAACGGGACGTAATTTAAATTCATGTTTTCCTCTTGATATTTCAAGAACTCTGTCTTCAATTTTTTTGAAATCAGCATCAGTGATTTTATTATCTTCAAAATCTACATCGTAATAAAATCCATTAGAAATTGCTGGTCCCAGTGTTAATTTAATCCCAGGATACATTTCTTCAAGAACCTGTGCCATAACGTGTGAAGTCGAATGCCAGAAAGCTTTCTTTCCATCAGCGTCATTCCAGGTATATAAAGTAAGATTTCCGTCCGTCGTCAAAGGAGTAGTTGTTTCAATAGTTGTGCCATTAAAAGATGCAGAAATCACATTTCTGGCAAATCCTTCACTGATGTTTTTTGCAACATCCATTGGAGTTACTTCAGGAGCAAACTCTCTAATTGACCCGTCGGGCAAAGTAATCTTAATCATTGTTTGATATTTTAAGAATGCAAATATAGACCATTACAAAAACACAAACAATATATATGTAAGGTTTGTTAGTCTAAAACTAATAATCTAAAGGGTTTGTAAGAATCAGTGCCGTATTAAAAAATATTTTTGGTCAATTATGCACCAAACATAATCTGAGAATAGATTAAATAATCTTTCTTGTTTCAAATGCAAGGTGTCATGTAGTTCCTTTTTTTAGGAAAAAGAACGAGTTTTTATAAATCGATTTTCTTTAATTCTTTATAATTGGCATATAATTTACGCAATAAAGTGCCGTATAATACTCTGTAAAACAGCCATAACAAACCGAATAATGCAATGCTAAAAATACTTAAGACGGCTATTGTTATTGCCATCACTTTGCTATTGCCATTAATTTGATTTTTCAAAGCATCCATTTCAGGATTATAAGCAAATGCAATAATAAAGCCAACAATTAAACTAAAAACAAGCATCGCTAAATTATACCAAACATAATATTGAACCGTTTTCCGGGTTTTGAGGATGTCTTGCATCAATTGCTTGGTTGATGCTGTGGTCGAAATCAGAATATAGTTTTTGTAAAACAAATAAATAAAAATCAAAATAACAGCGTAGTTAAAGTAGTTTAAGACTTCAAAATAGCCAATTAATTCTGTGTGTTTTATTTTTTCTAAATACTCATTAGAGTCAAAGCAAACGCTAAGACAGGTCCATAATAAAACTTCCAAAATGCTTATAATCAAAATCCACTTCACAATCGAAGATGATTTTTTATGAATCATTTTATAAATCTCGATTTCCGATACCTGCTCAAAAGAGTTATCGCTCTTCTGCCAGTCTTTTTTTAATAAATCCAGCTCTTTCATATTCCTAATGGATTTAATATTTTCTTTAATTTCCCTTTTATTCTATTCATTTTCACCCTCGCATTTACTTCGCTAATCCCCAGTGTCTCTGATATTTCCTGGTAATCCTTATCTTCCAGATACATAAATATCAACGCCTTTTCAATATCATTCAACTGGTAAACCGCTTTGTACATTAATTTTAATTGTTCTTCCTCTTCATAGTCGTATTCCACATCATTCAGGAAATGTTGTCGTCCTTCAAATTCGATAGTATTTATGGATCGTTTTGTTTTTCGGTACAATGTAATCGCCGTATTTAATGCGACTCGATACGCCCAAGTAGAAAATTTGCTGTCACCCCTGAATTTTGGAAAAGCCTTCCACAACTGAATCGTAATTTCCTGAAACAAATCCTTGTGTGCATCATCGCCATTAGTATATAACCTACAAATCTTGTGGATTATATTCTGATTTTCCTGCAACTGCTTAACAAAAGAATGTTCTAGATTATCACTCATATATACGTTAGTAAGTCTCTACTGGTTTTTGTTACAAATTAAGGGAATAAAATAATACTTCTCAAATTTGTCATTGCGAGTTACAAAGCAATCAGGAGCACAACACTAATCATTTCATAATTAAGACTCGTCCCGCTGTACATTGCAATCTTTCTAGTCCTGAACTTGTTTCAGGATACTGAAACAAGTTCAGGACTAGAAAGGATTTCCATTGCAATCGGGGCTAATTTACACGTTTAGTTTTATAAAGATCATTTCCAAAGAAAACAATAATTTCGATACTATTTGATGAAATTCAAGAATAGAAAACTTTGTATCTTTGATTCTTAGCAACTTTGAACTTTTTTACAATCATGAACATCCCAAATTCAACTTTACCCAGAATAGTAATTATAGGAGGTGGTTTTGCCGGAATTGCATTAGCCAAAAAATTAAAAAATAAAAAAGTTCAGGTTGTCCTTTTAGACAAACACAATTACCATACTTTCCAACCTTTATTATATCAAGTTGCCACAGGCGGACTCGAAGCTGGTTCCATAGCATACCCAATCCGAAAAGTAATTCAGGAGTACGATGACGTTTACTTTAGGCTCACTAACGTTCAAGAAATAGACACTAAAAATCAAAAAATAATTACCGAAATTGGCGAATTAAGTTATGATTATCTCGTGATTGCCACGGGTTCCAAAACCAATTATTTTGGCAACAAAGAAATCGAGCGCAACAGTATGGCCATGAAAACCATACCGCAATCGCTGAATATAAGAAGTTTGATTCTTGAAAATTTTGAGCAAGCAGTTTTGACTACCGATGTAGCTGAACAAAATAGTCTCATCAATTTTGTACTTGTAGGTGGCGGACCAACAGGAGTAGAGCTTGCGGGAGCTTTGGCCGAAATGAAAAAAGCCATTCTGCAAAAAGATTATCCCGATCTTGATATTGCCAAAATGGAAATTAATCTCATTCAAAGTGGAGACCGAATCCTGAATACCATGAGTGAGAAATCCTCTCAAGCTGCCGAGAAGTTTTTAACCAGTTTGGGTGTAAAAATTTGGAAAAACGTTCGCGTGACTAATTATGACGGACGAACCATAACCACAAATTCCGATTTGATTTTTGAAACTGCAACGGTAATCTGGACAGCAGGCGTTCAAGGAGCTCTTGTTGCTGGATTAGATGGGAAATCCTTGGTAGAAAAAGTAGAACGCATACGTGTCAATGAATTCAATCAAGTAGTGGGCTATGAAAACATTTTTGCAGTAGGAGATATTGCTTCCATGGAATCCGAAACGTATCCGCAAGGACATCCCATGATGGCGCAACCCGCCATGCAGCAAGGGGAATTATTGGGTGAAAATTTAATAAAATTAATTGAAAACAAACCCATGGAAGCTTTCGAATACAACGACAAAGGTTCGATGGCAACCATAGGAAGAAATAAAGCGGTGGTCGATTTGCCTAAATACCATTTTAATGGCGTTTTTGCCTGGTTTGTCTGGATGTTTGTCCACTTGTTTTCCCTTATTGGATTCAAAAATAAAGCCGTCGTATTCCTGAATTGGGTATACAATTACATCCGTTTTGATCGTGAAGGAAGATTAATCATTAGACCTTACAAAAAGAAAAGTTTTACCACTTTTACGAGTGATGAAGTGTAATTGTCGAAAGTCTAAAAGTCAGATGTCGAAAGTATTTTTAAGTTGTTCGTCATTTGTCTTTAACTTTTTTGCTTTCATTAGCATCCGATAAAAATCAAATTAAGTCACTTAAATAGCGTTCTAAATTCTCTTTATCTCTTTGTGAATATTTAAATATCTCAAAAATTAGTATTAGAAGGATAGTCATTTGACTTTAAGACTTTAGACTTTCAAACTTTAGGATTAAAAATCTTTTTCTTTGTAATAATTCACCATCAAATTCACAAATTTGCTGTACCCTTCCATGCCGTCTTTTTGTTGGTTTACTTTCAGGAATTGGTCGTAAAAAGCATGAAAACCTTTATCGATAATAGTGTCGTATTGTTTCCAGAAATTTTCACTTTCTTTATAATTTTTCAAAATACCAGGATGAACAGTTTTTAATAATTGTTTAAAAACAGCCTTGTCTCGTGCTTGCCAATTCCCTAAACAATAGCGTAAAGACATACTGTAACCTGAATATTGAATGTATAAATCATCATTTTTTACAGAAGCTAAAAACCCAATAAAGTTGCATTCGCTTTCGCTTGCGTAACCCATTTGGTGTGCCATTTCGTGATTCGTGGTCATAGGGAAGCTGTACATTGGACCCAAATAATTAACCTGCGCTTCATTGGTAAACGGATTTAGATAACCTCCAAAACCCATATAGGTCAAAGGCAAACTAATCAATGATTTCTTGGTGCTTAACTTAGAGTAAGAAAAATAGGGATATTCCGCGGATAGGTTTTTATACCCATTCAGACTCATTTCAAAAACCTGTTCTTGCGAGTACGGAAATACCACTTTCAAGCTGTCGTTTTTTGTGATTTGGTAATGAACAGCATTGGTTTTAGCAATTATTTTTTTTGTGAAAGCCAATAAATCATCATCCGAATAGTCTTTTTGAATTTCCATTTTTTCAAAAAGCGGTTCACGGTAATAATTGAGCGCCCAAAGAACATGAAATAAAAAGTAAAAAACCGAAACAAAACTCAAGATGCTCAAAACAGTGTCTCTCCAATCGGATTTCCAGGTTTTTCGTTTGTTCCAAATCCATTTTAAAATAAATAAAATAAGAATAAAATAAAGACAGTCACCTACAGAAAAAGGAATTCCACCCAAAATAGTTCTTGAAAATAGCGAAAGTATCGGGTATAAACCGTTGCTATACCAATCTTCTATCTGTTTCGGGTAAAAGGGAATTATTTGCAAAAGCAGTATTTGGATCAGTAGGAAGGAGGAAAGGAAATATTTTGTTTTCAATGTTTGAATTTTGGAAATGTAAATATAATTACAATATCAATTACTATCATAACGAATTTAAACTTTGTAACTTTGGGACTTGTAAATGTTAAACCTCAAACAAAAATAAATGAGTCAGGAAATAAGAAATCTGGAACCAAAAGCTCTTTGGAACAAGTTTGCCGATTTGAATGCCGTGCCTCGTCCTTCTAAAAAAGAAGAGCGTGTAATTGAGTTCATGAAAAACTTTGGAAATAATCTAGGATTGGAAACTTTCGAAGATGAAATTCGCAACGTAATCATCCGCAAACCGGCAACTGCTGGAATGGAAAACCGAAAAGCAATCGTGCTTCAAGGACATTTGGATATGGTGCATCAAAAAAATTCGGATACCGTTTTTGATTTTGATACACAAGGAATCGATATGTATGTTGATGGAGATTGGGTACGTGCTCGCGGAACCACTCTTGGTGCTGATAACGGTTTAGGAGTTGCCGCTATTATGGCAATTTTAGAAAGTACTGATATTCCGCATCCTGCTATTGAAGCTTTGTTTACCATTGACGAAGAAACAGGAATGACAGGGGCGTTGAACTTAAAAGGAGGCATTCTGCAAGGTCAAATTCTTTTGAATATGGATACGGAAGAAGATGATGAAATAGATATTGGCTGTGCGGGAGGAATTGATGTAACGGCTACTGCTGAGTACGATGAAGAGGAAACGCCGGAAGGTTCTGTAGGATATACGATTACTGTAAAAGGCTTGAAAGGTGGGCATTCTGGAATGGATATTCACAAAGGGTTGGGTAATGCCAATAAAATCATGAACCGATTATTGTTTGATGGTTTTGATAATTTTGGTTTGCAAATTTCAGAAATAAAAGGAGGAAGTTTACGCAATGCGATTCCGCGTGAAAGTGAGGCAAAAGTAATTATTGCCGAAGTGTATGATGAAGCTTTCGTTTTTGACATGCAGCAAATTGTAAACGAAATCAAAACAGAGTTTAAAACAACGGAACCAAATTTAGAAGTTGTTTTTGAAAAAATGGAGGCAACTCCTGCTAAAGTAATGCCGACAATTGCTCAGTTTTACTTTGTAAGATCGATGTATACTGCTCACAACGGAGTGTACAGAATGAGTGCTGATTTTGATGATTTAGTAGAAACATCGAATAACATTGCTAAAGTAATTGTTGGAGAAGGACAACTTTCAGTACAATGTTTAACGCGTTCTTCTGTTGAAACATCTAAATTTGATTTGGCGAATGCGTTGCGTTCTGCTTTTGAATTAATGGGATGTGAAGTAGAATTTTCAGGTTCATATCCTGGTTGGACACCAAATTCAGAGTCAGAGATTTTGGATGTTTTAGTTCCAATTTATGAGAAGCAAAACGGTGAAAAACCAAAAGTAGTGGCGTGTCACGCAGGATTAGAATGTGGAATTCTGGGAACTAATTATCCAGATATGGATATGATTTCTTTTGGACCAACGATTCACGGTGCACATTCCCCTGATGAAAGAGCTAGTATTTCTTCTTCTCAGAAATTCTGGAAATTTGTGTTGGAAATTTTAGCGAATATTCCGGTGAAATAGTATTCAGTTATTGAAAAAATGGTCAGTGTTCAGTTGTTTAGGAGTCAGTATTTATAACTGAACACTTCTTTTTAAACTGAACACTGACCATTAATTATTAGTCTCTTTTCGGAGCGTTCTTCTTGTCTCTCTTTTCTTCTTTCTTTTCTTTAGCCGTTTTCAAAGGCTCTTTTTTCGCAGTTTTTTTTGCGTCTTGACTTTTTGCCATGATATAGATATTTAGGTTATGTTTTTAATTCTTGATTCAGGTAAATGTATATAATATTTTTGATTTGTTTTAAATATTATTTTAAAAAATCCCCATCGATGATTAATAATTCAACGCCATTAGCGGCTATAGACCGATGTGAACTTTCATTGTCTGAGACTATATAAGTCATTCCTTTAGAAAGTAGAACTTTTTCTCCAGATTCTAATTCACTAATAAAATCTCCTTCAAGACAATGTACAATATGGCCTTTCTGACACCAGTGGTCTGCTACATACCCTTTGGAATACGTTACTTTGCGAATTCTAAGTCCATCTAATTGTTTTGTTTGCCAATGCGCAATTCCTGTTGTGCCGATATGTTCGGTTTTTTCTATTGAATCCCAATCAATAGTTTGAAAAGGTATATTAGACATATATTTTACTTTTTAAATTGTTGAAATTTTGATTTAAATGGTATCACTCCAAAATAAAATTCCCCAATTTCTTTTAGAATTGAGGAATGATTTAATTTGTGAAAGCTTGTTTGCTAGGATTTAATTATATGTTTTATTTTTTCTTTAAAACTTTATATTCTTCATAACAGCCGCTGATAGCGTCCATAATCTGTAAGTCGTTAGCTGTTTTTATAAAGGATTCCGAGTAGTTACAACGCTGTAAAATCTCAGGTATTTCATTTTTATCAATACCTAAAAGTACGGCTATAGTTTCTCTGTCAAATTTTGATTCCAGAAGATTACGCACCGTATCATCTTTCTTCATTTCTTTGAGTTTTTTGAGCTCTTTTGGATTGTTACCAAAGAAATTATACAGCATATCGGCTGGATTAAAGATGGAACCAAGAACTCTTCCAAACGCATTTGGCGAATATTCACCCGCTTCATATCCTTGTGTTAAACCTGAAATACTGTAACGATAGTTTTCTTTTACGGGAATAATTTTGGTATCAACTTCAAGATATCCGGTAAGATTAAATGGTCTTATTACGACTTCTTCAAGTGCTATAGCTTTTTCGGTAAGCTGAATTTTAGTACTTTTATTTTTTATCCAGTCATTAGTCACCCTAACGCGAAGGGATTGAAATCCCAGACTGGTGATGTGAAGTGTGTCGTTCACTTGAACGTCTATCTCAAAAAATCCTCCTGAATCAGTTGTTGCGCCTCTAACTTTATTAATATTAATAATATTTACACTAGATAAAGGTTGTCTGGTAGTATTACTGATGATGATACCATTAACTTTTTGGGAGGCTTCTTTAACTTGCGCAAAAGCGCTTACGGACAGTACTAAAAAAAAGAAAACTACAAAATATTTCATAAACTGATTTAAGACTTTAAAAGTAATAAAACAGGATTAAATATTTTGTAGTTCCAGTATATAATTATAAGAAAATTAACAATGAATGTTAGTCTCTTCTTGGTCTTCTTGGTCTTGGTGAATCACCAAAGCTTTCAGAACGTCTTGGTGCTCTATCAGACGAACCTTCAGTTCTAGGTCTGTCAGATGAAAAACCACCTTCTCTTCTTGGAGCAGCACTTCTAGAATCGCTTCTTCCGCCAAATCCACCTTCTCTAGGAGCTGAATTTCTGTCGCTTCTGAAACCACCTCCACCAGAACCTTCTCTTCTTGGTGCAAAACTACCTTCTCTTCTTGGAGCTGAACTTCTTCCGCCACCAAAACTTCCACCAGAACTTCTTCCGTTATGGTCACGTCTTCCGCCACCATCGTTTTTAGAAATTTCAACATTGATTCTACGTCCTTCTAATTGTACGTTGTTCAATATTTCCATTACTTTATCAGTATGCTCAGGATCAGTGTTAAAGAAAGAGAAACCTTCTTTTACATCTACTTTGAAAACGTCATCACGACCTAAGTCTAATGTTTCTTTCAAGTAATCTTTCAATGACATCCAATCAAAGTTATCTCTAGAACCTATGTTCACAAAATATCTCGTTGCACCACCATTGTTATTTTCTCTTGGAGCACCATCTCTATCGTCACGCTCACGTCTTTCAGAACCTGAAGCTTGATTAGAAATATCTCTTGTTTTCTTGTAGTAATTGATGAAACGGTTAAATTCAACCGATACCATTTTCTTGATTAATTCTTCTTTCGATAAATCTTCAAGTACGCTATTAATTGCTGGAAGGTAAGTGTCAATTTCATGATCAACTTCCGTATCTTTAATTTTAGTAGCTAAGTGTAATAATTGGATTTCGCAGATTTCAATTCCAGATGGGATTGTTTTTTCTTCGAATTTTTGCTTGATGATTCTTTCAATTGAAGAAATCTTACGCAATTCGCTTTTAGTTACAATTACAATAGATGTTCCTAATTTACCAGCACGACCTGTACGACCTGAACGGTGGTTGTACGTTTCGATTTCGTCAGGTAATTGGTAGTTTACTACGTGAGTAATGTTGTCAACGTCAATTCCACGAGCAGCTACGTCAGTCGCTACAAGCATTTGGATTTGTCTTCCTCTAAAAGATTTCATTACACCGTCACGTTGCGCTTGAGATAAATCTCCGTGCAATGCAGCAGCACTGTATCCATCTTCAACCAGTTTTTCAGCAACAGCTTGCGTATCTCTTTTGGTACGGCAAAAAACTACTGAGAAAATGTCTGGGTTAGAATCAGCTAAACGTTTTAAAGCTTCGTAACGGTCACGTGCATTTACAAGGTAAAATTCGTGAGAAACGGTAGCAGAACCTGAATTTTTAGCTCCAACTGTAATTTCAATTGGATCAGTCATGAATTGTTTTCCAATACGTGCTACTTCAGCAGGCATTGTTGCAGAGAATAACCATGTGTTTTTTTCGTCTGGCGTAGTAGAAAGGATGTTTACGATATCTTCGTAGAAACCCATGTTCAACATTTCGTCAGCTTCGTCAAGAATACAGTAGTTGATTTGAGAAATGTTTACCAAACCTCTATTAATCATGTCTTGCATTCTTCCTGGAGTTGCCACAATAATTTGCGCGCCTCTCTTTATGTCTCTCGCTTGTTCTGTAATGCTAGCTCCACCGTAAACTGCTACCACATTAATACCTTTTTCGTATTTAGAGTAGTTTTTAATTTCGTTGGTAATCTGCAAACAAAGTTCGCGTGTTGGAGATAAAATTAATGCCTGTGTGTTTCTGTTGTTGACATCAATTTTCTGAATAACTGGAAAACCAAAAGCTGCCGTTTTCCCTGTCCCTGTCTGAGCCAACGCAACCATATCTGTATCTTTTTCCAATAATAGGGGAATCGCTTTCTCCTGTACTTCGGTCGGATTTTCAAATCCTAGATCTAAAATCGCCTTCAGTAACGATTCACTCAATCCTAATTGTTCAAATTTATTCATATGTATTTTTAAAATAGGGTGCAAAATTACTGTTTATAATTCATATAAACTAATGCTATTTTAAGATTTAATGATTTATTATAATTTGATTATCAGAAAGTTATGTTTTTGTTTGCAAATTTGAGTTTTCAGTTTAGGCAATTGAGTGTGAAATTATGGCTTGAATTTCAATTTTTTGTTATAAAATGTTGTATTCAATCGTTATTTAGACTTTTTCAAAAAAGCGATCAATTCTTGTGTTGCCTTTCCTCTGTGACTTATTTTATTTTTTACGTCTAATGATAATTGGGCGAATGTTTGAGTAAATCCTTCTGGCTGAAAAATAGGATCGTACCCAAAACCCTGATTTCCAATTTTTTCCAAAGTAATCTCACCTTTTGCAATTCCTGTAAAAAGATGTTGCTCTCCTTTTAAATTTAACGCAATTACGGTTTTAAATTGCGCTGATCTATTATTTTTATCGGATAGATTAACTAATAATTTATCCATATTATCTTCGGAATTACGTTGCTCGCCGGCATAACGTGCGGAGAAAACTCCTGGTTCTCCATCCAAAGCGTCCACTTCGAGTCCGGTGTCATCCGCAAAACAATCAAATCCGTATTTTTCAGTGACATAATTTGCTTTTTGGATTGCATTGCCTTCAATAGTTTCAGCTGTTTCTGGAATATCTTCAAAACAGCCAATGCTCTCCAAACTAACAATGGTTATGGATTCAGGAAGCATGCTTTGTAATTCGTGGATTTTATTTTTATTATTAGAAGCGAAAACGATTTGCATTTTTTTTAGTTTTAATTTTCAAATATACATTTTCTGCTAATTATGGATAGTGCCAAACAGTTTTTTATTTATCCGATCATATATTTTCAGGGTGCTGAAGGGGTAAGTTTCTCAAAATGAGATGAATTACGTTTAAATGAATATATTAAATATTAGTTAAAATATTGATAATCAGTAATTTAAATGTTTTATAATTGTATCTTTGAATGTGGTTTTGATTGATCACTTGAATAATTTACCAGTTTTGTGGTGATAATATTCAGATACTCAATTATACTGAACGGTAGCGTTGATAATGGTAAATCGAAACTAACAATTGGAGGTCTCTCACGAGACCTCCTTTTTTTGCAAAATATTTTCTGAAACTGTTTTAGAAAACACACAGTGTTTAAAAAGCTTCTATGTAATTAAAAATCAGCATGTTAAATATTAGTTAAACTACTATAAATTAGTTTGTTATGTTTAAAATGTTTGTATCTTTGGGTATGGTTTTGGTTTATTGTTGAATATATCCATCTGCAAAGAGAAGAGTATTTAATAGTTAGTAGTGTCGAAAGATATATACCGATAACAACAAACCAAAGTCCATATTTGGAGGCCCTTTAAAAAGGCCTCCTTTTTTGTTTATTTAGCACCCTAAATAACATATTCATATTAAATTTTTATTGAAACAGTTTAGAAATCATGTATTCAGGTTTCTTTTCAAAATCAAATTTTCAAAATCAAATAAAGGAAACAAAAAAACATTAATTTAATAATTTTAAATAAAAGTTAAAATATTGATTTTCAATTAGTTTAATTAAAAATAGTTGTATATTTGAATGTGATTCTGATTAATTACTTGGGATGTTAATCTTATAATGAGATTGATAACTCATAATTGACTCTATCAGTAACGGTATGAGTTAGTATTGGTAAATCAGAATCGACAATTGGAGGACTCTCAAGGTCCTCCTTTTTTTATTGTTAAAATTAAAAATTCCTCTTTATTTAGAAACTGATAGTAATACGTTAATTGTGAGTTAAAGTGTTTATTTTTAATATTTTATGTATTTTAAAATCTTAAATTTACATGTGGTTTTGATTAATTACTTGAGTTATCCATCTTGCAATAAGATCTGGTCATTCAATAATCAGCTATACGTAAAGTATGAGTTGATAATGGTAAATCAGAATCAACAATTGGAGGGCTGTAAAAGTCCTCTTTTTTTTGTTATTTAATTTAATGTTTGGTGACACTTTTTAAGTTATCAGGAAAATATAAATCAGATAAATGAGTAAATTCATCCCCACGCATAAAGATATTGATATCTACTTCAGCGAAGCTTTTTTTACCAGCGGCTGCAAGAAGTTCATTGGCAGAATGTAAAGTATTTTTGTGAAAATGAAAAACGCGTTCCGCTTTATCAGTAACAACTAATCCTTTCATCAACATTTTATTTTGTGTTGCAACTCCCGTAGGGCATTCATTATTGTTGCATCGCAAGGCTTGGATACATCCCAAAGAAAACATAAAACCGCGCGCACTGTTACAAATGTCAGCACCTAGAGCAACTGCTCTTAATATAGAATATCCTGAGATGATTTTGCCACTGCTAATAATGCGGATTTTGTCCCTAATTCCAAAACGGACTAACGTTTTATTTACAAAAATAAGTCCTGGTTCTAATGGCATTCCTACACCATCAGCAAATTCTAGTGGCGCAGCGCCAGTTCCTCCTTCGGCACCATCAACGGTTATGAAATCGGGATAACAGTTTTGCGAAATCATTTCTTGGCAAATCATCTCGAATTCTCTAGTTTCTCCAATGCATAATTTAAAACCAATTGGCTTTCCATTAGACAACTTACGTAATGTTGCTATGAAATCAATTAAACCTTTAGTGTTTTCAAAAGCTGAATGACTTGGTGGCGAAAGAATTGTTGTATGAGGTAAAACACCTCTTATTTTTGCAATTTGTACTGTATTTTTTGCTGCTGGAAGAACACCTCCATGACCTGGTTTTGCGCCTTGCGATAATTTGATTTCTATCATTTTTACTTCTGGCAGATTTGCTTTTTCAGTAAATCTTCCTCCATCAAAACCACCTCTGTCATCGCGGCAACCAAAATATCCGGTTCCTATTTGCCAGCATATATCGCCTCCTTGTTGATGGAATTCAGTTAAGCCTCCTTCTCCGGTATTGTGATAGAATTTTCCTTGCTGTGCACCTTTGTTGAGTGCTACTATTGCATTTTCACTTAATGAACCAAAACTCATTGCCGAAATATTTAATAACGAGGCTGAGTATGGTTGGGTACAATCTGGTCCGCCAATTGTAACCCGAGGAAGTTCTTCATTGACTGTTGACGGGAAAATAGAATGTTTTATTCCTTCATAATTTGGTTCATTCAGATTGAGTTGTGTTCCAAACGGTGTTGTCGAATCAATATTTTTGGCTCTTTGATACACAAGGGAACGTTCGTTTCTTGAAAAAGGTTTGCCGTCAGTGGAGCGCTCTATGAAATATTGTTGAATCTCAGGCGCTATCATTTCAAATAGATACCTGAAATAACCTAAAACAGGAAAATTTCTTAAAATAGCATGTTTGTGCTGCAGAGTATTGGCAAAACCAACGACTAATAGCAAAATTAATAGCAGCATTAGCAGTAGCCCCTTTTGGAAAAAGAAATAAATGACAGCTGTAATAATTAGTGCGGATATTCCGATAAAGAAAAATTTTTGTCTCATTGTAAAAGTTGTTTCAGCCTGTAAAATACTACTATTATTAAATATTTTGGACTTTTATCAGTGTTATTTAAAAGTAATTGTTTTAATTCACCAAAAAATAATTTTTAATTTGGAAGCTATTTCTAAAACCAAAGATTTTTTTTTACCGTATATATTTTGCTTAATCATAAATTATTAAACATGAATCATAAAATATGTAAACAGATTTGTGCTCCTTTGAAATTATTATTTTTTATCCTGTTTTTTTCAAGCACTTATTCACAATATGTATTTAAAACCGATGCAATACCTCAAGAAATTTCTTTGCACAACTACACCAAAATTGTAGATGTAGGGCAAAGAAGTTTGGATATAAAGTATGTTATTGCAAATTATAACATCTTAAATCCTAGAAAACTTCAAACGGATAATGATGATTTAGGTTTTACTCAAAATAATTTTTGGTCGAAAACAGAAATACAGAATCCTACGAATTTTAAAATGAATTATTATCTGGAAACGGCCCGGCCAATAACAGATATAGTAGAATTGTATATCGTGGATGTTGTTTCAGGTAAAATAACGACCAAGATTAGTGGTGATAATCTGGATTATTCTAAACGTAGTTTTGATAATCGCAAAACTATTTTTAAAATTAAAATAGAACCAAAAGACAATCTGCAATTATTTCTACATCTCAAAAGCGATGGTGAAGTAATAAAAATTCCTGTAAAGCTATATTCTGCGGAAGGTTTCATGGAAATTATTTCAAATGAGCAGCTGTTTTTTGGCATTTTTTATGGGATTTTAATTATTGCAGCGATTATTTATTTTTTCTTCTTTTTTGCCTTAAAGGAAAAGATATTCTTATATTATAGTTTGTATGTTTTATTTGTAGGTTTATTGCAATTTGCTTTAGATGGTTTTTTCTATAAATATGTTACTCCATTTGCGGGATGGTTTTCGAACCACAGTGTATTATTTATTGCAATAATTGCTGTCTTTTTGTCGGGTAAATACAGCGAACTGTATTTAAAAGTTAAAGTAAACAGCAAGAAAATTTATCTGCTGTTTAATACAGCTTACGTGTTATTATTTTTCTTACTGTTTTGCATCATTTTTATTCCATCAATTTTGCTGTTTTCTTATATTTCAATCAATGTGCTTACACTGGTGTTTTTGCTGTTGATTGTTTATACGATAATATACCTTTATTACAAAAAAAAGCCGGTTGATTCTTTTTTTACTGCTGGTATTTCATTTCTAATTATAGGATTCGGAATATTTATTTTATATAATTTTGGATTATTGCCTAACAATTTTTTTACCCAAAACAGTTCTAAAATAGGAACAGGTTTAGAAGTTATCTTTCTTTCACTTTCGATGTCTAATTTAATTAGAAATTTGAAAAATGAGAAAGATGAACTTAATCGTTTGGCTTTAATTCGATCACAGGAAATGAATGAATTAAAATCTTATTTCTTGTCTAATATTAGTCATGAATTGCGAACGCCACTGAACGCAATAATGAATTTAATTGATTCTATTTCTAATGAAGTTCAGGATGATAAAATCAGAAAAAATTGCCAAATCATAAAATATTCTTCTCATAGTTTATTGAGTTCTGTTAATGATATCTTGGACTTTTCTAAAATTGAGAAAGGAGAATTAAAATTGGAAAAAAAACAATTTGATCCTGAACGCGTTTTGGAAAATTTAAAGAATAATGCCACCAATATTGCTAAAGAAAAAGGATTAAAATTTGAGTTTTCCAAATCAGATGCAATTCCAGATTTTTTAATTGGAGATGTTGTACGACTTCATCAGATTATTAATAATGTGTTGAATAATGCCATTAAATTCACTTCGACAGGATTTGTAAATTTTAATGTTGATAGTGAACTTAAACCTAACAATAAAGCCAGTTTAATTTTGACAGTTTCTGATTCAGGTGTTGGAATTTCAAAAGACAAAATGGAGCGTATTTTTGATTCTTTTTCTCAGAATAATATTGACAATAAGCGAAAATTTGGCGGTCTTGGATTAGGTCTTTACATCGTAAAAACTTTGGTCGATATGCAAAACGGAACCATTGAAATGGAAAGTAATCTCAATGAAGGGACAACTTGCGTTATTACAATTGATTTTGATATAGCAGCGGAGCAGAAAAAAATTGAGCCGGCTAAACCGGTTATTTATGATTTGGAAGGAAAATCTATTTTAGTAGTTGAAGACAATCCAATCAACCAAATGGTGATAAAAATGATTACCAAAAAATGGTTGAATACCAGCGTTATGTATGTTAATAATGGTCAAGAAGCATTGGAAGCTATGAAAATAAATCAATTTGATATTGTATTAATGGACTTGCAAATGCCTATTATGGATGGTTACGAAGCGACAATTGCCATTAGAAAAGGTGAAGCAGGTGTGCAAAATACTAACATTCCAATTATTGCAGTTACTGCTGATGTTATGGAAACCACTAAAAATCGTGTCAAAGAAATTGGGATGAATGATTATTTGTCTAAACCAATTAAGAAAGAAACTTTATATGAAATAGTTAAAAGATTAGTCTAGTGTTTCCAAGTGTAATTTTTTCAAAAAATTTATTGTTTTAATTGGCCTAATGTATTTAATGTCTGTGTTAATTCTGCCGGTTTGCAGGTTCCTATTAGCAATTTTTCATTGGTGTTAAATTCAAGTTGGAGTCCTTTGTTGCCCGAAACATTGTAGGCTTTTCCATTACCAAACAAATTGAATCGGATGCCCCAGCCGCCGTATTCTGAGATTGCAGCATATTGTCTGACGAATGATTTTGAAATTGTATTCCAAGCATACTTTTTGAAACTTAAATGAAACGGAAAAAAACGCACGTAAATCCCATCTCTTTTGATAATAGTGTCTAGACGAAAACTAACAAAAAGCAATGTAATTAATGCTGTTAATCCTGCCGTGAGTAGTAGTCCCGTTTCGCTCATTGGTTTATCACCAAACTGCTGACCGTTGATGACTTGTTTGTATACTCCAAAAAGAAATAGTGCGTTTATTCCAATTATAATCATCCAAACCCACCACTGTTTAAAACGTTGTCTTTCGCTAAATAAAATTTCGTTGTCCATTTGTGTTTTTTTATCCTTGTTTTAAGGTAATCTAGCCTGTATATTAACTAAAATGCAATCGCACATAAACGTGTTTAATTCCTTTTTTATCAGAATCTCTTTCATCGATTTCTAATATATCAGTCAATGATTTGAGCATAGGAGTAAGTTTAGAAAAACCATAATTTCTTGGATCGAATTCTGGTTTTCTCTTTACAATCATGTTTCCCACATCCCCAAGAAATGCCCAGCCGTCATCATCACAGATGTCTTCAATAGAGGTTTCAATAAGCTCTATTGTATCTGAATCTATTTTGTTTAATGACTTTTCGACGGGTTTTTCAATAGGTTTCCCAACAGGTTTTTTAGTGTCTGAAGTACGTTTTTTTGCTTTTTTCTTAATGGCGCCATCTAAAACTTCGATGTAGATGAAACGGTCGCAAGCTACAATGAATGAGTTTGGTGTTTTTTGTTCGCCTATTCCAATGACTTTCATTCCGGATTCTCTCAATCTGATGGCTAAACGTGTAAAATCAGAATCACTGGAAACAATACAAAAACCATCTACTTTATCAGAATACAATAAATCCATGGCGTCAATAATCATCGCGGAATCCGAAGAGTTTTTCCCAACCGTATAGCTGTATTGTTGAATAGGAGTAATGGCGTGTTCCAGCAAAACACTTTTCCAGCCACCAGCATTTGGTTTAGTCCAATCGGCGTAAATCCGTTTGGTGGTTGGTGTACCAAATTTAGCAATTTCTTCCATCATCCCTTTTACATTGCTGTATGGAACGTTGTCAGCATCAATGAGAACGGCTAATTTTAATTCTATAGTATCTTGTGACATTTTGTAATGTTATTAATTTTCGTACTTGAAAGGTACAGATTATTCTTTTGAATTGTATTTTTTTATTTTTTGGATGCTAAATCTTTAATGGAAATTTCATTTATACGAACATCTTTCAGTACTGCTTCTCCATTTTTTACAGCCACTAAAGCATACGTTTCGTTTTTCTTTTTGATAGAGAATTCCTGATAGATTTTCTCGGCTTTTTGCGCAATATCTTCATTCATATAATACCGATTGAAAGGAAAGTCAATTATTATTTTGGAGTTTGGATATCCTAAACTAATTTTCGTTTTAATATACGATTCGTTATTTTTTGGTCTAATTTTAGAAATAGAACTGACTTTGGCGAACCCATTTTTGTCAGTATTGAGTGTTGCAAAAACCGTTTCACCATTCCGCCATTTAATATTGTTTTGCACCGTGATTTCTCTTTCTTTAAAAAATAAAGTAATGTATTTCCCTCTAAACGGATCGTAAGGATCTATTGGAGCCGTCTGGAATTTGAATTCGGTTCCAGTTTTCATGATATCTTCCTGATGGAATATCATTTGCAATGGAACGTAAAATTGAGCGATAACAACCAATATGAAAATTAGGATTGTGATTTTCTTATTTTTCATTTCTATTTCTTTTTTTAAGGATGAAATAATTAGCTAAGAAGAATCCTAAACCAATCGTTATAAATAGAATCCCTCGAATGACGAAACTTAAATCCGTATCGAAAAAACGACACGTAATAAGAATAGTAATAAGGAGTAATCCAAAATTCAATATTCCCAGATGATTTAATTTAATACCTCGTTTGACGTCGAAGATGCCAATGAATAATACGATTGCATTGGCGACTATTGAAAACTCATAGCCACTAATAAGAGGAAATATGTTCATCAAGAATACAAGTTCTAAAAGATAAATTTCCTTAAAATTTGTTTGGTTGTTCTTCTTGTAAAAGAAAAAAGCAGCGATTAATGTAAGTACAAAGGCAGTTATGAATTCTATCGAAAGCAATGTTTCTGAAATTGAATCCGTTTTGTAAAAAGATTTATCCCAAAACCATTTAAAACTATACAGCAATAACAGATAAAGTATTCCTAGTTTTCCAATAATCAAAAAGCTGTTGTTTTTTAATTTCTGCTGGTCAAAAAATTGCGTTTTACCAATAAAATAAAAAATCGTGAACAAACTCATGTAGCTAAAATGCATTAAATGTCCATTTTTATGGGCAATCGTGCCGAGGCAAATTACAATTGATACAGCAATAAACCAGTTGTGAAACAGTGTAAAATTGCTTAAAGCTTTGGTTTTTATCAGCTGATAATAATGCGGAGCTATTCCTAAAAGCAGTAACCAATACAAAAAAGAATGAGTACTTGGATAGGTAAAGTAATTAGCATTACAGCCATAATACGTAATTCCTGCAATATATAAAAGTGAAACTATAGAGGATTGAAGCAGATAAACCAGCGGTAAACTCAATAGCATCCAAGAAATAATAAAGGAATTAATATCTCCCGGAATATTATAAACCTGAGCGACTAATGAAATGCTTGCGCCAATGGCAAAGAATAAAAAAACGGACGAAGTTTCTTTCCAAACAGTGCTTTCAGATTTTTTTAAAATAGAATAACCACATAATAATTGACCTATAAGAAGCGGAAGGAACGACAGGATTATTTTAATTAATCGGGAAAGATTGTCCCAATTGTGAGCGAAAACAAGAATAATTCCAAGTCCAACAAGTATAGCTCCCAAAATTCCAAAAATAGAAGAGAGTCTGTTGTGATTTTCTTCTTTTTTTTGGTGGAAATATTCGCGTATTTTTTCGGCGGTTTCTGTAGTCACTACATTCGCTTGAAGTAGTTCTTCCAGTTCATTTGTTATTTTGTCAGACATAAACTATGTTTCTATGAATCAAATATACAATGTTTATCATTGAAAACGACTCGAAGCTTCCGCTTTAGTATAATCCTTTTTAAGTATCATTAGTTCATTTTGTATTGTCATGTAAAGAAATCACGCACTATTTCAGAGTCTCAATAATCATATATTATGTAGCATAAATTAGTTCCAGAGAGACAATAACATAAAGCCTGAAAAATAAATTTGCTTTCAAGTCCATTATAAAATTTAAATAATTATTTTTGCAACTTCTTAAAATTAAAATTATTACTTGATATATTATGGTAAAAGATTTATTCGAAAGGATTCAAAACAATAAAGGACCATTAGGAAAATGGGCTTCACAAGCTGAAGGTTATTTTGTTTTTCCTAAATTGGAAGGTGAGTTGGGTCCAAGAATGCAGTTTGGTGGAAAAGATATTTTGAATTGGAGTTTGAATGACTATTTAGGTCTTGCTAATCACCCGGAAGTGCGTAAGGCAGATACGGAAGCAGCAGCACAATACGGTGCAGCTTACCCAATGGGAGCGCGTATGATGAGTGGTCACACTAAATATCATGAGCAATTAGAGAATGAATTGGCTGCTTTTGTAATGAAAGAGTCGGCATATTTATTGAATTTTGGATACCAAGGAATTATGTCAACAATTGACGCTTTGGTTACTAAAAATGATGTAATTGTATATGATGTAGATGCTCATGCTTGTATTATTGATGGTGTTCGTTTGCACATGGGGAAACGTTTTACATACCGTCATAATGATCTTGCCAGTATGGAAAAAAACTTGGAACGTGCTACAAAATTAGCTGAAGTAACTGGAGGAGGAATTCTTTTTATTACAGAAGGTGTTTTTGGAATGCGTGGACAACAAGGAAAATTGAAGGAAATTGTTGCCATGAAGGAAAAATTTAATTTCCGTTTGTTGGTTGATGATGCGCATGGTTTTGGAACCCTAGGAAAAACCGGTGCCGGAGCAGGTGAGGAGCAAGGTTGTCAAGATGGAATTGATGTTTATTTCTCTACTTTTGCAAAATCTATGGCTAACATTGGTGCATTTATAGCAGCTGATAAAGACATTATTGATTATTTGAAATACAATTTACGTTCTCAAATGTTTGCAAAAGCATTGCCAATGATTCAAACAATTGGATCTTTGAAACGATTAGAATTGTTGCGTAATCACCCAGAATTAAAAGATAAATTATGGGAAAATGTAAATGCGTTGCAAAACGGATTGAGAGAACGTAATTTCAATATTGGAGATACAAATACTTGCGTAACTCCAGTTTACCTTGAAGGAAGTGTACCAGAAGCAATGATTATGGTAAATGATTTAAGAGAAAATTACGGTATTTTCTTATCGATCGTAATTTATCCTGTAATTCCAAAAGGAATTATCTTGTTGAGAATGATTCCTACAACGTCTCATACTTTATCAGATGTTAATGAAACATTAACTGCTTTTGAAGCAATTCGTGAGAAACTTGAAAATGGAACGTACAAAGAAATCGCAAGCAGAACTACGGTTGATTTAGACGCATAGTTTTCTGCTTAATTTAATATCGAAAATCCATCAGCTTTTGTTGATGGATTTTTTTTGGATTCAATCCAAATAATAAAACAGTATATTTATTAAATCAATAGTAAAACAAAAAATTATGAAAAAGATAATTGTATCAGGTCTAGTGTTAATGAGTGTTCTGGTTTCGTGTAAAAAAGAAGAAGAGAAACAAGTGGAAACAATACCAGATGCATTGGAAAAAATAGTTGTTGAAGAACAGGTTTCCGATGAATGTTACAGCGGTAGTATTAAAAAAGATACTATTTTGATGAATTTGACTATCAAAGGGAACGAAGTAACATTGGGAAATTGAGTTATAAATTCTATGAGAAAGATAAAAATCAAGGAACACTTGTTGGGGAACTGAAAGGTGATACGCTTATTGCAGATTACACTTTTATGTCTGAGGGCGTTTCATCCGTTCGTCAAGTTGCTTTCTTGAAAAAAGGAAATACGTATGTTGAAGGTTATGGCGATGTTGTTGATGATAATAAAGGCAAAGTGACTTTTAAAGATAAAAAACAATTAAAATTTGATGGAAATGTAGTTTTGTCAAAAGTAGATTGTAAAATGTGATTGTATTAAAAACATTTTATAAAAAAACTAAGAAAATCCATCAGCACAACGTTGATGGATTTTTTAGTTTTTTTATAAAATGTAATTTCTTTACAATTCTTTTCTATAAGTACATCGTCGTTTGTGAATTTGTGGATCAAAATGTTTCCATAAATTGATGCTTGCTGCATTATCAGCTAATTCAGGAGTTCTGAAACAATTTATAATTCCTTTTTCTCTGAAAGTTTCGTAATATTCTTTAAATATAATGGCTGTAACAGCTTTATTTTGGTATTCTGGCAATACACCAATAAGGTAAAAAATCACGTCCTTACTTTGTTTTTTAGCTCTCAGCAAATGAAGGAATCCAAACGGGAATAATTTTCCTTTTGCCTTTTGTATCGCCTCTGAAAAGGAAGGCATTACAATGCTGAAAGCAACTATATTATGGTCTTTGTCTTCCACAAATTTGATAAACTCAGGATTTATGAAACTGATGTATTTCTTCTTGAAATATTCTTTTTGCGTGTCTGAAATAGCTACAAACGAAGATAAGGAAGCATAAGACTTATTGAATAAATCAAACATTTTATCTACATGTGGCATTACTTCTTTGGTGGTTTTAAAATTAAGCGGGCTTAATTGATACCTTCTTTTTACCAAATCATTTGCCTTTTCAAAAAATTCTGGTTTTACGTTTGAAAAAGGAAATTTACTTTCAATATATTCTTTTTCTTTAACATAACCCAATTGTTCAAAATGAGTTGCATAATACGGATTATTGTACCACGTAATCATCGTTCCCATCTCATCAAAACCTTCGGTAAGCACACCAACTTTATCCAAGTTTGAAAATCCCATTGGACCTTCAACATATTCTAAATTATTTTTTCGACCTAATTCATAAACTTTTTCTAAAAGTGCTTTTGTCACTTCAATATCATCTACAACATCAAACCAGCCAAAACGAACTTTCATTTTTTGTTGGTCTTTTACTTCACTCCAGTTGATTATTGCAGCAATTCTTCCTACTATTTCGTTATTTCTTTTAGCTACGTAAAAATACGCTTCAGCAGTTTCGAAAGCGGGATTTTTAGTTTTATCAAATCCTTCAACTTCTTCTCCAATTAGTGGCGGAACCCAGTTTTTATTGTTTTTGTATAGTGAAAAAGGGAATTTGACAAATTCAGTTAATTCACTTTTTGTTTTTGCTTCTTGTATTGTAATCATTCTTTTTTTGAAATTCTATGTTTATCCTTTTTTAGTCTTTTTTGCTCTTTTCTCGGCTTTCTTTCCAGAATCACCGGAGTCTATATTTATGCGTACTTCTTTATAATTAGCATCGTAACGCCATGAAAATCCAATTCCGCCATACAGAGCAGAAGGTGTGTCTTTCAAACTTGTACTAATCGAAGCGTCAATTTGCATGTCTTTATTCAATAAATAAGCGGCGCCTCCTCTAACAATTGCATCGCTGTAAAAATCACTTTTAAAGCCTTGATTTTCCACGAAACCGGACCATTTATCATTAAATCCTCGGGTTAATGTTAAGACATATCCATAACTAGGAAAATCAGTGGTTATATAATCAGCTATGATATTAGTTACAAAAACCCATCTTCCGTCACCCAAATGGTTTTGCGTTATCAGTATTATTTTTGGGGAGATACTGGATTCCGCAGAAAAGGAATACGGATTGTCTGCCATGGTGAAATTGGCTCCGGCAAAAACAGAAACTGCTGGAACTAGTTGGCGCCAATTAAAAGCTCTGTTGGCTTTCCAGCTGTAAATATTTACTTTTTTTTCGTAATTTTTAAAAGGATCGTAAATCAAATATTTAGCTCCTAGAACGGTTTGCTTGAAGTCTGCTCTTTTTGAACTATTGAATAAGTTGGTGTATTTCTCGTTTTGGTATTGTATGTCGGCAATCAATTCTAATTTCTCCATAAATAATCCCCATCGTAAGGTGGCGTCAATTCCAAAACCATTGGCATCATAATTCAACAAACTATGATTTTGTTTGATACCATAAACGCCTGTTTCTATCTGGATTACTGATTTTCCAACTGCGAAAGCCGACATCGTTTCTCCAGGTCTGTTCGAATTTATTTGATCAGTATGTTGGCCATAATGAATACCAGGAATCATTAAAACTGCAGCGATAAGTAAGATTTTGATTTTGGACATATTATTTTTTTTGAGTTAAAAAGTAATAACGCTTTTCAAATGTACTATATTTTATTATTTATTTAAGAGAGATATTTTAATTTTGAACGGTTGATTTATTAATTTTGGAAAAAATTACACTTATATGCAAACAGCTTCTTTCATTGGTTTTATAAAAGCAATATTTTATATGATCGCTTTCTACTATATTTTCAGATTTTTAGCGAAATTGTTTTTGCCATTAATAGTTAAAAAAGTAGTCGAAAAAGCAGGTGAAAATATGCAGAAGCAACAGCAATATGCGCAAGACAATACTTGGAAAAAAACACAAAGTAAGGATGAAGTAATATACAATACCGCAAATGCTAAAAACCCACGCGAAACCAAAAAAGTGGGAGATTACGTTGATTACGAAGAAATAGATTAAATTTGTCGTTATTTGCAGTTTTTTTATTCTAATCCAAACTTTTTTAAATTGAAAATAATAAATAAGTTCTATCCGCACGCCCTTGCCATACTTGGTTTTGTATTCGTTTCTGTTCTTTATTTTTATCCTGTATTACAAGGAAAACAAATTTTTCAATCGGATATTATGCAATATACCGGAATGGCTAAAGAGCAAAATGACTTTAGAGCCACGGATCATATAGAACCTTATTGGACTAATTCAGCTTTTGGTGGAATGCCAACGTACCAATTAGGAGCAAAGTACCCACACGATTACATTGGCGCTTTAGATGATGCATTGCGATTTTTACCGCGTCCTGCAGATTATTTATTCTTGTATTTTCTCGGGTTTTATGGTTTGATGCTGGTTTTAAAAGTCGACCCTTTGAAAGCCTTTTTTGGAGCATTGGCTTTTGGTTTATCTACTTATTTAATAATCATTCTCGGCGTTGGTCATAATGCTAAAGCGCATGCTATTGCTTATATGCCGCTTGTTATTGCCGGATTTATTCTGGTTTTTCAAAAAAAATATATTCTGGGAGGTTTGATTACACTTTTTGCGACAGCACTGGAAATCAATGCGAATCACTTCCAAATGACATATTATTTATTAATTTTCCTATTGATTCTTTCTGGGTATTTTATCTATCAGCAAATCAAAGAAAAGGAATATAAATCGCTGTTGTATTCTTTTGGGACGTTAGCCATAGCAGGAATTTTTGCTCTTGGTGCAAATGCGACTAATTTATTGGCCACAGCGGAATATGCAGATTTCAGTACACGTGGAAAAAGCGAATTGAGTTTTAATCCTGATGGTTCAAAAAATACAAACAGCAGTGCGCTGACGCATGATTACATCACGGAATACAGCTATGGAATAACCGAAAGTTTCAATCTTATAGCACCTCGACTATTTGGTGGTTCTAATAATGAAGCTGTAGGGAGGAATAGCAATATGTTCGAATTTATGATTGGTCAGGGCGTTCCGGAAGACCAAGCTGTTGATTTTGTTTCAGGAATGCCAACTTACTGGGGCGATCAGCCAATAGTTGCGGCTCCGGCGTATATAGGAGTGGTGGTTTTCTTTTTGGGAATCTTGGCTTTATTCATCGATAAACGCAAAATAAAATATGTATTTCTTTCGGGAGCTGTCGTTGCATTAGTACTTTCATGGGGGAAAAATTTCCCTTTATTGACAGACTTCTTTATCGATTATGTTCCAATGTACAATAAATTCAGAGCGGTATCTTCCATCCAAGTTATACTTGAATTGTGTTTTCCAGTTTTGGCTATTATGGGATTACAGTCTTTCTTTCAATTGGATAAAAAATTACAATGGAAAGCCTTGTATGAAACAGCTATTTTGGGTTTTGGAATCATTGTAATCTTGTTTTTTAGCAAAAGTTTGTTCAGTTTTTCTGGTGGAAATGATGCTTATTTTCAAGAAACGTACGGTCCGGATTTTGTAAATGCATTAAAACAAGACAGGATGAGTTTGTATAGCGCTGATTTATTGCGCTCCGCTTTTTTTATCTTGGTAACTGCAGGAGTTTTGTGGTTAGCAATCAAGGACAGATTTGCCCAAAATACGGCTATTATAATCGTAGGATTATTGATGGTTTCCGATTTGTTTTTTGTAGATAAAAACTATGTTTCAGGTAAAGATTTTGTTAGCGGAAGTCAAGTTGAGGTGCCTTTTCAAGAGTCACCTTCTGATGTTGAGATTCTAAAAGACACCTCCCATTATAGAGTATTTGAGGTTTCAGGGAATTTATCCAGTGCTAGAGCTTCTTATTTTCATAAATCAATTGGTGGCTACAGTGCCGTAAAACCAAGAAGAATGCAGCAATTATTTGATTACCAAATTGCCAATAACAATATGGAAATCCTTAATATGCTGGACGTAAAATATGTGATTCAAACCAATAAAGAAGGAAAAGAATTTCCAACTTCAAACCCAAATGCCAACGGAAATGCTTGGTTTGTAAGCCAAGTACGATTAGTCAATTCTGCTGACGAAGAGATGAAAGCGTTGGATAGTTTGGATTCTAAAAATGAGGCAGTTGTAAACAGTAAAGATTTTGAAATTAAAAATACTGCTTTCGCCAAAGACAGTTCAGCGACTATAACTTTAGAAAATTATAAACCTAATTATTTAAAATATACTTCGGAAAACGCAAAAGAAGGTTTAGCCGTTTTCTCCGAAATGTATTATGGAAAAGGCTGGAATGCGTATATCGATGGTAAAAAATCAGATCACATTAGAGTGGATTATGTTTTAAGAGGATTGCAAATCCCGGCAGGAAAACACACGATAGAATTTAAGTTTGAACCACAAGTCGTAAAAACCGGAAGCACCATAACGTTGATTAGCTCCATAGGAATGTTGTTACTTTTAGCAGGCGGGATTTATTTCGAAAGGAAGAAAAAGATTTAAGATTGTTGATTAACGAATTTTGATTTTTGATTTTAAATTATCCTATTAAAACAAATCCTTGAACTTGGAACAAAATAAAATTTTAATAATTACCTATTATTGGCCACCGGCGGGCGGTCCAGGCGTGCAGCGTTGGCTTAAGTTTGTCAAGTATTTACCAGACTTTGGTGTTCAGCCTATTGTTTATATTCCAGAGAATCCTACGTATCCTATTATTGATGAAAATTTAGTTAAAGAAGTTTCGGATAAAGCAATTATTCTGAAACAGAAAATTTTTGAACCCTATCAATTGGCTTCTTTTCTTTCAAAAAATAAAACTAAAAAAATCAGTTCAGGAATTATTCCAAATCAGAAAAAGCAATCTTTTCTAGATAAGGCGTTTCTTTGGATTCGCGGGAATCTCTTTATTCCTGATGCGCGCGTTTTTTGGGTAAAACCATCGGTTGCTTATTTGGAGAAATATATTCTAGACAATGATATCGATACTATCATAACTTCCGGACCACCGCACAGTCTGCATTTGATTGGATTAGAATTAAAACAAAAATTAGATTTAAAATGGTTTGCTGATTTCAGAGATCCGTGGACTACTATTGGCTATCACAAATCATTGCGACTATCCAGTTTCGCTGCCAAAAAACATAAAGCTCTGGAACATCAGGTTTTGAATACAGCCGATACAATTATAGTCACGAGTAAAACTACTAAAACGGAATTTCAAGCGATTACTACTAAACCTATTTCGGTAATAACGAATGGTTATGACACGGAACAGGTCGAAAAACAAACTTTAGATACTAAATTTAGTTTAGCACATATTGGTTCTTTTCTTTCCGAAAGAAATCCTTCGATTTTATGGGAAAGTTTAATTGAGCTGGCAAATGAGATTCCAGATTTCAAAACACATTTAGAAATTAAACTAATCGGAGCTGTCAGTCAGGAAGTATTAGAAACGATTACTCAATTTGGTTTAAAACCGTATTTGAATAATTTGGGTTATGTTTCGCATGTAGAAGCGATTGCACACCAGCGAAAATCACAGGTTTTGTTGCTTATCGAAATCAATTCTGAAGATACCAAAAGTATTATTCCAGGGAAATTATTTGAATATATGGTTTCAAACCGACCAATTATTGCTATTGGACCAAAGGATTCTGACTTTGCAGAAATTATTACGAACACCAACACCGGAGTATTTTTTGATTATTCAGAGAAAGTGAAACTTAAAAGTGTAATTTTGGACTTTTATAATCAGTTTTTGGAAGGAAAATTACAATCTAATGGAGTTGGTTTACAAAATTATTCCAGAAGAAACCTAACCAAACAATTGGTTGAATTGCTTGAAAGTTTAAATTAAAAGCGTGGTTTCTTCTTACCTCGCAATGATAAAATAATGGGAATAGTATTAAATCAATCTTTAAAGAATACGATAATTACCTATTTGGGTTTTGGAATTGGGGCCATAAATACGTTGTATTTGTACCCTATTTTTTTGGGCGCTACCTATTATGCTTTAACAAATTATATACTTTCTGTTGCCAATGTTATCATGCCTTTATTTGCCATAGGAATGCAAAATACGTTGGTAAAATTTTATTCGCAATATGAAACGGATGAAGAGCGATCTCGTTTTTTATCTTTTACCGTACTGTTTCCGTTACTTTTATCTATTCCTTTAATTCTGATTGGATATATTTTCTTCGATGATATTTTATTCTTTGTATCAAAGAAAAATCCGGTTGTTAAGGATTTTATTTGGCTGATTCCATTTATCGGATTGTGTATGGCTTATTTCGAAATTTTTTACGCTTGGGCCAGAGTTCACATGCATTCGGTTTTTGGGAATTTTGTCAAAGAAGTTGGATTAAGGTTGTTTTCATTATTAGCGTTGATTGGTGTCTATTATAATTGGATAACGGTTGTAGATTTTGTTTACATTACGGCTGGTATTTATTTTTTGGCACTTATTATTACAATGGGATATGCTTTTTATATCAAAAGACCAAGTTTTCAGTTTGCAATTCCTCATAACGTAAAAGGTTTAATGGAGTATACTTTTTATATTATTTTATCAGGAAGTGTGGCTAATTTGCTTTTGGATGGCGATAAAATAATGCTAAATCAGTATATGGTTATCGAAAATATAGCCTATTATTCAATTGCAACCTTTATTGCTTTGGTCATTTCAGTCCCAAGTCGTGCGATGCATCAAATTGTATATCCAATTACTGCAAAACTGATGCATGATAACAAATTCGATGAGTTGAATGTTTTGTACAAAAAGACTTCAATAAATTTACAAGTTGTTGGTGGCTTTGTGATGTTGGGCATTTTTGTCAATATCAATCAGTTATATGAAATTGTTCCTAAAGAATACAGCGGTGGAATTTTAGTTGTGTTTATGATAGGATTGTCTAAATATTTTGATTTGATATTAGGGAATAATAATGCTATTATTTTTAACACAAAATATTACAGAGCCGTATTATTTCTTGGTGTATTTCTAGTTGTTGTAGCCATTGGACTGAACGCAATATTTATTCCTTTATACGGAATTATGGGATCTGCTTTTGCTACTTTATTATCGATAACTTTATATAGTATAGCCAAGTTACTTTTTGTGGTAAAACGATTGCATTTATATCCATTTACAAAACAAACATTGTATTCTCTGGCAATAACACTGTTGTTGTTTTTGATGTTTTACTTCTGGGAATTTCCTTTTATTCCAATGGTTAATATTGTACTGAAATCAGTTTTAATAACCCTTTTGTACGTTTATATTAATTACAAATTTGTTATTTCTGTCGAAATCAATCAAGCTATTGATGTTGTTTTTAAGAAATTAAAACTTAAGTCTTAGTATTTTTCTTTGATACATAAAGAAAATAACTCATTCATTTTCTTTTCTTTAGGAAAAGTCTTTTTATTTAAATATTTGAAATATCACTAAAAGTGGGTATTGTGGAATTTTAATTTTGCTATTATTTTTGTAAAAGTTATTTAAAAGTATAACAACAAAAAATAGACAAATCGTAATGAAAAATAGTTCTTCCCCAAAAAATACAAATGATGCTGATCTAATTAAATTTACATCTATTCTAAATGATAAAACAAATAATGGATTTGTAGTTTTAGAACGAAATGATAAATTGCCTTATGCGGTATTATTAAAAAAGAAAAAGAAGGTAGACCATGTTTTTAATTTTTGCATCTTTTGTGCTACTCTTGGACTTTGGTCAATAGCCTGGATATATATTACACAAGTTTCATCAAAAGCTAAAAAAATACTTATAGCAATTGATGAAGACGGAAATCCATTTGAAGAGAAATGTTATATGGGGTAATGTTTATAATTTATCCTTCAAATATTTTCCTGTAACAGATTCTTTCATTTTTACAACTTGTTCTGGAGTTCCTACCGCGAGTAATTTTCCTCCATTTTCTCCTCCTTCAGGTCCTAAATCAATAATCCAATCCGCGCATTTTATCAAATCAAGGTTGTGTTCGATAACAATAATCGAATGTCCTTTGTCTATCAATGCATCAAAGGAAGCCAGTAGTTTCTTGATATCATGAAAATGCAATCCGGTTGTAGGTTCGTCAAAAACGAATAAAGCTTTGTCTTTGGTTGCTCCTTTCACTAGAAATGAAGCTAGTTTTATACGCTGCGCTTCTCCACCAGAAAGTGTAGAAGAGGATTGTCCCAACTGAACATAACCCAATCCCACATCTTGCAACGGCTGTAATTTCTGAGTGATTTTAGTTTGTTTATTATCTATAAAAAAGGCAATAGCATCATCAATAGTCATCGTTAGAATATCGTGAATGTTTTTGCCTTCAAAAGCTACTTCTAGTACTTCTTTCTTAAATCGTTTCCCGTTGCAGGTTTCACAAGGCAGTTGGACATCGGCCATGAAAACCATTTCCACGTTTATAGATCCTTCTCCTTTGCAGGTTTCGCATCTTCCACCATCAACATTAAAAGAGAAATGTTTGGCTTGATACCCTCTTATTTTTGATAATTTTTCCTTGGCATACAATTCCCGAATATCATCGTAGGCCTTGATGTAGGTCACAGGATTAGAACGGGAACTTCTTCCTATTGGGTTTTGATCTACATATTCTATATGTTTAATTTGCGAAAACGAACCGGTCATTTCAGTAAACTGTCCTGCTTTTTCGCCTACATTTTCTAGCTTTTTCTGCATGGCCGGAAAAAGAATTTTCTTTACCAAAGTACTTTTTCCGCTTCCAGAAACTCCGGTAATTACCGTTAATACATCCAATGGAAAAGTAACATCAATATTTTGAAGATTATTTTCTCTGGCTCCTTTTATTTCTATAAAATTTTTAAATAATCTTCGTTTTTTAGGCACGGTAATTTCTAAATCTCCATTCAAATATTTTGCGGTAAGTGAAGTTGATTTTAATATTTCATTATAAGTGCCTTGGGCGACTAAATGACCTCCTAGAGTTCCAGCTTCCGGACCAATATCTATAATCATATCAGCGGCTTTCATTATATCTTCATCGTGTTCTACTACAATTACCGTGTTTCCTAAATCACGTAAAGAAAGCAGAACTTTTATCAAGCGCTCTGTGTCTTTTGGGTGTAAACCAATACTTGGCTCATCCAAAATATACATAGAACCCACTAAACTACTTCCAAGCGAAGTCGCTAAATTGATACGCTGCGATTCTCCTCCCGAAAGCGTTGCTGAATTCCTGTTTAATGTCAGATAATCTAGTCCTACTTCAGTTAAAAAGGACAAACGGTTGTTGATTTCCACTAATAAGCGTTTCGCAATTTGTTTTTCATAAACATCTAAATCAATGTTTTTGAAAAAGGTAACCAAATGTTTGATAGGCAAATCAACTAAATCGGAGACTGTTTTTTCATTGATTTTCACGTAGGAAGCTTCAACTCTTAAACGTTTTCCTTTGCAGGAATGACATTTGGTTTTGCCTCTGTAACGCGAAAGCATGACTCTGTTTTGTATTTTGTAATTCTTTTCCTCTAGCTCTTTGAAAAAGTCATTTAAACCCTGAAAATAGCTATTTCCATTCCAAATCAATTCTTTTTGGTCTTCGGATAATTGGTAGTATGGTTTGTGTATTGGAAAATCAAATTTGTACGCCTTGTTGACCAATTCATCTTTGTACCAACTCATGCTTTCGCCTCTCCAAGGGAATATTGCGTTTTCAAAAACGGATAAAGTGGTATTTGGCACGACTAATTCGGCATCAATTCCTATAATATTTCCATAGCCTTCGCAAACAGGACACGCTCCATAAGGATTGTTAAAACTGAATAAATGAACGTTGGGTTCCAGAAATGTAATGCCGTCTAATTCAAAATTATTAGAATAGGAATACTTTTTATCGGAGTTTAATTCTTGTAAATGGCAAATTCCTTTTCCTTCAAAGAAAGCAGTTTGCACTGCATCAGCCAATCTATTATAAAATTCTTCTTCGCCTGAAGTGTCGTGATTAATGACAATTCGGTCAATGATTAAGAAAATTTCTTTTTTATCTAATGAATCTGGTAAATCGTCCAAACGGACCATTTCATTATTTACTAATATTCGGGCAAATCCTTGTTGCAAAAGGACTTTTAGTTTGTCTTCCAATTTTCGTCCTTCTTCCAAATGAATCGGCGCAAGCAGCAACCATTTACTGTCTAATTCAAACGTTTTTACATCGGAAACCACATCAGTAACCGTGTTTTTTTTGACTTCACGACCTGAAATAGGGGAATACGTTCTTCCGATTCTGGCGAAAAGCAATTTAACATAATCGTATATTTCTGTTGAGGTTCCTACCGTAGAACGTGCATTTGTAGTATTCACCTTTTGTTCGATTGCAATCGCAGGAGCAATTCCTTTGATGTATTCTACTTTTGGTTTGTCCAATCGTCCAAGAAATTGTCTTGCATAAGAAGACAAACTTTCTACATAACGACGTTGCCCTTCGGCATATAAAGTATCAAAAGCCAAACTTGATTTTCCAGAACCCGAAAGTCCTGTTATAACCACTAATTTATTTCGGGGAATGGCTACATCTACATTTTTTAAGTTATGTACTTGTGCGCCTTTTATGATGATATTTTTCTTTGGATCTAATTTCGAAAGGTCAACTTGCATAAAAATGATAATTTTTACAAAAGTAATCAATTTTCGACAGAGAAAAGGGATTGAACAACTCACAAATAATGTTTAAAAGGCCGTCTGAAATCTCTTTTTCCTTCTTGTATGGTTTTTATGTTTTCTATCCCGTAAATAAATACTAATTTTAGGTTTATTTTTGAAAAAAAATTAACAACAAGACCCTTTGAAAACAAAACTTTACTTCATTCTTTTTTTATTTTCTTTTTGTGCGTTTTCGCAAGAGTTACCGCCAATTGTAAAATATACGTCAACTACCTATGGTGCGGGAAACCAAAACTGGATGATTGCGCAAGATCAAAATCATTATGTTTTTTTTGCTAATAATGAAGGTTTATTAGAGTTCAATGGATCTAATTGGGAGTTATATCCATCGCCAAATGAAACGATTGTTCGTTCCGTGAAAGTAATTGGGAATAAAATTTTCACGGGTTGTTATATGGAATTTGGTTTTTGGACCCGACAAGCAAATGGGAAATTAAAATACACTTCTCTAAGTAAAACATTAAAAAATAAGATTCTTGATGATGAACAATTTTGGAACATATTAAATTATGATCAATGGGTAATTTTTCAATCCTTGAACAGAATTTATATTTACGATACTAAAACAGGTGGTTTCAAAATTATTACTCCCAAAAATAATATTACCAAATCATTTCGAACAAAAAACGCCATTTACTTTCAAACAATCAATGAAGGACTTTTTGAAATAGAAAGCGGAAAAGCACGGTTAGTTTCTAATAATCCAATTTTGCAAAGCAATAAAATTGTCAATGTTTTTGCTATTGATGAAGGGCTTTTGATTCAAACACAGCAGAATGGATTTTATAAACTCATAGGAACTTCATTAACTAAATTTTCTACTGATGTTGACTCGGAATTGGCAGCCAGTAGCGTGTATAGCAGTCAATTGCTTTCGGACGGGAGTTTTGCTTTGGGAACCGTTTCTAATGGTATATTTATTTTAAACAATAGCGGAAAAATTAAATATCACATCACTCAAAACAAAGGATTGACTAATAATACTGCGCTTTCTTTATATGAAGATGCTGATAAAAATCTTTGGGTAGGATTAGACAACGGAATCAATTGCATTAATCTGCAATCTCCAATACAAAATTTTGTTGATGACACGGGAATTCTGGGAACGGTTTACACTTCAAAACTGTACAATGGAACTTTGTATGTAGGAACGAATCAAGGTCTATTTTATAAAAGTTATAAGAGTAAAGATGACTTCAAATTTGTAAATGGAACTAAAGGACAGGTTTGGTCATTGTTTGAACACGATGGGACGCTTTTTTGCGGTCATGATTCGGGGACATTTGTGATTGAAAATGCTGTGGCGAAAAATATATTTTCAGCATCAGGAACTTGGAAGTTTGAAACGGTACCCAATCAAAAAGGACTTTTGCTTCAAGGGAATTACTATGGAATTTCAGTTTTGGCAAAAATTAATAATCAATGGGCTTTTAGAAATAAAATTGCCGGATTTGATTATTCTGCTAAATATTTTGAAATCACAAATGACTTAAATGTGTTTGTAAGTCATGAATACAAAGGAGTTTACAGACTGGAATTAGACAGTAAATTGTTGAAAACGAAACCTTTTGTTACCTATAAAACCCCCACAAAGGGAAAAAATGCCAGTTTAACAAAGTTCAATAACATCATCTATTATGCAAATAAAGAAGGTATTTTTAAATTTAATGAAAAGACAAAACAATTCAGTAAAGATGCATTATTAAGTGCTGTTTTTGAAAAAGATGAATATACTTCTGGAAAATTAATTGTGGATAATTCTAACAAGATATGGTTGTTTTCAAAAAATTACATCCATTATTTTTCATTGAGTAAATTGAGTAATCAACTAAAACAAAATGTGATTCCTATTCCAGCTTCGTTAACAAATTCGATGTTGGGCTATGAAAATATTACCCAAATTTCTAATTCTAATTATTTGATTGGAACGACTGACGGATATTATATTTTAAATCTTAACGAGTTGAGTTTTAAAAACCATAACGTCTCTATTTCCGCAATTACTACAAATAAGCTGAATGAAAGCACTGAAAATCGTTCGATTCAGGGAGAAGGCAGTTTTAATTATGATGAAAATAACATTACTATAAATTACACGGTTCCTGAATTTAATAAATACATTAATGCTGAATTTCAATATTTATTAGAAGGATTTCAAGACGATTGGAGTGAATGGAGTGCGAAATCAACGGTAAATTTTAAAAACCTTCCTCCCGGTGAATATACTTTTAAGGTCAGAACTAAATTTGCTAATTCTACTCTGGAAGATATAGCGGTATATTCTTTCACTGTTGAAAAACCTTGGTATTTAACCCATATTGCACTGTTAGTATATTTATTTTTTATGATTGTAATGGCTCGATTTATCCATAAGGCATATAAAAATTACTATCAAAAACAAAAGGAAAAACTGATAGAAGAGAATAATCTTTTATTGGAAATTAAAGAATTGGAGAACGAGCAGGAATTGATGCGCATCAAAAACGAACAACTTTCGCAAGATGTAGATACCAAAAATAGAGAGTTGGCTGTTTCAACGATGAGTTTGAATAGTAAAAATGAGTTATTGGCGTTCATTAAAGATGATTTAAAGAAAACACCAGATGATGGGAACAGAAGCATAAAATCTGTCATTTCTACAATTAACAAGAACATTACAGAAGGCGATAGTTGGAGTGTTTTTAAGGAAGCTTTTGACAACGCAGATAAAGACTTTTTGAAAAAGATGAAAGTGGCTCACCCAGCCTTAACACCAAATGATTTGAGATTATGTGCCTACTTGAGATTGAATCTTTCTTCGAAAGAAGTAGCGCCTTTGTTAAATATTTCAGTACGAAGTGTCGAAATAAAAAGATATCGTTTGCGTAAAAAAATGGAATTAGCGCATGAACAAGGGCTTGTTGAGTACATATTAGCTGTATAGTTTTCTTCAATTCCCTCAAATAGAACTATACATTACCACAACATTAACGTTATTGTTGTGGTTTTTTTGTTTTGTAGAAAAAACGGTTATCACAATTTCTTCTTAATTTTCAATGCTTTTTTAAGTATTGTAAATTAAATAGTGAATTTTTTGCATTGTATGTTTTTTGTTGAGGTTCTTTTTGATTTATTATTAGTGTTTCCGATTAATTTTATAATATCATAAAAAGCCAAAAAATGAAGAAACCAATTTACATTAGTACTTACTTATTATTGAAGACAAGTTCTTGTCTTTATAAACCAATATTGATAAATAGAAATTAGTCCAAATAGTTAAGAGTTTTTGCAATTCGGATTAATATAAAAATGTAAGCAAGAAACTATAAGTGAAAAATGATTTATACTTTATTTGCTCATTACACTAAAATAAATATCGTTCAATAATTTTTGAAAGAATCAAATTAAATTTATTAAAATATGAAAATCAATATTCTAAGATTACTATTTTTCTTAATAACAACAACTGTTATTGCGCAGTCTAATAACGTTTCGGTCGTTTCTAACGAGAAGGGAATGAAATTAGTTGTTGATGGAAAAGATTTTATGATCAACGGTATGAACTGGGATTATTATCCTATTGGGACTAATTTTTCCTATAGTCTATGGAAACAACCAGATGATGTTATTAAAGCTGCTCTTGACTCTGAAATGGGTTTATTGAAAAACATGGGAGTTAATGTAATTCGTCAATACACGGGTGTCCAACCAAAATGGATTCAATATATTTATGAAAAATATGGTATTTATACTATGCTTAACCATTCTTTTGGACGTTACGGACTAACTTTAAATGGAAATTGGGTGCCTAATACCGAATATTCTGATTCTCGAACTCGTAAATTACTTTTGAAAGAAACAAAAGATATGGTTCAAGAATATAAAAATACTCCAGGACTTTTATTATTCTTATTAGGAAATGAAAATAACTATGGTCTTTTTTGGGATGGTGCTGAAACGGAAAACATTCCGTTAGAAGATCGAAAATCTACTGTAAGAGCACATTCATTATATAAGCTTTTCAATGAAGCTGTTTTAGAAATGAAACAAATTGATGCCTCACATCCTATAGCGATTTGTAATGGAGACTTATTGTTTTTAGACATCATTAAAACGGAATGTCCGGACATTGACATTTTAGGTACTAATATGTATCGTGGTGTTTCTTTTGGTGATGCTTTTGCAAAAGTTAAAAATGAAATAAATAAGCCTATTTTATTTACAGAATTTGGAGCTGATGCATTTAATACCATTAATAATAGTGAGGATCAAAAGTCTCAGGCATATTACATGGTGGGAAACTGGAAAGAAATTTATGAAAATGCAGCAGGAATTGGTAAAGCGGGAAATTCACTTGGAGGTTTTACGTTTCAATTTAGTGATGGTTGGTGGAAATATGGTCAAACTAAAAATCTAGACATCCATGATAATAATGCCTCTTGGTCGAATGGAGGATACTCATTGGATTTAGAAGGTACTAATAATAATATGAATGAAGAGTGGTTTGGTATTTGTGCCAAAGGACCAACAAATGAACGTGGCTTATATGATCTTTATCCACGTGCAGCTTATTATGCATTGAAGCAAGCACATAATGTAAATCCATACGCTTCAGGCGAAAATCTTGAGAGCATACAAAATTCTTTTGCAAATATTCAGTTAATGGATGCTGTTTTAAAAGCTCGTGGAGATAAAGCTGCGCTATTGGGTGGTGGTAGCGAAAAAATTCGTATTAGTAACATGAGAGCTGAGTTTACTACATTTAATACAGGTGGAAGTTTAATTACAACTCCGAAAACTGCAGATCCTGAATCAACTGTATATCCTAAAAAGCTTGGATTTGACCACATGCAATCCTTTTTTGTAGGAGTTGAAGGTAATCCTTCCTCAAACATGCGTGCCAATGTCAATTTCAGCATACTTGGTAATGTTGCTGAAAATCCAATTGATGAAGTTTTTTATGAAAACCGTGGTCGTAGTAGAACTGTATTAACTGATAACGGTCCTCTTTTATTAGATGATATAAATAGAGTTAAAGTCTACAATGCAAGTTACACTTGGGATGCTAAAGATTTTGAATTAAGAGGTTTCTACAGGACAGGCCATTATCATTGGGGTTACGAAGGCGATTTTTTCGGATTGTATCCTGAGGCAAATTATGGAGCAAATTTAGATATTTATAATGGAGAAACTTCTGGTTTTGAAATTGATGGTAAAAGAGCATTAAAAGGTTTTAAAGCTGCTTTCGGACCACAATTATGGTGGGGTGCAAATCCAGCAGTTTTATTGAAATACGCTACAAAACTTGGTATGTTTGATCTTGCGGGTATTTATCATGAAGATATTGCTGATGCTCCGGAAGCTGTTTCATCAATTGCGGTTCCACTACCTAAAACAAGAAGACTTTCTATTTATTCAAAAACTAAATTTGGAGATTTAGGTGTTGAGCTCGGTGCTATTTGGGGTGGACAACCTCTAAATGGTAGAAGATTTCAATTTACTGAAGGACAACCAGGAAATTATGTAATTTATACTGATGAAGTTAAATCAACTGATAATTGGGGAGGAAAAGCTAAATTAACGTATTCCAAAGGTTCATTCAATTGGTACGGACAAGCTGCAGCTATGGGCTTAGTCGCTAATGGTGGTGCTGATTATACCAGAACATTTACCGGCTGGAGATTAAAAGACAGTGGAAGTGGAAACCAAGTAAATGTTCTTTCCGGATTTACTTATACCACTGGAAATTTCCAAATTGCTCCAAACTTTTTGTGGCAAAAACCAATTGTGGCGGCTATGCCAAATGATGTGCAAGCGCCAGGAAGATTACGAAATATTCAAGATGATCCATTTGCTGTAAGAGGAAATAGAGAAACAGTGGGAGGAGAATTATTGCTGACTTATGATCCAACACCTGCGACTTGGATGTATGAATGGGATAATGACATGACTGAGGACGCTAAGTTTGCAGTAAGTACCGGATTTGTATTTCGTCATTTACCAACTACTCAAGATGCTGCTGTTGGAATTCTTGCTGATGGGCGACAAACGTTTGCTTTTCCTACTTCTGCTCCTGCACATGACTTATGGGAATCAAATACACGTATAGTTTCTAAGTTAACTCCGGATTTTGGATTAATAGGTAATATTTACTTTGGAAATGCCCAAGCAAATGGTGGTGATGCTAGATTAGTGGAGCGTCTGGGAGGTGACATACGAGTTATCTATAATAAATCGAAATTAGTAAGTTCTATAAAACTTAATGATTGGGGACCATTTGATTATCATCGAGATTTTAACTTGACGTATCCTTTGCAGTTGATGCTAGATTTATCTACTTCATTAGGAAAGCCTAATTGGTTTATATTACCTGACACTAAAATTGGTATTCGTGGAACGTGGCGTACACTTGATCAATATTCTCCACGCTACCTTCCAAATGTTGCTGATGAATTTGCCACTTCACCGATAATAAGTCCAGTAGGATTCCCTAACGGAAATGAATGGGAAATTAGAACATACATACATATTAATATTGGAAAATAATAAAAATAAAATATGAAAAAGAGTAACTATAGAGATTCAAAAATCATATTCCTACTGGGATTGATACTCATTGTAACAGTTGGATGCGAAAGAGAGCTTTCCGATGATGTTGAGTTTGCAACGTTTCCTAAAACAGCTGAAGTTTTTATCGATGGTTTTAGTGGAGGTCTAAATTATTTCCCCTTTAGTGGTTCAAAAGCAAATGCATTTACAGTAGACCAAGAGGTAAAATATAAAGGTACGGCATCAATGCGATTTGACGTTCCTACTGTAGGTGATCCTAATGGTGCCTTTGCAGGGGCAATTTTCCCGGATGCTACGGGACGTGATTTATCGGATTATGATGCATTGACTTTTTGGATTAAATCCACACAAGCAGCAACTTTAAATGAAGTGGGTCTTGGGAACGATTTTGGGGAGAATAAATATTTAGTCACAATGACTAATGTTCCTTTATCTACAAATTGGACTAAAGTTATAATTCCTATACCTGATGCTACTAAATTGACTCTTGAAAAGGGAATGTTTTGGTATGCTGAAGGAGCTGAGAATGGTAATGGATATACTTTTTGGATTGATGAATTGAAATATGAAAAATTAGGGACTGTTGCACAACCAAAACCTGCTATTTTTAATGGTGTTGATAAAAAGGAAAATAGTTTCATTGGTTCAAATGTTACAATTGATGGTCTGACTCAAACTTATAATTTGGCTTCGGGTATAAATCAAACTGTTTTGGCAGCACCTTCTTACTTTAAATTTAGTTCCTCAAATATTGAGGTTGCAAGAGTTAGTGAGTTAGGAATCGTTACAATTGTTGGATTTGGTACAGCCAAAATAACCGCTGCTGTAGCAGGTGTTAAAGCGTCAGGTTCCTTGACAATTGAAGCTTCTGGTAGTTTTGGTTCTGCACCTGTGCCAACTCAAGCAGCAGCTAATGTAATATCGTTGTTTAGCAATGCTTATACAAATGTACCAGTTGATTTTTTTAATGGATTTTATGATGGTTCAACAACTAAAACGTCTGATATAAAAGTTGGTTTTGATAATTTTAAATACTATTCGGATTTAAATTATGTGGGTATTGAGTTCAAAAATCCTGCAATAAATGCGACAACAATGGGTTTTCTTCATTTAGATATTTGGACCGCAGATACAACAAATACACCTTTTGTAGTCAAAATAAGAGATAGAGGCGCTAATGGTGTAATTGATACCAATGTTTTTACAGGGGGACCAACAGTAGATGATAAAGAAATATCATATACAGTTCCAGCAAATCAAATAACTCCTGGACAATGGATTTCAATAAACATTCCGTTAACTGGTGATATTGCTTCGCAAAAGGGAAATTTAGCACAAATTGTTTTTGTAGGAGATATTAATTTTTTACTTGATAATCTATATTTCTATAAATAATTTATTGGTTTTAATAAATAATAAAAACACTTAAGATGAATAAAATAAATCAATTTAAAATAAGAGCACGACAATTATCCATAATACCTTTTTATGTAGTTTTTTCCTTTTTTGTATTTTCTAGTTGTTCAACTGATGAGAAGCAAACAGTAGCGACATTTAATAATTTGGTAATGTCGGATGAGTTTGATGTTAATGGTAAACCAAATAGCGAAATTTGGAATTATAATATTGGAACTGGAAATAATGGTTGGGGAAATGGAGAGTTGCAATACTACACAGATCGCACTGAAAATGTAACGGTACAAAATGGTGTACTGCTTATCACTGCAAGAAAAGAATCTTTTAATGGTTCTTCCTATACTTCTGCAAGATTGTTGACTAAAGGTAAATTTGAACAAGCTTACGGTCGATATGAAGCGCGTATACGAGTGCCTTATGGGCAAGGGATCTGGCCTGCTTTTTGGTTATTAGGGGCTAATTCCGATACTGTTGTTTGGCCACAATGTGGGGAAATAGATATTATGGAATATCGTGGACAAAATCCTACAACAATTTTAGGAACAGTTCATGGTCCAGGTTATTCAGGTGGGAATTCAATATCAAAAAGTTATAATCTTTTAAATGATCGTTTTGATACTGGTTTTCATGTCTATGGCATAGAGTGGGGACCTGAATATATTAACTTCTATGTAGATGATGTGTTATACAATCAAATTACACCTAGTGATGTGACAGGAGAATGGGTGTTTGACAAACCTTTTTACATTATAATTAATTTGGCTGTAGGAGGCTCTTTTGTTGGTTCTCCTAATAGCGAAACGGTCTTTCCACAAACTATGTTAGTAGATTACGTAAGAGTTTATAAAAAATAATACCAATTAACCCAAAATATAATAATTATGAAATACTTAATCAATAGCGCTAAGCAAATTGCAATTTTGATCTTAACGATATGTTTATTTGGATGTACAAATGATGATTCTAAATATCCTAAAGTGGTTGCTGGATTTACTTATACAGTAAATCCAGCAACAGGAACAGTTACATTTATAAATATCTCAGAGAATTCTAAAAACTACGAATGGGATTTTGGAGATGGTGAGACTTCTACTGAAATAAATCCGATAAAGTCGTATGCTGCCGGTACGTATACTATCGTTTTAATAGCAAATAATGTAGCAGGTGGTTCGGATACGTTTGAGGACGAAATTACCATAACAATTCCTACTACTCCTTGTACTACTGAAGCACTAGAATCGATAAATGCCGCAACTTTAAATATGACATTTAAAACAGAACCTGCAGCAGGAACTATTGTAAATGACGGGGCTGATTTTGCATGGGTGTCAAACCCTAGTTTTGATAATGCATTAAATAGTTCATGTAAAGTGGGTAAAATCACAAAATTAGGAAACAATCCTTGGGATAACACACAAATTAATTTAAATGCCAAATTAGATTTCAATACCAATGGAGGATTGAAAATGAAAGTTTACTCGGCAAAACCTGGTTTTAAAGTTAGAATCAAATTAGAAGAAATTGGTAATCCAAATAATAACACAGAATTAGAAGTACCTACAACAAAAACAAGTGAGTGGGAAGAATTAACGTTTCCTTTTGCAGCTTCTCAAACCAATAAGTTTAATAAAATTGTTCTTTTCTTTGATTTGAATGCAAATAATAAAGATACTTACTATTTCGATGATCTTAAAGTATATGCAGGAACTGGTGGTGGAGTTACTCCTGGCGCATTTGATGATGGTTTATTAACTAATGGTAATTTTGAAAGCGGTAGCAGCTCTTGGATTATTGGAGTTGGTACTGATCCTGCTCCAGTTAAAACTGTAAACGGTGATACTTTTTATTCGGTAAATGTTACAGCGGCTGGAAATTCTTATGATGTAAATGTAAGCCAGAAATTAGCGATAGTACAAGGCGCAACATACACTTTGAGTTTTGATGCATGGTCAGATAGAGCAAGATCTATAATAGCAGGAATAGGATTGAGTGGAGGAGATTTTTCTAATACGGTTCAGACAGTAAACATTACTACAACTCGCACGAAATACACAATTACTGTAACAGCTAGTAACTTTGGCGCAAGCGATGCACGTGTATTGTTTGATTTAGGTGCAGCAATTGGCGAAGTAAATATTGATAATGTATCCCTATTTTTACAAGGTTCAGGAGGAGGTACTGGTGGTTCAGGAACGACTACCGGATTAGCACAAAATAGTGATTTTGAAACAGGAGCGCTTTCTGGATGGATTGTTTTTCAAAATGGAGGTACTGCTGCTTTAGATAATACAACAAGTAATAATGGTGGTACTTGGTCAGGTAAATTAGTGACAAATGGTCCAAGTAATCCAGCCTTTAAACAAGAAGCTGTTGGTGCAGGAACAGTAAAATCTGGGGATAAAATCACAGTTAAGTTTGATGTTAAAGGTTCTGTTGTACAACCAGGTGCTGTATTTAATGTTCTGCTTTTTGGTGAAGGTGCTGCAGGAGCATCGTTTACACATGTTTTTAATCCAGCTCCAACTTTAACTTCAACATGGACAACATTTACGGGTACATATACAATACCTTCAAACGCTGATGTATCTAAAGGATTGTCGTTCTTAATTGAAGCAGTTTGTGGTGGAGATGCAGGTTGTAAGGTAACTGCTAATATCGATAACGTTTCTGTGACTATTAATTAAATATAAGTTTTTTAAATAGTTAAAGTGTACGTTTGCTAATGCAAAATAAGATATAATTTTAGTTTAGACTGGTGTTTTTTTACAAGTTTAGAACTAGAATAATTTGATAATATTGAAAATAAAAAGGTCGGAATTTATTTCGGCCTTTTAATTATATAAAAAGTTTAGAGATGAAAAATAAATCCTTGTTAGCATCATTTGCTATAGCAGCTCTAATAGTTGCAGGTTGCAGTAATAAAATCTTGAAATCGCCTGTTTCATATTCTAAAGAAGATGTTTTAGAGACTAGAGTGGATTCTGTGCTTCAACTGATGACTCTCGAAGAAAAAGTTGGGCAACTCAATCAGTACAACGGTTTTTGGGATATTACAGGTCCAACTCCAAAAGAAGGTCAGGCAGCTAAAAAATACGAGGACTTAAAAAAAGGTTTAGTAGGATCGATGCTGAATGTAAAAGGAGTTAAAGATGTAAAAGCATTGCAAAAAATAGCGGTGGAACAAACCCGATTAGGGATTCCTTTGCTTTTTGGATTTGATGTTATTCACGGTTATAAAACGATTAGTCCAATTCCGCTCGCTGAAGCAGCAAGTTGGGATTTAGAAGCGATGAAAAAATCGGCTGCAATAGCTGCTGAAGAAGCCGCTGCCGTAGGACTGAACTGGACTTTTGCACCCATGATTGATATTTCCAGAGATGCCCGCTGGGGACGAGTTATGGAAGGCGCCGGCGAGGATCCGTTTTTAGGGAGTAAAATTGCCGTTGCACGTGTACAAGGTTTTCAAGGCGAAGATTTATCGGCTGTGAACACTATTTTGGCTTGTGCCAAACATTTTGCAGGATATGCTTTTGCCGAATCTGGAAGAGATTATAATACGGTTGATATAAGTGAAACGGTGTTGCAAAATACCATTTTTCCACCTTTTAAAGCGGCTGTAGATGCAGGTGTACGAACGTTTATGAACTCTTTCAATGAACTGAATGGCGTTCCCGCAACAGGAAATGCCTATTTACAAAGAGAAGTTTTAAAAAGAGATTGGAAATTTGATGGTTTTGTAGTTTCGGATTGGGGTTCCATCAACGAAATGATTCCGCATGGTTTTGCTAAGGACAGCAAACAAGCGGCTGAAATAGCGATTAATGCAGGTTCAGATATGGATATGGAATCCAGTTCGTATGTGGAACATTTGGTTGCATTAGTCAAAGAAGGCAAAGTCAAAGAAAGCGTTATTGATGATGCTGCAAGACGAATTTTGAAAGTTAAGTTCGAATTAGGTTTGTTTGACGATCCATACAAATATTGTGATGAAAGTAGAGAATTGGCAACAGTTGGAAAAGCGGCCTTTCATGAAGGAGTTTTGGATATGGCCAAAAAGTCTATCGTGCTTTTAAAAAATGAAAAGGAATTATTACCTCTTAAAAAATCAGGTCAAAGAATCGCCTTAATTGGTGCTTTGGCAAATGATAAAACGAGTCCATTGGGAAGTTGGAGAATCGCTGCAGACGATAATTCGGCAGTTTCTGTTCTGGAAGGATTACAAAAGTACTCTGGAAATCAACTTACTTATGTAAAAGGAGCCGATGTAACCGAGGGAAGAACGCAGTTCATTTGGGAAACTAAAATAAATACGACGGATAAGAGTGGATTTGCAGAAGCTATTGCCGCTGCAAAACAAGCTGACGTAGTAGTTATGGTTTTGGGAGAACACGGTTTGCAATCAGGTGAGGGAAGAAGCAGAACCGATATTGGTTTACCGGGTGTCCAACAAGAATTATTAGAAGCAATTTACAAAGTCAATCCTAATGTAGTTTTGATTTTAAATAATGGTCGTCCATTAGCGATTCCTTGGGCTGATGAAAATATTCCTGCAATAGTGGAAGGTTGGCATTTAGGAACACAAAGTGGAAATGCCATTGCGCAGGTTTTATATGGTGACTACAACCCAAGCGGAAAGTTACCAATGACTTTCCCAAGAAACGTAGGTCAGGTTCCTATTTATTACAATTATAAAAATACGGGAAGGCCAGTAATGAACGAACCAGAAAGTGTATTTTGGTCGCATTATATCGATGAAAAGAATACGCCTCTGTATCCTTTTGGTCACGGTTTAAGTTACTCTAAATTTGAATATTCGGATTTGCAATTATCATCCAAAACATTTGCTAAAAATGGTAAGATTGAAGTTTCTGTAAATTTAAAAAATACTGGAAAAGTTACCGGAAAAGAAGTCGTTCAATTATATATTAGAGATTTGATAGGAAGTATAACGCGTCCGGTAAGAGAGCTGAAAGGGTTTGAAATGATAGAATTACAGCCTAACGAGACCAAAAAAGTGGTATTTACAATCGATGAAAAAACAATCGAATATTTTACAGCCAATAGAAAATGGGAAGCAGAAGCTGGAGACTTTAAAGTATTCATCGGAGGCAGTTCAGTAACAAAGTTGGAAGGTGATTTTCAATATTCTAATTAAAATAAAATGAAAAAAATATTGGTACTATTACTTGTGGTTAATTTTTCTTTTGCACAACAGAACAAACGAAAATTAGTTTGGGAAGAAAATTTCAGCGGTAAAACGTTAAACGAAAAGAGTTGGAATTTTGAACTTGGCGATGGTTGTCCTAATTGCGGTTGGGGAAATAACGAAAGACAATTGTACACGAAACAAAATCACAAGCTTGCTAAAAACAAATTGGTCATTACAGGTAAAAAAGAAGGTGATAAATACACTTCGACACGCATCACTACCAAAGGTAAAAAAGAGTTTCAATACGGTCGTTTTGAGGCCAGGGCAAAGTTGCCTGTTGGACAAGGAGTGTGGCCTGCTTTGTGGATGTTAGGTTCTAATATAAATGAAGTTGGCTGGCCAAAATGTGGTGAAATCGATATTTTAGAATATGTTGGGAAAGAACCCAATATGGTTTTTACTTCTTTGCACACGCAGGACAGCCACGGAAATACGATAAATACCAAGAAAACAAGATTTGATGATATTGAGGAAGGTTTTCACATTTACGCTATAGAATGGACGAAAGACAAAATCGATTTTTTTGTGGATGATACTTTAGTGTATACGTTTCAGCCTAAAAATAAAACAGAGGCAATTTGGCCTTATAACCAGCCTTTTTATTTTATTATTAATATGGCAATAGGAGGAAACTTTGGTGGGCCAGAAGTTGATGATAATATTCTACCGCAGGAGTTCATAGTTGATTACATCAGAGTCTACCAATAATCGTACATAATCAGTAATATAGTTAAAACTAAAATAAAGTTTGATTCTAATGCATTAACAATCAGACTTTATTTTGGTTTTTTTTTATTTTTAAGAATTCCTTGACATAAACTATTCTTTTTATTCAACGGCATGCTATTTGTATAGTAAATGTGAAAAAAAGAAGAAAAATTTTAACAAATTTTATTCATGATATGTTAATTTTCATTAATTTTACTTGCATGTTAAAATAATATTTAGTTAAATTTGAAAACTTAACGAACCTAATCCAATTTAGCCTATAATAGAAAACTACTTTTTAGAGAAAACTCTCCAATTTTAATTAAAACTAAAAAGTATTATTATGGTTAATATACAACTCCCAGACGCGTCATTAGTTAAGGAATATGTCGCAGGTAATGAGGATGCCTTAGCTAAACTAATAAAAAGGCATGAATCAAAAATCTATGGATTTATTTATTCTAAAATCCCCGACAGAGATATTACCAACGATATTTTTCAAGATACCTTTATCAAAGTGATTAAAACTTTGAAATCAAACTCCTATAATGAAGAAGGTAAATTCTTGCCATGGGTCATGCGTATTTCCCATAATCTGGTGGTTGATCATTACCGTAAAACGAAAAAAATGCCCATGTTCAGAGAAACAGAGGAATTTTCTATTTTCTCAATTATGTCTGATGATTCTTTGACGATAGAAAATAAAATAATATCGGAACAAGTAGAAATGGATTTGAAGAAATTAATTGAAGAACTTCCAGCGGATCAAAAAGAAGTTTTGGTGATGCGAATGTATCAAGACATGAGTTTCAAGGAAATTTCGGAATCTACCGGAGTGAGCATCAATACCGCCTTAGGAAGAATGCGTTATGCTTTGATGAATTTGAGAAAAGTAATTGATAAACACCAAATTGTTTTAACCAATTAACAATATCTTGAAATTTGCTGCGTTGTAATAGAAAACAAATATGTATTACTATATGGCAAAAACTTACTCAAAAAAATCATTAGTTTACCAAACGATGAAACCAAGTAAAGAAACAATTTCTTTTTTATTAGGCTATTCCAAAGCGTTAACCATAATAAAAGTAGATAATAAAAGTTTCGAAATTATATCGAATTAGAATTGTATTAATTGATGAAAAGTCAGTTTAAATATTCTAATAAGTATTGACTAAAATAAAAACCGCTTATTCTTAATGGGAATCAGCGGTTTTTTGTATTTAGTTAATTTATTTTTTATAATAAGCGTCAAGTACTGTTTTTCGGCCAATCGTTTTCGTAATTATATCTTTTTCTAAATTCCAACCACGAGCCGGAGAATATTCTCTTCCGTACCAAATAATCTGAAGATGCAAGTCATTCCAGATTTCCTCAGGAAAAAGACGTTTGGCATCTTTCTCCGTTTGGACTACGTTTTTTCCATTGGTTAAATTCCAGCGGTACATCAAGCGGTGAATGTGCGTATCCACAGGAAACGCAGGAACACCAAATGCTTGTGACATCACGACACTGGCTGTTTTATGTCCTACGGCGGGTAATTCTTCCAGAAATTCGAAACTTTCAGGTACTTTTCCGCCGTGTTTGTCAATTAAAATATGTGATAAACCATGAATTCCTTTAGATTTCATTGGCGATAAGCCACACGGGCGAATAATTTCCTTTATTTCCTCCACAGACATTTTGATCATATCGTATGGATTATCCGCTTTTGCAAAAAGCAATGGCGTAATCTGATTTACTCGCACATCTGTACATTGTGCTGATAACAGAACAGCTATTAATAATGTATATGGATCTTTATGATCCAGCGGAATTGGAATCGTAGGATATAATTTTTTTAACGTATTTATAACAAAAGTTACACGTTCTTGTTTATTCATTATTCATTAAATTTGATTGTAAAGAAAAACAATTTCAACTGCAATAGCAATATTCAAATTCAATTCAAATAAGTAAAAAATACAAATAATGACAACATTAAAAAAAGGAGATAAAGCACCTAATTTTTCAGGCGTAGATCAAGATGGAAAATCACATCAATTAGCGGATTATTCAGGGAAAAAATTAGTAGTTTTCTTTTATCCAAAAGCAAATACGCCGGGATGTACTGCTGAAGCTTGTGATTTAAGAGACAATTTTGAGAGATTTCAAGCTAATAATTACGCGTTGTTAGGTGTAAGTGCTGATTCAGCGAAAGCTCAAGCGAAATTCAAAGACAAGTATGAATTTCCTTTTCCATTACTTGCTGATGAAGATAAATCTGTAATTCAGGCTTTTGGAGTTTGGGGACCTAAAAAATTCATGGGTAAAGAATATGACGGAATCCACAGAACCACTTTTGTAATTGATGAAAAAGGAATCATCGAAGAAGTAATTTCTGATGTAAAAACGAAGGCGCATGCAGCTCAAATACTTAAATAAGTATTAGTGTTGCGTTTTTAGGAGTTAGTTGCTAGTGTAATTTAATTAAGTTTCTAAAACTGAATTTAGATTTTGAAATGCAAAGAAAAGTCCAGAGTTGAGGTTATAATTTACCGCAATTCTGGACTTTTTTATGATTTTAATGTACTAGTTGCTTTCGTTCAAAACTTTATTTGGATCAAATCCAAAAAGTCTGTGTTCTTTAATTATTTCTGCAATACCGGAAGGAAGCATTTGTTCCCAACCTGGTTTTCCATGATTAATCATATTCAAAACTTCACGGGAGAAAACTTCTAGAATTGAAGGGTCATAATCGTCAATATCAACTACTTTACCATTGAATTTAAAGAATTTATAAAGTTCTTTCATTCTTGGATGTACTTTCAAATTCTCGGATGTAATAATTTCTCCATTTTCACCAATCATTGGATACAAGAATACTTTCATATCGCGGTAGAATAATTTTCCAAAAGCTTCCAGAATTCCACCACTTAAATGTCGGTAATATTTCTCGTCAAAAATATCTATTAAATTATTTACGCCCATGGCTAATCCCATTCTGGCTTTGGTATAATTCGCAAAATACTCCACCACTTTATAGTATTCCTGAAAGTTTGAAATCATTACGGTTTGTCCAAGAGAACACAATAATTCAGCTCGATCCATGAAATCTCTTTCATCAATCTCACCATCGGAACGAAGATTTGAAAGTGTGATTTCAAAAACTACCAGTGTATTTTCAGCATTTACTTTATTCTCGTTTAAGAACATTTTCAATGATTTCTCATACATGTCCATATTAACTTTTGTAACCGGACGAAAACTTCCTCTAAAAGCAAGTATGTTTTTTTTGTATAAAATAGCTGCAGGAAGTATGTTTTTTCCATCAGGATTAAACATTACCGCATCAGTCATTCCGTTTTTGACTAATTGTAAACTCATTAAACGATTGTCTACATCAGCGAAACGGGGACCTGAGAAATTTATCGTGTCAATTTCTAATTGATCTTTGTCTAAATGATCGTATAAATAACGCAAAAGACGTTTTGGATCATTGTATTTGTAGTAAGCCCCATAAATTAAGTTTACACCAAGGATTCCAAGAGTTTCCTGTTGCAAACGAACATCAGTTTCTTTAAAACGAATGTGAAGAATGATTTCGTTGTAATCTTCGTCTGGTTCAATTTGGTAACTTATTCCAACCCAGCCGTGTCCTTTAAATTGTTTGGCAAAATCAATAGTGGCAACGGTATTGGCATAACTAAAAAACATTTTGTTAGGATGTTTTTCTCTACTTAGTCTTTTTTCTATTAGGTTTACTTCATGAGAAAGCATTTTTTTAAGTCGGCTTTCAGTGACATAGCGACCGTCTTCTTCAATACCATAAACGGCATCACTAAAATCTTTGTCATAGGCTGACATTGCTTTTGCGATTGTTCCGGAAGAACCACCAGATCTAAAAAAATGTCTTACAGTTTCCTGTCCAGCTCCAATTTCAGCAAAAGTTCCATAAATATTTTCGTTCAAATTGATACGAAGTGCTTTATCTTTAATTGAAGGGATTTGTTGGATGATTTTATCACCTTTTAATTTTATTTCTGTATCCATTTTCTTTTAATATGGCTAATATTTCGCAAAGTTAATGAAATAGGTTTCTAATGAAAGAGAATTAACCCTATTTTTGCAAATAAAATAAAGAAAGTTGAAGGTATATTTTTTAGGAACTGGTACGTCACAAGGGATTCCTGTTATCGGGAGCAATCATCCCGTTTGTAAAAGCACTGATTTTAAAGATAAAAGACTGCGAGTTTCGGTATGGATTTCTTGGGAAAATTACTCTTTTGTTATCGATTGCGGACCTGATTTCAGACAACAAATGCTCTCCTCAAATTGTCAGAAAGTAGACGGAATTCTTTTTACCCACGAACACTCAGATCACACGGCAGGAATTGATGATATTCGTCCTTTTAATTTTAAACAAGGAGAAATCCCAATTTATGCACACCAGAGAGTGATTCATAATTTGAGAAAACGTTTTGATTACGTTTTTGAAACAGTAAATAAATATCCCGGTGCGCCATCTGTGCAAACTATCGAAGTGGTCAATAATCAATCCTTTTCAATTGGAAATAAAACAGCTGTTCCTATAAATGTGATGCATGGAAATCTTCAGGTTTTTGGGTATCGAATAGATGATTTTGCCTATTTAACAGATGTGAAAACTATAGAAAACAGTGAAATTGCAAAACTGAAAAATCTAAAAGTATTGGTTATAAATGCTTTGCGGGAAGAACCTCATGATACGCATTTCAATTTGAAAGAAGCGTTGGATTTTATAACTTTGGTGCAACCCAAAAAAGCGTATCTCACTCACATTAGTCACATTATGGGATACCATGAAGAAGTTCAAAAAAATCTTCCGGATAACGTCTTTCTGGCCTACGATAATTTAGAAATTACAATTTAATTTTATTTAAAATGAAAAAATCATTATTCCTTTATCTAACTATTTTGGCTGTGCTTTCAACTGTTTTTACCTACATGTTTTTAAGCAAACAGGTTACATTTGAACAAAATAGATACGATAAAACCACAAAAAAATTAAGAGACAGTTTAAGCTTAGTTTCGAATCAGTTAGTGGATGCCAACTATTTTTCTTTAGAAAAGAATGAAAATGCGCAGAATTATTTTGATCCAGGAAATGGAGATAAAATGATTCAATTCGAAAAATTAATTCCGGTTGTCACTGAAAAATTATTGGATTTTAACGCCAACCCAAAAGGAAATCCTTATACCGGTCAAGACCAAATTGGGACTAATAAATTTATTATTAACAAAGTAAGAATATTAAACCACAGATGGATTATTGCGGATTATAGTGATGGTGAAATTTGGGGCGAAGTTTTGTTAAAATACTTTGTCAATCCTGATGAAAGCATTTCTTTTGAAGTGAATCAATCGCTGTTGTATCAGAAATAAATAATTGGTCGAAGTTTTCAGATAGTATACCCTGAAAACTGCGACTGATTACTGAAATTTATTTTTCCTGAAGCCAGTTTTTGAAGTCATAAAAGTTCTGTGGAGCAACTCCATGACCAATTGGATATTCTTTATAGGTTAAATTTATTCCTAAATTTTCTACTATTGCAGGCGTTTTTCTTGCCCATTCTACTGGAATTACCTGATCTACCGTTCCGTGTGAAGCAAATATTTTCAGGTTAGTAAAGTTGTTTTTTAGGTAATCCTCAGATACAATTTCTAAATTTAAATACCCGCTCATAGCTACTACTTTCTGAACTTTTTCAGGATAAGAAAGTGCAACTGCGTAACTCAAAATAGCGCCTTGGCTGAAGCCAACTAAAGCAATTTGTTTCTCATCAATTGGATAATTGGCAATTAACTCATCAATAAATCCAGCTATTAAATCCCTAGAAACTTTAGCTTGTTCGTGGTCAGAAAATTTGTTTTCGTCCGCATCAAAGTTAATGGCGTACCAAGCAAAAGCACCGTATTGCATATCATAAGGCGCACGCGCTGAAATAATGTAATATTCTTCCGGAAGTTCAGTAGCAAATGAAAATAAATCTTCTTCATTGCTTCCGTATCCATGCAATAAAAGGATTAGAGGATTCTTGTCTAATTTTATTTTTGGTTCTCTTATTTTGTATTCTAAAGATAAATTCATTGTAATTATGATATGTTTGATAGCCATTTTTGATAATAAGCCCCTAATAATGGAACTGGTTTTGTTTCTCCTTTTATAGCACTTGTAATGCCATACGACCATAAAACAAATACGAAAATCCACATGGGAGCGGATATCATCAAGCTGTCAAAATTGCTGATGATTAATCCCAATGATATGAATGTTAAGGTAAGTCCTAGTCCTTGTCGGATGTGAAAAGAAGCAAATGCATTTTTATCCTCTGAATTTATTGACATTGCTATAAAAACACCGATTCCCAAGATATAACTGGTAATCGCGGCAGTTTTACCGGACTCTGAATTATTATTATTATTATTATTATTATTATTATTCATTTTTCTATGCTAAAATTAATTTTCCTTGATTCACAATTCCGTATACTTTTCCTTTTATTTCAGCACCTAGAAAAGCACAATTTTTAGATTTGGATAAAATAGATGATTTTGTAAAAATGCTTTTTGGTTCAGGATTAAATAAGGTAATATTTGCTTTTGAACCTTCATTAATCGTTTCTGTTTCGATTCCAAAAGTTGTTTTTCCGGAGGTCAATTTATCTATTACGGTTTCTAATGGCAATACAGTCATCAAAGCTCCAAAAGCACTTTCCATTCCAATTGTTCCATTTTTGGCACCGTCAAATTCCATTTTCTTGTGTTCAATATCTATCGGATTATGGTCAGATGTAATCATATCAATGGTTCCGTCTTTTATACCTTTCAACAAAGCCTTTCTGTCGGTTTCAGTTCTAAGTGGCGGCGAAACTTTATAACGCGTATCAAAACCTTCCAGTTTTTCATCGGTTAAAACCAAATGATGCACAGCAGCACTGCACGTTACATGAAGTCCGTTGGCTTTAGCCTCTTTGATTAACTGAACTGATTTTTTAGTAGAAATTGTCGGAATGTGAAGTTTTCCTCCGGTATATTCTAACAGGAATAAATTTCTTGCGATTTGTAATTCTTCGGCAAGATTTGGAATTCCTTTCAAACCCAATCGGGTAGAAACTATACCTTCATTTGCCACTCCGTTTCCTTTTATATTTTCGTCTTGGGAAAAAGCAAGAATCAATCCATCAAAATCCTGAACGTATTGTAAAGCGATTTTTAACAAATTAGCATTATCTAAACTTTTATTATAATCGCCAAAAGCAACTGCTCCGGCTTTTTTCATATCATACAATTCTGCCATGTCTTTTCCCGCACTTTCTTTGCTCAAAGCGCCAATAGGATACAGTTGAGTTGCAAATCCTTGTGCTTTATTCAAAACAAAATTCACTTGAGATTGATTGTCAATAATAGGGAAGGAGTAGGGCTGTAGTGCGATTGCTGTAAAACCACTTTTGGCAGCAACAGTAAGTCCGTTTGCTATGGTTTCTCGGTCTTCAAAACCAGGTTCTCCAAGAGAAACGCTGCTGTCAAACCAGCCTTGTGAAACGTGTAAATTATCAAGTTTTATTTCGTCTGCTTTATCTGGATTTGGAAGTGATGTTCCAATTTTTTTTATAAAACCATCAACAATTAAAATATCTGCAGTCTTATTATGAAAAGGACTTTTTGAATCGATAATTTTGGCGCCTCTGATGATTAATTTCATATGTAGATAATATTTATTTTTTAATGGAATATGGAATTCGTATTACTGCATTAACTTTTGCAACCAGACAAATTTCACATTTATTTTTTCAAGTATTTGACCTCCGTTATTTACTTTACGAATCGTATAATTGCCATTTCGCTAATCAGAAATAACAGTGCAAAGATAACAAACCATTTCCAAATTTGATTGTCAGTTCTGTCAGTTTGTAAAGTATCAAATAGCGATGGGATGGATTCGATTGTTTTATAGTCAGAAAGAATATTGTCATTGGCTGAAGCCAAATCACTTTCAGTTCTGTTATAATTAAAACTGATGTTTTCAATCCATTCTTTTTTATTGTAAATGCTAAAATTTCCTGCTTGTTCCGGATAATCATTGAAAGTCATTTTGACTTTATTATTCAGAATTTGTTGAATAGGAATAAATTGTTCATCTGAGCCTTTTACTGTTAAAATAGCGTCTTTGTTTAAGGATGCTTCTGTCAAATGAGGGTTGTTATTTCCAATTGTCAAAGCATTTACACCGTTGTTTTGATTGTTCATCGCCATCTTGTAAAATGTAGGCACAATTAATGGAGATTGCTGAAAATTAGAATTTTCGGTATTGATAGGAGCTGCAAAAACGGCAACTGCTGAAACCGAATTTGTTATCGATGTCAAGAAAACACTTTGGTCCTCATAAGACAAAGCAGCAGAACTGGAACTGGATATTATAAATGAACTTTTAGTTTTTGGATATTGAAAATTAGTCACTTTATTTTCAAAAACGCTATTGAATATTGGATGATTGAAGTTGATTTTATTAATCAGCTTTTCTCTGTTTTCTAAAGAATTGAATCTAAGATTTCCAAAATTCGAAATAAAAGAATTCATATTGGTAATGGAACTTATCGCCGAAGGAATTACAATTAAATTGCCGCCTTTTTCTACAAAAGATTTTAATGTGGTCGCTAAAGCTTGAGGAATTTCATCTAATTCATTGAGAACAATTGCGTCTTGTTCTTCCAGTTTATTGTAGTCTAAAGTACTTAAAGTATAATTGTTAAAATTGAATTCTTCACTGGTGTAAATTCGGGAAAGGAAGTTGCTTTTTACCGGTTCTCCAATACTGATAATATTGGTTTTCTTAGTTTTAGAAATGCTAAAATATAACGTGTTATCATAAGTCAATCCATTGTCAACTATTGAAAAATAACCATGAAAAGCTTGCTTTGGAATGGTAAAGTTGAGATTTTTTTTCTTTGTTTCTAAAGTTACTATCGTTTTAGCAATAAGCTTATTTTCATTGTATAGAGAAATTGGAATCGGTTTGAAATCATCTCCATAACCGGATATTTGGACGCTAATTTCATAAAAATTGTCCAATGTTTTATTGATGAAAACGCTGTCAATAGAAACATTGTTTTTTTGTTCTGCTTTTGGGATTATGAATAAAGGAGAATCAGTTACATCACTATTTTTCAATTGTTTTTCATCAAGACCAATAGCATCGGTAATGATAACGATATCTTTTTTAAAAGCTGATTTATGCGCTTTTATTTTGGCCATTATATTGTCCAATTGGAACGGAGTAGCACTGTATTTTAGATTTTGCAAGGCACTACGAACCGACTTTATATCCGTGTTCCAATAATTTTCGGAATTGGTGAGCAAAGAAAAATTGAAGTTTTCCGGAGTTTCTTCTAGTAATTCCTGAACAGCTCGTTTTAGCAATTCCCCTTTTTTGCCTTTGGCTTGCATACTAAAAGAATTGTCCAAAATGATATACAATTCATTGTTGGCATTTTTGCTGTCTTTGGACTTAAAAAAAGGCTGGGCAAATGCTAAAATAATGCAAATTAATAGCAATAAACGACAGCCGAGAAGAAGCCATTTCTTGATTTTAGAGCTTTTTCTGGTTTGAATTGAAAGTGCTTTTAAGAAACGAACATTAGTGAAATATTCTTTTTTGAAACGGCGTAATTGAAATAAATGAACCAAAATTGGAACAATCAACAAGAACAGAAAGTATAAAATTTCGGGATGTTTAAAATGCATTCTGAGGTTGAGTTTACTTCACTGGATTTTATTTTCAATGAAGTTCATTGAATTTCGTGAGTCAAAAATACAAATTTGTTGACAGTTTTAGTTGAAGTTGTTATAATTTTTCAAAGGAATAAACAATTGACATTCATTATTGATATAATGTGTATTTTAGCTTTTCAATAAAATTTAAAAACATGAAAAAGCCGTTTGCTATTGTTCTACTAATTTTCATTTTTACAAGTGTTCAGGCACAAAAAAATAAATTCAATTTACTCATTGGAACCTACACTCAAAGCTGCGATAGCAAAGGAATTTATGTATATGATTTTGATTCAAAGACAGGTGATTTCAGTTTTAAAAATGCGACTGAAAAAGTTATAAATCCAAGTTATTTGACGGTTTCAAAAGATAATAATTTTGTTTATTCCGTAAATGAATTTGGTGCCGAAAGTACGGTAAGTTCTTTTAGTTATAATCCAGCAAGCGGAAAATTAGACTTAATCAACAAGCAAAGTTCAAAAGGTGCTGATCCTTGTTACATTATAAACGATGATAAAAATGTAATTGTTGCCAATTATTCTGGTGGGAATGTTTCCATTTTTGGTAAAAATAATGATGGAAGTCTTACTGCAGCAAAGCAAGTAATCCAGCATTATGGAAAAGGAATTAACAAGCAAAGACAAGAAGGTCCTCATGTGCATATGGTTCATTTTTCTCCAGATAAAAAGTTTGTTTTGTCTAACGATTTAGGGAATGATAAAGTGTATTCCTATGGCTATAATCCTAATGCTGAACATACTGTTTTAGAACTGAAAGACAGTATTTCAGTAAAATCTGGTAGTGGACCCAGACATTTGACATTCAGTAAAAATGGAAAGTTTGTTTACCTATTACAGGAATTAGACGGTGCGTTAACGGTATTTAGTTACTCCAACGGAATATTAAAGAAGATTGACGAAACGACTATTTTAGCTAAAGATTTCAAAGGAACGTTCAGTTCTGCGGATATCCATATTTCGCCTGACGGGAAGTTTTTATATGCGTCTAATCGCGGTGAAGCCAATAACATTACAATTTTTAAAATTCTAAAAAATGGAAAATTAGTATTGAAAGGAAAAACCAGTACTTTGGGAAAAGGACCTAGAAATTTTGCGATTGATCCAACAGGTAAATTTCTTTTAATAGCACATCAATATACCAATGACGTGGTAATTTTTAAAAGAAGTAAAAAGACCGGATTACTTACTGATACTGGTAAAAAAATTGCTTTATGTTCTCCTGTATGCTTGGTTTTTACCAAGAATTAATAAATACAGTCAAAGAAAAAAGGCTAAAAATGATTGTCATTTTTAGCCTTTTTTACTTTACTATTTGTTCTTGTCTTTTCTCTTTTTGTCTCTGGTTTTTAGCATGTTTCTATTTACAGAACCATGTGTTTTCTTTTTGGTAACACCAGGTCCACCCAAATTGACTTTCTTATTCTTTTTACTTTTCTCCTGAAAAGCTCCATCTCCATCAAGTTTCTGTTTTTTCATCAAAAACTTAATCGGTTGTCTGTCTTTTTCAGGCTCTATTAATTTGGATGAAACTTCAACGGTTTCCGGGAAAGGCTCAATTGCCAATTCCATATTCATCAGTACTTCGACCTCTACTTTGAACTCTTCTTCGCGAGGCGCGATAAAACTTATTGCGGTTCCTGAAGCATCAGCACGACCAGTTCTACCAATTCTGTGCATATATAATTCTGGCATTTCTGGCATTTCAAAATTGATTACGTGTGTAATATTCGAAATGTCTAAACCTCTGGCCATAATATCTGTGGTAATCAAACCACGTAAATTTCCTTCTTGGAACAAAGCCATCGTACTCAAACGATAATTTTGTGATTTATTAGAGTGAATTACTCCAAACTGACCGTCAAAATCTTCTTCGATTCGCTCGAGAACCATATCCGAAATCTTTTTATTATTGACAAATACCAGAACACGACTCATATCCTCGTTATTATGCAACAAGTGTTTCAGTAGGTTTATTTTGGTATTGAAATTAGGAACTTGATAGGATAATTGTTTGATGTTTTCCAATGGTGTTCCTGAAGCGGAAAGCGTAACTTCTTCCGGATAATCAAAATAATCATTCAAAATTGCATCTACTTCATCCGTCATTGTAGCCGAAAAAAGGATGTTTTGACGTTTTTTTGGCATCATCGCTAAGATAGCAGTCAATTGCGTACGAAATCCTAAATTTAGCATTTCATCAAACTCATCGATGACCAGTTTTTGCATCTCTTCAAAACGAATGACATTGTCCAGTGTTAAGTCCATGATTCTTCCTGGAGTTCCCACTAATATGTCGCAACCTTGATAAACGGTCGTTTTTTGAGTATTAATATTCACACCACCAAAAATCCCAATAGTTCGAACCGACATGTATTTTGTCAGTTTTTCAACTTCTTCCACAACTTGAACTACAAGTTCGCGTGTAGGAACCAGAATTACTATTTTTGGTGTATGTCCTGGAGTGAATTTATATAGTTTTAACAAGGGCAATAGGTAAGCAAATGTTTTACCGGTACCAGTTTGAGCGATTCCCATCATATCTCTTCCGGACATGATCACAGAAAAAGTTTTTTCCTGAATTGGAGTGGGAGTAGTGAATCCTAAATCATCAATCGCTTTTTGTACGGATTTCGGAAGGTTGAATTGCTCAAAAGTAGTCATTTGCTTAAATTTTTTGCAAAGATAGTCTTTTTGAAAGTAATGCTCAAAATCAACATTTTTCTGAGGCTATTTTAGCATCATATATGAATTAATGATTTAATAATCGCTTCACTCGTAATACTAATTCGTTTGGATTAAAAGGTTTTGCAATGAAATCATCGGCGCCAAGTTTAAATGCTTCGCTAACAGAATGTTCCTCTTCTCCCAAAGACGATAACGCAATTATAGCTTTATTTTCGTAATTACTTTTTACAAAGTTAATTACTTCTAATCCTGATTTATACGGCAATAATAAATCAGTGATAACCATATCAGGATTTATGGTGTGTAATTGTTCAATAGCACTGAGACCATCTCTAATTACGCTCAACTGATATCCTTCTTTATTTAGTATGAATGTGAGGATTTTAATCATTAACTCATCATCTTCAATAATTAGTATTTTTTTATCGCTGTTCATTTGAGCTATTTTATTTGTTGTAAAGTTCAATCTCATCAATCATTACCATCGGTTTTTTGTTTTTCTGTTTTCTCCAACTTGGTAAATCTTCCTGATTCTGTACGACCAATTTTATTTTTTCAAAAGTGCTGAAACTTTTATCCGTAATCTCTATTTCATTAGTTTTTACTTCATAATTTTCTATTAAATTTACGAATTTTTTTTCAGTTATCACGTTCCATTTTTTGTTTTTATATCCAAATATTGTGATTTTTTGTGGTAGAAAAATCCAATTTCTTTGATTATCTAAAAAGTGCATCTTTATACGATTAAAATCTAAATTTTTTGTAATTATCTCTATTTCAGGATCGTTTCCATACCATCCTATCCAGTTGATGTTGTAATCTTTGTGGCCATTTATTCCATCAACAAATCCCGCACTTCCTTTTCCTGAGTATTCTGTTGCTGGCGGTGTCAGAAAATTAATTTCTAGTTTTTCTCCAAGATGTGTTGCCGTATTTTTAGTTATTTCCAACCAATTCTTGTAATATTGGTCAGGTGATAATCCGTCTTCGCTCATTTCGTAAATTCCAAATTCATTGCACGCTTCAGCGAATTTCGACACTCTTTCATTGAGGCCGGGTTTTACTTCCTTTTCACCATTGGCATTGACGATAAACATCCCGTGTTGCTCTTTCCCGTAATACTTTGATTGCTCAAAAAACACATATTCTAATGCAAGACGTAATTTTTTTACTCGGGAATATAAAACAGGATCTTCATTTACGGATATGGAAGCTTCGTCCAATAATTGATCATATTGATCCATCGCTTTTGGAGATAGAAAGGTATTTCTACTTTGAATAGGTCCAGAATAAATGTCTAATGTACGATTCGAATTTTCTTGGTTTTTGGACAAGAGATTTAAATATTCTTTAATTGAAGATGCCGCATTTCCGTAAAAACCTCTTAAAAAATCGTCGGTTGTTGATTCAATATCTATTTCGGTATTCCATAATAATTTAGCTAAAAGATATTGTCTTAATTCCGAAAAATCTCCGGGAACATCAGCGTAACCTTGGACAAATAATCCTTTGACATTATTTTGTTTGAAAAGTTTATAATTATCTGAAAAGGTATTGATGTTAGGAAAAGGAGATAAATAGTTTGAAAATTGCACGGTATAATCCCATAAATACAAGTTGGAAGCCGTTTTGCCCCAGTTTTGTAATATTTTGATAAAGGATTTGTTTGCAGGATCGTTCTGTATCGATTTTCCTCTGTTCAATTCGATAGGGCAAAATAAAGTGTAAATATTCGATTGTATTTTTAAATTAGTTGGTGCTTTGTAGGTGTGTTGATACGCCAGTGTAGCAATTTTTGTTTTCGGAAAATGTTTTGCAATTTTATTCATGAAAAAGTAAAGAGAGCCTTGCGGTCCTCCATGTTTTTCATTCAATGATTTGCATTTATCGCACTCACAATATACGGCGTCATCATTTTGACTAACTGATATAAATGATGCTTTAGGATTGTCAGTAATAATTTGAGTCATTTTTTTTATGACATTATTAACGACAGTTTCGTTAGTCATGCAAAGTGATTCCGGTCTTCGTTTCCCTTCGTATAAAGCAAAAAAATCAGAATTTGTTTTGAAAAATTCTTTTGGTGGTAAAAGTGTATGAAATGAATGTCCCCAAATACTGAAATCGTCCAAATGCCAATCTAATTTATGCCAATCGCGGAAATCTTCATCAAAAGCATCTGGATAAAAAAGTACCCGATATTCAAATGAAGGATTATGTATTTGGGTTGTGTTTTTTGGAAAAACAACACGATTTAATTTTGGAATATAAAGATCTTTCGAAGTGAATTTTCTAAATCCCCAATTTTCAAGTAAAGTATAAACGGCGTATCGAAGCAGTTTTTCATTGGCTGCAGCCAAAAAAATAGTGGCATCATCACTTTTGATGCTGAAACTGTTTTTGTCCTTTTTATTTTTAGAATTTGTAATTTGGAGATGAATAGCTGCTTTCAATTTTCCATTATTTTCGCTACTGCCTTGAATGATAAAAGGATTAGAAAAGCTTTTGTCTAAATACTTTTTTAAAATGTTTGCAGCTGGTTTTGCATTTTCGTTGATGAATTCAATAGCATTTTCCTCCCCAGGTTTATTCTCAATAATAATGTTAGATTGAGCCATAGTTTTGAAGTTAAAAAGAACCAAAAAAAACAGAAAGTAAATCAAGTTCAACTGTTTATTAAACATATTTTAGAATTTATATTGGAACATTAACGATAGCTCCAATTCATTTTGTGTTAAGTTTCGAACGTATTCTTGTTGATTATAGGTGAGTTGAATTCCCATTATGTAATGATTGTTGAACATGTTGTAATATCCGGCACCTATGCGATACGAATCTAGTGAGATTCGCTCTTTGAATTGTCCTAACGTAGTTCGCTCTTCCGGAGAAGAACCATAACCAGAGGTTAAAGTTACGTAATCAAATCGGGTATCAAAATAATATCGCATAGTCAATGTTACTGCAGGATAGTACTCTTGTTGGTCTTTTTGAATAAAAGTTCTCAGATTAATCCAGTAGGATGCTATGTATTTCCCGATACCAATAACTACAGTATTAAATTCAGTGCCATCTTGGGTTTTTAAATAACGGAGACCTAAATCGCCTTCCCAACCTTTTTTAAAATTCTGATAAAAAGAATATCCCAATCTTATTTCTGGAAAAACAAGATCCTTACTGAATGTTGCGCTTACATAGGAATAATTGTTTTTGCCGGTAAAAAAATACGATTCGGCTTCATATTGAATTCCATTTGCAATACTTTGCCCGGAGGACAAGCGATCAGCATAATTAATTCGTCCAATCAAAGAACCCCACTGACGCTCCCTTATGTATTGAAAACCCAGTAAATGCCACGGTCCGTATCCTTTTCTGTCGAAAGTAGTAAAACTGTAATTGACACCTGCTCGATCTGATTTAAGCTTTGATTCCAGCTGATAAATAAGTTGTGTCACGGCATCATCATTGGGATTTTTTGCTTGTAATGTTTTTAAATATTCATATTCTTTTTTTCTATCCTTTTGTAATTGGTATACAGTGAGTTTTTTTTGTTCGAAGTTTTTATTTTCAGGATGTTTCGCAATGGCTTGGTCTATTGTAACTAAAGCGTTATTGTAATTTTTTTCTTCTAATTCAAGATTGATTAAATAGTTGAAAGTATCTTCATTATCAGGATTTTTTTCGATGTAATAGTTGTAATAATATCTAGCGCTGTCTTTTTTTTGAAGTAAATCATAGTTTCTTCCCAAAAGTAAATAGTAGTCTAAATACGCAGGTGCAATTTTTTTTCCTAATAAAGCTCTTTCAATGTTTTTTTCATAGTTTTTATTGGTTTGCATGTCTTTTATAATAACCGTGAGCAGACTATCAGAATCAATTTTTTGAGCTGATAAATCTGGGTTAGACAGAAACAATAAAAAAATTAAAAAACTGGCGGTATTCAAAATTTTGTTTAGAATCATGATGTTACTTTTTCAGTTGTTGCAAATCCTTTTCGAATCATAACGCCCCATTTTTGTTCTGTTTGTCTAAAAAAGAACCAATAACCCTTTAATGATGCGTATACATTCAAAGGATGGTATACAAATGGTTCTATAATGGCCATGAAAATCAAGATTGTTAATTCTTTGTAATTAGCGTAGCTTTTGTACAATAAATCATCAATTAGGATAGATATTAGCGTAATCAGTAAATAAAATATATAGACAAACAAGCCCATAGTTACGAGATATTCAATATTTACGGCGTGGTTCAAAAATCCTATAATCAGTGCTATAACTCCAAGTAATTCAACTATTGGCACTAAGAATTCAAACACAAAGAAAAAGGGCAAAATCAAGAATGCTGTTTTACCATATTTGGGATTTAAAAACATTTTTCGGTGTAGGAACAGCGTTTGAACAAGTCCTCTGGCCCATCTGGTGCGTTGTCTTAGCAATACTTCTCTTGTTTCTGGAACTTCAGTCCAGCACAATGATTCCGGAATATATTTAATTAAGAATTTTTGCTTCCTTTCATGCATGTGTTTTCTCATTCGGGTGATCAGTTCCATATCTTCGCCTAACGATTTATGCCAATAACCGCCTACTTTAATGGCTATTTCTTTGTCAAACATTCCTAATCCGCCAGAAACTAAAAGTAAACCGTTGATTTGACTCCAAGCCATTCTGCCAAAAAGAAACGAGCGAACATATTCTAATTCCTGAAATCTAGGGTACCAGTCTTTAGGGAAATGCACTTTATGCAAAAAACCATCTTTTACCTCACAGGAATTCGATATTCTGATTCCGGCACCCGTTGCAATTACTCGGGTTTCATTTTCCATAAATGGCTTTGCTAATTTTAGAATTGTATCTCTTTTGAGAATGCAATCGACATCAGTACAGAGAAACAAAGGATATTGTGACGAATTTATTCCTGCATTGGATCCATCCGCTTTACTTTTTCCGTTTTCTTTATCCACGACCATAAGTTTAGAATATATGGGATTGGTAGATTTATAATGTCCTCGCACCGGTCTGGTCACAATTTTTTCCTGATAATAGAAATCAATTTTTACTAATTCAAATTCCGTGATCAATTTAGTTAACGTGTCATCTGTACTTCCATCATTGACAATAATGATTTCATATTTTGGATAGGTCAGTGACAATAATGATTTTACATTATAAACGATGCTGACTCCCTCATTAAAAGCTGGAGCAACAATGGATACGCCTAGCAAATGATTTGATCTTATAAGAATATCTTCCGAAATATATTTTTGGTATCTAAGATGTTTTAGTATAGCAAAATAGGAAAGAATGGAAAGTAAAACGTAGAATAAAATATAGGTAAGTGAGAAAAGTGAAATGAATATTTCATAAAAATGGATAAGCTGATATGTGAATCTGTTTATCATTATAAGTATATTTCTCTGACATGTTTTGTCATTTTTGTAATATCAAAATCATTGATCGCTACTAGATCTAGTTCTGTTTTGTCTATTTCGTTCAGGCATGCAACCGCTTTTAGTTTTACATCTTTATTGGTCGCTTTCCGAATTGTATTTTCTAAAAAAGGAACTATACTTTCATCACCGATTACAATTAGTGTTTCTAGAATTTCTAATTGAATATCGGGAGATACTTTATTGAAAAGTTGTATCAAATCCGTTTTAGCCTCTGTCAGAAATAGCTCTCGAATTGCTAAAATCGACTCTTTTTTTAAAGTATCATCATCATTGTAAAGTAATGCAATAATTCCTTTGGCCTGTTTTCTATAATTGTAGTACACCATTATTTTCAGCCCTAATTTCGTGACTGAATTGTTTTCTGTTTCAATCCATTCATCAATATTTTTAGGAATAGCGATTTTTTTTTCATGTAAAACATCCATTATTTTTATCATGTTCAGATGCGATATAGCGGACGATTGTTCTTTCAAACTTTCCATGTGATTTTCAGATAAGGAGATGTAAGCCATGTTAGCATTAGACCGAATCACAATATTTGGGTGTCTCAGATAAGGTTTTATCAAAGCACTTCCTTTTTTATAATCTAAAGCCTGAAAATGATAAAACCCCTCGCATTTATAAAAACTTCTAAAATCACGGATTAATCGTGCGGAGTATTTATCAAGATTCAAAGCTTGGTAAAAAACATTGATCTGTTCCGATGCTTTTCCTTTTAAACTGTGCTTAAAACGAATCATATCATTGATGATCATTTCTTTGCACCAAGTTTTATGCAGCGGTATTTTTTCTTTAAAGAGAGATAGTTTAGTCCTGAATTTTTTGTCGTTCCGATCTGAGAGAATGATTTCCGTCAAAAAAGTCTCTGCTTTATTGCTTATTGCTTCTCTTCGAGGTTTGTTGTGTTCGTAGCGTATTCTTTTTAACAATAAAAAAATTGTCAATAATAAGGTTGAAAACAATAGGAATGGAATAATGTAATATTGCAGGTAGTTAGTTATTAAGTCCATGATTAGCAGTATTTTATAATATAATATTACAAATAAAATAATGCGTAAAGAAATATTTTCGACGTAGTACAATTAAATCCTTTAAAAAGACCTAAACCCAAAAAAGTAGTTTTGTTTTCAACAGAATTTACTTTTTTTATAATATTCTGTAGTTTAAAATTTTGGACAGAAATTGCTTTTTAAGAATCTTAAAACTGGGTGTCTTATTCAATTTTTAATACTAATTACGTATGAAAACCTATTTGAAATAAATGGATTTCTTGTATAAAACACTTACTATAATTCATTGTAAATAAAAAATCCTTCCTTTGAGTGTACAAAAGAAGGATTTAAAAAGTCAAATTAGAACTCTATTTTTTATTTAAATTTCAATTCCCACGAAAGCGCTAATGAATAAATCCAAAAGAAATTTCCTTGGTCAAATATTATTTCTTGGTGTGAGACTGCAAATTGTGCTCCCCAAGCGTTTTGTTTATTTGCAGAGGTAAAATAATAACCCATATTGATTCTTTGAGATTCTAAATCAACGAATTTTGCCGCATTTTCGTTGATGTTAAATTGATTAATTTCCGGAGAAAACCCCACACTGACAGCAACACCTAAATAGTTATCAGCATCGCTTCGGTATTTTCGGTAAGTGAAAGTCCCGGATTTGCTGGTTCCTGTTTCTCCTGGAGTAAAATAAGGACGGAATGATAAATAACTGTTTCCAGTATACCAACCTATTGATCCTGTGTAAATATTAGTTGTAGTACTGTACTTTAGGGTTCGGAATCCTAATGAAACTTCGAAGCTTTTAGGCAATGATTTGAATAACTCAGCACCATATTTTACGTCAGGAAACAGGAACGTATTAGCAATCCCAACATTTACATAAGCATAAAGCCCTTTGGCAATTTTTGGATATAAATCCACTTCATATTGCAATCCATTTTCGTTGAATCTCCTATTGTAATTTACTCTTCCTATAATGCTTCCATATTTAGTTTGTCTCCTGTACATCAATGCATAATATTGCATTGGATCAAAAACATCGGAATAAAGATCTACCGATGCCGTTATTCCAATGGCATTTCGGCTCAAGCCATTGTTTAAAGTTGCTTTATAATCTTTGGCTTTCTGATCGTCAGGATTTTTCTCTAATACTAACTCAATTGTGCTTAATGCTTCTAATGGATTATTTGTGTTTTCTTGCGCACTAGCCTTTAATAACAACAGCTCGGAGTCATCAGGAAATGTTTTTAAAGCGTTATTTGTCATATCTATTGCGGCATACGGTAAGTCAGCCCACAATTCATTTTTTATGGCAGCTATCCAGGTAGGTTTATTTTCTTTGTCTTTTTCGAGGACATAATTAAATTCTTTTCGGGCTTTTTTATATTCACCGTCCCATGAATATGTTGTTGCCAAAAATGATCTGATATCATGGTAATCAGGATATTTTGTCAGGATAAATAATAAGGTATCCTGCGCTTGTTTCCGTTGTAGGTTGAAAGCTAAATTACGGGCATTTTCGAAAGAAGCGTCCGGATCGCCATCAAATTTAATTTCTTGTCCTGACATTTGAAAGCTGCCAAAAAATACGACTAGAAAAGTTAGTTTTATAATTATTTTTGCCATCATTTTTTTAAGGATTTTTTAAAATTTGAGTATTCATTATTTTTAGGATATAATGCCAGAAGGCTATCCATCATTCTGTTTGAATCTTTAAAATTCTGCATTCTATTGTATGCTTGAGCCAGTTTATAGCCCAATTCCGCATCATTTATTTGATTCCCTAATGCTTGTTTGCCAATAGCTACTGCTTTTTTATTTTGGCCTGACCACCAGTAAACATCCATCAGCGCTAAATAGGAATCCCCATAAAAAGGGGTTCTGCTGATTACTTCCAATAATTCCTTTTCTGCATTTTTATAATCACCATCCCAAGCTAATGTTCTGCCTTTCAATGTTCTCACGTCGCCATAGTTTGGAAGGTCATTCAAAATATAATTGCACAATAAACGTGCTTTTTCGCGCTCTTTTTTGAATGCTAAATCTCTTGCCAAAAAGAAAATCTGATCGCGATCCAGTCCTTTTGTTAGTTTTTTAATGGTCGAGAATTCTTCAGCATTAAATGTATAGGTAGGTTTCTTAAAACTGGAGGCAGCGTTAGTGATTTTATTTTTTGTAGTCAAATAAGAATTTAATTTTTTAAAATCCATAAAAGAACTGCTTACTGTTTCTGTCATATCATTGTCCGTTTCACTCAGATTGAAATTTTCATCAATTTTAAACATATTTCCATCCGAATAGAAATAATCTTTATAAATATAATCATTGATACTTCCTTTATATCGCATCAACGGAATGCTGTGAACATTTCTAAATTGTCTTACAGTGTCCAGTCCCTGACCAAGCCAGGTTGTTTTTTCTAATGGATTGAATTTATAATTATTGGTTAAAAAAGAAACTAAACTAGGTGTTACATCACTATGCGAAGAAATGGATTTGAATTTTGCCGTTTTCTTTAGCATCGGGCTGTAAATGTAAAAGGGAACATGAAAACGTGATAAATTATCTTTTTGCGGAACCGGAATTAGCCTGTGATCACCTGTGATTATAAAAATGGTGTTGGCATAATCAGGTCGCTTAGCATAAGCTTCCATGAAATTTTGGATAGAATTATCGGTGTACAGCAAACAGGCAAATATGTCTTTATATTCATTCAGTTTGTTTTTTTCGAAATATGATTTGGTTTTTAAGATGCCTTCAACTTTTTCTAAATACGCTTTTTTAGAAGGGAAATCAAATGGTTCGTGATTAGTAAGCGTCATTATAATATCCAGTCTGGGTTGCTTATTATCTTTTAATTCAGCTAATGTTTTACGATATATTTCGGCATCCGGATAACCCCAAGAAAAACCACCGGCGTTCTCTTTTGTTTTAACATATCCGGGACCAAATTTATTGATATCAATAATTTTATCAATACCATTGTATTCTAAGAAATTACTTTTTCTATCAAAACTGGATTCATCTCCACAAAAATAATTGGTAGTGTATCCATTTGATTTCAGAATACTGATAAGTGAATTGTGTTTGGGTAATGGATTCAATTCCATGAAACCGTTTTCTCCAAACGGTAATGAACCTATTAAAGAAGGTAATGCGCCAAATGTTCGGCCAGCATTACTTACAAAGTTTTCCCAATACAGCGATTTCGATGTCAAGGAATCCAGATAAGGCGTGAAACCATTATAGTCACCATCATCCGTAAAGTCACTTCCCAATCCTTCAACAATTATAAAAACAACATTTGGTTTTTCTTTACTAATATTGAAAAATGGAGCCAGAACATCCTTAGTATTTAATGCGGATTGTTCTAAAGGATATTCCTTTTTAAAAGTAGCATTTCCTTGAGAAGCCAAAGATTTATCATTTTCAGCTCGTATGATATCACTCAACAAAAAATTCAATTTGTTTTGAGTAGCTGGTTTATTACTTCCTGCGATTATTAAAGTCAAACTTCCAAAGAAAAATATAACTACAAGTAAAATTTTAGGATTGATTTTATGTCCAAAGAAATGTAACAACCAATTGAGTCCTAAATAGACAAGAGGCAAAACAATAAAAGGTAAAAATAAAAGGAATGAAATGGACAAAGATGCAGTTACAGTAGTGTACATATCACTCAAAGAATACCCTAAAAGATCTGCGCCAAGATTGATATGAGTTGTCAGGCTGTATCCTATTAATCCAAGTTGAATGAGTGCAATAACCGAAAATAGTACTTTGATGACAATTATTCCCAAAGAATTTTTCATATATTTTAATACTAAATACAACGGAAAAAACAATAATCCGATTACTGTTCCCGTGAAAAAATCATTTAATATTTTATATGCGAATGGTAGTGTGTCAAAATTTTTGAATACTTCAATTAAACTCAATAAGCAAAAAACAAGGATTAACGAAATCGTTGCATATAGGTATTCTAAAATGTCTTTATAAGTAAATTTTATTTCCATTTATAGGTGGTTTATTGTTTTATGCTTTTGTCATTCCTTTTCTGGTCATTTCTCCCCATTTCTTCTTTTTGTTAAAGTAGTAATCTATATTTCCTCGAATTGCAGCATATAAAATAAAGGGATGCGTAACAATTGGTTCTAAAAAAGCAATCCGTAATAAGCGAAAACCTGTTCCTTTCTTTTTATACTGATGGTAGGTTAATTCTTCAGTAATTAAGGCTATCAGCGAAAAGAAAACGGTAAATAAGTAGGCTAAAGTAATAAAGGCAAAGGAATAATCCCATCGCACAAAATTAAATAAAATAAGGATTCCAAAATAAAACAGGCCAACCACTTCGATTACCGGTGCCAATCTTTCGAAAAAAAACCAATACGGATAACTCAGCATTCCAAGGGCTTTATATTTTGGATTAAACCCAATTTTTCTATGTCTTCTCAAGGTTTCTATTGTTCCGCGAGTCCATCTGTTTCTTTGAGAAATAAATATTTTATAATTATCAGGCGCTTCGGTCCAACATAACGGATCAGGAATATAGGCTACTTTGTATTTTTTTTTCAGTTCTTCCATGTGACCTCTCATTCTGACTACAAGCTCCATATCTTCGCCTACAGTTTTAGTGTCGTAACCGCCAACCCGAATTGCAATTTTTTTATCAAAAAGACCAAAAGCTCCAGAAATAACCAACAAGCCATTAAGTCTGCTCCAAGCCATTCTTCCTAATAAAAAAGCACGAATGTATTCTAGAATTTGTCCTTGTTCTAATAATTTTTTAGGAAAATTAACGTCATGTAATTTACCGTCTTTTACAACGCAGGAATTCGAAATTCTAATCACTCCACCGGCAGCAATAACTCTTCTACCAGTCGTTTCCAGAAATGGTTTTATCATTTTTTGAAGTGAATCTTCTAATAGTAAACAATCAACATCTATACAAGCTACATATTTACTGTTGCTTATATTAAGTCCCATATTCAAAGCATCAGATTTCCCTCCGTTTTCTTTATCTACAATAATCAATTTTTCAAATGCGGGATTGGTAGATTTGTAAATTCCTTTTCTGAGGGGTTTGGTCGGAATTTGTTCGTTGATGAGGTAATCTATTTGTACCAAGTCATAAACTTCAATCAGTTTTTCTAAGCTGTCATCTTTACTTCCGTCATTTACTATGATTACGTCATAATTTACATAGTGATTAGACAATAAGGAGCGCACGTTTTCAACGATATTCAAACTTTCATTATACGCAGGTGCTATAATGGAAATAGAAGGTGAAATGTTTGAGGACATTATTTCTTTGTAATTAACAAAGCTGTTTTTTCGTTTGTATTCAACCGTCTCCACAGCAGAAATTGCTGCAAGTACAAGATAAGATCCTATTGCCGCAATACTATAAATAAAAAATAAATAATGAATTATCTCAAGAATAATTTGATACGTAGTTGCTCCCATATTTAATTATTTTCGATAAAATTTACGATTCTCAAAAATTTAGGCTCTGAAGACTCAAACTTAAGAAGATTGAATCTTTCTCTATTGAGTACTTTTAAAATTTTTAAAGTAGAGACCTTAATTTCAAAAATTTCGTGATGGATGTATTTCACTACAAAAGATTCATCCGTTTGTTCATACAAATCCTCCATCATTTTAAAAAAAGCAATTTGTTCCTCCGGACTACGTTCTTCTATATTGTTTTTCAAAATTTCTTTGGCTTCCAAAGCATTTAAATAACTTAATACATGTATTGATTCCAGTCTGATTTTTTTATTAATGTGGTGTAACAAATTAATGAGTTCGTCTTTTGCTTCAAACTGATTGTAGATTTTTGCAAGTTTCAAAGCAAAAATGATAACGGAATCATTAGAAGAATTTAACCAAGATTTGATGTTGGAAATATTTTGGTTTTCCATTCGTTGTAATACTTCTAATAATTGAATCTGGTCCCACTCTGATAATGGCGTTTCTAAAACATCTAAAAAATCCAGTCCTTCAAAATAAAATAAATTGACCATGTACAATTGCATTTCTTTTCGGACCTCACGTCTGGGATGATTGATGTGAACAATAACTTCATCATGCGCTTCCTTCACATGGAATTGCTTTAGTTCTCGGATTCCTTTCGCAATAACAAACCACTTTTCATGTTTTAATCGCGATAAAGCAAAATTGACAAGACCTGTATGAAAATAAAGTTTATGAATGGATTCAGCAATTTCCCCTGAAATTTCATTTTTTAACTTCAGCAAAACACCAATTAAAATTTTTCTTCTAAAAGGGTCTTTAATACATTCTTTTAATTGATTGATAATTACTTGTTGCTCTGCGCTGATTTCCTCTTCTTCATTTCCAGAATACAAATAATTAATAAGAGACGATTCATAATCATTTTCTAATTCAGCTGTTACCCTTTCTTTTTTTCTTAAATGTCCCCTCAGAAATTTTAGATAAAGAATTAATGGAATGATAATTATAAAAAACACAACACTAATGCTCCATGCTACTTGAATAATAGATGGTGATTCATTAAAATAATCAATCAAAAAGTAATTTGTATTCATAAAATAATCTGGGCAATTTGAACTATTAACGCAATAATCTTTTTACTCTAATGACAAGTTCATTGGGACTTAAAGGTTTACTCATAAAGTCAGTAGCTCCTAAATCAAATGCTTTAAGGACTATTTCCTCTTGACCGGCTGATGAAAAAACGATGATTGGAGTTTTCATGTTCAATTTGTTTCTTACATGACTGATAACCTCTAAACCGCTGATGAATGGCATCATAATGTCAGTCAAAATTAATTCTGGACTGTGTTCTTCAATTAAGTCAATTGCTTCTTTTCCATCTACTGCAGTCAGGATTTTATATCCCTCTTTTTCCAATCTGAATTTTAGCAATAACAAAAAAATAGAATTATCCTCTGCTAAGACAATTTTTTTGGCATCACTCATGGTGCATTAATTTTAGTTTTGGTAAAAAAGTAAATGATATATAAATAAAAATTGATTGGTAGAAGTTTGTAAGCTCTGCAATTTTATTTTGTAGTTTCTCTTTTAGTAATTTGTTCATCATGGATTGAATCTCTAATTTGTTCTATTTGGGAATACCAAATAGGAATGATTGACCTAACATCTATACTTACGAAATGTCAGCAACAATAGTTTCTGACTTTTGATTAATTAATGAAGTTATTTACAACTTGTGGGTTTGAGTAAATTATTAAAGTAACTACGCAAAGATTATACCCATTGTGTTGAAGACTTCATTATAAATTTTGTTTTAAACTAATACACGTAGTTCAAAGAAAAATTTCTTTTGAATAAATCATTAATTTCGTCTTTGTTTCCAAAATCATTATCATTACGATATCGTAACAACTGAAAGCTAGGGAAGTAAAAAAGCGCATGATGTTTGGCAAAATACCGAATCAAATCATTGGATAATTTGAATATATAAAAGAGATTATTTGTAGAATTAAATTCAGGTTTAATATTTTTCAGGACACTAAAAAATGCTAATTTAGTTCGGAAAATAGTATTGATATCAATAGTATTTCGCAGCAAAACACTCAAGTAGGTTTTCATGTTTTTGTTCATTTTAAGTTCAATTTTTGTAAGGGCATTTGTAGTAAATAAAACAGCGGGGACTATTCTATAACAACTTCCGGTCTAAATATATAAATAAAAATTATACAAACAATAAATTTACTTTTAGGGAAGTTAAAATCCCTCGAAAACACCTAATCCAAATAAAGCAAAATCGTATTTAACAGGATCTATACTATCTAATTCACGAAGTTTTATGTCCAATTCTGACAAGGCTTTTCCATCATTTTGTTTCCTTGTTAAGATTCCTAATTTTCGTGCTACATTTCCGGAATGTACGTCCAAAGGGCACGATAATGAGGCTGGCGAAATGCTCTTCCAAATTCCTAAATCGACTCCTTTATTGTCTTGACGAATCATCCATCTAAGATACATGTTGATTCTTTTTGCTGCGGAATTATTCAGCGGATCTGATACATGTTTTTGGGTTCTATACTGGTGTGGAATCTCAAAAAATATTTTCTTGAATTCATGGATACTTTTTTGCATCGAATGGGTTTCCTGATGTTTATTGAAAACCGATTCTAAACCGCCATGATTGCTGTATATGTGTTGTAAACTTCTAATAAAACTAGTAAAATCTATTCCGTTGAACGTGCGGTGTACAAAAGTTTCCAATCGTTCCAAATCATTTTCAGTATGTGACATGACAAAATCATATGGCGCATTTCCCATCAAATCCATCATTCGATGAGAATTTTTGATAATCATCGTGCGATTTCCCCAAGCAATGGTAGCGCTCAAAAAACCGGCAATTTCAATATCTTCTTTTTGTGAAAATAAATGTGGAATTTGTACCGGATCACTTTCTATGAAATCGAGTGTATTGTATTGCAGGACTTTTTCGTCAAGGAAATCTTTAAGTTCTGATGGATTCATTTTCGATTGATGACTTTGAATACTAATTTGTTTTAGGAAATACTTCTTGTTGTTTCAAGGTATAGCTCAGATAGAAACGGCATCCTTTTTATTTTTTCTTTAAAAATGAAAAGATAGAGTGTATAGCTGGAAATAGCTCCTAGTTACTAATTAAACCGTCTACCATTATTAGTTTTCTGTCGGCCATGTTCGCTAATTCCTCGTTGTGTGTCACTATGACAAAAGTTTGTCCCAACTCATCGCGCAATTTGAAAAATAATTGATGCAGGTTTTCAGCTGAAGCTGTGTCGAGATTTCCCGAAGGCTCATCAGCAAAAATGATGGCTGGTTTATTAATCAGCGCTCTAGCCACTGCCACACGTTGCTGTTCTCCACCCGAAAGTTCGTTGGGTTTGTGATTCATTCGGTGCGAAAGACCAAGGTAGGTTAATAATTTTTTGGCTTCAGTCTCAGTCTCCTCTTTGGATTTATTGGCAATGAAAGCGGGAATGCACACATTTTCCAGGGCAGTAAATTCCGGTAATAATTGGTGAAATTGAAAAATGAAACCTAAATTCAAGTTTCTGAATTTCGATAAGGTTTTGTCATTCATGGTTAGAATGTCTTCATTATTGATGCGCAACTCAATTCCGCTTTCAACGGTGGGCTTGTCTAAAGTACCAAGAATTTGTAAAAGTGTCGTTTTTCCTGCACCGGAAGCACCTACAATAGAGACTATTTCTCCTTTTTGAATATGTAAATCAACTCCTTTCAACACATGCAGTTGGTCGTAATATTTATGTAGATTTTTGGCTTGTATCATTTTGAAACTGTTTTTACAAAGAAACAAAGATTTTAATGATTATGAATTGGAACACCACTTATTTTCCTTTGACAAACTATAAACTTTAGTTAACAGAGAATATTCACAACGATTTATTGAATAAATTTGATTCTAAATCATACAAATTATGAAAAAAATAATTGGGATTTTTTTGGCGCTATTGCCTTTTTCATTTTGTGCAAAAGAAAAGAATATTACTTTGCCAAAAAGTATAGAAACAAAAAATATGGAAATACAAAACGGAATGGAAGTTGCAACCTTTGCAGGAGGTTGTTTTTGGTGTACTGAAGCAGTTTTTTTAGAACTGGACGGTGTAAGTAAGGTAGTTTCAGGATATATAGGTGGAAACACTGTGAATCCTACTTATCAGGAAATTAGTACTGGTGATACTGGTCATGCCGAAGCGATTGAGATTACGTTTGATCCCAATAAAATAAGTTTTGGTGAACTATTAGAAATATTCTTTGCCACGCACGACCCTACGACATTGAACCGTCAAGGAAATGATATTGGAACACAATATCGAAGTGAAATTTTTTATCACAATCCTTTTCAAAAACAATTATCTGAAGATTATATCGCTTTGATGACGACTGAGAATACGTTTGGAAAACCAATTGTTACAAAAATTTCATCAGCAACCAAGTTTTATGTAGCCGAAGATTATCATCAAAACTACTACAATCAGAACAAGACTCAGGGCTATTGCAGTTATGTGATTACTCCTAAAATTGATAAATTGAAAAAATTATATCAGGACAAGCTCAAAAAATAATTGGCATTAGATTTGTACGTATTCTGGAAAATAATAATCTAAATACTATGACAGAACAAGTGTCCGTTAGTGCAGTAAATAACAAAACCAGAAATCTGGTATTGGGAATTCTGTTTGATGCCATTGGAATGCTTTCGTTTACCGTTCCTTTCATCGGTGAATTTTCAGATGTAATCTGGGCTCCTTTAGCCGGTTTTTTAATGACTTGGATGTATAAAGGAACAATAGGAAGAGTAGGAGGAGTTGTTACATTTCTGGAAGAAATTTTACCATTTTCGGATTTTATTCCAACTTTTACGTTAACCTGGATTTATAATTATGTAATTAAAAACAAAGATGCCTCGTAATTCGAGGCATTTTTTGTTAGTCGTTAAAAAGAAATCCTAGTCCCATGCGTTTCAGCATTTTTTTTTCGAAAGACCAAAAGAATTTGAACTGTCCAAACAAAAATCCTATCAATACTAATAAGACTTGATAGATTGGAAAGATTAGAATTAACCGAATAGGAGTAAACCAATAGCCTAAATCTTCTTTTGTAATTCCAAGCCAAAAACAAAAAGGTTTAGAAAGCCACGCCGATGCAGATCCGGTTATCGCAAAAACAATAAATATAATGGTAAGTTGAAAATTGCTATCAATTCCCCAACGTTGTTTCAGTTTGTTCATTTTTATTTATAATGAATACAAATATAGTGACATTATCTGATGGGGACAAAACCAAAAAGTTTTTGTTTGTATGTGTTTTGAAAATAAATCATGTAATTGTATATCAAATAATTTACCTCATATCCATAATCAATATTAGGGTCATAATTTATTGTCATTTCATATAAATTTGGATCATAACGTAGCGGTTGCAAAACACGACTGTTCCATTCCATCACATAAAGCTGATTTTTGGTTTCCAAAAAAGATTGCGAATGATACCCTCGTGGGAACGCTCTTGAATTAAGCCATGTATTAAAGCCGGGATCAATGATAATCACCTCGTATTCCAGTTCATCATTAGCAATTCGGACTGTGTCGCCCTGAGCAGCAACAGATTTTTCAGTGCTTGGAAATGCAGTTTTTGAAGTGGTGCAACTCAAAAACACACAAAAAAAGACGATTGTAATGTAATAACTGTTTTTCATGACGAAAAAAATTGAACTATAAAGTTACAAAAACAAATGATTGATTGATAGGGTTTTGACCAAAAAAAAGAGGCTATTTAATAAAAACAGCCTCTAATTAAATATTTTACTAAGTAAAAACTTAGCCTAACAAACTAATAATTTGTGACGCTAATTCAGTACCAATTCTGTCTTGTGCTTCTCCAGTTGCTGCTCCAATATGTGGAGTCAACGAGATTTTATGGTTCATCAAAATAGCCATTTCAGGAGTTGGTTCGTTTTCAAAAACGTCTAATCCTGCAAATAATACTTTTCCACTGTCTAATGCTTTTACTAATGCCACTTCGTCAATAACGCCTCCACGAGCACAGTTTACAATACCTACACCATCTTTCATAATCGCCAATTCTTTTTCGCTAATGATGTAACCATCTTGAGCAGGAACGTGTAATGTAATGAAATCAGCTTCTTTGAACAACGACTCCAATGATTGTGAAACGATTGTAGTGGTTATTGATTGTCCGTCAAAAAAGGATACTGTAACATCTACTTGCGGGATAAAACTATCGGCTGCAATAACTTTCATTCCCAATCCTAGCGCCATTTTAGCGGTAGCCTGACCAATACGGCCAATTCCAACTATTCCAAGTGTTTTTCCTCTTAATTCGATTCCATTTGCGTACGCTTTCTTCAAGCCATCAAAGTTGGTATCGCCTTCAAGCGGCATATTTCTGTTCGAATCATGCAAGAAACGAACACCAGAAAATAAGTGTGCAAAAACCAATTCTGCCACTGATTCTGATGATGAAGCCGGAGTATTGATTACGTGAATTCCTTTGCTTTTAGCATAATCCACATCAATATTGTCCATTCCTACACCACCACGGCCTATAATTTTCAAGCCCGGGCAAGCGTCTATGATATCTTTACGAACTTTAGTCGCACTACGAACCAAAACAACGCTTACATTATTCTCATTAACAAAATTAGCCACTTGTTCCTGCGCTACTTTTGTCGTTATAACTTCAAATCCACCTTTTTCTAAAGCTAGAATTCCACTTTTAGAAATTCCGTCATTGGCTAATACTTTCATTTTTTATGTCATTGCGAGGAATAAAAAAATCATCCTCATATTATTTATAATTTTATTTTTCTGGAGCTATTTCCCGCTTTCCATTGCAATCTTTTATGTTTTTAAAGAAAAAACATAAAAGGATTTCCATTTCAATCGGGGCTAGGTGTCCAGAATTCAATTGATGTTTTTTGTGAAACTGAAAACTGCGACTGAAAACTAAACTTTAGCTTCCAAGGCTTGCATTACATCAACCAATACTTGAACGCTTTCTAACGGAAGCGCATTGTACATAGAAGCCCTGTAGCCACCCACTGATCGGTGTCCAGGCAAACCTGAAATTCCCGCTGCTTTCCACATCGCATCAAATGTTGCAGCATGTGCTTCATCATTTAATAAGAACGTAGCATTCATGGTCGAACGGTCTTCAACAGCTGCAGCTCCTTTGAATAAAGGGTTTCTGTCTATTTCTCCATAAAGCAACGCCGCTTTAGCATTGTTTATTTTTTCAATAGCAGCAATTCCACCTAGGTTTTTCAACCACTGTAAGGTCAATAAAGACGCGTAAACAGGAAAAACAGGTGGCGTGTTGTACATGCTCTCTGCTTTGATATGTTTGGCGTAATCCAACATGCTTGGGATTATTCTACCATTTTTACCTAAAATTTCTTCTTTTACAACAATCAGCGTAGTTCCTGCTGGTCCCATATTTTTTTGTGCTCCTGCATAAATCAAATCAAATTTAGAAAAATCCAATTCTCTTGAAAATATGTCAGAACTCATATCACATACAAGTGGTATATCAACTGATGGAAATTCCTTCATTTGTGTACCAAAAATAGTATTGTTACTAGTGCAATGGAAATAATCAGCATCTGCAGGAACAGTATATCCTTTTGGAATGTGATTGTAGTTTTCTTCTTTTGAAGAAGCGATAACCACAGTTTCACCAAAAAGTTTTGCTTCTTTTATAGCTGCTGCTGCCCAAGTTCCTGTATCAAGATAAGCCGCTTTCCCGCCTTCTTTCATCAAGTTATAAGGAGCCATAATAAATTCTAAACTCGCTCCGCCAGCAAGAAATAAGGCGCTGTAGCCTTTGCCTTCAAGGCCTAAAAGTTCCAGAACGATTGCTCTAGCTTCATCCATAACGGCAACGAAGTCTTTACTTCTATGCGAAATTTCTAAAAGAGATAACCCAGAATCGTTAAAATTTAAAATTGCTTGTGCTGATTTTTCAAAAACTTCTTGCGGTAAAATACAAGGTCCTGCGCTGTAGTTGTGTTTTTTCATGGTGTAGTTTATGTCCAAAAAATTAAAGTGCAAATTTCGACAATAGGAGTTTAAAAAGCGTTAATTTATTCGAAATAATTGCACTTTTTTATACTATATTGTTAACAAAAACGAAATAGTATCGGTGTTATCTGCGTAATTCCATAATCGGGGATTTTGAGTTTCTCCAAAGTCCACGCTGTTTTCTATAGTCTCATCAGCAACAATACATTGTAATAGCTCACTTTCCGACTCTAATCTTGTTTTTAATTTATTTATATCTTCGTAAAACTCATAAAAAACACTCGAAATAGGCGAGGCATGACTTTGATCTTCTTTTAAAGTCAAAAATCCGTTATCCAATAATTTGAAATTACTCATCAAGAAAACGGCTTTGTTGTAATCGTAATTGTTGGCGTATTTTTCGTAATGAATGACGTCCTGGTAGGCAAATATCGCTTCAAAAAACGGAACAAAGGAATATCCTTTTGGAACAAAAAGTTTAGAAACATTGCGGCAACCCAATCCAAAATAGCGAAAAATATCTTCACCCAAAGCGGTAAGTTGCTCTTTGGTTTCATTACCGGTTAAAACTGCTACTGAATTTCTGCTTTTTCGAATAATCGACGGTTTATCTTTGAAATAATATTCAAAATAACGGGCTGTGTTGTTACTTCCCGTGGCTATAACGGCATCAAAATTTTCTAATTTCCCCTCTACAAAAGTAATATTATGAGCTAGTTCTGGTTGAACAGCAATGATATATTTCGCTAAAAAAGGTAATAAATGCTGATCGTTTGAGGATGTTTTTACTAAAACAGTATTTCCGGTAATCAAAACCGAAAGGAAATCGTGAAAACCCACCAACGGAATATTACCTGCAAGAATTAAAGCGACTTTTTTAGGCTCTTGAATTGGAATTGTATAACTTGAAAGCCATTGATTCAGGTTTTCTTCTGTTAATGCTTCTGCCCAAGATTGTATGGAAAAATAGACGTTTTCAGGAGTATACCATCCATTATGCGATTGTGATAATTTTATCAAGTCAACAAAAGCATCAAAAAACGTTTCGTTGTGCAAAACAGCCGGATTTTTTAAAGTGTTATTTTCGGAAAACTGACTTAAAAATTTTCCTAATTCAACAAAAACACTTTTTTTTGTTTCTAATGTCATAATGTTTGCTTATGAATAGTTTTGATTGTAATTTTGCACAAAAATAAGCTATAAAACGTATAGTTAAAAGATTAAAAGAGGAAAGATATGAGAATCTTAAATCCAAAATCTTATTTCCTTAATATCCTAAATTAAAAAGATGGCAATTATAATAACAGACGAATGTATCAATTGTGGTGCTTGTGAACCCGAGTGCCCAAATACAGCAATATATGAAGGAGCAGACGATTGGAGATACAAAGACGGAACAAAACTGAAAGGAAAAGTGATTTTGCCTGATGGTACCGAAATTGATTCTGATGAAGCTCAAACTCCAATTTCTGACGAAGTGTATTACATCGTACCAGGAAAATGTACCGAATGTAAAGGTTTTCATGATGAGCCACAATGTGCGGCTGTATGTCCTGTAGACTGTTGTATTCCGGATGACAATCACGTGGAAAGTGAAGAGACTTTGTTGAACAGACAAGCGTTTTTACACAACGAATAATAAATATTACGATATTAACAAACATAAATCCTGAGTCTATACTCGGGATTTTTTTTATTTTGTTGTCAAAATATCAAAACTCATAATCAGTGTATTTTTTAAGTCAAATATAGTTTTACGGTAATTATTAAATTTTTCAGAGAATAAACAAAAAAAAAGGCTGTCAATGACAGCCCTTTTTAAATTATTCTATAACTGAATTAGAATTTATAGTTCAATGATAAATTAAACATAGTTCCTAATTGGCTGAAGTGATATCCATCATACGTCATTTGAGAGTAACGTTGGTTGAAAGTAATCAAGTCAGATTGTTCTTTGATTGCAACTGCATTATTAATAAGCGCAGTTCCAGCAGCATTTTCAGCTTTAAAATTCCATTCAGGTAAAACATTTAATAAATTATTTACATTTAAAGAAAGTGTTAATTTCTCAGTTGCAGAGAATGTAACTCCCAAATCAGTAACAACTTTTGTTAAAAATTCGATTCTTAAATCATCGCTCATACCTGCGTTTTTGAATTTTGTAGGTCCAAAAACAGTATTATTCAAAGAAAAACCAAATTTACCAACTTCGTAATCTCCTCCCAAAATATATTTGAATTTTGGTCTTGACGTAAAAAGTAATGCTTCCTGTGTAGCATCAATAATAGTTTGATTCGCTAAAGCTCCTGTTAAGTTTTTTACACTTTGAGGGTCTTTTACAGCACCATCTCTTTCATTTACAAACGTGTAGTTTCCAGAGAAATTAAATCCTAATTTACCAGAACCTAATTCAATATTTCTATAATTGGCAACTACATCAAGTCCAGAAGTTTTAGTATCCATACCATTTACAAAAAAACTTTGTTTGTTAGTTGGTTTTCCAGCTTGATCAAGTTCAAAAGCAATTTCATTACTTAGCAATACTCTGTCTTTTACTTTGATATTGTAGTAGTCTAAAGTGAAAGTAAAATCTTTAGAAGGTTTTAATCCAAAACCTAATGTTAAGTTTTTCGATTTTTCAGAATCTAATTTTGGTATTCCGTTTTGTCTTGCTGCAGATGAAACATTGTTTATTAAACCTGTTACCACAATAGCTCCACCAGCTTCGAAAGAGGATTGCGATTTTTGAGTGTAAATTTGGTGTAAAGACGGCGCTCTAAAACCAGTTGAAAGCGAACCTCTTAAAGTGATTTTGTCATCTAAAAATTTATATCTTGAACTTACTTTCCAAACCGTTGCTCCTCCAAAATCACTATAATCTTCATAACGAACAGTACCATTAATCAAAAAATCTTTAGTTACATCAAACGCAACATCAAAATAGCCACCTAAATTGTAACGATTAAATTTTCCTGAATTCTCAGGAGTATTTCCTTGGAATGAATCTGCACCTACACCAAAATATGAAGCTTCATCTCCAGCAATAATTTCAAAATTTTCTGTTCTAAATTCAGATCCAAAACCAATGCTAATTTTATCAGAAACTGCTTTAGAAATGTCCAAGTTACCAACTATATGATTAAACGATGTTCCTCCTGGTCTGAATGAAATTGGGCTTAAACCACCGTAAACAAAATCATATGTTGCTGGATCTCCGTCAAAGTCTGACCTATTGTGAGAATTACTAACGGTATAGCTTTGTTTGTTCCCGCCTGTTGTAATACTCACATCTGTATTCCATTCATTCTTTGTAGCTTTATAACCAACTGTAGCATTATAATCATTCAAATCTCCTGTAAAAGTAGGAACATAACCTACATAAGAACTTGGATTTGTGCCGTCTCCAAATAAATCTAATAAATAAGGAAATTCATCTAATGTTCTCCAATAAGGAGTTCTGTAGTTTGCAAATGAGTTTACTTTCTTGTAAACGTAAGAAGCATTGTAGTATAATTGAGTGTTTTCTGTGTAATTAACTCCACCATTTACTAAAAATTTAGCAGCAGCAGTTTCAGGAGAACCATTAATATTTCCAGCATCAGGATATTTTGCAAGAAAAGCTTGAACATCTGCTAAAGGAGCTCCAAAACCTGTGTTTCCATCCGCTTCGGCAGCTGCATCAACTTTTCCGGGTCTGTTAGCCAGATTGACTTTAGAAAAATCTATTGTATAATTTACAAATCCTTTATCACCAACAGTTGATCCATTGTTCAAACTCACACCTAACATTTCGCCATCTCCCTCAGATGTAACACCAGTTCTTACTGTTACAGATCCGTAATTAGTATTCTTTTTTAAGATGATGTTCATTACACCAGCAATAGCATCAGATCCATATTGAGCAGACGCTCCATCACGAAGAATTTCAACTCTTTCAATAGCATCTGTTGGAATTGCAGAGATGTCTGAACCTGTTTCTCCACGTCCCGGAGAAGTTTGCGTATACACAAGTGAACTCATGTTTTTTCTTTTTCCATTGATTAAGATTAGGGTTCTACTTGGTCCCATATTTCTGATTTCATAAGGATCAAGTAATGAAGTTGCATCATTCACAGGTGTTTGAACCGTGTTGAATGATGGAATTTTGTACTGTAATGCTTTGTCAAATGAAGCTTGTCCGGTTGAATTTAAATCTTTTGCTGATAATACATCTATAGGAAGCGCTGATGTTGTGTTACTTCTTGGAGCCGTTCTGGTTCCTGTAACTACAACTTCGTCAAGATTTTGTCCGCCTTCTTCGGATAAAACTATATTTATAACCGCATCAGTAGCTGCTCTTTCTAATTTAGAAAAACCAACATAGCTAAAAACTAAAGTAGCCCCTTCTTTTACTTTAATGGTATACATTCCGTCCATGTCAGTCGAAACTCCGTTTTGAGTTCCTTTTTCAACAATGTTTACGCCCGGTAAAACATTGCCAGTGTTGTCTTTTACCACGCCCGAGACTTGCTTTTGAGCAAAAATAAACGAGACGTTTAAAAGGATTAATAATAATGCAAATTTTTTCATAATAAGTTGTGTTTAATTTTTGGTTTGGTTTAAAATCATTCGCAATATAATTTTTTTTAACATAAAATTTGTAATTTTTTTATTTTTTTATAAAAAACATATTAGACCTCTTTAATGTATAGTTTTTAATTATTTAAAACATTTATAAAATCTTATATTTGCAAACTTTTAGAGCAAACGTTATATTTAAACTTAGCGTGTTATTTGCAGAAAAAAGTAGTACGAATTCTGTTTAAAATACAGAAAGAATACGACAAAATATTCCATTAAAAAACAAATATTATCTACATATGAAAGCAGGAATTGTAGGATTACCAAATGTTGGAAAATCAACATTATTCAATTGTTTATCCAATGCAAAAGCGCAAAGTGCCAACTTTCCTTTTTGTACTATCGAACCTAATATAGGAGTTGTAAATGTTCCGGATTCCAGAATAGAAAAATTGGAAGAACTAGTAAAACCAGAACGTGTACAAATGGCTACTGTTGATATTGTTGATATTGCAGGATTGGTAAAAGGAGCTAGTAAAGGCGAAGGTTTAGGAAACCAATTCCTTGGAAATATCAGAGAATGTAATGCGATTATTCATGTTTTGCGTTGTTTTGATAATGACAACATTGTTCACGTTGATGGAAATGTAAATCCTATTCGAGATAAAGAAACAATTGATATTGAGTTGCAGTTGAAAGATTTGGAAAATGTTGAAAAACGTTTAGAAAAAGTAAAACGTGCGGCTAAAACAGGAAATAAAGAAGCAATTGTTGAGGAAGCGTTGTTGAACAGAATTAGAGAAACGTTACTTCAGGCAAAATCTGCTAGAACTATTACTCCGCAAAATAATGATGAAGAAGTTTTGATGGAAGGTTTCCAATTGATTACCGCAAAACCAGTATTGTACGTTTGTAATGTGGATGAAAATTCAGCTGTTAACGGAAATAAATATGTAGACCAAGTTCGTGAATTAGTAAAAGATGAAGATGCAGAAGTTATCGTGCTTTCTGTAGGTGCGGAAGCCGATATTACCGAATTAGAAAGCTATGAAGAGCGTCAGGTTTTCCTTGAAGACATGGGATTGACAGAGCCAGGAGCTTCGGTTTTAATTCGTGCCGCTTATAAATTATTGAAGCAACAAACCTATTTTACCGCCGGTGTCAAAGAAGTTCGTGCTTGGACCATCAATGTTGGATCAACCGCGCCGCAAGCTGCGGGAGTAATTCACACTGATTTCGAAAAAGGATTTATCCGCGCCGAAGTTATTGCGTATGAAGATTTCGTTCATTACGGTTCTGAAGCCAAATGTAAAGAAGCTGGAAAATTCAAAGTAGAAGGAAAAGAATACATCGTTAAAGATGGTGATGTAATGCACTTTAGATTCAACGTTTAATATTAGATTAAAGAAAATAGACTAAAGAAGATAGAGAAAACTGTTCAAGCAATTGGACAGTTTTTTTATGGACCTATTCCAGCTTTCCACTTCAAGATTTTCCCATCAATCTCTTTTTTATAAGACAAAAAAGGAGCTTCCTTCGGTCGCTCTTTTATGTCAATAAAAAATGAAATTGATCAAAAAAATGCTTTCCGTTGCAATCTGGGGTAAAATCGATTTGTAGGAAAATGAAATTTTGTTTTTTTCTTATTTGTTGTCGTAATCTGTGAATCAGTGGCTAATTATTTTGTTGTTATTTTATTTTTACTACTTTTAATAAAAACTAATCATCATGAAAATTATAGCCTTTGGCGCAAGCCCCAGTAAAAACTCTATCAATAAAAAATTAGCGACGTACGCAGCAACTCTTTTTGAAAATGCCGAAGTGGAGGTTTTGGACTTAAACGATTTTCAAATGCCGATTTTCACAGTAGATATCGAAAAGGAAATGGGACAACTTGAGTTAGCAAAATCATTTCTGGCTAAAATTGCTACCGCTGATGTTTTAGTAGTTTCCATGGCGGAAAATAATGGTAATTATTCAGCGGCTTTCAAGAATATTTTTGACTGGTGTACTAGAATAAATGCTAAGGTTTTTCAGGAAAAACCAATGTTATTGATGGCAACTTCGCCAGGAGCAAAGGGCGGGGCTAGTGTATTGGGGATTGCAAAAAATGCCTTTCCTTTTTATGGAGGAAATGTAAAAGCAAGCTTCTCATTGCCTAGTTTTGATATTAATTTTGATTTAGAAAAAGGAAAAATTTCCAATCCTGAATTGGATAATCAACTGAAAGAAATCATTAAAAATTTTTAATCTTTTAATTTTTCAATCTTTAAATCTTTGAATAGAAAATGTCAATATCATTCTTGATAACTTTGGCTGATTCCTGTTTTAAATTTTATCGAATTACACTACATTAGCACAAAATCCACAAAATTTACAATGTCCGATCAAAATCAATATACCGAAGATAATATTCGGTCACTCGACTGGAAAGAACATATTCGCATGCGTCCCGGAATGTACATCGGGAAATTGGGTGACGGCTCTTCTCCGGATGATGGTATTTACATTCTTCTCAAAGAGGTTTTGGATAACTGTATCGATGAATTTGTCATGGGTGCCGGTAAAACAATTGAGGTTACAATCAAAGATAAAACGGTTAATGTTCGAGATTACGGGCGTGGAATTCCATTAGGAAAAGTCATTGATGTAGTTTCTAAAATGAATACCGGTGGAAAATACGATTCTTTGGCATTTAAAAAATCCGTTGGTTTAAATGGAGTTGGGACAAAAGCTGTAAATGCTTTGTCAAATTATTTTCGTGTAGAATCCGTTCGGGACGAAAAACAAAAAGCAGCGGAATTCTCTGCTGGAAACTTAGTTCTCGAAGAAGATATTATTGATACAACGAAACGAAAAGGAACTAAAGTAACTTTTATTCCGGATGAAGCGATTTTCAAAAATTATAAATTCCGCTACGAGTATATCATCAAAATGCTTAAAAACTATTGTTATTTAAACAATGGTTTGACAATCATTTTTAACGGAGAAAAATATTTTTCTGAGAATGGTCTGAAAGATTTATTAGAAGAAACCATTCACGCTGAAGATTTGGAATATCCAATCATTCACTTGAAAGGCGACGATATCGAGATTGCTTTAACACACAGTAAAACACAGTACAGCGAGGAATATCATTCCTTCGTAAATGGACAAAATACCACGCAAGGAGGAACGCACTTAGCGGCGTATCGCGAAGCAATTGTAAAAACGATTCGGGAGTTTTATAATAAAAGTTTCGAAGCTTCAGATGTTCGAAAATCGATTGTTACAGCGATTAGCATCAAAGTAATGGAACCGGTTTTTGAGTCACAGACCAAAACTAAATTAGGTTCAACTGATATGGGTTCAGAGCCAGGAATGCCTTCGGTTCGAACTTTTGTAAATGATTTTGTGAAAACGAAATTAGATAATTATTTGCACAAGAATCCTGCAACTTCAGACGCATTGTTACGCAAAATTCTTCAAGCAGAAAGAGAGCGAAAAGAATTATCTGGAATCAGGAAACTAGCCACTGATCGTGCCAAAAAAGCGAACTTACACAATAAGAAATTAAGAGATTGTAGGGCGCATCTTCCGGATACTAAAAATCCTAAAAATTTAGAAAGCACGCTTTTTATTACGGAGGGAGATTCAGCTTCTGGGTCGATTACCAAATCACGTGATGTAAATACGCAAGCCGTTTTTAGTTTACGTGGTAAGCCTTTGAATTCTTATGGAATGAGCAAGAAAATTGTTTATGAAAATGAAGAATTCAATTTATTACAAGCGGCACTTGATATTGAAGATGGATTAGAAAAATTGCGTTATAACAATATTGTAATTGCTACTGATGCCGATGTCGATGGAATGCACATTAGATTGTTATTAATTACGTTCTTTCTGCAATTTTTCCCTGAATTGATAAAAGAAGGACATTTATATATTTTGCAAACACCACTTTTCAGAGTTAGAAACAAGAAAGAAACAATCTATTGTTATTCTGAAGATGAACGAAAAGCAGCAATCGAAAAACTAAAGCCAAAACCGGAAATCACCCGATTTAAGGGATTGGGAGAAATTTCTCCGGATGAGTTCAAGAATTTTATTGGAGAAACCATTCGTCTTGATCCTATTATGATGGATAAAAACACTTCGATAGAACAATTGCTTTCTTTTTATATGGGTAAAAATACTCCCGACAGACAAGAATTTATTATCAAGAATTTGAAGGTGGAATTAGATGTAATCGAGAAAGTTTAAATAGTTATTAGGATGCCTTCAAAAAGAACGCTAATTTTTATCGCTTTACTATTTTTGATTAGTTTTTCAACTATTTTTTTTATTAAAGGTAGTAATGATCATAAGGAATGTGATATAGTTATAAAGAAAGAGTTGGATACAAATGGAAATGAGACTAGAAAGGAAGAGCATGTTTGTAAAGAGAAATATTCTTTTTAGCATTTTAAGCGAAAAATTAGAGTTGACTACTATTCAATAGAATATATTTAATGAAAGACAAAGAAAATACAGTTTCAGATAATTCTCAAAATAAAATTTTATTTTCTCAAGTAGTCGCGCTATTGCAAAATGCCCGTCAACAGGTTTTACGTACTGTAAATTCAACAATGGTGTATACCTATTTTGAAATAGGAAGAATGATTGTGGAAGAAGAGCAAAGCGGAAAAGAGCGAGCTGAATATGGAAAGCAACTACTAAAAGGACTTTCTGAACAGTTGACTATTGAGTTTGGAAAAGGGTTTTCTGTAGCTAATTTAGAGAATATAAGAAAGTTTTATTTAACTTACTCAATTTCCGAGACAGTGTCTCGGATTTTACAAATTCAAAAATCCCAGTCACTGAATGGGGAATTGAATATTAAGATCCCTCAACCACTGACTGGGTTTTCTGAAAATCAAAAAATGCAATCGCTGATTTCATTTTTTAAATTGACATGGTCTCATTATTCATTCTTAATGCGAATTGACGATGACAAAGAAAGACGTTTCTACGAAATAGAATCTGAGAAATACTACTGGAGTGTTCGGGAATTAAAGCGTCAATATGATTCAGCTCTTTATACGCGATTGGCTTTAAGTCGAGATGCAGCAGGAGTTTTGAAACTTTCGGAACAAGGACAGATTATAGAGAAACCAAAAGACCTTATTAAAGACCCTTATATTTTAGAATTTTTAGGTTTACCAGAATTACATCAGTATTCCGAGTCGGAATTAGAGGAGGAAATTATCAATAAACTAGAACATTTTTTATTAGAATTAGGTCACGGATTTACTTTTGTCGCAAGACAAAATAGAATTACTTTTGACGATAAACATTTTCGAATCGATTTGGTTTTTTATAACAGAATTCTTAGATGTTTTGTGCTGATTGATTTAAAAATAGGCGAATTAAAACACCAAGATTTAGGTCAAATGCAAATGTATGTCAATTATTACGACAGAGAAATGCGTTTGGAAGACGAAAATAAAACCATTGGAATTGTACTGTGCCAAAACAAAAGTGATTTGGTTGTAGAATATACTTTACCGGAAAATAATGAACAAATTTTTGCCAGTAAATACAAAACAATTCTGCCAAGCAGAGAAGATTTAATACAATTAATTTCGGAATCAATATAATGAAAGACGAAGAAGACGAAAACATATTACCAGAAGGTCAAGAAGACGAAAATACAAGTGGTGATGGAGGTTTTGAAGATATAATTTCTTCCGGAAGCCAACATTTTTACGATAATCAAGAAGACGGAAACGATACCATTACCAAAGTTACGGGAATGTATAAAGACTGGTTTCTAGATTATGCTTCCTATGTAATTTTGGAGCGTGCCGTTCCGGCGATTGAAGACGGTTTTAAACCCGTGCAACGTCGTATCATGCACTCTTTGAAAGAATTAGATGACGGTCGTTATAATAAAGTGGCAAATGTTGTGGGACACACCATGCAGTATCATCCTCACGGAGATCAGAGTATTGGTGATGCGATGGTGCAAATTGGACAAAAAGAATTATTGATAGACTGTCAGGGAAACTGGGGAAATATCCTAACGGGTGATGGTGCCGCTGCTTCCCGTTACATTGAAGCGCGTTTGTCTAAGTTTGCTTTGGAAGTTATTTACAGTCCAAAAATCACGGATTGGGGCGTTTCTTATGATGGAAGACGAGCGGAACCAAACAATCTTCCGGTGAAGTTTCCATTGCTTTTGGCACAAGGAGCCGAAGGTATTGCAGTAGGTCTTTCGACCAAAGTTTTGCCTCATAATTTCAATGAATTAATCGATTCTTCGATAAAAATATTAAAAGGGAAGCCTTTTATGCTGTATCCGGATTTCATGACGCAAGGTATTGCTGATGTGTCTAATTATAATGACGGATTGCGTGGCGGGCGTGTTCGGGTTCGTGCCAAAATTGCTCAGCTGGACAAAAACACATTGGTGATTACCCAAATTCCGTTTTCAACTAATACTACGACTTTAATTGACAGTATTTTGAAAGCCAATGAAAAAGGGAAAATCAAGATCAAGAAAATTGAGGACAATACCGCTGCTGAGGTTGAGATATTAATTCACCTTTTTCCAGGTGTTTCTCCTGATAAAACTATTGATGCATTATTTGCATTTACGGCTTGTGAAACTTCGGTAGCTCCTTTAGGTTGTGTGATCGAGGATAACAAACCACTTTTTATTGGTGTTTCTGAAATGTTGAAAATATCAACGAACAGAACCGTTGAATTGTTGAAAAGTGAACTTGAAATTCAATTGAGTGAATTGGAGGAACAATGGCATTTTCTTTCTTTGGAACGTATTTTCATCGAAAATAAAATCTATCGTGACATTGAAGAAATGACGACTCGAGAAACGGTAATTAAAGCCGTCGATGACGGTTTGAAACCACACACAAAACATTTAAAACGAGCGGTTACTGAAGACGATATTCTGCGTTTATTGGATATCCGAATCATGCGTATTTCCAAATTTGACAGTAATAAAGCGCAGGATAAAATTGAATCATTGGAAGGTGATATCGAACAAGTAAAACACAATTTAGAACATCTGATTGATTTTGCGATTGCCTATTTTACCAAGTTGAAAGAGAAGTATGGGAAAGGGCGTGAGCGTCAAACAGAGCTTCGAATTTTTGATGATATTGAAGCAACGAAAGTAGTTTTAAGAAATACTAAATTATACGTAAATAAGGAAGAAGGTTTCGTAGGTACAAGTTTGAAAAAAGACGAATATGTTACGGATTGTTCTGATATTGATGATGTAATTGTTTTTCTGCGTGACGGAAAAATGATGATTACCAAAGTAGATGCTAAAACTTTCGTGGGTAAAGACATAATTCACATTGCTATTTTTGATAAAAGCGATAAAAGAACGATTTATAATATGATCTACCGTGACGGAAAATCGGGGCCTTCATACATAAAACGTTTCAATGTTTCTGGAGTTACCCGAGATAAAGCCTACGATTTAACCAATGAAACTGCTGGTTCTCAAGTATTGTATTTTTCTTGTAATCCAAATGGTGAAGCAGAAGTAATTACAATATTATTACGCCAGGTAGGAAGTGTAAAAAAACTGAAATTCGATATTGATTTCGCCAGTTTAGCGATAAAAGGACGCGCTTCCAAAGGGAATTTGGTAACTAAATATCCAATTAAAAAAATAGAATTGAAGGAGAAAGGAATTTCTACTTTATTACCAAGAAAAGTTTGGTTTGATGATACTGTTCAACGATTGAATGTAGATGGAAGAGGAGAATTGTTGGGTGAATTCAGACCAAGTGATAAGATTCTAATCATTTCACAAACGGGGAAAGCGAAAGTAATTACGCCGGAATTGTCTACGCATTTTGATGAAGACATGGTAGTTTTGGAAAAATGGATTCCAAAAAAACCAATATCGGCGATTTATTACGATGGAGAAAAAGAACGTTATTATATCAAACGTTTTTTAGTTGAAACAGAGAATAAAGAAGAAACTTTTATCACGGAACATGCTAATTCACATCTTGAAATTGTCTCAACAGATTATCGTCCAGTTGCGGAACTAGTTTTTACAAAAGTAAAAGGTGTACAGAAAGAAAATATGACGGTGGACATTGAATCTTTTATTGCCTTGAAAGGATTTAAAGCATTAGGAAATCAATTGACAGCTGATAAGTTGAAACAAGTAAATCTATTAGAGCCTTTGGCTTATGAAGTTCCGGTTGAGGTAATTGCTGAGGATTTAGAAGTAAAAGGAGAAACGGATGCTGATGATGCTTCGATTCAATTAGATGATGATGGTCAGATTACTTTATCTTTAGAATAAAAGAAGCTCCTGAAAAGGAGCTTCTGTATTTAAAAAAGGTTTTTATTATTTATTTTTCTTCATTTTCATATTCAGCACTTCAACTAATAATGAGAATGAAATTGCAAAATATAAATATCCTTTTGGAACTGGTGAAACATGACTTCCAAAGATTAAAGCATTTGATAAATGGGCACTTTCAGTCAGTAGCATCATCCCAATAAGAATCAAAAACGATAATCCCAGAATCTGTATAGAAGGATGTTTATTGACAAAATTCCCAACAGGAACAGCAAATTGCATCATTACTAAAACTGAGATTACGACAGCTGTAATCATAATGTACAAAGCACCTTCCACACCGTTTGTCATTCCTACCGCGGTAAGAATACTATCAAAAGAAAAAACTAAATCAATCATGATTATTTGGATAAGTACATTTTGAAATGATTTAGTTGCCGTTTTACCTAATTCCTTTTCTTCATGTCCTTTTTCATCAACTTTCTCTCTGATTTCATTCGTACTCTTGTAAATTAAGAATAAACCACCACCAAGTAATATAAGACTCTGACCGGTAATTCCAGCTGAAAACCAACTCAAATCAATATAAAACCAAGGTTCTTTCATTTGTATCAACAGATTGATACCAAACAAAAGTGCAATTCTCATGAACATGGCAAGGAACATTCCTATTTTAGTGGCTCTTTTGCGTTGTTCAACAGGCAGTTTTCCTGTGGCAATTGATATGAAAATGATATTGTCGATTCCCAATACAATCTCCAGAAATGTCAATGTTAAAAGGGCTATCCAAGCGTCGGGATTTAAAAATACTTCCATTTTATTCAGTTATAAATTATAATTTTTAATCGGCAATTTTGGTAACAGTTCCTTTTTGTTTGGCATCTGATCCAACCATTCCAAATTCAAAGGTATAGGAATTTTTTGAGGTTGTCAAAATTTTCATACCAATAGCTTTTTCCTCAGCCATATTTTTAGGATGTATTTTTTGTAACACATATTCACAATCATTTACCCATCGAATTGAAGCTGTATCTGTTTTGCCTTCAAAAGTTTCAATCTCTATAGTGTCATTGCGTTCAAAAAGAGTAGTTTTTTTCACACCGTCAACTTCATATTCAAATTTGAATTTTCCGGTTTTGAAATCTTTGCAATTGCGCTCCGCATCATAGCACGACATTAGTAGCAGTAGTGGGAGGAGGAATATTATTTTTTTCATTAGTAAGAGGTTTATTTTTAATTTTTATAAAGTAAATCAATTTTACTGATTCAATCGAAGGCTTGTTGTTAGAAATCTAATTACACAATTTTAATATCGTATTTATCTAAAAGTCCAATAATTCCTTGAGTTGAAAATTTTGCTTTTTTCATCGGATTGAATTCGGGATCAATTTTAAAATCAGTAGCTTTTGAAAAATCGGCTCCAGTTAATTGCGTATTATTGAAAATAGAACCATCTAAATTACTATTGTCAAAAACGGCGCTTGTAAGATTGGTTCCAACAAAGCTTACTTCTCGTAATGAACAGGAATTGAATTTTGTCTTCGGCATTTTTTTATTGGCAAACGAGGAATAATCCAAAACACATTCTTGAAAACTGACATTAAACAAGAAATCATCACATTCCTCAAATTGAATTCCCAGTAATTTGCAGTTTTTAAATTGTACACCTTTCAAGCTAGTCCCAGATAATTTAGTCATAGCCAAATTGCAATCAATGAACTCGCAATCCATGAAGCTGCTATACGAGAAATCACTATTTGATAAATCACAGTTCTTAAAAACGCAATCCTCAAATTCTCTATTGTTCACTTTTTTATCGACGTAAACGATTTTTTCAAATGTTTTTTTAACGTGAATTAGGTTTTCCATTAGTCGTTAAATAAGCTTTTCATAATTGTTTTTAGCCCCAAAAACATCAAATACATGGCAGCAATACAAGCTATAATTCCTATTGCTAAAACCAAATAATGCCAGACATTTTGTTTGTTCATAAAGGCATTATATATTAAGGTAGGACCAATGAAGATCAACGGTAAAGCTCCTGATAAATATTTGATTCCTTTAGATAATAGTTCTTTGTTGGTTGCCATCGTTTTGTTTAAAGTTTAAGTTTCGGCATTTGTCGATGTACTCAAAAACATTAGCCTGTATTCTGAAATCTGTTTATTGAGCTGTAAAATTATCAACAGCTTTCCTTACGCTTCCGTGCTTTTTTAATAAATCAGCGGCTTGTTCGTAGGAAACTGGAATTTCTTCCATAATCATTTTCACGCCGCGATCCACGAGTTTGCTGTTGCTGAGTTGCATATCTACCATTTTGTTGCCTTTCACTTTCCCCAGTTGAATCATGGTTGCGGTTGAGATCATGTTGAGTACCAGTTTCTGAGCTGTTCCGGCTTTCATGCGGGAACTTCCCGTTACAAATTCAGGTCCTACAACTACTTCAATAGGGAATTTTGACGTTTGCGAAAGCGGGCTTCCTGCATTACAAGAAATACTTCCTGTGGTAATATTATTTTCGTTACAAGCTTGTAATCCTCCAATAACATAAGGTGTTGTTCCCGAAGCGGCTATTCCTACAACTACGTCATTTTCATTTACATTGAAATCTTTCAAATCAATCCAAGCTTGAGTAGCATTGTCTTCTGCATTTTCTACGGCTTTCCGAATGGCAGTATCGCCGCCGGCAATAATGCCAATTACCAAATCAAAAGGTACACCAAATGTTGGTGGACATTCCGAAGCATCTAGTATTCCAATACGTCCTGATGTTCCTGCGCCAATGTAGAATAATCGTCCGCCAAATTTCATTTTAGCAACGATTTCAGTCACTAAAGTTTCTATTTGTGGCAATGCTTTTTCTACGGCAAGAGGAACAGTTTTGTCTTCCTGATTGATATTAGAAAGCAATTCCTGAACTGACATTTTTTCTAAATGTTCGTATTTTGAAGATTGTTCGGTGATTTTTGTGAAGGTCATTTTTCGTATTATTGGACAAGTCCAAAATTAACCTTTTTTATCACAATCTCGAAATTTTCTATTTTTTGTTTCAGGTTTTAGAAGTTTCAGGTTTCGTTAGTTTTATACAGATGGAGTAATTTTTCCAGTTTTAATTTCTTATCCAGCGAAAGGATTTCAAATTGTTGTCACGTGAACTAAAATACTATATTTGTTAAATATTAAAAGAAAAATGGATAGATTAAGCTTACTGCAGGGAATTGGCAGCATCTCAGTTTTTGTTTCTTTATTGCTTTCGTTTTTTTTATTAACGGTTAAAACCGAAAATAAATTAGCAAATCGTTTATTTGCCTGGTTTTTTATTTTCTCTGCTATCGATCTTAGCGGATTTTTTATTGACGTGGGTACTCGTAATGAGTTAAATTTAGAGATTTTTAGATCTACGGCCTGTTTGTTTGGAATGCCTTTATTTTATCTTTTTGTACTGGCAGTCTGTTATTCTGATTTTAGATTAAAGTGGAAGCATTTAGTGCATTTGCTTCCTTTTTTATTGATTAATTTGGTTTTTATTCCAAGGATTTATCTTAGCACGAACATAGATAAAGATAGTTTTGCTGCAACGCTAAATCAAATGCCAGAGATATACCTGATTCAGATTTTAATTGAATTTCAATATGTATTTTATATCGTCAGCGTATTTTTGATTTTGAAAAAGTATAGAGAAATCTATTTAGAAAATTACGCTGATTCGAGTACTGCGACTTATAAATGGCTTTTTCAGATAACCTGTGTTTTTCTTATCGCACATTCTATTGTGGCATTAAAAAATGTATTGCGTTATAGCGGTTTCAGAGAGATATTTCTTTGGACAAATGTACTTGTAGGGGCTATTGCTTTGCTTATAACATGCTGGTTTATCATGAAAGCGCTCAATCATCCCGAACTTTTTAGGGGAATTAATTCTAAATTACAATTGACAAAAGATATTTTGCCTGCAGTAGAAGAAAAAACAGCATCTAAAAATGTTCAAGACGATGCGATTTCCATTCAAATTTCGGCATTGAAACAATATATGGCTGAGAAAGTGCCTTTTCTTGATCCATCCCTTACCATTCAGGAGCTTGCCACTCAAATTGATATTCCGGTTCGGGATTTATCGGTTTTAATTAATCATCATATGGATCAGCACTTTTTTGATTTTGTCAATGAATATCGTATTCAAAAAGCGATGGGTATTTTAAAAGATCAGTCGAGAAGTCAGGTTACCGTTCTTGAAATTTTATACGAGGTTGGTTTTAACTCCAAATCTTCTTTTAATACCTCTTTTAAAAAACACACTAATTTAACACCTACTGCTTACAGAAACGCCTTATAATAAGTGGTTTGTAAAAAGTCGTACCTCATACCCAATAAAGTCGAACTGATTTTCTGAATAGAAATTAGTTCGACTTTTTTTTGTCGGTCGAATTCTGAGAATTTCTAAGGCAACTTTGCTTCAAATTAATCGAAACAAGTTTTAAAATTAGAAATCATGAAAAAAGTAAATCTCTTTATCTTTTTAATATTGCCTTTATTTTGTTTAGCACAAACATCATTTAAATTAAAGGGAAAAATAACAAATCAAATAATTCCATTAGAATGGGCAGATGTTTCCATATCGAATTCAGAAGGAAAAATTATAGACGGTTCAACCTCTAAACAAGACGGTAGATTTGAAATCAATCTTAAAAAAGGATCTTATAAAATTGGAATCACCCTTTTAGAATTTACAGATTATGAAAAAGAGTTTACAATAGAAAATGATACTGATTTAGGAACAATCATTTTAAAAGAAAGCGCAACTAATTTGAAAGAGGTTATCATTCAATCTAAAAAGAAAACGATCGAACAGAAAACGGATCGTTTGGTTTATAATCTTGAAAACAATGTTACAACAGTTGGCGGAGACGCTTTAAGCGCTATTAATACGGCTCCCGGAGTTGTAGTTCAGAATAATACAATTAATATATTAGGGAAAGGAACTTCCCGTGTTATGATAGATGGACGAATGATTGAATTAGTAGGTGAGGAACTGAATAATTTTCTGAAATCAATTTCGGCTAGTGAAATTAAAAATATTGAAATTATCAGCAATCCGCCGGCAAAATATGATGCCGAAGGAACAGGTGGATTGATTAATATTATTATGAAAAAAGGAGTTCGTGACTCTTGGAAAAACACGACTACAGTTTCTTATGATCAAAATAAATATAGTATTTATACTTTAAGAGATAACTTTTTCTACAATAAAAACAAGTTTAGATTTTCTGCAGGCATTAATGCAAAAACAGGTTATTTGAATGCTACAGATGATTTAAAAATGTATTTTCCTGATGGACTTTCCCATATGAAAAGTGTGACAAAGGTAAAAACTGAAAATTTTTCTGGTAAATTGGCTTTAGATTATGATCTTTCAGAACGTACTACTATTGGATTTCAATATTTAAACGATAGAAATAACCCTGATTTTAAATCGGATATTAGAATTGAGAATTACAATACTCAAAATGAATTGGATAATGTTACACTGAACAACAGCTTCACTGATAAAGGATCAAGAAATCAAACGTACAATGCACATTTGATTACCAAACTAGATTCCTTAAAAAGGAAGTTATCTTTTGATGTGGATTATTTTAATTACGATTCGAAATTCGATAGAAATTTTGTCGCTAATAATTACACGCCAGATATGACATTTGTTGATATAAATCAGTCGGGAAGAAACATTTCGAATCAGGATATTGACAATTGGAGTCTTAAGGCAGATATGGAACATCCGCTTCAAGCGTTGAATTTGTCTTATGGTGCAAAAATGAGTTTTACAAATAGTACAAGTGATGTACTTTATTATAATACGATGACAGAAACTCCAGAATTAGATCCTAACAAATCCAACCGATTTAAATACACAGAGAATAATCAAGCTTTTTATATTAACGGCGATAAAAAATTCGGAGAAAAATGGAATTTTCAAATGGGATTTAGATTGGAGAACACTCAAACAAATGGATTTTCTGAAACAATGAATCAGGAAACAGAAAATAATTATTTGAAATTATTCCCAACGTTTTATGCTTCTTACAAGAGAAACGAAAACAATACTTTTAGTTTCAATTATGGAAAAAGAATCAACAGGCCACGTTTTGACTTATTAAATCCGTTCAGAATTTACATCAACAGCAATAGTTATTCCGAAGGAAATCCGTTTTTAAGACCTTCATTTAGTGATAATTTTGAGTTATCACATTCTTATAAAGAAGTTTTGAGAACGAGTGTTTTTGTCAATGCAATTACAAACGGTTATGGAGTTTTGTTTACTTCAAATCCGGAAACCAATACACAGATTGTAACCCGTGAAAATTATTTTAAAAACTTAAATTATGGAATAGGGGAAAGTTATTCGGCAAGTTTTGCAGATTGGTGGTCTAGTGAAAATTCATTGTATCTTTTGGGAGCAAAAACAGAATTTATTAAAGATATCAATGCCACACCATCAAACAGTTTACAAATTGATTTTTCGACAAATAATACTTTTTTATTAGGTAAAACGACAAAATTGCAAATCGATTTTATGTACACAACGCCTTTTAAATCCGGTTTATATGAAGTAGGATATACCTCAAGTTTTGATATTGGTTTAAAACAGGACTTGTTTAATAAAACCATGCAGATTGCATTTTTTGCAAATGATATTTTTAATACCTCTTATTTAAAAGATTTTACTTCAGTTATAAACGGTGTAAAACAGGTATATGAGGAGAAACAAAGTAATCGATTTGCACGTTTATCTGTGGTTTATAATTTTGGAAACAAAAAAATCAATGTACAACAGCGTGATTTTGGAAATAAGGAGGAGAATAAAAGAACTGGAGGTAATTAGAAAATTGAAAGCTAGGAAACAGAAATCTCTTTATTTCTGTTTCCTAGCTTTATAAATTTATATAAAATATGCCAACGCAATTCCTATCACAATCATAGAAACTTTGGCAATGTTGAACTTGTGTCCTTCGCTGCTTTCGAAAATAATGGTGGATGAAATATGAAATAATATTCCTATTACAATGGCGGTGATTTCAGTATAATACACGTTTAATACTGGCAAATAATCAGATAAAATGGTACCAAGCGGTGTCATGACTGCAAAGGTTATCATGAAAATAAAAATGGCTTTTTTGTTCAGACCGGCATTGATAAAAAAGGTGGTCAGGATTATTGCTATTGGTAAATGATGGATAGCAATTCCGATTGCTAAATCATGGTGATGACTCACTGGAAATCCTTCCAAGAATGCATGAATACATAAACTGATGAATAGCAACCACGGTATTTGGGTCATTGTAGGATGCCCGTGAACATGCCCGTGTTCAGCACCTTTAGAGAAAAATTCCAATATGATTTGGAATAATATTCCTAGCATGATGAAGAGTCCAATGTTTGGGTTTGCACTTTCGTAAATTTCCGGTAATAAATGCATAACCGTTAAGGAAAGTAAAAAAGAACCACTAAAAGCTAGAAGCAATTTGAGGTTCGTTTTGTTTTTTGGTTTTAAAACTAATGCGATACTATATCCTATAATCACGGAAAGTAAAGGTAAAAGGTAATTCATGTTATTTGCTTAACCGTTTATTTGTATGTTCGTTTAACCGTAAATCTGCTTCACGGTTTATTTGTTTTTCGATTAGCCGACTAACTCAACAATTATTTAAAAATCATGATTAGGCGTTCGCTTTCTGTTTTGTGGAATTTTTTTAATTTGTAATCCCCAAAAATATCCAACAGATAAATTCCGGCTTCTTCCATTAATTCCTCAAAATCTTTTAGGGTTAGCGCTTTTACTTTTTCGGTAAAATGAAATTTTTGACCTTTGTCTTCAAAATCAATTTCTTTGTAAATATGACCTTCTTTTAAATAGCGTTTGATATGAAAATCGATTTCATCAACTGTTTTTGTCTCTTCTGGAACTAATGTTTCGAGAACTTGGGCAACATTCATAAAGTCAATTACAGCAAAACCATATTCGGAAAGGCTTTCTTTGATGGCTTTTAACGTAGTTAGATTGTCTTCGTCATTTTCGAAATAACCAAAACTGGTAAATAAATTGAAAATGGCATCGTATTTCTCTTCAAAGGGTTCACGCATATCGTGCACTTTGAAATGAAGGGTTTCATTCGTATTTTTAGTAGCTTCGGCAATACTGTTCTCCGATAAATCAGCACCAAGAACATCAAAACCCAATTGGTTCAAATAAATAGAATGGCGTCCTTTTCCGCAGGCTAAATCCATTACTTTAGCTTTTTCCGGAAGGTTAAGATAATGCGTTAAATTATCCATAAAAATCTGGGCTTCTCTATAATTTCGGTCTTTGTAAAGAATGTGGTAATAAGGAGTGTCAAACCACGAACTGTACCAGTTTACGGGTGTTTGCGGTTGATTATCGGTAGAGGATTTGCTAGATTCGGACATTTATTATTTTTCAATTAATTCGATTGATGCAAATTTAGTGTATTTTTGCCGAATATAACGATAACAATTCCCGCTTTAGTGGGCAAAAGGGGCAAATGGAAAATAATTATAAAATGGTTGCCAAAACCTTTTTTGGTTTTGAAGAAATATTAGCAAAAGAGTTGCAAAACCTTGGCGCGCAAGATGTGGAGCAAGGAGTAAGAATGGTAAGTTTTAAAGGAGATAAAGGCTTTATGTACAAAGCAAATTTGTCTTTACGTACCGCTTTGAAAATCCTAAAGCCTATTTATTTTTTCAAGGCCAATAACGAACAGGCTTTATACAAAGGAATTTCGAGCATGAACTGGTCTAAATTATTGAATGCCAATCAGACATTTGTGATTGATACCACAGTACATTCGGAATATTTTAATCACTCGGAATTCGTTTCTCAAAAATGTAAAGATGCGATTGTCGATCAGTTTAGAGAAAGAACCGGTCAACGACCAAGCATTGATAAAATTCATCCTGATTTAAGAATCAACATTCATATCGATAAAGACCAAGTTTCAGTGGCACTAGATACTTCAGGAAATGCATTGAACCAACGTGGATACAGGACCGCTACCAATATTGCTCCTATAAACGAGGTTTTGGCAGCAGGAATTTTATTGCTTTCCGGTTGGGACGGTCAAACGGATTTCTTGGATCCAATGTGTGGTTCGGGAACATTCTTAGCCGAAGCAGCCATGATTGCCTGTAACATTCCGGCAAATATCAATCGTAAAGAATTTGCTTTTGAAAAATGGAACGATTGGGACAATGATTTGTTTGATAATATCTCAGACAGTTTATTGAAACGTGTTCGTGAGTTTCATTACACTATAAAAGGCTATGATAAAGCACCAAGTGCGGTTCAAAAAGCCAAAGACAATATCAAAAATGCCAATCTTGACGAGTATATTTCGATTGAAGAGCAGAACTTTTTTGATACTGAAAAAACTTCAGAAGGGAAATTACATATTGTATTCAACCCGCCGTATGATGAGCGTTTGGACATTCACATGGAAGAATTTTACAAAAATATTGGTGATACCTTAAAGAAAAATTACCCAGGGACGAATGCTTGGATGATTACAGCGAACTTAGAAGCATTGAAATATGTAGGATTAAAACCTTCTAGAAAAATCAAACTTTTTAATGCTGGTTTAGAAGCTCGTTTGGTAAAATACGAAATGTACGAAGGAAGTAAGAGAACGAAGTTTCAAGTAACAACTGATAGTGCTGAATAGCAATATTCAATTTTTTACGTTCGACCTTTGACTTTAAAACTTTAAGATTTAAAAAAAATGACCAAATTACAAATACGAGCATTCCTATACCAACTGGGATGTTTTGCAATATTATTTATTTCTGCTAGGTATTTAGTGGAACATTACACTAATTTAACCGGATTTTGGATTCCGTTAACTGCATTTGTCATTGGAACGCTTTTGTCGCCAAAATTTCATGCGATAAAAACCAAAGACGGGGAGAAATTATTCATGAAATGGATTTTCATGAAAGGAATTAAGGAAATAGGGTAATTTTACTTTACTATAATAAAAAAAATATCGCAAAGAGAACTGTTGTTTTCCTTGCGATATTTTTTTATTACTAATTCGAAATTACTTTTTCTCAACTTTTTTCGGAATAGCAAACGGCTTTACTTTTTTCTTATAAATAGGAACAAAATAAGTTACCGTATAATTGAATCCGACTCCAAAACTACCGTCGTAGGTTCTGTTGAATCCGGGAATATATAAGTTAGAGAAATTTTCCGGTTCTTTGTTAGTTACCAATCGGTTCAATCGAAGACTGAAACCCATAAATACATTGTCAAATACTTTAGCTTTTACTCCAGCCACTACTTCAATCCAGCTCGCGGATAAACCATCAAACTTTTTGCCAGAAGGAATTACAGGAACTTCTCCGAAATATGGATTCGCATTATAAATTCTATAACTGTTTAACTGCTGATTAAAAGTACTGAAACCGTAACGCATTCCTATAGAAATAATGTTTTCCATATCCAGCCAGTTTTCATAGGCATTATAATCAAAACCCGCTTTTATATAGGAGCCTTTAGTGGTGAAATTTACACGGTCATCATCTGTCGTTTTATTTTCATTGCCAAGTTCGGCAGCCAAAAAATATTTTTTAGTCAATCGATAATCTCCCACCAACTCAATTCCCTTGTAATCTTTGTCATAAAGAGCGCGTGTCAGTTTATATAAATCAACACCCACACGTACACCATAACGATCGGTCTTTACAGGAATCGAATCGTTCTTTATAATTTCAGGACTAATTTTGACTAAAGGCAATGGCGCTTTAGGAATAATCTGTTCTGTTTTGGCAGTTTTTGGATCACTTTTGACAGGTGTTGTCTCTTGAGCCTGTATCAAAGTCAACGACAATACGAGACAAATACTAAAAAAAGATCTTAATGTGTGTTTCATTTTCGTTTTCGATGTTACTTTTTTCAACCGATATAAATTTTATCCATTTTTGATTTGCAGCTGTCGCATCAGTATGTGTATATGGATTTGTTGGATCTAATGTAAAAATTGATTTATAGCCACAGGCTCTGGAAACAAAAAGCTCCTGTGTGGTATAATCAAGTTTTATGATGTCTTCATCAATCAACGCAGGATTAGCATTTCCTGAATTTAATGTGAAACTATAGGTCGTACTTGTTCCAACAGTTTTTAACGGAATAGAAATAGTATTTCCACTGGTCGTTTGGCTGCCGTTAAAAAGGATTCCATCGGTCATTCCTTCGCCAACAACTTTCAGATTAGATACGTTTTTTAAAACGGAAGGATTCAAAAAATCATAAAAACCAATCACCAATCGTGGCGTTGTGGGAGTATTTGCATCGCAAATGTCGTCTTTCTCACAACTGGAGAAGGATAGTGCTAATGCAAATACCAATAAAATTATTTTTTTCATATACAATTTATTGTTCCCCCTTTGGGGGTTAGGGGGCTTATCTTCTTTCCAAAAGTACAACATTTTCCACGTGATGCGTTTGCGGAAACATATCCACGGGGCGCACACGGGTTACTTTGTATTTTTCATCCATTAAAGCCAAATCACGCGCCTGTGTAGCCGAATTACAACTTACATAAACCACTTTTTCAGGAGCAATTTTCATAATTTGTTCGATTACATCTTTGTGCATTCCGTCTCTTGGCGGATCCGTGATAATTACATCAGGATGGCCGTGTTGAGTGATGAAATCATCATTGAACACCACTTTCATATCTCCTACAAAGAACTCACAATTGGTAATTTCATTACGTACCGCATTAGCTTTGGCGTCTTTAATCGCATCAGGAACACTTTCTACACCAATTACTTTTTTTGCTTTTTTCGAAACAAACTGAGCAATTGTACCCGTTCCAGTATATAAATCATAAACGATTTCATTTCCAGTCAATCCAGCAAAATCACGCGTTATTTTATACAATTCATACGCTTGATCCGAATTGGTTTGGTAAAAAGATTTTGCATTAATGCTAAATTTTAAACCTTCCATTTCTTCCAAAATGTAATCTCTTCCTTTGTATAATTTAATATCAGTATCGTATAAAGTATCGTTCGCTTTATTATTCACTACATATTGCAACGAAGTAATTTGCGGGAATTTCTCGTAAAGATGATTTAGGATTAATTCTCTGTTGGCTTTGTCATTTTCAAAAAACTGAATCAAAACCATGATTTCACCCGTCGAAGCCGTGCGCAACATCAAAGTTCTCAATAAACCTTCATGCGCTCTTGGATTAAAGAAAGTCAGTCCATTTGCATTAGCAAAATCTCTAACTTCGTTTCTGATAGCATTCGATGGATCTTCCTGCAAATGACATTTATTGATGTCCAGGATTTTGTCCCACATTTTCGGAATGTGAAAACCAAGTGCATTTCTGTTTCCTAAATCTTCGGTGCTGTCGATTTCTTTTTCGGTCAACCAACGGCTGTTCGAAAACGAAAATTCCATTTTGTTTCTGTAAAAAAACTGTTTCTCTGAACCTAATATTGGTTCAAATTCCGGAAGTTCTATTTTTCCAATGCGTTGCAAATGATTTTTTACTTCATTTTGCTTGTAATACAACTGTTGGCTGTATTTCATATTCTGCCATTTACAACCGCCGCAAACACCAAAATGCTCGCAAATAGGTTCTACACGATGCTCTGAATATTCATGAAAATGAACTGCTTTTCCCTCGTAATAGGCTTTGCGCTTCTTGAAAGTTTGCACATCAACCACATCACCCGGAACCACATTCGGGATAAAAACTACTTTTCCATCGGGAGCCTTTGCTACCGAAACGCCTTTTGCACCAGCATCAAGGACTTTTATTTGATGAAAGACAACTTTGTCTGTATTTTTCTTAGCCATAGCGCAAAAATAAGTGTTTGAATGGTTTTATAAATTCAAATTGTGAAATATTTTCATTTTTAGGTGTTTTTATTTGATACTATTTTTGCTTTTCGCTGCAACTGCGTTGTTGAACTACCGTTCTTTAGTTAATAAATGTAAAGACCAACTCATCTAAAATGCTTTTATATATGAAATTTTAAAAATGTGAATTATGCAATTTTTTTGTTTAATTGAATAACATTTCGTTTTGATATCATTAATATATTTGACATAACGAAATGATTAACATAATTTTATTATAAATTTAAAACTATTCAACATGAAGCAATTACAAAACATTAGCACAACTTTCAAAAAGTCTTTATTATTAATTACACTTTTATTTTCTCAAAGTCTTATTTGGGCACAAGATAAAACAGTGGATGTGAATTTGAATGTAGATAAAGGAGGAAGTGACTGGTACGCAGAGCCATGGATTTTGGTTGTAGGCGCTGCAGTTTTTATTATAATTATAGTAGCTCTTGTAAGAGGTAAAAGTAGTAACTAATTACAACTGAAGCTCTTTTACGATGGGTAACTAAAAAAACCGGCATAAATTGACCTTCGATAAGGTTTATTTTATGCCGGTTTTTTCATTTTTAATTATTTACGAATATTTAAAAAGTTAGAAAATTGCTAATCTCGCGTTTGTTATAGGTTCTCGATTATTCTGGCTTTTGAAATTCAACCGTAAAATGTTCTAAATTTATTTTTTGTTTGACTAAGGAAAGTCCATATTTTTCTTTTAATTGCTTTTTTATACTTTCAAAATCATTAATTTTTAGAGTTAAATTGTAATTGTCTTCGCTACCTGTTTTATCCAAAATCATTTTATTACTTTTTGGAATTAAAGCATAGACGAGCGCACTAATTTTTGATTTTTCAATGATGATTTCCTTTGGATTTACAGTAATTATGTTTCCGTAAGCGTTATTGTTTGATTTATATTTTGATAATAAGGCTTGATTTGTAACTTCTAAATTCCAAACTTCAGTAGGGGTTGTGCTTTTTTTGATTTTAAAATCATAGCTTTTCGCCAATTGATTTAAGGCAATACTTTTAGTTTTAGAACTGTCTTTAGATTTGTTTTTGAAGTTTAAGTGCAACGTTTTGTCTAACATTACGGTGTCATTGGTGTTTAGTAATATTTCATTTGTATTCAATAAATAGGTTAGGGTAGTTTTCAGACTTACATTTTTATAAACAAGGCTATCCGGGTAATTTTTTTGGTAGCTTGGAATAGATATATCGTTAGTTTCTTCTATTTTTATGGAATATAAACTGGTTTCATCGTTTAATTTTTCCGTGTCGTTTAACATGAAAAATAAAGGAATACCAATAAAAAAAGCATTGTGAAGTGAATGAAGCAGTAATCCTGAAATAAATCCATTGCGAACTCTCAAATACCCAATAATCAGACCTGATATTATTTGTGGTGCTACTAAGATTGGTGTTAAAAGTAAAATTGTATATGAAAATTCATAATTACTTATGTGGATTAATCCAAAAATTACAGCAGAAAAATAGAATATGAACTTGTATCTTTTTTTCCAAAGAGAAATAAAAAACGTTTCTGCTTTTTGTTCATTTCGAACACCCGTGAGGGAAACTATTGAAATTAAAAAATGCAGCGCATAATTATTTTTATAACGCAAATACAGCCTAAATATAAATTCTTCAATTAAAGGGCCAATTACAACGGTTAATACTAATAGCAATACAACTGGATAGGACTTAATCATGTCCAGAATTTTATGGTTATCTGAATCAATAAATCCCAATGTTTCCAACCCACTTATCAGAAGTATCAAAACTGCCATAAGAGGAATTTCAATTATCAATAAAGAGATAACACTTTTAAATTTTAGTGCTATTGATAATTCGGGTCCCGCTTCGTCGCTCGGGTTTTTTAAAAAAGAGATTAAATCAGTATAGGTTTCTTTTATGTTGTCCAGCATAGTATTGTTGCTCATATTTAATTTTGATGTTTTGGTTTTTTACTTTTTTTCCCCAAACTCTTTAGCTACAAACATAATGAATTAAATAAGAAAAGTAGCATAATTATTAATTTTAAACTTAGCTTAGAATTCTTAGAATCAGAATTTTTTCGAACAATTATTAAAGTATCAAGTGAAGGAGATGATGAGAGTTTCAATATTAAAACGAACTTTAAATTTTAGTTAAATTATCAATTGTTTGAAAGTATTTTTTGATAAAAGAACTAAATTTGAGAAAACAGAAAACTGAAAATTATGAAAAGAAATGCAACCGCAGTCTGGAATGGTTCACTGAAAGAAGGAGCCGGAAAACTTACCACACAAACTACCACATTAAAAGATACGCAATATTCGTTCAAATCCCGTTTTGAAGAAGGAGTTGGAACAAATCCGGAAGAATTGATCGCAGCAGCGCACGCAGGTTGCTTTACAATGCAACTTTCGGCTTACATAAGCGAAGAAGGTTTTGAAATTGAAAGTATCGAAACTAAATGTGATATTGATTTCGTTGACGGAACAATTATCACGTCACACTTAACTGTTGCAGCAAAAGTGAAAGAAATAACAGAGGATGCTTTTCAGCAATTGGTTACTAAAGCAGAGAAAAATTGTCCGGTTTCTAAAGTGTTGAATGCAGCAATTTCAAGTACAGCAACTTTAGTATAAACAACAATTTACAAAATAAAAAAGGCTCGATTTAATTTAAATGGAGCCTTTTGGTTTCTGTATAATAGATTATTTTTTTGCTAAAACTTCCGTGATTGCTTTTTCAGCAAGCGGAGCCATGATCTGATATCCTAATTTGTTGGGATGTACGCCGTCTCCGGAATATGCAGTTTTCAATCCGTTACGGTCATCTTGCATAGACGAAAAGTAATCAAGATAAATAATGCCATTGGCGTCAGCGTATTTTTTTATCATTTTATTTAAATCGACCACTTTTTCAGCCGGATTTTGATTGGGTTTCCAAGAGAAATCATACGCTGGTAATACAGAACACAAAATCACTTTAATGTGGTTTGCTTTTGCCAATTCAGCCATCGAAAAGATATTGTTTGCAATCATATCTAATGTTGCGGGACCGGTATTGCCGGCAATGTCATTTATTCCTGCTAAAATAACCACAACGACTGGTTTTAATGCAATAACATCGGCTCTAAAACGGATAAGCATCTGAGGTGTGGTTTGGCCGCTGATACCGCGATTAACGTATGGTTTTCCAGCAAAATATTCAGAATCTGTTACACTCCAAAATTCAGTAATGGAATCGCCCATAAATACAATTCTTTTTTGTCCGGGAGCTGTCGGTTTTAGATTCGCATTTTCATATTTATTTAAATTCGGCCAATCTTGCGCCTGTACTTTTCCTCCCATAACGATTGATAAAAATAGTATACTGTAAATTAATTTGATATTTTTCATTTGGAACCTGATTTTAAATTTTGAAAACAGAAAAAATGAGATGCTGAAATAAAACAAAACAACCCTCCATGTTATATCCGAAAGATACAGAAACGTAAGGCTATTTTTATAAAGGTATGGTAATTTAATCAAACAAATCCGAAGACAAATACCGATCGCCTCGGTCGCAAATGATAGCGACAATCACTCCTGATTCTAAATTTTCAGCTATTTTTATTGCCGCAGCTACTGAGCCACCACTGCTCATTCCCGCAAAAACGCCTTCTTCAAGTGCTAAACGTTTGGTCATCGCTCGTGCTTCTTCTTCGGAAACTTCAATGATTGTATCTACTTTCTTGGCATCAAAAATTTTAGGTAAATATTCTTGAGGCCATTTTCTGATTCCTGGAATTTGGGAGCCGTCGCTGGGTTGCGCACCCACAATTTGGATAGCAGGATTCATTTCTTTTAAGTAGGTGGAAGTCCCAATAATTGTCCCTGTTGTTCCCATTGCCGAGACAAAATGGGTTACAGTTCCTTCAGTATCATTCCATATTTCGGGTCCAGTGGTATTGTAGTGTGCTTTCCAGTTGTCGTCGTTTGCAAACTGATTTAGCATAATATAACCACCCTCGGCTACTTTTTTATCGGCATAATCTCTGGAACCAATTATTCCGGTTGCTGCGGGTGTCAAAATTACGGTTGCGCCATAAGCACGCATGGTTTGCGTACGTTCTATAGTGGAATCTTCCGGTAAAATCAATTCGATTTCGATATTGAATAATTGGGCAATCATCGCCAGAGCAATTCCGGTGTTGCCACTTGTTGCCTCAATAAGTTTATCGCCTTTCTTGATGTCACCTCTGTCCAGCGCGGATTTAATCATATTGTACGCTGCACGATCTTTTACGCTTCCTCCGGGATTATTTCCTTCCAGCTTTAGTAAAAGTTTTACGTTTTTATTTTGTATCAAATGAGTAGATTCAACTAAAGGTGTATTTCCTATTAAGTCTAATATTTTGTATGATTTCATGCTGTCGATTTCTATTGTTTGGATTGTAATTACTAAATTTTGGATTTAATTACAATAAGAATTTTTTTGAAAACTGTTTATACTAAGTGAATTTTAAAAACAGCAACAACAGCAATAGAAAGGAATGTTTTCGAAGTTTAGTGACATTTTCATGGGTTTTAAAACGAATCACAAAGATATTGAACTAATTCGAATTATTTCTTTCTTATGTACAAAGCTATCTTGGTTATTGCGACACTTTTGTTAAATTTATAGTGTTTAAATGCTAGAGAATTTATTGTTTTAAATTTTTGTGATGAAAGAGTGGTTTCATTTTTTTATTTTCAATCTACAGAAACCGATTAGTAGTTTTGATGAAAGTGTTTTTTAAATTAGCCAATAAATAACAATCCATGAAAAGTAATGCAACTTTTATAAGTGATATTTCCAAAAAGGAGTTCCCAATTGCGGATAAAGTATCAGCTAAAACTATTCGAAATCCAATATTGGCGCTTATCCAAAATGATTATCCTGATTTTGATGCCGATAAATTCTTGTCCCTTACTGAGCTCAACATGTATCGGGAGAAATACATTTCGAATTATTTATTAGTTGAAATAGGGGAGTTGACCAATCTGGAAACCAGAGTTATTGGTTCGCTAAACGAGGATAAATCCTTAGTGAGTACTGTAGAAGATGAAGCCGGTATTCGAACCTTTGGGCAAATAGTGGCGGATAAAGTAGCTGCTTTTGGCGGAAGCTGGAAATTTATAATTTTTTTCGGAGTGTTTATTCTGTTGTGGATTTTGGCTAATATCTATATTCTCTTGAATAAAGGATTTGATCCGTATCCGTTTATTTTGTTGAATTTAATTTTGTCGTGCCTTGCCGCACTTCAAGCTCCGGTAATTATGATGAGTCAAAATCGTCAAGAAGAAAAAGACCGCGAGAGAGCTAAAAAAGATTATATGATCAATCTGAAATCAGAACTAGAAATTAGAATGCTTCATGAAAAACTGGATCATTTAATAATGCATCAACAAGAAGAATTAATACAAATTCAGAAAGTGCAAATCGAAATGATGAATGATATTTTGACACGCATCAAATAATTTTTTGGTTCTAAAAAGTTAAAAAAAGGAACCCGTTAATAGTGTTTGAAATAATATCCCGCAATCATAAAAACACCATTTAAGATTGCGGAGCCAATGATGATTTTTTTATAATTCCTGTTTTTGTCGATAAAATTTAAACCCAGAATTCCCAGAAATAACAGGGTGGTAAAAATGGCTGGATACATCTTAAAAGCACCTTCGAAATCACCTTGCAAGAGCAATAAAAATCCCCTCTGAAAACCACAGCCTAAACACTCCATTCCGAAGAGTGTTTTACTTAAACACGGCAGCATATATTTTTCTAAATCCAATGGTTTTTCTTTTTACAATTGTACGAAAAAATAAGAAAGGTTTGTCATAATAATTGATGCAATTTTAAATTCATTACTTTTGGAATCTGATATTTTAAAAGATGAAAAAATTTATAATTCCCATAATGATTGTCGCTATCATTGTTGCTTTGTATGAGCAGGTGAGTGCCGAAAAAAATGTGTATATCATGGTCGTCGCAATTGTAATATTTATGATTGGAATGATGCAATTGAGTGCCAAAACACCAAGTAAAAATCAAGATAAAGAAGACGAAAATGTTTAACAAAGGAGATAAGGTTTCAGTGCTGGATGAAGCCATAAATGGAGTTGTGCTTTCAGTAAAAGAGCAGCAAGTAACCATAGAAACTGAGGATGGATTCATGATGACATTTTTTGTCAAAGAGTTGATTAAAGTAAACGATTCCAGTAACTTACTCGATTCTATCAGAAGAATAAATATAAGTGAGGTTTCTAAGGAAAAAGAGATTCCAAAAGCACGAAGTTTTGTAAAAGAAAAGAAATCAAAGCACGAAATTCCGGCTCCGGAGTTTGATTTACACATTGAAAAACTGGTGCCAAATAAACACGGAATGTCAAATTATGATATTCTGACATTGCAGACAGAAACGGCAAAAAGACACATAGAATTTGCCATTCGCAATAGAATTCCGAAGATTGTTTTTATTCATGGAGTTGGCGAAGGAGTTCTGAAAGCAGAGTTGGATTTCTTATTGGGACGATACGATAACATCGCTTTTCAAGAAGGCAATTATCAAAAATATGGACAAGGCGCAACAGAAGTTTTCATTAAGCAAAGTGCTATGTAAGTATTATTATTTATATAAAAAACATAAAAAAAGAATCCCAATTTTAAATGAATTTCAATATTTAAATTCATTTAAAATTGGGATTTTTTTGGACAAAAAACCAAACGTTTAACCGGTCGATTTTCATGCCTTTTCAGGTCTTAATTTGTAGTTAATAATTCACCGTAAATGTAATTATCGCCCAAAATAAAATCACTGTTTCCTTTCTTCATTTTAACTTTTTTGAGGACAACGGTGTGCTTAAAACCATTACCAAAAGCAGTAGTTGTTACTTCAACTATACCACTGATATTTGCTACTCCAGCTACTGCGATCCATTCTTCGGTCACTGCGGGAGTTGCTGGAAAAGTGGTGTTACAAAAATACGCGCCAGTTACTAAACCAGAGAATAATCGGTAGGTTAGTTTGTTTTTTATATCGCTTATCAATCCTGTTCTTGGTGCATTTAGTGGTGTTGCTTCATTAACAATCAAAGCAGAATCCACATCAAGAATCAGCGCTTCACTACTATTGTAATCGTATAATTGCTTAGATGAAGGACATTGTTCAAGGGTTTTATTGAATGCTAATGGTAAAGGAGTTGCCGAAATCAAATAGTCTCCAAAAGCGAATGTTTCGTAAACTTGTGTCCCAGTTCCTTTATCAAAAGTGATGTTTTTGAAAGTGATATTGTGATTATAACCTGTAATTTTTGTGCTGTTATCTGTTTCATTCGTTGTTTTAACAGCGGTAGTGTTTATCACTATATTTCCACCTGTAGCGGTCCATTGTCCTGTGACAATAGGAGTTGCCGGCGGTATTGATTCGCAAATTGTTGACGCACTAACGGCACCATTATAAAAGCGGTAAATCACGCGATTAGCACTGCTGATGTTCAATTCTTGAGAAGTAGTTTCGGTAGGGAATGTAACTCCTGTAGCTTCAAAAATAAGCGCTTCACTTTCTTTCAGTTTGTAAATGATGTTGTTTGTGCTGCATTTTTGTGCGGTAACATCTTCAAAATTGATGTCTTCCTGAATTAAATCGCCATCATCACACCCATTTAAGAACATGGAAAAAACCAACAAGCTAAGGACTCTTTTCATTTTTTATAATATTTCTAACAAAAATAGAATTTTTAATTTGTTCCAAATACATAACCGTTTAAAAATAGATTATTTAACAGGATTTTGGGTTTTCTATCGAAATGTTCGAGATTTATATAACCGCCCGGAGTTGTCAGCATTGCTGTCGTTTAAAGCCAATGGAATTCGTTATCTTTGCACTAATTTAATACTGGTCATGAGGCTTAACAAATATTATTCGGCTGCTTTTTTAGCTTTTTTTGTGTGGGGATTTTTTAGTTTTGCTTTGAAACCGTTGCATAATTATCCTTCTTTGGATATTTTGTTTTATCGGGTGTTTTTTAGTGTGATTACGATGGTATTAATCAATGTTGTCTTTCGTAGAAAGGTAATGCGACAAAATTGGAATCATTTCAAAAATATCTCTTCAAAACAGCAAAAAAATGTTGTGTTATTGACACTTGGCGGTGGCGTATTTCTTTCCTCAAACTGGTTTGTTTACATTTATGTGATGAATCACGTCAGTGTTAATGCGGCATCTTTGGCCTATCTGATTTGTCCAATAGTAACAACAGTATTTGCCTTTTTTATGTTGAAAGAAACATTAAGCAAATGGCAGTGGGTTGCAGTTTCAATCAGTTTTTTTAGTTGTATTTTGTTATCATTCAACCATTTTCAGGATATTTTTTACAGCCTTATTACCGCTGCTACTTACGCACTCTATTTAGTGAGCCAAAGAAAAAATAATGATTTGGATAAATTTCTGGGGCTGACGATTCAATTGATTTTTACAGCGCTTGTTTTGCTTCCTTTTTATCCAAAATACAGCGGCGCAATCCCTACTGAACCTCTATTTTACACTTGTATGTTCATGATTGTGGTGTTTTTTACCATTATTCCACTGTTTTTAAATCTCTATGCGCTCAAAGGAATTAACTCTTCCGCAGTGGGAATTATGATTTATATTAACCCGATTATTAATTTTTTACTGGCCATATTTTATTACAATGAGCAAGTAAGTTTCCTTCAATTGTTTTCTTATTTTCTAATTTTGGTTTCGATAGTTGTTTTTAATGAAAGAATTCTCTTCACCAAAAAACCGAAAGCGATGCCAACAGAAATCGAAGGGCTGTAATAATTTTATAATTTAAAAAAATGAAAAAAGTATATCTCGATAACGCCTCAACCACGGCTCTTCGTCCGGAAGTGATTCAGGAAATGACTAAAGTTTTAACGGAAGAGTACGGAAATCCATCGTCAACACATAGTTTAGGGCGTTCTGCAAAAAATATTTTGGAGCTTTCCAGAAAATCAATTGCTAAAAATTTGAATGCTACGGCTCAAGAAATTATTTTCACGTCTTGCGGAACCGAGGCTAATAATTGGATTCTTCGTTCTGCGGTTAAGGATTTGAAAGTAAAGAGAATTATTACCAGTAAAATAGAGCATCATGCCGTTTTATACACCGCTTTAGCATTAGAAAAAGAGTATGGTATTCAAGTAGATTATGTGGCAATAAAACCAAATGGGGAAATTGATATTACAGATTTAGTAGAGTTATTATCGCAGGAAAAGAAAACATTAGTCAGCTTGATGCACGTAAATAATGAAACAGGAACCGTTTTAGATTTAGAGCGAATAGGACGAATTTGTCAAGAACATAATGTTCTATTTCATTCGGATACGGTGCAATCCATCGGGAAAACAACAATCGATTTGCAAGCTATTCCTGTTGATTTCATTGTGGCCAGTGCGCATAAATTTCACGGACCTAAAGGAGTTGGTTTTGCTTTTATTCGAAAAAATTCGGGATTACAACCTCTATTTTTTGGCGGAGAACAGGAAAAAGGATTGCGTGCGGGAACTGAGGCTTTACACCAAATTGCCGGAATGACAAAAGCTTTAGAACTTTCATACAGTAATTTAGAAACAGAGAGAGAACATATTACTGAGTTGCGAAACTACCTGATTACCCAACTTGAAATCGAATTTCCAGCTTTTGAAATCAATGGAACTGCTGATGGATTTTATACGGTTTTGAATGTTTTAATGCCTTTTTCAGCAGATAAAACAGCGATGATTTTATTTCATTTAGACATGAAGGGAATTGCAGTTTCCCGCGGAAGTGCCTGTCAATCCGGAAGTATAAAACCATCGCATGTTTTAGCCGAAATGCTTTCGAATGAAGATTTGAAAAAACCAAGTTTGCGAATTTCGTTTAGTCATTTAAATACAAAAGAGGATATTAATGTACTTATTGAAGCATTAAAAAAGATATAAAAAAAATCTGCTGAAAAGCAGATTTTTAGTGGAATTTAAGTAATTAAGGACTTCTTTTTGGATATTTTTATTTGATTGGACGGTTTTTCCATATATTTTTCCATGATTAATCGCGCTTTGAAAAAACACAAAGTAGATTCAGCTCCCTGATTGATATTGATGTGTTTATCCTCCAAGCCATCATAAGAAGCTCCATTTTCGGGATTGTACATGATCTGTTTTAGATGATTGTTCCCTAAAAACCAGATGAAGGCGAGTTTTAATTGCTCTTTATATTTTTTATTTTGAGTTACTTCATAAAATAAATCAAGTGCAATAATGGTTGTAGCTACTTCAATAGGTTGTTCGCCATAGAAAACTCTTTCATTTTGTTTCTTGAACCAACCTCGATTAGAGATTACCTTCAGCTGCCCTTTCATAAAATAATGAGAAAGCAAAAAGTCGAACGTTATGACCGCAATTTTTTTATACTTCGGATTTTTGGTGACTAGATAACTGTACATCATAGCTTCTGGCAGTACATTATTGGCATAAGTCATATAATCTTCATACCAACACCAATTTTCAGCCGAATTGATTTTATAATGACGCAACAGTTCATCGGCAAGGTTCTCGATATGTTTTTTTATTTCGTCGTCTTCATACATTTCATGATAATGATAAAGTCCTTTCAATGCGTAAGCTATGGCCCTAGGAGATTTAAAATTATCAATTTTTTTGATGGCTTTATCCCAGCATTTTACCGCTTGGCAAATCATGTCCAGCGGTAAGTTTTGTCTGTGAGAAATCACCGTTCCAAGACTCCACAATGCTCTCCCATTAGCATCTTCCAAATTTACCTCTTCGTTTTGTTTGGTCAATTTCTTGTTGTAATCTTTATAATTATCAAACCAGCCATCGTGTTGCTGTATTCCTTCAATAAAATTCAAATAAGTATTCGCTAATTTTAAATTTTCCTTATCGGGAAAAGCTTTGTTGTATAGGACCATATTGATTAATGCTCTGGCATTATCATCTAGTGTATAGCCTGATTCAGGATCAGGCTGACTGAATTTGGAAAACTGAAGAATTCCAAAATCGGTAGTCAGTTTTTTGATATGATCTAACTTTATTGGAGGAAAATTGAATCTCAAATCATCCTCTCTATTCGTTAATTGGTCAAATAAAAGGCGGTATTGTATGGCGATATTCTCCCAGTTTGTAGCACGAGCCATAGAAAAAGCATTTCTTCCCATTGCTATTCGTTGCTCTTTATTTTCGATGAGAAAAAGAATTGCTTCCTTAAATTCTTCAGGATTATCGAAATTTTTTAATAGGATTCCATTGCCGTTTCCTAACGATTCGACGGCATGCGGTATCGGTGTAGAAATTACTGCGCAGCCGCTGCTCATTGCATACGCAAAAGTTCCGCTTACGGCTTGATTGGGATCTTTGGACGAAAATAAATAAATTTCGGATAACGTTAAAAATTCCAGTAATTGGTCCAATTGAAGATACTCATTGACGAAAATCACATTGTTTTCCAGACCAAGTTTTTTTACTGTAGCGGTAAGCAAATTGCGGTATTTTTCACCCTCTCTTTTTATAACTTCAGGATGAGTTTTCCCTATAACAAGATAAATTACTTCAGGATGTTGAGCTACGATTTCTGGTAAAGCGCATAATACGTTCTCAATTCCTTTATTTTCACTAATCAATCCAAAGGTTGATAATACCACTTTATCTTTAAAGCCATATTTGTTTTTAAGAACTTTTTTTTGTTCCCAAAGCACGGTATGATTACCATGAGGAATAATCATACATTTAGAAGGAGGACAATTGTAATAATCAGTCAAAATTTCTTTTGATTTTTTGGTCAATACCACCACTTTGTCCGATAAATCAGTAAGTGCATAGACTACTTTTTTTCTTTTTTCATCCGGATTAGGCAGCACCGTATGGAAAACGGTGACAATGGGTTTGTTAAGTGCCAGAATAAAGGAAAGAATATGATCGCCATATTCCCCTCTAAAAAGACCAAATTCATGCTGAATACAAACCAATCCAATATCGTTTCGTTCATTTATTTTCTCGGCAACCAACCTGTAATGGACCAAAGAATCTACCGGCAGAACATAGCTCACTTCTTCAGGATATTGAAAATCTTGTTCTCTGGTTTGCAACGCACATACTTCAACAGGAAGCGTGTCTCCAAAGACAACATCCAATGCATTTACAATATCATTCGTAAAAGTTGCTATTCCGCATTCTCTGGGCGGATAGGAGCTTACAAGAAGCATTTTAATTCCTTTCTCGATTTTCATAGCTTTATTTTTTAAGGTTGTTTTCTCAATTCGAGAAGCAATTCGTTGAGATTTATTTTTGCAACAGCAATATGTTTATCGGCTACGCCGTAGTATATATAAAGATCGTTGCCAAATAGCGCATGTCCCGATGGAAAGACAATATTACTCACTTCTCCCTCAATTTCCCATTGCTTTGTAGGTGAAAACAGCGGAAATGGCAATCTGGCAATCTCAATTTTCGGATTATCTAATTGTAATAATGCGGCTTTGGCATGATATATTTTCCCCTTTATCGTTTCTTGTACGCCATGGTAAATCAGCAACCAGCCATCTTCAGTCTCTATAGGTGGACCGCCAGCGCCAATGTAATTGACTTCATATACATCTTTGGGATCCAGTACAATATGATCCACCAAATTAATGAGATATTCTTTCCAAAATGACTCCGTTAAATCCTTGAAATCGGTAAATTCCGCAATCTGAATTCCTGGCCAAATCCTATGTAATAGCATGAACTTTCCGTTTATTTTCCTTGGAAACAATACCACATCTTTATCCCGAAGCAACCTGAATTCATCAGCAACCAATCCTATTTGCGCAAAAAGATTGTAATATTGATGGTATTTTGGATTCAGTTTATTGCTGTCACAGTAGTTTACAAAATTTTCATATTCTTGATAATTAACATGCGGCGTTATGATACCGTGTTTTTCAAAATGAATTAAATCCTTTGAAGTGGCAAGGGCTCCCATAGCATTGACTCCATCATAGGCTGTGTAGGTAACGTAATAAGTGTCTTCAATTTTGACAACTCGGGCATCTTCCACACCATGTTTTTCATAGTCAAAATCTCTGGCAATCAAGGGTTTTTCATGACGTTCAATTACCTTTGTTGGTCCATCCATCTTGGCATAACCAATGGTCGAATAATTTCCGTGTTCCACTGCTCGATATAAAATATGAATCGTATTTCCTTCCTGATAAATCCCGGGATTGAACACGCCGTTATTTTCAAATTGCTTGTCAGTTGGACCTAAAATTATTCCTAATTTTTCTATTGTAACCATGATACAATCGTCTTTTATATGGTTTTAAATTCAAATGAATTTCCAAAAAACTATTTTTATTCTTCCGCTTTCTTTTCTTCTTTCAATTTGGCTTTTTCCTGTTTTCTAAAATATCCCCGTAGTAAAAAATTATGTTTCAAAGCTTCTAGATTTTCATTCAAACGCAAACTCGCCTCGTTAACATTTGTCATCGTTGAATCTATTTTTTGAACTAATTCAGGGTCATTCGAAAGATAATTTACTGCTCCTTTACCGTTTTTTATATTTACAATTGTAGTATCGAGGTTGTTTACAACGTTATCTATTTGTGTACTGGTTTGCTTTAAATTCAGTACTATTTTTTTAAGATTATTAGCAACAGCCGTATCTTTTAAAACACCAATCACATTGTCTTTATTTTCTAATGAAGAAATAAGTCGGTTTATTTTTATGATTGATTCTGAACTTCCTTGTCCTGTAATTTTCAAATAATGAATGGTTTGTTTCAAATCATTTGCCAAGTTAGAATCTTTAATTAACAAGCCCACGGTTCCAGTTCCCTGATTGATTTCATTCGTGATTTTAAGTAAATCTGATGTCAGTAGAGCTGCATTTTTATTGGTTTTGCCAAGGGTATTCAGCATATCATCAGTGCGAATGCGGTTTAACGTACGAATTTCATCTCCTGGCGATATTGAGGTTGCTTTGTCCTTCCCAGGAATAATATTAATAATCATATTGCCTACCAAACCATCAGAACCTATTGTGGCAATTGCATTTTTCCTGATATGCGGGAAAATGGTCTTGTCAATCAGCATATTGACTTTTATTGCCGTGTCATTAATCATCGTAATGCTGCTAACCGTTCCCACATTTATTCCAGAATAGCGTACATTGTTTCCAAGTTGCAGGCCGCTAACATTATTAAAAACCGCTGATAACTGATTGGTTTTTCCAAACATTTGTTGTTTATCGCCAATGAAATACACTGCGAGTATAAACAGCGATAACCCGATTATTACAAAAAGTCCAAGACGCAATTTTTGTGATGTCGTTTTTTCCATTTTTTATTCTTATTTAAAAAAAGCTTGCACTTTTGGATCAGTTGAGACGGATAATTCCTCAAAAGTACCTTCGATATAATTGATGCCGTCAACCAATAAAATCATTCGGTTCGAAATCACTCTCGCGCAATCCACATCGTGCGTAATAATTATTGCGGAGGTGTTGTATTTTTGTTGGATAGTCATCATCAAGAGCAAAATTTCTTTTGCAGTAATGGGATCTAATCCTGTTGTAGGTTCGTCATACAAAATTATTTTGGGTTGCAGAATCAATGTTCTGGCCAAAGCAATGCGGCGTTTCATTCCACCCGATAATTCTTCGGGCATTAAATTAATGGTTTGAGCCAATCCTACGTTTTCCAAAGCCTCCATCACTAATGGTGTGGTATCTTTAATGACTCCAAACTTTTTTTTATGACGACGCAACGGAAACTCCAGATTTTCCCTGACGGTCATGGAATCATAGAGCGCGCTTCCCTGAAAAAGGAACCCAACTTCTGTCCGTAAATCGTCCAGTTCTTCGCGGTCGAGTTCACTAATGTCTTTTCCCATCACAATGATAGAACCGCTGTCCGGCTGCTCTAGTCCAATCAAGCATTTGATCATCACTGATTTTCCGGAACCGGATTTCCCCATAATCACCAGATTTTCACCTTCATTGAGCACCATATTAAAACCATCTAAAACATGATTGTCACCATAACTTTTTCGCAAGTCTTTGATTTCTATAATTCGGTTTTGATTGGGTGTAGGGATACTCATAATCGTTATAAATCATAAAATATATCAGTAACAAAAACAGCAATAAAATCAATAATAAACAGCAACATCGACGTGAAAACCACCGCAGAATTAGCTGCTAATCCCACACCAGCTGTCCCTTTTTTGCAATAATATCCTTTGAAACAACCTACTAATCCGATGGCAAAGCCAAAAAAGAATGTTTTGATGGTTGCGGGTATCAAATCACCAAATTCCAAAGCATCAAAAACCTTGTTGTAATACAATAAAAAAGAGACATTTCCTTTGATATTTTCGACCAGAAAAGAACCAAATATTGCAATAGCATCGCCAAAAAAAACTAAAACGGGTAACATAAAAGTGGTGGCCAAAACTCGGGTTACCACTAAATATTTGAACGGATTAGTGCCGGAAACTTCCATGGCATCAATTTGTTCCGTAACTCGCATCGAACCTAATTCAGCACCAATACCAGAACCAATTCGTCCTGCACAAATCAATGCCGTTATAATAGGACCAATTTCTCGAATCAGTGAAATACTAACCATTGATGGCATCCAGGAAACAGCGCCAAATTCCTGCAGTGTAGGACGCGATTGCAAAGTGAATACCAATCCAATAATAAATCCCGTGACCGCAACCAAAAGCAAGGAACGATTTCCCATATTAAAACATTGTCGCAAAAACTCTTTGAACTCCATGGGACGTTTGAAAGTTTCTTGAAAAAAACGGCCAGCAAAGTAGGAGAGTTCGCCAATTTCGAGTAAAAAAGCTTTGAATAATTCCCTTATTTTTGAAAATGTATCCATAAGCAAATGAATTAGTTTTTAACAGAAAACAGCTACTCAAATATATAGTTATTTATCTGATTATCAGTGCTATTAAAAGTGTTGTTTGCCTATTATATTGAGGGTTTTGTCGAGAAAATATCAATTTTAAAAAATAACAGCATTTTTACAATCGTTATTTGTATTTGGGGGAATAATTCTCATTGTAAAATTGAACCTGAAGAAGTAATTTTTGATAAAAAAGAAAGGAGAATAAAACTGAGATTTAGTAAGATTGTATTATTAATTATGGATATATGGTGAATCTTACATTTATTTTTTATGCTTCTACTTGTCTTGTTTTTTTCTGTTTTTAATCCACTTCTCTATTTCTACCGCCCAAAAAACAATACTTGATACCGCAAAAGTCAAAAGCAACTCATATAAAGTAAGTGGTTGTGTTTTGAAAATTCCATTAAAGAAAGGCAGGTAAACAATCATAAGTTGTAGCGAGACTGTTATTAATAAAGCGCCAACCATGGATTTATTGGAGAAAAAACCAATTTTAAAAATTGAATCTTGTCCGGAACGTATCACCATTACATGTCCCAATTGACTGAAGCACAGCACCGTAAAAGCCATCGTTTGCCAATGTGAGTTTGCTACATGTATGGCATAAGCCTGCATCCCAATTGTGACGACACCCATTAAAAATCCAACCCACAGAATGTGAACCGCCATACCATTTGAAAAAATACTTTCAATAGGGTTTCTAGGGGGGCGTTTCATAATATTTATTTCTGATGGCTCGGAGGCCAAGGCTAATCCGGGTAAACCATCTGTTACCAGATTGATCCAAAGAATATGAATGGCTAATAACGGAATGGGTAAACCAAAAAACGGCGCCAAAAATATCGCCCAGATTTCGCCTGAATTTCCGGTCATGATGTACTTAATAAATTTCAGAATATTATCGAATATTTTTCTGCCGTGTTTGACTGCAACTATTATGGTAGCAAAATTATCATCGAGCAAAATCAGGTGCGACGCTTCTTTAGAAACTTCAGTACCGTTGATTCCCATAGCGATACCAATATCAGCGTTTTTTAGTGCTGGTGCATCATTCACACCGTCTCCAGTCATGGCCACAAAATGATTTTTAGATTGTAACGCATTAATGATTCTTAATTTCTGTTCGGGATTGACACGGGCATACACGCGAACTTTCTCCACAATTTCCACAAATTCTGTTTGTGTTAATGCGGATAATTTAGAACCCGTCAGCACCATATCTTCCTCGGAAGAAATTATTCCTAGTTTTTCGGCAATGGCTTTTGCGGTGAGTTTATGATCGCCGGTAATCATCACTGGAATAATACCTGCTTCTTTGCATTCCGAAACCGCTTGTTTTGCTTCCTCGCGTGGCGGATCAATCATCCCAACAAAACCAATAAGTGTAAGTTCTGTTTCAATTGTTTCTGAATCTAAATTTTCAGGTAAAGAAGAAAGTGTTCTCATGGCATATCCTAAAACTCGATAGCCTTTTTCTGCCATTTCATTGACTTTACGTTCCAATTCTGGAATATGTGATTGCTGCTCGGCACTCAGTTTATGGAATAGGACATCGACTGCTCCTTTTGTAATGACAATCACTTCATTATCAGTATTTTTACTATGATGCAGGGTTGTCATGCATTTTCTTTTGGAATCAAAAGGCAATTCTGCTATTCGGGGAAATGAAACTTCTAAATCAGCGCGGTTTAAATTTTTATCGAAAGCGTATTGCACCAATGCCACTTCAGTTGAATCTCCCAACCATTTTCCGTTTTCGCCTTTTGAGACATCGTTATTTAAAGCTATGGCGTGAAGTAATCGGTTTTTTTCTTCAAAAGCGGTATTGTATTTTGTATCTGAAGTTTCAAAAATTTCCTGTACAGTCATTTTATTCAGCGTGAGAGTTCCTGTTTTATCAGAACAGATATAGGTTACGGAACCCAGTGTTTCTACAGCGGGTAATTTGCGAATAAGCGCATTGTTTTTGGCTAATTTCTTGGCACCAAAAGCCAAAGCGATAGTCACTAATGCTGGTAAAGCCTCAGGAATTGCAGCAACAGCAAGAGAAATGGAAGTAATCAACATCGTCATTACAGATTCTCCCCGCAGCCATCCGATAAAGAAAATGACAGTGCAGATGATTAGAATAACAGCGGACAAACGTTTGCCAAAAGCAGCTAATCTTTTTTGCAGCGGTGTTGTAGTTTCATCCGTTTGAATCATTTTAGCGATATGTCCCAGTTCAGTATGCATTCCTGTGGCCACAACATAACCAAGTGCTCTTCCGTTTGTAATCGAAGTACCTTTGTAGCCCATATTGGTTTGGTCGCCTAGAGCATAATTTCCTTCTGGAAGTTCCTCTGTATTTTTTTCTACATTGTTGGATTCCCCGGTAAGTGCTGATTCGTCCACTTTTATTTGATGGGTTTCAAAAAAACGAATATCTGCAGGAATAACATTTCCAGCTTCTAGAACTACAACATCGCCAGGAACAAGATCCGAAGCCGGAATGTCAATCATTTTTCCTTCGCGCACAATGCGCGCATGGTTTGCAACCATATTTTTCAATGCTTCCATCGCTTTTTCGGCTCGATATTCTTGAATGAATCCCACAATGGCATTGATAATAATGATAGCAAGAATAATAATCGTGTCCGTTACATCGCCTATTATTCCCGAAATTATTGCGGCCGCGATCAGAATCAGAATCATGAAATCAGATAACTGAGAAAGGATCATTTGTAAAATACTTTTCTTTTTCGTGTCTTCAATTTCATTTTTTCCATGTTCGCACACACGTTCTGATACTGTAATTTCATCAATACCGTTTGGAGTTGTTTGCAACAACTGGGTAATTTCGGAAAGTGGGAGTAAATGCCAGTTCATCGCTTTATTTTTTATTTTTTGTAATATAAAAGCCCCATCATAAGTACGTAAACTACAGCAATTAATGCAGTATCAATGGCGAGTTTCCATTTTTTTTCTTCTTTGAAAACAATTCCGATAATTCCTATTGCTGTAATAATAATGGTGCCAAGGACGGGAATAATATGATTGGGACTTGTAAATTGAAAAATGGGTCCTTTGGTATACAGTATATCATCAAGGGCAAGAATGGCAATGTTAAAAATATTACTTCCAAAAATATTACCAATCGCCAAGTCAATAGTTCCCATGCGGATGGCGGCAATAGACACGACTACTTCTGGAAGTGACGTGGAAGCCGCGATGAATAATGTACCAAAGAAACTTTGTCCCAACCCGCTGGCTTCAGCAAGGTGTTCTCCAAAATATGGCAATAGCATAGCAGCACCCATCAAAATGACCGCGTTCAAAGCATAACGGAGAACCACTTGTTTTAAGGTTAAAGTGTAAGTATCTTTTCGTGCTTCACGATGATTATTTTCTTTTTTGTCATAAAGGAAAATAACCCGAATGGCTACGAGGTAAAATATCAGAAATAGAATACTGAATTCTCCAATCCAAAGAATAGTTCCAAAAAAATTAGGCATCAAAATAGCAAAAGCAACTAAGCATAACAGTATGATTCCAAAAGAGGCCGCAATTATATGGCCCGGTTGTGCAACGGATGTTAATGGTTTTTTATGATCGTAAAAAAAATCCATAATGGAAATAATAAGGATGTTGAAAGCGCAACTTCCCACAATATCGCCAACGGCAAGGTCAGGAGCATCCAGAATACCTACAGCGCTTATTCCGTTCATCAGTTCAGGCATAGAAGTTACAGATGCCATCAGGATAAGACCCATAAACATTTTTCCCCAGCCCAGCATATCAGCCATTATATCTCCATATTTGGAAAGTTTTGAACCAGTTGTTACGATTATCGCTGTTGCAATTAGAAACCCAATACTATCCAGATATAAAGTATTCATATAAAACAATTACTTCGTTAATGTCTTTGGTTTTCCTGATTAATTATTATAAATCAGAAGGAATGAAATTTTTTTAGTAGGTACTTTTATTAAATTATTTCTACTCGTTAGCTATAACTATTGAGCAGTTTGGGGAGTGAAAAGACATTATTTGGTTGGGATGCTTAATAAAGGAACGGGAATATGATACGCTATTTTTTTGGTTACACTTCTGTAAAAAATACGATTCCAGATTCCTTTTCTTTTCAATGGATTCATTACTATTATATCCGTCTTGTCCAGTAAGGTTTCCTCTAAAATAGTTTTTGAAACATCCTTTCCTACTGTATGATTAAAAGTGAATTCAAAATCTTTAAAATGATTTTGGATTGTTTTTTTATAGTGTTCATAATCTTCATCCGCTGTAAAAAAAGTGATTCCCCAATCGATGTGTAAAATTGTGATTTTAGCATTGAAAAGCCTATTAAACTCTAATAGCGATTGCAGTACTTTTTTGTCTTTTTTATTATAATTAGTGGCGTAAGTAATTTTTTCAGGGACTTTGAATGTATACTTTTTTGGAATAGCTAAGACCGGACAAGGCGCATTGGTCATAACTTCAGCGGTAAAACTTCCTATGAGTTTTTCTTTCAAACCACTGGCGCCTTTGGTGCCCATTACAATCAAGTCGGATTTGCTTTTTTTGCAAAAATCAATAATCTTAATGCCTTCCGGACCCTGATCTACGTGAATAGAAACAGAAAGATTTGGGTTTTTCTTTACAATGGAATTCTTTATGGTAGTAAGCCTGTCCGTTAATTTTTTATGGGCTTCAATATTTTCTTGCTCACTCAGTGAAAGCAGATAAAAACCACTTTCGAATGGAATGAAACTGTGGTACAAAATCAATGAAGCATCCCAAAATAAAGCCATCTTGATAGCGTAATGAATGGCGGAATCTGCCGCAATGGAGAAGTCTGTGGGCACAAGTATTGTTTTCATAGCTATAAAATTTATGCGTTAGTAATGTCATAAAGTATCAATTTTGAAATTTTTTAGGTTCCAGCAATAATAGCATTACTAAAAAGCAGTGAAACGTTTTCTTTTCTAAATATTGTAAACCATAACTTTTTTAAGGGGCGGATTCTAGTAGGGCTGTTGTTAACTTTCGTACAAACGCAATCTGTTTTTGAGAGCGGTCAATTCATTTTGCAATCCATCAATCTTTTGTAACAAATTAAACACGACATCAATTCCTGCTATGTTTACGTCTAATTCCTGATGCATGCGAATCATTTTTTCGATTTCATAAATTGCATCTGAATCAATATATTGCTTGGATTCAATCGTTTTTATTTCGAGCAAACCCATTTCGCTGAGGTTAGTAAAAAAAGACATTTCCACTTCATAATGAGCACATAATACTGGTATCGAGATCAAGTTTTCCATGTTCATGATTTTCTTAGGGTAGCGAGTTCAGCGAATAATTCTTTTTCTTTCTCAGAAAGATTGGTGGGGATTTGTATTTGATAAGTTAGGTACAAATCACCAAATTCTCCTTCTTTTTTATACACCGGAAATCCTTTTCCTTTCAATTTGACTTTAGTTCCGTTTTGGGTTCCGGGTTTAACGGTCAGTTTTACTTTTCCGTCAAAAGTGTCTGCGGTAATCTCGCCGCCCAATAACGCAGTATACAAATCCAAATCCACTGTTGCGTAAAGGTTGTGCTTATCCAGTTTAAAATTAGTGTGATTCGCCACCGTGAAAGTGATATATAAATCACCTTTGGGACCGCCACCGGCTCCTTCGCCACCCATACCGCTGATTTTTATTTGTTGGCCGTTTTCGACTCCGGCAGGAATGGTAATACGAATGTTTTTGCCATTAATGGTTAAAGTTCGTTTGTGAGTCGTGTAGACGTCTTTGAGTTCGAGATGCAGTTCAGCATTAAAATCCTGTCCTTTGAATTGCGCACTTCTGCGACCACCGCCACCAGAAGCTCGACCAGCAAACATAGATTCAAAAAAATCAGAAAAATCACCTCCACCACCGAATCCACCACCGCCAAAACCGCCTTGTTGTCCATTTCCTTGGTATTGCCGTTGTTGTTTTGATTTTTCAAATCCTTCTGCATGTTGCCAGTTTTCGCCGTAATCATCATATTTCTTACGATTCTCCGCATGGCTCAAGACTTCATTTGCTTCATTGATTTCCTTGAATTTTCTTTCGGCTTCTTTATCATTTGGATTTAAATCAGGATGATATTTACGAGCAAGTTTACGATACGCCTTTTTAATCTCGGCTTCGGTTGCTTTTTTGTCCACTTCAAGAATCTTATAATAGTCTATGAATGCCATTGTGATTATTTTTATGTTGTGGTTATTCGGTTAGGTTTGTAGTATCTGGAAATATAAAAAATGGTTTTTCGATACTTATTGTTTTATAAATTCACTGTCGGCCTTAATTTTTACTTCATCACTAATCATTGGTGCAGGGAATTTTGGACCTATATTAAAATCAGAACGTTTTATGATGGTACTAAATTTAAAACCAGCTGTTGGCGCTTTTGATTGAGGATTTTCAATAGTTCCTCTATACCACATGGTGATGACTACCGGTTTCGTTATTCCGTGCAGGGTAAGTTGACCCGTTAGTTTGTATTTATCTTTCGCTGTTTTTTGTATTGTTGTGCTTTTGAAATTCATTTTCGGATATTTTTCTACATCAAAAAATTCTTCACTTCGTAAATGCTTATCTCGCATTTCCACTTCGGTATTGATGGACGCAACATCTGTAGAAAGTTCAAAAACGGCATCGCTGAAATCAGTTTTGGTTGTAATTGCGCTAATTTCAAATGTTTTGAACAATCCTGCAATGTCAGAAATACCATTGTGTACCGTGCTAAAAGTTAATTTAGAATGCATTGGATCAGCTTTCCATGTTGTTTGTGCAAATAGAAAAGTAGATAAAAATAATGTAGTGATAATGGTAGCGATTTTTTTCATGACTTATTTTATTTAATTTTAAAAAGATACTCTACGAAGTAATTACGAAGTTTAAAACGAAATTTTTGAGATATGCAGAATTATAATTTTCAATGAATGTATATACCAAATTTAATCAATTTTTAGGTTATAAAATAATAATAACTTATTTTATAACAGTTAGTTATGAAAATTAAAAGCCCCAAAATGGAGCTTATTATAAATTGGTTTTTACAATTTAAATAGGAAATAATTCGTTTTCTATCGCCCTTAAATCTTGTTTGTGTTTCAAATCGAAAAGCACTGCTTTATACTTTATAAATTCCGCATCTTTTGGATTAATTTGGAGTACAAAATTTATTTTCCCCAGCAAATGTTCCAGATAATTGTTCTGATTAATTTTTTTGAAGATTTTATGTTCTTCAAAACCAAATTTCTGAATGTAATATAAGGCTTGTCTCAGTTCATTGCGTTTGTGGAAAATGACTTGCGGTTTCTGATTCACCACAACTCCAGTAACCGTTTGTCGCATATTTGGCGTCATCAGTTTGGTCTTTTTGGCATTGATGTGCAGGTTTAGTTTTTCAACCGTTTTTGTTACTTTTTTTAGCAATTCCTCATGGTCAAAATCTCCTGAAAAACTCATATCGTCCGCATATCGCGTATAACGAATTTTATAATCTTTGCAATATGAAGCAATTTCGGTATCAGCCTGTTTAAAAATCAGATTCGAAAGATAGGGGCTGGTAGGCGCACCTTGCGGCAAATTTCCATTTCTGGTGCATAATCTGGAAAGTAATTTAGATACTATTTTAGAATATCCCAATTCCAGAAATTCTGCTTCAACAACCTCAACTGATATTGAAGGAAAGAAATTCTCTAAATCCAGCGTAAAAATCTTGGGTTGATTTTTATGAAATCTTAGGTTTTCCAGCAGGGTTACGGTTGGCTTATAGGCTTTCGCAAAAGGACTGATGGGTACTTTATACAGTATATTTCTGAGAATCCAGATTTGGATTTCTTTCAAACTAGGCAGTGGTTCAGAAATTAGTCGTTTGCTTCCATTTTTTTTTAAGACTTCAAAATCACGATAAAAATAGTTAGGAAACAGCGATGCTTTTTTCAGGTATTCTTTTTTATATCCCACAATTGCTGATAAATGCGAAGGATTGTAAATTACCGGGACTTGATGCGAAAATAAAATTTCGGCATAATCCAGACAGCGCTGAATATTAGGTAACGAAAAGCCAATTTTTCGCGATTCCTTAATAAAAGCTTCTTTGTAATGGTTAAAATCCATAGGGTTGAATCATTAATGGGATAGGGACTTTTGCGTCCCTAACCCCAATTAAGAATACCGGTTTAAAAGTTCGGAGCTCTGCGGAGAATCTTTTAAACCTGGTGCTTGAAAGAACATTCAATTACAGAACAGTGACTCACGGCTCCGTCGTTAGCCTAAGCTAACAAATTTCTTTTAAAAATGAATTAAAAAAACAGTTCATCCTGATTAGGCACAAATATTTTTTTACAGTCCAATTTAGGGATTTGTCTTTCAAAATCCTTTTGGATCCAATCCTCTTTTTTTCGGGTTTTAATTCGGTATGGTTCCATTTTTAAAAAATTATAAATCAACATCCAATATTTGTAACTACTTATTTATTAAGTGATTACATTTATAAATTTACAAAAAAAAATGTAGTAACCGCATAAATTCTTAAATTTTTTAGTTTTTATTTTTAAAAAAATGCTTCTTTATAAATTTGATAGGTTTTAATAGGAATTAATCGATTGCTTTTTTCAATTATAGAACCGTTTATAAGGCGTGTAAGTAACTACTAATTCTACGATTCTTGTGACAGCATACGATACTAAGTTGATGAATTTTGTCATTATACTGGTTTTGGTTTTCAGTGATTCGGGAGTGATGCGTTGACATTGTGAAATAATTTCGTTGAGGTGTTCCTGAAATACCGTGGAGAAGGAACTTGAAAGTACCTCAACATTCATTTCAAGACTTCCGTAAGAACTCAAATTATTCAGGTTAAAAGAACCAATTGTGGACCAATTGCCATCTACTACAGCTACTTTTCCGTGTAAAATGGATTCGTTCCATTCATACAATTCAATGTTATAACTGAGGAGTTTGCCATACAAAAAGCAAGTTGCCCGTCTTGTCAGCGGAAGATCTGATTTTCCGGAGAGAATCAATTTGATAATTACTTTATTTTTAGATGCTTTTTTTAAGGCTCGAATGATTCGAATTCCTGGAAGAAAATAACTGCCTACAATGATGATTTCTTTTTTAGCATGGCGGATGGATTTTATATAGCCATCGCAGATTTCATTTTTACCTTTTAACCAATCATTTTGCAGGATGCGAACGGAAGTGTCTTGTTGGATTCGAAATGCAGATTTTATTTGTTTATTCTTAAAGTGGCTTTTCTTAAAATAAATGTCGTGGCAAAGCTGTTGAAGCGGTTTTGCAATTTCCCCGTTTAATTGAACGGCATAGTCCAGCCAAGGTTTCTGGGTGGCGGAACCGTGGTATTTATCAGCTATATTTATTCCGCCCACCAGCGCAACTTTTGCGTCAGCGACAATAACTTTACGATGCAATCTTCGTCCAAGATAAAAGGTGTAGGTTGAAAACAAAGGAGCGAAAAAACGAATATTTACGCCACTGTATTTCAGTTCTTTTATCACTTCAGCAGGAAAGGACAAAGAACCCAAACCATCCAGAAGTACATAAATTTCAACTTTGCGCAGAGCGGCTTCTTTTAATGCGGTAACAATTCTTTTTCCCGTGGTGTCATTTTCAAAAAGATACATTTGCATATGAATTTGAAATTGTGCTTCACGGATGATAGTTTCTAGACGAGCAAAATAATCTTCACCACTATGCACCAACTCCAGATTTTTAGGTACATAAAAACTATTGTTGTTTATTATCATGGGCTTTATTAATTTTTACCTCGTTAATCAAAATAAATTCCATTAAATTATCAATGTCCAAGGTTCCGGCAACTTCATTGTTTTCCATAACGAGCATTAATCTTGATTTATTGAGCTGTATGAGTTCAAAAACATTTTCCAAAAGCGAATTTGCATCTAGAAAAATCAAATTCCGGTCCATAACATTATAAATAAATTCGTCTTCTCCTTTATTTGTAAGCGCCATTATGATTTGATCACGGTTCAGGGTTCCCACCGGAGTTCCTGCTTCGGTTATTAGGAAATTCTTATTTTGACTGTCTAAAACTGATGCAACGGCAGTTTTTACGGTTTCATTGGCATCAATTTTCGGATAGTTTTTCATCACCACATCATGGACTTTAAAACCTTTTAGCATGAATTTCGATTCGGTGTAATCCGCTTCAACCTGAGCACCTATAACTACAAAAACACCAATAAAAACTAAAATAGGAGAGGTGAAAAAACCGAAAAGTATAAACCCCAAAGCAAGAAATTGACCAATCCGAGCCGAAATTCGTGTAGCGATATGTCGCTGCATTTTGAACGACAAAAGCGCACGTAAAATTCTCCCGCCATCCATTGGAAACGCAGGTATCAAATTAAAGAGTGCCAGCCAAAAATTCACTAAAAAAAAATTCAGAAAGAAATTATTCGCATTGACGCCATTGGATAATTCGGCCATCAGCTGTTCCGAAGTATCAGGAATAGTGATAAAAATTCCGGTAATAAATGCTAAAGTTATGTTGACCAAAGGTCCTGCAATAGCCACGATTAACTCTTCGATGGGTTTTTCAGGAATTTTTTCGAGTCGGGCTAAGCCACCAATGGGCAAAAGTGTGATGTCTTTTGTAATTATATGGTATCTTTTTGCTGCTAAAGCATGGCCTAATTCATGCATTACAACGGTGATGAAAATACTCAAAATAAACACAACCGACCATAATATTTGAGTAGCATTTTGACCTGATCGGTAATTAATGAAAATGATAAACAGAATCAGCAACGAGAATGTCCAGTGAACAAAAATCCCTATATCTGCTATTTTTCCGAGTTTAAAAGAGCCTTTCATTTGGTGCTTTTTTAGGAGTTTATTTTGATAAATAATCTCGAGTATTTCATTTTAACTAGAAAACAAATAGCTCATTTATCCACTTATTTCATTTTCAGAAATACCATTGTACGCCCAAGCATTTAAATTGGCAATCGTCGTATGGGCAATTCCTGCCAGCGTTTCATTAGTCAAAAAACCTTGATGTCCGGTAATCATGACATTGGGATAGGAGCGGAGTTTCAAAAATAATGTGTCAGTAATAGGAGCTTCGGTATGATCCTGAAAAAATATCGAATCTTCTTTTTCATAGACGTCTAAACCAACAGCAGCAAGGATTTTGTTCTCTATTGCTTCAATTAAATCTTCGGTATTTACTAATTTTCCATGTGAGGTATTAATAAAAACGATTCCTTTTTTGAACAACGAAAAGGTATTTTTGTCAAACATATATTTAGATGAATCATTCCAAAAAGCATGTACAGACAATACATCTGAAGCTGCACAAACCTCCTGTAGCGTCTTGTAGGAAATTGGTATGTCATTCTGTAACTCATCATTTTCTTCATTATCAAAAGCGACAATTTTGCAACCAAAGCCATGCATAATCCGTGCAAAAGCAGCACCTATTTTTCCAGTTCCAATAATTCCTACTGTTTTTCCATGCAAATCAAAACCAACTAAATGATCCATTCTGTAATCTCCAATGTGCATTAATCGCTGTCCTAAAACCTGTTTCCTGTTTAGTGCCAATAGTAATCCAACAGCATGCTCAGCCACCGAATAAGGAGAATACACAGGAACATTTGCCACCTTCATCGCCAGAGATTTTGCTCTTGAAACATCAATTAAATCGGAGTGTACAGCCCGCAACGCAATATATTTCACACCGCAACTATAAAGTTTTTGCAAAACTGCTTCTGAAGCCACATCTAAAGTGAATATCGAAATAGCATCAAATCCTTGGGCCAGATGTGCTGTGTTTTCATTTAAATGCTGCTCCGTAAAAACCAATTCATGATTTCCATGAGCTGCTTTTTCCATAAATGGCTTATCAAAGCCAAAGATGCTGTAGACTAATACTTTCATTTTATGGTTTTTTATTTTTTAATGTAAGTGATTTGTGCGTGTCATTTGGCAATTTTCTAACAATCTTTTTCCAAGATTTCTATTTGACGGTTTTTGGTTATTTGTATGTTTTTCTTCAATCTTCGGATGATATTACAGCAGCATTTTCAAATTATCGTTTATAAAAGAATTACTTTTCTCCTTTTTGAAATTCTTAGTAAAAATTTCTTTTTAATAACATTTATGATAATTAAGGATTATTTTTGACATTATTCTTGATGATGCAAAATGATTTAAATCACAAATTGGTTGTTTTTCCATCGCTTTAATGAGGGTAAAATATTCAACGCTTTTTGAATCATGTAAGAAGGAAGTTTTTTTTTCTCCATGTGGATTTTTACGTTGTTTTTCATTTCTTCTAAGTTCATCTCCGGATTTTTGAAATGGCTGTCTTCATAACAATACTTGCAGTAATCATTAGTTTTCTGACCGTTATTTTCGGTTCCTTTGGCGTCTTCTGTAGTCAGTGGCATTCCGCAACTTTGACAAAAATGTGTGTTTTCCATGTGTGTTGATTTAAATAGTTAGCTTTCTTTCTTTATGTAGTTTCTAATTTATTTTTCGTGTAAACAATTTTGTCAATTCATTATACCTTTTTCATATTTTCGCTTTCGCAAAATTTACTGCGTAATAAATTTTAATTTGAAAAATGATGTGAACTTAAATTTATCGTTTTTTTTACGTTGTCAAGTAGCTGTTGGCGCTTTAAATCGTCTATTTAAAAAATCTAATTTTATTTGTAATACAGACAGATACGTTTTTAAATTCACTTCTGCTGTCTAAATTTTGAGATGCTTTAGTTGTTATTGCGCCACAAATCCGCCGTCTACTGCCATCACATGTCCGGTTACAAAGGAGGCTTCATCTGAGCAAAGCCATACCACGGCATTGGCTATTTCTTCTGGAAGACCAAAACGTCCAATGGGTTCAAAACCGGTAAATTGCTCAATGCCTTCTTTTGTTTTGCCGGTCAGCCGGTCAATCATTGGTGTTTGAATAACACCGGGACAAACAACATTTACTCGGATTCCTTCTTTGGCACACTCTAAAGCAGTGGTTTTTGTAAGTCCCACAATTCCGTGTTTAGAAGCCACATAAGCCGGTAGCCCTGCAAAACCGACTAATCCCGCTACAGATGCACAATTGACGATGGCTCCTTTGCCTTGTTTGAGCATTTCCGGAATTTCATATTTCATGCACAGCCAAACTCCTTTCAGGTTTACACCAATGGTTTTATCCCAATTTTCCTCCGAACAATCTTGGGTAGAAGCGGAGGCACCCTCGATTCCGGCATTGTTGAACGCATAATCTAATCGGCCAAATGCGGCAATAGTTTGCGCCAACATTGCTTTTACGTCATCGGTTTTTGAGACATCGCATTTGATAAAAATAGCTTCACTGCCCAATTCTTTGATGAGGTCTACCATTTCATCATTTTCTTTCCAGTCCGCAACGGCTACTTTGGCTCCTTTTTTGGCGAAAGCAAGTGCAGTGGCTCTGCCAATTCCCGATGAACCTCCGGTTACTAATGCTACTTTATTCTTGAATGTTGTTTCCATGGTTTGGTTTTCTTAGATTATGATTTTTCTTTTTGTTTTTTGTTCTGCTTCCAAAATATTTTCGATTCCTTTTATCAAAGCATCGGGGTTAAACGAGATACTGTCAATCCCTTCATTTACTAAAAACGCGGCAAATTCTGGGATGTCGCTTGGTGCTTGTCCGCACAATCCCACTTTTATTTCGTAGCGCTTGGCCACCCGAATGGTTTCTTTTATCAGTGCTTTGACGGCAGGATTTTCTTCGTTGAATAAGTAACTTACCAATGCCGAATCGCGATCCAGCCCCAGCGTGAGTTGCGTTAAATCATTGGAACCAATAGAAAAACCATCAAATAGTTTGGCAAAATCATCCGCCATCAATACATTGCTTGGGATTTCAATCATCACATAAACCTGCAACCCGTTGATGCCTTGAACCAAACCGTTTTTAGCCATTTCGGACAGTACTTTTTCTCCTTCTTCGAATGTGCGGCAAAACGGAATCATCAGTTTTACATTGTGAAGTCCCATTTCGTTGCGCACTTTTTTCATCGCTTCGCATTCTAAGGCGAAACCTTTTCGATAAAAATTACTGTAATAACGCGAAGCACCACGGAAACCAATCATGGGATTTTCCTCATCTGGTTCAAAATATTTCCCTCCGATGAGGTTAGCATATTCGTTACTTTTAAAATCACTCATTCGAACAATTACCTCTTTTGGATAGAAAGCGGCAGCAACAATCGCTACCGCTTCGGCGAGTTTATCAATGAAATATTTTTTGGGGTCTTCATAGCCTTTTGTCAATCTGGCTATTTCAGATTTGATAGTTGAATCAGTTATATTTTCAGGTTCACATAACGCTAAAGGATGGATTTTGATGGTATTCGAAATCGCAAATTCCATGCGCATCAAACCAACACCCTGATTGGGATAATGACTTAGTTCAAAAGCTCTTTCGGGATCAGCAAGAATCAGCATCGGGTCTGTGTTTGGCATTTTGAGTGTGCTGAAATCTTGTTCTGTAATTTCCCAGTTCAATTTCCCGTCGTAGATGTTTCCTTCTTTACCTTCCGCACAGGATACGGTGATTTCCTGTCCGTTTTTTATAATTGAAGTAGCATTTCCGCATCCTACAACTGCAACAGTTCCCAGTTCACGTGCTACAATGGCGGCATGGCTGGTGCGCCCGCCTTTGTTGGTTATGATTGCCGAAGCTCTTTTCATGATGGGATCCCAATCCGGATTCGTTAAATCAGTGACAATGATTTCTCCGTTTTGTAACAAAGCGCCTTCTTGCGGATTGTTGAGAATTCGCGCTTTTCCGGACGCAATTTTATCACCAAGAGCAATTCCTTTAGTCAAAAGTGTACTTTTTTCTTGGAGTTTATAGATTTCCCGCACTTGCTTGTTTGCTTTACCGTGAACGGTTTCCGGGCGGGCCTGAACAATGTACAATTGATTGTTTAAACCGTCTTTTGCCCATTCGATATCCATTGGTTTTTGATAATGTTTTTCAATTTTAGCGCACCATCGGGACAGTTGAATGACTTCTTGATTGGTTAAGGAAAATTGGTTCTGTTTTTCTAAAGTTGTTTCGGTATTTACGATGGTATTTTCTGCGGATGAACTTTCGGATTTGTCCGAGTAAATCATCGTGAATTCTTTTCGACCGCACAGTTTTTTTAGCATTGGATTCAAATCCGGGTTTTGTAAAGTGGGTTTAAAAATCATCCATTCATCCGGTGTGATGGTACCTTGAACAATATTTTCGCCCAGTCCCCAGCATCCGTTGATGATGATTGTGTTTTCGAAACCGCTGTCCGGATCTATGGTAAAAGCCACGCCCGAAGACGCTTTGTCACTTCGAACCATTTGTTGTACGCCAACGGAAATAGCGATATCTATTTTGTCAAAATTCATATCATAACGATATTTTATTGCGCGGTCTGTAAATAAGGAAGCGTAGCATCTCCGAATTGCTTCAAGCAATTGCTGTTCTCCGTTGATATTTAGAAAAGATTCCATTCTTCCGGCAAAACTAGCGGTTGGTAAATCCTCCGAAGTGGCGCTACTGCGGACTGCTACATCAAGATTATTTATGCCACATTGTTCGCTGAGTGATTGATAGGCTGTGTTTATTTCATCATGAATCTCATCCGGAATAGTTGCTGATACAATTAGGTTTCTAGCTTTTTCTCCAATAGCAGAAAGATTCGAATACTCTTTGGTATCTAATGAAAGCAGCAAATCTTGAAGCGGTTGCTCCAGATTATTTTCTTTTCGGAAGAGTCGATATGCTTCTGCGGTAAGGGCAAAGCCGTTTGGAATATTAATGCCAATGGGGTTGAGCTGATTGTACATTTCGCCCAATGAGGCATTTTTGCCACCAACTTCTCCAAGAGATTCAATACTAATTTGATTGAAAAATAGGATGTATTTGAACTGTGCCATTTCGTATTTTTTTAAGTTGAAACAGACCCTTATTTGAGTCCGTCAAAATCGTAATATTAGAAAATAGGAATGGGGCATTTAATTTACTCCGATTGTAAATTTTGTATTTCAATTGTAGGTTTGAAATTTAATAATCGGTTTTATTAGTTTGATATACAATTAAGTAGGAGTTTTTGCTCGACGAAACCAATAGTGTAAATTTAATTAATTATTTTTTTAAATTTTGAAAAATAATCATTATTTTATTTTGTAAAATACTGTTTATCAGTATAATGTGTATTTTGTCGAATACATTTAATAAATTTTTATTTTTTATTAAAAAGATGGAAGGATCGAAGTTTTTTTCAGGTAAAAAGATGAAGTATTTATTAGTTGAAATTTAACAAACCAGATTTAAGATTTTGAAAAACACTTCAAAATAAGTTTGTGTCCATTATTTTAAACTTTTTTGAAAACAAAAAACGGGAAAAAAGACAGCGAAATCTTTATGGGATTACGTAATTTTAAGTTGTGAAACTTCTGTTTAATCCAAATTTAATTTTATTTTTGTGATGAAACATATTAGTATTTTAATAGAAGTACGGTAAGGTCATTAGAGAAAATTGAAAAAAATAATCATTCGACCTCCAGAAATTATTAATTCTTTACCAGTACTACTAAAGAAAGTCCCATTTTGATGAAAATATATCCGAAACCGGAGAATGAAGTAGAAAGACTAAAAGCGCTGAAAGAATATTCGGTATTGGATTCATTACCAGAAAAAGAATATGATGCTATTACCCAGCTTGCCTCCTACATTTGTGGAACTCCTATAGCCTTAGTAAGTTTAATTGATGATCAACGACAGTGGCTTAAATCTACCGTTGGAATAGACGTTAAAGAAACTTCGAGAGATGATTCTTTTTGCCAGTATACTATTATGGGTGATAGTGTTTTCGAGGTCAGTAATACTTTAGAAAACGAAAATTTTGCTGATAGTCCTTTTGTTACAGGATCTGCTAATATCCGCTTTTATGCTGGGGCACCGCTTAAGGACGCGAATGGTTTTAATTTGGGATCACTTTGTGTTATTGATACAAAACCCAAAATACTTACTGAAGAACAAAAAAATGCATTGCAATTATTGGCCGGTCAGGTTGTGTTGTTGCTGGATGCTCGTAAGAAAAATTTAGACCTTAATAAATCGCAGAGAGAGTTTCAGAATTTTATAAAACTCTCTAAAGATTTGGTTTGTATTGCAAATGTGGATGGATTATTTTACAAAGTAAATCCTGCATTTACATCCGTTTTAGGTTATTCTCAAGAAGAACTGGAAGGAAGTCCCTTTGTGAATTTTGTTCATCCTGATGATTTGGCTTCAACGTACCATGAAGTAGAAAAACTATCTAACGGGGAAATGACCATTAGTTTTGAAAACAGATATCTCTGCAAAAATGGGAAATATGTTGTATTAAGCTGGAATACCTCTCCGGATCCTGTCACTGGAAATTTGTATTGCATTGCCCGAAATGTGACAAAAGAGAAAGAGGCAGAACAAAGCTTAATAGACGGGAACAGGTTACTGGATGAATCACAAAGTATTGCGAAAATTGGAAGTTGGAAATTTGATTTGCTTACCAATGACCTTGTTTGGTCAGAGGGTCATTATCGTATTTTTGAGCTTGATAGAATGCCAACGGATCAATTGTATGAAGCTTACAGAAGTAGAGTTCATAAAGATGATTTAGCAAAGTTGGATAAAGTCAGCAGGAATGTGAACAAAACGGGAAAAGATTTCAAAATCAAATACCGAATTGTATTTCCGGATCAACGCGTCAAACACATATTAGAGATTGGGCAGCCTTTTAAAAATGAAAATGGCGAGATTACAGAATTAAAAGGGATTATACAGGACATCACTGAGATAACGATGGCCGAAAAGAAAATTATTCAAAAATCGAAAGAAATTAGCGATATACGATCGGCTCTTGATGAATCCGCAATTGTATCTATTTCAGATCAAAAGGGAATTCTGACGTATGTGAACGATAATTTCTGTACCATTTCTAAGTATGCTAAGGACGAACTTATAGGTAAAGATCAACGCAGCATTACGGGACATCTTCCTAAAGAATCTGCTAAAAACATTTTGCGAACTATTGTTAAGGGAGATATTTGGAAAGGAGAAACGCGAAATTTAAAGAAAGATGGTTCTTACTACTGGGAAAAAGCCACTATTGTTCCTTTCTTGGACGAAAAAAATAAACCCTATCAATATATTTCAATAAGTACTGATATAACAGACCAAAAAAACGCAGAGGAAAACCTAAATTATGCATTGCTTAATCTTGAAAAAAAGAATAAAGAACTCGATCAGTTTGCTTACGTAGTTTCGCATGATTTGAAGGCTCCGCTCAGGGCAATCAATAATCTTTCGGAATGGATTGTTGAAGATATGCCGAATATGCCAAAAGAGGTAAGTGCAAACTTTGATTTACTGCGCGGTCGTGTGCTGCGAATGGAAAATTTAATTAATGGAGTTTTAGAATATTCGCGTATTGGACGGGTTGAAATTGAGAAAGAAACTATTGATTTGAAAGTGATGCTAAGTCAAATAGTTGACTCGATTGTTCCTATGGAAGGGTTTGAAGTTACTATTGACGACAATCTTCCGGTTATTATATCTGAAGTAATACTGTTGCAACAGGTTTTTAGTAACTTGATTAGCAATGCAGTAAAATACAATGATAAATCTTTGGGAAAGATAGGATGTCATTATAAATCAATATCCGGTTTTCACCAATTTAGCATCAAAGATAACGGTCCGGGGATTGCGGAAGAGTACCACAAAAAAGTTTTTAAAGTTTTTCAAACCATTGAAGCGCGCGATGTAAAAGAGAGTACCGGAATTGGATTATCTATTGTCAAAAAAATTATTGAAGAAATAGGAGGAACAATTCATATTGAATCTGAACAAAATAAAGGGTGTAGTTTCATTTTTACCGTCCCTAAATAAATCAAAATGGAGGAATCTGAAAAAAAGTGCCAAGAAGAATTGGTAGCCCTTAAAAAAGAATTTGAAGAGTTTATTTATATTGTTTCACACGATATAAAGTCACCAATGAGAGCAATATCAAATATAACGACCTGGATTGAAGAAGATCTGGGAAGTGTTGTTAACCAAGATGTTTTGACTAACTTAGGATTGTTGAAAAATAGGGTAAAGCGTCTTGAAAACATGATGAATGCCTTACTGGAACTTTCTCGGGTTGAACGAACAGAATTGGAATTTTACGAATTGAATATTCCTAAAATGATTTCGAATTGCATCGCTTTATTTGATGACACAGCTCATGTAGATTTTCAATTTAAGGCTGATCTCCAGCAGGAGAATTGTTTTACTTTAGGATTGAAAATGCAAAAAGTAATAATGAGTGTGCTTGATAATGCCATACGTTTTAATCATGAAGAGAACAGGCTTGTATTTGTTGACGTGATCGAAAATGAGAATGATTATGAAATAAAAATCAGCGATAACGGACCGGGAATACCGGAACAGGCAATTCATAAAATATTTTCTATTTTTTATACCGTTAATTCTAAGGACGAATTGGATACAACTGGAGCAGGATTAGCCATAAGTTGTAAAATCATGAAATTAGTTGGAGGGAAATTAGAATATGCTCCGGGATTAAGCAGCGGTTCGGTTTTTACAATAAATTGGCCCAAAATAATAACATTAAAAAATTAATATTATGAACCAAAAATTGGTAAATATTTTATTAGTCGAAGACGATGAAGTAGACGTAATGAATGTAAAAAGAGCATTCTCTAAAAACAATATTATGAATCCGCTTTTTGTTGCCGGAAACGGGGTAGAAGCACTTGAAATGCTAGATGATAAGATAATTCCTTTGCCTAAAATCATTATTTTGGATATTAATATGCCAAAAATGAATGGAATCGAGTTTTTGAAAATTATGAGGGAAAACGAGAAACTTAAAAACATATCGGTTTTTGTGATGACCACTTCAAACGAGGACAGTGACAAGATCAATGCTTATAATTTGAATGTTGCCGGTTACATTCTTAAACCGCTTTCTTTCGAAAAATTCCTGACTTCAGTGGCTACGCTCAAAAATTTCTGGCAATTATGTGAAATGTAATTTATTTAAATTGTTTTGATTATGAGAAACGCAAACATTTTGCTGGTTGATAATAGAAAGACCACAATTGAAAATATCAAAAAGTCTTTTTTAGAAATTGATAGTAAGCATACTTTATTTTCAGCAGAAAACGAAAATGAGGCATGGTTAATGTTAGATGGAACTCATAAAATAAATCCTGTTCCTAAAATCGTACTTATTGATGTGAACAGAACAAAGAAAAAAGGAATAAATTTATTGAATGCAATACGAAATCATCCGGATCTGAAATCGATTTTAATCTTTGTAATTACAGATTCGGATGAAGATATAAATAAAGCAGCAGCGTTGAACCTGAATATTGCCGGTTATATTCCACTATCATTTGAAAGTCACAAATTGAATTATTTTCTTTCAGTATTGAATGATTATTGGAATATTATCGAATTTTCAAGTCAAAAATAACAGCATATTATGGCCCTTGTGTTAAAAATATTAATAATCGATGATGATAAAATCGACTCTATTACCATCAGTCGTTCCATATCTCAATCTGGGATGATTGCTGAGGTAGACAGTGTGTTTTCAGCAAAAGAAGGCATGGAAAAGATTGAATCAATGTATTATGACTTAATCTTTTTAGATTATTTGATGCCGGATACGGATGGAATTTCTTTTTTGAAAAAAGTAAGAACGGCAGGAATTGAAACACCAATCATTTTTGTAACCTCACAAGGTGACGAAAAAATTGCCAGTCAGGCCATATTAAGTGGAGCTTCGGATTATATTCCAAAAACTCTATTGACTCCTGATGGTGTTTCACAAAGTATCAGAAATGTGATCAAATTACATGAAAGTATAAAGCTCCGAAAAGATACTGAATTAGCTTTGAAAGTAAATGCTAACCGACTTCTGGAAGCACAAAAACTCGCTAAAATAGGAAGCTGGGAAATTAATTTAAGTAATAACGAAGCGTATTTCTCGGATGAATTCTTTACTATTTTTGAAGTAGAAAATCAGGCGATTGCTTCCGTTGATTTTTTTAAATCATGTTTTACTGATGCCGAAGATTTAGCCCTTTATGAAGATAATCTCGAACATGTCAAAAATACAAATGCAGAAGTACAGTTCCAGCACAGCATTACCAGTAAAAAAGGGACGTTAAAATATATCAGTGTATTCATTAAATGTTTGAATGATGAAAATAGCAAACCTTGTAAAATTTTGGGAACCATTCAAGACATCAGTGAGCAAAAACGTACCGAAGCAGAATTGATAAAAGCGAAAGAATTAGCGGAAAAAGCGGTTGTAATAAAAGAGCAGTTTCTTACTAATATGAGCCATGAAATTCGGACGCCTATGAATGGAATTATAGGATTTGCCAGAATTCTTGAGAGTACAAATCTAGATAATGACCAGAAACAGAGTGTGGAAGCGATAAAAAAAGCCAGCCATAATTTGATGTTTATTATTAATGATATTCTTGACTTCTCGAAAATTGAAGCCAATAAAATGACTTTTGAAACCGTAAATTTTTCTTTGTCAAAAACGGTCAATTCTGTAATTGAGTTGCTGTATCCCAATGCAAAAGAGAAAAAAATAAAATTGCTGTACGATATTGATCCGGATATAAATGACAATTTAATTGGAGATCCTACAAAACTGTCTCAAATTTTAGTGAACTTGGTTGGTAATGCTCTGAAATTTACTGAAAAAGGATATGTTGAAGTGGTCGTTACTGAAATGCTGGAAACCGAAACTGATTCGTTAATTAAATTTTCAGTAATCGATACCGGAATTGGTATTCCAAAAGATAAAATAGATTCCATATTTGAAAGTTTCAATCAGGCTTCAAATGAAACTACCAGAAAATATGGAGGAACCGGACTTGGTCTTACCATAACGCGAAAATTGGTTGAGCTACAGGGCGGAAAAATTACTGTTGAAAGTGTTGTTTCTAAAGGGAGTGAATTCTCTTTCTCGTTAGAGTATAAAAAAGCTCAAAAAGGAACCGCCAATAACACTAAATTAAAAAATGTAGCAATCGCTCCTGATTTTTTGAAAGACATAAAAATACTTTTAGTGGAAGATAATGAATTGAATCAGCTTCTTGCAGTTAAAGTTTTTGGAAAATGGGACAAACAAATTGATATTGCCGATAACGGAAAAATAGCGATTGAAAAGATAACCAATACCGATTATGATATTATTTTGATGGACATTCAAATGCCGGAAATGGATGGAAATGAGCTTACGCATTACATTCGAACAAATATGGGCGAGAAATCTACAGTTCCTATTATCGCTTTGACAGCGCATGCTACATTGGAAGAAGAGAAAAGATGTTTGCAAAACGGAATGAACGATTACTTATCGAAACCGTATGATTTCAATGTATTATTGGAGAAATTATATGAGAATTTGAATAAAAATAAAGGAAATACGATACAATCTCCTGAATTACCAACGCAAGAAATGACAACAGAAAAACTCATTAATTTTAAATATTTAAAGGATTTTGCAGAAGGAGACGATTCTTTCATAAAAAACATGATTTCCATTTTTTTAGAAAACACGCCGGAAACTATGGCACTAATTCTTAAATCGAACAAAAACGATGATATCAAAACATTGAAAGAAGAGATTCATAAACTAAAATCTTCCATCAGTTTATTGGGAATAACCAAGGCTTCAGAAAGTATTGCAATTATCGAAAATGAAATTGAAACAAATCCTTTGAGTGAAAAAAGAAAAGAGGAAGTTGTGTATTTAAATGAAATTTGTCAGTTGGCTATCAAAGAACTAGAGCTAGTGGAAGAGTATTAATTTTCTTGGTTGAAATTAATTTTTTGGTAAAAAACATATTTTATTTATCTAGATAATTTTTAAAAAAAATCAGATATTTGCTTTTAATTGATAATCAAATAATTAGTAAGAGTTGTTATAGTTATGAATTTATAAAACCATTTGTATGAAGAAGATATTAATTGCTGAGGATGACGAGATGATGTTGAAAACCATGGAATTCAAATTGGTTAAAGAAGGATATCACGTGATCCTATGTCCAAATGGACAGGTTGCTTTAGACAAAATAGTTTCAGAAAATCCAGATTTAATAATTTCAGATATTATGATGCCTTTCATAACGGGATTAGATATCGTAAATAAAGTAAAAATTGAACTCAAATTAGATATCCCAATTATCATACTTTCAGCGGTGGGATTGGAGAAAACGGTTTTGGAGGCTTTTGAACTCGGCGCAGATGATTTTATAACAAAGCCTTTTAGTCCTAATGAATTGTCCGTTAGAGTGAAGCGTCTTTTGCTCAGGAAATAACAAAATATATTTTTAGATTTAAATTTGTATTAAATACTTGGAGTTTAAATTATAGACTTTTGGCTAATCGCAAAAAAACCTCGCTAAATGTTATTTTGGCGAGGTTTCTATTTTTAATAGGAGTTAGTTTTCTAATGTGACGGTTCGTAGATTAACCGCAAAAAAGTGCTAAACCTTTCATTTTCTCTTTTGATAGGAATTCCAGTGACGATTCCCACAAGTAAATGTTCTGTTACTTCCACTCGCATTTGTGGTCGAATAGTCATATCAAAATCGCTTTTTTTGATTTCTTTGTTAAACTCTAACCCAATAAAATTTCTGCTTCCAGGAATCATATAATGAAAATTAGAGTTGATTTGCCAATCTGTTTGTTGTGAATTATCGGCGTAGCGTGTGGAAAATTGCGGACCAGTATATAAAAGGGTATGGAAATTTTGACCCCAGCGTTTCGCAACTACCACAAATGGATTGTAAACATTTCCAGTAAAAAAAGTATCATTTTGGTAATTTTTAAAATCGGTTAATTGAAATTCATGAATATAACCAACTGCCATGGATAACTTCTTTTTTTCGGATACAAAAAAAGTATATTGTGCAGCTAGTTTTATACTGTGCAGGCTACTTCCAGGAGTCGCAGCATCACTGATTGTAGGGTAATATATTGAAAAAGGTAATTCGACTTCAAGTCCTAATCTGTCAATTGGCGCCCATTCATATTCTATTAGTGCAGTATATTCATCATGCGTAATGTTGTCTGTTAATCCTAGTCCTACATTCCATTCCCGTTCCCCTTTTCTGGCGCCTAGATCTCTAATCAAATCAATATATAGAGGTTCGGCGTGCAAAACTTTGGGTCTGTCTTTTTTACCTTCAACTTTTTGAATGTAGAGACTATCTTTGATACTATTACTTTGATTTGTATTTGTTTGTGCGTGAGTGGTATAAACGGTAAATGTTATTAATAACAAGGTCCATAACTTTGTTTTTAAACAGTGGGTAGTCATCTTTATTTGTTTTATTTTTATTAAAAAAGGGTAATCCTTTACTTTCTTATGAAAATAGAGGAGATATCATTTAAACAAATAAAACTTCGGGAGGAGGTGTATTGATTTCAAAAAAAGGGATCAAAATAATTGGATTTTGTCCCGCCAAATCCTGGTTTTTAAGAATTAAAAATTTTTGGTTTATGTAAAAATGCATGCTTGGTAAAACAAAAAGGTCTAAGTTAAAAGCACTTTTTCCTAAGATGTTTTCGTTAGTGTCAGTATCATCATACTCAGGAATTGCATGTTCGAATCCCAACACTTTCTCTATTATTATTTCAATAACACTTTCTTGATCATTATAGGTTAGGTTTTCAGGGAAATAATTAGACTTTACGTCTGGAGAATCAACACAACAATTTAGCAGATATAAGGACATAAATCCCCAAAAATATCGGACTAATAAAGAATTTCTTGTTGCTGTAATCATTTTGCATAAGTACATCTAATTCTGCGATACTGTTTGTAATTTTACGTTAAAAAAAAGTAAAATAAATCTAAATTCGCAGCAGCTGTGGGTTATTATTCTGGTTTGTAAACATGTATGGATTGCCCCACTAGTTTCCATTTTCCTTTAATTTTCTCTAAAAGCCGAATTTCATAAGAGTAACTTTTTGTTCCGTCTTTTGAGGTTGATACTTCGTCGTGACTTACCCAGGCACTATTTTTTTGAATGCTCATTTTGTAATTTGTATTAACAGAGAAACCGCCATTTCCCATCGCTGCTGGATCCGTGTTTTTCATTGCCGCAGGCGGAATATCAAGCGCTGTTCCGTTCCCGATTGAAATCAAAATTCGGCTGTATGGCTGTATGTGCCAGCAATCGGCATGGCCTTTTCCGTCTCCGGATCTCCATGTTGCCGATTCTTTTTCCAAAAGGCTTATTATTTTGGCAGATTCATCTTTTTTTTGACCGTAAGTCAAAAGTATTGTACTGAAGATAAGGCAAAAAGATAATTTCCATTTCATAGTATTGTTGTGGTTAATGGTTATAGTTTCGGTTAATTTTTTGTATAAAAGGATTGATACAACGTCAAAATACGTTTGTAAAACTTACTTTAAAGTAAATATATTCTATTTTCGGTTATAATTTATATAATTGTAAGGTCATGAAACAACGGTCATTTTTCATGCAGAATTATCTAAAATTACAACTAAGGCCACTCCATAAACTTGTAATTTTAGATTCTTTTTTTGGCCCGTCAAAAATACCAAACAATCCGGAGGATGTCGAAAACTCGTATCCTAAACTGGTTTTAGAAACCGATAGAACATAAGCACTTTCCATTTCGGCTCTTGTGGATCCTATGCCGATTCCAGCCATTGTTGAGATTTTTTTTGAGTTTTTGGAATTGCTTCCCACGAACCAACCCGCAAATTGCCAATTGGTTTCGGATGTTTTAGATTCAGATTTTTTATTCTGAAATACCACTGTCAAGCCATTATTCCAAGATACCATTTTTAAAGGTCCGGCACCACATTCACTATTTATCCCAATAGTTTTTGGTTTGGATTGGAGAACATTATTAATGATTTCAATCATTTGGTCAAATGGTTTGCCAAAAGGGATTTCACAGGTCGAACCGGTATTTTTATTTATAATTTGTAACGCATTAGAAGTCAATATCAATCCGTGCGTGCTTTTACTTTTGACAATCGCTATGCTATCTGGAATCTTTTCTTTGCTTTCTTCCATACTGGAAACGGTGTCCTGGATTTTGGCTGCTACTGGAATTTTAGATGAATTATTGTCTTTGTTCTGACAACCGATTAGGATTACGGAAAGAAGAATTAAGAGGATATAGGATTTCATATTATGTTTGTTTAGCTGAGTTTGTTTAGTTTTGAAATGACCATTTTAAATATTAGGAATTTCTGGTAATAGCAGTTGATTGTTTCAGTCACGAATTCTTATTTAATTTTAAAAATTAGTGAAAATTAGTGAAATTCGTGGTTAACTTTTTTGAAGTATTCGTGTCCTGTAACTTTTATTATTTCGGGGACAATCACAGCAAATGATTGCTGTTTTCAATAATTATTTGACACGTTTACATTTCAAAGTTAATTAAAGCTATTGTCTGTACAAAAAATAAAAGTTATTTGTTCGTGACACCGCATAAAAAAACCGTTGCATTGCTGCAACGGTTTCTAAAATTTAAAAGTTAAAACCTTATTTAGGCATAACCACAGTATCAATTGCATGAATTACTCCATTTGAAGCAGCTACATCAGCAAGAACTACTGTTGCAGTTCCACCATTAGCATCTGTCAACATCACTTTTCCGTCTTTCAAGCTCAAAACAATAGTACCACCTTGAACAGTTGTAACAGTGTATTTTCCGTTATTTTTGTTGATTGCATCAATTACAGTTGCAGCATCAAATTTTCCTGAAACTACGTGATACGTCAAAACAGCTTTCAATTTGTCAAGACTTTCTGGTTTCAATAACCCGTCTACAGTTCCTGCAGGAAGTTTATCAAACGCTGCGTTGTTCGGTGCGAAAACTGTAAAAGGTCCATCACCGCTTAATGTTTCAACTAATCCTGCTGCTTTAACAGCTGTAACCAATGTTGAGAAATCTGCATTTCCTGAAGCTATACCTACAATGTTTGGTGTTTCAGCAACAGCCATTGTGTCTACTACTACAGTTGTTGTGTCAGCCATATCTGTTGATTCAGCTGTTTTTTTCTCTCCACAAGAAGTAGCGATTACTCCTAACAATGCAAATGCACCAATTGTTTTTACTAATTTCATAGTCAATATTTTAAGTTTAAATTAAATTAAGATACTCAAAGATACACATTTATTTTATTTGTTTAATTTATTTAACAAATAATTAAACAAATAATAAAGTAGTGATTCATTTAGAGTACTGATTTCGGTACTTCTTAATAATTTAAAATGAGATTAGAAGGTTTAAAAGTGACCGAAAACACGATATCAAAATATAAATACTTCGAAAAAAAAAGAGGATACTGAACCCTCTTGATATTCTCATTCTTAATTTCATGAAAACTCCATAGTGGTTGCATGTGAACGGTTCTCCCGAAAAAATGGAACAGGTTGTTCAACTGGAGTTTCATTGTTCTTGCTGCGCACCCAACGAAATTTTAATTGTTATACGCTGTGTTTATTTCTTTGTCTTTTTTACGATATTCTTGAAATTGTTATTTTTCACAAAGTTCTTTCAACTTCTCGAGTGCTTTTGGGTAAGTTTGGTTCATATAATCTAAAAAATCTTCTGTGGTATCTAAGTCAACAATAACGGTTGTTGTCCCGTTGTTTTCTTCGAAAGTATAGTTTTCGAATCCGTTTGCCCATTTTTCTACTTCTGGTCCCTCTGTAATTTCCTTATCAGCTTTTATAAGACCATAATGTTGAATAGAAACAAAGCGGTTGAAAATGTTTTCAGCTATCTTGGAAACCATCCCGCCCTTTTCTCCTTTTTCATCAATTCCAATAAATAGAATTTTATTTCCCTTGTCCCAACTGCCTTCATAGGTAGATGTCGGGTTAAACAAAGAAGTCCATTGATCATAAGTTGACTTACTGTTAATACCAAGCATAAAATCATATACCTTAGTTACAGGTGCATTGATGCTTACTTTGAATTGTAACTTTTTCATAGTATTAAATATTTATTTAGGTTAATCTTCCGAATTGTATTTTATGTGGTATTTAGCAGTGGTTTAATGTTTTGCTACTACAGCGGGTTTGGGAACTAAATTAAGCCCATTATTCGGATTTGCCAAATCTTGCAGATACAAAACCAACTATCCATTAAGCCTATTGCCCAAATCCGTTGTATTAGTTGTTATAGGGAGGTTTTACTTTATAATCTTTTTTAAACTTTTTTTAATGCCATGCTTTTCTATTGAAAACCAATCCAAATTCACACTGATTTTATTCAGGTTATTTAAATTTAAATTTGCAATTAGTAAAATATTTCTTTTCAATTTTCTTTGCTCTTTTTTCTCTTTTACAAGATATGGTATACGGATAAAAAGCATCTCATAATTCATATATAATGCTAGTAAATAAAGAAATGGAATTAAAGAAATTGTATATACAAATGGAAGTAATAGACTTTTTATATTTTGAACAGTCAACAGCAAATTATAATATTTAATTGTTTCATAGCTAACATAAGTGAAGATTAAAATTCCAGTTAAACTAAAAAAAGTTTTCAAACAGCTAGCGACTTTCAAATGCTCGGTATTTGTTTTAGCGGAATATTCTGCAGCTATTTGAAGAAGGCCAATAAATGTCATTATTGGAATAAGTATCATTTCGGTTGTAAAGTTAAATGTATAAAAGTTGGATACAAATTCTAAAATTACGATAGCCTTAAGATTTTCCAATATTACAGGTTTAAAATATGTTAAATCCTTTGCTTTATTTATGTTGAAAAATAAAATTGTACTAGAAGCTATTGACCAGATAATAGTATCTTTTAGTAAACCAAAATTCCAAATTTTCAGGAAATATAAACAAGTTGTAATTACCGTTATGTATATAAACATAAACCATAGTGGAAGTTGAATTTTAGAAACAAAAAATGATTTAAGAAGTTCTAAAAGTTGTTTGAATTTTACAATAAATATAGCCACAACAATAAATATTGTTGACCATATTAAAATTGCAACTTCTCTTGTTGAAAATATTTCAAACATAGGATTTAAGGAATGATGACGAACTTGCCTATAACTTGTTTATAGGTTTGATAGGGGTAAACTTTGTTTTATTTCAAATATATTAAAATATTCTTACAAATTTTCACATGGACTTTTTATTTTTAGGATATTTTAACTTACAAGAACATATATTTAGCATCTTTTGCGTGAGGGATAGCAGTGGAAATCCTTTTATGAAGCGCAGCGCAATAAAAGATTATAACGGATAGCCTGACCCTGTTGCGGCACTAAATAATGTGATTTATACAATAGCACTGCAACAAGGACACGCCCAAAAAAATAAACACCATAAAAAAACCGACTTGTTTTCACAAATCGGTTAGTATTTAGAGGTATTTTAGTTTACACAAATAAGCCTTCGATGCTTAAATAATGCTCTCCGGTGTCGTAACAAAAAGTCAGCACTGTAGCATTTTCAGGGATTTCGGATAATTTTTTGGCCACGGCAGCGAGTGATGCTCCAGAGGAGATTCCTATGAACATACCTTCTTCTTTGGCTGCTCTTTGGGCGTATGCAAATGCTTCGTCTTTGCTTACTTGGATGGTTCCGTCCAGTAAATCAGTATGAAGGTTTGCGGGGATGAATCCTGCTCCAATTCCTTGAATAGGGTGGGGAGCTGGTGCGCCGCCACTGATAACGGGTGAGGCTTCAGGTTCTACAGCATACACTTTCAGGTTGGGGAAATGTTGTTTCATTATTTCGGCACAACCCGTGATGTGACCGCCAGTTCCTACGCCGGTAATCAAATAATCCAGTCCGTCAGGGAATGCTTTTATGATTTCCTGTGCGGTGGTTGTTTTATGAATATCGATATTGGCAGGATTCTCAAATTGAAGTGGTGACCAGGCATTTGGCATTTCGGCAACTAATTCCTGCGCTTTTTCCAGTGCGCCTTTCATTCCTTTTTCACGGGGTGTTAAGACAAATTCGGCACCATAAAGGCTCATGAGTCGGCGTCTTTCTATCGACATCGATTCTGGCATCACCAATATTAATTTATAGCCTTTTACGGCCGCGACCATTGCGAGACCAATTCCTGTATTTCCGGATGTCGCTTCAATGATAGTGCCTCCAGCTTTCAATAACCCTTTGGTTTCGGCATCTTCAATCATCGCAAGAGCGATTCGGTCCTTGATGCTGGCTCCGGGATTAGCACGTTCCAGTTTGATCCAAACATTGTGGTTGGCACCAAATAACCGATTGATTTTTACGTGTGGCGTGTTGCCTATTGTTTCTAATATGTTGTTGTATTTCATAGTATTTATATGGAGAAAAAATTAATGTCTTTTATTTCCTGTTGGTTTAAAACCGTATTTTTATTGGATTGCATCACAAACGAATATGGATTCACACTCTTAGTGATAAACGTGTTTCCGCCTACAATACTGTGATTTCCTATAATGGTGCTTCCGCCCAAAATAGTAGCATTGGCATAAATAATCACATGATCTTCTACGGTAGGGTGGCGTTTTTTTTCCTGCATGCTTTTCTCAACTTGCAACGCTCCCAATGTCACTCCTTGATAAATACTGACATATTTCCCGATGATTGTAGTCTCGCCAATGACAATTCCGGTTCCATGATCAATCATAAAAGGGACGTCAATAGTAGCGCTCGGGTGAATGTCGATTCCGGTTTTGCTATGCGCATATTCGGTGAGAATTCGTGGCAAAAGACAAGTAGTTCGGGAGGCAATTGCATTGGCAATGCGATAGACTTCTATGGCAAAAAAACCGGGATAAGAATTGATAATTTCCTGAATGCAATCAGCAGCAGGATCCGTATCCAGAATGGCTTGTGCATCTTTTTGCATCGAATCATATAGTTTCGGAAGTCCGATATAAAAAGATTCGGCGTCATCTAAAATTTCATTTGCTGATTTGTCTTTTACAATCTCCGAAAGAATTGCGATGAAGTTGGCTTTGTTTCGGTCCAAAAGCAATTCGATTTGAATGGTTTCCAGAGCATTTTCAGGGAATAATATTTTGAATAAATCATCGATCCAAGTGATGATTTTGGAAGAATCGATGGCTCTTACCCAATTTTTATTTTGGTTTTCGTGTAATGTATTTGAAAAACGGTTGGTTTCAGTATTCATTTATAATGGAATAAAATCAGAATTAAACGAGAAAAAAGGCTCGAAATACAAATATAGAGCAGAATTGAATAGGTTCATAATGCTGCTTTGTAAATAAATGTTAATATGTTAATTTCCCACAAAATAGCTCTTTGCTGTTGAAAATGTTTCGATAAAAAAATCCGATTAGCAAAAACGAATCGGATTCTTGTTTTGATAAACCTCTTAATTTTTTTGCCACAGATTTCACAGATTAATTCTTTAAGGAGCTTTAAAATATTTCTAATCCTTCAAATCTCTGGAAAAAAACTCTTTTAATAATTGTGACACTATATCTTTCTTGTTGCTTACTTAATAAAGATTCGGTTTTTTGAGGTGATTACTTTACTGTAAATGGAATCCGCTGCGTAATTTTTGATAACACTGTATTTTGTTTTCAAGTCATTAATATGATTCAGAGCCGAACGTTTGATTGCTCGTGATATTTTAATTAAAGTATCGGTATGATTGTCAATTTCCATATTAAGGATGGACTGTATAATATCTTTTTTCTGTACGTGACCGCTCATTCCTTTGTCAGAAATTGAATTCATCTGACTGAATTTTTTAGCAATTTTTAAGTTTTGTAGACCTTGATAATTAAAATTGGACTGGTTATTTAAAAACGTCTTTTTCAAATGGGATATGAATGGATCATTGATCGTATTTGCTAAGCCAGCGGTTTCCACTTGTATCAACGAGAATTGAAGAGCTGTGTTTTTTTTGAAATGCAAGATAGTATTTACGCTTGCTTTGCTGGTTACTACTGCTGAATAATGTTTTCTAAGCTTAGATTGAGGTCCGGAAATGCCAACACTATGTTTGAAATATCCTTCAGTGCAGTACGCAAATAAAATAGACGATTTACTTGGTGATTCGATGCTTAATGCGATGTCATCCAAAAATGTCATGTTCACCTGAAAGGATGTAATTCCGTTTATAAAAGTAACCACATCAATATTTCCCTTAATGAAATCAGTATCTAAGGCTAGTTTAAATTCATTGTTACTTGAATTTAATACGCCGTCAAAAGAAGTTTCAAGTTCATTAAAAACTTCATTTAGTGTTCCGGTGTTTAGGTAAATATTTTTCATAAGGCATCGATTTAAATAATTACAAAAAGAAAATTGAATCCGTTTATTTTAACTATTTTGATTTATTCAAATTACGGAATTAGATAGAAAATTTTTGTTACGTAATTCTGTATAAAAGTTTCATAATTCTTATAACTACTTTATCTGTTAGTGAATGTTTTAAGGGCACAAAAAAATCCGATTTGCTTTCACAAATCGGATTAATATATAATCTGAAATCTTTATTCTAAATTCTGAAATCTATAAATGTATTACTTCACCATACGCATCAGCCACAGCTTCCATAACAGCCTCACTCATGGTTGGGTGTGGGTGAATTGATTTTAGGATTTCATGTCCTGTAGTTTCCAGTTTACGCGCTACAACTGCCTCAGCAATCATATCGGTAACTCCGGCACCAATCATGTGGCATCCTAACCATTCACCATATTTAGCATCAAAAATTACTTTTACAAAACCATCCGGAGTTCCGGCAGCTTTCGCTTTTCCTGAAGCTGAGAACGGGAATTTACCAATTTTCAATTCGTATCCTTTTTCTTTAGCTTGTTTTTCAGTCAAACCTACAGAAGCAATTTCTGGAGTCGCATACGTACAACCCGGAACGTTTCCGTAATCGATAGGTTCTACATGAAGTCCTGCAATTTTCTCCACACAATTGATTCCTTCCGCAGAAGCTACGTGTGCTAATGCTTGTCCTGGTGTTACATCACCAATAGCGTAATAACCTGGAATGTTCGTTTGGTTGTAGGCGTTTACCAAAATTTTATCTTTGTCAGTAGCGATTCCAACTTCTTCTAATCCGATGTTTTCAATATTGGTTTTGATTCCAACAGCCGAAAGTAAAATCTCAGCTTCCAAAACTTCTTCTCCTTTTGCCGTTTTCACAAATGCTTTAACACCTGCTCCGGTAGTATCAATTCTCTCAACAGATGAGTTTGTCATGATTTTGATACCTGCTTTTTTCAAAGAACGCTCCATTTGTTTCGAAATGTCCTCGTCTTCCACAGGAACTACATTTGGCATAAATTCTACAATAGTTACCTCAGTTCCCATTGAGTTATAGAAATGTGCAAATTCAATTCCAATCGCTCCGGAACCAACGATAATCATCGATTTTGGTTGTGTTGGTAATGTCATTGCTTGTCTGTAACCAATCACTTTTACACCATCTTGAGGCAAGTTTGGCAACTCACGAGAACGAGCTCCAGTTGCAATAATGATATGATCCGCACTGTATTCCGTAACTTTATTGTCTTTGTCAGTAACATCAATTTTCTTTCCTGGTTTTAATTTTCCAAAACCATCAATTACGTCAATTTTATTTTTTTTCATCAAGAATTGAACACCTTTGCTCATTCCGTCAGCAACGGAACGGCTGCGTTGTACAACAGCAGGGAAGTCTTTATCGAATGATGAAACAGTCAATCCATAATCAGAAGCGTGTTTTAGATAATCAAAAACCTGAGCTGATTTTAGTAACGCTTTTGTTGGAATACAACCCCAGTTCAAACATACACCACCTAAGTTTTCTTTTTCTATTACGGCTACTTTAAAGCCTAATTGTGATGCTCTAATAGCTGTAACATAACCACCTGGACCACTTCCTAAAACTATAATATCGTATTTCATTTTTTTATTTTTATTTAAATTTTTGTAAAAGTGAATTCGTAAAAACTCATTTCATTTTGTGTGTTTATCTTGTTTAATTGATGGGGCGAATTTAAGGATTTATTCTGTTTTGAGAAAGTTTCAAAGTAATAAAGTGGCAAACTAACCAATTTTCAGAAAAACACCTTTGTTTTTTAACTGCTGCATCTTTGTGAAAAGGTAAAGTGAAATTTAGCGCACACGAATTAAATTGATTTTCACTCTTAACTCTTTTATTCTCATTGTTGAAAAATGGAACGCGGATGACACGGATTCAACGGATTTAGGCTGATTTTTTAACCTTGAAACCTTTGCGTCTCTGAGCCTTTATTCCTTTTCAACAAAAAACTAATTCGCTACTGAAAACTGTGAATCGTACAAATTCTTGTAATACCCACTTTCGCGGTTAATTAATTCCTGATGTGTTCCTTGTTCTACAATCAGTCCTTTGTCCATTACTACAATTTTATCAGCGTTGACAATCGTTGCCAAGCGGTGCGCAATAACAATTGATGTTCTGCCTTTGGTAATAGTTTCCGTAGCGCGCTGGATCAATTCTTCGGAATACGTATCGATTGATGACGTGGCTTCGTCCAGAATCAAAATACTTGGATTGCTCACATACGCTCTCAAGAAAGCAATCAATTGGCGTTGACCGGAAGAAAGCATGACGCCGCGTTCCTTAACATCAAAATCATAATTATCCGGTAAACTCATGATGAATTCATGCACGCCAATTTTTTTGGCTGCAGCCAAAACTTGTTCCCGACTAATTTCAGAATTATTCAAAGTGATGTTATTGAAAATAGTATCTGCAAAAAGGAAAACATCTTGCAATACTACTGCAATTTGTTTTCGTAAAGAATCCAAAGTGTAATTCTCAATATTGTGATTGTCAATATAAATAGAACCGCTGTTGATTTCGTAAAAACGATTCAGTAAGTTAATAATCGTAGATTTTCCGGCACCAGTAGAGCCTACGATGGCAATGGTTTGACCGGCACTCACCTCTAAATCAATTCCTTTTATCACTTCTTCATCCGGAATATATCCAAAACGAACTTTTTTGAACTTGATATCTCCTTTAAAAATAGGAGCTTCGATGGTTCCGGTATCTTGAATTTGATCTTCGGTATCTAAAATGTCAAAAACACGGTTCGCCGCAATCATTCCCAGTTGCATCTCGTTGAATTTATCTGCAATTTGACGCAACGGATTGAATAGCATTCCAATAAACATGGTGTACGAAAATAAATCTCCAAAAGTGGTGAAATTATCTCCGTTTAATATCTTGATTCCACCATATAATACAATAAAACCAAGCGTTAAAGACGAAATGATATCTGCAATAGGGAAGAAGATGGAGTTGTAAAGAATGGTTTTTATCCACGCTTTTTTGTGCTTGTCGTTGATACTTTTGAATTTTTCGTACTCAATTTTTTCACGGTTAAAAAGTTGTACAATCTTCATTCCCGTTACGCGTTCCTGCACAAAGGAGTTCATATTTGCAATTTGAGTTCGCACTTCTTCGAAAGCTACTTGCATTTTCTTTTGGAAAATTCGGGTGAAGAAAACCAGAATTGGCATTGCCACAATCACAATCCAAGTCAAGGTCCAGTTCATGTAAAACATAAAAGCCAATACGACAACCATTTTCATTAAGTCACTAATAATCATGAATAATCCTTGACTGAAAATTCGGGCAATGGATTCAATATCCGAAACCGAACGTGTTACGAGTTGGCCCACAGGAACGTGATCAAAATATTTCATTCGGAAACTTAGAATATGTTGAAACAGTTTTGTCCGAATGTCTTTTACAATGTCTTGACCGAGCCAGTTCGCCCAATAGACAAAGTAAAACTGAGAGAATACTTCCAGTAAAAGCACAATTCCCATCAGGATGACATACATTAATAATCCCTGTTGGTCTTGGGTTGCAATGTAACCATCTACGGTTTGTTTCAATAAATACGGACGTAATGCCGCAAAAATTGATAGTGAAATGGCGAAAATAATTACACCATTAAAACGCCATTGATAGGGTTTTGTAAATTTTAATATTCGTTTGAATAATCGGGTATCAAATGCTTTTGCTTTCATATTTTGTAAATTACGAATTACGAATTATTAATTACGATTTGAATCTTAGATGCATAATTCGTAATTATTAATTCATAATTATTTAAATGTAATCGTATTCTATTTTGGTTAAATACAAACCATGCGCCGGAACCGAAAAACCAGCTTTATCTCGGTTTTTACTATCAATGATGGCGGTAAAATCAGCCAGTGTAATTTTGTGTAATCCTATGTTTACTAATGTTCCCACAATAGCACGCACCATATTTCGTAAAAAACGATTGGCCGAAATAGTAAAAATCAGACTGCCATTTTCTTGCTTCCAATTGGCTTCAAAAATTGTACAGTCAAAAGTATTTACATCCGTATTTACTTTTGAAAAACACTGAAAATCAGTGTGATTGAATAATATTTGTGCCGCTTCATTCATCAAATCGACATCCAATTTTTGATGGAAATACCAACTTTGCTCTTGCGAAAAAACATCTTTGAATGTATTAATGTGATATTCGTAGGTTCTTTTTGTGGCATCAAAACGAGTATGCGCTTCATCATGTACCGGAATAATTTCATAAATAACAATGTCTTTTGGTAAATAAGAGTTGAGTTTGTGCACTAAACTGGGAATATCCAACGGGTTTTCAAAATCGAAATGAGCATACATCTCTTTTGCATGAACTCCGGTGTCTGTTCTTCCGGCCCCCATAAGATTGATGGTTGTATTCAATAGCACCGAAAACGCTTTGTTCATTGTTTCCTGAACAGAAGCAGCATTGGGTTGGTATTGCCAGCCGTGATAATGGGTTCCGTTGTATGCTAATTTGATGAAATATCTCAAGTGAATTTTTTTGAAGCCACAAAGATACTTATTAATTTTTTTGCCACGAAGTCGCATTGGTGCAAACTTTGTTAAGTTTCGATTTGATTTTTTATTTGGAATTTGAATGTTTATTTTTACCACAAAATCCTAGCCCTGATTGTAACGGAAATCCTTTTTAATCGCCTTTTCGGCGGATAAAAAGATTGAAGTGGAAAGCGGGAAATAGCTCCAGATTGCCTCAAGCGTTGCAATGATAACATAAATATGAAAAAAATACTTCTGCTTTCCGATACGCACAGTCACATTGATGATACGATTTTGAAATATGTCGTGCAGGCTGACGAGGTTTGGCATGCCGGAGATATTGGTGATTTGGCCGTGACTGATACTATAAAAAAGCTAAAACCGTTGCGTTGTGTGTATGGAAATATTGACGATGCCGCAGCCAGACTGGAGTTTCCGTTGCACAATCGTTTTATGTGTGAAGGTGTCGATGTTTGGATTACTCATATTGGCGGTTATCCTGGGAAATACAATCCCAATATTAAAGCGGAAATGGAATCGAATCCTCCGAAATTATTTATTTGTGGCCATTCGCACATCCTGAAAGTCATGTTTGATAAGAAACATAATTTATTGCACATGAATCCTGGAGCTGCCGGAAAAAGTGGTTTTCATCAAGTGCGTACGATGTTACGCTTTGTCATTGAAGGTGACAAAATTAAGGATATGGAAATTATTGAGATGGAAAAACGGGTGTAGTTGTTTTTTTTGGATAGGTGATTGGAACTTCAATAGTAATGGTTGTTCCAGCGTTTAGTTTTGAGTTCAAGTAAATATTTCCTCTTAAATTATTGATACGAGCTTTGATTTGGTTCAGACCAAAACCTTCCAGAACATGAAATTTACTGGAATCAAATCCTTTTCCATTATCCAAAAGCGTGATTTTCAGCAATTCGTTATTTTCCTCCATACTTAATTTAGACTGACTTGCATCACTGTGTTTTATGATGTTGTTGAGAAGTTCCATAATGATAAAATAAATTTTCATTTCAAAATCTTCATCATAACGCGTTTTTCTGTTGATGGAACTGGCGTATTCAAAGTGCAGAATCGAATTAGAATTTTTTTCACATAAATCATCCAAAGCATCAAATAAGCCGAATCGCGCCAAAAGTGAAGGCATCAATTCATGTGACAAATCCCGAACCTGATCGTGCGCTTCTTCCAGAATTGCTTTGGTTTTCATTATTTCTTGCGGATAGGACTGGTTTTGTGACGTGTAGGCATGTAAATGTAATCCTGCGGATGACAGTAAAGCGCTGATATTATCATGTAAAAAAGCAGCGATTTTTTTGCGTTCTAATTCCTGTCCGTTTATAGACGCATTAATCATGTTTTCCTGCGCTTTACTGCGCAAATCTTTCAGTTTGTTTTTTTGTTTTAGTTGCGCATTTTGGGAATAAAGGTAAAAAAGCAAGAACAATAGTAATAGGATCGCGCTTAATACAATGACAATTTTCTTGTTTCTGGATTGCTCTTGTAACAACACATATTCTTTGGTTTTAAACTCACTTTCTATTTTGTCAATTTCTCGTTTGTATTCGTCAATTTCAAGATTTATACCGGCAACATTGGCTTTGTTGAGTTTTTCTTCGTCGTTTAATTCATCCGTTATAGCATTAAAAATAGCGAGATTTTTATAAGCATTTTTATAATCTCCATTTTTTAATAAAAACTTAGAATACTCATGGTGTGAATACGACAAATCCGATTTTTCGTTTCCTTCATTTCCATGTTTTATTGCATTTTCAAAAAAGAAGGTTGCTTTTTCAGGCTCATTTTTATAATTATAATACATTCCATTGAGCATATTTAGTGCAACAATAGTAGAGGTATCGCCATGTTTTTCATGATGTTTGTTGATGTATTTCAGGTAGGGAAGTCCTTCCTCATAACGACCAATATCAAAATACGCCCATGTCAAATTGAGCTTTGTAAAAACAATTTGTGCAGAGTCCTTGATTCTGGTGCTGTATTCTAATGATTTTTTGTAGTAATAAATTCCTTTTTCGTATTGCTTTTTGTCAAAGCAGTAAATGTTACCTAAATTATTGTTGAGCCAGTTTTTTAAAACATCATTATTGGTTTTGTTGGCATAGGTCAGGCCCTTATGATAATAATAAAAGGCTTTGTCAAATTCAGATAACTGATCAAAATTTGCAGCAATAGTGTTGTACGAACCTGCAATGAGATTGTTGTCTTTTAGGCGAATAGCCTGACTTAAAGCAAGTCGTGACTTTATGAGTGATTTTTCGTAACTGCCTTCTTTCATTAGCAGAATTGCTTCATTAGAAAGCGTGGTAACTTCTTTTTTTGTAGGCTTTTTTTTGTTTGCAAAAACTGTATTAGTGGAAGAACTAAGTAATACAAGCAATACGATAACAATTTGTCTGTATGACATAGATACTTTGATTTTATTGGGTTTTATTACTTTGTTACAGTTGTTTTTTGAAAATGAATCGCACTTAGATTACCAACTCAGGATTTAATTAACTGATGTTTAATGGCGTATTTTACTAGGCTTATGGAGTTTTTTGCATCCAATTTTTTCATTATGTTTTTTCGATGTGTTTCCACTGTATTTACGCTAATGAATAACTGATCGCTAATTTCTTTTCCACTGAATTCAAGTGAGATCAAAGTGATGATTTCCAGTTCCCTGTCGGTTAAAGCTAAGTTTCCTTTTAAGTCAGGCTTGTTTAATTTTGGATTATCCTTAGTAGCGGTATTGAAAATTTTTTCCCGAACCGATTTACAAAAATATTCTTCACCATTGTAAACAGCCTGAATAGCTTCTACGATATTTTCACCGGCGCATTTTTTTGTCAAATAACCACTGCTGCCTAATTTCATCACTTCTTTTATTATTCTTAAATCATCATGGCTCGATAAAATAATAATTTTGCAGGGAAATCCTTTTTCAGCAAACTCTTTAATGACTTCAATTCCATCTTTTTCCGGCATGTTAATATCCAGAATAAGGATATCCGATTTGTTATTGATTACTTCATCATATAAATCGGTACCATTAATGGAAAAACCTACCACTTCAAATCTAGGATTGGTATGTAGTAGGGTTCTGATGCCGTCAATAAGGATTTGATGGTCATCAGCAAGATGAATTCGTATTTTGTTTAACATATCGGGATTATTATTGCCAAATTTATAAAAAAAACAACAGATTGTTAGTTTGTTAAGTCTTTATTATTGTTTTTTACTGTTAAAATAAAAAATAGTAAAACCTACAAAAAAACCCGAATTGTTACATTCGGGTTTCCTTCGCACTAATAAACTAAAATTTATAGGTTTACCTCAATCTGTCCACAGATTTTACAAGATCTTCATCCTTTTTGATGGCCTTATTAGCCAAGACTAATAACACGATAGCAATTACAGGTAGAAACATCCCAATATCTTTCTCAGAAACAGCAGGTGTTTCTCCAGATAGATTTAGTGAACGATAAACAAACAATCCTAATAAAATCAAATTTAATATGATATTCAATCTGCCAATAACAAATTGATTTTGTCTTTTTTTATAGGAAACAATACTTAACAACGTCAGCGTAGTACTCAATCCTAATAGTATAGTATACACTTGGCTTTGCATAAAATAATACTCCTTACCATCACTCATAGTCCATAACGGAATAAAAAATAGTAAGATGCCGGTAACTACAAAAGCAAGTAGTAAATAAATGGTCTGAATTCTTTGTATCATTTGTTAAATATGTTTTACAAAAATATATTTTCTTTTTTAAAAATACTATTGTCTGATTAAATTTTATTCGTATTATTGCATCATAATTCCGTAAGCACTTCATACTGCGGTTGATTCAATTTAAAGTTTACTACCTATCTTTTACATTATTTCCAAAAATTAATTAAACTCATAGAACATTCATGTTTGATATTTCTGCATTAAAAGAAATGAAGCTTTCTGAGCTTCAAGAAATAGCTAAAACAGCTAAAACCATAAAATTTAACGGTGTAAAAAAAGAGACTTTAATCGGTCAGATCTTAGAGCATCAGGTGGCTACCGCGGAATCTACTTTAGATACAAAAACAGAAAATAATCTTGAAGAGGATAAACCGAAAAGAGAAAGAGCTAGAATACTGCCTGTGAAAAAAGTAGCTATTCAGAAAACAACAAAAAACACGCTGTTTGAAACGGAAGATAGTAATGTAGAAGAAAGTACTCCTGTTGAAAATAGTTTTTCTTTGGAAGAAATGCCAAAAGAACAAGAAGCAGTTTCAGTTCAAGAGCCTTTGGTTACTGAGAAAAAAGCAGACAAGGTGATTAAGTTTAATAAATCAGCTTACGAAAAGAAAATTGCATTAAAAAAGGATAAAGAAGAGGTAAAAGACACAAACATAGAGAATGTGTTAGCTTCAGATACAGCAACTGATGAAAAAGCAGAAGTTCCTGTTGCTCCAATAAAAAAGATAAATCCAAATCAATTACACAAACAGAATCCTAACGCAAATCCAAATCCAAATCAAAACGGAAATGGTAACGGAAATCAAAATCCAAATTTCAAAAATAAGAAAAGCAATTTCGCTGCTTCTGATTTTGAATTTGACGGAATTATAGAAAGCGAAGGCGTTCTGGAAATGATGCCTGACGGATATGGTTTCTTGCGTTCTTCAGATTACAACTATTTGGCTTCGCCTGATGATATTTATTTATCGACTTCACAAATCAGATTGTTCGGTCTTAAAACCGGAGATACTGTAAAAGGTGTGGTTCGTCCGCCAAAAGAAGGAGAGAAATTTTTCCCGTTAGTTAGAGTTTTAAAAATAAACGGACACGATCCTCAAGTGGTTCGTGACCGAGTTTCATTCGAACATTTAACGCCGGTTTTTCCATCGGAAAAATTCAAATTGGCCGAAAAACAAAGCACGATTTCAACTAGAATTATCGATTTGTTTTCACCAATAGGAAAAGGACAACGTGGAATGATTGTGGCACAGCCTAAAACCGGTAAAACGATGTTGCTGAAGGAAATTGCCAATGCAATTGCTGCAAATCATCCTGAAGTATATTTGATAGTTTTATTGATTGATGAACGTCCGGAAGAGGTTACGGATATGCAACGCAGTGTACGTGGCGAAGTAATTGCTTCTACATTTGACAGAGAACCACAAGAGCATGTAAAAATTGCAAATATCGTTCTTGAAAAAGCAAAACGATTAGTAGAATGTGGTCACGATGTAGTGATTTTATTGGATTCGATTACGCGTTTGGCTAGAGCCTATAATACTGTTCAGCCTGCTTCAGGAAAAGTATTAAGTGGTGGTGTGGATGCGAATGCATTGCAAAAACCAAAACGTTTCTTTGGAGCGGCACGTAATGTGGAAAACGGTGGTTCATTGAGTATTATTGCTACTGCATTAACAGAAACCGGTTCGAAAATGGACGAAGTTATTTTCGAAGAATTTAAAGGTACTGGTAATATGGAATTGCAATTAGACAGAAAAATTGCTAATAAACGTATTTTCCCGGCTATCGATTTGACCTCTTCAAGTACAAGACGTGATGATATGTTATTAGACCAAAAAACATTGCAAAGAATGTGGATTATGAGAAAATACCTTTCTGACATGAATCCGGTGGAAGCAATGGATTTTATTAATGATCGTTTCAAGAAAACGAAAAATAACGAAGAGTTTTTAATCTCGATGAATGATTAATTAAAAAAGTTCCAAGTTTTTTTAGTTTAATGTTTAAGGTTAGAAAAAGATTAAACTAAAAAAAAATAATTTCATAAAAAAAGTCCTCGAAATTTCGAGGACTTTTTTTGTGAATTCAAGATTCAAAAATCTATATTCTATTCTATTTCTTTTTGTACTCTCTTTTCTTTTTGTTCTGAGCTTTCTTTTCTTTCTAATAAAGCCATATAGAATCCGTCAAAACCAGATTCTGAAGCCAAGATTTTTTGGTCTTTTATAAAGTTGAATTGTTTTCCAATATCAGTAGTCAAAAAGCGAGCAATTTGTTCTTGATTTTCTGATGGCAATATAGAACAAGTGGCGTACACTAATTTTCCGCCCGGTTTTACAATTTTAGAATAGCTTTCTAAAACTTCCGATTGTACTTTACGGATATTATCAATAAATTCCGGTTTCAATTTCCATTTAGCATCAGGATTTCTTTTCAAAACTCCTAAACCACTACAAGGCGCGTCAATTAAAACTCGGTCCGCTTTTTCGTGTAATTTTTTGATGATTTTTGTCGAGTCAATGATTCGGTATTCAATGTTAAAAGCACCGTCTCTTTTAGCTCTGATTTTTAATTGCTTCAGTTTGCTTTCATACAAATCCATAGCGATTAATTGTCCTTTGTTTTCCATCAAAGAAGCAATGTGTAACGTTTTTCCACCGGCACCAGCACATGTATCCACAACACGCATTCCTGGTTTTACATCAAGGAAAGCAGCTACTAACTGTGAATTGGCATCTTGAACTTCAAAGAAACCTTGTTTGAAAGCATCAGTAAGGAAAACATTGGCTCTTTCTTTCAGTACCAAAGCATCCGGCTGATTTTTCAACGTTTCTGTCTCAATGTTTAAATCCATCAAAATAGCACGTAGCGCTTCTCTAGTTGTCTTAAGTGTATTTACTCTTAATATTACTTTAGCAGGTTGGTTTTGAGCTGCAATTTCAGTTGCCCAAACTTTCTCCCCTAATTCCTTAACTCCCAATTCATCCATCCAGTCCGGAATAGATTCTTTTAGAGCTCTCACTTTAGAAAGTTCGTCAAAACGCCCTTTTATTTTTCGTTCAGGAGTTCCTTCCAGTTGACGCCAATCCGGAATAGGATATCCTCTTAATACTGCCCAAACAGAAAACATTCTCCAAAGGTTGTCTCTGTCAAATGGTTCTTTTACCTCGGCTATTTCTGCGTATAGTCTTTTCCATCGTACTATTTCGTAGATGGTTTCGGCAACAAACTTTCTGTCAGAGCTTCCCCAACGTTTGTCTTTTTTTAAGGATCTGGCAACTACTTTATCAGCATATTCACCTTCGTTAAAAATGGCGTTTAAAGCATCTATTGTTGTGTAAACTAAATTTCTGTGTAATCTCATTTTAAATAATTGAGGTGCAAAGGTACTATTAATTGATTGAATGTTATATTTTTAATAATGAATGTTGTTTTTAAATTTTCTGACAAAAAAAACACTGTACTACTACAGTGTTTTATGGATCATTTTAAAAGCAAAAAAATTATTTTACTCTTGTCAATCCTATTTTTTCAGGTGCATGGAGAACCATTGGGAATTTCTCTACTTTTACGGAGCTACTGTCCAGGCCAAAAGCTCTCTCTTCGGATAAACTCAATTTTTTAATTAAGAAATAAGAATTCATAATTATTTTTTCATGCCATCTCAAGTCACTATCATTCGAAAGGAATTTTTCGGATAAAACAAATTTGAAATCACCAATGATGTTGTTTTTATTCAAAGACTCATATCTGCTGGTAATATCCATTTCACCTTTTTGTACCATATCCTTGATAACTTCTTTAAACATCAAGTTAATTTTTGTAGGTTCTCTAAATCCTAAATTGAAGTCTACACGATACAAATCATCTTTGACAATTTCGGTAACTTTATATTCAGTTTTGTAGGGTTCTGTTAAAATATTGACATGAACGAACCAATATATATCAGCTCTTTTAGGTCTTTTTTGTAAAATAGAATACATTACTTTTTCTTCTATTTCGTCTGTTCTTCCTGCATTGGTCATGTAAACTAAATGTGTTGCATATTTTGGAATAGATAAGTCAGCACTTAATTCAACCAGAACTTTTTTGTAATCTTCAATTTTAACGATTTTCGTATAGCTCTTGTTAATTTTTTTCGCTAGATACCAAATTGTCATTATACTAATTAAAGTGATTGCGATAAAAAGCGTTACATAACCACCGTCAGCGAATTTAGTAATATTGGCGGCCAAAAAACTAAACTCAATTGCTAAATAAATACTAATCAATGGTATAATAAAATACAATTTTACTCTTTTCATTATCAAATAAAAATTAAGCAAAATTGTCGTCATAATCATACATAAAATGATAGCTAGTCCGTAAGCATGTTCCATATTACTGGATTCTTCAAAGTGCAAAACGATTCCAACACATCCTAAAAACAGCAACCAGTTTATTGATGGAATGTATAATTGCCCTTTTAATTCAGTAGGATATTTAATTTTTACTTTAGGCCAAAAATTCAATCGCATCGCCTCATTTATCAAGGTAAAAGAGCCGCTTATCAATGCTTGTGAAGCAATTACAGCAGCCAGCGTAGCGATTACAATTCCTATCGGCTGAAACCAATCGGGCATTATAAGGTAAAAAGGATTTCCATTTTTTCCGCCTAAGCTTTGTAATGTTTCACCTTCATGCTGAATTAAATAGGCTGCTTGTCCAAAATAATTAAGAACTAAAGCTGTTTTTACAAAAATCCAGCTAATTCTGATGTTTTTTCGTCCGCAATGTCCCATATCAGAGTACAATGCTTCAGCACCAGTTGTACAAAGGAATACAAATCCTAGAACAAAAAAACCTTCGGGATGAATGGTCAATAAATGATAAGCGTAATAGGGATTAATTGCTCTAAAAACATCAGTATGTTGCGCGATTTGGATAGACCCCAAAACTGCTAACATTCCAAACCAAATCAACATCATGGGCGCAAAGAATTTGCCGACTAATTTAGTTCCAAATTGTTGAATGGTAAAAAGTATAAATAAAATACCAATAACAATTGGAATTGTATTTATTTCAGGATAGTAGGTTCTAATACCTTCAACGGCAGAGGATACAGAGATTGGAGGTGTAATAATTCCGTCAGCGAGCAAGGCACTTCCCCCGATGATTGCGGGGACTATTAACCATTGTATTTTTGTCTTTTTAACTAAAGCATATAAAGCAAAAATACCGCCCTCACCATGATTATCAGCACTTAGAGTTATAATTACGTACTTTATAGTAGTTTGTAAAGTAAGTGTCCAAAAAACGCAGGATATTCCTCCTAAAACAATATCAGCATCAATGATATGATCACCAAGTATGGCCTTCATTACATACAATGGCGAAGTTCCAATATCGCCGTAAATTATTCCCAATGAAATTAATAATCCACCTAATGTCCATTTACTATGGAGGTTTTTGTGTGAAGTGCTCATGAAATTTTTTTAAAAAACTGGTCAAATTTACACTTTTAAAAATAAATTAACTGTTTTTTATATAATAAAAAAACACGGCTTGTATAGCCGTGTTATCTATTTTAAGGTGAAGTGTTTTTAAGATCTTCTATTGTCGTTTCTGGAAGAATTACCTCTTTGACTTTCTGACCTTTGTGGCGCTGATTCTCTTGAAGAATTCCCTCTGCTTTGAGACTCTGCTCTTTGTGGTGCAGCTTGTCTAGAAGTACTAGTTCTGTTTTGAGAATAATCTCTCTGTGAATTCCCTCTTTGAGGCATTGCCTGTGTAGAAGGACTGGTTCTGTTTTGAGAATAATCTCTTTGCGAATTTCCTCTTTGAGGAGCATCCTGAATAGAAGGACTAGTTCTGTTTTGAGAATAATCTCTCTGTGAATTTCCTCTTTGAGGCATTGCCTGTGTAGAAGGACTAGTTCTGTTTTGCGAATATTCTCTCGGAGAATTCCCTCTTTGAGGCGCTGCCTGAGTAGAAGGACTAGTTCTGTTTTGAGAATAATCTCTCTGAGAATTTCCTCTTTGAGGAGTTGCTTGTTCAGAAGAACTATTTCTATTTTGAGAATAATCTCTCTGAGAATTTCCTCTTTGAGGCACTGACTGATTAGAACGATCGGATCTGTTTTGAGAATAATCTCTTGAAGAACCTGATCTTTGCGGAGTAACTCCTCCTCTTGAAGGGCTAGTTCTGTTAAGAGAATTGTCTCTTGAGGTAATGGCTCTTCTATTAGAATATCCACTATCATTTCTTGAAACTCTTCTTTGATCTAATTCATATCGATTTGCAACAGTAGCGTTTCTTCGTGAGAATGAATAGTTTGGATTTTGTCTTTCGTATCCATTGGAACGTCTTGAATTGTATAAAACAACTGCTCGATTGCTTCTTCTATTAGTTACATAATTATAATTGTTATTGATATTCAAATTAATATTTATGTTATTTCTGTAACGGAATACTGGAAATGGATTCCATGCATAATAATAGGAAGGATAATAGCCCCAGTTCCAAGTTGAGTAATAGGGACGGTAATTATTAGACCAGAATGAAGCATAAATTACAGGAGTAGTGTAATAAACGGGTTCGTAAATGTAATTTTCGCCATACATGAAAACATCTCCTACTACTTGTACGTGGATTTTATTATTTCTGTCTTTTTCGACATCAATCGTGGCAACATCTTGGTATACATCTTGATCAATTACGGATTGAACAATGATTAAATGTGTTCTGTTTTCCACGGTTTCTATAACCCGTAAATAATCAACTTCATTATCATTATTTAAATCTAAATTTGATATCTGAAGTTTAGGATCGTTCAAGCGTCTTTCAAAATCCTGTAGGTCTCTAGATTCGCCAAAAATAGAAGCAACAGCTCTCAAATCAAGATTATCGCTGATTTCAGCATTCATGGCATTTACTGATGTTCTATCTTGCGCTTGAATTTGTGTTGCGAAAACAGAAGTCAATAGACTCAATAATAGTAGTTTCGTTTTCATAATAAATTGGATTAAGTTTTCCCTTTTTTTTCAATATTCAATTACTGTGCCAATAAATATTAGTCTCTATCTGTATTTATATTATTAATTGTAAATTAGCCCTAAAATGTATAAAAAATGAAAAATATTTTTTTAATTCTATTGGTTTTAATTGTGTTTGTGTCTTGTAAAACAGGTGCTTATGAATCTTTAAGTTCAAATATTGTTAATTTTCAATCTGTGAAAATTGATACGTTATTTCAAGATAAAATAAGTATTCGAGCGATTCAAATGGATAAAAATAAAATTTGGTACGCTGCAGATAAAGGTAGATATGGTTTTTATAATTTAGATACCAATCAGAAAATAGAGAACAAAATTACCAAGGATTCTTTAAAACTTGAATTTAGAAGTATTGCTCAAACAGCTAAGCATGTTTTTATTCTGAATGTTGCAAATCCTGCCTTATTGTACCAAATTTCAAAAGTGGGTAAGGAAGCAAGAGTAGTGTATCAGGAAAATCATGAAAAAGTCTTTTATGATAGTATGCAGTTTTGGGATGATAAAGAAGGAATAGCCATGGGAGATCCAATTGCTGATTGTCTCAACATAATTAATACACGCGACGGAGGGAATTCGTGGAATAAAATCCCATGTGATAAATTACCGAAAGTGATGGATGGTGAGGCTGCTTTTGCGGCCAGTAATACTAATGTTGTAGTCAAAGGAAACCATACGTGGATTGTTTCTGGTGGAAAAAAATCGCGGGTTTTTTATTCCTCTGATAGAGGAAATAGTTGGTCGGTTTATGAAACTCCAATTGTGCAAGGAAAAGCTATGACCGGAATTTTTACGGCTGACTTTTATGATGCAAATATCGGATTTGTTGCTGGGGGAGATTATGAAATCCGAAATCAGAATTTCTCCAATAAAGCCAGTACAATTGATGGAGGCAAAACATGGAAACTTGTAGCTGAAAATGAAGGTTTTGGGTATGCATCTTGTGTGCAGTATGTTCCTAAAAGTAACGGCAAAGGACTTGTAACTGTAGGGACTTCAGGAATATATTATTCATCGGATAGTGGGGCTTCATGGAAACAATTATCATCCGATTCCACATTTAATACAATTCGCTTTCTGGATGAAAAAACCGCTATTGCTGCTGGGCAAAATAAAATGATTCGCCTCAACTTTAAATAAAAAACCTAAGCAATAGATTTTATCCAATGCTTAGGTTTTTGTTGAACTAATAAAATAAAAAGCAATTATTTTTTTGGGCCTTTATTGCGATATTGATGAAGCAATTTTCTGTTGAAATCTTCTTCAGCCTTTCTAAGTTTAATGATTTTTACTGAGGGTAATACGCCTCGCAAATTTTGTGTAAACTTTTTTCGAAGTAAAAATAATTCTTCTTCAGTATCTTCCATTTGAACTAAGAAATTATTAGCTTCTTTTTCAGATATTTTATCTAATGAGCCATCACTCATTCTTTTCATATAAGCGCGCATTTTTTGATGTCTTAATTCAAATTGTTTGTCATCAAATGTGTTGTAAAGCGGCCAGAACTTTTCAGCCTCATTGCCTGTCAATTCAAGCTCTGTTGTGAAAAAAGCTACTTTCAACGCTTTTATTTTTTCTTTTTTTTCTTTCATACTTTCGCTCTGAGCGTAAAAGCTGAATGAAACAAATAAAAAGAGTAGTGGTAATAATTTTCTAACGTTCATTTTGTTATTTTTTAATTAAAGCTTATTGAGCATGTTTGTTATTTATTCTAAAATAAGATTTTCCAGATTTGAATTTCCAGATAAAAGATCTTCTATCGCTTCATCTTCTATTGCAATACTTGTATTCATGTTGTTAATATCTTCCGTTTCTAGACCACTTATCAAATCATATTGATTTACGTTAGATTGATAGGTTATGTAATTTTCTAATTCAGTTGAATCCAATTCATTGCTGCTGGCAGATGAATAATTAAAAATTGGAATCATCAGCGCAAGTACCAGAACGGCTGCAACCATCAGAATTAAATTTTTTCTTTTTTGAAAAATAGAAATAACTTTTGGTTCACTCGCAGGCAATTGCTGCATCATTTTGACTGAAAAATTTTCAAAATAATGATCCGGTGTTTTGAATCCGGTTTCAATTTTAGGCTCGTTTTCTAATTTAAATGTTTTCATATTTTCTTTAGACGTATTTATTGCAAAAAGGTTTAATTAGTAGATACAAAAGCTTCTATTTTTTTTACTGCAATATGATAGGATGCTTTTAATCCACCAACGGAAGTTCCCAAAATTTCAGAAATTTCTTCATACTTGAGTTCTTCAAAATACTTCATTTTAAAAATCAATTGTTGTTTCTCAGGTAATAATGCGATAGCTTTTTGCAATTTTATTTGAATATCATTACCGTCAAAAAACACATCAGCTTCCAGATTATCTAAGGTTTTGTTTTGCAATGTTTCAGATGAGATACCACTTATTTTTGATTTTTGTTTTAAAAAAGTCAAAGCTTCATTGGTCGCAATACGGTATATCCATGAAAACAGTTTGCTTTCGCCTTTAAAATTCTTTAAATTTTGAAATACTTTAATAAAAGTATTTTGCAAAACATCATCCGTATCATCGTGATTCAAAACGATATTACGAATATGATTGTAAAGTGGTCTTTGATAATCCAATATCAGCTGCTGAAACGCTTGGTTTTGCGTTTTAGGGGATAACAATTGGTTAATAAATTCCTGTTCTTCTTGCAAAATTATTATTTATAGGTTAGAGTGGAATTTATCATAAAGGTTTAATCGGTTCAATAATATTTAAAATTCAGATTGCTCTTCTTCTTTATTGATAAACGGTTCAGGAGTTTTTACAGGTTCTACTTTCTTGATAGCAGCGGGAACATAAGAATTTACAGGAATTACTTTTGGCTGTATCGGATAGTAGATTTCAGTTATCCATTTTGAAGGATTTTTAATTTCTGTTCTACTTGTAGTGAAAACTTCCAAGTGTGAAAATGCAGGATCTAGCACAATTTTATTGGTATTAATGTATGCTTTAGTTTTGTCCAATGCTTTTTGAGTATGGGAATAATCACCGTTTAAAGTTGTTTTAACAGCGTCGAATGGTTCTAGTTTTCCAGCTAAAATATCACTTCCTGAACTCGTTAAAATTTGAGTTTTTATGGGAACACAAAACGAAACTTTGGTCAATCCGCTTGATACATCATAAGTGTGATAGATTAAAAATGGTTTTCCATTCAATTCAATACTATTTTGTTTACAGAAAGTGTTGATTTTATAAAATACGATTCTGGAATTTTTAATAACATTCGAAATTTTACTGTTGAAGGTTTGTTTCAAATAAAAGGTTCCAGCCTTTTTATCTGGTCCGTCCACTTTTACCGTGTAGGTGTTTATTTCAAAATCTAGCGTTTTATCAAGATTGGCCAGGCTTTTTTCATACATTTCACCAATGATTTTATCGATGCCTCCATTAAACGCGGTATATACTTTCATAGAAAAACTCATTTTTCCAATGGTTTTCCAAGTTACTTTTGTTCCTCCAACGGTATCTTTAAATTTCCAAAAAACCGAAGATTCGGTACCGCTATAATTCATTTTCTGAGAAATACTATCGTTTTCTTTTACAAAAAGAGTTTTCATATCACCATTTCCATCTTTTCCTTCCCAGGAATACGATGCTCCTGGACCAATTGTTTTGCCGGGATAATTAATTTTAATCTCTGGATCTGCAGTAATCCATGAGCCAAAATCTTCCCAGTTTCTGTAATCATTGACAAAATTAAAAACGTTGGATTTTGGAGAATTTATGATTTTACTTCTTTCTACGGTAAAATCTCCTTTTTGAGTAGCTACAAAAATGGATAAAGCCACAAAACTAAGCAGCAGTAAAAGAAATAAATATTTTAAAATCCTCATAATACACGGGTTTATTAATTTTTGTAAAGTTAAAGATTTAATTTACAAGTAGCGGAAAGTGTTAAAAAAATATGATGGCAATTTTATTTCAAAAAAGGAAGTTTAATTTATTTAATTATTTGAAGCGGTTAAAAAATTAATTTTCAATGCCTTAATTTTCAATTTTTATGCACAAACAAGAATTTTGAAAGCATATCCTGATATATTTAAAACAAAAAATTCCACTGTAGAGTGGAATTGGTTTATTAATTTGGAGAAAACTAACGTTTGAAAAATATTTTTATCAGGAATAAAATACCAATAAAAACTACAAATCCTATTACAATTTTGTAATTCCCCTTGTAAAACTCATTATGAATTTTGATATCTTTTCGATAGGAATAAATTGCAGCAATAACAAATGCAACAAAAAACAAGCCTGCAAACACTAATTGACCTTGACTAAACATAGTTGAAATTATTTCAGGCAAATTTAGGTAATAGTTTAGAAATAGTTGCTAATTTGCCTTTTCATTTAACAAAATAAAAAGATGCAAAAACAGATAAACTCAGTCAAAGAATTTCATACCGCTTTTAAAATTGGGCACAGTGAAATTCCAACAGCTAATTTAGGCGAAAGTAAGCATGAACTTCGCTATAATTTAATGAAAGAGGAAAACGAAGAATATCTTGAAGCAGTTCAAAATAATGATTTAATAGAAATTGCGGACGCATTAGGGGACATGATGTACATTCTCTGCGGAACTATTATCGAACATGGTTTGCAACATAAAATAGAGGAAGTTTTTGACGAAATCCAACGTAGTAATATGAGTAAGTTAGGCGAAGACGGAAGCCCGATTTACCGTGAAGATGGCAAAGTGATGAAAGGACCAAATTATTTTAAACCTGATTTTTCTAAAATATTGGAACTTAAATAGGAGCACAGGCGGAATCTTACTATTTACAAAATGCAAAAAGCGATTTTCATTGTGAAAATCGCTTTTTGTATGCATGCTGATTGTTTAAATATTATATTTTAACAGTCCACCCAAAAGTATCTTCTTCTAGTTTATTCTGGATATTAGTCAATTTGTCTTTCAACTGAATTGCTACTGTTTTTTCAATTTTTGGTAATTCATAATATACGTCTTGGTATGAAAATCCTGATATCGGACTTACTACAGCCGCTGTTCCAGCACCAAAAATTTCTTTTAGAGTTCCGTTTTTCGAAGCTTCAACAAGTTCAGATACCAAAACGGGACGAATCTCTACAGCAATTCCTTCACTTTTAGCCAAGTCGATTAGTGTTTTTCTGGTAACACCATCAAGAATTCTTTCGCTAACCGGAGCCGTCAATAAAGTATCATTTATTCTAAAGAAAACATTCATTGTTCCCGCTTCTTCCAGTTTGGTATGCGTAGCATCATCTGTCCAAATTACTTGTTGGAATCCTTCCTTGTTGGCTAAATTAGTTGGATAGAATTGAGCAGCGTAATTACCTGCAGCCTTTGCAGCTCCAATTCCTCCATTAGCAGCTCTACTGAAATGTTCTGCGATAAGCACTTTGACATCACCGGAATAATAAGAGGTTACTGGAGATAAAATGATCATGAATTTATAATCATTGGATGGATTTGCAATCACACCTGTTCCAGTAGCAATCATAAATGGTCGGATATACATTGCATTTCCTTTCCCTTTTTTGATCCAAGCTTCGTCTAATTGCAACAATTGATTCAATCCATTCATGAATATTTCTTCAGGAACTTCAGGCATAGCCATTCTCACTGCTGATTTATTGAAACGTTTGTAGTTTTCGTCAGGTCTAAAAAGCCAAACAGCATCATTAGTATCCTTGTAGGCTTTCATACCCTCAAATATAGCTTGGCCGTAATGAAAAACTCTTGTTGATGGGTCTAACAAAAAAGGAGCGTAAGGTTTAATGACCGGTTGTTGCCATTCACCATTTTTAAAATCACATTCAAATAAATGATCCGTGAAAACGGAACCAAAGCTTAAGTTTTCAAAATCTACTTCACTTATTTTTGAAGTAGCGGATTTTATAATTTCAATTTTGTTAGTTTGAGTGGTACTCATAATAAGGTATCGTTTTTTAATTTTTTTTAAAGTGTTAGCTAAAGCTTAAAAAAATCTGGTTTCTACAAATTGGCATTTAATATTTGCAAAATTAAATAAAAATCAGCAAATTACTTATGAAAACAATATTAATTACAGCCTTTAACTACGATTTGTTTACGTTTTAGAAAATTAAAAAAAAACGAGCTTAATTCTATCGATTACATAATAAATAGTGATTTATCAGCAGTAAACGCATTAGTTTTCATTAATTTTGACAAGTTTAAAAAATTTCACACTCGAATAACTTTAGAAAATAATTTTGAAAAGAGAAATAATCCAAACACTTGATGGTTCGACAACCATTCATATTGCGGAATGGGACGAATGTTATCATTCTAAACATGGAGCCATTCAGGAAGCGCAACACGTATTTATAAAAAACGGACTTTCACTGTTTCCAGACAGGAATGTTTCTATTTTAGAAATTGGTTTTGGCACCGGCCTTAATGCTTTTATTACTTTTTTGGAATCAAAAAAAAGGAATCAAAGTATTGATTATGTTGGAGTGGAAGCGTATCCAATTTCAGCAGAGGAAATAGTGTCGATGAATTATGTAGAAGAACTTAAGGCAGTGGAACAAAATTCAATTTTTGATATCATGCATCAAAGTAATTGGGAAGAAAAAATTATTCTGGATGATGATTTTACATTGACGAAAAGAAAACAATTCTTTGAAGAAATCAATGATGAAAATAAATTTGACTTGATTTATTTCGATGCTTTTGGATATAGAGTACAACCTGAATTGTGGAGTACAGCAATTTTCGAAAAAATGTATAAGGCGCTCAAACCAAATGGAGTGCTGGTTACCTATGCAGCCAGAGGTGTGGTAAAAAGGAGCATGATTGAAGTAGGTTTTACTGTTGAAAAACTCGCAGGGCCACCGGGAAAAAGAGAAATGTTTCGGGCTACAAAAAACTAAATAGAGTTGTTAAAGCCTTTGTTTTCAGTAGTTTGTTTTTGTTTTATTGATGGAATTTTTATGTGAAATAAAAAACTAAAAACTACGTTAAATAATTATGTTACAATTATAATTAATGTATTTTTACACCGATTTATTATTAAAATCTAACTTAAAATCTTCATTTACTATGTCGAAAATCATGTATGATTATACAAAATCAGTCCTAGAAAGAGTAAGTTTTGATCCGTTGCTTTTTTGCAAAGAGTTAGAAAAAGCCATCAAAATGTTGTTGCCTTACGAAATGGAACAATTACGAGAATGGTTATTGAACTATACGATAGGAAAACCAGAGTTGAAACAATGTTTACTTATTGTAAATTCATAAAAAAAAGGAACCGCGAAAACGGTTCCTTTTTTTTATTTTTTATGAATAGAACTTATAATTTGTACGTTCTGAAAAACGATTGCTCCTTTTATCACTCCGGCAATCGTACTTCTAAGAGCTTCAATTATCTGAATTTTCAATTCGCTTTTAGGAAAAATAAGGCTGACTTCTCGCGCTGGTTTTGGTTCCTTGAAATGGCGAAGCTTTAATTTATCTTTTTCTTTTAAATCTAACGTATGCAAATAAGGAAGTAATGTTGTTCCTAAACCTTCATCGGCTAATTTTATTAAGGTTTCAAAACTGCCGCTTTCTATTTGAAAATGTCCAATTTCATTTTTGCTGCTATTATTTTTACACAAATTTAAAATTCCGTCTCTAAAGCAATGACCGTCTTGCAATAACAGAATTTCATCTAAGTTTAAGTCGGAAACTTCAATTTCTTCCTTTTGAAAATGATGGTGACTTTCCGGAATGTACGCCACAAAAGGTTCAAAATACAATACAATTTCCTTGATTTTATCTTCTAATAATGGAGTTGCGGCTATGGCAGCATCCAGATGACCATTATTAAGTTTTGTAATAATTTCGTCCGTATTCAACTCTTCGATGATGAGTTTTACTTTTGGATATTTTTTAATGAAATTATTCAAAAACATCGGTAATAAAGTAGGCATAATGGTAGGAATTATTCCTAATCGGAATTCACCACCAATAAATCCTTTTTGCTGTTCTACAATATCTTGAATGCGATCAGCTTCGTTGACGATATTTTTAGCTTGGTTAACTATTTTTTGACCAATATCAGTAAGTTGAATCGGTTTTTTTGATCGGTCAAATATCTGAATGCTTAACTCTTCTTCGATTTTCTGAATCTGCATACTCAATGTAGGTTGAGTTACAAAGCATTTTTCGGCCGCAAGAGTGAAATTTTTGTGTTCGGCTACAGCCAAAACATATTTTAGTTGAGTTATTGTCATTTTTTATAGTAATATCTGATGCAAATATAAAAACAATCAATTTGACTTATAGTGTAAAGTGGTGTTTTCTTGCGTATTTTTGTTTAAAATAATAAATTATGAAAACAAATATTTTAGGATTACCAGTTAAAGAATCAGAATTGATTGTAAGTGAATTGAATGTTTTGTTATCTAATTTTCAAGTGTATTATCAAAATTTAAGAGGAATTCATTGGAATATAAGAGGGAAACGTTTTTTTGATTTGCATGTTAAATTTGAAGAATTGTATACGGATGCCCAAATTAAAATTGATTTAATCGCTGAAAGAGTGTTGACTGTAGGAGGAACTCCGCTACATACTTTTGAGGATTACATAAAAAATAATCAATTAGTTGTAGGGAAGAATGTTTCTAATGACGAGAAAGCGGTTCATTTGATTGTTACTTCACTGTCACATTTGCTAAAAATAGAAAGAGAAATTCTTAATAAATCGGGTGAAATTAATGACGAAGGAACAAATTCAATGATGAGTGATTTTATATCAGAGCAAGAAAAAACAATTTGGATGATGCAAGCTTGGTTGGAAGAGACTTTGTAATTTTAATAACGAAATAGAAAAAACCAGATGGAATCATAAGATTTTATTCTGGTTTTTTTTTGAATGTTAATTTTTTTTTAAATTTAATAGAACTAATGTTTTTTCTAATGAACTTAATTCTATTTTTGCGACAATGAAAATTATATCTAAAATATTCTTAATCATATTTTTTGCATTTCTTGTCACTCCAACAATTGTTACTGTGATTGAGAAAAGCGCTGATATATCTATTTTCTATAGCATCTCTGAAGAGGAACATTCGCTCAAAGAAATCAAGACTTTTTTTTATGTAGATCATTTTTCAGAAGTTTTGGTTCCAATAGAATCAACTTCTAGCGCCATTTTATCTGAGAATCTATCAAAACATGATAAGATTACTTCCTCCATATTTATTCCTCCGCCCAACGAGGCTTAATACAAGTATGATTTTGAATCATTTCAAAATCTGTTGTCGCATTATTTTGTGCGAAAAAAACGCTGTATTCAATTTTAGTTAGGTATTATGTCAAAAAAAATTAATCTTTTTGCTAACCTTAAATCCGATTTCGCATCTGGTTTAGTGGTTTTTTTGGTGGCGCTACCATTGTGTTTAGGTATTGCAATGGCTTCAGGTGCTCCTTTATTTTCAGGAATTATTTCAGGAATTATTGGAGGAATAGTAGTAGGCTATTTCAGTACGTCGCACATTAGTGTTTCCGGTCCAGCTGCGGGTTTAACAGCTATTGTTCTTACGGCAATCACGGATTTAGGTGCTTTTGATGTTTTTTTGACTGCGGTTTTCATCGCAGGTTTGCTACAATTAATATTAGGATTTGCCAAGGCGGGAAGTATTTCTAATTATTTTCCAACGAATGTCATTGAAGGAATGCTTGCAGGTATCGGAATTATCATTATTCTGAAACAATTGCCACATGCTTTTGGATACGACAATGATTTTGAAGGAGACCAAGCGTTTTCACAAACGGATGGCAGTAACACATTTTCTGCGCTGTTTAGTATTTTTGATTACATCCAAATTGGCTCAATAGTGATCACTTTGGTTTCGATGGTAATTTTGATTTCTTGGGATAAAGTTCCTTTTTTGAAAAAATTAAAATTAGTCCCAGGAGCTTTGATTGCGGTTGCTCTAGGTGTTATTTTAAATGAAATTTTCATTGCTAACGGAAGTGCATTAGCTATTGGAAAAGAACATTTAGTTTCGCTACCAGTTCCATCTTCTTTCGAAGAATTTAAAGCAATTATTGTCACGCCTAATCTTTCTGGAGTGATGAATCCTAAAGTATGGGTAGTAGCCTTGACTATAGCAATCGTAGCGTCTATTGAAACATTATTAAGTATAGAAGCTTCCGATAGAATGGATGTTCAAAAAAGATATACTGACACGAATAAGGAGTTGAAAGCGCAAGGAATTGGTAATATGGTGAGTTCGCTTTTAGGTGGTTTACCTTTGACCTCAGTAATTGTGCGTTCTTCTGCAAATAGCAATTCTGGAGCAAGATCTAAAATGTCGACCATCATTCACGGAGCGTTGTTGTTAGTAAGTGTACTTGCTATTCCAGTCATTCTGAACAAAATTCCTTTGGCTACTTTGGCAGCTATCTTAATTTTGGTAGGTTACAAATTAGCAAAACCGGCAACATTTATACATTTTTGGGAAAAAGGGAAATATCAGTTTGTTCCTTTTATTGCCACATTATTAGCTGTAGTATTTTTAGATTTATTGAAAGGTGTTACCTTGGGGATTATCATCAGTATTATTTTTGTTTTAAAAGGAAATCTCAAAAGAGCTTACTTTTTTAGAAAAGAACAATATGCTGATGGTGATGTGATCCATATTGATTTGGCTCAAGAAGTTTCTTTTTTGAATAAAGCGGCCATTAAACAAACCCTGAATCATCTTCCGGAAAATTCTAAAGTGATTATTGATGCAAAAGATACGGTTTACATTGCACATGATATTTTGGATTTAATACATGAGTTTAAAACTACAAGAGCGTTAGACAACAACATTAAGGTAAAACTAAAAGGATTTAAAAAAGCCTATCATCTGGAAAATAGCATTGATACTCAAAATTATGTTTCTATTGAGCACTATTATGATGCGGCTAAAAGAGTTATGGTTAAAAAAGAAATCACTGACGAAGAATTTCTTAAACAAGAAAATGGCAACTAATTAAGGAACTTAAGTTGAAAAAAACTTCCTTTACATTGCATTAGAGTTACAGAACGTTTGTATTAATAAAAATAATAAAACAAGAATTATGAGCGATTTTTATAAAAAAATATTAGAAAATAATAAAAAATGGGTGGAAACTTCGTTAGCAAGTGACCCTAATTATTTCCAAGATCTTGCCAAAGGTCAAACGCCGCCGTTATTATGGATTGGCTGTTCTGACAGTCGTGTACCTGCCAATGAAATTGTAGGAGCAAAGCCTGGAGAAGTTTTTGTACACAGAAACATTGCTAATATGGTGGTTCACTCTGACATGAATATGTTGAGTGTTTTGGATTATGCTGTAAATGTTTTGAAAGTAAAACATGTTTTAGTTTGCGGTCATTATGGTTGCGGTGGTGTTAAAGCGGCAATGGGAAATGATTCCATTGGTATCATTGACAACTGGATTCGTCACATCAAAGATGTATATCGTTTGCACAGCGCGTATTTAGATTCAATTGAGGATGAAACAGAACGTTTTAATACTTTTGTCGAATTAAACGTAAAAGAACAAGTTTTTGATTTGGCTAAAACTTCAATCGTTCAGGCTGCTTGGAGAAACGGTCAAGATTTGACATTACACGGATGGGCTTATGGACTTAACTCTGGTTTTGTAACAGATTTAGAGGTTAACATCAGTTCTGAAAAAGATTTGGATGCAGTTTATCAGTTGAAATTTTAATTGAGAAATTAAATTATGAAATCCGCTCATGTAGCGGATTTTTTTTTATTCAGTATCTAGATTTTCATTAAAAGCAGAAGGCAACAATGTGGGTATGAATTTAATCAAAATGGGTAACAATAAACTGCCGCCAGGAAGCAGAAAAATGGTTAGTGATGGAATGGTTTTACAAATCTCCAGTAATTGTTTTTTGACTTTTTTCTTTTCTTTTTCGTCCAAATCTCTGCGAGTAGAATAGGCGAGGAGCACCATCAATTCTTTGCTTTGCACAATTTCCTTAATCAATCGGTTTTTATTCCTGCCAATGAGTGTAACCACGCTTTGTGTAGTTTGATCATAAAAATGTTTGACAGGATTTGAGTAATTGAAATAAGGAATTTCTTTTTTGTGTGTATCAATAAATTCATTGGTACTATTGATACTTTCGTCAACAAAAGAATCTGGAACCGATACAATTTCAGCCAAAGAATGCAAAAAATATCTCTCGTCATTTTCTACTTTTCCATCGCTCCACAAAGCCATCCCGGCAATATCTATTAAATAATATTTTTCCAATTCATTTGTAAAGTAATCTAAATGTAGCATTTCTAAACTTTGAACAGAAACTTTAGAAAATTTGCTGTAGCGAATGGAAGCCTCAAAAAGTTTGATTAGTAAATCATCATATTGTGATTTTCTAGACTTGATTTTTAACGCAAGTGTTACAATATTAACGACCGTTTCTTCAATTTTTTTTAGATATTTTTCGGGAATTTCACCGTGAATCAAATATTGACGAAAAGCGAGCACATCAATGAATAATAAAGCGTTTGTAACCAGATGAGAGAAACTTTTGCTGATGATGCTGTCATTGGTCTGTACACGTTCATCAATGATTTTTTCTAAAGTTAAAGCAGGAGAGTTTTTCGGAAGAATTTTTTTAAACAAATTAAATCCTTGAGGATTCATTTGATTATAAAAAGCATTTCCTTGTTCAATAAAATTCTCGGGACTGATATCTTCATTTGTCAAACAAAAAACTTGATATAAAGTGTTCAAAAGCGCAACTTTTGAAATCTCTTCTTTGAACCAACCTTTCGTTTGTATTGTTGTTGCGGTTTCAAAAGCAATTATATGTCCATAAATAAATCCTGTATCTCTCACTTTTTGATAAAAAATATCAGTAGTTTTAGAAACAGTATCTTTTGAAAATTTTTGTTCAATAAAAAATTTATCTATCCAACCGGATGCTGAAGGGTTAATCATTGCTTTATTTTGAAGGTACAAAGCTATACTTTTTTGCGGTAGTTTTAACGGGTGTATTTTAGTTTAACACAGATATTACATTTAATTAGCGCTGTTTTTTTAGATTTTGAAAAGGAATAATTTATTGCGGATAATCATAGGAATTTATCAGGCTGTATTTTCGTTTTTTAAAAGCAAAAACCCTGAAATATAGATGTATAATTCAGGGCTTTTATTAAGGTTTTTTTTATGAATTGAATAATTTTTCTGCTTCATCCCAATTGACAACATTCCAGAAAGAAGCGATATAATCCGCTCGTCGGTTTTGATTTTTAAGATAATACGCGTGTTCCCAAACGTCCAATGCTAAAACAGGTTTTCCTTTTAGTCCTTTTCCTCGCAATCGCATCAATGGATTGTCTTGGTTTGCTGTGGAACCTATCACTAATTTTCCGTCTTGTACCACTAACCAAGCCCAGCCAGAACCAAATCTTTTCATGGAAGCATCACTAAATTGCTTTTTGAATTCGTCAAAAGAACCAAAAGTACTCATTATAGCATCTCCTAGTTTGCCTTTTGGAGTACCACCTCCGTTTGGTTTCATTAAACTCCAGAACAAACTGTGATTGTAATGCCCACCACCATTATTACGAATCGCTTCAGGGAATTTGGACATTTTTTCAAAGATATTTTCTAATGATTTTGAATGTTCCACTAAATTTTTGTCCAAAGTTTCTATGGCTTTATTCAAATTCGTCACATAAGCTTGATGATGCTTAGAATGATGAATTTCCATTGTAGCTTTATCAATATGTGGCTCTAAAGCATCATACGAATACGGTAATTTTGGAAGGCTGTAGTTTCCTTGAAAGTCGAAATTTTCCGGTTCCAAGACTTGATTTTCAGTTTTCAAATTGTTTTCAGCAGCTAATACTGAATTAAATAAGCTAGAACCAATAATTGTTCCTGTTGAAAGTATTGCTGTTTGTTTTAAAAAATTTCTTCGTGTATTGTTATTTTCCATAATTTGAAAATTTATCCTAAAAAGGTTATTAAAATAGAATATAAATTTAAACATTAAATGATAGGAATGGGTTAATAAAGACTTAAAATTTGGTTAGGTTTTTGCTTCTATTATGTTTAGAATATACAAAGAGCAAAGGAATTTTATAAAATCTATTTCTATTTGGTAAATAATATCTTTGTAATTTTGAAAGCAATACCATTTGAGATAATTCAAGGTGTTAACCATACTTTTCAATTATTAAAAACAAGTTTAAGAGTTAGGTTTTTTATTGAAAATAAAATATTAAAAATAGTTACAGAAATGAAACATAAAGAAATAGCAGTTTTGAGTTGGGGTTTATTAAAGCGAACTTATAATGAATTTGATGATGATAACGGATTTAAATTAAGTGCGTCACTTTCTTATTATACTATTTTTTCATTACCTCCATTATTGATTATTATTTTATCTATTTTTAGTTTTTTCTTTGGAAGAGAAGCTGTTACAGGAAGATTTTTTGGTCAAATTAACGGAATGGTAGGTAACGAAGCTGCTATCCAAATTCAGGAAACCATCAAGAATATTGAATTGTCTGACAGCGTTACATTTGCAACAATACTGGGAGGAATTATGTTATTAGTAGGAGCTTCGGGTGTATTTGCTGAAATACAAAGTTCTATTAATTCTATTTGGGGATTAAAAGCAAAACCGAATAAAGGAATTGTGAAATTCGTTCAAAACAGATTAATGTCGTTTTCTATGATTGCTTCTGTTGGGTTTTTGCTAATGGTAAGTTTAATGGTCAATACGGTAATGGACGTTGTCAATACGCGATTATTAGTTTATTTTCCAGACACAACGGTTTACATATTTTATGTTTTTAATATTTTAATATTATTTGTAACTACAACTATTTTGTTTGCTATTATTTTTAAAACGTTGCCTGATGGACATATTGCTTGGCGAGATGCATTGATAGGTTCCAGTTTTACTTCTTTTTTCTTTATGATAGGGAAATTTGCTATTGGTTTTTATTTAGGAAGCTCAACCGTTGCTACTGTTTACGGTGCGGCCGGATCCGTAATCATTATTTTAATTTGGGTTTATTATTCAGCTATAATCTTATATTTTGGAGCCGAATTTACTAAAGTGTATGCCAATGCCCATGGAAAAAAAATTATTCCAAATGCTTATGCTGTTGGAATAAAAGTAGAGGTTACAGAGATAAAGAAAAAAAAGACCGATGTCATTCCTGAAGATGAAAAATAATAAATTTAATTCTGGTCAATAAACAAATTCTACATAAATATTAAAATAAAACAAATGAAAAAAATAATTTTGTCACTGACACTATTTTGTTCGGTACTTATTTCTTGTAATTCCGTAAAAACGGCTAATAGTCAAAAAGCTGCATTGCAAGGTGCTTGGGAATTGAATTTTATATCAGGACCACGAATCGCCTTTTCTGGATTGTATCCAGACAATAAACCAACCATCACTTTTAACTTAAAAGATACAAGCGTTTCCGGAAAAAACAGTTGTAATAGTTATGCAGGGAAATTAAATGCTGATGAAAGTAAAATCAATTTCAAAGAACCTATGATGGTAACTAAAATGTTTTGTTCTGGTGAAGGTGAGAATGTTTACATGAATACCCTTCAAAAAATAGATTCTTATTCTGTTTCTGAAGATGGAAAAACGCTGAATTTTATAATGGGAGACATTGTAATGATGCGTTTTGAGAAAAAATAGATTATAGACTTTTGAATAAATAAAAAAACCGCCTTGTTTTCAGGAACAAGGCGGTTTAAAAAAAAAACTAAAAACTAATTTTTATTAGAAACAATATTCATTTTCAGCCACTAATTTTGCTGTAATTGTTTCTCTCAATGCCACTACATTTGGCATGTTTGTGTATTTTGTAAAACGACGTAATCCCATTAGCATCATACGTTGTTCATCGCCTTCGGCAAAAGAAATAATGCTTTCTTTTCCTTTTTGATTCACAATATCTACCGCTTTGTACAAATACAATTTTGCCATTGCAATTTGCTCTTGCACTTTATCTTCTCCTTCTTTTTTTGCTAGTTTTTCAGTACGCAAGATGGTACTTTCCGCCATATATACTTCGATTAACATATCTGAAGCTGCCATCAATAATTGTTGGTGAGCGTCTAGGTCTGCGCCAAATTTTTGAACAGCACTTCCGGCAACCATTAAAAATGATTTTTTTAAATTTCTAACGATTTCTTTTTCCTCAGCAAATAATTCAGAATAATCAGGTGTTTCAAAAGATGGAATTCCCATTAATTCTTCAGAAACTTTCATTGCAGGTCCTAATAAATCAACATGACCTTTCATCGCTTTTTTGATCAACATTCCAACTGAAAGCATTCTGTTGATTTCGTTTGTTCCTTCGTAAATACGTGCAATACGAGCATCTCTCCAAGCACTTTCCATCGGAGTATCCTCTGAGAATCCCATTCCACCAAAAATTTGGATTCCTTCATCGGCACAGTTTTGTACATCTTCAGAAACCGCTACTTTTAGGATAGAACACTCGATTGCATATTCCTCAACTCCTTTTAATTCTGCTTCTTGATGAGAAACTCCTTCGGCTTCACGAGCTGAAATTCTGTCTTCAATATCTTTGGCAGCACGGTAAGAAGCGCTTTCTCCAGCATAACAATTTGTAGCCATTTCTGCTAGTTTTGCGCGAATAGCACCAAACTGAGAAATTGCAGTATTGAATTGGATTCTTTCATTTGCATATTTCACTGAACCTGAAATAACTCTGCGTTGTGCATCCAAACAAGCAGCTGCTAATTTGATACGTCCTACGTTCAAAGCGTTCATGGCGATTTTGAAACCATTTCCTCTTTCTGATAACATGTTTTCAACAGGAACTTTCGTTTCATTGAAGAAAACCTGACGTGTAGAAGACGCACGAATACCTAATTTATGTTCTTCTTCACCCATTGAAATTCCGTTATCTGGAGTGTTTTCAAGGATAAAACCGGTAATGTTTTTGTCATCACCAATACGGGCGAAAACTATAAACAAAGAACAAAATCCTGCATTTGAAATCCACATTTTTTGTCCTGTGATTTTGTAATGTGTTCCATCTTCTGATAAAACGGCTTTTGTTTTTCCGGAATTAGCATCCGATCCTGCGCCTGGTTCTGTTAAACAATAGGCACCAAACCATTCGCCTGAAGCTAATTTAGGCACGTATTTTTGTTTTTGTTCTTCTGTTCCGTATAAAGTGATTGGCATTGTACCAATTCCGGTGTGTGCTCCAAAAGCAGTAGAGAATGAACCCGTTGCTCCCGAAATATAATCACAAACCAACATTGTGGAAACAAATCCCATTCCTAATCCGCCATAAGCCTCAGGAACTGCAACTCCTAAAAGTCCTAAGTCTCCTGCTTTTCTCATGGTTTCTTCTGTATAGGCGTAATCTTTTTTCTCAAAACGATCTTTATGTGCCCATAATTCTTTGTCTACAAACTCTTTTACAGAGTCGCGCATCATTAATTGCTCTTCCGAAAAATCTTCTGGAGTGAAGATATCTTCGCATTTGGTTTCTTTTACTAGGAATTGACCTCCTCTGGTTACGTCGCTCATGACTTTGTTTTTAGATGATAGATTTTAGAGTAAAGAATATAGAATATAGATTTTTAAAAATGAATCTATTTCAGACCATTTTGGAAACCCATTGTCATTCTTTGAAATTCTTCTACTTTCGTTTCTAATTGGTTAAATATTTGTTCGTTTATATATTTTCTATGTTTTGCTACTATTAGCTGTGTAATTAATTCAAATGAAGAGCCTAAAGAGATGTCTATGAAATGGCTAAATGATTTGTCAGTTCTTGAAGAACCTTCCGCAATATTACTAGGAATTGAGACAGAACATCGACTCAATTGTGAACTTAAATCAAATCTTTCATGTTTAGGAAAGGTTGATAGAATATCAGAAACGTCATTTGCAATTTGGATTCCAATTTGCCAGATTTTTAAATTTTTATAATTATGTCTCATTTTTTTTAGAAAATTGAAAAAAGAGAGCAGAAAAAGATTTTCCCTTATTCCAGATTAGATTGTTATTCAAAACTCTTTATTCCATATTTTCTCCTCAATATTCTAAATTCTCTGCTCTTTACTCTTTACTCTTTACTCTTTACTCTTTATTCTTTATTCTTTACTCTTTATTCTTTATTCTTTACTCTTTACTCTAAATTTTTAAAGCAACTCATAAATCCCAGCGCTTCCTTGGCCAGTTCCCACACACATACTCACAATTCCGTATTTGCTTCCTCTGCGTTGCATTTCATCGAATAATTGAACAGAAAGTTTAGCTCCGGTACAACCCAGTGGGTGACCTAATGCAATTGCTCCACCATTGACATTGATAATATCAGGATTTAGGTTTAGTTCTCTCGTTACTGCTAATGCTTGTGAGGCGAACGCTTCGTTTAACTCAATTAAATCAATATCATTCAATGTTAATCCCGCTTGCTTCAAGGCTTTTGGAATCGCTTTTACTGGTCCAATTCCCATGATTCTTGGTTCCACCCCAGCTGATGCAAAGTTTACCAAACGGGCAATAGGAGTAAGGTTCAATTCTTTTACCATTTCTTCGCTCATAATTAGAACAAATGCTGCTCCATCACTCATTTGAGAAGAGTTTCCTGCCGTTACGCTTCCGTTCGCTTCAAAAACTGGTCTTAAACCTGCCAAAGCTTCTACAGAAGTTCCTGCTCTAGGACCTTCATCTTTATTTACGATATACGATTTAGTCTCTTTTTTACCATTTTCATTGATAAACGTTTGTTCCACAGTAATAGGAACAATTTGTTTGTCAAATTTGCCTTCAGCTTGTGCTTTAAGGGCTTTCATGTGTGAGTTATAAGCAAACTCATCTTGGTCCGCACGAGATACATTGAATTGTTTGGCAACCGCTTCCGCAGTTAGTCCCATTCCCCAATAGTAATCTTCGTTTCCAGCTTTTGCAACAGCGTAATCCGGTGTCGGTTTGTAACCTCCCATTGGAATAAAACTCATGCTTTCGGCTCCACCTGCAATGATACAATCCGCCATTCCAGACTGGATTTTGGCTGTAGCCATACCAATTGTTTCTAAACCTGACGCGCAATAACGGTTTACGGTTACACCCGGAACATCTTCGATTTTCAATCCCATTAAGGAAATTAATCGTCCCACGTTTAGTCCTTGTTCTGCTTCCGGCATCGCATTTCCCACCATAACGTCGTCAATACGTTTTTTGTCGAAATCAGGCAACTCATTCATCATAAACTGAATCGTTTCTGCTGCCAATTCATCAGGGCGTTTAAATCTAAACACGCCTTTTGGAGCTTTCCCCACGGCTGTTCTGTATGCTTTTACTATATAGGCTGTTTTCATTTTTTTTCTTTTAAGAGTTGAGAATATAGAGAATAGAATATTTTAAATCTATAATCTATTCTCTTTGTTCTATTTTCTAATTACGTAGCGGTTTCCCTTTCGTTAACATAAACTGGATTCTCTCCAATGTTTTTCTTTCGGTACACAAAGACAAGAAAGCTTCACGTTCCAAATCCAATAAATATTGTTCGGTTACTAAAGTTGGTTCAGATAAATCACCACCAGCCATTACATAAGCCAGTTTGTTAGCGATTTTCTTGTCATGTTCCGAGATGTATTTTCCGGCTTCCATTTGGTCAGTTCCTACTAAGAACATTCCCAAAGCTTGTTTTCCAAGAACTTTCACATCGCTTCTGCGAATTGGTTGTGTGTAACCTGCTTCTGCCATTAGTAAAGCGTGTTTCTTCGCTTCGGCAATCTGACGGTCTTTGTTGACTACGATGATATCTTTCCCTTGTTGTAAAAGTCCGGTATCAAAAGCTTCGTAACCTGAAGTAGATACTTTTGCCATAGCAATTGTCAAGAAATATTCTTGCAATACGTTCAATTCCACGTCATTTTTATGGAATAAATCTGCTGCACGCAATGCCATTTCTTTCGATCCTCCACCGCCAGGAATTACCCCAACACCAAATTCTACCAATCCCATATACGTTTCTGCTGCAGCAACAACTTTGTCAGCATGCAAACTCATTTCGCATCCACCACCAAAAGTCATTCCGTGTGGCGCAACTACAACTGGAATTCCGGAGTAACGTACGCGCATCATCGTGTCTTGGAACATTTTGATCGCCATATTCAACTCATCGTATTCTTGCTCGACTGCCATCATGAAAATCATTCCGATATTAGCTCCAACAGAGAAATTCGCTGCTTGATTTCCAATAACTAGACCTTGATATTCTTTTTCAGATAAGTCAATGGCTTTATTGATAGCTTGTAAAACATCGCCGCCAATCGTATTCATTTTAGATTGGAATTCTAAATTCAAAATTCCGTCTCCTAAGTCTTGTATAATCGCTCCACTATTGCTCCACACTTTTTTGCTTTCGCGAATGTTGTTCAGGATGATAAATGAATCCTGACCAGGAATTTTAGTTTGCGATTTTGTAGGGATATTGTAGAAAAAAGTTGCCCCTTCTTTTATAGAATAAAAACTAGTACTTCCAGAAGCTAACATTTCAGTAACCCAAGCAGCTGGCTCAAGACCTTCCGCTTTCATGATTTCAATTCCTTTTTCGACACCAATGGCATCCCAAATTTCGAAAGGACCATTTTCCCATCCAAAACCGGCTTTCATTGCATCGTCAATTTTGTATAATTCATCTGAGATTTCAGGAATTCTGTTGGAAACATAAGCAAACATTCCAGAAAAACTTTTTCTGTAAAATTCTCCTGCTTTGTCTTTTCCTTTTACCAAAACTTTAAAACGGTCAATTGGTTTATCAATTGTTTTTGTCAGTTCCAAAGTAGCGAATGAAGCTTTTTTAGCAGCACGGTATTCTAAAGTATCTAAATCCAAAGACAGAATATCCTTGTCTACTTTTTTGTAAAAACCTTGACCTGTTTTGCTACCCAACCATTTGTTTTCCATCATTTTGTTGACGAAATCTGGTAATTTAAACAAATCGTGTTGTTCGTCATTCGGACAATTTTCATAGATTCCGTTGGCAACGTGTACCAAAGTATCCAATCCAACTACGTCAACCGTTCTGAAAGTAGCCGATTTTGGTCTTCCAATAACTGGACCAGTCAATTTATCCACTTCTTCAATCGTTAATCCCATTTCTTTAACCAAATGAAACAAACTTTGAATCCCGTAAATCCCGATTCGGTTACCAATAAATGCCGGAGTATCTTTGGCCACGACCGAAGTTTTCCCTAAGAATCTTGAACCATAATCAGTTAGGAAATCCAAAACTTCCGATGCTGTTTGTGGACCAGGAATGATTTCGAATAATTTTAAATAACGCGCAGGGTTAAAAAAGTGTGTCCCGCAGAAATGCTTTTGGAAATCTTCGCTTCTTCCTTCACTCATAAAGTGAATTGGAATTCCAGAAGTGTTTGAAGTCACTAAGGTTCCCGGTTTTCTAAATTTCTCAATTTGTTCAAAAACCATTTTCTTGATGTCCAAACGTTCCACTACAACCTCAATAATCCAATCCACAGTAGCGATCTTCGCCATGTCATCAGTAGTATTTCCAGTTGTGATTCTGCTTGCAAATTTCTGACTGTAAATAGGAGAGGGTTTCGATTTCAGGGAATTAGCCAAATGCTCATTTACCAATCGGTTTCTAACGATTTTGCTTTCTAAAGTCAGTCCTTTTTTAGCTTCCGCTTCGGTAAGTTCTCTTGGAACAATGTCTAATAATAGGACTTCGACTCCAATGTTAGCAAAATGGCAGGCAATTCCTGAACCCATAATTCCGGATCCAATTACTGCAACTTTTTTAATTGTGCGTTTCATATAAATAATATTTGATTTTCATTAGAAAACAACAGCGCTATTTTATTGATGGGAATCAATTTTAGTAGTGTCATTCTCTGTTTTTTCAGTTTGTTCCGCCAGTTCGCTGACGCTCGTATGTGTAAATATATTTTTGTCTTGAATCAATTCATTGATGGTTTCCGCAACTTCTATAAAATGCTGCAGTTTTTCTGCCGAAATAGTTTGTTTGACCGTTTCATTAAATTTCAACACGGTATTTTTTGACAATTCTCTTTTTTCTTTACCAAAATCCGTCAGGTAAATCAAAACCCCACGGCCATCCACAGGGTTTTTCTTGCGAATGATTAAGCCTTTTTCCTCCATAGATTTCAGCGTTCTAGTCAGACTCGTAGCTTCCATTCCCATTTTTGGACCTAACGAGGTCGATGGCGTTCCACCTTCCTTATCAATACTCAATAAAGCGAAACCAGTAGCCATGCTCGCATCGTATTTCGATGCTTCTTCATTATACATTCTGGCCACTGCTTGCCAGGTGGCACGTAAAATATAATCTATCGTTTTATCTTTCATAAGTAACTATATCGATTTCAAATATAATAAAAAATACTATGCATGCATAATATATTAAAATATTTTTTTGTTAAAAAGCATTAAATATAAAAAATCCCCGCTGAAATAGAGGAGATTATACCGTTTTTTAAGAGTAATTAATATTTTTTGGGCGTATCCCTGCGGGTCGGGCTCTTCGTTGTATCTTTTATAAATTCCCAATCCCGAAGCTTCGGGATGAGGATTTATAAAAGGATGCCACTTCCATCCCTTACGCGAATCCTAATAAGGAGAATGATTAGGGATTGTAGTATAATTGTTGGGATTATGGGTTTACGTAATTGTAAGTAGTTTATTATAGTTATATTTGAGGGAAATTGGAATAATGAAAAATTAAAATATTATGGAACCGATCACAATGGCAATCATTACACCTTTTTTACTTGAATTAGGAAAAAAAGGTATTGAAAAATTTACTGAAAAAGGATTTGAGAGTGTTTCAGAAGAAGCAATTAGCTGGTTTAAATCTTTGTTTTTTAAAGATGATAAACCAAAGAAAGTATTGTTAGAACTTCAAGAAGATCCTGGAAATAAAGAAAAGCTCAATATAGTGAAGGTGATAATCGAAAACTCTCTCGAAGATAATCTTAAATTTGAAAACTTTTTAAAAGAGATTATTGAAAAAATACCAAAAATCGAGAATACTATTTCTTATAGTAAAAATGTAAATACTGGAAATGTAAATACTAGAGGAGGTGATTTCAGAATTGGGGATGATTATGGAAATTAAAAATTTAAATACAGGAACAATTCATGCCAATAATGCTAATATTGGAGACACTTATAATGTAACAAATGTAATTGAAGGCTTGGCTTTTCTTCTGTCTGATTATCAAGCACAAATTAAAAACATTAACAGATTGATTTTGGAATTTAAACCAATAACTGCACTTGATTTACTTATTGATTTAGAAAAACGTATTACAGAGACTAATATACCAAATGATAATAAAATATCTAGTAAAATACTTTTTCTAAAAGCACTTTGTAAAAGAGAATTAGAGAATTTTTCAAAAGAAGAATCTGCATTAGATTTCATTAAAGCCTACAATCTAAATAAGGAAGATGAGGAATTAAAAACTAGAGCTTGTATCGAATATCTAAATATATCAGATAGAAAAAATGCAATAGATTTAGCTGATAATATTTTAAATTTAGATAATTATAATCTTACAGCATGGTTTGTAAAATCGGTAACATCGGATGATATTAAATCTTTTTTACAATCTCTTCCTAAAGTCGTTTTTAATAATTACAATTTCCAGCAAAATATAATTTTTAACCTATTAGGAGGAAAACTAAAAAGGTTCAACGATTTGAATAATTATGGTCTTCAATTATCATTTGATTTTGAAAAATACAAAGTAGTTACCTTTGAAAATAAACAAGGATGGATAATTACACTCGATCTATTAGTTACTTCGATTATTAATAAAACTGCAATTAAATACATATCTGGAGAAAACTTCATTATTGAAAATGACCCTGAAATAATTGAGGCAATAAGTCTGCTAGATGTTTATACAAAAAGCTTAGAGTCTACAGAAATTTCATATACTTCAAAACATCAAAAATTTTACTTGAATTATCTAAAATATTTGAATTCCAATGATGATATGTCTTTTAATTCGTTGGGTGAGCTATATAAAGAATTAGGAAAACCTCAATGGATTTACACTCGTTTCTATTGTCAATTAGCAAATCATAAAAAAGAGTTTCAATTATCTTTAGACTGTTTAGTGGAATACGAAAAATTGAAAGGTGAATTGCATTCAGAATTCTATCTTTTTAAATCTGTTGTACTTCATTTTCTTTCAAGACATGATGAAGTAAATAGCCTTTATGATAATTACTTAAAATCATTAGATGTCATCGATGAAAACCACTTATTTAACTTGATAAATGCCTTCTTTAATATTCAGCAACATTTTGATGATAAAAGCAAGTTTATATTTCAACTTGAAAAAGTTTTAGATAGGAAATTCGCTTTTGATGATTTAAAAGTATTGTTAAAAGTAACTGTTGAATTAATATACATAAGAAAGTATGATAGAGAAGAAATTTTAGCTTCTTTAAATTCTATTAAAAATAATAATTTATTTGATAATAATTGTAAAAATCTCATTGCTGAAAATTTGAATCAACTTGGCAAACCTCTTGAATCATTAAATTTCATGGATACTTATATTGATAAAACCATTGTATCCGAATCACTTAAATTGTATATATTTTTTCTTCACAACTTGTTACAAAGTAAAGAAGACACGCCAAAAGGGAAAGGTAATGAATTAATAAAATTATTGAAGTTTTGGAGAGAGAAGAGCAGCTATATTGATGAAGATTTATTGCGTATTGAGCATGATCTATTCGAAAAAATAAATGATTTAGATAATCTTGAAGAAATAGACTACTTACTTTATAGTAATTTTCCAGAGAATCTTAATTATTTATACTTTTATCTAGCAGTACTTGAGAAAAAATCCAATTTTGATAAAATTAAAAAACTTTCAATCGTAATTCCTAATATTTACGAGGAAGAAAGAATAGGTATTGCAATTAGTGGAATCCTATTAAGAAATAAAAATAACACTAAAAAAGGATTTGAAATTTTATACAATTTAGCAATAGATTATAATAATACGGAAGCAAGACAAAACTATTTTGGCGGTTCATTATTATTTAAAGAACATTTTAAAAATTATGATTCAGTTGAGTTAGGTCACTGGGTAATTCATAATGTTGATGGAAAAAAAGAAAAAAGAAAAATTTTAAAATCAGAAGGAATTCAAAAAGATTTTTTAGGTAAAAAAATAGGTGAAAAATTCACTAATGTTAATACCTTAATGAACAAAGAAAGTACAATTGAAATAATCGAAATATTCAATGATGCATTAAATCTATATAGAGATATAACAATTGAAGCTGAAAATCCTATAAATGAATTAGGATTTCGATCCTTAGAAATTCCTGCGGATATAAACGATTTTTCAAAATTTCTAGTTGAACAATTTGGTACCAATGGAACTGAAGAAAAAATCATAGCCGATAAAGGTTTAGATGATTATTATAACTATCGAATTGGGTTTCTATCCGTTGTAAGTGCAGTATTTAAGAGCAAATTTGTTGATGCTTATTTACATTTGACGAGCAGTAAAAATGCTAGATTCACTACGATACCAAATATAATTACTGGGGATATAGATAAAGAAAATCATAAAGTTCAATTTGCTTTGGATTTCAGCTCATTAATGTTATTCTATTATTTGGAAAAAGAATTAAAATTTAAATTTAAACATAAATTTATTGTTTCTAAGAATAAAAAATTTCAAATAGAAAATGAAGTTTCTGTAATAACAAATTCGCCAGAATCAACTTTAAGTGTTAATATAACTTCTGAAGGTATTGTAAATCATATTTATCCGGAAGGTATTAACAACAAGAGAATAGATTTTTTAAAATCAATAATAGATTGGATTGAGATTAATTGTGATATTGATTTAGTGGCAGAGAAATTAGATGTGGTTTTAAAACTTACTAAAAACGAAGGTAAACTAGAAAGGTCTATTATGAACAATCTTATTGATTCATTGCATCTTTCAATAAGAGAAAATCATAGATTAATTAGTAGTGATGTTTCTGCATATTTATTAAAGGCAAATAAAATCAACAATAATTATTTAAATCCAGAAAAATATCTTTTAACCTATTATCCAGAAAAATGTAATTCAGAGTTTTATAGATTTTTGTTAAAAGCAAATTATTTGGGAATTGACATAAATCTTGAAACATTAAAAAATGAATTTTCAGATTTATTAGCTAATAAAGAGAATTACTATGAGTTATGTCTTGAGAATTTGCAATTTTCGATAAATGGTAATTCAGATATTACTATTATGTTAAGTAAGTTTTTAAAAGAATTGTATTTATTACAGACATTAACAATTGAATCTAAAAATAATTATGCTTCAAAGATTATAAGTAATGCTATTTATGGTATGCCTAATGAAACTATTTTAAAATTCAGTGAAAATATATTCTTAGAGTTTAAACTATTCGTTAATTTTTATGATGAAGTAATAAATATATTTCTTACTGTAATTAATCCTAGAAATAGTAATTAAATATTTTTTCTAAGACTTCCTAAACGCCCCATTATCCACATCTTTCAAGAACTTAATCACGCCCGGAAAGTAGGTTTTTGGGTCATCGTATTGCGAAAGGTGGCTTCCGTTAGGGCAAAATAAGAAACGTCCGTTTTGGACTTCGTTTGCAATCCATTTCATGTGTTCGGGATCCATTGTGTCGTATTTAGAACCAATACTCAACGTAGGAACGGTCAAAGTTTTTAGTCTGGCTTTGACATCCCAATTTTTAAGGGTCGCATTTCCAGTGATGCCAAATTCACTGTGGCCTTGCATAAACACATATACATTAGGATTAATGTGCTTGAAACATCTGTTGATGGATTCCGGCAATTCTTCGAGAGGCATTCTCAAAACATGTTCGGTGTAGTAATATTTGAACAGTAATTCGCTGTATTTTGGATTATCAAAATCATTATTATTCTCGATATCCTGCAATTGTTTTAGGATTTTTGGATCCATTTGCGGTGCTAGAACGTCTTTTGCGTAAGCATTATATTCCGCTGCACTCGCCATCATATTAGAGATAATCAAGCCTTTTAGATTCTTTTGGTATTTCAGAGCGTATTCCATTGCGAGGATTCCGCCCCAAGATTGTCCCATCAGGTAAAAATTTGAACTGTCTAAGCCTAATGCGATGCGTACTTGCTCAACTTCTTCTACAAAACGGTCATTGGTCCATAAACTGTTGTCATTAGGTTGGTCGCTGTAATACGAGCCCAACTGGTCGTAATAAATGTATTCAATGCTTTCGTTAGGGAAATAACCATCGAATGCCTCGTATAATTCATGTGTCAAACCGGGACCGCCGTGTAGCAACAACACTTTTATTTTAGGATTGTTGCCCACTCGTTTAGTCCAGACTTTAAACGTGCCTTTTGGTGTTTGAATCGGAATCATTTTGATACCGCCCGTGAGTTGGTCGTCCCGTTTAGAGAAATCTAAATAATTTGCTTTTATAGGATCTTCCTTTGGTTTTTCCTGACAATTAGAGAAAAAGAACACACTGATAACGGAGCAAATTAAGAATTTTAGTTTCATAACGGAACGGTTTTATAACGGCTAGTTGTAGATTTTATGGAATAAATCAATGTATTTTTCCATTACTATTTTTCGTTTCAGTTTCAGGGTAGGTGTAAGCTGTCCGCCTTCCACAGACCATAAATCCGGTGTTAACTCAAAACGTTTTATTTTCTCCCAGTTTCCGAATTTTTCGTTCAGATTGTCCACTTCCAACTGGATTCTTTCGATTACTTTTTCGTTGGCAATTATTTCTTCATTGCTTTTTCCAATGTCGATTCCGTGGATAACGGCCCATTCTTTGATAAAATCAAAACTTGGCTGAATAAAGGCCGCCGGCATTTTTTGCCCGTCACCAATAACCATGATTTGTTCAATGAAACGGGATTGTTTCATCGTATTTTCAATTAATTGTGGCGCTATGTATTTTCCTCCTGAGGTTTTGAACATTTCTTTTTTACGATCGGTGATTTTCAAGAATCCATCTTCGTCAAAAATTCCAATATCTCCCGTATGGAAAAATCCGTCCGTGATTACTTCGTTTGTTAATTTTTCATCTTTGAAATAACCCATCATTACGTTAGGCCCTTTACAAAGGATTTCGCCGTCTTCAGCAATAATAACTTCTACATTATCGATTACTTTACCCACAGTTCCTACTCTGAAACCACCATTTCTGATGTCATTTACAGAGATTACGGGAGAAGTTTCAGTTAATCCGTAGCCTTCCATAACCGGAATTTCGGCAGCGGCAAAAATGCGAGCTAATCTTGGTTGCAAAGCAGCACTTCCGGAAACCATTAAATCCAGGTTTCCACCCAAACCTTCTTTCCATTTGCTGAAAATCAGTTTGCGCGCAATTTTAAGTTGGAATTCGTACCAAAATCCATTTTTGCCATACGGCTCATAGATTAAACCTAAGTCAATCGCCCAAAAGAATAATTTCTTTTTGATGCCGGTTAACTCCGTTCCTTTGGCATAAATTTTATCATATACTTTTTCTAAAAGTCTTGGAACAGCTGTAATTACTGTTGGTTTCACTTCCTTGATGTTGTCACTGATTTTTTCAATGGATTCTCCAAAATAAATGGAAACACCATAATATTGGTATAAATACAAAATCATTCTTTCGAAAATATGGCAAATAGGAAGGAAGCTCAAAGCGCGGCTTTTTCCGGCTTCAAATGGAATTCTAGAAGCACTGTCCAATACATTTGACACAATATTTTTGTGCGAAAGCATAACTCCTTTTGGTCTTCCTGTTGTTCCCGAAGTATAAATTATAGTCGCTAAATCTTCAGTTTTTACGTTGTTCTTACGTTGTTCTACTTCGTCTTGATTTCCGGTGTCTACACCAAGAACCAACAAATCATTCCAGTTGGTACAACCTTCAATTTCGTTAAACGAATACACTTCTTTAAGCGTAGGAACTTTATGTTTGATTATGTTTACTTTTCGAAGCACCTCAGCATCCGATACGAAACAATAAATTGAACCGGAATGGTTCAAAATGTATTCGTAATCTTCCTCGGAAATGGTAGGATAAATGGGAACAGTTTGCGCTCCGGTTTGCAGTACACCAATGTCCATAACATTCCATTCGGTCCTGTTATTAGAGGAAATGATGGCAATTTTATCGTCTTTTTGAACGCCCAATCGGAGTAGTGCTCTCGAAATGGCATTTGCTTTAGCTATATATTCTTGGGTCGATGTTTTTACCCAGACACCATTCTGTTTGCTTACTAAAGCATCCGGAATGTTATTGTATTTTTCTTGCTGATAATAAGGGAAATCGAAGAGGCGGGTGATATTTATCATTATGGATAATATTGGATTTGCTTGCAAATTAAAAAAAAAATAGGGATAAATTTTAAAAATTGGAAATTATATCGCAAAATTTTGAACGCATTGTTGATTATCAACGAAATCGTTTTCTTGAAGTGAAATTTTAGCGTTGAATTAGAACAAAAAAAGCGCTCTTTTTCAAGAACGCTTTCAATATTATAATCAAAAAATTATTTTTTGTCCATCCATTTTCTGGCATTGACAAAAGCTTCATGCCAAGGCGAAACTTCATCGTTTCTATCTTTTGGATAATATGCCCAGTTCCATTGAAATGTAGAACGCTCAATGTGTGGCATCATCACCAAGTGGCGACCCGTTTTATCACACAACATCGCTGTATTATAATCAGAACCGTTTGGATTAGCAGGATAGCCTTCATAGGCATATTTAGAAACAATATTATAATTTTCTTCACCCATTGGCAAGTTGAATTTTCCTTCTCCGTGCGAAACCCAAACTCCAAGTGTACTTCCTGCTAATGAAGAAAGCATTACCGAATTGTTTTCCTGTACCGTTACTGATGTAAAAATACTTTCGTGTTTGTTACTTTCGTTGTGCAACATTTTTCCGTGTACTTCATGCTCCGGATTAATCACTTCCAATTCCATAAACAATTGACAACCATTACAAATTCCAACAGACAACGTGTCGTCTCTTTTGAAGAAATTGTCTAAAGCTGTTTTTGCTTTTTCATTGTATAAAAAGGCTCCGGCCCAACCTTTGGCAGAACCCAATACATCTGAATTGGAGAATCCACCAACAGCTCCAATGAACTGAATATCTTCCAAAGTCTCACGGCCTGAAATCAAATCGGTCATGTGAACGTCTTTTACATCAAATCCGGCTAAGTACATTGCATTTGCCATTTCACGCTCCGAGTTACTTCCTTTTTCACGGATAATAGCTGCTTTTGGTTTTGGCTTAGAATTGTCGATAACTGGTTTTTTTCCTGTAAAATGTGTTGGAAAAGTATAGTGTAACGCTTGGTTTTTATAATTGTCAAAACGCGCTTGAGCTGTTCCGTTCTTGGATTGTTTTTGGTCTAATAAAAACGATGTTTTGTACCAAACATCTCTGTATTTAGCAATGTCTAATGTACAAGGACCAAAATCTAAAGTCGCTTCATTTGTAGCTGTTCCTATTTTATAGAAAGAAACATTATTTGCGTTTAATTTAGATTCCACTTCGGTATCTGATTTCGCTTGAATAACAATTCCAATGTTTTCAGAGAATAGGATTTTTATCAAATCTTTTTCCTCGAAAGCAGAGAAATCTATTTTTGCTCCCAAATTCACATCTGCAAAACACATTTCTAATAAAGTCGTGATCAAACCACCACTTCCAATGTCATGTCCTGCAAGGATATTGTTTTCTAAAATTAATTCTTGAATGGTATTAAAGGCTCTTTTGAAAAACGCAGCGTCTTTAATTGTTGGTACTTCTTTTCCAATAGTATTCAACGTTTGCGCAAACGAAGAACCGCCTAATTTGAAATCATCTTGGGACAAATTGATGTAATAAATAGAACCACCGTCTTTTTGTAAAACAGGCTCTACTACTTTTCTAATGTCCGTACAATTTCCACCTGCTGAAATAATTACCGTTCCCGGTGCGATTACTTCTTCATTTGGATATTTCTGTTTCATCGAAAGTGAATCTTTTCCGGTTGGAATATTGATTCCCAATTCGATTGCAAAATCGGAACAAGCTTCCACCGCAGCGTATAAACGAGCGTCTTCTCCTTCGTTTTTACACGCCCACATCCAATTTGCCGAAAGTGAAATTCCTTTTAATCCGTCTTTTATTGGAGCCCAAACAATGTTTGATAAAGACTCAGCAATAGCAGTTCTTGTTCCTGCCACCGGATCAATTAATGAAGCAATAGGAGAGTGTCCAATCGCAGTGGCAATTCCCTCTATTCCTTGATAATCCAAGGCCATTACACCACAATTGTTCAATGGCAATTGCAATGGACCGGCACATTGTTGTTTGGCTACTTTACCACCCACACAACGGTCTACTTTATTGGTCAACCAGTCTTTACAAGCAACTGCTTCCAGTTGAAGTACTTGTTCTAAGTAGGTTGAAATGTTTTTCTTGTCGTAACTTAAATCAGTATAATTTCTTTCGATTGTTTTGTCTGTCATGACCACTTTTGGAGAACTTCCAAAAAAGTCTTCCAAGGCAAAATCCATTGGTTTAGCACCTGTTGATTTTGATTCGAAAGTAAAACGGTGATCTCCGGTTACATCTCCCACTTGGTACATTGGAGAACGCTCACGGTCAGCTATTTTTTGTAATAAATCGATGTTTTCTTTGGCGATAACCAATCCCATTCTTTCTTGAGATTCGTTACCAATAATTTCTTTTGCCGAAAGGGTAGGGTCTCCCACAGGCAATTTGTCTAAATCAATTAATCCCCCAGTATCTTCCACTAATTCCGAAAGACAGTTTAAATGTCCTCCAGCTCCGTGATCGTGAATCGAGACAATTGGATTGATATCGCTTTCTACCAAACCACGAATGGCATTGGCAGCACGTTTTTGCATTTCTGGGTTCGAACGTTGAATCGCATTCAATTCAATTCCTGAACTAAAAGCTCCGGTATCTGCTGAAGAAACTGCAGCTCCACCCATTCCAATTCTATAATTTTCACCACCAAGGATGACAATTTTATCACCTGTTTGTGGTTTTTTCTTAATCGCTTGGTCTAATTTTCCGTATCCAATTCCACCCGCTTGCATAATCACTTTGTCGAAACCTAGTTTGCGAGCGTCTTCTTCGTGTTCGAAAGTCAGAATAGAACCTGTAATCAATGGTTGCCCAAATTTATTCCCAAAATCAGAAGCTCCGTTGGAAGCTTTAATCAAAATATCCATTGGCGTTTGATACAACCATTTTCTTTCGGTCATGCCGTTTTCCCAAGGTCTGCTACCCTGAGCGGAGTCGAATGGACCTTCTAAACGAGAATATGAAGTCATGTAAACTGCCGTTCCAGCCATTGGCAAAGAACCTTGTCCACCTGCTAAACGGTCCCGAATTTCTCCACCAGAACCAGTTGCAGCACCATTGAAAGGCTCTACTGTTGTTGGGAAATTATGTGTTTCTGCTTTTAATGAAATAACCGAATCAAATTCTTTTACTTCATAAAAATCAGGCTTATCTGCACTTTTTGGAGCAAATTGTTGTACTCGTGGCCCTTTTACAAAAGCAACGTTATCTTTATAAGCCGAAACAATATCGTTAGGGTTTTCCTGAGATGTTTTTTTGATTAATTTGAATAAAGAAGATTCTTTTTCTTCTCCGTCAATAATGAATTTTCCGTTGAAAATCTTATGACGACAGTGTTCTGAATTGGCTTGTGAAAAACCAAAAATCTCAGAATCCGTTAGTTTTCGCCCTAATTTAATCGCAAGATTATCTAAATATTCCACTTCATCAGGACTTAAAGACAATCCTTCTTTTTGGTTGTAAGCAGCAATATCATCTATATCCAAAATTGCTTCCGGTAGTACGTTGATAGTGAAAATATCTTGATTTAACTCGGCGTATTTTTGCGAAAGCATTGGATCAAAATCAGAAAAATCAGCAGTTGCTTTATGAAATTCTTCAATTCTAATGATGCCGGATATCCCCATGTTTTGGGTGATTTCTACAGCATTAGTGCTCCAAGGCGTTATCATAGTGGCTCGAGGACCAACAAAAAAATCCGTCAGTACGGATTTTTCTATTTTATTTGAATCGGCAAAAAGCCAGTTAAGTTTTGAAATGTCTTGAGCCGAAATTTCGTTTTGCGTGTGTACGGCAAAAACAGTTTTGCTTTGGTTTTCAAAGAAATGGATCATTGTTATGTAGTTTGTTGTATTGCGGTGCAAATTTAGACAATTAAGATTAAATTTTGGCTATAAAAAAAGCGGCAAATTTGCCGCTTTTAGAATTAGTTGATTATTAATTTTTTTATGACTGAATCCGAATCGATGCTAACACGAACTAAGTACGTTCCTTTAGCAATGTTTGGCAGTGTAATTTCTGATTTGGTACTGTTTTCTTCGCTGTAAATTTTCTGACCAATGATAGAATAAATTTCGATAGAATACATTTTATTCGAATTATTGACAGAGAAAGTTCCATTGGATGGATTTGGATAGATAGCAATATCATTAATATCTAAAACTATTTCAATTTTCGACTCTTTTACAACAATTCGACTTCCTAAATTGTTACAAGTATCTGATGCAAATGAATCCCATTGGGTTGTTTTATTGAAAGTAGTTGTAGGAGAAGTAACAGTAGCTTTTCTTCGGATTGTTTCATCCGCAGCAAAGTTTGCTGTTCCGCCGTTAAAAGTTCCAATGATGTCAATTAAGACGCCATTTTTGAATAAACCTACGGCATCATTTCCATTGAAAGCCATTTCAGTCGCCGCTGTAGAAAGATTTGCAGAACTTATAGGATAACAACTTGACGCCATTGCACTATTTACAATAGTAAATTTACTTCCGTTATTCAACGTTCCTGTTAAAGATAGTCCTGTGCTCCAAGCACCAGCACCGTTGGTTTGTTTTTTGATGCTATAAATCGATAAGTTAATTGCTGCGCCAGTTGCATTTGAAATTTCCAACGCTTTATTGTTTGAAGAGCCTTCAATATACTCAGAAAACAATAAATCCGTTGCAGTGGAACCACTGCTAGTTGTTATAACATTTACAACATTGCTTGAAGCAGAAACATTTCCGGCTGCATCCTTAGCTTTTACTGAAAAAGTATAAGCTGTTGCAGCAGTTAATCCCGTAACATTATACGATGTCGTTGAAACAGTACCTATTAATGTAGTTCCTCTATACACGTTGTATCCGGTTACTCCAACATTATCAGTTGCAGCAGTCCAAGATAAAGTGGTTGTAGTTTGAGTTGTTCCTGATGCTGTCAAAGCTGTAGGTGCAGATGGAGCTGTTGTATCCGCAGTCCCTGCAATTATATTTACAGTATAATCTTCTACTTGACCATACGGAATAGCTTCGCACGAAGTTGGAATGGCATTGTATTTCATTGAAACTCTCATTCTCGTAGTTCCTAATGTCGCCGAAGCTGGTATCGTGATTGTTCCTGTTGCCGGAGTTGTTGTTGAAGTAGCTTTTGACCAAGCCAATTCTCCTGCATCTGTAAATAATCCGTTTTTGTTATAATCAATCCAAACCGCATATCCTTCGCTATAAGCTGTACCTGTCCATGACGGCGTGATAGTAATGGTATTTGCCGTTCCTGAAGTTACATTTGTGGTTATAGCAGTGAAATTTTCATAACCGGCAGTTCCTGTAGTGGTATTATTTATGGAACCAAAAACGACTTTTCCTATTTTTTCATCTGCAGTGCTGTTTCCTTGAGAAGCACAATACGTAATTGATGTTCCGGCAGCTGTTGTAGCATTTACTACATTACTTGAAGCCGAAGAATTTCCAGCAGCATCTTTAGCGACAACATAAAAGGAATAGGCTGTTGAAGCTGTTAGCCCAGTGACAGTAGTAGTTGTTCCGGTTACAGTTGTTTTTAAAGCGCTGTTCATATAAACATTATATCCAGTCACTCCAATATTATCAGTTGAACCCGTCCAACTTAATGAAACGGAGTTTGATGTTGTTCCGCTAGCTAACAAATTCGTTGGAGCAGTAGGCGCTTGTGCATCAGCAGTTGGGTTCCAAATTGCTTGTACATATTCGGGATGATCGATATATGGATTTCTATTATTTTGAGAATTATAAATTGCATTGTTACGAGCAATTTCTCTGTTACTAACCGGATCTTGATTGTGCCAAGTAAGTAATAAATTTAAAAAAGCGGTCGTGAAAACCTGATTGCTAGTACCATTAAACATTGCATAAGAATAACCGGAAACAGTATTTTCGTAACGAGTCGCAAAATAAAAATACATACGTGCGATATCGCCTTTGAATTCATTTATAGGTTCAAAAATAGGTCCGGAATAACCAGAAGTTGTGCTTGTTCCAAGTTTACTTCCATTTAAGGAAGTCCAAGTTGCAGAAGTTACCGGTCCGTGTGGATAATTAGAACGTTGTCCGTTTACTTTTCCATCGGTTGGTGTTATGAAATGTGCGTCCGAAACCATTGGGGATTGTTCGCTGAATACTGATTGTGGAATAATGTGTTCTCTATTGTAGCAATCGCCTTCTACACTATAAGTCCCGCATCGTTGTGTTGTTCCTGCGGAGTAATTATAAGGATCTGTTGCGGCAGGATTTTCAGAATACATGTCTAAAATTGTACCGTCATTTTCAAAGTAATAATCCCTATCGGATGTTTGATATATCGTATATAAACCAGCATATCCGTTATCCGTATGCCCTTTGATGATGTTGTATAATTGTGTTTTCAAGGTGTAGCCAGTTCCTGTGGCGGTAGTGTAATAGCCACTGGGTATTTGGGCAATACCAACGGTGACGAATAGCAATAATAAGGCTGAGTAGATTTTTTTCATAATTTAAATTTGTTTTGGTTTTTTGGGGTTAATCTCAGATTTTTAAAGCTTAATTTGTAAAATTTAAAATACTGAAGACGCGCAAATTTATAACTTTTAATATGTTTAGTGTTAAGAAATTATGAATTTTATTATGATTTTCTTAACACAATTATTAACATTTTAAGGAAAGTAGTTTTATTTTTAGGTTAGAAGCAATCTGCTTTGTACCGGTATTTAGAAGTATTTTTTTTGAATAATTGTAAACAAAAAAAGCGGCAATAAATGCCGCTTTAAATAAATAGTTCGTTTTTAAATTAGTTCACAATTAATTTTTTAGTAACTGATTTTGTGTCGGTTGTTATTTTAACTAAGTAAACTCCTTTTTGAAGATTGTTGACAGTAGCAGAAGAACTGTTTTTATATTCTTTTTCAAAAACTTTTTGTCCTAATACTGAAAACACTTGAACAGAATATTTTTCATTTGAATTTTCGAAATTTATTTTGATATTTCCGTTTGATGGATTTGGATAGATATTGAATTCATTAGAATCAAAATCAACGTTAGAAAGGGTTGCCAATGAATGACTTCCTAAACCGTTACAAATGTCTTTAGCATATAGATCCCATTCAGCAGTTTTGTTGAAAGTTGTATTTGGGGCTGAAATACTTGCTTTTCTTCTCAAAGTCTCGTCAACTGCAAAATTTGCCGATCCTCCGTTAAATGTTCCAATGATATCTATTAAAACATCATTCTTGAATAAACCAATAGGATCGTTTCCATTATACTGTACCTCAGTAGATGCAGTTGATAAATTAGCACTTGCAGGATTGTAACAAGTTGTAGCTGCTAAATTGTATGCAATTACATACGCTGAACCAGTATTTATGGATCCTGTTAAGGCTAATCCTGAACCCCAAGCTCCATCACCATTTGATTGTTTTTTTATAGAATAGACTGTTAGATCAACTGTAGCTCCAGTAAAGTTAGCAATTTCTAATAATTTATTATTACCGCCACCTTCAACGTATTCTGAGAAGAATATTCCTGATGCAGTAGTTCCGCCAGTAGGTGCAGCTATTGTAGTTCCTTCCGCAGGTATACTGGCAAGTGAAGAATTTCTTTCAGCATCTCTTGTTATTAGATAAAAGGAATAAGTAGTAGACGGTATAAGACCTAATACAGTAGCTGTTAGACTAGTTTCTGTTGATTTGAAAGTACCGTTTACATACACATCATAACCGGTAACGGCAATATTATCTGTCCCTGCCGTCCATGTTAAAGTAGCCGAGTTTGAAGTAGTAGTGGTTACCGCCAAATTTGTTGCTGCCGTTGGCGCTTCAGTATCTGCAGGTTCTGTAGTCCATACCGACACTGCATATTCTGGATGATCAATAAAAGGATTTCTATTATTTTGACGTGCATAAATGGCGTTATTACGCGTAATTTCCCTAGCACTTACCGGATCTTGATTGTGCCAAGCCAGTAATTGATTTAAAAATGCAGGTGTAAATACTTTATTGGTTGAATTATTAAACATTGGGTAATTATATCCGGCTACAGTATTTTCATAACGAGTGGCAAAATAGAAATACATTCTGGCAATATCACCTTTGAATTCATCAATTGGTTCAAAAACTGGACCTGTGTAACCAGTTGTAGTGCTTTCACCAAGTTTACTCCCATTAAGAGTAGTTTGAGTAGCAGTTGCTACTACAGAATGTGGGTAATTATTCCTTATTCCATTTACTTTTCCATCTGTAGGTGTGATGAAATGTGCATCAGAAACCATAGGTGATTGTTCACCGAACACAGATTGTGGTATAATGTGTTCTCTGTTGTAACAATCTCCTTCTTTTGCGTAACCGCTGCTTCCGCATCTTTGCGTATTTGCAATACTATAAATGTAAGGATCTGTTCCTGCAGGATTCTCAGAATACATGTCTAAAACCGAACCATCTTTTTCAAAGAAATTATCAATATCTGACGTTTCATAGGTAACATATAAATCTCCATAGCTAAGAACTGTATGGTCTTTGATAATATTGTACAATTGAGTTTTCAACGTGTAGCCGGTTCCTGTGGCATTGGCATAATAGCCATCTGGCGCTTGTGCAAAACCTGCTGTGAAAAGGAATAAAAAGAGTAACGAGTAGATTTGTTTCATACTTTAAGTGGATTACTTGGTTTAAAATTAATTTGATTTATGGATTAAAATTTTGACAAAACTACTATTTAAATTGATATTGGAGGTTACTAAATGTTTAATTCGAGAAAGGTCCTTTTTAATTTTTAAATAGTTATAATGCGCTAATTCAGAGCGGTTTATTTTGGAAAAGCTTTGTTTTGGTACGCACCTAAATCTGGCGGTAAAGTTCTCGTGTTTCCTAAAATATCAAGTGGAATTAGATACGCCGAATTCCCTTTTGCGAAAGCGGCTGAAGTTTCGTCAATATTAAATTTGTTCCGAGATACATTGAAAAATTTTGGTTCCTTGTTCAAAATTATCGAGTTGTAATGTGCGGTATCCGTATTGAATTGATAATCGGGATTGGTTGTAAATTGATTGGATATGTTATCAAATTTTATCAAGCAATTGTTGAATTGGTATTCAAAAGCGGCTCCCGTTTTTTTGGTCAAACTCATTTCGTTTGAATAAGAACCATAAATAATGCAATTGTTAAACGTAGCTGCGGTTAAATCTTTTACTTCTGGAACTGCTCCCAAAATATAATTGCTAACCAAAACCGCCACTTGTTGCGAGCTGTTCCAATTATTGTTGAAAGTGGAATGAGTAAAACTATAATTCCCGCCATAGGTACAGGCTAAACTGGCTAATCCGGCATTGTTGATGACTACATTTTCTCCGCTTATTTTTGCGGTCTGTGCCAAAATTCCGTAGTTGCTGCTATTGTAGATTTGGGTATTTTTGATAGAGACTGTTGTGCCATCATTGTTTTGAATTAACAAACCAATGGTTGCATTTTTAATAGTGAGGTGATTCAAGGTATTATTTGTACTGCCATCAGTCAGCCAAATGGTTCCCCATTGTCCCGGCACATCTGAAAAATCAGGTTCTAAACGGTCTCCTTCAAAAATGACTTCGTTTTCTAATTTATCCGTTTGTGATAGAGTTCCATTAATATTGATTGAGGCATTATTGGCTACTATAAGTCCAGAATTAGCATGAAAATGCACTCGGGTTCCAGCCTCAAAAGTGGCCGTTTTATTCGAAGGAACTGCTGCATATCCATAAATTACGTACGGTTTTTCATTGGTAAACTGCAATTCATTTCCATTTACGGGGTCATTTTCATCCAGATAAAAGCCATCAATTTTTTCGTTTCCTATTGGAAGTGTTTCAGTGGTTCCGTCAGTAAAACGTTTTGGATACAGGAAAACAGCGTCTTGAATGAGTGTTACCAATTCTACATTTTGAAGGTTTTCGCCACTGTCAAACTGAATTTGATCAGTGTACAAAAAATCAGAAGCATTGGCTTCAGTACTATTTGCGGTTGTTTCTATGAAAATATACAAACTGTCTTTTGCTAAAAGGTCCACATTGTTAAAAATTTTCCCGTCTGTTCCCTGCATTCCGTCAACGGATATTCGGTATTTAGAACTCAAACCTTTTCCTAATTTAATGCTTGGAATCGTAATGTCATTTTTACTTTTGTTGTACACTTTGAGTCGGTATGTGCTGGAACCGATGTTAGAGAAAACAGTGTCAAGATAAATCGTGTCCTTGGAAAATTCTAAATCTCCTGTGCTGGCTACGGTCTCAAAATCAGAACGGCAGGAACAGATAGTCAATATGATTCCAATAAAAAACAATAATATTTTGGGACGCATTTAGTTATATTTTTTGTAAAAATAGGAAAAATCTATTTCGAAATCAGAATAACAATTGTATTTACTGTTAAGTGACTTATCTTTTAATTATTTTTACATTTTTAAAGACAAAAACATGACATTCGACAAAGAAAAAATACTTCATTATTGCAATCACGTTTCTAAAAACACCTTAATGCAAACGTTGAATATTGAATATACGGACGCAGGAGAAGATTTTCTTGTTGCAACAATGCCCGTTAATGCTTCCGTGCATCAACCAATGGGATTATTGCATGGCGGTGCATCGGTAGCTTTAGCAGAAAGTGTGGGCAGCGCCGCCTCTATGATTTATGTAAATTCAGAACTAAGCGAGGTGCGCGGAATTGAAATCTCAGCCAATCACTTGAAAGCAAAACGAGATGGAATTGTAACAGCAACCGCTAAGATTGTCCACAAGGGCCGAAGCATTCATCTTTGGGAAATACGAATTACGGATGAAAACAATAACTTAATTTCACTTTGCAAGCTGACGAATATGGTTTTGCCAAAAAGAAAAAGCGAAAATCAATAATCAATAATTGGATTTAACTGTAGCTAAAGTTAAAAATCAGTTTCGGTCAAATTGACCAAGATGGTTTCGATACGATTAAGCAAATCATAATGCCTTTAGGTTTAGTGGAATTTATATTTTAATACATTATATATGATCGATTTTTTTATAAAAGTAAAGCAACAAAAAGCTCAAAATCTACCTTTTGTATTATACCGAAAACCAAATAACATCAAATTAATAGGTTTTTTTCAAAATAACGACCACTTATATTTTGCCGAGAATTTTGAAGAAACGGGATTTGTTTTCGCTCCTTTTGACGGCAGTCAGATGATACTGATTCCTAGAAATCAATCGGTAAAATGGGAAACCCTGATTACTTCTTCCAAGGAAAATGAGGATTCGGATTTCATAGATTCAGAAGATATTCAAGCGAAAGAAGATTTTGAAAGGTTTGTTCAAAAAGGAATTGATGCTATTGCAAAAGGGACTTTGAAAAAGGTGGTCTTGTCACGAAAAGAAATTGTTGGTTTGTCAAATTTTGATTTAGTTTCAATTTTCGAAAAATTAATTCAAAATTATCCCACCGCTTTTTGCTATTGCTGGTTTCATCCAAAAATAGGTTTATGGATGGGCGCCACACCGGAGCGATTACTAAAGGCTAATACGAATACTTTTTATACAATGTCATTAGCCGGAACGCAAAAAATTCAAGGTGATAAAGAAGTTGTCTGGGAGAAAAAAGAAATAGAAGAGCAGCAGTTTGTTACTGATTTTATTTTGGATAATCTAAAGGAATTGACTTCAGAAGTGTCCGTTTCAAGCCCTTACACTGCACAAGCTGGAACTATAGCACACATTAAAACAGATATTGAAGGGGTTATTAATGACAATTCAAGTTTGAAAGAAGTTGTTTCTGTTTTGCATCCAACTCCTGCTGTTTGCGGATTGCCAAAAGAGGTTGCTAAAAATTTTATTTTGAAACATGAAGGCTATGACCGAGAATATTACACAGGTTTTTTAGGAGAATTAAACAAAGAAGGATTTAATAAAGGAGAGATTAAATCAGATTTGTATGTGAATTTGCGATGCATGCAAATCAAAGATAATCAAGCACATTTATATATGGGATGTGGTATTACAAAGGACAGTATTCCTGAAAAAGAATGGAGGGAAAGTGTCAATAAATCAATGACTATGAAGAAAATATTGGATTTGAAGTAATATTCGCAACTTTAAACATTAAACAAAAAAACATTAAACGAATTTTAGATGAAATTAGATATACTTGCTTTTGGTGCGCATCCTGATGATGTGGAATTGGGTTGTGCAGGAACCATTTTAAAAGAAATTTCTTTAGGAAAAACGGTTGGAATTATAGATTTGACACGTGGTGAATTAGGAACTCGTGGTTCAGCGGAAATCAGGGATCAGGAAGCAAATGCTGCTGCAAAAATTCTAGGTGTTTCAGCACGTGAGAATCTGGAAATGCGTGATGGGTTTTTTGTCAATGACGAAAAGCACCAATTAGAAATCATAAAAATGATTCGCAAGTATCAACCGGAGATTGTATTGTGTAATGCTATTGATGACCGACACATTGATCATGCAAAGGGAAGTAAATTAGTTTCTGATGCTTGTTTCTTATCTGGATTAATGAAGATAGAAACTGCATTGGAAGGAGAGCAACAAAAGGCTTGGAGACCTAAATTAGTGTATCATTATATACAGTGGAAAAATATAGAACCGGATTTTGTAGTTGACATTACTGGTTTCACCGATAAAAAAATTGAATCTATTTTGGCGTACAGTTCACAGTTTTATGATGCAAATTCAAATGAACCGGAGTCGCCAATAACGAGTAAAAACTTCTTGGAAAGCCTGAATTACCGTTCCAGGGATTTAGGAAGGCTCACAGGAGTAGATCATGCGGAAGGTTTTACTGTAGAAAGATATTTGGCAGTCAATAGCTTAGCAGATTTGATATAAATTTCATGTATTTTTTTGGGAAAAATATTTGCAGAAGTAAACTTATGTCGTATATTTGCCACCGCTAAGCAAATGGTGGTTGTAGCTCAGTTGGTTAGAGCATCGGTTTGTGGTACCGAGGGTCGCGGGTTCGAGCCCCGTCTCCCACCCAGAAAGCAAAAGCTTCGAAGAAATTCGAGGCTTTTTTTGTGGAATAAAGTCTCGTGAAATTATGATGATATTTTTATTGGCTTGAATATTGTAAAAGGGAAATAGTATTAGAGTGGTATTAAAGAAGTCATGTAGGATTTCGGACATACATTCTTCTGTTAGGGGTTATATTCTGTGTTTTACAGAAATCGTATTTTCTTTTGTGTATCTTTGAACGCATTGCATAGTTAAATCAATCGAAAATAAGCTTTCAAAATTTTAAATATTATTTACATAATTTAATGGAAAAAGAGAAAACCAATTCTAAAATTCTTAAAAGTAATTACATTCCAACCGCTGAGTTTTACAGCCAGATAATAGATAGTTTACAAGATTATTCGATTTTTACTCTTGACAATGAATATATAATTAACAGCTGGAGTTCTGGTTCAACAAAAATATTTGGATATGAAACAGATGAAATTATAGGAAAGCCTTTTGATGTGATTTTCACGGAAGAAGATATAAATAATGGTATTCCGCAAAAAGAAATTCAAACAGCATTAAAAGAAGGAAGAGCAACAGACAACAGATTACATATTTGTAAGGATAGGAGCGAATTTTATGCGTATGGTTTGGTTTTTCCGCTTATTGGGAGTGAAGGCGAGATGTTAGGATACGTTAAAATCCTGCGAGATTTGACCGAGCGAAAAAAATCGGAAGATGCTATAAAAAAATATGTAAAAGAACTGGAAGATCTTAATACACACAAAGAGAATGTTCTTGCCATTGTTTCCCACGATTTAAGAAGTCCTTTATCCGGAATTATAGGAACGGCGGAATATTTGAAAAAAAATCTGGACAGATTGGAATCCAGTAAGGCAAAAGAAATGCTTGATTTACTCCAGAAAACAGCTGTTGATGAGTTGAACATGCTAGATAATCTAGTAGAATGGGCCAGAATCAAATATGCATCGGAGGTATTTTCTCCAACAAAAATTGTGCTATTTGATTATGTTGAAAAGGTTTTTGAATCATTGCACGAAATGGCTTCTTTGAATGCGATTAAACTCCATAATGAAATCATACCCGGTACCACTGTGTTTGCAGATGGAAAAATGTTAATATCGGTTTTTCAAAATATACTTTCTAATGCAATAAAGCATTCTTTGCCTGAAGGCGAAATTTCGGTTTTAGCGAAAATTGAAGGCGAAATAATCATAATTCAGATTAAGGATGGTGGAATTGGGATGTCTAAGGATGTTCAAGAAACACTTTTTACCCCGCAAATGAGTACACTTTCTAAAGCTAGGAAAGACAACAAAGGTGCCGGAATTGGACTGTTATTGGTGAAAGGATTTTTAGAAAGAAATGATGGAGAAATATGGGTTGAAAGTGAAGAAGGAAAAGGTACCTCTTTTTACTTTACGTTACCTCTTGAAAAGCCTTTGTATAAAATTGATAGCGCGGATAAAATACAATTTGACGAAAGAGTTTAATAAATGAAGAATAAAAAAAAGAGCTTTGAAGTGATTCAAAGCTCTTTTTTTATGGGGTTTGCACAAGGGATAGGAGTGGAAATCCTTTATTATCTCGTTTTTTAACGAGATAATAAAGATTGTAACGTATAGCCCGACCACACTGTAACGCTAGTGAAAGTGTGGATGTGCCCAAAGTATAAAACTATTTTTTATCAACAATAGGTCTTTCGGTACGGTTTGCCAATTCCCAAGCGGTTACAAATGCAAATTTTGCTCTTTTAGTCAACGCATCGTATTCAATTTTGTCTGGACTGTCCGTAGGTTTGTGGTAATCAGCATGCACTCCGTTGAAAAGGAATACCGATGGAATTCCGTGTTTAGCAAAGTTGTAATGATCAGAACGCTCATAGAAATGGTTCGGATCTTTTGGGTCATTGTATTTATAATCCAGCTCTAATTGGGTGTATTTAGTGTTTGCAATGGTACAAATATTATCTAAATCAGTCGATAATCGGTTTGCTCCAATAACGTATACGTAATTATTGCTGCCAGCGTGCGCTTCATCACGACGACCTATCATGTCAATATTAATATCAGTAATAGTATTTGCTAACGGGAACAAAGGATTTTCCGAGTAATAGCGGGAACCGTGTAATCCGTGTTCTTCGCCAGTTACATGTAGAAACAAGATAGAACGTTTTGGTCCATGTCCTGCTTTTTTTGCTATTTGGAATGCCTGAGCAATTTCTAATAATGCAACAGTTCCGGAACCATCATCGTCGGCACCGTTATAAATTTCTCCTTTTTTTGTACCTACGTGATCGTAATGGGCAGAAATCACCAAGACTTCATTTGGTTTCTCAGATCCTTCAATGTAAGCCCAAACGTTTTCAGAATCGGGTAAGTTTTCATTGCGTTTGGCATTCAGGAAAGCTGCGGGTACTTTTTGGTAAAAGTCAGATGCGCCAGTAGGGAAACTGATGCCGTTTTTCTTATATTCATTGATGAGGTATACACCTGCTTTTTTCTGACCAGCTGAACCGGTTTCACGGCCTTCCATTTCGTCTGAAGCAACAATGTAAAGGTGCGTTTTTAGTTCATCAGCGGTAATTGTATTCATGTATTTTGTTGGGTCGACATGAGTAACACTCGCTTTTTGAGTGGTGCAGCTTACGGTCAAAACAACCATTAAACCTAATAAAGGGATTTTTTTCATTTTTTTAATGTAAATTAATAAAGGTGTAAATAGCAAAAATTGATAAAATAATTATGATAAGAATAAAATTGATAAAAAATAACAGGCTACTTTTAATAAAAGATATCAAGCGCGTTTCGCCATAAAAACGATGGTGCGCGGGATAAAAATAATAAATCATCCATCCGATACCAATAAAATTAACTATAATCTGAATAAAAGTAACAAAACTTGATTCTGTAAAAGGGGATAACGCTTTGTTAATGAGAAACAAAAGTAGAAAAATCAACAATAAAAAAGAGAAATAGTGTAAGGTAAAAATTCCGTGATCAAAGTAGTACCAACGTTTTTTATTATGGAATAGCCAAAGAAAAAAAGCGAAAAGAGGCATGAATACAAACAGAACTTTCGGTAAATTGTGGGTAAAGGAGCTTATGAATTTTTCAATAATTTCACTTTGTGTGTTGTTTTCTTTAACGATTTGAATTTTTTTATTCATCCAATAATTAAAATCGGATAATTTTTCAGATTCTGGTGCATGTTTTTGGATGGAGTCTAATTGTTCTACAGATTCATATCCAAAATTGAATATTTGATTTTGTTCTTCGATTTCAGTTTGATGATTTTGTATAGAATCATTTTTGGAAATCTTACTTTGGAATGATTTGTTTTTTGTGGTTATAGTTGATTCCTTTTTTGGAGTGCTTTCTAAAGAATTAACGGTATTGGGGAAAATCGCAACTATTAAAAACGTGATAAAACTGATAAAAATATAAAGCCGAACAGGAGCTAAATAAGACAATCTTTTTCCGGAAAGGTATTCTTTGGTTAGTGCTGCGGGCTTGAATAAAAGATTTTTTATGGTGCGCCAAAAAGCATTTTCATAATGTGTCAAGTCCTCAAAAAAGTGGATAAAGAGGTGGTGAAACGTTTTTCGGGTATCGGTATTTTCTTGTCCACAATTAGGACAGAATCTATTTTCAACCACATACCTGCAATTGAGGCAGGTTTTGTCGGTTCTGATTTTACTTTTTGACATAAAAAAACAGTATAAATTCTAGATTTCTGTTAAATTTCAATTGATAAAACTAACAAAAAAATGGAACTTATACTGTTTTTGAAAAAATTATATTTTCTATCTTATTTCAAAACTTCTTTTAAGAAAGAATTCATGCGTTCCCAAGAACGTTTAGCTGCTTTTTCATTATAGGCTGCACCTTTAGAATTATCGTTTCCAGCTTCAATTTCAGTGAAGGCATGTACGGAATTTGCGTAGTAAATCATTTCCCAATCTGCTTTTGTATCTCTCATTTCTTGTTGGAAAGCGGCTACTTCCGCAGCTGGCACATACGAGTCATCAGCGCCATGCAAAACTAAAATTTCTGCAGTGATTGGATTATTTACTCTCGACGCATCACGCCCTAAACCACCGTGAAAAGAAACTGCTCCTTGAATTTTCATTCCTGCTCTTGCTGCTTCAAGTGCTCCTGTTCCTCCAAAACAATATCCAATTACTACAATATTGTCTGGATTTGCACCCGATTTTATTAATTGGTCCCAAGCTAATTGAATGCGTCTTTGATAATCAGCAAAATTAGTTTTGTAAAAACCAGCTTGCTTTCCGGCTTCTTGAGTGTTTGTTGGATAATTTCCTTCACCATAAATATCAGCTACAAATGCATAATAACCCATTTTTGATAGTTTTTCTGCTGATTGTTTGGAGTGGGCATCAATACCTTTCCAAGCAGGAAGAATCAAGATTCCAGGTTTAGTTTTGCTTCCTTTTTTTGGAGCAATTGATAGTCCGTTTAATTTTTGATTTCCGTCTGTGTATTTTACTGCTTTCAATTGTGCAATAGCGCCATTGGAAAACAAGAGAAATCCTAATAAGGCAAAGAAAATATTTTTCATATTGATTGTTTTTATTTTTACAAATATCTCAATTAATTTATTCTGAAATTATAACTATGATTTTTTTAATTGATAACAGTATTTTTAATTCTTATAATGAACCGAGGTGTTATTATTCTCCGGGATGATACGTTTTTTCGGCATTTTTTTGGACATCATCTTTGTAGAACAAAACGTCTTTGAATTGTCCTTTTCGATACATTTCAGCTTGGTCGTAAAAGTGTTTCGATTTTGGATCACCGCTGTTTCCGCCTGCAAGTATTGATTTGGCTTTTATTTTTGGCCCAAATTCGACTGCGCACACAAAACTGTTGCCGTTTGTTCCATAGCGTTTTTTAGTATCTTTTTGGTAATTGCTTTTGTAAGCGGGTAAACTTCCCCAAAGTGCCGGTCCGTAACCTATGGGCAAACTTTCAAGAGCATCGTTATAAATCAAATTAATGTCGCCGGAAGTTCTTTGGAAACGATTGATTTCTCCCCAAGGAATTTGCCAGGTTCCAAATTTAATTTTCAATTCATTCACCACCATTTGCAATTGCGGAATCAGTTGATCCGGAAAAGCATTTTTTGTAAAATTCATCGTGTTTTCCACTTGGTCGAATTCTCCTTCATCAGTATACACTTTTTGAATAATTGGATCTAATTTATAAGCCCATTCCACAGCCAGAGTTGTAGCCACAGAATTTTCTTTGGCGTAATAATCCCAATTTTTCAGTAGCGCTATCGGTTCTGAAAGTTCTGCGTAAAGGGGATCTTCAACGCTGATGTTTTTTTCGAAACTAGAAACTAACGCAGGAATCAGAAATTCGAAAGCTGTCAGTTTCGTGTCGTAGCCATCAGCAATTACTTTGTCTAAGGTATATTTATCACCTTTGCTCAATAACCGAACTGCATTTAATCCTCTGAAACTTTCACCGTCCGGGGCCATGTATGGCAAGTAGTTTTCTTCTTTTGGACTATTGTCACCCGCCACGGTGTAAGGTGTAGAATTGCAGTTTTGCAACCAACCGTTTATCGGATTATAAGAATGTACCGTTTCTGACACTTCGTGCAATCCTTTCCATTGTGTTGCCGGTGTTGTGCCGTCCATCACTTTTGACCAATTCAGTTTCTTGTCCCGAATAGGAACGAAATTCCCGTGCCAGTAGGCAATATTTCCTTCTTTATCAGCATAAACGGTATTATTTGAGGTATTGGCTTTCAAATCCATTGCTGTTTTGTAGTCTGCGAAGCTTTTCGATTTTGTTCGTATCCAACTTTGCTCCAAACTTTTCATCGAACGATTATTAGATTTTAAGCTAATCCATTTTCCGTCTCTTTTGGCCATAATCGGACCGTGATTGGTATGATAGGTGTTGAATGTTTTAGGAATCAATTTCCCGTTTTCCAAATATTTGATGGTTATTTTTTTCTCGATAACCGGAACCAACTTATTATCGTATTCGTAAAATAATTGGTTGTTTTTGGTCACGATTTTCGCAGCATACATATCCGCTACATCCACATTTGAAGAGGTATGCATCCAACCACAATTCTCATTAAATCCTTGGTAAATGAAAAACTGTCCCCAAGTCACTGCTCCGTAAGCGTTCAATCCTTCCTCGCTGCTCATTTGTATTTCTGGCCTGAAATAAAAAGTAGTATGTGGATTAATGTATAAAATGGAATTTCCTGATGCCGTTTTTGAAGGAGCAATTGCAAATCCGTTTGAGCCGGTTTGCACATCTTTTTCGCGTTCTTTATACGACACTTTATCCGTATTTCCGGAGTAAAAAGCTTTCAATTCTCCCGTTGAAAGATCAGCTGTGCTTATGGCTCCAATGCTTCCATCGGTCCAAAGCAACGGGAACCACGGTTCAAAATGAGTCAATAAAGCGGGTTTTACTTCGGGGTGATTGTACAGGTAAAAGTTGATTCCGTCCGCATAACTGTTTAATAATTTCTTCAACCAAGGCGCAGCTTTTTTATAATCGGCTTTGGCTTCTTCGGTGTCCATCAAAAGTTTAATTTCTAAATCATTATACAAAACGGACTGTCCTTTGATTTCCGAGAGTCGTCCGAGTTTTTCAATGTAATTCATTTCTACGCGTTTGAAATCGTCTTCACATTGCGCATATAACATTCCAAAAACGGCATCCGCATCGGTTTTTCCATATACATGTGCAATTCCCCAATTGTCCCTGATGATGGTGACTTGTTGCGATATTTTTTTTAGTCGTTCTATTTCGGCAGTCGTTGCATGCTGCGACAACATTGGAAAACTAAAACAAAAAATGAATACTGCAGCTGCTAAATGATTCTTAAAATATTTCATTTTTATTTAATTTTAAATTTTTGACCTTCGTGATACACAGCCATTTCTAAGCTTTTGATACTTACTAAATTCTCTTTTTTAAATCTGGTAATTCCTTTCGGCTTTTTGACCACAATAACTTCGCTTTCGCCAACAATTTCTATTTCTTTATTGCGAACAATCAGCGCAGTACTTTCGTCGATGCCAATTCCTATGTGAGTTGGAAATTCAATCAAAGCAGAGAGTAAACGGTTGTAGCGGCTTCTTTTTAGAAAATGCTGGTCGATAATCACGTTTTTTACAAGTCCCAAACCGATAGTTGTTTCCAGATTATCGTATCTGATATTGTTAAAAGTTTCGGTGTATTTGGACTCTAATTTCTGATTTCCCGTAATCATGTGCTCACACATTACTGCCGCTCCGGCGCTGGTGCCGGCAATTGTGCTTCCGTTTTTGTAAGCGTGGTGAATTGCTGTAAATGTTGGAGTGTTTTTAACGACATTCATAAACCGGGATTGATCGCCTCCGCTAATGAAAATTAACTTGGCGTTTTGCAAGGAATCGTTCAATACTTTATTAAAAGCCGTTGTATTGTCAAAATTTAACATAACAATTGGATTTGGAGTCAGTTTTTCGAATTGCTTTTTGAAATAAATATAAGCACTATCCGGTTCTTCGGTTGACATTGGTAACACAACCACATAATCTTTTTTCCCCAAATCCGCCAGTGTTACTAATTGCGTCATCAATGCATCAGATCGATGTCCACCACCAATGATGAATAACTTTCCTTTCGTTTTTTGCGCTTGTAAACTTCCGCAAAATAAAAATGCAAGTAAGCCAATGAAAAATTTGAAATAGAGTAGGGAATGAGTTAATTTTAGCATTGGTTATTTTTTGGAAGTTAATTCAATTTCAAAATGAATATTACAAAGAAACATTTCTTTTAAAAGCACAACCCAATTCAATTATAGAATCTGTTTTGGCAATGCCGGGAATAGTATCAATTTTTTCATAAAGGACTTTGCGCATGTGTTCGTGGTCTTTGGCAATAATTTTTATGTAAAGGGTAAACGATCCCGTAATGTAATAACACTCGGTTATTTCTGGTATTTTTTTTAGTTCTTCAATAATTCTATCCGAATCTTGATCTTTATTCAGCGTGATTCCTGTAAAAGATCCCCAATCATATCCTACTTTTTTTTCATTGATTATAGGTTTTATCCCGGTAAGTATTCCTTGATCCATTAATCTGTTGATGCGCTGATGCACCATTGTATTTGATATTTTTAAGTTTGCTGCAATGGCTGAATATGCCATTCTTCCATCTTTCTCTAATTCTTTAATAATATTAATATCGAATTCGTCTACTATATCCATGTTGGCTTAATTATAAATGATGCTTCTGTGTTTGTATAAAAGTACTTATTTTTATTTATTTCGAAATAGAACTGTAAATCGAATTTTAAATTTAAAATATGACTTATTTTTCATCTAAATTAAATAAATATTTTTATATATACTCTTTTTAAAAGTCAAAATATTTATTTTTATTGGTAAATTAAAAAAAAATACTAATTTTGTGCTTTCAAATAGTAAATCCGAAATATCATGACACATACAGAACAAAACCTTTCTTCAAAATCTGAAGCTTTGATAGCAAAAGAGAATCAATATGGTGCACACAATTACCATCCCTTACCAGTAGTTTTAGAAAGAGGCGAAGGTGTTTATGTCTGGGATGTAGACGGAAAAAAATATTATGATTTTTTGTCGGCATATTCTGCCGTAAATCAAGGACATTGTCATCCAAAAATTGTGGGTGCCATGATAAAACAAGCGCAAACATTGACGCTGACGTCGCGTGCTTTTCACAATGATCAATTAGGACCTTTTGAGGAATATGTGACTAAGTATTTTGATTTTGATAAAGTGTTGCCCATGAATACTGGTGCAGAAGCAGTAGAAACGGCTTTAAAGTTATGCAGAAAATGGGCTTATGAGGTTAAAGGAATTCCTGAAAATCAAGCGCAAATTATCGTTTGTGAAAACAATTTTCACGGAAGGACTACAACAATCATTTCATTTTCGAACGATGAAACTGCCCGTAAAAGCTTCGGACCATTCACAGCTGGGTTTATTAAAATTCCATACGATGATGTCGAAGCATTGGAAAACGTTTTAAAATCAACAAAAAATATAGCAGGATTTTTAGTGGAACCTATTCAAGGTGAAGCAGGAGTTTATGTTCCTTCCGAAGGATATTTAGCAAAAACGAAAGCACTTTGTGAAGCACATAATGTTTTGTTTATTGCGGATGAAGTGCAAACAGGAATTGCGCGCACGGGAAGATTATTGGCCACTTGTGGAAATTGCGATTGTAAAAAAGGATGTGAAAATACTCCAGAAGTGAAACCAGATATCCTTATTTTAGGAAAAGCAATTTCTGGTGGTGTATATCCGGTTTCGGCAGTTTTAGCAAATGATCACATTATGAATGTTATCAAACCGGGACAACACGGATCTACTTTTGGAGGAAATCCTATTGCAGCTGCTGTTGCTATTGCTGCACTTGAAGTAGTAAAAGATGAAAATTTGGCGCAAAATGCAGCTTACTTAGGAGAGGTTTTAAGAACGGGACTGAATGAGATTGCTTCCAGAAATCCATTAATTACATTGGTGAGAGGAAAAGGATTATTGAATGCCATAGTTGTCAACAGTGATGAAGAATCTGATTTGGCTTGGGATATTTGTATGAAATTCAGAGATTATGGATTATTGGCAAAGCCAACACATGGAAACAAAATTCGATTTGCACCGCCATTGGTAATTACGGAAGCTCAAATACACGAATGTTTGGCTATTATCGAAAGAGCATTAAATGATTTCAGATAATGGGAAAAACGATAAAATTAATAAAGAACAGATCTGATATTGGAGCCGGTACACGTGGCTCCGATTTAGGAATTGATGCTGTCGAAATTGCTGCAATAAATCAAAACAGTGATTATTTTAATCAATTTGAGTTTGAAGATGTAAAAACGCATAACGAATCGATTTATGATAAAAATCGCAGTTCCTCGGCCAAAAGGATTGAGCACGTTGTGGAGCAATGCACCCGAGTTTGTAATGCGGTCAAAAAAAATATAGAAGGGAATTATTTTCCAATAGTATTATCGGGAGATCATTCTTCAGCATTAGGAACTTTAAGTGGAATCAAAGCGGCGTATCCAGAGCAAAATATTGGTGTATTTTGGATTGATGCCCATGCTGATTTGCATTCGCCTTACACTTCGCCATCTGGAAATATTCACGGAATGCCATTGTCTGCAGCACTAGGCGATGATAATTTGAGTTGTCAGAATAACGAAGTCCCAGCTGAAACGCAACAGCATTGGGAAGACATGAAAAATATTGGCTATAAAGGACCGAAAGTTTTAGCCGAAAATCTGATTTATTTTGGTGTTCGGGATACCGAAGAAGAGGAAGATAAGCAAATTGAAAAATTGCAGATCAAAAATTATAAGGTTGACGAAGTGCGTTATCGAGGTTTGCACAAATGTGTTACTGAAGCATTGTCAAAATTGTCGCATTGTGAAGTTTTGTATATTTCTTTTGATGTGGATTCTATGGATTGCGATATGATTTCTTATGGAACAGGAACTCCGGTTCCAAAAGGTTTTGATCAGTATGAAATTATTGCAATCATCAATCAAATTATCCAAACCAAAAAGGTAGTTTGTATCGAGTTTGTTGAGATTAATCCTTTATTAGATACCAAAGGAAATAAAATGGCAGAAACTGCTTTTGAAGTTTTAGAAGCGATTAGCGCGGAGCTTATTATTCCTACTGAATAATTTTTTAGAATGTATAAAAAAGCCCGAAATCAATTTAGATTTCGGGCTTTTTGTATCTAATAAATTGGAATTGGATTATCCTCCGTATCCAGGATTTTGACTGATTTTACTGTTGGTATCCATTTCTCTTAAAGGAATAGGGAATACCAAAGAGTTGTCATTATATGGAATTAATTCTGTTCCATCAGCAAAAACATCAATTGAAGCTTTTGTTCTTTTTAAATCATGAATGGCAAAACCTTCCATTGCTAATTCTAATTCGCGTTCTCTTAAAATTGTAGCTAAGTTTACCGTAAGGAAGTTTGTAGCATTTGCACGTGTTCTCAATAAATTAATATCAGCTACCGGTGTATTTCCTGTAAAAGTTCCAGCTCTAAAATTAGCTTCCGCTCTGATAAGATACATTTCAGCCAAACGAATTAACGGAACATCGCCAAATTGGTTGGTATATTTAGAAGTCAATCTTCTGCCATTGTCCGGGTTGATGTAATTAAAGTTGCGTCTTTCATCAGCAGGATCTGTAAATTTAGCTAAATAAGTAGATCTGATTTCGATATCGCCACCACGACCACCATTATTTTCAGAAGCATATAAATTGGTCATTTCATTTTCTCCAGTTTGTTTTGTGATTTGGATTGCAAAAATATCCTCGCTTTGGTTTTCATCATGATTAAAAGCATTAGCATATCTCGCAGATAAACTGCGTCCGCTATTTTCAATTACATCATGAGCCGCATCTCTGGCCGCAGGATAATTTCCTTGTTGAAGATAAACTCTTGCTAACAACGCTTTGGCAGCATATTTATCAGCATAAAAACTATTGTCTTCCGGAAGGTCATTGTAAGCTAGATTCAAACCTGCAATTATTACTGTATATACTTCGTCAACAGTGCTTCTTTCTTTTGCTAAATCAATAGTAAAATCATAGATGGCATTTGGTCGTATAACCACACCTAATTGTGGATTTGCCTGACCTGCTTCGTATGGTTTTGCAAAGAAACGAACCAAATCAAAGTATGCCATTGACCTTAAAAAATTAGCCTCGGCAACCATTGTTGTTTGTCTTTCAGTATCTTGGACTTTATCTATATTTTCAATAACAGTGTTGGCTGCATTTATTATTTGATAATTTCTAGCATAGATTTGCTGAACAAAAGCATTGTTAACAAGAATACTTTTAGAGTAAAATTGTCGGCATTCACCAAAAGTTCCTCTCCATCTAAAATCAGTGGTTGCTGTTATTCCGGTTTGTGCTAATAAATCTGCAGAAGTCAATATGCGACCTCCGTAAACATCGCCGTCAGCCGCAATAGCATACGCACCTGTTAATATGTTAGTGATACCAGTTTCCGTACTTAATGTTACTGTTGCATCCTCATTTTGTTTCGGATCAATTTCTAATTCATTATCACAACTTGCAAAAAAAGTAGCGAAAAGAATAAATAAGATTAATTTATTTGATTTCATTTTTTTAATTTTTAAAAATTAATATTTACTCCTAAAGCAATTGTTCTTGCAGGTGGTGCAGAATAAAATTCTTCTCCAATACCTGTATCATCTCTTCTTGCTTCTGGGTCATAACCAGAATAGTTTGTGAATGTAAGCAAGTTGACACCCGTTGCGTAAAGACGAACGCTGCTCATTCCAAGTTCTTTAATAGCATTCCCGGAAAGTGAATATCCTATGGTTAGGTTTCTTAAACGTACAAAATCAGATTTATCTAAAAATCGTGTAGATTCCCCAGTTCCGTTGCTACCATATAATCTGGCTTGAGGAACATTAGTGATGTCTCCAGGATTTTGCCAACGATCCAATTGATCAACAGTTTGGTTGTCAAAATAATCAGCAGCTACAGATTGGTATTTACCAGCTGAGTTATAAATACTGGCGCCCCATTCTCCTTGGAAAGTAAAAGAAAAATCAATCCCTTTATAATTAATAGTGTTAGTCATACCAGCCATCAAGGTTGGGAATGGATTTCCTGAAACAACTCTTGACGCCTCGGCATAATCATTTGTAGTTGATTTGTCCAAAGATCCATCAGCAAGAAGAGTGTTTTTTACATATAAAGCGTCACCGTTAGCAGGATCAACTCCGGCATATTCTGCCAAGAAAAAGGAAGATATATTTTCTCCAACTCTGTTAATAGTAAATGTACCAATGATGTCTTTGTTATTGTTAGGCATCGATATTACTTCAGATTGATTTGTGGTAATATTTAAGCTAGTATTCCATTTTAGTTTATCAGAATCAATATTTTTTGTGTTTAAAGTAAATTCGACACCACTACTTTGAACTTCACCAATATTTTGATTAATGGAAGTTGCACCAGAACTTAAAGCTAATGGTACGCTAAACAATAATCCATCGGTATTTTTTTTATAATAATCCGCTTCAACGCTGATTCGGTTTAATAAACCAAATTCAACACCAAAATCGATTTGCGTAGATTTTTCCCAAGTAAGATTATCATTTCCGGCTTGCGTGAACGAAAGTCCTGATTTTAAGTTATACGGATTTGAACCGTACAATTGGCGAGAAGCAAAATTTCCTAATTCTGCATTTCCTAATTTACCCCAACTTCCTTTTAATTTTAAAAATGTCAAAGTAGCATTGTCTTTTAAGAAGCTTTCTTCTGAAATTATCCAACCAGCTGAGAAGGCTGGAAAAGTTCCAAATCGTTCATTTTTACCAAAACGAGAAGAACCATCACGACGAATACTTGCTTTGAAAATGTATTTATCATCGAATGAATAAGTGATTCGGCCAAATTGAGAAACAAAGGTGTAATCTGTTTCATTTCCAGAACCTGCAGATACTTCTGCTCCACCATCTACGGTTTGGAACGAGTCATTTGGAAAATAAATACTGGTCACACTTTGAAACCTGCGATTGAATTTATTGAATTCCATACCGGCAACGGCATTAATATCATGTTTCTCTCCAAAGGTTTTGTCAAAGGTCAAATAATTACTGAAAATATAGGTCTCATTATTTACAGAAGTGGCGTAAGCTTCACCATCGGTAGCCATAAAAGGAGAATCTTTACCGTACCAAGCATCTTCTGTTTGTGATAAAAGGTCATAAGAAAAATCAGAATTAGCCTTTAAGGAAGGAATAATTTTAAATTCTCCGTACACTTTTCCGGTAACTCTTCTCATTAATGTTTTCCAAAATGAATTGTCAATGGCTAATAAATAATTAGCATACAATGTATTTGGATTAGCTGTTCCATCTTCAAAACGATCAGGAGACAATGGCGATTGCGCTACAGCTTGCAAAGGAGTTGTGAAAGAGTTGTCATCTTGAACACGACTAATTTCTGATCTGGAGAAACTTAAATTCATACCTGCAGTGAATCGGTCAGAAAGCTTATGCGATACATTTGTACGCGCAGTTACTCTCTCTAACGCATTACTATTGATGATTCCTGTCGTATTGTTGTAAGCTCCAGAAAAGAAATAGCGTGTATTCGCATCTCCTCCAGATACTGAAAAATCAGCATCGGTATTGAATCCGTCCTGAAATGCAGTATCCTGCCAATCGGTGTCTACTTCTCTGTTTCTCCAATCTGTACCTACTGCAAAGGAATCGAAAGCGTCTTCCGCTTCCGCCGCATCACCAAGTCCATTAATGGAAGCTTCTGTGAATAATTCTATGTATTGGTCTGCATTCAACCATTTTCTTTTGTTAGTAGCTTGACTAACTCCTTGAGAAAGGTTGATAGAGAAAGTTCCTTTACCCTCTTTTCCTCGTTTAGTAGTTATTAATACCACACCATTAGCACCTCTGGCTCCATAAATCGCTGCAGATGATGCATCTTTTAGGACATCAATAGATTCAATTTCGTTTGGGCTTAAAGTTAGCAGCGGGTTGGTTGGTGCGCCGTTACTGGATTCATTTGTAGTTACCAAAGGAATTCCGTCCAAAACATATAGGGGTTGTGTTCCCGCACTAATACTGGCAGCACCACGTACACGAATGTTTATTCCTCCATCAACTTTACCATTGGTCTGCGTGATTTGAACACCCGCTAATTTACCAACTAAAGCATTTTGCACATTTGATACAGGAATTTGTTGGATGTCTTTTGCTGTTACACGAGCAATATTATCCGTTAGTTTCTTTTTGCTTTGAGTTCCGTAACCCACAACAACTACAGTTTCTAATTGATTGGAGGCGTCACTTAATTTAATCAGCATTGAAGCAGATACAGGAATTTCTACCGTTTTCATTCCTATAAAACTGACGATTAAAATTTGTCCTTTTTTTGCGTTAATGGTAAAATCACCATCAAAACCTGTTTGAGCGCTGATAGTAGTTCCTTTTACTACAATATTAGCACCTGGAACGGGAAGGCCACCCATGTCGGTAACTTTACCTGACACTGTACTTTCTTGAGCAAATGTCAATTGTACGGAGAGTACAATTAGTAAACTCAAAAAATGTTTGAATTTAATTTTCATTTTTGGATTATTTAAGATTATTTGTGTCAAATATCTAAATAAAATGTTAATTATGATATATTATGTTTAATAAAAATGTTTGAATGTTGTTTTATTATTGATAACTTAAAATTTAATCGATAAAAAAATTAAATCCATAAAAATAGCTGTTTTCAAAATTTGATTTGGTATCTGATATATCATCTGCCTTCCAGAAAAGCATACTTAAAATCAATGCGAAGAATTAAAAAAAGCTTTTACTATGTTTTTGACGGACTATTAGGATCAGGATTTAGATAAAAATTTTTAAGTTTAAATATTTTAATAGATGAATTTTGAAACCTTTAATTACTTCAAAATTGTTTATCTTGCTGACTTCACTGATCATTACAACCATAAAATTCGGATTAAACAATTAATCTTGAAAAGTAATACAACAAAGAAGCATGAATAAAGTAGTAAATTTTATTGACCTACATAGCGGAGAAGAAGACAAAAAGAAAGTCTTAGACAATGTTACATCAAACATCTCTTTTCGAGGATCCAACTTGTGGATTTTGGCCTGTGCAATTGTAGTGGCTTCTGTAGGACTGAATGTAAATTCAACTGCGGTAATTATTGGAGCTATGCTAATTTCACCTTTGATGGGACCTATCGTTGGAGCTGGTTTTGGTTTGGGAATTTATGATTTTAATCTGCTTAAAAGATCACTTAAAAATTTGCTTATTGCTACGGTGGTGAGTTTGGTGGTTTCCACTGTTTACTTTTATTTAAGCCCTTTCAAAGATACACAGTCGGAACTTTTGGCTAGAACATCACCTAATATTTACGATATTTTCATCGCTTTTTTTGGAGGACTGGTTGGTGTAATAGCCATTACAAGGGTAGATAAAGGAAATCCAATTCCCGGTGTTGCTATTGCAACGGCATTGATGCCGCCTTTGTGTACGGCGGGTTACGGTTTGGCTTTGGGGAATTTTAAATTCTTTTTTGGTGCGATGTATTTGTATACTATCAATTGTGTTTTTATATGTATTGCAACCTTTATAATTGTCAAATATTTAAAATATCCAATTGTTAAACAAACGAATGTAAAGACGGAAAAAAAAGTGAAGTATATGATTTCTTTTCTGACTTTAGCTTTAATTGTACCGAGTATATTTTTTGCGTATCAGCTTTTTCAAGAAAAAAAATACAAGCAAAAAGTAGAACAATTTTTAAAAGTAGAGTTTATTGATAAAGGGTTTACTGTTCTGTACAAAAAAACGCAGTTCACGTCAAATCCAAAAAAAATAGATATTGCTTTTTTAAGAAAAAGATTGGATAAGGACGAAATAAAAGAACTTAACGGAAAATTGAAAACGTATGAATTGAAAAATACGGTATTAAATATTATTCAAGACACAACCGATTTAAAGCAGGATATTTTGAATGAAATCACTTTTAACAATAAAACGATGAGTGAGAAAGATTTGATTATTGCCAAGCTACAAAGTCAAATTACTTCTTTGAAATTCGATAACAATGCTATTTTGAATGAAACTAAGATTTTGTTTCCTGATATTGAGAATATTGCCATTGCAAATCATGTCTTTAATGAAAAAATGGCGACCAAAAAAGTGATTACAGTTGTTCTTTATGAAAGTAAAACAGATATCAATACTGCCGAAAAACAAAAGTTGGCTGCATGGTTAAAAAACAAATTCAAAACGGATGTTGTTGAAATTTATAAAAGACAATAAATTCGTTTAAACTATTGGAATGAACTAATTTTTATGATAAACGGATTTAGATTTGCTTCAGATATTCTATGATTTCGGTACAGGTTTGTTTGGCATTTCTGTTTATTCCAATGAGTGTTGCTGAGGCGTAACCAGTCCAACTGCCGTAACCTGTCAACCACAATCCGGGAACTTCAATTGCTTTGCTTTCTTCAGTTTTTACAATGCCACGTTCATCTGCAGAAACTATATTTTTCAAAAAAGAGGTTGCATAACCAAAACCGGTACACCAGATTATCGCATCAAAATCTTCTTTGGTTCCGTCAGACCAAATCACACCGTTTTCATGCATGCTTTCAAAACTGCCGCTTGAAATCAAAACTCCTCTGGATCGAGCTTCTTTTACTGGTGGCACTATTACAATATTTCCCAAATCATAATTGGCAGCATTAAATGGTTTTCCTTCTTTTTCAGCATTGTATTTGGCGGTTGCCACATTAAAAAGATAAAACCCGTCCACTTCATCCGGTAAATATTGTGGTGGTTTTCTGGTAGACCATTTCACGGTGGTAACTTTAGAAACTTCTGCTACAATTTGCGCACCTGAATTTCCTTCGCCAACAACCAGAACTTTTAAATTCCTATACTCTTCCGGATTTTTATAATTAGCAGAATGGATTTGAATTCCTTTGAAAGTTTCTATTCCTTTAATCTTTGGAATAAAAGGGTTGCTCCAAGTTCCCGCCGCGGCAATAATTGCTTTTGAAAAATAGATTCCTTTATTGGTGTAAACTTTGAATATTTTATTTTCAGAAGTTATGTTTTCTACATTAACGGAGCGCTCTATTGGCAGTTCGTAACGTTTTTCATATTGGCACAAATAATCAATTACTTCTTGCTTTAAAGGAAACAGATTCTTAGATTTTGGCATCAGCCAGCCTGGAAGAGAACTGTGTTCGGCTGGAGAAAAAAGCGTGAGACTGTCCCAAGCATGAAGCCAAGCGCCACCGCACTTTTCTTCTTTGTCTAAGAGGAGAAAGTTGAGTTTATGGCGTCGTAAATAATATCCGCAAGCTAATCCGCTTTGTCCGCCGCCAATAACAATAACATCTAGAATTTTGTGCATTGGGATTTTACTTTAAGTTGTTTTAGTGTAATATTTTTTCTTTAGCCAAAAAGCAACATTTACCAGAATAATCAAAGCAGGAACTTCTACTAATGGCCCAATAACTCCTGCAAATGCCTGTCCGCTATTGATACCGAATACACCAATGGAAACTGCAATTGCTAATTCGAAATTATTTCCCGATGCAGTGAATGAAAGCGCAACGGCATCTCTATAATTGGCTCCGATTTTTTTGGAAACAAAAAACATGAGGAAAAACATAATGGTGAAGAAAATGACAAGTGGAATGGCAATTCGAATCACATCCATTGGCAAATCAACAATCATTTCCCCTTTTAAACTAAACATGACTACGATTGTAAAAAGCAACGCAATCAAAGTAATGGGAGAAACAAACGGAATAAACTTTTGATTGAACCATTTGTCACCAATGAATTTCTTAATGGCATAACGGCTAATTACTGCTAATGCAAATGGAATCCCTAAATAAATCCCGACTGTTGTAGCAATTTCAGCAATCGTAATATTTAATTCTAACCCTTTTATTCCGAATAACGGCAACATGATTTCCAAATAGAAATAAGCATATAAACTAAAGAAGAACACTTGAAGCAAACTATTAATCCCGATTAAACCCGCTGTTAATTCTCTGTTTCCCTCGGCTAATTCATTCCAGACAATTACCATTGCTATGCAAGGCGCAATACCAATTATAATTAAACCCATCATGTATTCCGGATAATCTTTCAAAAAGAATGTTGCCAGTGAAAACATTAAAAATGGACCAACAATCCAGGTGATAAAGAAAGAGGCAGTAAGTAATTTTGGTTTTTCAAACATTAAAGGAATTTTTGAAAAATCAATTTTAGTCAAAGGCGGATACATCATTAATATCAATCCAATTGCCAAAGGAACATTGGTCGTTCCGCTTGAAAAGGAATTGATGAAACCGCTGCTGGATGGTATAAAATATCCAATGGAAACGCCAATCGCCATTGCGAGAAAAATCCAAAGTGTAAGATAACTGTCGAGAAAATTTAATCTTTTTTTAGAAGCCATTATTGTGATTTTATTTGAGAGAAAACATAAAACATTTCGGTTGCAATTTGCAAACTGCGTTCCTGATATTTTTCTGCTTGTTGAGGCGTATTGTCAAATGCTTTTGGATCTTCAAAAGTGATTGGAATACGCATTTCAGCACCGGCAATAAATGGGCAACCGCCATCAGCTTGCGAACAAGTCAATATCGCTGCAAATTCACTTTTCGGATTAAATTCATCATCATAAGTTTTAGAAAAACCGATAATTGGATGCTCGTTCTCCGCATATTTTATGGCATAAATAGGATTAGTTCCTGCCGCGATGGTTTTGATTTTAAATCCTGACTGTTCTAATGTTTTAGCTGCCATTGGAAATAAAGCTGTTGCTTCGGTCCCACCAGAATAGCAAAATACATTTTTTATATTGAAATGTGCCGCTGCAGTTTGTGCCCAAACTTGAGATAAATGGCTTCTTCTGGAATTATGAGTACAAATCAAGTTTAACCTAATTTGTTGTTGATTCGATGCTTTTGCTTGAATAAAATCAATAAGTGGTTGCAAAATGATTTTACGTTCTGCCGAAATCCTTTCGAAATTAAAAGAAGAAATTGTTTTTGCAATTTCTGGAAATAGGGTTGTTTTGGTTAGTTCCATTTTACAGTTTTAAAAAAATTAGCAACAACCTCCACCTGGAGTGCAGCTATTGGTTTGACTTGGGATTTCGGATAATTTTACTTTTTGTTTTTCTGCTGGAATTCCGCATTGGTCCTCTGCTAAACAAGCAGTTTGTTTGTTTAATAATGTAAAAGCTGTTCCGTTGAAATCAATATCGTATTTACCAATAGTTTCTGCTTGAAATTCAACTTCTACTTCATAATCTTCAATGCCTAATACTTTCTCAGATAATTCAATTATATCCAATAATTTTTTAGGTTTCAGACGGTGTTCAAAGTCATTGGCATCCCATAATTGAAAGTTTACCACAGTTTCTTTTCGAACTTTTCCACCACAATCAATGAAGTTTTTGGTGATTAAACCTACTTCAGTTACGTGAAAATGTTCTGGAACATAGGTCCCATTTGGCAATACAAAAGCAACGTTGTCCAACGTGCTTAACTCTTTTTTAATTTCTGATAATTTCATGATTCTTGTAATTTAAAAATTAGCAACATTGATTTTTCTTGTTTTCTAAATAGGTATTGATGTGCTGAAAAAAGTCCTTTATTTTATTAAAACCTTCTTCGTTGAGGCAATAGCAAATGGCATTTCCTTCAAAATTGCCTTTTATAAGTCCGGCATTTTTTAGTTCCTTCAAGTGCTGCGAAACGGTAGGTTGGGCCAGAGGCAGTTCGTTTACAATATCGCCACACACACAACTGTTTACTTTGATGAGGTGCTGAATAATAGCAATTCGGGCTGGATGACCTATGGCTTTCGCCAAAGTTGCCAACTCGTTTTGCTCGTCTGTGAAATGTTCTGATTTAGTAATTCCCATCGTTATATATTTATATTGCAATATTACGATATAGATGTTTAAAAAGCAATTTTAGGATAGTGAATTTTTAAAATTCTTTAAAATTTACATCCATTTCGATAGAAAATCAATCAACTCTTCTCTTAATTCTCTAAATAACTTTTCAAAAACGGCGATACTTTCTCGATGGTTTATATGGTCTGAAAATTTTTCATGTTCAATAGTGTTTGGATTTTTTTGCACTGCTTTTTGAAGATACGATTCGTGGCTTTTAATATCATGATTTAAAATATCAATTTGTTCTTTTTGAATGATTAACTGATTTTGAAAATGATCTGCTAAGGAACGTACCTCATTAGAAGTATTCTTTTCTGTAACTTCCATAATTCGATTAGCCATAATTTTGAGCTCATCTTTATAGAATAAAAGTTTGTTTAGCCATGTTTTGTGTTCTTCGTGTAGCTGATAAATTGTTTTTGTAGTTTCCATTTTTAGTCTTTTTTAAATAGTTTTACATTAATTTAATTTCAGATATTTTATATAAATTATAAAATGTAGGTGATTTAATTAAATTATTAAGTTGCTTAAAGTTAGTGATTTATGTTGTATTAAATGAAAGAAATACTAATTTTAAGCTACAAAAAATGAATTGATTTCAAAAAAAAATATCCCCAAACAATGAAGCGTGTTTGGAGATATTAAAAAAGATAAAAATAATAATACTAGCCTATTTCGACTAAACAGTTTTGTTTCATACTTCCGGTTTCAATATATCTGGAGTGCAATTTGAATGCTTCTTCTAAAATGTGCGGCGTATGGCCTCCTCGCATACAAGCCCGATTAAAATAATCGGATAATTCCTCTTTGTAATCCGGATGCGTGCAATTTTCAATAATAACTTTGGCGCGTTCTCTGGGCGAAAGCCCTCTTAAATCGGCAATGCCTTGTTCGGTGATTAAAATATCAACATCATGTTCCGTATGGTCTACATGCGAAACCATTGGTAAAACATGAGAAATTGCATTAAATTCTTTGGATGATGATTGCGTAACAAAAATGCTCAAGTACGCATTTCTGGCAAAATCACCCGAACCACCAATACCGTTCATCATCTTGGTTCCAGAAATATGAGTAGAATTGACATTTCCATAAATATCAAATTCAATTGCCGTATTAATGGCTATAACTCCTAATCTTCGGATTACTTCGGCTGAATTGCTGATGGTTTGCGGTCGAAGTAGAATTTTGTCTTTGTACTTTTCGAAATTATTAAGAATGTGTTTGTAGCAATTTTCAGAAACGGTTATGGAAGAAGCCGATGCAAAATCTAATTTTCCGCTGTCAATAAGTTCAAAAGTGCTGTCCTGCAAGACTTCGGAATACATTACTAAATTTTCAAAATTTCCTTTTGCAAAGCCAGACATGACCGCATTAGCTACTTTTCCTATTCCCGCTTGCAACGGCATCAATGATTTGGTTAAGCGTCCTTCTTTAATTTCATTTTCAAAAAAAGCCAGTAAATGATTGGCAATAGCAGCCGTTTTGGGATCTATTGCAGTTACTTGTGCCGGACTATCGGGAATTTCTGTGAAAACAATTCCAATGACTTTGTTAGGATCAATGGTGATATAATCGGTCCCAATTCTTTCATCTGCAGCTGTAATGTTTAAAACGTCTCGATTGGGATAACTTTTTGAAATATAAATATCATGAATCCCTTTGAATTCAAGTGGTATGGAAGTATTTATTTCGATGATGATTTTATCGGCGGCATGCGCAAAAGTAGCTGAATTTCCAACTGAAGTTGTCGGAATTACATTTCCATTCTCATCAATATACGTAGCTTCAATTACAGCAATGTCAATTTTTGGAAGGTGTTTGTTTTCTAATAATTCGGCCGTTTCACTTAAATGTTGGTCTATAAAAAGTACTTTTCCTTCGTTTATTTTTTTTCGTAGAGTAGCATCAACCTGAAACGGCATTCTCTTGTATAAAGCATCATTATTAGCCAAATCTGCATCAGTGGTATGCCCTAAAGAAGCACCGGTAATTAATGTGATTCCAATAGTTTCTAATTTTGCTCTTTCGGCAAAAGCAGGTAAAACGGCTTTACTGTCACCAGCTTTTGTAAATCCACTGGTACCGATAGTCATTTTGTCTTTGAAAAATAAAGCGGCTTCTTGTGCAGAAATAACTTTGTCTTTGTAACTTTGAAATCTAATTCTGTCCGACTGCATAATTATGTGTTTTTAATAAAAAAATAACCAGAAATTGATGTTTTGATAATGAATTAAATCAATTTTTAGATTTTGATTTATATCATATACAATTTTAGTGAAATTAAGAATTGGATAAATATCGTAATAAGTCATTTAAATATTCATTTCAGCCACAATGGGTCCATCCGAAACTTTAGAAGAGAAATATTATATTAAAGAGGTTGATACCGATAAAAAAAGTATTTATTGCCACCATGATTTGATGGGTGAATTGTTAATTCCAACTCACAAGCATGAAAAAGCCCAAATGCTCTATTCAGAAGGTGGTATTGTTCACGTTACCACCGAAACCAAATCTTATTTTCTTCCTGCGCGTCATTTTATCTGGATTCCAGCCGGAATAAAACATAGTATTCATCCCAATTCGGAACATGTTATGATGCGGAATTTGTATTTTCCAATAGATTCAAATGAAGATCTTTTTTATCAAAAAGAAGGTATTTATCCCATTAACGATTTATTGTTACAAATGATGCTTTTCACAAATCGATGGAACGGAAATCTAAAAAAGGGAACTAGAAATTTTAGTATTGCCAATGCCATAAAAGCCATTTTACCAGAAATCTGTCTGACTAATTTACCGTTATCATTGCCTTTGGCAAAGGATATTAGACTGAATAAAATCATTACCTATTTAGATAAAAACTTAGGAGAAACTATTTTGTTCTCTGATTTGGCCAATCGTTTTGGGTTCAGTGAGCGCTCTTTGTATCGTTTGTTTCAAAAAGATTTAGGCATGTCATTCATTCAATATTTCACGATTCGGAGAATTTTAAAAGCAATAGAATTGTTACTTGAAAAAAAACTATCTGTTAGCGAAGTGGCACAAGCTGTAGGATATAGTAGCGTTCCAACTTTTAGCAACACATTTTTCAAGATTTTAGGACAACGTCCTTCTGATTATTTAAAAGGGATTGAAATATTAAAAAAGTAGTTTTTCACAGCACTCATTTCCTGAAATCGTTATAGTGAGTGTGCTTGTTTTATAATTGTCTGAAATGAATAAATAGTTGGCTTTTGTTGATTTTACGGCATAGATTAAATTAGGGAACTTTGTATTCTATTCCTTTATCTATATTATGTTTCTTAAAAATCAGGTTTTTTTGAACCAAACGAGAATTAATTTTTCGAAAAATTACTTGTTGCTATTCCTCTTCTTTCATGGAATTACTTCATTACACGCACAGCAAGTTTCCTCAATTTCTTTGAATGATGCTTTAAAAATCGCGAAAGAAAATAACAAGACGATTCATAAATCTCATATTGAACAGCGTATTTCAGACAAGGAGATTGCCGTGACAAAAAATCTTCGTTTGCCGGAAGTTAATTTTAATGCGATGTATTCCCGATTATCTGACTTGACGGAATACGAAGGCGGTTTTTTCTCAGACAAACATACCTATACTCCTGAACCTGGAACCGTACTATATGATGCCGTTACAAAATTTTATGTGCCGCTTTATGCTGGTAATAAAATCAATAATGCGATTAAAAAGTCGAAAGAGGAAAACGAAATTGCCAAAATCAAGGTAGAGAAGACGCAGAATAACATTCAATTACAGGTGATAGCTACTTTTTTGGGTATTTATAAAATGATGGAACTCCAGAAAATCATTGACCAAAGTATTAAAGAAGAACAGGAACGATTAAAGGAAGTGAAAGCTTTCAAAACCTTTGGAACCGTTACTAAAAACGAAGTACTACGTTCAGAACTGCAATTATCGGACAGGGAACTTAATTCATTGACCAATAAAAAAAATATCAAAATTGCACTTCAAGAGTTAAAAACACTATTGCAGTTGCCCGAAGAATCAGAAATTACTATTGATACAGAAGGATTGCTTGATATTACACCGTTGAAAGACTATGATTTTTATTTTAAAGAGACACTTCAAAACGAAGAAATGCGTATCGCAAATAGGGAAGTGGACGTTAAAAAAACAGAATTAAAAATGGTGAAAGGGAATTATTATCCGAAGGTGAGCTTATTTGGAAATTATAATCTAAAATATCCTGACTACATGTTGTTTACGCTAAATCGTCCTTATCTCTATACCATAGGACAAATAGGAATAGAGGCTACTTATAATTTGTCGGGTTTATATAAAAATAAAACCAAAGTTCAGGTTGCCAATTTAAAAGTGGATTTACAAGAAAATGAATCGGAGCTTGTGAAAAATGAAATGGTGGACAAATTGTTTAGAAAGCATACCCAATATCAGGAAATACTGGACAAGTTACCGGTTATAGATAAAGCATTGGATTTAGCCAATGAAAATTATCGCATTGTAAAAGTAAAATACCTTAACCAACTGGTTTTGATTACGGAAATGGTCGATGCGGATAATGCGTTGCTTCAGTCAAAATTCAACAAAGTTTCCACTAGAATAGATATGGTTATGAAACAGTATGAATTGCTCCATACGGCAGGATTACTCAACAAATAATAATTCAATTTAATATAATTTAGTTTCAAATTTATATGGTAAAAGTTCATAATTCGTCAAGAGCTCATCGATCGTTTCATAGATTAATTACCGTGATATCCGGTATGCTGGTTCTCGGCGGAATTGTTTTAGGGATTTGGTTTTATATTTTTAATAAAAATCACGAAGAAACTAATGATGCTCAGGTGGATCAATATGTTACGCCAATTATGGCCCGAATTACAGGTTATGTTACTGAAGTGCGTTATAATGAAAATCAATTTGTTCACAAAGGCGATACATTACTAGTAATTGACGATAGGGAATACAAAGCGCATTTAGACATGGCATTGGCCGATGTTGAAAATGCAAAAAGCAATAGCATTGTGATTGAAAAAAATGTCGCAACAACTTCTAATGTAACTTCCGTTAGACAATCGCAGTTACAAGCTGCAAAAACAGAAGTTTGGAAAACAAAATTGGAATACAATCGCTATAAAGGATTAGTAAGCCAAGAAGCGGCTACTGAACAACAGCTTGAAAAAGTAAAAGCGGATTATGAATTGGCACAAGCGCATTATCAGGAAATAACTAACACGATTCAATCGGCGGCATTGAACACATCTGAAGCTTCGGCTAAAATTCCAACGGCTCAGACGGTAATTCAGTCCAAACAAGCATTTGCAGACAATGCCACTTTGTTTCTTTCTTATACCGTAATTACAGCGCCTTATGATGGTTGGGTGGGAAAAAAAATGATTCAATCGGGACAAATGATAAAAGAAGGACAAACCTTAGTTTCCATCGTTAGCAAGGAAAAGTGGATTACAGCTAATTTCAAGGAAACACAACTGCAATATTTATCCATTGGCCAGGAAGTGGAGCTAAAGGCAGATGCGATAAGCGGAAGAGAATTTACTGGAACTATTGAATCTTTATCGCCAGCCAGTGGCGCACGTTTTTCATTATTGCCTCCTGATAATGCAACGGGTAACTTTATAAAAATAGAGCAAAGAATTCCGGTTCGAATAAAATTAAAAGAAAGTGATGCACAAACGGACTTTCTGAGAGCCGGTATGAATGTTACCGTTATTGCCGAACACAAATAATCCAATGTCAAATACAAGTGTTTTTAAATCTTGGGTTCCTAATTGGGCCATAATTGCTATAATATTTTTTTGCATGTTGCATTCCATGGTTTTATTGGGAGTATATACTTCTAATATGACGTATGCAGCGAGTTTTTTGGATGTAGAGGTAGAAGATTTGCAGTTTTCAATGTGTGTTACTTATGGGACATTTTTGGCTACATTACTGATTGAAAGCAGGTTTTTTAAATTTTTTCCAACCAAAAAATATTTTCTGGTTATTTACAGTCTGGCTGCCTTAACATTTTTTTTGACCGCTGATACTGAAAATTTCCCTTTGTTTATTATGTTACGAATGGCCGAAGGTATCTTGATGGCATTGCCAGTTTTGCCTTTACGACAGTTTTTGATTGCACGATTTAAGTCTAAAAATGCTGTGATTATTGCTTTTACAATTAATTATGGAGCCTTGATGCTGGCTTCTCCTTTTATAATGAATATTGCGGTGTGGTTGCTGGAGAATTACGATTGGAAATATATGGCGTATGGTTCCGCTTTTTTCCAAATTGTATGTGTGGCTTTGGTTATGATTACTTTTAATAACAATCGTTTTCATAAAAAAATCCCGTTATATCAAATTGATTGGGCCAGTTTTATTCTGGTGCTTACCGCTATTTTGTGCGGTAGTTATTTTGTGGTTTATGGCCAAAAAAAATATTGGTTTGAATCTCCCCAAATTCTTTCAGCACTCATTGTAGCCTTACTAGCAGGAGGCTTTTTTATCGCCCGACAAATGCTGGTGAAGAGACCTACTTTTGATATGCGAGTTTTTCGGTATGCGAATTTACGAACCGGATTGTTGCTGTCTGTGGTTTTTTATATTGCCAGATCGACTTTGAATATTTGTCACAGTACGATGGCCGTTATTTGGAATTGGGAACCTTCAAGAGTGGCGCATGTGCAGTATTTAAATTTGACAGGAAATGTAATTGGGATGATTTTGACTGTGGTGTTTTTGTCTAAATCCGTAGCTTCGCGTTATATTTTTATAATCGGATTTTCAATTTTTGCGCTATTTCATTTCTGGTTTACTTTTCTTTTTGTGCCGGATGCTTCCTTGTCAGACATTGCGATTCCGTATATGTTACAGGGCGTTGCTGTCGGAATAATCTTTGTTCCGTTAGTCTTGTTCACCGTAACTGCTGTTCCTACGCATTATGCTCCGTTTGCAGGAGTAGTGGGAGTTGCAGGCCGTTTTTGGGGAAGTATAATGGGTTTTGCCATGATTCAAAATGCAGGATTGTTTTTGCAAAGTACTCATTTTACAAAATTCAGACAATTTATTATTCCCGAAAGTCCAGAAACACAAAGACGTGTGGAGCAACTCACCAGAAATTTTATGGCTAAAGGCTATACTGTGGATGACTCCAATGCATTAGCGATGAAACAAATTATTAGTTCAGTTTCAAAACAATCAGTTTTATTGTCCAATATGGAAATCTTTACCGTTATTGGTTATTTAATGGTTATTGTCGTTGTTTTTCTATTGCTTAATCAGCATTTAAGACAAACATTTGACCTTTTTAAAAATAGAATTTGGGGTACTTAAAAAGGTGTACTATGGTTTATTTAAACCTTTTTGGATTGAAAATCTCTTTTTGGCACTTTGAAATCCTTGAATAATTTGATTTTATATATATAAATATAAACAGCATTTCTATTTAAAATGTTTAACTTAGTATATTGAAAATCAATTAAATAAAGGTAAAATGAATAATAGAAACGATAAATTGAACTTTGACAAAAGAAAACCGGGGAAGAAAGATAAAAATAAAGTACCAGATTCTCTTTTGTACCCTCCAAGCGAAGATATATACAGTCAATTTAAAAAAGAATCGGATATAGATCCGGAAGATATTTCTAAAAATAAAGTGCCAGTTGAAATCAATAATGCCACAGAATTGAATGAAAAAAATTTTGAGGAGGATGTTTCTGGTGGAGATTTAGATGTACCTGGCTCAGAATTAGATGATGAAAAGGAAAATTCCGGAAATGAAGACGAGGAAAACAATCATTACAGTATCGGTGGTGATGATCACAATAATTTAGAAGAGAATTCTGGGGATAAAATTTAGTAGATAGGTTTGTCGTAAATTTTAAATGCTAAACTGACTAATTATGTCTTTAAAGGAATACAATCAAAAGCGTAATTTTAATTCTACAGCTGAACCAGAAGGTGAAATTAAGAAATCAACATCCGAATTAATTTTCGTTGTGCAAAAACATGCGGCTTCTCATTTGCATTATGATTTTCGCTTGGAAATGGATGGAGTGTTAAAAAGTTGGGCAATACCCAAAGGACCGTCAATGAATCCCGCTGATAAAAGATTGGCTATTATGGTGGAAGACCATCCTTATAGTTATAAAGATTTTGAAGGCACTATTCCAGAGGGCAATTACGGTGCTGGAAATGTTATTGTTTGGGATAATGGAACGTATACTTTAGCTGATGAAGCTGGTGCAGATAATACTGAAAGCAAATTACAATCCGATTTGCAAAAAGGACATCTTAGTTTTATTCTTAATGGAAAAAAACTGAAAGGCGAATTCGTATTGGTGAAACTTAAAACGAAACAGGAAAATACATGGCTTTTGATAAAGTCAAAGGATCAATATGCGGGCGATAAAGATATTCTACTTCAAGATAAATCCGTAATTTCTAATAGGACAATCGAAAATCTGCAGAAATAAAATTCATTTGTGCGTTCCTTATAGTGTAAGTCGGGCTATTCACTACAAGTCCTCGTCTGGTTGAGTTTGAGACTCAACGAGACTGTGGGCTATTCACTGCTATCCCTAACGCTACCCTGGAATTATTAGGATATATAGTTTAATCAAGAGCAAAGGAACTCACACCAATACAAAATCCAGTAACCTTATATGTAGGAGATATTAGAAAAGCTATGTCATATATAATGTAGAGGATAAAGTCATTTTATTGATACAACAGTTTTTCTCCATAGAAAATAGGCAAGACAAACTTTTAATAGGAGAAGATACGAAGAGACGAACCAAGAAATAGGTGACAAATGATAAATTGAACAAGATTGTATGGGTAAGGCGCGGCCGTTGTTAAATGGGTTAAGGCTATAGAAATGCCTATTCTTGTACGATAAAGGCAACCTTTGCTTTTGATTGGGTTGTGCAGAGGCAAAAACTTTTACTTTCAAAATTCACGGTTTCAGCGAGTTAAAGATTAGGTTAAGAAAACATCAAAAAAAAGCGTTGAAAAAGCTTGAATAACTCAATAAACGGTGTAGTTTTGCACCCGCAACAACGCAGACGTTCTTTCAAATACTGGCAAGCAAAGTTAATTAAGACAGAAAATTTATTTTCAAAAAAGATTTCAAAAAGCTTGTGAGATTAGAAAACTGATGTTACATTTGCACCCCGCAAAACGCGCAAAGTTCCTTGACAGATTGATGAGAGAAAGAGAAGCAAACGAGATAAAATTTATCTTAAAAAAAACTTCAAATTTTTCTTGCCAGTTAAAAAGAAAGTTGTACTTTTGCACCCGCTTCCAGAGAGACACGATGTGAATCAAACGAAGAGGAAAACAA